>NZ_JBSNCH010000005.1:0-1830000 GCF_058780625.1 Azospirillum sp. UENF 111221
CCATGGCCATGCCTCTCCCCACTCCCACCACCCCCCCCCCCCCCCCCCACCACCCCCCCCCCCCCCCCCCCACCCCACCCCACCACCCCCACCACCCCCACCACCACCACCACCCCCACCACCACCACCCCATGGCAGGCAGCACCATGCTGTGAGCTGCTGGCTGACGACAGTGTGACCCCACCCGCCTGCAATGGCTTGCGGCCGGCATCGCCGCGGCAGCGGCATTCCGGCATGATCGGGCCACTCGCCGACAGCCAGCCCCCCTTCTACATTCCGACGACGAGAAAACCAACTGCTTCCACCGAGAGGCCCGCCCGTTGGCCCGCCATCGCACCGGCTGCGCCATGGCGCGCGGCCCGCCGTGCGTCCGCTCGACGGTCGCCAGTCAGCCGCCCCCATCGACTTTGAAGACCGCGCCGCTCTCGGCCGCCAGACGGCCGGAAGCGATGCGCGTCTTCACCCCCTACGCCGCGCGCCCACGCGCCGGTGAACCCTGGAGCTTTGCCCGATGGCATCGCCACGCGCGCCACCCTGACCGGCGCCGGCTTCTCCCCGTAAGCCCCCGTCATCCGGTGCCCAGCGTCCGCCCTTGCCGGTGGCCGCGCTGCACCCGTCTTGTCCCCACCGTTGCGCCCCCGCGCGGCGGTCAACGCCGGAGCCTTGCCTTGTATCCGCGCGCCCCGCCCTGAAACGGACGGCCCCGCCGAGGCCGCCCCGCTAGGACCGCAATCATCGCCAATGCCCCATGCCGGCTCCTTGCCGTGCCCCACGGCGGACGTGGGCGATGCGTGTCCGGAGGGTATCAAAAATCAGGATTAAAATCCGCTGTTCCTTGCAGCCACGGACACGTGCGCCCGCAGGGAGCCCGATTGCCGCCGGCCGGCCACCGCGCCGCCGGGAAGGTCCCTCATCGTCCTCGCCGGATCGCTTCTGACCACCCCCGCAACCCCCGCGGCCAAGCCGCAAGCCGCCTTCCGCGACTCGTTGGCCGGTTCCGCTGCGCCGTTCTGGCCTGCCCGGCGCTGAAGCCGCGCGACAAGCTGGTCGCCGTAGTGATGCTGGAGCGCGTCAACCGCCAGATGTTCGAGGTGCTGGGCCTGCTGCTCATGCTGAACTCGGCGACGCGCGCGGCCGTGGCGGTTGTCGCCGATGTGGAAGGTGCACGCCGCCGCGCGCCATCGCCGCCGAGATACTGCTGGGCGGCCGGGCCAGCGACCGACCGCCTTCGTCGTCGCTGAAGGCCAGGTCACCACCTGCTGGCGACCACTCACGCCCATCCATTGCCGCATGAGGCGATGTCACACGGAGTTGCCAAGGTGATGCTGCACCTCCCATTGCTGAACTGGTTCTTCATCGCCCACTTGTTGTGGCCACAGCGGCACATAAGCCCATACCTGCTGTGTGCCAGCCTGAGGACCAGAGTGCTCAGCACCAGCCTGCACCACTGTGCTGCTGTGAGGATCGAGGGTCATGCCACGACCAATCACCTCATCCAGGTTCAGCATGGTGATGATGGTTGGGGATGGAGGTCTGGGCACACCGTGGCATATTGGAGGGCTCAACCCCAGCACACCTCCCAATTGTATGTTGCCATGCTGCTTTAGGTGAGGCCATGCATCAGCGTCTGATCAACTGCTGTGTGACTCAGTCCAGCCAGCACCACCCCTGCATGCTCCACTGCCGAGGCCTTGTATCAGAGGAGGGCGAGTCATGCCCTGTCATGGCAACCCACCCCCTGGCCTTGCCCAGGAAGGGACTCCGCCAACGCCGCCATGCCAGGATTGTGCCACTGTTGTGTCACACCGATGTCAGGTGGCTCATTGCTCATCGCTGTCCACTGCTGTGCTGCCTGCCACGATGGTTCATTGCTGCCATCTGGAATTGTTGAACCGAGTGTGCTGTTCATCAGCGCGCACTGATTGGCTGCGCCACGTTGCCACCAGACGATAACTGAAAAGATTGGCGAGTGAGTTCACTCATACAAGAGGCTGGACCAGACTTTCCCCAGCTGTACTGATTTGTTTGAGTGAAGATACCAATTGAATACGGCCCACTGCCGCCATGTCGTTGATCCTTGATGTTGCGTTGTTTGAATCTGTTGAGTCATTCAGACGAGATCGCCAATTCTGTCATCAATCTGGCGTTAATCTGATCAAGGTCATCTTTGAGCGGTTGCGGGGCTGGCTGATCCGTGTCGCCGATTTGCTTCAGGATATTGTTGCGGACGCTGAGATCATTTTCCAGAGGTTCCATGTGTTCTGAATTCGATACTTTCTTGATCAGCGATACCGATCAGCTCCTCTGGCTCAGTTCGGAAGTGGAGTTTCTTCGCAAGAGGGGATTATCATTGATGTCGAGCGACTTATCGATATCAATGGAATTGTCGAAATCGTTATCGTCGTGCAATTCGCTCACACCCGTTCTCCCTAGTCGAGGTGGGTGTATGGTCGCTTCAATCTGCGATGTGATCAGGAGCTGCACTCACGCTTCCTACGGGTTTAGGAGAGGCGTCATTAGGTACGAGCTGCTGAGTGATGATGGGCGGGCTGGTCTTCGCCTTGCTCGGCACCGCCATGCTGGGCGGCTTCGGGTGGGAGCTGGGGCGCTGCGCCGCCCGCTGGCTGCTGGGGCGGCGGGCGGACGCGACGATCCTGCTGCCGGGCCTGCGCCGGGAGCGGCAGCGATCCGATGCGGAGTGACGCCGCTGGTCCGGTCAGGCGGCGCGGGGCGATGCTGCGCTGGATTTCCTCGCCATGGTCGGCGGCGGTGACGTACAGGTCATGCGCCATCTGAAGGTTCAGCCAGATTCTGCGGCGCCGAAATAGCGCGCCAGCCGCAGGCGGTGTCGGCGGTGATGCCGCGCCGTTCGTTGACGATTGCCCCGATGCGGGGTCGCCGGCACGCGCAGAGCCAGGGCCAGAGCATGGGCCGAAGAGATCGAGCGGGACGAGGAACTCTTCGCGCAGAACCGCGCCGGGGTGGGTCTTGATCCGCATGGCGCCCTCCTTGGCGTTGGCCGGTCAGTGGTAGTCGACGATTTCGACCTCGTGCGCGCCGCCATCGTGCCAGACGGGGCGAAGACGATGCGCCATTGGTCGTTGATCCGAATGCTGTGCTGTCCGGCGCGGTCGCCCTTCAGCGCCTCCAGCCGGTTCCCCGGCGGGGATCGCAGGCTAACCATCACCGCGCCGAATTGCTGCGTCGCCGACTGGATGCGGGTGGCCTACGAGCTGGAACTGCTGCGGCGTTCGATGTCGAGGCTGTGGACATCACCGTCGCCGTTCCGTCGGTCGGCGCCGTTTCGGCCTTCCCGCTGATCGAGGGGAGGGCCTGAGCCATGCCCGTCCAGCCCGGCACCCTGTCCCGCCGCCGGCCCGACCGGCAGTTCCGCCTGGATTCTGGGCGATCCGCCCCGCACCGCGCGCCACCGGCCGGTGCAGCCCCAGCGCGAGGACGACGCCCCCTGTCGCGCCGTCCAGGCCCTGCGCGCCGCCTGCCATCGGGTCTATCGCTGCGCGGCGCGCTGCGCCGGGTGGACGAGCGCCTGTTGACCACAGCGGACCTGATCCGGCCGTAATGCCATATGGTAACCTATTGTTTAAGAATCATCTTCCTGCGTCAGTGCCAATCCTCTTCGTTCTGGACACAGCTGAATTAACCAGGGCAAAATATAGTGCTTCGGTTGAATACCGGGGTATCGCATCTTGCTGGAACCATGCCAGCGGCGCGAGTTTGCGTTAGCAGAAACGTTGCATTTGCTTGATGTTACTATGTGGGTGCTATCGTTTTATCAATGTAAAAATAGAGATGGTTGCTTAAGGAGCAAAATAAGAATGTCGATTAAATTAACATGTGGCGAGAAGAGGTTCGATTGGGCCAAAGTTTCTATTTCTGCTGCTGAAGCGGCCGTTCAAGCCGTAGCGCTTGGAAAATTTGGATTGGGAAATCCGATACCATCATTCTTCAAGACTATTGAAGCGCTCAAAGGTGACGATGACGTTTCTCGCCGGTCTATGAAACTAGTGATGGAAACATTAGCATATGCTTTTTCAAAATCACTGGCACGATGTGATCTCAGAAATAAAGCATCAGTGGAAGAAATAGATTATTTAATTAAGTCATTTTTAGTATAGATACAGTTTAATTTGTGATCAAGAAGATATATATATCGATCTTGCCGATTTTGATAATCCTAACAACTTCACCATATTTTCTGATGCAGCAGGAAGGATATATGAGGAAATTAAAGTATTTTCTCCTTCTATATCTATGGAAAATATCAAAGCAATATTTCGAGAAGAAGTCTCTATTGGGCTTTCTCGGAGAAGGGCGCGTGATAATGGTTACTACTCTCATGTATTTGATGCGTTGAAAGGGTCATTCGCGCAAAATAACTCTAGGCATCGTGCTTGGTCAGAATATAGAGAAAAGATTATAAAAAGATTTGATGATCATATCTTATTTGCGCAAGATGAAGATTGCGGGGTTACTACTTGGGCAAGTTTATCAGCCTTTGAGAGCGTGGTGGGTTGATGAAAAAATAACTGATCGACAGGAAAAGAATATACAGAAATTTTCTGTAGATGAGAACGACGATAGCATTCCAATCCAGATTGGAATGCTTGAAGATATTGTTATGGAATGGCTAGAAAAAAATGATCGATCTGATCGAATAAAGCTGGTTTCTGGTGGACCCGGTTCTGGCAAATCTTCATTTGCAAGAAAAATTGCTGCTACTCTTTCCCTGGCTCCTCGATGGAGAGTTCTTGTTGTTCCTCTTCAAAGGCTTAAAGGTGGAGGTTCTATCGATTTGAGAATAGAGGAATATTTTAGGTCGTATCTTGATGAACCGTTTGATGCAGATACAACGCCACTTAGTTCGTTAGGTCGTGATAACCATCAAGATTGGATTATCATTTTTGATGGCCTGGACGAGCTAGCCAAAGAAGGGGCTGGTTCAGAAACAGCTGCGCAAGAATTTGCTTCTGCCTTGATCCACTGGAAGTCGCGTATAGGCGACTCAGCCTCTGTGAGGTTTATTGTACTGGGAGAGCGCCTTCCATGCAGGAGGCTAGTAAAAGACTTTCTCTGCATGGAAACAGAACTCTTCATGTGGCAGATATGCGTCCGTTTAAACAACAACCTTATCGTTTGAGAGATAGAGAAGTTATAGACGTTCATAATGTGGCCGATCTCGACCAAAGAAAAGAATTCTGGCTTCGTTATGCAATTGCTGCAAAACAGGATTTGGATGTTCCTGCTGCGATGACAGAGGAGTCCCTTAGTGACCTACAAAAGAGCCTTTACTCGCATACCTCCTCATCATCTGGCTACGTGGGTAGCCAATGGGAGGAAGCAGCAAACAATAGAAATCACATTTATGAATCAATATTTGGAAAATTTGGGAGCGCGAAAGAATTAAAGAAGACTGGAGAAGCTTAAACGAAATGGGTAGGGAAACATTTGATACACTGATGCAATCTCTCGGAATTGCTGCATGGAGAGGCGGCGGGCGTACCGGGGATGAGGCAACGTTTGTGAGTATGAGAGATGTATTTATGAACACCCGATTTACTGAAAGGCTAAAAATTGTGGGGCTGCGGATTCGATAATGTTGCCATTCTATTTTCGACACTCGCAAGGATGAGGAATTAAACCGTGGATATGAATTTCTCCACAAAAGCTTTGGCGAATATCTGACCGCGTGCGGTCTACTTGATGCATTCATGCGCTGGGGTCAACAGGTTGCTGACCCTTATAGTGATTTTGATCATAGAATGTTTCTATCAAAATGGGTTCGGCTTACCGCAGCTGCGCCAATAACAGTCCAAATCGTCGCCTTTCTAATCAATCAAGCAGAGATCATTGTTGAAAGGAAACGAGATGGGGCTGATTATGAGATGGGCAGGAAGTGGGTTGGTATCGCAGCATCGCTAATAAACTATTCCTTAGAAAAGGGAATAGATTATTACGACGAAGCGGGAAGCTGGCGCAATGCAGAAATTGGGCATCGTAATGCAGAGATAGCATTATGGGCAGTTATGAACGCATTCAGCAAAATTGCTTATCCGACTTATTTGTTTAACGCCGATATTTCTGAAGGAGGATGGAAATCCGGTCCTATTAAGATTGATTATATAAGTAGCAATCCATTAGCTTTTGATAAAATTGCGAGAAATTTCACCGGAGATCTTGTGCATGAACTTCAATTCAGTAATTCAAATCGCGATTATGTTTCAATATATAACAATTTCTTCGTCAGATTTTTGGAAAGAGTCAATTTTGATCATTTGCAGATTATATCTGGTTCTTATGTAAACTTCTTTGCTGAGGGTGCTTCTTTTCGAGTGGCGCTCATAGCAGGAGCCAGCTTCTTCGTTCAGAATATGTCGCTTTGCGACTTTACGGGAGCTTCGATTGAGAACACGAAGTTTGCGTATGGAGAGCTTAACAGAACAAATTTTGAGGAAGCAATTTTTGAAACAACCAAATGTATGCTACGACGGCAGATAAATGTTCTTTCAAAAAAACTAGGATTGTTAATTGCGCTCTCCGAAGGGTAGAGGGAGAAATCGTATTCAAATCTTCAATGTTGCGTCATTGTGATATTACTGGAACTGTAAAGACATCCATTTACGTCGATGAATCTGACTTGTACAGAATTATTATGAATGGTAGTAATATAATGTATGTGAAGATCTCAAAATCTTTTGCAGATGATAAATCTAGGAAGAAAATATTTCAACTATTCAAAAAAAATGGTTGGGAGTACGTCGAAGAAATGTTATTTTCAGATGAAAAGAACTTCATAGAGAGAAACGCTGAAGAGGAAATTGAATTCTAAACGCTCGATATATCTAGGTCTATCGTTTTAAAGGAGGTGGTTTTGATAGGTATCATTGATATGAAGAGAAATTATTATAATTATCGAGGTGTCATTGCTAACGCTATTCGCTATTCTGTAAGATTTTGATCGCTTCTCTAAAAGATCCGATAAATGGTTGACGCGCCATCCCAACGGAGCGACTTTTCCTCCCGGAGCCTCAGAACCTCCACTTGGCAGCCGGCCACCCGCGCGTTTTCGCGACGTGGCCCTTTTCATGCCGGGACTTTGTCCGTAGCATGCCCCTTCGCCGGGGGTCGGATAATACAACACCCGTAAGGGGAATAGTCCGGCCTGTCCAAGTCAGGTTCTGAACCCCCGGCACCAGGGCGGTCCTCAGAAGCCTTCCTGTCGCCGGCAACGCCGACTTGGAGGGCTTCGCCATGGAAAGCATGGGCGACAACGGGCAGATCTTGCCCGCCTTATCACCGACCGACATCGACATCGCCATCAACGGCGAGCCACGCATTCTGGATTCTGCGCTTGGCCGAGGCGTTGGGCTTCGGAAGACCTCGCGATATCCGCCAACTGATCGAGCGGCACCGCGATGCGCTGGAAAGGCTTGGCGGAATTTGCGGCACCGTACCGCAAATTCGCGGACGGGGCCGCCCCGCCACCGAGTTCTGGCTGACGAAGAAGCAGGCCGTCTATCTCTGCACCAAGGCCGAGACCGAACGCGCCATCACCGTCACCATCCAGATCGTCGAGCTGTTCGACGCCGTGACCGGCGGGGCCGCGCATCCCGCCCTGGCGCCGGTCCTCACCCGTGCCGATCTCGACGCCATCGACCGCCGCGCCCGCCGGATCGGGCAGGAGGAGGAGCAACGGGCGCGCTCCGCCCTGACCGACCGGGCGCTCGACCGTCTGCGCCGGGGCGAGCGGATCGACATCGCCTCGCTGTCCGCCGCCCGGCCGTATGAGCCCGCCGCTCTGCCGCCGCCGCCCGCCCGGACGCGCGAGGAGAGCATGGACCTCGCGCTTGCCCATCTGCGCGCCCTGCCGCCCGAGCTGCGGCAGGAGGGCTTCCGCCTGATGCACGCCATCAAGGCCCACAGCGACGCCCTGAAGGCGCTGAAGGCCGCGACCGAGGCGATCAACTCCCCGCTCGACACCATCGCCGAAATCCTGGAACGCGAGGCGACCCTCATCCGCCAGACCATCGCCGCCCAGGCGGGCCGGGCCGGGCAGGGGGACCGGCCATGAGGACGATCCTGGTGGTCCAGGGGAAGGGCGGCGGTCCGAAGACCGCCACCGTCCGCAATCTGGCCGTCGCGGCCGCCGTCGCCGGCCGGCGGGTGGGCACGCTCGACACCGACCCGCAAGGCTCGCTGACCCACTGGCACGGCCTGCGCCCGGCCGACGCTGCCCCGATCCTCCACGAACAGCGCCCGCTGGGCGCGGTGACGGAGCGGCCGACTCCGCCGGGCCTCGACCTGCTGGTGATCGACACCCCGACCGCGGTGGAGAATTTTCCCCAGGCGACCGCCCTGCTGTTCGACTGCGCGGATTCGGTGCTGGTGCCCGTCCGCCCCGGCCCGGAGGATCTGGTCAGCATGCAGGCCATGCTGCCCTACCTGCGCGCCCGGCGCCGGCCGATGCGTCTGCTGCTGAGCCAGGTCGTCCCGCGCCTGCGCGAGACCGCCGACGCCCGCGCCATCGTCTCCGCCATGGGGGCGGTGGCGCCGGTGGAGATCCCGCAGCTTCAGGAGGTGCCGCGCAGCTTCATCGCCGGGCTGGGCACCGCGGAGATCCCCGGCACCCGCACCGGCCCGCTGTTCCGCGACCTCTGGCTCCACCTGTCCGCCGCGATGGAGGGCTGATCCCATGTCCCGATCCGGTTCCGGGCCAACGCCCAAGCCCAGGCCGCCCGCCCGCCGCAGCCTGGGCGACGCCCGCCTGTCGATGCTGGCCACCCCGCGCCCGCTGACCACGCGGGCCGAGTTCGCCGCCGACATCCGCCGCGAATGGTCGAACGCTCTGGAGGCGACCATCGCCGTCGGCCGCCGCCTGAACGAGGCCAAGGCGGCTCTGCCCCACGGCGAGTACGAGGCGATGGTGGCGACCGACCTTCCGTTCAGCACCTCCACCGCCCGCAAGCTGCGCGAGATCGCCGCCTTCGTCGACGAGGGGCAGGTGCCGCTGGACCGTCTGCCGGAAGCGATGAGCACGCTCTACGCCATCGCAACCCTGCCGGACGACACCCGCCAGCAGGCCCTGGACGCCGGCACGATCCACCCGGCGGTGACACGAGGCGAGGTGGAGGCGCTGAAGGTGCCGGCGGTGACGCCGGCGCCGTCCCGGCCGGTGGAGAAGGGGACCGCTCCGGTCCCAGCGCCGCCGCGCGAGTTCTACGCTTCGCGGCGGCGCTGTCGCTGCCGTGGAGCACGGACCCGGACGATCCAGGCGCCATCACAGTCGAGCTGGACGGCGTGCGCCGCTACCTGCTGGTGATGGTGGCGCCGGATCCCGCGGCGGCCGACGTGGTCCGGCATGTGGTGGAGTTGCATAACGCTGACTTGGAGCGCCATGGCTGAACGCTTGGCATCCAATGATTATGGGCAATGACTGAACCGTGGCTCTCGCCGGCACCGCCCCACCCGGAGAGCGGTGGTCCGGCTTGGGGCCTGTGCATGCTCTCCCGGAAACCGGTGCCGGCATCAAGCTTTACCAAATACTGGTACGGTGAAACTCACCCCGGACACGGTCAACTCAAATGAGGGAGTGAGGCAAGGTCATCGCCTCAGGGAAAGTTCTCGATTTTTCCAACTTCATTGCCGCTTTTATCACGGATGATATAATAATCTCCGGAGTAAGGTTTTTCGATTTTTCCGGTTTCACTGCCATATTTATCGCGGATGATATAGTATTCACCGGAGATTGGTGTGTCAATTTTCCCGGTTTCGTTGCCATAATAGTCTCTGATGATGTAATAATCGCCGGAAATTGGTCTGTCTATTTTCCCAATTACGTTGCGGTCGTTATCGCGGATAATAAATTCGGCGCCGTAGATGGGTTTCTCGATGGTTGCGGTTTTGGAGCCGTCTTTGCCGCGGATGGTGCACCCACCGCTGCATGCATTTTCACTGACCGTCTCGGCCACTGCCGGGACGGCGGTCCAAACCAGCAGACCGATAAGCATTGAAGCGAAAGTTGAACGCATCTCCACACCTCCCGTCTTACGACCGCACATGCGGCTTCCTGATGAACATGGCGGCAGGGCGATTTAATCCGACAAGTGCCAGCACCCCCTGGACGCCGGTACAATCCATTTGGCGGTGACGACGGGCGAGATAGAGGCGCTTAAGGTGCCGGCAACACCTCGTGAGAAAGCAAACTAGGGAGAATGAAAAGTTTCGCGAGCGGCTTAAACGGGCGTGTTTGCACGTGCCGGTTATGAGTGAGAAAGCCATTCCCTTATGGCGCACACCGGTTGACAATTAGATAACCTTTGAGCAAAGAAGCATGCTCAATATGCTACTGGAAACCAACGTATTATGAATAAGAACAACTCCATTGCTGCGCAGGCTGTCGCCGCGATTGCAATAGCTACCGTCTTAGCGGGATGCGCTCAAAGCGCATCCATACCGCCCTCGCGTAAAGTTGACGATGTCGAGCAGGCTCTAATTGACCGCTTCACCGCAGCATCTCACAGAGAGGCGGTGGAATATCCACTTGTTCGGGCAGCGGTCATTGTCGATGGTGGAACTCGGGATGGGCTTGATCGCGCGATGGTGGAACCGTTTGAATCCGGCCGGCTGTTCGACCTTCACGCATTGGCGCAAACTGGTGCCAAGGTGCAGCAGGTTTTCGTGGTGCCTTTACGGAGTGTGTCGCCTTGTGCTGCCTACCCCGCAATGAGTGGTGGGATGGAAATCTGCCGCAAAGCAAGCGGCAATGTTACGGTGCGCGGCCGGATCGACCCCACCGAAACTTGGGAAGCAGATCTCGTTATTCCGCCTTATCTTGTGAAAGAATTATCTGTCAGGAATATTGGCCCCGTTCTCCGTGATAGGATTGCAATCGTTTCGCAGCTTTTGGTGCAGCCAGAGAGCCATTAAGTATTTTTTTCGATGATGCGGGGCAGGCTAGAACTGCCTGCCCCTAAAAATTATGGGATGATCATTGTATTATTCCTATCCAATCACATGGTGTATATTTAAGTAATTATTGGCGGTGTGCGATGTTGTTTTCATGCTGAAACCACCGGCACTTCGTCCATCTTCGTGGTGTAGCTGGGCGAACGTTGGTCCTGACGAATGTGCCAAGAGCGGCCGATGGTGGCTGCCGGCACCAGGGTGTTCCGTCCCATCCTGGTGTTGACCGCATCGAGCGCGGCCATCAGCTTCGCGCCACGCTGCCGATCCGCGACCTGCAGCAGGTCGGGCTGCACTTTTCCTCCGGGATCAGGCCGGTCAGGATCACGCCGGCCTTGCTCATGTCGTAGCCGTCACGCCAGATCCGGCGGGCGCCGGCGGTTGCCGCAGCAATCAGCTGGAAAGTGTCACTGCTCGCCGGCTGCACCTCCACGGTCACCGCATTGCTGTAGCTTGGACCGGGGCGGAATGGCGAGGTGTGGCAGAACACCTGGACGGCTTCGGTCGCGAGTTTTTCCGCGCGAAGCTTCTCCGCCGCCCTGGTGGCGTAGGTCGCCACGGCCTCACGCATCTCTTCCCACCCCGTCACCGGCTGACCGAATGAGCGCGTCACCGCGATGGTCTTGCGTGGGCTGGGCGCCAGATCGAGCGGCATGCAGGCAATCCCGCGCAGCTCGTAGACCAGCCTTTCGCCGGTCACCGTCAGCACTTGGCGGGCGAGCCGAGGGTCGAGGTCGCGCAAGTCGGCGGCGGTATGCACCGACAACCGCTCCAGCTTTTCGGCCGATCGCCGGCCAACCCCCCAGACTTCCGAGACCGGCACCCGCGCGAGGATCTCTTCCCGATCGTCTGAGCTGGTCAGGTCGCAGACGCCACTGTCATCGCGCAGGACCTTTTTGGCTGCGAAGTTCGCCAGCTTCGCCAACGTCTTGGAAGGGGCGATCCCGACACAGGTCGGAATGCCGGTCCAGCGCCGCACCGTCCGGCGGATATCGGCAGCATAGGCGGCCAGGGAGCCCGTCATTCCGGTCAGATCGAGAAACGACTCGTCGATCGAATAGACCTCCAGAGCCGGAGCAAGGCCCCGCAGGCAATCGGTCACGCGTGCGCTGAGATCCCCATAGAGGGCATAGTTGCTGGACAGGATCCGGACATTGTGGCGGCGGACGAGGTCGCGCACCTCGAACAGAGGTTGGCCCATGGTGACGCCCAGCGCCTTCAACTCGGCCGACCGGGCGACGAAGCAGCCGTCGTTGTTCGACAGCACGCCGACCGGCACGCCCTCCAGCCGCGGGTTGAAGACCCGTTCGCAGCTCACATAGAAATTGTTGCAGTCCACCAGGGCGAAGGTGCTGGCCATCGTCAGCCACGGTGGATCCGGATGGTCGCGCTGACGACGCCCCAGACCTCGAAGTCGCGGCGATCGGTGACATCGATGACCTGATATGCGCGATCGTCCGTCTCGGGTGCGAGATAGTATCGCCCACGGCGGACCAGCAGGCGCTTGCACACCAGCTCACCATCCAGCACGGCAACCACAACGTCGTCATGCCGGGCCGTCAGGCTTCGGTCGACGATCGCCAAATCCCCATCGTGGATGCCGGCGCGCGTCATGCTGTGGCCCGAGATGCGCAAGGTGAAGGTGGCGCTGGGGTGCGGCACCAGCACCTCCGCAAGGTCGATGCGGCCTTCGACATAGTCGGCGGCCGGGCTGGGGAAGCCTGCCGAGATCACGGCATCGTATGAGGCAATTGGGCACGAACGCATGTAGACCAATTGCGGCTCGCACATGGCTTCCTCCTTGTTGCTGACACTGGCCGTCAGGATGGCGCTGCATAAGAACTTTTCAAGAACATTGATCGGTTGACAGCGGTTCCACGAGGCAGTGATGGGGAAAAGCAACAAAAAACCCTGTCCGCGCAATTTGTCGCAAGGAATTGGTAATCCTTTTGGGCAAACAATCCTAACGACCCTGGCGGATGTGTGCCGTCAGGCGGTCGCCGGAGGTTTGAATGCCCGTCCCTGTCACGCCGTTGCTGCCGGCCCTGTTGGACTTCCTGGCGCTATCCGGGGCGGCCGACTTGCCGGCGGCGGATGATGCATGCAGCCGCTCGGAGCGGCTTCTCGTTGCCGGTGAGATCGCTGATGCCGATGACCTCTTCGCAAAAGCACGCTATCTGCAGGCCTGTGGCCGAATTGATCCCAGCCTGATCCCCCAGGAAGCATTGGACACGCTGGTGGTGGGCATTATCCGGCTGTTTGGGCAAAGCCTTTCCAGCTCGGACTTGCCCATCCGGGCGGCGGCCTGACCATGGCCGTCGCCTATGCCCATTCGGTGCAGGATCGGCGCCGTCCTCTCGACCTGGAGGAATTGGTGGTGTGGGCCTGCCGGGACCAGCAGGCGTTGCGCGACGGCAGCACCCTACATGTGGTCGAGGCCGCCGCCCAGTTCGGCATCCGCAACCAGCGCCGCCATCTGAGCGGCTCCGATTACCCGGGTGCCTGGGGTGTCGACAGCTGTGCCCGGCTGGCCGCCATCGGCGCCGTCGGCACCCGGTTGGATGGCGGCGGCCCGACGCGCGGCATCGCCCCACGGATCCCACCCGATGCCGAAGCCGTGGCCACCGCCATCGAGGCATTGCCCATGGGCAAGCGGCGCCTTGTCCGATCCCATGGAAAGGCCGGAACGCGGCCGGATTGGCTGTCACTGAGCCAGCCGCTGGTGGCGTGCCGGCAGCCGTCCGACCGGCCAGGCCGATACCGCCACGTGATCGAAGAGGAGTGGCAGCCGACCCCGCTTCGCTCAGAGCTGGCCGCGCGCTATCTGGCACGGGGACAATCCTTGTTCGACGCCCACGGTCGCCGCCGGATCCCGGCAGAGGAACAGGACTTCCAGTTCCGCCCCGACGATCAGGGCGGAAGGGAGCTGCTGGTGCGTTGGTGCGCGCTGGAACCTGAGCACAGCGACGCGGAGATCATCGAGGCCAACTGCGATTATGCGGAATGGCACGATGGCATGACAGCGCTGTTGCGGTCGCTTCAAGGCCGGTATCTGCGGAACCACACCATCACCGGCTTCGCTGCTCCATCTCGTCCATGGGATATTTATCCTTGAAATAGGATCAATATCTTGACAGAGTGACCGGGACGAATTGCGTGTGAACGAAGGCCCGCCCGGCATCTGCCGCGGCGGGCCTTCTCATTCTTGGACCGGAGACGGGCCATGTGAGGCATCCGTGGGCGCACTGACCGTGAAGCAGTTGGACACCGTGGCCCAGTCCGGCATGGCTGCGGCGCTGCCGCTGGACCAGTTGCAGGAGCGGCTGCTGGATGCCTTTTTGTCCGGCCGCAAGGCCAATACGGTGGCAGCCTACCGCCGGGATCTGGAAGACTTCCGGGTCTTCGTCGCCGGCAACCCCGAACTGGCGCCCTATGCCGGCACCGTCGACCGGGCAACGCGCGAGTTGCTTGCGCTTTCTGCCGGTCAGGCCAATGCCCTGGTGCTGAGCTACCGTGCCGATCTGCAGGACCGGCAGCTGGCGCCTGCCACCATCAACCGGCGGCTGGCCGCGCTCCGTTCGCTGATCAAGCTGGGGAAGACGCTCGGCTTGGTCGGCTGGGAACTGGAAATCGAGAACGTCGACGCCGCCGCCTACCGCGATACCCGCGGGCCGGGGCGGGACGGCGTCAAGGCGATGCTCTCCCAGGTCCAGGAGCGCAGCGACGGCAAGGGGGTGCGCGACACCGCCATTGTACGCCTGCTGCATGATACCGCGCTGCGCCGCGGCGAGGTGGTCTCGCTGGACCTGGAGCATTACGATCCGGCAGCCGCGACGCTGGCCATCCTCGGCAAGGGGCGCCTCCAGAGGGAGATGATCACCCTGCCAGACGCCACCAAGGCAGCGCTGGAGGAGTGGATCCGGATGCGCGGCCGTCATCCCGGGCCGCTCTTCTTCCGGCTAGACAATGCCGGATCTGGCGAAGGCCGGCTGACCGGCGCCGCGGTGTACCAGATCGTGCAGCGGCTTGGGGATGACGTCGGAATCCAGACACGGCCGCATGGTCTGCGCCATGCGGCCATCACCAGCGCACTGGACGCGACCAACGGCAATCTGCGGGCCGCACAGTCCTTTGCGCGGCACCGCGATCCACGGGTCACCATGCGCTACGACGATAATCGGGCCGACCTGGCCGGACAGACCGCACGGCTTGTCGCCGAAGAGTGACGGTGCCGTGCGGTCCTTCGGAATGGAAAGCTGAGTTTGCGAAAAGGCCCATTATCGCAAGCTTGGACGTTACACGGTCGGCCATTGGGCGTTACACGCGCCGCCGGCGCATCACGAAAAACATCAAGGAATACAACGATGTCGCACTCTGATGCGCAGCCGGAAGCCATTGCGGTCGGTGTAACGCCGGAGGCCGTGCGCCCGGATTATTACGAGGATCGCCAAGGCCGGATGATCCCTGCGCGGAAGGTGCGGGCGAGCGACCTCCTGGAGGACCAATTCGTGCGCGGCCTGATGGAAAAGGCCGATGCGCTGTCGGCGCAAATGCGTGCCTTCAAGGCGGCCGTGTTTGGCGACGTGGACACCTTCGTTGCGCTGCTCCATGAAAAATACGAAGTGAAAGTCGGCGGAAAACGCGGAAACATGACTTTCACCAGCTACGACGGCCGCCTGCAAATAAAGGTGCAGGTGACTGACCACATGCGGTTCGGTCCTGAACTGCAAGTCGCGAAATCTCTGATCGATGAATGCATCAGGGAATGGGCGACCGAGACCAACGACAACATCCGCGTGCTGGTCGAGCACGCGTTCCGCACGGACAAAGAGGGAAAGGTCTCGCGCGAAAGCGTTTTCGCGCTGCGCCGCGTCGAGATCGCCGATCCGAGATGGGAACGCGCGATGAAGGCCATCGCGGATTCCGTGATGATCGAAAGCACATCACGGTACGTGCGTTTCTACCGCCGTGATTCCCAGGAAGCGGCGTGGCAACCCGTGAGCCATGACCTCGCAAATCTGTGAGCGCACCAGCATGAAACAGAATACGACTGCGGCCACATCGGTGACGATCGGCGCGGCAACGCTGCTGCTGGGCGACTGCATCGAGCGGATGCGGGAGCTGCCCGACAGCTCGGTCAGCCTGGTGTTGACCGACGTGCCCTATTCCAGCGGCGCCACGCGTGAAGCCGGCCGCACCGCCTACGGCAAGACCATGACGCGGTCGACCAAGGGCGACACAGACCGGTGGTTCGGCTCCGACAGCCTGAGCACGCGGGGTTTCCTCCATCTGCTGCGCAGCTGCGCCATGGAGTGGCAGCGGGTGCTGAAGCCAGGCGGGCATGTGCTTGCCTTCATCGACTGGCGCATGGGCGATCATCTGGCCGATGCCATCGATGGGGGCGAGGCCGCGCTGTTCCTGTCCGGCCATGCGGCTGACGCCATGGAAAGCGCCGACCTGAAGCGGGTGGGGCTGCTGGTGTGGGACAAGACCTATTTCGGCATGGGCACCCACTTCCGGCACCAGCACGAACTGATCCACCACTTCACCAAGGGCAAGGGCAGCGAGCCGTTGCGCCGGAACGTCGCCAACGTGCTGCGCCATGCGCCGGTGCGGTTTGGCGCCCATCCGACGGAGAAGCCGGTGGAGCTGCTGGCCGAGCTGATCGGCACCGTCTGCCCGGCGGGCGAGACGGTGCTCGACCCGTTCTTCGGCAGCGCGTCGGCCGGCCATGCCGCTCTGACCACGGGCCGGCGCTTCATCGGCGTCGAGCGCGACCGCCGCTATTTCGAGACTGGCTGGCAGAGGCTGGCCAATCTCACCGAGGAGTTGGCAGCATGACCATGCATGTGGACGACATCATGCACGGCCTCACCAGCCGCGCCGCCACCGATGGCGTCATCGTCACCATCGGCGGCACCATGAACTGGTGGCTCGATGCCCTGCATGGGCCGGCGCAGGAGCTGGCCTTCTGGGGCACGGTGGCGCTGGTGGTCGGGCGCCTGGTGCTGCTGGCACTCGACTTCCGGGATCGGCTCTGGCCGCGTTCCAAGCCGTCCAAAGTGTTCACGCGTGAACACTTTGGCGACGACGCCAGCCCCAAGCCGTAACGCCATGCTCGCCCTCGATGTCCGCGCCGACCTGAAGCCGCTGCAGTCGACGCTGACCGGGCTGGCCAAGGACCAGAATCCCCTTCGCCACCGCCCGTGCCCTGACCGCGGTGGCGAAGAAGGTCCAGGCGGCCGAGAAGGAGGCCCTGACGGAGGTGTTCGACCGGCCAACCCTGTTCACCCAGCGCGCCGTCGGCGTCAAGGCGGCCCGGAAGGCGGACCTGACGGCCATCATCTTCGTCAAGGACATCGCGGCGAAGTACCTGGAACCCTTCGAGCTGGGCGGACAACATCACCTTCCGCCCAGCAAGCGGGGCGGGACGCTGTTCAATCCGAAGAACGTCCAGCTCAACCAGTACGGCAACCTGCCCAAGGGCAAGCTCCGTCGGCTGGCCGCCCGATCGGACACCTTCGTCGGCACCGTCGCCTTCAAGAGCGGCCAGAGCATCAGCGGCATCTGGCAGCGTCCCCCGCGGGATTACCGGCGGGCGGACCCGAAGGCCGGCTATCGGCGGGAGCACGGGACCAAGGGCCGGATCGGCAAGGTGGACGGCGTGAAGACCGGGCTGAAGCTGCTGGTGCGGTTCGGCGACGCGCTGCCCGTCCAGCAGCGCCTCGGCTATCGGGAGCGGGCGAAGGACGTGGTGCAGGCCTCCCTGCGCAGTGAGTTCGAGAAGGCCATGGGCGAGGCGCTGGCGACCGCCAAGGGGTGACCGGGCCGGGAGGGGTACCCCCCCCCTCAATGGGTCCTTCCTGGGGGGATCGGCAAACGCGGGCATTGCGCACCGCGGGCTCTGCCACTCATTGGGCAAAAAAAACGCGTTACACGGTCCGTTACACGCTCCCGGACGGAGGGAAAAGCGGAGCGAAACCAATGGCGTCACCGACGAAGCGTGTAACGGCCGGCAAGGCCGGCGTTACACCGCCGCGTTACACGGCCGGTCCGACGGTCGGCAAGAAGGAGCTGGTCGAGGCGCTGGGCTGGACCCGGCCGAAGTTGGACCGGCGTCTGGAGTCCGACGCCGGCTTTCCGGTGGTCACCCGCGGCACCAAGGCCGGCGGGTGGGAGTTCGACCTCGCGGCGGTCCGGGCCTATCTGGATCCGGAGGCGGCGCCTCCTCCTCCGCCCCGGCCGGCACCGCGCAGGCCGGCGGCACCTCCGCCGCCGGTGTTCGACCTGGAGGACGAAGAGGATCCGCCGGCGCCGCGGCGCCGACAGGGGCCGGCCCAGCATGCCGGCGAGGCCACGGCCAAGCAGCGCAAGGACGCCGCCCAGGCGGCGATGATCGAAGACAAGCTCCGCCTCAGCCGCTCCGAGCTGGTGGAGGCGGAGGAGATGCGCACGGTGCTGGCCACCATGCTGTCCCACCTGTCCAAGGGGATCGACGGCATCCCGGTCCTGATGATCAAGCGGCTGGGGCTGGACGAGGACGCGATGCCGGTGCTGCGCGAGATCGTGGACGATCTGCGCAGCCAGATGGTGCTCGATCTGCGGAAGGCGATGCGGGATGCAGGAACCTGAATTTGCATCGGGGTGGCTGCTGGCCGAGGAGGCCCTGGCCGCCCTGCTGCCGCCGGAGCGCCGGACGGTGGCCGAGTTCGCGGAGATGAAACGCGTGCTGGCCAACGAGGGCGGCGGCTACGTCGGCAAGTGGCGCAACGACCAGGTGCCCTACGTCGTGGAGCCGATGGAGTGCCTGACCTCGCTGGATCACCTGACCGTCGCCGTCATCGGCCCCGGCCAGTCGGCGAAAACCACGATCGCGGAGAACTGGCTGCTGCATGCCGTCGCGTCGGATCCGGCCAACCTGCTCTGGTACATGCAGACCGACCAGGCGGTGGAGGCCTACGTCAAGTCGCGCATCAACCCGATGATCGAGGCGCATGAGGACATGGAATCCCGCCTCGGCACCCGGTCGGTGGACGACAGCCTGCACTTCAAGAATTTCCGCACCATGCGGGCGGAGTTCCTGCCGGCGACCAAGCGCAACCTGATCAACAAGTCGGCGCCGCGCATCGTCGCCGACGAGATCGACGCCTATGGGGAGATGGGCGACGTCAAGGCACTCTTCGACGTCCGGCGCCAGACCTTCGGCCGGCAGTCGATGATCCTGGCCGTGAGCCACCCCGACAAGGCCAAGGGCATGAACCCCGCCCGCGATTGGACCGCGGGGATCATGGCCATGTACGCCGACAGCGACCGGCGGGTCTGGTACTGGCGATGCCCGCACTGCGGCGCCTTCTCGTCGCCGGCGCCGATCGCCGCCCGCGTGATGGTGTTGGACTATCCGGAGGAGGGCACGCTGGACGAGGTGGAGGCCAATGCCCGGCTGCTGTGTCCGGTGAACCAGTGCCGCATCGAGGACGGCGAGCGCCGCGGCATGCTGGGCACCGGCCGCTGGATCGGCGACGGCCAGACCATCGCGGAGGACGGCACCGTCACCGGCGAGCGGGTCCGCCGCGCCACCGCCGGCTTCTGGATCACCGGCACGATGTCTCCCTTCGTGCTGGGTGGCATCGGCGCCCTGGCCCGGGCCAAAGCGAAGGCCGAACGGGAAATGGAGATGACCGGCGAGGACGAGACGCTGCGCCAGGTCATCGTGAAGCAGTTCGGCATCCCCTACGCCCCGCCCCGCACGGTCGGGCTGCTGCTGGGGACCGACATCGCGGAACGGGCATCCGTCCAGTTGCACCTCGGCTCGGTTCCCGAAGGGGTGCGCTTCATCACCGCCTTCTGGGACGTCCAGATCGCGCATTTCGACGTGCTGTTCCGCGGCTGGGGGGTGAAGGGCGAAAGCTGGGTGATCGACCGCTTCCGGGTGGCCGGCGATCCGGCGACCAGCCCGGAGGATTGGGAGCAGCTGGTGGAGAAGGTGCTGCTGAAGACCTATCCGCTGGCCGACGGCTCCGGCCGGCACATGGGCCTGCGCGCCGCCGGCTTCAACTCCGGCGGCCAGCCCGGCGTCAGCCAGCAGGCCTACGATGCCTGGACCCGCTGGCGGAAGCGCCAGCTGGTGAAGCTGTTCGGCAAGATCGGCGGCCGCGACGTCTATTCGGTCATTCCGACCAAGGGCGCTTCCGGCCTGATGGCGCCGCGGCTGAGCGTGACCTATCCGGACACCTCGGCCCAGGCCGGGAAGAAGTTCGGCTCCAACGGCACCGTGCCGGTCGGCGTCTTCAACCCGAACACCTTCAAGGACGATCTGAACGGCCAGCTGCAGCGGGTTGAGGACGGCCCCTGGTCGATCCATTTCCCGGTCGCTCTGCGGGCCAAGGCGCCGCCGCACCCGTGGTTCGAGCAGCTGGTGGCCGAGCACCGGCTGCCCAACGGCCGCTGGGAGAAGACCAGCGCGTCGGTCCGCAACGAGGCCCTGGACACCATGGTCGGCAACCACGTCGTGGCCCACCTCCACGGGCTGAACCGCATCAATTGGGAGCGGCCGCCGTCCTGGGCGGCGCCGTGGGATGAAAATTCCCTCGTCGTCACCCCCGAACAGGTGAAGGAGGCGGAGGCCGCAGCGGTGATTTCGACCCTGGCCACCGTCATTTCCGCCGTTGCCGGCCCCCCGCAACCGACGCCGCCCCGGCGCACCCTGTCCAGCCGCCTGGCCTGAAGGAACCGACATGACCGATATTTCCAGCGGCATCCTGGCCGGGATGACCGTGCCGCAGCTGCGCGCCGCGCTTGCCGCCGCGCAGCAGGCCTTCATCGACCTGTCGACCGGCCAGAAGGCGGTGTCCGTCGCCTACACCCAAGGCAACGGCTCCCGCTCGATCACCTATCTGCAGACCGACCTGCCGAAGATCACGGCGCTGATCCAGACCATCCAGCGCCAGCTCGGCATCGGCTCCACCCGCCGCGCCGTCGGCTTCCTGTTCCGGTAGGGCACCATGAACGCAATCGTCCTCTATGGGCCGGACGGCGTCACCCCGCTGCCGGCATCGCCCCGCCGCGCCTCGATGCTGGCCGGCGGCGGCTCCACCCCCTACGATGCGGCCGACACCCAGGGCCAGCATCTGGCGGCGTGGCAGCCCTATCTCGGCTCGGCCGACAGCGACCTCACCCCGTACCGCGACCGCATCGTCAGCCGTGTGCGCGACCTGGTGCGCAACGACGGCTGGGCATCGGGCGCCGTCACCCGCATCCTGGACAACGCCGTCGGCGCCAGCTTCCGGCCGATCGCCAAGCCCGATTACCGGGCGCTCGCCCTGATGACCGGCAACAGCGGATTCGACGCACGCTGGGCGGACGAGTTCGGACGCGCGGTGGAAGCGGGCTGGCGCCTGTGGGCCGACGATCCCGGCCGCTACTGCGATGCCCAGCGCCAACGCACCATGTCGCAGATCTTCCGGATCGCCTTCCGGCACAAGCTGGTCGACGGCGATGCCCTGGCCGCGCTGCCCTGGATGCCGGAGCGGGTGGGGCGGGGCCGGGCGAAATACTGCACCGTGGTGCAGCTGATCGATCCCGACCGGCTGTCCAACCCGCAGATGCAGTTCGACCAGCGCCACATGCGCGGCGGCGTCGAGATCGACCGGCATGGGGCGGCGCTCGCCTACCACATCCGCAAGGCCCACCAGAACGACTGGTATGCCGGCGGCGACAGCGTCACCTGGGACCGCGTTCCGCGCGAAACCGCCTGGGGCCGGCCGCTGATCGTCCACGACTTCGACGCCGATCGCGGCGAACAGCACCGCGGCGGCGCCGGCGTGCTGACCCCGGTGCTGCAGCGGCTGAAGATGCTGATCAAGTACGACGGCACCGAGCTGGACGCGGCGATCGTCAACGCGATCTTCGGCGCCTACATCACCAGCCCGCACGATCCGGCGGTGGTGCAGGACGCACTCGGCACCGGCGACGGTGTCGGGGCCTACCAGGATGCGCGTGCCGACTATCACCAGTCGCGCCGCACCATGCTGGGCGGGGTGCGGATGCCCATCCTGTTCCCCGGCGAGGCCATCAACACGGTGGCGGCCGCCCGGCCGACCAGCAACTTCGCCGCCTTCGAGGGGGCGGTGCTGCGCAACGCGGCGGCCGGCATCGGCATCAGCGCGCAGCAGCTCTCCAACGACTGGTCGGACGTCAACTATTCCAGCGCCCGCGCCGCGCTGCTGGAGGCGTGGAAGACGCTGACCCGCCGGCGTGCCGACTTTGCCACCGGCTTCGCCTCGCCGGTCTACGCATCGTGGCTCGAGGAGGCGATGGAGGTCGACAGCCTGCCGATGCCGTCGGGTGTGGTGCCGGAGTTCATCGACGCCCGCGGCGCCTATGCCCGCTGCCGCTGGATGGGGCCGGGCCGGGGCTGGATCGACCCGGTGGCGGAGAAACAGGGGGCGGTCCTGGGCATGGACGCCGCGCTGTCCACCCTGGAGGAGGAGTGCGCGGAGAACACCGGCCAGGATTGGGAGGAGGTGCTCGACCAGCGCGCCCGCGAAATCCAGGCCTTCAAGGACCGTGGCATGGACCCGCCCAGCTGGGCGGCCATGAACATCCCCGCCAACCAGGCGGCGGCGCCGCCGAAGAAACCGGATGCCCAATGACGATTCGATTCCATCATCTGGCGCAGCGGCTGTTCAACACGCCGCTGGCCATCCGTCCGGAGAAGGCCGAGGTGATCATGGCCGCCTTGAGCGACCGCCTCGGCATCTCCCACCTGTTCCGCGCCAACGGCGACGCCATCGTCGTCGCTCCGGACGCCTTCTTCGACAGCGACGATGAGGACGAGCGTCCCCGCCGGTCGCGGGAGCGGGACCACGGCTATGACGTGATCGCCGGGGTGGCCGTCATCCACATCGAGGGGACGCTGGTCCACAAGCTGGGCACGCTCCGCCCCTATTCGGGCATGACCGGCTATGACGGCATCCGCACCGCCTTCCTGGGCGCGCTGCGCGATCCGGAGGTCCGCGCGATCGTCCTGCTGGTCGACAGCCCCGGCGGCGAGGTCTCCGGATGCTTCGACCTGGTCGACACCATCCATGGTGCCCGCGGCGACAAGCCGATCTGGTCGATCCTTTCCGAGGGCGCCTATTCGGCCGCCTATGCGCTCGCCTCGGCCGCCGACCGGGTGGTTGTGCCGCGCACCGGCGGCGCCGGCTCGATCGGCGTGATCTGGATGCACGTCGACTGGTCGACGGCCCTGACCAGCGCCGGCATCAAGGTGACCTTCGTCACCTATGGCGACTGCAAGGCCGATGGCCACCCCGAGATCCCGCTGTCCAAGGAGGCGCGGGCGCGCTTCCAGACCGACATCGACACCATGGGCGAGCTGTTCGTCGAGACGGTCGCCCGCAACCGAGGACTCCCGGCCGCCAAGGTCCGGGACACCCAAGCCGCGACCTTCCTGGGCGCCGATGCCGAACGGCTCGGGCTGGTGGACGCGGTGATGGCGCCCGACGCCGCCTTCCTGGCCCTGCTCGACCAGCTGGGCTGATTTCTCGCAAGCACACACAAGGAGACCATCATGCGGCACCCGTTTGCGGGCGCGGCGGCTTCGTTCGCCCATCTGGCGGGCCTGGGCCGGCGCGCGACGCGGGCCGAAACCGACGATCGCAAGGACGATCAGGCGAAAGGCAAGCGCGCGGAGGATGACGACGGCAAGGACCCCGACGCCAAAGACCCGGACGACGGCAAGGACCCCGATGCCAAGGGCAAGCGCGCCGAGGACGAGGACGACGAGGCGAAGGGCAAACGCGCCGAGGACGACGACGGCAAGGACCCCGACGCCGAGAACCCGGACGATGAAAAGGACGCGAAGGCGGCCAAGGGGAAGGGGCAGAGCTACGCCGCCGGCCGCGCCGACGAGCGCAAACGCTGCGCCCTGATCTTCGCCACCCCGCACGCGGCCGGGCAGGCCCACGTCGCCGCCCGCCTCGCCTTCTCCACCAACCTCACCGCCACCGAGGCGATCGGCCTGCTGGCCGAAACCTCGGCCTCGATCCCGCAGGGCAAGCGCGGCCTGGGCGAGCGCATGGCCAACGTGCCCAGCCCGGCCGTCGGTCCCGACGGCGGCGCCGGCCCGGAGAAGGGCAGCGCCGCCGAAACCGTCGCCCGCATGACCGCCGCCTATGACCGCGCCACGGGCGGCGCGGCCAAGAAGTAAGGAGCGCCCCATGGCCACCTTCTCCAGCTCGCCCTTCCAGCCGGGCATGGCCACCAGCGAGTTCGTGCCGGACCAGCTGATCGCCGGCCGCTTCCAGCTGGTGACCGACACCGTCACCGTCGCCGCCGGCCAAGTGCTGGCCCGCGGCGCCGTGCTCGGCAAGATCACCGCCGGTGGCAAGTTCACCCTCAGCGCCGCGGCCGCCAACGACGGCAGCCAGGTGCCGTCCGTCATCCTGGCCGACGCCGTCGACGCCAGCGGCGGCGACAAGCTGGCCGGCGTCTACCTCACCGGCGAGTTCAACGCCGGCAAGCTGATCCTGGGTGCCGGCCACACGGTCGCCAGCATCAAGGATGTGCTGCGCGACGCCGGCATCTTCCTCAAAACGGCGGTTTCGGCCGCCGACCCGTCCTGATCGGAGGCATTTCCATGGACATCTACAGCACCGCCGCGCTGGTCGGGGTGGTCCCGAACCTGAAGCTGTCGCAGAACTGGCTGCTGGACAGCTTCTTCCCGAACATCGTGGAATCGGACAAGGAAACGGTGGCCATCGACGTCGATGTCGGCCTCCGCCGCATGGCGCCGTTCGTCTCGCCGCTGGTCGCCGGCAAGCTGGTCGAAAGCCGCCGGATGCAGACCAACGAGTTCAAGCCGGCCTACATCAAGGACAAGCGCGCCCCCGACCTGCGCAAGCCGATCCGGCGCCAGATCGGCGAGCGCGTCGGTGGCGAGTTGAGCGCCGGCGAGCGCGAGATGATCAATCTCCAGCTGGAGATGGCCGACCAGATCGACATCCTGAACCGCCGGCTGGAATGGATGGCATCGTCGGCGCTGTGCACCGGCACCGTCACCATCAAGGGCGACGGCTTCCCCACCACGCTGATCGACTTCCAGCGCGATCCGGCCCTGACCATCGCCCTGTCGGCCGGCGCCCGCTGGACCCCGGCCAACATCGCGGCCGAAACGGCATCGCCGACCACCGACCTGGACAATTGGGCCACCCTGGTCCTGAAGAAGTCGGGTGCTGTGGTCACCGACGTCGTCTTCACCACCAAGAGCTGGCAGGCCTTCACCAAGGACCCGGTGCTGAAGCAGGCCAACTGGTATCCCGGCCAGGGCGGCGCCGGCAACAGCATCCAGCTCGGCACCCAGGTGCAGCGCGGCGCGGTGTTCAAGGGCGTCTGGGGCCAGTACCGGCTGTGGCTCTACAACGACTGGTACGTCGATCCGGAGGACGGCGTCGAGAAGCCGATGATCCCGGATGGCGGCGTCGTCCTGACCGGTCCGGACCTGCAGGGCACCCGGGCCTTCGGCGCCATCCTGGATCCGGACTTCAATTATGGCGCGATGGCCTATGCGCCGAAGTCGTGGGTCGAGAAGGACCCGGCGCAGCGGCTGGTGCTGATGCAGTCATCGCCCGTCGTCATCCCCTCCCGCGCCAATGGCGCGCTGTTTGCGCAGGTGATCTGACATGGCTGAAAAGCAGACCGCGGCCGCCACGGCCGCCCCCCTGGAGCTGGTCACCATCACGGTCGCCGCCCGCCGCACCATCCACGCGCCGGGCGAGGGCGGCGAGGATGGCGAACCGGCGGTGACCGTCTACGGTCCCGGCCAGAAGCTGAAGGTCGAGCCGGCCGAGGCCCGCCGCCTGCGTGCGGCCGGCTTCGCCGATCCGGAGCGGCCGGCCGAGGCCGAGCCGGTGGACCAGGCGGAGGCCTGATCCGATGGCCGTGGATTGGGACAGCCTGGTGCACGGGCCGGTGATGACGGCCTTCGGCGAAGCGGCGCTTTATGCGCCGGCCGCCGGCGGGGCGCCCTTCGCCATCACCGGTGTCTTCGATGAAGCCTATGCCGAGGTGCAGGAGCTGGGCGACCAGCCGGTGTCCTCCGCCAGCCCGGTCCTGGGGGTGCAGCTGTCCCAATTCCCCGCGCCGCCGGACATCAAGGACCAGATCACCATCCTGGCCAGCGGCACCGTCTATGTCGTCTCGGTGATCGAGCCCGACGGGCACGGCTGGGCGAAGCTCTTCCTGAATTGGGTGTCGGGATGACCGTGCTGTTCAGCGAGACGCTGCGCGAGATGGTGATCGCCGCCCTGCAGAAGGCGAACACCCTGGCCGGCGTCAACGTCTTCGCCCCGCGCGACACGCCGCTGGCCAGCAGCGAGTTGCCGGCCATCCTGGTGGACGACCAGCGGGAGGAATCGGAAAGCCGGGGCAACATCGGCTTTCCGGCCTTCCACACCACGGCGATCCTGCAGGTCGACGCCAAGGTCGAGCGCGAGACATCGGAGGCAGCCAAGGCGGACCTCTCCACTCTGCGCCGCCAGATCAAGGTGGCGGTGCTGACCGACTGGGCGATCATCACCAGCATCGAGCAGGTGGCGGCGATCCGCACCGAGACCAGCGTCACGGCCGAAACCAAGAAGCACGTCGGCGAGCTGCGCATGCAGTTCGCCTTCCGCTACCCCGAAGACTTCGAGATGGCGGTGACGGACGAGCTGCAGGGTGTCGACGTCCATGTCGACACCATCGATCCCTTCGACGCCACCGGCACCTATCCCGATCCGCCGTTCCCCGATGCCGTCCCGCCGGCGCCGCGCACCTCCGGTCCGGATGGGCGCGACGAGGGCCGGCTGTCCATCGACTTTCCATAGGAGTTCACGCCCGTGTTCGTGAAGCCCAAGCTCGGGTTGCAGATCCGCGACCCGGACCTCCGCGACTTCTTGCCCGACGCCGGGCGGGATGTCCCGGAAACCCCGTACTGGACCCGCCTGCTGAACGTCTATGGCGACGTCGTGCCGGCCGATCCGCCCACCGCCATCGAGGAGGCTTAACCGATGGTCGCCTTCAAGCAGATCCCGCAGAACCTGCGGGTGCCCCTCTTCTATGCCGAGGTGGACAACAGCCGGGCGAATTCGGCGTCGCAGACCATGCGGACGCTGATCGTCGGCCAGATCGCCGGCGCCGGCACCGCCACCGCGGGCGCTCCGGTCATCTGCCCCAGCCTGGGCGAGGCGCAGTCACTGGCCGGGCTCGGTTCGCAGCTGGCGCTGATGTACGAGGCCTATCGCGCCGCCGACAGCTTCGGCGAGGTGTGGCTGCTGCCGCTGGCCGATGCCGCCGGCGCCACGGCCGCCACCGCCACCATCACCCTGACCGGCAGCCCGACGGTCAACGGCACGCTGGCACTCTATGTCGGCGGCGTGCTGGTGGCGCAGCCGGTGGTGTCCGGCCAGGCGGTCGCCGCCATCGCCACCGCGCTCGCCGCCACCATCACCGCGATGCCGTCCTTGCCGGTGACGGCCGCGGCCGCCGCCGGCGTGGTCACCCTGACGGCGAAGAACAAGGGTCCGGGCGGCAACGAGGTGGACCTGCGGGTCAACTACCGTGGCGCCACCGCGGGGGAAGCGACGCCGGCCGGCCTGACCGTGGCCATCGTCGCCATGGCCGGCGGCGCCACCCCGCCGACCCTGCCGACCGCCTTCGCCGCCCTGGCCGACCAGCCCTATGACTTCATCGTCTTCCCCTACACCGATGCGACCTCGCTCGATGCGCTGAAGGCGCTGCTGAACGACAGCACGGGCCGGTGGAGCTGGGGGCAGCAGATCTACGGCCATGGCTTCGCCGCCTATCGCGGCACCGTCGGGGCGCTGACCACCTTCGGCGTCTCGCGCAACGACCAGCATGTGTCGATCCTCGGCTTCTACGACAGCCCGACCCCGGCCTGGATCGTGGCTGCCGACTTCGCCGGCACCGCGGCCGTGAGCCTCCGCGCCGACCCCGGCACGCCGCTCCAGACGCTGGCGCTCTCCACCATGCTGGCGCCGCCGATCGCCTCGCGCTTCGACCTGTCCAGCCGCAACATCCTGCTGTGGGACGGCATCAGCACCTTCAACGTCGGCGCCGACGGCACCTGCAGGCTGGAAAACGTCATCACGACCTATCAGCGCAACGGCTTCGGCGCGGCCGACGACAGCTATCTGGAGATCGAGACGCTCTTCCTGCTGGCCTTCGTCCTGCGGGATCTGAAGTCGGTGATCACCAGCAAGTATGCCCGCAAGAAGCTGGCCGCCGACGGCACCCGCTTCGGTCCCGGCGCCAACGTGGTGACGCCGGCCGTCATCAAGGCCGACCTGATCGCCCGGTACCGGGAGCTGGAATACGACGGCCACGTCCAGAACGGCGACGCCTTCAAGGCCGGCCTGGTGGTCGAGAAGAACCGCACCAACCCCAACCGCATCGATGTCCTGTGGCCGGGCATCCTGATCAACCAGCTCCGGATCTTCGCCTTGCTGGCGCAGTTCCGCCTCTCGTAAAGGAGACGCTTTATGGCCGACACCTCGCGGCGCCTTGCCGGCACCGCTTACATCACGGTCGATGGCACGACCTACATGCTGGCCGCCGACCTCACCTATTCGCCGTCCACCGTCTCGCGCGACACGCTGACCGGTATGGACGGCGTCCACGGCTATTCGGAGAAGCCGAAGGCCGGCTTCATCAGCGGCACCTTCCGCGATGCCGGCTCCCTGTCGGTCGCCGCCTTCAACGACATGACCAATGTCACGGTCACGGTGGAGCTGGCCAACGGCAAGGTGGTCACCGCCCGCAATGCCTGGACCACGGACGCCCAGGAGGTGAAGGCGGCGGAGGGCACCTTCGACGTCAAGTTCGAGTCCGCACAGGTCGAGGAGGCCTAACAGATGGAAAACGAAACCGAGACCCAGCCGGAAGAGCTGGTAATCGAGCTGCGCAAGCCGGTGACGCACAGCGGCGAGACCTATACCGATCTGATTCTGCGCGAGCCGACCGGCGGCGACATGAAGGCCGCCGAGAAGTTCACCGGCTTCGAAAGCGACATCGTGCTGATCGCCATGGTGTCGGGCGTTCCCAAGCCGGCGGTCGAGAAGATCGGCGCCCGCGACCTCAAGAAGGCGCAGGTCTATCTCGCGGGTTTTATCTGAGCTGGCCCGGCAACTGGCAGGACGCCGTTGCCGAGGTCACCAAGTTCTACGGCTGGGGGCCGCGGGATGCCTGGTCTCTCACCTGGACCGAGTTGTCCTGGTGGGTTGACCAGGCCAACCGCATGATCAAGCGGGACTGACATGGCCAACACCTTCCAGATCGTCCTGACCGCCCGCGACCGCGCCTCCAGCGTGGTCAACGGCGTCAACTCCGCCCTGTCGCGGGTGCCGCCGTCGTTGAGCCGGATCGGCTCCGCCATGGAGCGGGTCGGCGACACCTCCGTCTTGGACCGCCTGCAGAAGGGAGCGGTCGGTCTGGCCCGGCCGGTGGTAGATGCCGCCCGCAGCGTCGGCGTGCTCAACAACTCGCTGGGACTGGTGTTCGGCGCCGGGTCCATCGCCGGCGCCGGCGCGCTGGTGGCGAATTGGGGCGCCGTCGGCGTCGCCACCGGCAATGCCGCCCGCGGCATCGGCATCGCCGCCGGCCGGCTGCGCACCCTGCGCGGTGCTGCCGAGCTGGCCGGTGTCGGCGCCGACGAGATGACCGGCAGCCTGGGCGCCTTGGCCAGCACGTTGCAGGACGCCGCCTTCGGCCGCAACAACGAGGCGGCGGCGATGCTCAACAGCCTGGGCATCGCCACGCGCCGCACCGCCTCCGGTGCGGTCGACGCCGAGGCGGCGCTGGGCGATCTGGCGGACGCCATCGCCAAGCAGACCAATCCGCAGACCCAGGCCAGGATCGCCGGCATGTTCGGGGTGCAGGCCCTGCTGCCGATGCTGCGCAAGGGCCGGGCGGGGTGGACCGCCTACATCAAGGACATCGAGCGGCTGGGTGCCGTGTCGGAGGAGACCCAGCGCCAGTCCGAAGAGCTGGGCACCTCGATCAACCGGCTGAAGGGGGCGGCCTCCAGCGTCGCGACGACCATCGAGTCCGAGTGGAGCCGCAAGTTCGGCCGCGCCATCGATGGCATGACCGAATGGACCGCGGCCAACAAGGGCACGGCCGCGTCCATCACCGAGGTGGCGGGCGCGCTGGGCGTCATGGCCGTCGCCGCCCGCATCCATCCCATCCTCGGCCTGGTCACCGGCCTGGTGGAGGGGGCGGCGCTGATCTACGCCAACTGGGCCGATATCGGCGGATTCTTCGACCGCAAGCTGGCCGAGATCGACGATGCCTTCCGCCGCTCGGAGTGGTGGCAGCGTCAGACCGGAAAGGATGCGGTGCATGACGCCTATTGGTGGAGCTTCGGCCTGGTCGGCAAGGGCGGCCTGCTGTGGGACACCGACAAGGGCAGCGCCGCGGCCGCCACGCCTGCGGCGCCACGGCCGCAGCAGCTGGTGCCGCCGGCCGCTCCGGCGGCGCCCGGCGTCATGCCCGTGCCCGGCGGGGCGGTGTCTCCGACGTCCGCGAGCATCGTCTCGAAGGCGGCCGCCAATGCCGTGCCGTCCGCAGGCATCAGCCAAGCTGTCCGCCGTTGGGATCCGCAGGTGAACGCGCTGTCGGCCAAATACGGCATCGATCCGAATTTCGTGCGGCGCATCATGCAGCAGGAATCGGGCGGCAGGCAGTTCGGCAAGGACGGCCTGCCGCTGACCAGTTCGGCCGGCGCCATCGGGCCGATGCAGGTCATGCCCGGCACCTTTGCCGACATGGCCCGGCGCTACGGCATCAAGGGCGGCATCACCGATCCGGACGCCAACATCGAGGCGGGCGTCGCCTACCTGTCGGAACAGCTGAAGCGGTTCGGCAACGAAACCACGGCGGCCGCCGCCTACAACGCCGGTCCCGAGCGGGTGAAGGACAACATCGCCGACGGCAGGCCCCTGCCGTCGGAGACCAAGAAATACATCGCCTCCATCGCGGCGATGGAACGCCTGCAGTCGCAGGCGCCGGCCGGCGGCGAGCAAAAGGTGAACGTCACCGTCACCCTGGGCGGCAACGTGCCGGAGGGCACCGCCGCCACCGCGCAGACACCCTCCGGCAACTTCGTGCCCACCCGCATCGAATATGCAATGCCCAGCTTTGCGAGGCCCTGATGTCCGCCACCAGCGCCTATAGGAACCTCGCCGCCGGCGTCTCGAAGGTGGCTTCGGCGGCCGAGCGGCTGGGCACCGACCTGGCCGGCTTCGGGTCGGCGCCCGGCCCCTGGTACAGCCAGCTGCAGCGCGCCAGCTTCCGTGGCGTGCCCTTCGGCGTGCTGTCCTCCGACAGCCAGTTCGGCCGCCGGGTCGCCGTCCATGAATACCCCTACCGTGACAGCGTGTGGGTGGAGGACCTGGGGCGGGCGCCGCGGCGCATCAGCCTGATCGGCTTCCTGGTGGAGGATTCGGCCGTCTATGGCGGCGGCTCCGTCCTCACCCAGCGCGACCAGTTGCAGCGGGCCTGTGAAGGGGAGGGGGAGGGGGAACTGGTCCACCCGACCCTCGGCCGGAAATCGGTGGCGCTGCTGCGCTTCCGCATCGCCGAACGGCGCGACCTCGGCCGGGTGTGCGAGATCGCCTTCCAGTTCGTGGAGGCCGGCCGGCTGCTCTACCCGGGCAGCGTGGCCGATCGCGCCGCGGAGATTTCCGGCATCGCCGACGCGCTGGGGCTGGCTGCCGTGGCCGACTTCGTCTCGACGGCGGGGACGCTGCTGCGCGAGGGCGGGGCGGTGCTGCGCCAGATCGTCAGCACCGTGTCCTATTACGTGCGGACGGTCGAGCGCTACATCAACGACGCGACCAACCTCTACAACGCCATCCGCGATCTGCCGGGCGAGTTCGGCCGCTTTTTCCGCGCCAGCGGCACCCGGAGCGGCACCACCCTGCCGGCGCTGAAGAAAACCACCGCAACGGCGCGCGGCGGTGTCTCGCGGTCGGCGGCCACCGTCACCAGGGCAGCGGCGGTCACCGGCGGCGACACGGCCGGGAACACCGCCACCGCCATCGCCGCCCATGTCTCGGCCGCCGCCGCGGCCGCCGCGACCCCGGCCGACCGCATCCGCCTGCTGCTCCCCCTGGCAACCGACAGCAGCGTCACCGCCGGCGCCGGCGTCCCCGTGGCGGCGCTCTACCGCCGCGCCGCGATTGCCGAGCTGGCGCGTGCCGCCGCCGGCTGGGAACCCGCCTCCTACAACGAGGCGGTGGAGGTGCGCGACCGCCTGCGCGACGTCATCGACGCGGAGATCGTCCGCGCCGGCGATGGCGGAGAGGACGCCACCTATCTGGCCTTGCGCCAGCTGCGCGCCGCGCTGGTCGCCGATCTGACGGAACGCGCCGCCGACCTGGCCCGGCTGGTGTCGGTCATCACCGCCACCCCGCAGCCGGCCCTGGTGCTGGCGCAGCGGCTCTACCAGGACCCGGCCCGTGCGGACGAGCTGGTGCGGGAGGCGGACCCGATCCACCCCGCTTTCATGCCCACCGCCTTCCGGGCGCTCGCGGAGTAACCGTCCATGGACGATCTGACGCTGATCACCGGCACGCGCAAGCTGTCGGGCTGGCAAGGCGTGCGCGTCACCCGCGGCATCGAGCGCATGCCCAGCGACTTCGACATCGAGTTCACCGAGCGCTTCCCGGGCGAGGCGGAGGCCGTCGTGGTCAAGCCCGGCGATGCCTGCCAGGTGCGGATCGGCGACGATCTGGTGGTGACCGGCTATGTCGACCGCTTCATGCCGTCCATCGACGGGCAGCGCCACACCCTGCGCGTCACCGGCCGCAGCAAGTGCCAGGACCTGGTCGACTGTTCGGCCGAGTGGGACAGCAACCAGATCAGCTCCGCCTCGGTGCTGTCGATATCGCAGAAGCTGGCGGCGCCCTACGGCATCACGGTCAGCGCGCTGGACGACGTCGGGCCGCCCATCCCGCAGATCAACCTCCTGTGGGGGGAGACGCCGTACAGCGTCATCGAGCGCATCACCCGGGCCAATGCCCTGCTGGCCTATGACGCCCCCGACGGCAACCTGATCCTGGCCCGGGTTGGCACCGGGAAGCACGGCAGCGGCTTCGCGCAAGGGAAGAACGTCGAGCGCGCCACCGCCATGTTCGGCATGGACCTCCGATTTTCGGAGTACGTGGTCCGGATGCTGAACATGAACCCGGTCGGCGAGACCGGCACAGCCGGCGACGTCCTGGTCACGGTGGACGACAAGGAGGTGCCGCGCCATCGCCGGCGCACCATCATCGCCGAAACCGGCGTGGTGGCGGCCGGGCTGGCGCAGCGGCGCGGCCTGTGGGAAGCGGCACGCCGGGCCGGCCGCTCCTATTGCGTCCAGCTGACCGCCGACAGCTGGCGCGACGGCGACGGGATGCTGTGGACGCCGAACCGGCTGGTCCGCATCCAGCTGCCCAGCCTGAAGATCCCGGACGTGCAGTGGATCGTGGCCGAGGTGACCTACCGCCGCGACCGCACCGGGACCGCCGCCGACCTGGTGCTGATGCCGCCCGACGCCTTCGCCGTCGCTCCGGTGGTGCTGATGCCGACCCTCAACGACATGGTGCGCTGATGGACATGATGGGTATGGCCGAACGGCTCTACACGCGGCTGCTGATGACCATCGGCCGCGGCAGGATCACCACTGTCAACGACGCCGGCAACGTGCAGATGCTCCAGGTCCGGCTTGGCCAGGACGAGGTGCGCGACACCACCCCGCGTCTGGCCGAATACGGGCTGACTTCGGTGCCGCCGGTCGGTACCGACGTCGTGGTGATCTTCGTCGGCGGCGACCGCTCCGCCGGCGTCGCGGTGGCCACCGGCAACCAGGCCGCCCGACCCAAGGGGCTGAAGGGCGGCGAGGTGGCGCTCCACGACGACCAGGGGCAGATCATCCACATCGCCCGCGCCGGCATCACGATCCGTGGCGCCGGCAAGCCCGTCACCATCACCGGCACGCCGAAGGTCCGGATCGAGGCCGATCTTCTGGTCACCGGCGACATCATCGACCACTGCGACACCCAGACCCGCACGATGAAGGGCATGCGCGACGTCTACAACGGCCACACCCACAGCGGTGTGCAGACGGGAAGCGGCTCGACCAACGTCCCGAACCAGCTGGAATAGCCATGGCGGACATCACCATCACCTGGTCGCCGGCCGATGGCCGCGGCGATTGGACCTTTGCGCCCGGCGGCGACCTCGACACCGGCGACGACCTGGCCACCGCCATCCTGCTGTCGCTCTTCACCGACCGGCCGGCCAACAAGGACGACGCCATCCCCGACGGCACCGCCGACCGGCGTGGCTGGTGGGGCGACCGGGAGCTGGGCTCGCGCCTCTGGCTGCTGGAGCGGGCCAAGCAGACCACCGAGACGCTGCACCGCGCCCGCGACTACATCGCCGAGGCCCTGCAATGGCTGGTGGATGACGGCGTCGTGGCCCGCTTCGACATCGAGGCCGCCTGGCTGCGCCGCTCGACGCTCGGCGCCCGCATCACCGCCTTCCGGAGCGACGGCCGCACCGTCGCCCTTTCCTATTCCTGGGCATGGCAGGGAGCCTGACGAAATGCCGTTTTCCCGACCGACGCTGTCCGAGCTGCGGGCGCAGACCGCGCAGGATGTCGCCGCCTCCACCGGTGCCGAAACCGGCCTGCTGCGCCGGGCGGTGCTGCGCGTGCTGTCCGACATCCAGGCGGCCATGGCGCATCTGCACTATGGCTATCTCGACTGGATCGCCCGGCAGGCGGTGCCCTTCACCTGCACCGACGAGTTTTTGGAGGGGTGGGCGGCGCTGAAAGGCGTCTTCCGCAAGCCTGCGACCGCGGCCACCGGCATCGTCACCCTGACCGGAACCCCAGGAACGGTGGTGCCGGCCGGAACGCCGGTGATCCGCGCCGACGGCACCGCCTACACCGTGTCGACAGCCGCGGCCGTCGGCGGCGGCGGCACGGTGGCGGCGCCGATCCTGGCCGACGAGGCCGGCGCCGCGGGCAATGCCGATGCCGGCGCCGTGATGGTGCTGGGCCGGGCGGTCGCCGGCGTGCAGTCCACCGGCGCGGCCGCGGCCGCCGTCACCGGCGGCGCGGACCTGGAGGCTGACGACGGCCTCCGCGCCCGCATGCTGGCGGCCTACCGGATCACCGCCCAGGGCGGCGATGCCGACGATTTCGTCGGCTGGGCGCTCGCCGTCCCCGGCGTCACCCGGGCCTGGGTCTCGCGATCCGGGGCCGGGCCCGGAACGGTGGTGGTGTATGTCATGCTGGACGATGCCCAGGCCGCCCATGGCGGTTTCCCCAGGGCACGGACGGGGTGGCGGCGGCGGACATCCGGGCGGTGCGGGCAACGGGCGACCAGCTGACGGTGGCCAACGCGCTGTGGAACCTTCAGCCGGTCACGGCTCTGGTCTATGTCGTGGCGCCGGTCAACACGCCGGTGCCGATCGGCATCAGCGGCATCCCGGCGGCATCGAGGGCGGCGGTGTCGGCCGCGCTGGTCGACCAGTTCGCCATCGACGCCGCGCCGGGCGGCACGATCCCGCTCAACCGGCTGTGGGAAGCGGTGGAGGCGGTCTCCGGCGTCGATGCCTTCCGGATCGTCAGCCCGACCGCCGATCCGGTGGCGCAGCCGGGCCGGCTCTTCACCGTCGGGACCATCACCTGGAGCTGATGCCATGCCGGCGCCGATCTTTACCGCCTCCGCCTTCCGGCAGGCGATGCAGGCCCTGCTGCCCACCGGCCGGATCTGGCCACGCGAGGAGGGCACCGCCCAGGCCGCGGTCCTCGATGGGCTGGCCCCGGTCTACGAGCGGTCGGCGGAGGACGCCGGGGCGCTCCTGGTCAACGCCTTCCCCACCACCGCCCTGGGGCTGCTGCCCGAATGGGAAGCCACCCTCGGCCTGGAAGCCGAAGCGACGATGCAGCAGCGCCATGGCGCCGTCCTGGCCCAGCTGATCGGCATCGGCGGCCAATCGGTGCCGGTCATCACCGCCTATGCCGCGGCGATGGGCATTTCGATCGGGATCACGCAATTCGCGCCGGCGCGGGCCGGCTTCACGCGGGCCGGCGATCCGGCACAGGGCGAGGCCTGGGCGTTCCACTGGCAGGTCAACAGCGCCGGGCAGCGCACGACCTACGCCCGCGCCGGCCGGACCGCCGCCGGTGAAGCGCTGGTCGAGTGGGGGGATGTGAGCCTGGAGATCTTCCTGCGCCGGATCGCGGCGGCCCACACCACCGTGACCTTCAATTACGCGACCCTCTGGGATGCGGGGGCCACGAGCTGGGATGGCGGAACGACCGCCTGGGATACCTGAACCACTCTGGAGTTGATCACATGGTGAGTGCCATCGACCCGACGAAGCCGGCCGCGGGAGCCGCTTCGACTGCCGACGTGCGAAACAACTTCGCCGCGGCAAAATCCGAAATCGAAGCGCTCCAGACGGGAAAGCAGGCTGCGTCCGCCCGTCTGGCTGCCCTGGCCGCGATCCTGCTGGTGGCGGACAAGCTGCTCTATGCGACCGGTTCCGACAGCTTCGCAACGGCCGACCTGACGGCCTTCGCCCGCACGCTGCTGGACGATCCGGATGCCGCGACGGCCCGGACGACCCTGGGTGCCGCACCGCTGGCGTCGCCGGTGTTCACCGGCACGCCGGCAGCGCCGACGGCGGCGGCAGGCACCAGCTCGACGCAGATCGCCACCACCGCCTTCGTCCGGGCTGCCATCAACGCCGACGCTGGCATCAGCCCCAACACCATTGTCCAGCGCGATCCGACCGGCGGAATCCTGGCCAAGGGGCTTATCGTTCTCAACACCGACGCCTCCGGGGGGAGCGCAATCGCAATCGGCAACGACGTCAGCAGCCTTGAAAACTTCATTATCACCAACGGATCGGCCAAAACCGACCTGGCAGGCGCGCGGTCGCTCAATGTCGTGCTGGGTGGCAAGCTCGGCATTTACGCCGCCGGGGGCGCGAGGGCGATCCTGATTGTCGACAATGCCACGGGCCTCGCTGACTTCAAATTCCCACCGGCTGTGAATGGCACGCCCCTGTTGAAGGCCGGCGACGTCTACACCAAGGCCGAGACCGATGCCAAGGTGGCGGTGGGATCGGCCACCATCGCTGCTGGCGACAGCTCCCTGCGGGTGACGGACACCGGCGCCGACGCCGGTGTCGTCGTCGGCAGGATCGACGGCGTCGACGTGATGAAGGTCGGAACGCCGGCGTCGGTGCAGCCGACCAAGAACGCGTCGGGCGCGGATTCGCCACAGCCCTACGTCGCCACCGTCTATGCAAGCAAGGGCCACCTTCGCCTGCATGGTGTCCACGGTGACGACAATGCCGTCAATCCGGGGCAGGGGGGGAATGTCCATCTCTATGGCGGGCATTCGACTGTCAATTCCAACAAGAACGCTGGTGGCGTCTATCTGGTTGGCGGCAAGGCCGATGGCAGCGGCACCGGCGGCGTTGCCGGTATGAAAGCGGGGGATTCGACCGGCGCCGCCGGGGGACCGGCGTACCTGGAGGGGGGCCAGGGTGCGACCACAGGCGGGGCTGCACAGGTCAAGGGCGGCCCTGGAGCTGTCGGCGGGTCTGTCTCGTTGCTCGGTGGCGAGCCGAGCAACGGCACTGCCGGCAGCGTCACCATCGGCACGCCCGACAGTGTCGGTACCAACAAGCAGGGTGCGGACCTTATCGTCACGGTTGGCCGTGGGACCGGGACGGCGCGGCACGGCCAGCTGCAGGCGACCATCGCCGGCGACGTGGCGTTTACGGTCGGTGGCACCTTCAAGCTGAACGGATCGCGTGTCGCCACCATCGCCGACATTCCGACCGGCGTCGCCGACGCCTACACCAAGGCGCAGGTGGACACCAAGCTGGCAGGCAAGATCGACAAGGCCTTCCTGTTTTCAGATGGCGGTACGGGGATCACGCTCGACCCCGTCAGCCTGACCATCCTGGATGACGCCGGATCCGGTTTCTCAGCTCCGGTGATGCCGGCATGGACCGGCGACGGCGGCACTGGGATTGGCGGCGGCATCGTCGGGGCGTTGTGGGGCCTCGGGGAGGCTCTCGACCAGTTGAAAGCCCGCGTCGCCGCGCTCGAAGCGCACTGACCCACCCATTTCTGAACCCTGGAGATCCCCATGGACCGTATCCGCGGGACCACGGTGGCGGCTGCATTGCCGGCCGCCGCCACCACCGGCGCGACCGGCTTTTTCACCGGCGGCGATCCGGCCTCCGGCGTCGCCGCCACGATCATCACCGCCGACTGGCTCAACACGATCCAGGAGGAGCTGGTCGCCATCGTAACGGCCGCCGGCCTGTCGCTGACGCCGAACAACCGGGCGCAGGTGCTGCAGGCGATCAACGCCATGATCGCGGCAGCGTCGGCGACGCCGGCCTTGGCGGCGGGGGCGATTGCCTTCTACGCCACCAGCAACGCGCCCACCGGCTGGCTGAAGGCCAACGGCGCCACCGTCAGCCGCTCCACCTATGCCGCCCTGTTCAGCGTGATCGGCACGACCTGGGGGGCGGGCGACGGCTCCACGACCTTCCGACTGCCCGATCTGCGGGGCGAGTTCATCCGCGGCTGGGACGACGGCCGTGGCGTCGACGGCGGCCGCAGCTTCGGCAGCTGGCAGGACGACCAGTTCCGCAGCCACAGCCACTCCTTCAAGTCGGGCGTCGACAGCGCCGCCGGGAACAACGACGAGAGCAACAGTTCGGACATCGGCGGCTGGGAGGACGGCTGGATCGGCTCGACCGGCGGTCCCGAGACCCGTCCCCGCAACGTGGCCCTGCTGGCCTGCATCAAATACTGAGGGGCATCATGGAAAAGATCGTCTACCAGCTGGACGCCGGCGGGCTGCTGCTGGGCACCACCGTCGCTGACGAGTCCCCGCTCGAGCCGGGCGTCTTCCTTATCCCGGCCGGCTGCGTCGAGATCGCGCCGCCGGCGGTGGCCGAGGGCCTGCGGCCGCGCTGGACCGGCGAGGCCTGGGCGGTGGAGGTCATTCCGGCCGTCGAGCCGGTCCTGCCGACCGACGAGGATCTGATCGCCGCCGCGCGCCGTCGGCGCGACATCCTGCTGAAGCGTTGCGACTTCACCCAGCTCCCCGACGCTCCCGGCGACACCGCCGCCTGGGCCGTCTACCGCCAGGCCCTGCGCGACATCACGGCTCAGCCGGGCTTCCCCGCGGCGATCGACTGGCCGGTACCGCCGGCCTGACCGGCGCGACAACACTCCAATCCAGTGACCCGGCCGCTTTGAGCGGCCTTTTTCATGCCCGGAGGTCCAATGTCTCCCTTCCTTTCGGCGGTCCTGTCCGCACTGGTCCTGGCCATCGCCCATCGCGAACGCGGCCAGAGCCACAGTTGGCTCGGCACCCAGGGCAGCCGCGTGCTGTTCTGGGGCCTGCCGGTGGGGCTCGTCGTCTACCTGCTGCATGCCGGCTTGGCGCTTGATGTCCACGCCGCCATGATCGCCACAGCCTGCGGTGCGGCTGCCTTCATCGGCATGGCTGGAATCCCCCATGGCGCCGGGCAGAACCTGCGGGTGCCGTGGTCCTTCAGCCCGCAATCGACCACGGTTTGGTCGGAAGACGACACCCTGTTCGGGATCACCAGGCCGGAGCGCCTGGGCTATCTGCTGGCCGCCGGCATCGTCCGGCTGTGGCTGATCTCGCTGCCGCTGGTGGCCACCCACCCGGCGGCGCTGTGGCTGCCGATCGGCGGCGTCGCCATGCCGGCCGGCTACCTGATCGGCACCAGGATGCCGCTGCTGGGCTGGAGGCTGACCCGTGCCACCGAGTGGGGGGAGCTGCTGACCGGCGCCGGCTTCGGCGTGGCAATCGCCATCGTCCTTCTCGTCTGACCACCCCCGATACACCGTCGCCCGGCAGCCCGCCCGGCGGCCTTTTTCATGGAAGGACCATCCCATGCGTGCGCTCCCCCAGGCCGCCGTCGAGCTGGCCAAGCAGGCCGAGGGCCTGCGCCTCACCGCCTATCCGGATCCCGCCAGCGGTGGCGATCCCTGGACGATCGGCTATGGCCACACCGGGCCCGACGTCCACACTGGCCTGACCATCACCGCGGATCGCGCGGAGCAGCTGCTGCAGGCCGATCTGGCGGCCGCCGCGGCGGTGGTCGACCGCGCCGTCACCGTCGACCTGACCGACAACCAGCGCGCCGCCCTGACCCTGTTCGTCATGAACGTCGGCGCCGGCCGGAAGGCGAAGGGCAAGGATGCCGGCAAGGACGGGTTTGTCATGCTGAAGAACGGCCAGCCCAGCACCATGCTGCGGAAGCTGAACCTTGGTGACGCCGGCGGTGCCGCGGCCGAGTTCAGCAAATGGACGCGCGGCAGCGGCAAGGTGATGCCCGGTCTGGTCAAGCGCCGGGCGGCCGAGGCGGCGCTCTTCCTCGCCGACGACGTCCATCCGGCCAGCCGTGGGGCCGAGCCGGCGCCGGCGCCGGCGCCGGTGACGCGCTCGGTTGCCGGGGTCAGCGGGCTGGGCGCGCTGGGCCTGACCGGCGTGGCGGCGGCATTGGACCAGGCGCGCGATGTCTCCACCGCCGCGCGCGGTCTGCTCGAAAGCCTGCCCGCCGGCGGGCTGGGCTGGGCGGTGGCGGGGCTGCTGGCGGCGGCGGTGGTGATCCTGCTGCTGCGCCAGCGGGCGGACCAGCGCCGGGCGGCGGCATGATCGTCGCCCTGCTAGATGGGCTCTGGGGCCGGATCGGCCCCACCCTGCTGGCCATCGGCGCCGTGCTGGCGGCGATCGCCACCTTCGGCGCCTCGCAGCGCCGCGCCGGGCGCCAGGAGGCGAAGGCGGAATCCACCCAGGAGACGCTGCGCGCCGGAAAGGTTCGACATGATGTTGAAGATGGTGTCCGCCGCGATGGTCCTGGCGCTGCTGACCGGCTGCGCAACCGCTGGAGCCGGGACTGAGGGCGCCTGTGCCGCCTTCCGTCCGATCTACATCAGCCGGGGCGACCAGCTGAGCGATGGCACGGCGGAGCAGCTGCTGGCGCACAACGAGACTGGTGCTCGCCTGTGCGGGTGGGGTGCGGCTGAATGAAGCAAGGGGTGGCCACCTTGATGGTGGCTGCGACGATGACCAGAGCGCCGACGATGGTTTGCCATATCGGCGCCGATCCCCATAACCTGTAATCCAGAGCTGCGGCCATCCGCCGCCAGCTGTTTGGGAGATCGTTTGGGAACGTTGGCAGAAATCGCTGATATTCGGCGGATTTACGCCCCCCTTCTCTTGTTCAATTTCAATACTTTAGCGGTTCCTCTCAAGTCTGGGGGTCTGGGGGTCGCAGGTTCGAATCCTGTCGCTCCGACCAGTTCCGGAAGGACCGGAGAAGCCTTGGAACCCAACGGTTCCAAGGCTTTTTCTTTGCCTGCACTCCAGGAAGCCGGCGCGTCTTCTGTCGGCATCGCATGGATGTCTTGGATGGAAAGGCAGGCACATGGGGCCGGCCGGCAAAGAGCTTCATTGAAGAGATCGGCCAGCCATTCCGAACCGGACAGGGATCGGCGCAATGGGAGTGTCCGGAAGCGAAGCGGGACCGAGCGCACGCTTTGGCGCGTTCATGCTCCACAGTGTCGCAACGAGGCCATCATGCTCCAACTCAATCCGCCGCTTCCCATGGACACCCCGAAGGGCCCCGCCCTCGCGCATTTCCTCATCGACTATGGTGCCGAGCACGATTTGTGCTGGGTCTGCTTCCAGGATGAGACCGGCGAATGCTGGACATGGCGGAACCGGGACGTGCGGGCGCCCAAGAACATCACCATGGGACGCAGGACCGACGAGCGGCGCGGCAAGGTGGACCTCCGGGTGGCGGAATGAGCAGCCTTTCACATCGCTGAGGGGGCTGTGGTCGGAAAAGCCGGGCGGAGCCAGCGCTGCCCGCGCCTCCGCCGCTTCCCTCTCATGCCGTGCCATGCGCCAGACGCATTGCGCACAATCTGATAACGCACAATCAAATACATTGCGCGCAATTCGATTGTGCGTCATTGTTCCTCTCACAAGATCACGGGGTGCCGGTTCGGACCGCCGCCCGGGAAATCAAAAGCCAAACCAAAATCCACCGCACAACGATCAGTGAAGGAGCACGCGCCATGAAGACCCTGTATTCGACCAAGGTGACCGCCACCGGTGGCCGTGACGGCAAGGCCGTCAGCGACGATGGCCTGCTGTCGGTCGCGCTGGCCGCGCCGAAGGAACTGGGCGGCCAGGGTGGCGCCACCAACCCCGAGCAACTGTTCGCCGCCGGCTATTCCGCCTGCTTCATCGGCGCCATCAAGTTCGTCGGCAACCGCGACAAGATCGCCGTCCCGGCCGATCTGACGGTGAACGCCACGGTCGGCATCGGTGCCCGCGACGATGGCGAGGGGTTCGGCCTGACGGTCGATTTCGTGGTCTCGCTGCCGGGCATGGACAAGGCCGCCGCCGAGGATCTGCTGGCCCGCGCCCACAAGGTCTGCCCCTACAGCCACGCCACCAAGGGCAACATCCCGGTCACCACGACCATTGCCTGAGGACCGGGCCTGAGGGCCGGGCCCGAGACCATCGCCTGAAGCGAAAAGTCTTCGGCATTGCGCCGCCGGGCTGTTGCGCGCGATTGTGCAGGCCGCATGATCGACCGACGCGCAGCACCCCGGCGGCGCGCCGTCTTTTCAAGGTTCAGACATCATGGCAGCCGACAGGGACGATCCGCTTCTGCTTTCCAATCAGGCGTGCTTCGCGCTCTATTCCGCCAATCTGGCGATGAGCCGCGTCTATCGCCCGTTGCTGGAGCAGCTTGGCCTGACCTATCCGCAGTATCTGATCATGCTGCTGCTGTGGGAGGAGGACGGCCAGTCGATGAAGCTGCTCGGCGAGCGGCTTGGGCTGGACAGCGGCACGCTGACCCCTCTGCTGAAGCGGATGGAAGGGCAGGGCCTGCTGACCCGCAGCCGCGATCCGCAGGACGAGCGGCTGGTCCGCATCGGCCTGACCGCCGAAGGGGCGGCCTTGCGGACGCAGGCCGAATGCCTGCCGACCCGAATCGCCGCCGCCGCCGGCTGCTCCGCCGCGGAGCTGATGTCGCTCCGCGATGCGCTGCTGCGGCTGCGCGACGATTTGAACCGGGCGGCCGATCAGGACAGATAGGATTGGGACTGGAAATCGTCGGCGGGAGAGCCTTTTCTATCCAGCCGCTTTCCCGATCCAAGGGGTCCGCCCGTGAGTTCCGTACCGACTGAGGACCGCCTCCGCCTTCGCTCCGCCGATGCCGACGACGCACCGGATCTGGCACGGCTGATCGACATCGCCGGCGGTGGCGTCTACGAATTCCTGCTCGACGGGCTGATGCCGGGGATGACCGCGGCGGAGATGCTGGTGCCCGGCCTGGCCGGGCGCAGCGGGTCGCTGTCGCATCGCCAGAGCGGTGTCGCCGAACTGGATGGGCAGGTGATCGGCATCGCCCATGGCTATCCCACCGACTGGATCCGGACGGAGGATTACAGCGGCCTGCCGCCTGACCGCGTCGCCCATATGGGCGAATTCGCCGAAACGCTGGACTGGGGCAGCTATTTCCTGTCCGCCCTGGCTGTCGATCCCGCGCACCGGCGCCATGGCATCGCCGGCCGGCTGCTCGGCTGGTTCTACGAGCGGGCGCGGACCGGCGGCTTCGACCGGATCACCCTGCATGTCTGGGCCGACAACGAGCCGGCCCGCCGTCTCTATGTCGGCGAGGGGTTCGAGGAGATCGGCAGCGCCGCCATCCCCTGGCACCCCCGGCTGCCGCACCAGGGCGGCAGCATCCTGATGCGGCGCTATCTGTGAGCGGCGATCCGCGGAGCCGTCTTCCCGGCTGACAGCTCACCGATCCGGCGCACGACTTGGTCCGGGTCGGCATAATGGACCATGTGGCCGGAGTCGGGCACCCAATGCAGCGTGCTGTCGGGCAGCACATGATGCAGCCGGCCGCTCTGCTCCTCCTGCTCGACCACGCGGTCGTGATGGCCGGCGAAGATCGCCACCGGGACGGTCACGTCGGCATAGCGGTGCTGCAGGCGGTCGGCGGCCGGCGCCATGGTCACGCCATCCTGGGCGTTGGCGCGCATCTGGCCCGGCCGGATGGTCAGGGCGGCGGGGAAGCTCTCGGTCAGATGCTCAGGCACCGGACGGGGTGAGAACAGCGTCTTCAGCAGCCCCGGCATCATCGCCATCGAAACCGGCGGCGACAGGGTGTGGCGCAGCAGGTCGCCCAGCACCGGCGTCGCCAGCGGCGCCACCAGAGCCGCATCGGCCCGCTTGGTCGGGAAATAATAGCCGGCCATCAGCACCAGCCCCTTCACCGCTTGCGGATGGTCCAGGGCCAGGGCCAGCGCCACCAGCGTGGCATAGGAATGGCCGACCACCACGGCGTTCCCGATCCCCAGCGAGTCGAAGGCCCGGGCCAGCAGGTCGGCCTGATCCTCCGGCGTCCAGGCGCGATCGCGCGGGCGGTCGCTGTGGCCCATGCCGGGCCGGTCGAAGGCGATCACCCGGTGGGTCCGGGCCAGACGCTGGAACAACCCGCTCGCCAGCGAATTGCCGAGTGCGGAGACGTTGCCGTGCAGCAGCACGACCGGCGGACCTTCGCCGGCCTCCATGTAATGCAGCCGGACGTCATCGACGGTCAGGAAGCGGCCTTCGGGCGGATAGCGCCGTTCGGCCGCGCGGGCGGCAAGCGTGTTGGCGACGGCCAATCCGCCCAGGGTCAGCGCGGTGAGGCCCAGGGTCTTGAGCAGGGTGGAGCGGCGGTCGGTCATCGGCGGCGTCCTCTCAGGGCTGCTGCGGTGCAACATCGTGAGAGGACAACCGGCGGGCGGGAGAAGGGTTCCTGGGGAAGCCGGGCCTCCACTTCGGTCCTCTCCCATCCGGGGAGGACCGAAGTGGGGCAATCGCGCCCTACTTTCGACTCACTTCCCGGCCTTCAGCTGGTCCCGCGTCAGCCAGAACACCTCGCCGAAGCTGTTGGCGGTCTGCAGCCACAGGAAGTCCAAGTGGGGATAGTCCGCCTCCAGGATCTCGCGGCCGGTGCCGAACTCGCAGAGCAGGCCGCCTTCCGGCGTCAGGTGCTTGGGCGCTTCCTTCAGGATGCGGCGGACGATGTCCAGCCCGTCGTCGCCGCCGGCCAGCGCCAGTGCCGGCTCGGCCCGGAACTCCGGCGGCAGGGCGTCCATCGACTCGGCGTCGACATAGGGCGGGTTGGTGATGATGACGTCGTATTTCCGCGTCTTCAGCGGGGCGAACAGGTCGCCCTGATGCAGGGTGATGCGGTCCCCGAACCCGCTGTCGGCGACGTTGCGCTTGGCCACCTCCAGCGCGTCGGGCGACAGGTCCACCGCGTCGACCTGGGCCTCCGGGAAGATGCGGGCGGCCAGGATGGCGAGGCAGCCGGAGCCGGTGCACAGATCCAGCACCCGCTCGACCGAGGTCGGGTCCTCCACCAGCGTGAAGTCGTCGCCGCCGAACATGTCGGAGAACAGCAGCTCGCCGATGTAGGAGCGCGGGACGATCACCCGCTCGTCCACATAGAAGGGGATGCCCTGGATATAGGCCTTGTTCAGCAGATAGGGCGCCGGCTTGCGGGTGTCGATGCGGGCATGGAGGATGCCGGCCACCGCCTCGCGCTCCGCCGCGGTCAGCCGGGAATCCAGATAGGGGTCGAGCTGGTCGACCGGCAGGTGCAGCGACTCCAGCACCAGGAACACCGCCTCGTCGAAGGCCGTGGTGGTGCCGTGGCCGTAATCCAGCTCGGCCTCGTTGAAGCGGCTGACGCCGTAGCGCAGGAAATCGCGGATGGTCGACAGCTCGGCGGCGGCGGTTGCTGCGGTGTGCTTGCTGGTCACGGGCGGCTGGCTCCGGGGAAGGGGCGGGAGTGGGGGGAGCAGAGCGGATCGGAAACGGTCAGAGCAGGTCCAGCACCGACTCCGGCGGGCGGCCGATGCGGGCTCGGTCGCCCTTCACCACGATGGGGCGTTCGATGGCCGCCGGATTGGCGGACAGGGCGGCGACCAGCGCCTCGCCGTCGAGGTCCTTCGCGATGCCGGCCTCCGCCGCCTCCTTGGCGCGGGTGATGTCGCGCGGACCCTTGCCCAGCTTGGCGAGGAGGACCGACAGCTCCGCCGCGTCCGGCGGGGTCTTCAGATACTCGATCACCGTCGGCTCGACGCCGCGGGAGCGCAGAAGCTCCAGCGTCTCGCGCGATTTGCTGCAACGCGGGTTGTGATAGATCGTCACGTCGCTCATGACAGGCTTTCCAAGTTTGAAGAGCGGTCAGACTGATACACCCAACCCGCGCTGCGCGCCAATCCGGCATGCGGAAACGGACGCCGCGGCGCAACATCCGTCAGGTGACAAGGGCTGCCTTTGGTATTATTTTGCGCGCTCGCTTTTCCGAAAGGCCCTGCGCGCCGTATCCCGGTGGGCTGGCCTTGCGGGACAGAACCGATGCCCAGATACGGAAGCCGGCCGTGACCAAGCTCTCGCTCTCCAAGGACAAGATCAACATCCTTCTGCTGGAAGGTGTCCACGACAACGCCATCGACGAGCTGGCCCGCGGCGGTTATGCCTCCGTCGAGCGGCTGCCGCGCGCGCTGGACGAGTCCGAGCTGCTGGAACGCATCGGCTCGGTCCATATCCTTGGCATCCGCTCGCGCACGCACCTGACCGCCAAGGTGTTCGAGGCGGCGAGCAAGCTGATCACCGTCGGCTGCTTCTGCATCGGCACCAACCAGGTCGACCTGAAGGCGGCGCGCCGCCACGGCGTCCCGGTGTTCAACGCCCCCTATTCCAACACCCGGTCGGTGGCGGAACTGGTGATCGGCGAGATCATCATGCTGATGCGCGGCATCTTCGAGAAGTCGCAGCTGGTCCATGGCGGCGGCTGGATGAAGTCGGCCAAGGACAGCTACGAGATCCGCGGCAAGACGCTGGGCATCGTCGGCTACGGCCACATCGGCACCCAGGTGTCGATCCTGGCCGAAGCGATGGGCATGCAGGTCCGCTTCTACGACACCGTGCGCAAGCTGGCGCTCGGCAATGCGCGGGCCTGCGACTCGCTGGAGGAACTGCTGTCGGTCTCCGACGTGGTGACCCTGCATGTGCCGGACACCCCGCAGACCCGCGACATGATCGGCGAGCGTGAGCTGGCCGCCATGAAGAAGGGCAGCCACCTGATCAACGCAGCCCGCGGGCAGGTGGTGGAGATCGAGGCGCTGGCAGCCGCGATGAACTCCGGCCACATCCTGGGTGCCGCCATCGACGTCTTCCCGGTCGAGCCCGGCTCGGACAAGGAAGAGTTCCAGAGCGCGCTGCGCGGCATCAAGACCGCCATCCTCACCCCGCACATCGGCGGCTCGACGATGGAGGCCCAGGCCAACATCGGCACCGAGGTGGCGCAGAAGCTGCTCGAATATTCGGACAACGGCTCCACCGTCGGCGCGGTCAACTTCCCGCAGGTGGCGCTGCCGGTGCAGGCCGGCTGCACCCGCTTCCTGCACGTCCACGAGAACCGTCCGGGCATGCTGCGCAAGGTGAACGAGGTGTTCTCCGGCCGCGACCTGAACATCGCCGCCCAGTATCTCCAGACCGATCCGGAGCTGGGCTATGTTGTGGTCGACGTCAACGGCGACGTCGAAGAACTGGAGGTCGTCAACGACCTGCGCGCCATCGAAGGCACCCTGAAGGCGCGCTTCCTGTTCCCCTCCAAGCATTGAGGGCAGCATCGGGGGCCGCCGCCGGAGACCTGCGGTGGCGGCCCTTCGCTATCTCCTGCCGCCAAATCTCTTGCCACCAAATCTCTTGTAGGGGAACGGTTTCCCGGTAACAGTGCCGGGATGACCGTTCGCCTCCTGTTCCTTGCCGTTCCGGCACTCCTGCTGTCCGTGTCGCCGGCCGCGGCGCAGTCGAACGGCTGCACCGGATTTCCGCCGACCACGCTGGACCTCGACACCGTGCTGGCGCCGATCCAGCGCGACGATGCGCTGTCGATCACCCAGCTCACCCGCCTGCCGGGACGCACGCCGGGTCCGGTCAGCACCGCCGACAGCCATGTGCTGGGGCTGACCCAGGCGCGGTACGGCGAGCAGTCGCAGGTGTCGGCCCTGTTCAAGACGATGGGCGACGGCACCTATTGCGCCTCTGCCAGCAAGCTTGCCATCAGCTTCGGCTTCCAGCAGCGCATCGTCCATGTCGCCCGGGAAATCCCCGCCGGCTCCTGCCTGCATGGCGAGGTGCTTGCCCACGAGATGCGCCATGTCGCGGTGGACGAGGCCCTGCTTCAGGAAATGATGCCGCAGATCCGCAGCCGGCTGGATCAGGTGATCGCGGAAATGGCGCCGGTGCGCTCGCGCAGCCAGTCGCAGGCAATGGCGGCGATCCGCCGCCCGCTCGAATCGGCGATGCGGCGGATCATGCAGGAGTTCGGCCGCGAGCGCGACCGCCGGCAGGCCCAGGTCGATACGGTCGAGGAGTATGAGCGGGTCAGCCGCGTCTGCAATGGCGAAGCCCGCAATTACCTGCCGAAACCCGCCAAGCGGCGGACCGTCCGCCAGGGCTGAGAAGGACGGTCAGCGCTTGCGCCGCCGCCTGTCGGTGGCATGGCCGTCGTTGAATTCCGGCGGCTTGCGGCGGACCCAGCGGATGAAGGCGGCGAGGTCGGGATGGCCGCGCAGGGCGTCGATCTCGTGATACTGGTCGCGCAGCTGCTGTTCGGTCAGCACCGCATGGATTTTCGCATGGCAGATGCGGTGCATCGTCACCGTCTCGCGCCCGCCATAGGTGCGGGGGATCAGGTGGTGTTCGTTCAGGCTGCCGCCCGGCACCATCGGCCGGCCGCAGAGCGGGCAGGCGGGGCCATCCGGCTCGGCAGCTGGCCGGGCCATGTGGGAAAACGGATGATCGGGAAGACGCATATCTGTTGGAACCGCTGATCGCTGACCATGTTGGCAATCTAGGAGAGGCCATAAATGATATGGTCCGCAACCTCCAGGAGGCCACTGTGAACGATCCCAAATCACAGCCTCGCGACCAGAAGCATGACGGCGAAAAGGCCGCAACCAGCCAAACCGCCGCTGGCCAGACTGCCGCCGACCAGACTGCCGCCGGCCAGACTGCCGATTGCACCCAGTACGGCCAGGCCGCCGGATCGCCCGGCGGGCGTGGTGGCACAAGCTGCTATGGTGGCATCCAGCGGGTACAGCCGCGCACGGCGACCGCCGCGACGCTGGCCCCCGACAAGGACCGTAATGCCAAATAGGAAAAGGGGGAGCCGCGCGAACGGCTCCCCCCTTTTCATGACCTGCCGGCGGTATGGCGTCAGGCCGCCTTCTTCTCGGCGATCAGCTGGACGAAGCGGTCGAACAGATAGTGGCTGTCCTGCGGGCCGGGCGAGGCTTCCGGGTGGTACTGCACCGAGAAGACCGGCTTGCCCTTCAGGCGGATGCCTTCGTTGGTGCCGTCGAACAGGCTGACATGGGTGACCTCGGCGTCGGCCGGCAGCGTCTCCGGCACCACGACGAAGCCGTGGTTCTGGCTGGTGATCTCCACCCGGCCGCTCGCCAGATCCTTCACCGGATGGTTGGCGCCGCGGTGGCCCTGCTGCATCTTGGTGGTCTTGGCGCCCAGCGCCAGCGACAGCATCTGGTGGCCGAGGCAGATGCCGAACATCGGCACGCCGGTGTCGAGCAGGCCCTTGATGGTCGGCACGGCATATTCACCGGTGGCGGCGGGGTCGCCGGGGCCGTTGGACAGGAAGACGCCGTCCGGCTGGTGGCGCATCACGTCCTCGACCGAGGCGGTCGACGGCACCACCGTCACCTTGCAGCCGGCGGCGGCGAGGCAGCGCAGGATGTTGCGCTTGGCGCCGTAATCGATGGCGACGACATGGTACTGCGGCTTGTCCAGCGTGGCATAGCCGCCGCCGATGGTCCAACCGGCCTCGGTCCAGTCGTAGGTCTGGCGGCAGGACACGTCCTTGGCCAGATCCATGCCCTCCAGGCCCGGCCAGCCCTTGGCCTTGGCGACCAGCGCCTCGATGTCGAACTTGCCGTCCGGCGCATGGGCGACGACCCCGTTGGGCGCGCCCAGGTCGCGGATGCGGCGGGTCAGGCGGCGGGTGTCGATGCCGGTCAGGCCGACGAGGCCGTAGCTCTTCAGCCAGTCGTCGAGATGGCGGGTGGCGCGCCAGTTCGACGGATCGGTGATGTCGGCGCGCAGGATCAGGCCGCGGGCGGCCGGCGTGATCGTCTCGATGTCCTCAAGGTTGGCGCCGGTGTTGCCGATGTGCGGGAAGGTGAAGGTGATGATCTGGCCGGCATAGCTGGGATCGGTCAGGATTTCCTGATAGCCGGTCATCGAGGTGTTGAAGCACACCTCGCCCACCGAATCCCCCGTGGCGCCGATGCCTCGGCCGCGGAACACGGTGCCGTCGGCCAGGACCAGGACGCCGGTGTGAACCGCATTGTCGGAGGGGGGAGTGGCGAGAGTCATTCCTGTGAACCTTCCCAAAAACCGCGGCCGGCGACGGATCGGGTGATCGGCGGAACGGCGACGGCCTAGCGTCCCGCCGGGCGCGCACACGTAGCCGCTCGCACCCCGCCTCCGCCGGGATCGGACGGTTTAAGTGGGATCGAGTGGGCTGATCGGATGGGCCGGACATCCTATATGACGATTGGACGCAGGATTTCCAGCAATAGCTTTGCAAGGCGGCCCTGATCCGCGGACAAAGTCGGCGGTCCGGAGTGTGGTCATTTCCCGTCCGGGGCTTTTGCCATGGAAATCGGCAGCCATTTTGGGAATAGTCGGCTGTCCGGCCGGGGCCTTTCCTCCCGGTCCGACGAACCAAGGAACCTGGGACATGACGCTGCGCACGCAGTTCAACGACAGCCTGAAGGATGCGATGCGCGCGAAGGACACGCGCACTGTGTCCGCCATCCGCATGATCCTCGCCGGTCTCAAGGACCGCGACATCGAAGCCCGGGGGCGCGGCGTGACCGACGGCATCGACGATGCCGGCATCCTGTCGATGCTGCAGGGCATGGTGAAGCAGCGCAACGAATCGGCGAGCATGTACGAGCAGGGCGGGCGTCCCGAACTGGCCCAGCAGGAGCGCGAGGAGATCGCGGTCATCGAGCGCTACCTGCCCAAGCAGATGGGCGAGGAGGAGGTCGCCGCCGCCATCGACGCCATCGTGACCGAGCTGGGTGCCGCCAGCATCAAGGACATGGGCAAGGTGATGGCCGAGCTGAAGGCCCGCCACGCCGGCCAGATGGATTTTGCCAAGGCCGGCGGTCTGGTGAAGGCGCGGCTGTCCGGCAAGTAAGGCCGGGCTGACGGGGCGCTGGCCGCCGAGGGGGAACCCGAGGCCAGGCTTGCGCCCCAGGGTGGCGTGCAGCAGTCGGGAGGACGGTGGAATGGTCGCGGTCCGCAAGCCCACTTTCTCAGGCATGACCGTCGCGGAGTTCCTCGACTGGAACGGCGACGGCACCGACACGCGGTACGAGCTGGTGAACGGCGAACCGCGCGCCATGGCGCCGGCGAGCATCACCCACGGCATCCTGCAAAGCACCGTAGCCCGTCTGATCGGCAACCATCTGGCCGACCGGGCAACCGGCTGCCATATCGTGACCGCTCCCGGCGTGCAGCCCCGTGTCCGCTCCAGCCACAACATGCGCATACCCGACCTGGGTGTGACCTGCACGCCCGACGAACGGGGGCTCCGCACGCTGCCTGACCCGGTGCTGCTGGTCGAGATCCTCTCGCCCAGCAACGAGGCCGAGACCTGGGAAAATGTCTGGACCTACACCACGCTGCCGTCGGTCCGCGAAATTCTGATTTTGTGGACGGCCGGGGTCGGGGCGGAGCTTCTGCGGCGGCAGGCTGACGGAAGCTGGCCGGAGAGCCCGTTGGTGATCATGGCCGATGACACGCTGGGTCTGGAAAGCATCGGCTACGAGGCCTCCCTGCGCACGCTCTATGCCGGAACGCATCTCGTCAGGCAGCCGGACTGAGCTTGCGCCGTCTGCGCCATCTGCTCCCTTGGGGCCGGCGGCGCTGGTTCCCATACTATGCCTCTGCTATAGCGTGGCCCCCATCGCTTCCGCCTATCGTCCTTCGCATCCGGTGACCGTTCGACCATGGCTTTCCCGCCCCAATTCCTGGAAGAACTGCGCACCCGGCTGACTCTGTCGGAGGTGGTCTCCAAACGGCTGCGGTTGATTCGCGCCGGCCGCGAGTACAAGGCCCCCTGTCCCTTCCACAATGAGAAGTCGCCGTCCTTCTACGTCAACGACCAGAAGGGATTCTTCCATTGCTTCGGCTGCGGCGCCCATGGCGACATCATCGGTTTCGTCATGCGCCACGACAATCTCGGCTTCCCCGAGGCGGTCGAGCATCTGGCCGGCGAGGCCGGGCTGCCGGTGCCGCGCCCGACGGAGGAGGACCGCCAGCGCTACGAGAAGCGCAAGACCCTGCATGACCTCGTCGAGCAGGCGGCGCGCTGGTTCGAGCAGCAGTTGCACCTGCCGGCCGGACGGACGGGGCTTGATTACTTCCTGCGGCGTGGGCTGGACGGCGAGACCATCGCCCGCTTCCGGTTGGGCTATGCGCCCGGCGATTCCAATGCGCTGCGCACCTATCTCGGCAAGCAGGGCTTCTCCGACGAGGACATGGTCAATGCCGGGCTGCTGAAGCGGCCGGACGACGGCCGGTCGCCCTACAGCTTCTTCCGCAACCGCGTGATGTTCCCGGTGACCGACCGGCGCGGGCAGGTGGTCGCCTTCGGCGGGCGCATCCTGGAAGGCGACGGGCCGAAATACGTCAACACCGCCGACACGCCGCTCTTCCACAAGGGCACGCTGCTCTACGGCCTGTCGCGGGCGCGGCAGGCGGCGGCGGACGGCAAGCCGGTGATCGTCGCCGAAGGCTACATGGACGTGATCGCGCTGGTCCGCGCCGGCTTCGAGGGGGCAGTGGCGCCTCTGGGTACCGCGCTGACCGAAACCCAGGTGCAGGAGCTGTGGAAACTGATCCCGGCGGCGGAGAAGGTGCCCTTCCTGTGCTTCGATGGCGACAATGCCGGACGGCGGGCGGCCTGGCGGGCGGTGGAGCGCATTTTGCCGCACCTCGCCCCCGGCCAGTCGGCCCGCGTCGCCTTCCTGCCGGAGGGCGAGGACCCCGACAGCCTGATCCGCGCCCAGGGGGCGAAGGCGATGGGGGCGGTGCTGGAGGCCGCCATCCCGCTGTCCGACGCCCTGTGGCGGATGGAGAGCGAGGGCAGGCCGACCGACACGCCGGAGGCCAAGGCCGCGGTGAAGGCGGCGCTGGAGGCCCGTGTCGCCACCATCGCCGACCGCGACGTCCAGAGCTTCTACCGCACCGAAATGCGCCGCCGCGTCGACGAGGCCTTCGCCCCGGCGCGGCCGGCCTACAACCGCGGGCCATGGGTGCCGGGGCAGGGGCGGGGACGCTTCGGCGAGGCGCCGCGCCGCCATGTGCCGGGCACGCCCGGACGCCTGACCTCCAAGCCGGCGGGGGAGGGGCGCGGCCGCGCCTCCCGCCTCGCGTCGATGCGCGAGCGCATTCTGCTGGCCACGCTGATCAACCATCCGGATTTGTTCGGCGAACTGGCGGAGCCGCTGGGCCTGTTGCCATTCGGTGACCCGGAGCTGGAAAAACTGCGCTGGGCGGTCATCGAATGCCTTTCCGACGACCGCAACCACGACTCGACACTTGACGCCGATGCGCTTTGTCGCCACTTGTCATCCGCCGGCCATGAGACGATGGTCGGTGCTTTGCTAGGCGAGTCGACCTATGTCCATGCCGGCTTCGCCCGTCCGGACGCCTCCACGGAGGATGCTCGGAAGGGATGGTGGCCTGCGTGGCGGCATCTGCATCACGAGCGGGTGCTCGACGATCTTAGGGAAGCGAAGGCCGCTCTGACCCGTGACAACAGCGAGGCCAACTTCGCGAGGGTCGTGGCTCTTCAGCAGGAGGTCATAAAGTCCGGTCTGGGTATCGCGGACAGTGACTTTGACGAGCTTTGAGTGTTGACGATGCAGATCGTCGGCAATCGGGCGTCGGTTGATGGGTACAGAGGGCAACAGGACGGGGCCGCATGACAGTTTCTGTGATGGCGGGTTCTGGGTAGATACATGGTCTGGGGGTGGGGCGGACGGGCCGGGGAACCGGGACCGGGCGCTCCTTTCGTCTTTATTCACTGGGGTAATGCGGGGGCACCGATCGCATGGCCACGAAAGCTGCGAACAGCGTGGAAGTTTCCGAAACGCGGGAGGAATCCGCAGACGGTCCTCTGATGGACGGCATGGGTTTGGCCGTCAAGAAGATGATCGCCCGCGGCAAGGAGCGCGGGTATGTCACCTATGACGAGCTGAACGCAGCGCTGCCACAGGATTCGTCCTCGTCCGAGCAGATCGAAGACACGATGGCGATGCTGTCCGAGATGGGCATCAACATCGTCGAATCGGAAGAGCAGGATTCGGAGAACAGCGGCGAGGGTGCGGGCGAGGGCGAAGGCCGCTCGTCGGGCAACCTCGACGACGACGACATCGGCCGCACCGATGACCCCGTGCGCATGTATCTGCGCGAGATGGGATCGGTGGAGCTGCTGTCGCGCGAGGGCGAAATCGCCATCGCCAAGCGGATCGAAGCCGGCCGCGAGATGATGATCGGCGCGATCTGCGAATCGCCCCTGACCATCCGCGCCATCCTGGAGTGGCATGATTCCCTGATGGAAGGGAAGATGCTGCTGCGCGACATCATCGATCTGGACGCCACCTATGGCGGCGGCCCGGATGGCGAGGAGTTGCCGGAAGGGCTGGCCGACGTTGTTGACGCCACCGGCGCCCCCGGCGCCCCCGGCGCAGGCGCTTCCGCCGTTGCCGCGCCCGCCGCCGACGCTCCGCCGGCCGAAGAGGACGGCGACGAGCCGCGCCCGCCGCGCGCCGAAGGCGAGGGCGAAGAGGGCGAGGAAGGCGACGAGGGCGAAAACAGCCTGTCGCTGTCCGCGATGGAAGCCGCGCTGAAGCCGCAGGTCATCGAGACCTTCGAGAACATCAAGGCGACCTACGACAAGCTGCACAAGCTGCATGAGGCCCGCATGGGCGCGATGCAGCGCGGCGAGGACGTCGGCAAGCAGACGGACAAGAAGTACGACAAGCTGAAGCTCGAGATGGTCGAGCTGATGAACACCGTCCGCCTGAACAACCAGCGCATCGAGCAGCTGGTCGAGCAGCTCTATGGCCTGAACCGCAAGCTGACCGGCTTCGAGGGCCGCCTGCTGCGCATGGCCACCGAGTGCCGGGTGAAGCGCGAGGACTTCCTGAACCAGTATTTCGGCCACGAGCTGGACCCGAACTGGCTGGAGCGCATCCGCGGCCTGAACCCCAAGACCTGGGGCAAGTTCGCGGAGAAGTACGACGGCGAAATCCGCAAGACGCGCGAGTCGATCTCGAACGTCGCCGAGGAAGCGCGTCTGCCGATCAACGAGTTCCGCCGCATCGTCTCCACCGTCCAGAAGGGCGAGAAGGAAGCGAGCCGGGCCAAGAAGGAGATGGTCGAGGCCAACCTGCGTCTCGTCATCTCCATCGCCAAGAAGTACACGAACCGCGGCCTGCAGTTCCTAGACCTGATCCAGGAGGGCAACATCGGCCTGATGAAGGCGGTGGACAAGTTCGAGTACCGGCGCGGCTACAAGTTCTCGACCTACGCCACCTGGTGGATTCGCCAGGCCATCACCCGCTCCATCGCGGACCAGGCGCGGACCATCCGCATCCCGGTCCACATGATCGAGACGATCAACAAGCTGGTCCGCACCAGCCGCCAGATGCTGCACGAGATCGGCCGCGAGCCGACCCCGGAAGAGCTGGCCGAGCGGCTGATGATGCCGCTGGAGAAGGTCCGCAAGGTCCTGAAGATCGCCAAGGAGCCGATCTCCCTCGAGACGCCGATCGGCGACGAGGAGGATTCGCATCTCGGCGATTTCATCGAGGACAAGAACGCCGTCCTGCCGCTTGACGCCGCCATCCAGGCGAACCTGCGCGAGACGACGACCCGCGTCCTGGCCTCGCTGACTCCGCGCGAGGAGCGCGTGCTGCGCATGCGCTTCGGCATCGGCATGAACACCGACCACACGCTGGAAGAGGTCGGCCAGCAGTTCAACGTGACCCGCGAGCGTATCCGCCAGATCGAGGCGAAGGCGCTGCGCAAGCTGAAGCACCCGTCGCGGTCGCGCAAGCTGCGCAGCTTCCTGGATACCTGATTGGGATACCTGATCGGGAAGCGCATCGTTCGAGACGAAGCGGGGGCCTTTCGGCCCCCGTTTTCGTTTTCGGGTTTCCGCGTCGGAGCGGTGAACGAGGGGTTGCAATTCCCCAAAGCTTTGTCGCAAAGTGCGGCCCGCGGTAGGGCCTGTAGTTCAGCGGTTAGAACGCGCCGCTCATAACGGTGTTGTCGTCGGTTCAAATCCGGCCGGGCCCACCACGCCTCCCCGACCGACCCAACACTCTCCTTGGGGGCATGGCGGGGGGGCATATTCGTGGGCGACGTTCTCCAACTCATTCAATCGGCGGCGGCCGCTTTGCAGCGGCGGGAACCGGCAGCGGCGCGCAGGGCGCTGCGGCAGGCGCTGGCGCTCGATCCGGGGCGCGGCGACGGCTGGAGCATCCTCGGCGTCGCGGCCATCGGCAGCGGCGATGCGGTGGGTGCGCTGGCGCCGTTCAGGCGGTCGCTGTGCAGCGCGCCGGGCAATCCCGCCTATGCGCGCAACCTCGCGGCCTGCATGAAACGGCTGGGGCGGGTGGAAGAGGCCGCCGCCGTCCTGCATCGGGCGGCGCTTGCCGGTGCGCTCGCTCCCGACCTGTTCTGCGATCTCGCCGATCTGCGGCTGGGGAGCGGCGACGCATCGGCGGCGCTGCCGCTTTACCGGCTGGCGCTGCTGCTGGCGCCCGACCATGGGCGCAGCCTGAACAATCTGGCGGAGACCCTGCGCCGGCAGGCCATGCCGGAGGCGGCGACCGAACTGGGCCGGCTGGCCCGGCTTCGCGGCACGGCGCCGGCCTGGGCCTCGGCAGGGGCGGAACTGGTCGAGGCGGGGCGGATCGAGGAGGCGCAGCCGGCGCTCTGCCGGGCGCTGGCGCTCGATCCGGCCGATCCGGCAAGCTGGAGCAATCTCGGATTCGCGCATCTGCAACGGCACCGGGCGGAAGCGTCGGTGGCGGCCTTCGCCCAGGCCCGCCGCCTCGATCCGGCGCTGGCGGAGGCGGCGGTCGGGCAGGGCAGCGCGCTGATGCTGATGGGGCGCTTGCGCGAGGGGGCGGCGCTCTATGAGGAAAGGCTGCGGCTGCCGCTGTTCCAGCCGCCGCGGCGTTTCGACCGGCCGGATTGGGACGGCAGCATCCGGCCGGGGGCGACCCTGCTGATCCATGCCGACCGTGGCATTGGCGATGCGATCCAGTTCATCCGCTATGCGCCGATCCTGCGGGCGCAGGGGATGCGGGTGCTGTTCTGCGGCCAGGAGAACCTGCTGGGGCTGCTGCGGTCCTCAGGCATCGTCGATGCCGCCTTCGGCTATGACGAGGACTTGCCGCCCTACGACATGCACGCCCATGTGATGAGCCTGGTCCACCGGATGGGAACCGAACTGGACAGCATTCCCGCGGACACTCCCTATCTGCACGCTTCGCAGGCGGCGAGGGATCTCCTGGGCCGGGAGGGCCGCGGGTCTGGCGGGGCTGAGGATCGGCATCGTCTGGGCCGGGTCCGTGCATTTCCGCTATGACCGCGTCCGCTCGCCCCGGCTGGAGCCGCTGCTGCCGCTGTTCGGCATTCCGGGAACGACCGCGGTGGTGCTCCAGTTCGGGCAGGGGCGCGACGACATGGCCAAATTCCCGCTGCCCGCCGGCACCGTCGATTGGGGCTGCTCGTTGCAGGGCATGGACAACACCGCGGCGGCCCTGGGGGAGCTGGATGTGGTGGTCAGTTCCTGCACCTTCATGGCCCATCTGGCCGGCGCGCTGGGCCGGCCGGTGTCGGTGCTGCTGCATGCCGGGTCGGAATGGCGCTGGCTGAGCGGGCGAGAGGAGTCGCCCTGGTATCCGACGGCGCGGCTCTACCGCCAGGCGGCTCCCGGCGACTGGTCGGGGCCGGTGGAGCGGCTGCGGGCCGATCTGGCGGCGTTGGCGGAGCGGCGGATTGCCCTGGCCGGCAACTGACGGGGCCGCTCTGAAGCCTTTTCGGCACAAGCGTGGCCGTGCCGCACAAATTTTGCTGCAAGCCTCATAAAGTCTGGAATAAAGGATGCGCGGCGCGCGTTCGCACCCATATGCATCGGGTCTCCCATTCGGCCGCAAGGTCGAAGGAGCCGGCCCGGCCTCTGGAGTTGCGGCGCCCTCGTCGTCCCGTCCGCCTTGTCGGCAGAAGGGGAGGCCATGGCGTGAGCCGTGGCGTGATCGGTTAAGGATCGGGTGCGCGGTTGAGCAAATTCGGGGTCGATCTGGAAGTCCACATCGCGTCCTTGCGGCGCTACGCGCGTGCGCTGATGCGCAACAGCGCGGATGCGGAGGATCTGGTGCAGGAGGCGCTGACGCGCGCGGTGGCGCGTGCCGACAGCTTCCAGGCGGGGACGAACCTGCGGGCATGGCTTTTCACCATCCTGCACAACGTCCACGTCAATCAGGTCCGTTCCAAGGCGGCCCGGCCGCAGGAGGTCGATGTCGATGACGTCGAATCCAAGCTGGTCAGTCCGCCCCGGCAGGAAGAGCGTGTCGAGCTGCGCGAGATGATGCGCGCGGTCGACGAGTTGCCGGAGGAACAGCGCAAGGTGCTGCTTCTGGTGGCGCTGGAGGGCCTGAAATACGACGAGGTCGCCGACATGCTCGGCGTGCCGATCGGGACCGTCATGTCGCGCCTGTCCAGGGCGCGCGAGGCGGTACGGGCGAAACTGGCGAACGAGGGTGGCGTTACCCTCCGGCGGGTGAAGTGATGAACGCGCATCAGGGACTGGGACGGGTCACGGAGGATGAGCTCCACGCCTATGTCGACGGGCAGCTGGACGGCAACCGCCGTCTGGCGGTGGAGCGATGGCTGGCCGAGGATCCGGAGGCGGCACGCCGGGCGGAGGATTACCGCGCCCAGGCGATCCTGCTGCACGAGATGTTCGACACCGTCCTGCGCGAGCCGCCGAGCGACAAGGTCCAGGAACTGTCCGACCGGCTGAAGGGGCGTGTCGCCTTCAACGACAATCGTCCGGCCTGGCATGCCCGTCCGCTGGTGCGTTTCGCCGCGGCGGTGATGCTGGTGGTCGCCGGCGCCGCCGGCGGCTGGATGGGCCGTGGCGTCGACCAGCAGGCCGCCGTCCCCGTCGCCCAGCAGCGCCAGACGCTCGCCACCTTCGCCCAGGAAGCCACCCAGGCGCACCGCTTCTACACCTCGGACGAACGCTTCCAGGTGGAGCTCGGCGCCGACAATCAGGACGAGCTGAACGGCTGGCTGTCCAAGCGGATGGGACGCGACGTGTTCGGGCCGGACCTTGGCCGCGTCGGCTATCGCCTGATCGGCGGCCGCTCGCTGCCGACCGATCTCGGCGCCGGCGCGCAGTACATGTATGCCAACGATGGCAACAAGCGGATCACCCTGTTCGTCGGCGCCCCGCAGAGCGGCAACCAGTCGAACTTCAGCTTCACCCAGAACGGCGACGTGGCGACCTTCTACTGGGTCGAAGGGCCGCTGGCCTACGCGCTGGCCGGCCGCCTGTCGAAGGAGGAGCTGCTGGAGATCGCCAAGGCGGTCTATCAGGACGTGAAGGCCGGCCCGCCGCGGCGCGAGGCCCCGCCGGAGCAGCCCCAGCAGCAGCCCCAACAGCAGCAGCAGGAGCAGCCGGCGGGCGTGCAGCCGATCAGTGACACGCACAAGGCCAAGGAAAGCTGAGAGGCTGTTCAAGGCAGATCGAGGGGGGCGCCGGTGGCGCCCCTTGTCGTTTCGGCAGAGCTTATCGTTTCGGCATGCCTTAAGTTTCTAGGCCTCATCGCTCCAGCAGATAGGTCTTCAGCCAGTCGCGCACCTCGCGGCAGACCGCCTCCGACGCCTCTTCCAGCGCGTGGCCGGTGCCGGGGACCAGAACCAGCTTCTTCGGCTCGCCCGCCTTGCGGTGGACATGAATAGAGCAGCTGGCCGGCAGAATCTCGTCCGCCTCGCCGTGGATCAGCAGGATGGGACAGGACAGGTCGCCGACCGGATCGGTGCCGTAGCCCTGGGTCGCCAGCGTCACCACGGTGCAGACCGCACCCCGGTTCGACGCCGCCGCCTGGATGACCACCGCGCCGCCGAAGGAATGGCCGACCAGCGCCACATGGTGGATGCCCTGCTGGCCCAGGAAGCTGAGCCCGCACAGCACGTCGTTCACCGCCTCCTCCAGGTCGCGCGGATCGCGGAAGCGCAGGCGCAGCGAGGCGACCCGGTCGGCGGTGAAATCCGCGGACAGGCGCGGATAAAGCCCGCGTGCCGGGCTGTCGAACCCGCCGCCGACCCCGCCGACCCACAGCACCGCCAGTTCGCCGTCCGGCACCGGGTAAAAGCGGGCCTGGACCGGGCCGCGGTCGGTTTCGAGTGTCACCGGCCGAAAGCCCTCGGCGTCGACGATGCCCATGGTGGCGTCCAGAAGCGGCACGGCCATCCTCCCATCCGATCTTTGCTGTAGGGACTAACAACGCAGACGCCCTGCGGTTGCCGCTTACCACAGCAGGTGAGGCAACGAAGCCGCAACCCGGCTGTTCTCTGTCCATGGTCTTTGCACAGACGGGAAAGGAGCGGCGATGGCGTCGAACAGTTTGACCGGGTGGGGTGGCCGCCGGCCGCAGCCGGACTCTCTCCTCTCTGGCCTGGGGTCCGGCCTTGCGGGGGTGGGATCGGGCGATGCCGCGACCGGCGGTCGCTGGCTTGCCATGGTCGGCGGTACGGCACTCGGCGTCCTGGGATTGCAGCGGCCGGGCTGGGGCGGGGCGATGATGGCGTTGGGCGGCGCCGGCCTGTTCGCCGCTGCTGCCCTCGGGCTGCGCCCTTTCGGCGAGCGGTCGCTGGGCACGGCACCGAACCCCGGCGCGTGGCGCCACCAGGGTCCGGCCACCCGCCGCCGCTCGCTGACGCCGGAACGCACGCAGGCGGTGGTCACCATCGCGTCGGATGCCGGGACGATCTTCCGCTTCTGGCGCAACTTCGCCAACCTGCCCAAGCTGATGCCGCAGCTTGAGCGGGTCGATGTGCTGTCGGCGACCGAAAGCCGCTGGATCGGCAAATCCGCGACAGCGTCCACCGGGGGGACAGCAGGCGAGGCGCCGAACTGGCGCTGCGTGCTGGACCGCGTCGACGAGGACCGGCTGCTGACTTGGCATACGGTGGGCGAGACGGCCCTGCCGCACCGCGCCTCGCTGATGCTGAGCCCGGCGCCGGGCGACCGCGGGACTGAGGTGCGGCTGACGCTGGTCTACCGCGTGCCGGCGACCGAGGTGGCGGCGCTGCTGGGCACCACGCCGGCTGCCCAGGCGGAGGAGGCGCTGCGCCGGCTGAAGCAGCGGGTGGAGACGGGCGAAGCTGTCCACCATCGAGCGGCAGCCGCGCGGCGGAACCTCCGGTCCCTTCCGGGAGGCGACGGAATGAAGGCGCTCTGCTGGAACGGAACCAACGACCTGCGGGTGGAGCGGGTGCCCGACCCGGTGCTGGTCAATCCGCATGACGTGATCGTCAAGGTGGCGCTGTCGTCGGTCTGCGGGTCGGACCTGCACCTGCTCGACGGCTATGTACCGACCATGCGGCCCGGCGACATCATCGGCCACGAGTTCCTGGGCGAGATTGTCGAGAAGGGGCCGGAGGTCCGCTATCTCAACCGCGGCGACCGGGTCATCACGGTGTCGATCATCGGCTGCGGCCAGTGCGGGCACTGCCGGCACGGCGAAAGCTCGCTGTGCGACAACTCCAACCCGAATCCGGACTATGCCCGCACCGCCTACGGCCATTGCGGCGCCGGCATCTTCGGCTACAGCCATGCCTTCGGCGGCTATGCCGGCAGCCATGCCGAGTACATCCGCGTGCCCTATGCCGACTTCAACGCATTCCGCGTGCCCGACGGGGTGAGCGACGAGAAGGCGGTCTTCGTCTCCGACGCGGTGCCGACCGGCTACATGGCCGCCGACATGGCGGGCATCAAGCCGGGCGACGTGGTGGCGGTGTGGGGCTGCGGCGGCGTCGGCCAGATGGCGATCCGCAGCGCCTTCCTGCTGGGGGCGGAGCGGGTGATCGGCATCGACCGCGTACCCGACCGGCTGCGCGCCGCCCAGATGAAGGCAGGGGCGGAAACGCTGGATTACAGCCGGGTCGACATCTTCGACGCGCTTCAGGCGATGACCGGCGGGCGCGGTCCCGACGTCTGCGTCGACGCCGTCGGCATGGAGGCCGACAGCGGATCGAACGCGGTGGAGGATTTCTATGACCGCGCCAGGCAGGCGGTGGGGCTGCAGACCGACCGGCCGGCGGTGCTGCGCCAGATGATCGAGAGCTGCCGCAAGGGCGGCACCCTGTCCATCGTCGGCGTCTATGGCGGGCTGATCGACAAGTTCCCGATGGGGGCGGCGATGAACAAGGGCCTGACCTTCCGCATGGGCCAGCAGAATGGCCAGCGCTATGCCGAGCGGCTGTTCGAGCACATCCGCAACGGCGAGTTGGACCCCTCCTACCTGATGACGCACCGGCTGCCGCTGGACGACGGCCCGCAGGCCTACCGCATGTTCAAGGAGAAGGCCGACGACTGCCTGCGCGTCGTCTTCGCGCCGCAGGGGTGAAGCGACAAGGAGAGACAGATGGAACTGGTCTATGCCTATCCCGCGGAGCGTGGCCGGGGGGTGGAGGCCGAGATCGTCGGCAGCCTGCGCGACCGCTTCGGCACTGTCGTGCAGCGGGGGCGGGAGGAGCGGGACGCCGAGCGCGGCGACCGGTCCGACGTGGTGGTGACGCTGGAGGTCGGCGACGACAAGGCCGAGGCGGCGCTGACCGCGCTCCGCGCCCACCCGCTGGTGATCGATGCCGCCGCCCGGAGCTTCGGCGAGCGGGTGTGAGGAGGCTTTGACGCCGGAAGCGATACCTCCATCGGGTCTCTTTCCAGCGAGACCGGTCTGTCGTCCGCTCTCCGTCCTCGTGTCTCGAAAAAGGAAGGTCGGATGAGGAGGTTTCTGAGCGTCATGGCCCTGGCCGTCGCGCTGGGCGGGAGCGACGCGGCCGCCCAGCAGTCGATCATCGACGGCTGGGCGTGGAGCACCCTCGTGCCGTCGATTGCCCAGACCGACATACTGGGCACCCATCTGCGCGAACTGAGAAACGAGCAGGAACGGCGCAACACGCCGCCGCCGGATATCTCGCGGCTGGGATTCACGCCGTCGAAGGCGCGGCGCAGCGCCAATCTCGCCGCCTTCGTCGAAAAGACGCGGGCGGTCGATCCGAACGGCGCCGCCGATCTGCAAAGGCTGTTCGCCGAGGGCGACATCATCGAGCGGATCGGGGCGGCGATCGCCCCCGTCGGCCTGCGGACCGACAATCTCGCGGATGCCTATGCGCTGTGGTGGATCACCGCGTGGCAGGCGACGCGCGGCGACAACGACACGCTGGGCCGCGACATGTACGCCGTCGTCCGCGCCCAGTCGGCACGTGCGCTGAACGCCGCCGGCAGTCCGGGCAAGGCCTCCGATGCCGAGAAGCAGGAGCTTGCCGAGGCTCTGCTGGTCCAGACCATGCTGATCGACGTCGCGGTGGATCGGGCCAAGGGCAATCCCGCGCTCATGCGGCAGGTCCGCGCCGCCGTTGCCAAAGGCGCGCAGGGCATGGGGCTCGACATGGCCGGGATGGAGATCACCGGCGGCGGCTTCGTTCCCAATGGCAAGCGGTGAGGCGGCAAACGGTGAGGCGGCAAACGGTGAGGCGGCAAGAGGTGAGAAGTAGCAGGCGGTGAGGAGCCGCGGCATCGCCCGGCCGCTCATCCGGTCGTCGAACCCACCGCTAGATCCATAGTTTTCGAAACAATTCTCCACCTCCGGCGTGATCACACCGCCTCGCTCCTGTTTAGCGTAGGCACAGCGGAAATCCGCATCACTCACCGGGGGGCCGTTGCCGTGACGATTTCCGCCGCAATTCCGCTTGTCGAGCAGGCGCAGGCCACTGTCGAACGCCGCTGGCCCATCGGGGTGGAGGTGCTGCCCGGAGGCGCCCATGCCAGGGTCTGGGCGCCCGATGCCGAGCGGGTGGAACTGGTCGCCGAACCGGAGGGGCGGGCAACGGTACTGGGCGACGAGGGGAACGGCTATTTCTCCGGGGCGGTTCCGGAGTTGGAGGCTGGCGGACTCTACCGCTTCCGGCTGGACGGGAAGGAGATGCTCTATCCCGACCCGATATCGCGCTTTCAGCCGGAGGGGTCGCATGGGGCCTCGCAATTGGTCGATCCACACCGCTTCGCCTGGACCGACCAGGGCTGGCAGGGCCGCGCTATCAAGGGGCAGGTGATCTACGAGATGCACATCGGCACCTTCACACCCGAAGGGACCTGGGATGCCGCGCTGGCGGAGCTGCCGAGGCTGGCCGATCTGGGCGTGACGGTGCTGGAGCTGATGCCGGTGTCGGAGTTTCCCGGCCGCTTCGGCTGGGGCTATGACGGGGTGAACCTGTTCGCGCCGACGCGGCTCTATGGCGATGACGATGCCATGCGGCGCTTCGTGAATGAGGCCCATCGGCTGGGGCTCGCCGTCATTCTCGACGTCGTCTACAACCATTTCGGGCCGGACGGCAATTATTTGAAGTGCTTCGCCAAGGACTACTTCACCGACCGCTACAAGAACGACTGGGGCGAGGCGATCAACTTCGACGGCCCCAATTCGGAGCCGGTGCGGGAGTTCTTCCTGACCAACGCCGCCTTCTGGATCGAGGAATACCACCTGGATGGGTTGCGGTTGGACGCCACCCAGTCGATCAATGACGGCAGCGAAGCCCAGGGCAAGCCGCACATTCTGACTGAAATCTCGCGTGCCGTGCGCCAGGCCGCCGGCGGGCGCGCCACCATTGTCGTGGGGGAGAACGAGCCGCAGCATGTCAGCATGGTGAAGCCGGCCGAAGAGGGTGGCTGCGGGCTGTGCGCCATCTGGAACGACGACCTGCACCATTCGGCGATGGTGGCGCTGACCGGCCGGATGGAGGCCTACTACACCGATTATCGCGGCACACCGCAGGAGTTCGTGTCGGCGATGAAGTACGGCTTCCTTTACCAGGGACAGTGGTATCGCTGGCAGCGCAAGCGGCGCGGCATGCCGGCCTTTGGCGTGCCAAGCCCGGCCTTCGTCAGCTTCCTGCAGAATCACGACCAGATCGCCAACTCCGCGCGCGGGCTGCGGTTGCATGCCCTGACCACGCCGGGCCGACTGCGGGCGATGACGGCATTGTTCCTGCTGGGACCCGGCACGCCGATGCTGTTCCAGGGCCAGGAATTCGCCGCCAGCGCCCCCTTCCTCTATTTCGCCGACCACAAGCCGGATCTGGCGGGACTGGTCGAGAAGGGCAGGGCGGAGTTCCTGGCCCAGTTCCCCAGCATCGTTGGGCCGGCGATGCAGGCGGCCCTGCCGAAGCCGCATGCCGAGGACAGCTTCACCCGCTGCAAGCTCGACCATCGCGAGCGGGAAAGCAATGCCGCGGTCTGGGCGCTGCACCGCGACCTGCTGCGCCTGCGCCGCGAGGACCCGGTCTTCGCCGCCCAGTGCACCGGCGGACTGGACGGCGCCGTGTTGGGGGAGGAGGCTTTCGTCCTGCGCTTCTTCGGGGAAGAGGGCGACGACCGGCTGCTGCTGGTCAACCTCGGCCGCGACCTCACCTTGACTGTGCTGGCCGAGCCGCTGCTGGCGCCACCCCTCGACGGCGCCTGGACGGTGCTGTGGTCCAGCGAGGAGCCCGCCTATGGCGGTTGCGGCACGGCGGCGGTGGAGCAGCCGGACGGAGCGTGGCGGCTGCCCGGCCATGCGGCGCTGGTTTTGGGACCGGCACATGGCTTTTCGACGGAAAGCGACGATGAGGGAGGCAACACAACCCCGGTCATCGTGGTTTCCCAAGGATAGGAAACCGATAGCTGAGCATAGGTCCACCATGGCTGATTTCGTCCGCACCCTGTCACGCGAGGTCCTGAACACCGGTCCGAAAGGTGCCGAAACCCGTGAATGGCTGGTTGCCAACGGTCTTGGCGGCTACGCCTCCGGGTCGGTGTCGGGGGCGGTGACACGGCGTTATCACGGGCTGCTGATCGCCGCACTGCCGGCCCCGCTCGGCCGCGTGCTGATGCTGAGCCAGTTGAGCGACGTGGTCATCGACTCCGACGGTCACCGCTACCGGCTGAGTTCCCGCGACACTGGCGGTGATCCAGGCGGCGGTGATCCAGGCGGTGGCGATCCGGCCGGCGGCGAAGCGGGGGAGGAGGGGCAGACCGCCGCCCTGCAGGAATTCCGCATGGAGACCGGGCTGCCGGTCTGGCGCTTCCGTGCCGGCGGGGCGGTGATCGAGAAGCAGGTCGTCCTGCCGCACGGCCAGAACATCGTCCACGTCACCTACCGGGTGATGGAAGCGAAGGCACCGGTGCAGCTGCGGCTGAGGCCGGTGCTGGCCTTCCGCACGCTGGAATCGGCGGTGGACCGCCCGCTGGCCGGGGCCTATCAAATCACCGCGTCGGGGCAGCAATATGAGGTCTCGGCCGGGCCCGACCTGCCGGTGCTGCGCATGGCCATCGAAGGCGGCGATTTCCCGATGACGCTCGACGGCGGTATCCGCCGCGACGTCTATTACCGGGTGGAGGATGAACGCGGCTACCAGTCGCGCGGGTCGCTGTGGACGCCGGGCTATTTCAGCGGCGAGGTCGGGGCAGGCCAGAGCATCACCTTCGCCGCCGCGACCGAAGACTGGTGGCGGCTGGAGGCCCTGCCGCCGGCCGACGTGCTGGGCTTCGAGGCGGAACGCCGCCGCCGCATCATCCAGAACGCCCACCCCAGCTTGCGCGACGGCGCGATGGCGGAACTGGTGCTGTCGGCCGACAGCTTCCTGTTCGTGCCGGCCGGCCGGGTCGCCGACCAGATGCGGGCGCGGGCGGAGGGTGACGAGGTGCGGACGGTGATCGCCGGCTACCACTGGTTCACCGATTGGGGCCGCGACACCATGATCGCGCTGGAGGGGCTGACGCTCGCCACCGGACGCCATCTGGAGGCGGGGTGGATCCTGCACACCTTCGGCCATTACATCCGCGACGGCCTGATCCCCAACATGTTCCCCGACGGCAAGGACCGCGGGCTGTACCACACCGCCGACGCCACGCTGTGGTTCTTCCACGCGCTTCACCGCTATCTCGGCGTCACCGGCGACCGCGACACGCTGCGCCTGCTGCTGCCCAAGCTGCGCGAGGTGATCGACTTCCACCGCCGCGGCACCCGCTTCGGCATCGGCGTCGATCCCCGGGACGGGCTGCTGCGCCAGGGGCAGGAGGGCTACCAGCTGACCTGGATGGACGCCAAGGTCGATGACTGGGTGGTCACGCCGCGCCGCGGCAAGGCGGTGGAGATCAACGCGCTGTGGCACAACGCCCTGCGGCTGACGGCCGGCTGGCTGCGCGAGGAGGACGGCGAGGCCGCCGCCCGCCCGCTGGAGGAATTGGCCGATCAGGCGCGCGCCTCGTTCAACGCGCGCTTCTGGTGCCCGTCCGCCGGGCACCTGTTCGATGTGGTGGATGGCGAGCATGGCGACGACATCGCCTGCCGGCCCAACCAGATCTTCGCCGTCTCGCTCGACCATCCGGTTCTGGAGCGCGAGCGCTGGGAGCCGGTGGTGGAGACGGTGCGCAAGCACCTGCTGACCCCGTTGGGGCTGCGGTCGCTGGCGCCGGGCTGCCGCGACTACAAGGCGAAATATTTCGGCGACCTGCGGGCGCGTGACGCCGCCTACCACCAGGGCACCGTCTGGGGCTGGCTGATCGGCCCCTATGTCGATGCCTGGCTGAAGCTGCATCCGGAGGACAAGGAAGGCGGGCGCCGGCTGCTTGAGGGGTTCCTGCCCCATCTGGACGAGGCCGGCATCGGCACCATCAGCGAAATCTTCGATGCGGAGGCCCCGTTCACCCCGCGCGGCTGCATCTCGCAGGCCTGGAGCGTGGCCGAAGTGCTGCGCTGCTGGGTGAAGACGGAAAGCTAGGCGGCGCCGGGGGTTGCGGACGTCACCCACCCGAAGGTCATAGGGCGGCCGATGGGGGCCGCCTTACCCGCATCGATGGTGCAATGCCCTTGGGAGCAGTTGTCAACAGGGCACAACAGGGTGTGAAATCGCAGGGTCCGGTGAAATGTGACAGATTTCAGTTGACACGCCCCTGGGGCCCCGACAGCCGGAAAAACGTGATTATTCTTATAAATCAGGTGGTTGCGTAGATTGCCTGATTTTTGGGCAAACACAGCAGGCCCCTTGAATCGCCTTGCGCGAATCGGGACTGCCCACGGCTTGCCCACACAGTTATCCACAGCCTCTGTGGAGACCGCAGGCGAGGCCGGCGGCCAAGCCCTTCGTCGTGCCTATCCAATGAACCTGTCCATAAGATGCCTTTACTTTGGGCAGGGATCGGTCCGGCGCTCAGCGTAAGGGGGTAACCGTATTGGATTTTGGCCAGACCGGAGAAAGCACCCTATAGTTCCCAAACCGGTTCCTTCGGCAATCCGAAGGGGCCAAGCGAATGAGACCGTACGGGGTGCGGGGAGAACAGCCAGAGCGGAGGTGCCAATGCGGAGCGTTGTGCGAGGCGTCGCCGGCTTGCCATACCCGGCAGTCCGGCCTGGGCTGGTCCCGACTGGGCTGATCCGGCCTGGGCCGGGCCGGGCCGGATGGGCGGACGGCGATGCCGTCGCCAAGCCGACCGAAGCGCCGGCACGGGGCCTCCTGGGCGGGCTGCCCGCCCTGGTCGGTCCGCTGCTGGGCGCGTCGGTGCTGGGGGCGCTGATCCTCCATCTCATGGCCAGCCTGGTTGCGCAGCTTCCGGCCACCGATGCGCTGGGGGCCCTGTCGGTGATTGTCGGCATGGCGGTTGTCCTCGTCACCCTGCTGCCCTTCACCTTGCTGTCCTTCAGGCGGGCGCAGCGGGCATGGGCGGCAATGCAGGGCTTCGGGCAGGAGACCGGGCAGGGCAGCGGCCGTCCCTGAGGCATCAGGCTTTTCCCTGACGGAAACCCGGCAGGATTTCGTTGCTACGCGAAGCGTGCCCGCGTTTAATCGCGGGCGGGGGCGGCATTCGCCCTTCCGTCCGTCGCAAGCGGGGGCGGCTTTCCGGGGGCAGGGTATGGGGCTTTTCGATTTTCTGAAGGTCTCGGTGGCCGACAAGAAGGCGGCCAAGCCGGCGGCCCGCATGCCGGTCAGCGTCATCCAGTGCGACGGAAAAAGCTATCCCATCGTGTCGCTGACGCCCAAGGGCTTCGTCGCCCGCGGTTTCGACGGGTCGCTGGTGGTCGGGCAGAACGCCAAGGTTGCGGTGCGCGTCGACGATGCCGCCGGCAAATTCACCTTCAACGCGACCGTTTCGGTGGTCGAGGTGAAGGGCGACAATGTCGGTGCGACCTGGAGCATCCTGCCGACGGAAGTCGATGCGGTGATCCGCCAATACGCCCAGAACCGCAAGAAGCAGGACGGCAAGGGCGCCCGCTGAAACACGGGCTTACAGGCGGTCGTTACTGGCGGCCGTTCGCCTCGTCCCCGCCCGCCGAGGGCATGCCGGCATTGACGATCTTCGGCAGCGCCAGGATGCGCGCCCGTTCCAGCCATTCCGACAGGGTGACGAACTCGCAGCCCTTGGCTTTCAGTTCGGCGATGACGCGGGGCAATGCCTGCGCCGTGCTGGGATAGGTGGAGTGCATCAGGAAGACGTTGCCCGGCAGCCCGCCCAGCTTGATCTGGCTGACGATCTTGTCGGCGTTGCGCACCTGCCAGTCGCGCGTGTCCACCGACCACAGGACGGATCCCATGCGCTCGTCCCGCGCGATGGTCAGCAGCTCTTCCGAATAGCGGCCGTAGGGAGGGCGGAACAGCACCGGATTGGCGCCGAAGCTGCGCAGGATGCGGTTGGTCTCCGCGATCTCGTAGCGGGCGCCGGTGGCGTCCATCTTGCGCAGGTCGGAATGGGTCAGGCTGTGGTTGCCGATCTCGTGCCCGGCGGCGACGAAATCATGGATCAGGTCGCCCTGCCGCTCGGCGATGCGGCCCACCGGGAAGTAGGTGGCGCGCACGCCTTCCTGGTTCAGGATGTCCAAGATCTGGCGGGTGACCGTGCGGTGCGGCCCGTCGTCGAAGGTCAGGGCGCAGAGGTTCCAGTTCTCCCGCTTCAGCGTCGCCGGCATCACGTCATAGCGCGAATCCGGCATCACCGAGCGCAGCCGGCCCTTGCGGCGGCTGTGCTGCTCGATGTCCGCCATGGTGCGGGCGTCTTCCTCGTTGTAGATGATCAGCCCGTCGGCTGGCGGCGTGGCGTTGGCCACCGACGGCGGCGGCGGAGCCAGCGGAGCGGCGACAGCCGAACCGATCGGCGCCAGCACGGAAGAGGTGGTTGTCGTCACCGTCTCGCGGTTGCCGGCCGGCTGCGGCGGCTTGGCCTCGGCGGCTGCGGCAGCCGGCATGGGGGCCGGGGCGACCGCCAGGGTCACGGCCGGCGGCTTTGCCGTTGCAGGGGCCGACGCAGCAGGCATAGCAGGGGCCAATCCCGGGATTGCCGAGGCGCCGCCCGCCGCCGGCGCGGACGGAGCAACGACAGTGGCAGTAGCGGCTGTCGCCGCCTTCTCTGCCGGCTTTTCGGCCACGGCCGGCCGGTCCACGAGGAGACAGCCGAAGCCGGCGCCGACGATCCGCCGGCACAGCGCCCGCGCGTCCGTGCCCTTGCCGACCTGGGCGTAGAGCGCCACGCCGGCACCGCTCTTCCCGTCCAGCGGCAGGACCGAAGCGGTCAGACCCGCGGTCAGGTCCCGCTCGCGCTGCTGCAAATTCTTCCAGCTCAGCCACGCATCGCCGTCGCGGGAATAGATGCCCAGCTGTAGAATCGGACCATCGGGCGCCGGGGCCGCCGCGGGCGTGGCGGCCTGCACCGGGACAGCAGGCTTCGCCTCCACCTTTACGGCGGACGGGCGCTTCGCGGCGGGCTCGGCAGCGGCTGCGGGCAGGGCGGGCAGGCCGAGCACGCAGGCCAGCAAAGCGACCTTGAGCAGGCCGGCGCGGTCACGCGGGGCCAGGGCGCCGCCTTGGCTTCGGACGGCATCGGCCGCCCGGGTCCGGGTGCTGGTTGAGGCGGGATTCGGCCAGAAAATGCGCAACATATCGGTCCCGTCGCTTGGCCCAGCCACTGTCTGCGGACCGCCGGTTGATGGCGGTGCAATATCATCACGATGGGGTTAATTCAAACGACAAGCGGCGGAATTGTGGCGGCTTCGCCGCTTTTCACAGGGGCGTTGCCGTTCGGAAACGGTAGCGGATGCGGGCAGTACGAAAGCATAGGGCGGAAGCGCGCCGGAACCGCCGGGGGAGCGGCGGGGTTCACTACAGGACCGGCGGGATGGGCCTGGGCGGCGACTGCCGCCGGGCGCCGTTCCCGCCTCCCCCCGCAAGCCCCACCCGTGAAGGAGACGACCCGTATGGCCGAGGATTTGGAAAGCCGCATCCGTCGGCGCGCGCACGAGATCTGGGTCAATGAAGGCCGGCCGGAGGGTCGTTCCGAGGCCCATTGGGAACTGGCCAGCGAAGAGATTGCCATCCAGGACAATTATCGTGACACGCTGAAGCCCAACCCCGCCGGCGGTCCGGAAGCGACCGCGATGCGAACCGAACCGGTCGAGCCGGTGCTGAGCATCGCCAATCAGGGCGAACAGCCCGGCCTCGCCGACCAGGGCGAGGAGATGGGCATCCCGATGCGCGGCGACCGCGACGTCTGGCCGACGCCGGAAGAGGCCGCATCGACCGCCGTGCCGCCCAACCGCAGCAAGAAGACGCGGCGCCGGGCCTGACCCTATAGGCAGGCGCCGCGCGGTCCGGCCTTCCTCAGACGCTGGACCTGCCTGCCGACTGTTCCGCCGTGCCGCTCTTGTCCAGCGGCATGGCGGCGCGGCCCGCGTCGGGCTGCCCGCCGCCGGGCGGCAGGGCAGCCGGAGCCGGCGCGGGGGCCGCGGCGGGCGTGGTGCCCGGAAGCGCACCGGGCAGCGGCGCCGGAACGGACACCGCGGCCGGCGCGTCGTCCAGCCGGTCATAGATGTCCGGATGCAGGCGGACCGCCCCATCGGCCTCAACGGTCGCGATCCAGTAGACGAACTGCACCGGCATCGGCGTCGCCAGCTTGACCCATTGCGGCTGCTGCCTGCTCAGCAGGCGGTCGATCCGCTCCGGCGTCACGCTGGTGCCCTGCAACAGCAGTTCGGCCAGCTTGCGCGGATCCTCCAGACGGACGCAGCCGGAGCTGATCGAGCGCAGCTCGCGGGCGAACAGCCGCGGCTCGTTGGTGCCGTGCAGATAGATGTCGTACGGGTTGGTCAGGTTGAAGCGGAAGCGGCCGAGCGCATTGTGGTCGCCCGGCTGCTGGACGATGCGGACGCGGCCCGGCGTGACGTCGTGCCAGTCGACCGTTTCCGGCGCCACCTCCTGCCCGTCGAGATAGACGATGGCGTTCTGGATGCCGGGCGTGCCCTTGGCGCGCAGGTTCGGCAGCTTGTCTTCCTTCAGGACGGTGGGCGGCACCGTCCAGGTGGGGTTGACGATGACGTGGGTGATGCGGTCGGTCAGCAGCGGCGTCTCGCGCGACGGCCGGCCGACGATGGCGCGCATCGTCAGCTCCTCCTCCCCGCCGCGGACCAGGGTGGTGGTCTGGTTGGTCAGGTTCACCACCAGGATATTGTCCGGGGCGGTGTCGCGGAAGCTGCGCATCGCGACGGCGCTCTGCCGCATCAGCGCCGCGGCCTCGGCCGGCGTGCGGTCGAGCGCCGCCCTCGTGCCGGCGCCGATCAGCCCGTCGGGCTTCATCCGCTGGGCGAGCTGGAAGGCCTTCACCGCGCGGTCGACGTCGACGGTGAACACCTCCGACACCTTGTCGGCCGGCAGCAGGCCGAGTTCGGCCAGACGCTGAGCCAGCCGGCCGACACGCTCGCCGCTGCTGCCCAGCTTCATCAGTCCGCCTTCCCCGATCCGGGTGGAGGTCTGCACGGGCGCGCTGTCCAACTCCACCGCGGCGGCGTCCAACCGGTCGGCCCACTGGGTCAACGTGTCGCGGTAGGGCAGGGCGTCCGCCGGCCCGGCCCCGAGCAGCGCCATCGCCGATGCGGCGGTCAGCGCCAGCAGGGCCAGCTTGCGGGACATGCGGAGGTCGGCGGAAGCGATCATGGCGGCACCTTCTGTCACTGTGGTCCAGCGCAGCATCGGAATGGATGCACCGCTGCCCTTCTGATCAATTTATGCAACGCAATAATGGAAGGCGAGGCGCGCGGCGAGAAATCCGGTCGATCATTCTTCCGGTGTGATCTTCCTGCCGCCGTCCTATGACCCGCCTATGCAAGAAGGTCACACTGCAAAATTTTTTAATTGCCTCAGCCGATGACCTTCCTTATACGAATATCCGTCCGGAGACGATTCACACCAGACGGGACGCTTCGGATCAGCGTTGGTCCTAAGGCTGATACTATACACCGCGGGCGCCGCGCGACCCGCCAAACGCCGAACGGCCACAGCGTAGAACGGCAAAAACGTAAGACGACGAGGTTCGGGGATGCATTTGGGGGATGATGAGCGTGCCGCACCGGCAATCGGGCGGCGCGGGTTCCTTGGTTTTGCCGCGGCGGCGGTATCTGCGGCTCTTCCGGCCGCATCGGGGATGATGACGGGGGTCGCCACCAGCGTGGTGACTGGTGTGGCGACGGCGCCGGTCCTTCTGGGATCGGGCTCTGTGGAAGCCGCTCCCCTGGCCGGCAGTGTCCGGCGCCTCAGCCTGCACAACATCAACACGCAGGAACGGTTCGACGGCGTCTATTGGGCTGACGGCAACTACAAGCCGGACGCGCTGCGCAAGCTTGACGTACTTCTGCGCGACCATCGCGCCAAGCAGGTCTGCCACTACGACCCGCGCCTGTTCGACCTGCTCGCCCGCGTTCACCAGAGCGTCGGATCCGACGATCCGTTCGAGGTGATCTGCGGCTACCGCTCCCGCCGCACCAATGCGATGGCCCGGCGCCGGTCGCGTGGCGTCGCGAAGGAGAGCTATCACACCCGCGGCATGGCCATCGACATCCGCCTTCCCGACACCCAGCTTCGCGCCATTTCCGAGACGGCGAAGGGGATGCAGTCCGGTGGCGTCGGCTTCTATCCGCGCAGCGGCTTCGTCCATCTCGACGTCGGTCCTGTCCGCAGCTGGTAAGGTCGGCAGCTGGCAAGGCCACGGGCAACCGTGCCCGTCCTGGTTTGAAAAAGGCTCCGCATCGGCCGATGCGGAGCCTTTTCCCATGGTGGCGCTTCGATGTGCTGTTGCTTCCGATCTGTTGGCGGTGAAGCGCTGCATTCTGGAATGCCGGACCGGATTCCGGTCCTGGATCAGCTTCTCGGCGACGGCTTGGACGCGCGCAGGATGTCGGTCGGGTCCCACACCGCGCCATGACGCCGGCGCGACTTGCTCTGGCTGGCGGCATCGGCCGACTTCACCGGCTTGACCCGCGGTGCATCGCTGCGCACCGGACGGCCGGCCTTGCGGACGCTTTCCCCCTCCGGACCGGTGGCGACGATCTCGGTGCCGGCGAGGCGGCTTCCGCCGTTGACCGGCGATTGCGAGCTGCCCGATCGGGGGGAGGCATCCGGTTCGCCGTCCTCACCCTCGCCGGGGCCTTCCGGCGGCTCCCTGATTTCGGGAGAGAGGGCGGAGAGCAGCGACAGCATCTCGTCCGACACATGGGAGGGGGCGGCGCGCCACAGGCGCAGCAACCGCGCCTCCCGCCGGCTGATCTGGCTGTCGCTGTCGTCAGAACTCCTCGAAACCGCTGCGTGGGCGGCGTGGGCTGTCGGCATCGTTGTAGGTATCGAAAAAGAAACTGACGGGAACGTCCAGAACCTGGCTCAGCCGGTACAGGGTACCCGCCGAAATACGGTTGGAGCCGCGTTCGTATTTCTGGACCTGCTGAAAGGTCAGGCCGATCGCTTCGCCCAGTTTTTCCTGGCTCATTCCCAGCAGGGTTCGGCGCATCCGCACGCGCTGCCCGACATGGGCGTCCACAGACCAGGATTCCGGCGATCCGCGTCGTCCTCTTTTGCGCGCCGTCGGTTCACTCATGTCCATCGGTCTCCGCTGCCCAGTCTTCCGCGGCTTGTCTTTGCGAGAATGAAAATATTGTTTACACATTCGTTGAAGCGATTCAAGAGAAAACTTCTGAATATTGGTGTGTGTTTGCCATATGCCGATAGGCGCTGGTGGTGGTGCAGCATTCGCAGGGGTTGTCATATTACAGCTTTGTATTATTTCAGCCGCCGGTGAGAATCAATTGCGCCGAGGCTCTGCCGGAACCCTGTGCTCATCCCTTTGCGGAAATCACCGAGTCTTTGGGATCATCCATTGGTTGGGTCGATAGCTTTTCGATTATAGAAATTCCGTGATCGGGAACCGATAAGATTTGTACCGCCACAAATGGTGGTGGAAGGCCTTCTGGTTGTAATAAATAAACCGAAGGACAGAGAGAAACTTTCCTCTCCCAAGGCCGATACGGTCCGTCACGCTGCATGTCGACCCGGCCGGTCGGGCCGCATGGTTGGCCAGACAAGCGTTAATACTTAATTAACCTTATTAAGTCGCCGTTAACCATGGCCGAGAACCGGCGATTCAGGGGCGCGGGGGCCGTGGTGCGTGACTATCCGTATCGGCCTTCCGCGGGTTCCTCGTCCGGGCAATGCCGGACGGGTGGGAGGCCTCCATGGCCCAGGGGCCGCCGGCCATGGCGAAGCCTTCCACATGGTCGCGCAGCTTCTGGACCTGGGACGGCGTGACGGTGCGGCCGAAGCGGGACTTCAGCAGGGCGGCCAGCGCCCCGCGGGTCGGCCGGACGCCGCCGGTCGACAGAACGCGGTAGGCGACGAAGGCCTCGGCATAGAGCCGGATACGGTCCGGCCGTCCGCGCAGCTGCGCCGCCTGGGCGGACGGGTTGCCGTCCAGATGGTCGGCGAGCAGCGCCTCCGCCCGCGCCACGGTCAGATCCGGCAGGTCGGCGGCGACCGGCTCCGGCGGTTCGGGCCGGCCGATGGAATCGCGCCGCCGCCGCCGGCGCTGGCGCTCGCGGTCGCCGGCCCGCAGCCGCTCGGCATAGGCCGGGTCCGCCGCCCGCCGTTCGGTGCGGCTGCGGTTGGACTTCGCGGCACGCTCCGCCTCCCGCGCCCGCAGCATCGGGTCGCGCAGCAGGAAGGCCAGCTCGTCCGCGGTCAGCCGATGCGCCTGATCGGCGCCCGCCGGCAGGGGCCCGCCGTCGCGGCTTTCCCCGAGGCCGCCATCCTTGCCTCCGCTCTGGCCGTCGTCCTGATGGTCGCTGTCGTCCATCGCCGGGAAACGCGCGTCCGCCCGGTCCTGTTCCCGCGGCATTTCGCCCGGCCCCGTCCGGATTCCGCGCCCCGGCTCCCTGCCCGGATAATCCCGGACGGAAGATGAGGGAGATTTCATGTCCGGTGCCGGTCCCGCCCGTGCTAGAGAGGGGCCGTTCTTTTCGGCCCGTGCAACAGTGGAATTCGCCCGCCATGACCCCCCGGCAAGCCCTTCAGCAGCGCCTTGCGGCTTTGGATGCCCATCTGCGGGCGGAAAATCCCAACCTGCTGCCGGTCCTCCCGACCTTCCGCGCCTTCGACCGCATCCTGGCCGGGCTGGGGTTGATCGACCGCCATGAATCGCTGACCACCCGCATTCCCTGGTGGCCGATGGTCGCGGTGCTCGGCACCTTCTCCGCCGGCAAGTCGACCTTCCTCAACGGTTATCTGGGCGAGGTGCTGCAGAACACCGGCAATCAGGCGGTGGACGACAAGTTCACCGTCATCTGCCACGGTCCGGAAACCCGCAAGGAGGCATTGCCCGGCACCGCGCTGAACGCCGACCCTCGTTTCCCCTTCTATCGCATCGCCGACGAGATCGAGAAGGTCGCCGCTGGCGAGGGCAAGCGGATCGACAATTACCTGCAATTGAAGACGCTGGCCGGGCCGCGGACCAAGGGCAAGATCTTCATCGATTCGCCGGGCTTCGACGCCGACGACCAGCGCCGTTCGGTCCTGCGGCTGGTCGACCACATCGTCGAGCTGTCGGACCTCGTGCTCGTCTTCTTCGATGCCCGCCATCCGGAACCGGGCGCCATGCAGGACACGCTGCGCCATCTGGTCGCCAAGACGGTCAACCGCGCCGACGCCCGCAAGGTCTGCTACATCCTCAACCAGGTCGACACCACCGCCAAGGAGGACAATCTCGAGGCGGTGTTCGGCGCCTGGCAGCGCGCCATCGCCCAGGCCGGGCTGGTGTCGGGCCGCTTCTATGCCATCTACGACCAGCGCTCCGCCGTCGACATCGAGGATGACGGCCGCCGCGCCCGCTACCAGGCGCGCCGCGACCATGATCTGGCCGAACTCCAGACCCGCATCAACGAGGTCGAGGTCGCCCGCGCCTATCGCATCATCGGCTCCATCGACAGCCTGACCAAGGAGGTCGAGGGCGAGGTGCTGCCCAAGCTGCGCGAGGCGATGGCGAAGTGGCGCCGCCGCGTGCTGATCGGCGACGCGGTGTGGGGCGTGCTGCTGCTGGGGCTGCTGGGCACCGTGGTGCAGACGCTGGGCGGCGGTTTCGGCGCCTTCCTCGGCTGGCTGTCCGAGTCCGGCGACAGCGGGCTTCCGCTGCACCTGATCGGCACCGCCCTGCTGCTGGGCGGGCTGTTCCTGGCCGGGCATTTCAAGCTGCGCCAGTTCTTCGCCCGCCGCATCGCCGCCACCTTGAGCGACCGTTTCGGCGACGTCGACCTGAACCTGCGGCAGGCCTTCCTGCGGAACACCCGCTTCTTCCGCTCGATCTTCGCCACGCAGCCGGCCGGCTGGGGCGGGCGGGCGCGCAAGGCGATCTTCGCCATCCGCGAGGCGACGGCGGTGCATGTCCAGCGCATCAACGACCTCTACACCGATCCCGCCGGCCGCCGTGCGCGGGACGCCGCCGCCGGCCCGGCTGCCGCGGCCGAGTGACCGCAAGCCGGCGGCGAGTATCGGCGGCTCTTTACAGTGCGGCGTCCAGGCCGTTAGATCTTGGCCGTTAGATCTCAGCGCTTAGATCTTGGCCGGCGCCGTGCGACCACGGCGCCGGACCCACCAGCGGATGGCCAACGGACTTGCGGGATTCGGCAAACGGAGCGATCGGTACGGTGGAGATCCTCGGCCGCGGGCGCCGCCCTGGCCGGGCTGCTGCTGTGCGTCGCCCCGGTCCAGCCGCAGGCGCAGGTGCCCGGCGCGGAGGCCGGCGGCACGGCTCCCGCTCCGGCTCCCTATACCGGCCTGGATCTGGTGACCGGCGGCGACTATGCCCCCTACACCGGCGACGACCTGCCGGGGGGCGGGCTGGTGACCGATCTGGTCCGCCGCGCCTTCGCGGTCGGCGGGCGCCGCTACGATGTGCGCTTCATGCCGTGGAAGCGGGGCTACGACGGCGTGGTGGCCGGCCGTTTCCTTGCCACCTTTCCCTATATCCGCACGCCGGAGCGCGAGCGGGAGGTGCTGTTCTCCGACCCGGTGATGGAGGTGCGGCAGTTCGTCTATCTCTCGAACCGGTCCGGGATGGAGTTCAACGGCCGGACCGGCGGCGGCGACTCCGGCGGCCTGGAGGATTTCCAGGGACGGACGATCTGCCAGCCGGTGGGCTATGCCCTGCCGGCCGGGCTGGAGGCGATGGTCGGCCAGGGCCGACTGACCCGGCAGACCCCGTCGGACCTGGGTGCCTGCGTGCGGATGGTGGCGACCGGGCGGGCCGACGTCCTGGTGATCGACGAGTTCAGCGGCGCCGCGGCGATTTCAGCGCTCCGGTCTGGCCGACGACATCCGGGTGGCGGACCGGCCCTTCGCCGTGGTCACGCTGCATCTGGTGGTCGGGCGCGGCACGCCGGGGGCGGAGACGGCGGTCGCGGTCTTCAACGACGGGCTGAACGCCCTGAAGCGGCAGGGCGTCTACGACCAGCTTCTCGTCAGCCACACGCTTCAGCCTGCTCCCTGATATTGCTGGGGTTTTCCCCGGGGGTCCGCGCGGTCTTCCGGCCCAGCCGCGGCGATATTCCGGATTCCGGCGCGCTTTTCCGCGCGGAAGGCCCCCGTCGCCATGGACAGGACGGTGCTTCGTGATATAAACGCGCGGTTTCGATCATGGAAAAGGGGCGCGGGCTGTGGCCATCGACGCGTCGATTCTGGTCCTCAACGGGCCGAACCTCAACATGCTGGGTGTGCGGGAGCCGCAAATCTACGGGTCGATGACCCTGGACGAGCTGGAGGCCGCCTGCCACGAGCGTGCCGACACGCTGGGTCTGACCGTGGATTTCCGGCAGTCGAATCACGAAGGCGAACTGGTTTCGTGGATTCAGCAGGCCCGCACGGAGAATGACGGCATCGTCATCAACGCCGGCGCCTACACCCACACCTCGGTCGCGATCATGGACAGCCTGATCCTGTCGGATCTGCCGGTGATCGAGGTCCATCTGTCGAACATCTTCAAGCGCGAGCCGGTCCGCCATCACTCCTACATCTCGCCGGTGGCGAGGGGGATGATCTGCGGGTTCGGGCCGCACGGGTATCTTCTGGCGCTGGACGCCATCGCGAACATCATCGACCGCGATTAAGGAAACGGGAACGACTGACATCATGGCGAGCTTCGACATCGACGGCGATCTGGTCCGCAAGCTGGCGGACCTCCTGCGTGAGACGGGCTTGAGCGAGATCGAGTTCGCCGAGGGCGAAAAGCGTATCCGCGTCACCCGCCCGACCGCCGCCCAGACGGTCGCCGTCCAGGCAGCCCCGGTCCTGGCGGCCGCTCCGGTCGCCGTGGCGGCGCCGGCCGCCGCAAAGCCGGCCAGCCATCCGGGTGCGGTGACCTCGCCGATGGTCGGCACCGCCTATCTGGCGGCCGAGCCGGGCGGCACCCCCTTCGTCCGTCCGGGCGACGTGGTCAAGGCCGGCCAGACCATCATGATCATCGAGGCGATGAAGGTCATGAACCCGATCAAGGCCCCGCGCGGCGGCACCGTCGCCGAGGTGCTGGTGTCCGACGCCCAGCCGGTCGAATTCGGCGAAGTTCTCCTCATCATCGAGTAAGCGGGGCATTCCCTTGGCGATGTTCGAAAAGGTCCTGATCGCGAACCGTGGTGAGATTGCGCTCCGCATCCACCGCGCCTGCCGCGAGATGGGGATCCAGACCGTGGCGGTGCATTCCACCGCCGACGCCGACGCCATGCACGTCCGCCTCGCCGACGAAAGCGTGTGCATCGGTCCGGCGTCCGCGCGCGACAGCTACCTCAACATTCCGGCCATCCTGTCGGCGGCGTCGATCACCAATGTCGACGCCATCCATCCCGGCATCGGCTTCCTGTCGGAGAACGCCCAGTTCGCCGAGATGGTGGAGGAGCACGGCTTCACCTTCATCGGCCCGACGCCGGAGCATATCCGGATCATGGGCGACAAGGTAACCGCCAAGAAGACGGTGATGGAGCAGGGGCTGCCGGTGGTGCCCGGCTCCGACGGTCCGGTGACGTCGCTGGAGGAGGCCGAGAAGGTCGCCCACGAGACCGGCTACCCGGTGCTGATCAAGGCGGCGGCGGGCGGCGGCGGCAAGGGCATGAAGGTCGCCCGCAACCCCGACCAGCTGAAGGAAGCCTATCAGCTGGCCCGTGGCGAGGCGCGCGCCGCCTTCGGCAACGACGAGGTCTATCTGGAGAAGTATCTCGGCCATCCGCGGCACATCGAGATCCAGCTCCTGGGCGACACCCACGGCACCTGCGTGCATTTCGGCGAGCGCGACTGCTCGGTCCAGCGCCGGCACCAGAAGGTCATCGAGGAGGCGCCGAGCCCGGCGCTGAACGCCGAGCAGCGCGCCTTCATCGGCGATCTGGCGGCCAGGACGGCGGCGGCCATCGGCTACCGCGGCGTCGGCACGATGGAGTTCCTCTACGAGGACGGGCAGTTCTATTTCATCGAAATGAACACCCGCCTTCAGGTCGAGCACACCATCACCGAGATGATCACCGGCATCGATCTGGTCCGCGAGCAGATCCGCGTCGCCGCCGGTGCGCCGCTGGGCTATGGCCAGTCGGACATCCGCTTCGAAGGCCATGCCATCGAATGCCGCGTGAACGCCGAGAACCCGGAGACCTTCATCCCGTCGCCGGGCAAGATCGACGGCTATCACGCGCCGGGCGGGCTGGGCGTTCGCGTCGATTCCGCGCTGTATGACGGCTACCGCGTGCCGTCGCATTACGACAGCCTGATCGCCAAGCTGGTCGTCCACGGCACCACCCGGAACGAGTGCCTGATGCGCCTGCGCCGCTCCATCGAGGAGTATGTGATCGGCGGCATCCAGACCACGCTGCCGCTGCATGACCGCATCATCGCGCAGCAGGCCTTCATCGACGGCAATTACGACATCCATTGGCTCGAACAGCTGATGGCGAAGTCCTGACCTGACCGTTCGCGGCATTTTCACATGCGCGGAAATGCTGCGGCGGAATGTCGCAGTCATGAGGCCCCTCTCTCCAAGTCGAGAGAGGGGCTTTTTCTTTATTAATGTTTTCTGATGTTGTGATTGACGCTTCCCGCGGGGACTCTGTTCTTTTGCAATTTGATAATTTCTCGGATGACTCGCGTTTTCATTCGCAAATTGCGACTCCGGACGTGACGAATCCCGGTGGAAGCGCCTGCCCGGTCATCAGGGTTTTACCGGAACGGCGGTTTGCGAAGAATTCAGTGTGCATGGCACGCCCCTTGCTGACTTGATCTGTGTCAGTGCGGACATGGGCTACCCAGAGTAGATGAAACGCCATTCCGTTAGCTGTGCCGAACCATCGCTTTTTCCAGGCGGTGCGCTGGCCTCTGTCTGTCCACCGGTCGCGACCCGTCGTGCCGGCCTGCCTGCCCGAACCTGCCCTTTGTCTGACGAGGCCCCGTCCCATGCGTCTCAACGAACCGATCACCGACCGTGAAATCGTGATGGAAGACGGTGTCCTGCTGGTGTCGCGTACCGACACGGGCGGGCGCATCACCTTCGTCAACAAGGCATTCGTCGACATCAGCGGCTATGCTGAATCCGAGCTGATCGGGGCTCCGCACAATCTGATCCGGCATCCCCACATGCCGAAGGAGGCCTTCGCCGACCTGTGGGCGACCATCAAGGACGGGCGGCCGTGGGAAGGGCTGGTGAAGAACCGGACCAGGGACGGCGACTTCTATTGGGTCCGCGCCAATGTCACGCCGGTGATCGAGGACGGGACGGTGACCGGCTTCATCTCGATCCGCACCAAGCCGTCGCGCGATCAGGTGGCGGCGGCGGAACGGCTTTACGCCGATATCCGTGAGGGCAGGGCTCGCCATCTGACGGTGCGCGACGGGCAGGCGGTCGGGCGCGGCGCCGGGGCGGGGTTCCGCCGCTGGATGGCGACGGTGACCGGGCGGCTGACCCTGATCTTCGCCTTCATGATCCTGTCGATGCTGGCGGTCGGCGGCGTCACGCTGCGCGGCATGTCCGACAGCAACGCGTCGCTGAAGATGGTGTACGAGCACCGCACGGTGCCGGCGGTCCAGATCGGCGAGATTCTGGACCACATGCGCGACAATGTGCAGACCTTGCAGCGCCTGATCATCGACACCCGCGACGGCACCGATCCCAAGGCGATGGCGCAGCGCGAGGACCGCATCGCCAGGAACGCCGCCACCATCGACCGGCTGTGGGCGGACTATCTCACCACCTTCATGACGCCGGAGGAGACCACGCTGGCGGACCGCTTCGCCAAGCAGCGCGCCGCCTTCCTGAACGAGGGGCTGAAGCCGGCGGTGGAACTGGCGCGCCAGGGCGATTCGCTGCGGCTGGAGGTGCTGGTCCGCGACCGCATCGACCCGCTGTTCCAGGCGGCGTTCCAGACCAACAAGGACCTTCTGCAATTGCAGCTGACGGTCGCCAAGGGCGAGTATGAAGGGGCGCTGGAGGATTTCCGCTGGCATCTGGTGTTCGCCGTGGCCGCCGGGCTGGCCGTCCTGCTGGGGGCGGTGTTCTGCGGGCTCCTGCTGCTGCGCACCGTCCGCCGCCCGCTGGCCGCTTTCTCGGTCGATTTCGACGCCATCGCCCGCAACGACCAGACCCACATCATCGACCTGCCGGCCGCGGCTGAATTCCATCTTATCGCCGGCCAGCTGCGCGGCTTGAAAGCGCGCCTGTGCTATGCCGTGCAGGAGCGTGTCGAGCGGGCCCGCCATGCCGACGAGGAACGGCGCCGGGCCCTGGAAAACATGGCCTCGACGGTGGAGCGGGAGGCCGGCCGCGCGGTGGAGGAGGTCGCCCAGCGCACCGGCGCCATGGCCGACGATGCCGAGGGCATGTCCGGCTCGGCCGAGCGGGTCAGCATCAACGCCCAGACCGTGGCGTCCGCCGCCGGGCAGGCGCTGGCGAACGCCCAGACCGTCGCCGCCGCCAGCGAGGAGCTGGCCGCCTCGATCCGCGAGATTTCCTCGCAGGTCGCCCATTCCAGCGCGGTGACCCGCCGCGCGGTGGAGAGCGGCCACCACACCCAGGCCACCATCCGCTCGCTGTCGGAAACGGTGGCGAAGGTGGGCGAGGTGGTCAACCTGATCCAGTCCATCGCCGGCCAGACCAATCTGCTGGCGCTGAACGCGACCATCGAGGCGGCGCGGGCGGGAGAGGCCGGCAAGGGCTTCGCCGTGGTGGCGCAGGAGGTGAAGAACCTCGCCAACCAGACCGCGTCCTCGACCGAGGAGATCACCCGCCAGATCACCGCGATCCAGGCGGTGACCGACGAGGCGGTGCAGGCGGTGGAGGAAATCGGCCGGACCATCGCCGAGATCGACCACATCGCCGGGTCCATCGCCGCGGCGATGGAGCAGCAGGCGGCCGCCACCCAGGAGATCAGCCGCAACGTGGTGGAGACCTCCACGGCGGCGCAGGAGGTGTCGCACCGCATCGCCGCGGTGTCGGAGGAGGCCGACCGCACCGGCGAACAGGCCACCCATGTCAAGAACGGGTCCGGCGATGTCGCCCGGTCCATCGAGAGCCTGCGGCAGGTTCTGGTCCGCATCGTCCGCACCTCCACCGGCGATGCCGACCGCCGGCGCAAGCCGCGTTTCCAGGTGGACGAGACGGGAACCCTGCTGATCGGCGGCGACCGGCTGGCGGTGACCGTGCGCAACCTGTCCATCGGCGGGGCCATGATCGATCCGGTGACGGCGACCGACGGCCGCTCGCTGGCTGGGGCAATCGGACATCTGCGGCTCGACCGCTACGCAGCGGAGGTGGCGGTGGCGGTGAAGGCGGTGGAGCACAGCCGCATCCATCTGGCCTTCGACGCGGAGAAGATGGCGGGCGATTTCGCGCGGGCCGTGGAAATCGCCACCAAGGACCGTCCGCCGGTCGACGTGGCGGCCTGACCGTATGCCGGATAAGCCCCGCGGATAAAGCTGCCGCTCCGTCATCGATCCGCCGCGCCGAACGTCACGCATCTTCTTCATCCTCCAGATTGAGGACTTATCCCCTGTGACACTTTCACAGGGGAATCCTTGCTGGGTGAACGGATATGATTGCGGTCACCACCGGCGGTGCATGCGGCTTGAAGCATCCCGTCCCCTGTACGGAACCCTTCGACGGAAAAGAGGCCGGGACGCAGTGATGGCCGACACCACACCCTTGTCTTGCTCGTCGTCCTGGCGGTCGTCCCGCTGGCCGGGATGTTTCCAATCGCGTCCCTGGGGCGGCCTGTGCCATCTGGTCCTGCCGGCCCCGGATGGCGGGATGGGGCGGGCCGGGGCAGGGCAGGTCAGGACAGGGCAGGCCGGATTTGCACACCCTTGGGAGGCCCGGATCCGATCATGACGGTGCAGCCATTGACCGCGCCGCGCCATCCGGTCCCGGCCATCCTGCGCCGCCTGCTGGCCGGCGGACTGCGCATCTGGAAGCCCGCCGCCGTCCAGGCGGTGGTGACGCTGGTGCTGCTGGTCGGCTATGTCTGGATGGCCGACGTCTATGTCCGCGTCCTGACGGCCGAACATCGCGCCACCGCGGCGCTGACCGCCTCGTCGCTCGCCAGCACCCTGTCGAGCGCGCTGAACGAGCGCATCGCCCTGGTCAGCGGCCTGACCGCCTTCGTCGAGGTCGCGTCCGGCACCGGCAGCCTTGCCGACCAGTTCCCGCGCTATGCGGAGGGGCTGCGGCGGTCGGTGGTGGGGGTGCGCACCATCTCCGCCGCGCCCGAGTTCGTCGTCCGCATCGTCTATCCGATGGAGGGCAACGGGAAGCTGCTGGGCAACGACCTGCTGCGGGACGCGCGGCCGGGCTTCGCCGATACGGTGCAGCGCGCCATCGTCAGCCGCGACGTGACCGTCCATGGTCCGGTCAACCTGTTGCAGGGCGGGCAGGGACTGATCGCCCGCCAGATCGTCCATGCACCGGGCAAGCCCTGGGGAGCCGTCGGGATGGTGTTCGACGTCGGTGCCATCCTGAACGAGGTGCGGTTCGACCGGGTTCCGGCGCATCTGGGATTCGCCGTGGTGACCGACGGCGGCCAGCAGGTGGCCGGCGACGCTCTGGCGTTGAAGGGCGACCCGCTGGTCGAGCGGATCAACCTGCCCGACGGTTACTGGCACCTCGCGCTGGCCCCGCGCACCAGCTGGGAGGGGCTGGCCCATGGCGACCCGACCTTCCGCGGCTTCCAGCTGGCCTTCCTCCTGCTGTCGCTGCTGATCGAAATGGTGACCGTCATGGCGATCGGCCGCCGCCACACGCTGGAGCGTCGGGTCGACCTGCGCACCGCCGAGCTTGGCCGCGCCAAGAACGAGCTGGAGCAGTTCGCCTATGCCACCGCCCACGATCTGCAGGAGCCGCTGCGCGCCATCTCCAGCTACGCCCAGCTGCTGGAGCACCAGCAGAAGGGCCGGCTGGACGAGGAGAGCGAGGGATTCATCCGCGAGATCGTCGACGGCGCCGGGCGGCTGAAGATGTTGCTGCGCGACGTGCAGCTTTTTCTGGCGGAGGACCGGGTGCCGCTCGGCTGCGGCGTCATTCCGGCCGGCGATCCGTTGAAGGCGGCGCTGGCGGCGCTGGAGCGGCGCATCGCCGATGCCGGCGCTGCCGTGACCGTGGCGGACCTGCCGGCGGTGCAGGCCGACGAGCGCCGGCTGCGCGAGATCTTCATCGTGCTGATTGCCAACGCCATCGACTACCGCCATCCCTACCGGGCGGCGGAGGTGCGGATTTCCCACCGGCGGGTCGACGGCTATGACGTGATCGACGTGCGCGACAACGGCATCGGCATCGAACCGCGCCACCGCGACCAGATTTTCGAGGTGTTCCGGCGCCTGCATCCGCGCGACGAGCATCCCGGCACCGGCATGGGGCTCGCCATCGCCCGCAAGATGGCGGACCGGCTGGGCGGCCGTCTCACCGTCCTGTCCAGCCCCGGCATCGGCAGCACCTTCTCCATCCATCTGCCGCCTCCCTCCTTCCGAGGGTTCCCCTGATGCAGGATCCGACGGCCCCCTTCGAGATCCTGTCGGCAGAGGACGAGGACAAGGACGAGGATGCTTGGCCGCGCCGACCGCGCGCTGTATGAGGCGAAGGCGGCGGGCCGCAACCGGGTGGTGATCGGCGACGGCCATCCCGGTCCTGCCCGTCGCCGCGGCCTCCGTTTCCACATCCATCGCCGGCTGGCGGTTCGTTCGAGGGAAAATGGCAGAAGAACTTAAGGCCCAACCCATGATCCGACCCAGCTTGGCGGAAAATGATGCGGTGCTTCTGGTGTCCCGGGCGATGGCGCTCGCCGGGGGGCTCGCCCCGTTCTTCCCGGAGCTGGTGCGGGTGGATACGGTGGCTGCCGCCCTGGACCGGCTGGGCGGCGGCGGTGCGGCGGCGGGGGAATCGGTGGTGCTGCTCGACGCTCCCGCGGTGGCGGCGGTCGAGGCGCTGGCCCGGCTGGAGCCGGCCCCGGCGGTGGTGGTTCTGCTGGCGGAGGGGCAGGACAGTGCGGGCTTCATCGCGGCGGGCGCGCAGGATGCGCTGCCGGCCGGTGACGGCGATGCCCTGCGCAGCGCGGTGTCGGCCGCCCGCCGGCGCCAGATGCGGGAGAACCGGTTGCGGACGGCGTTGGCCGAGGCGCAGCGGAACCGGGCCGAGGCTGCATCGCTGCTCGACGCGGCGGGGGCTGCGGTTGCGGCGGCGCTCGATCCGATGATGGCGCTGACGGCCGCCGCGCTGGAATCGCCGCTGCTGCCGCGCCAGCAGGACCGGCTGCTCGCCGTCCAGGCTGCGGGCGCCGCCCTGCGGACCACAGTGGCGGCCTTGCGCCCGGTCGGGCCGGGCGCCGCGGTGGAGGACAGCCTGACGCTGGCGGCGCTGGCCGCCGATGCTGAAGCGGCGACGGCAAGGGTGGTGACGGCAAGGGTGGTGACGGTCGAAGGCGGGGCGGACGAGGAGTTCACCGGCGATGCCGCCGGCCTGCGGGGTCTGCTGACTCTGCTGGCCGCGGAGGGGGGCGCGTCCCTGTCGCTGTCCCTGTCGCTGCGGCCGGCGGGCGAGGCCGCCGAGCTGACGCTGCGGCGCCGGGGGACGGCGCGCCTGCGCCCGTTGGTGCTGGCGGCGGTCCAGCCGCTGCTGCGGCGACTGGGCGGGCATCTGCTGACCGACGGGCCGGATGGCGCGGCGGGGGAGGGGCTGACCGTCCGCATCCCGGTGCGGGCGGTGCTGCGCCCCGCCGCCCTGTCGGTCCTGCTGGTGGAGGACAACCCCATCGGCCGTCTGGTGGCCGCCGGCTTCTTCAAGGCGCTGGGCCACACGGTGACGACGGCGGAGGACGGGGCGCAGGGGCTGGCCGCCGCGACGGACAGGCGGTTCGACCTGATCGCGATGGACGTGCAGATGCCGGTGATGGACGGCCACGAGGCCACCCGCGCCATCCGCGCCCTGCCGGGGGAAGCCGGCCGCGTGCCCATCGTGGCGTTGACCGCCGGGACCGATGCCGAGGACGACGCGCGGTGCCGCGCCGCCGGGATGGACGATTGCCTGCACAAGCCGCTGACCATGGACCGTCTGCGCACGGTTCTGGAGCGCCTGTTTCCCGGCCGGGTCCAGGCCGGCGGATGACGGCTCCGGCACTACAAATTGTCGGAAAATTTACAGAACCAAAATCATATTCCATCCGCCGGTAACCGACCTTCGATTGCCCGCCACCGGTTCGGACGGTATCAGTGGGATGCGGCGTATTGGCTGGAGACATGGGAGTGGATATGCAGGCGATCGACTATTCCCAGTTTCGGATCCTGGTCGTGGAGGATCAGCCCTTCGTCCGCCGCACCATCGTCCAGATTTTGGGCCAGATCGGCTTCCGCGACGTGACCGAGGCCGACAACGGCGAGTCGGCGATGTACGAGTGCATCCGCGTCAATCCCGACCTGATCGTCTGCGACATCGACATGAAGCCGGTCTCCGGCCTGCAATTCCTGGCCCGCCTGCGCGCCAGCGCCGAGGCCGCCAATCCCCGCGCCCCGGTTGTGTTCCTGACCAACCACACCGAATCCGAGATCGTGAAGCAGGCGATGGCGCTGGGCGTCAACGGCTTCGTGGTCAAGCCGCCCTCCTTCGCCGCGCTGAAGGAGCGGGTCGACCGGCTGCTGGGCGGGCGGTGAGGCGCCTCGTTCTTCTCGCCGCGCTGCTGCTCGCCGCCTGTTCGGGCGAGCCGTCGGAGGGCGACATGCGCAAGCTGGTGGAGGCGCACACCCGCCGCGCGCTGGAGCGCCAGGGCAATGCCGCCTTCCGCGCCTTCGACAATTTCCGCAAGCAGGGCTGTGTCGAGGCGAAGCCGAAGGGCGGACCAAGCGGCGGCCCAACCGGCGGCAGCCAGGACGGCAGCGGCCAGTATGACTGCTACTACGCCGCCACCTTCGTGCCGCAGCCGGGCCAGCCGCCGCTGACCGTCAACGGCAAGGGCCGCTTCCGCCGCACCGACAAAGGCATGGCCTTCGAGGATCTGGGCGCCCAGCCGCGCTGAGCCTCCTTACCCGTTGCGCGCGAGGCGGGAGAGGGTGGACAGCGGGTCCCCGGCCTCCTCGCCGAAGCAGACCTCCACGTCGTCGCACACCTCGCAGTTCGGCGACTTGCAGAGCATCAGCCCCTCGCGCTCGCAAAGCTGGCGGTAGAAGAACTTCTTCCATTTCATGTCGCCGGAATTCAGCGCCACCAGCGCCGGAAAATGCCGACGGAACATGGCGTTGAGTTCGCCGCGGTCGTGGAAGCCCATGTCCTGCCACAGATGGTTGGGCTCCAGCGACCGGCGGGCCAGGATGGCGGCCAGCCAACGCTCCTCGTCGGCCCCCGAGGCGCCATGCTCGACAAGGAAGGCCCGCAGATCGGCCTCTTCGATGGCGTCCTCGCCGGCCTCGTCCCCGCCGGCCTCGCCCTTATCGGGGAGCGCGGCGACGGCATCGGCGAAGTGGGGGGCGTATCTTGCGGCAAGCTCGGTCAAGTCGGCCTTGGTCAGTGCCAGCGATCCGGTCATCGTCCGCGCCGGATCGGCGGCGGCAAGCGCCAGGATGCGGCCGAAGATCATGCGGTCGGCGTCCGCAGCGGGATTCTGGTCAAGGCTGTGGGCAGTGGGCTGAGACAGGACCACTCGGCATCTCCACCGGCAAAGAGCACCCGCGACGCCTGCTATCCTGACCCATGATGCTGCACCTGCGAAAGCCACTCTCCGGTCCCATGACCTGCGGCATTGCGCCGCAGCGACTGTCCCATCCCCTGTCCGGTCATTCCGGGCGGCCGTCGACCTCCTCCGCGAAGCGCTCGAAGAAGCCGGCGAGCACGCGGTCGGTCTTGGCCTGGACCAGCTTCACCGCCAGCCGGCCGACCGCACCGCCGAGCGCCACCGACAGGCTGTAGGTCAGCCGGGTCTGCCCCTCCTCCTCCTCCAGCACCACGACCGCCTCGCCCTTCACCGCGCCGGCCAGCCCGCCACTGCCCTGGGCGACCAGCCGGTAGCGGTGGGCGCCATCCTCCGGCTCCAGCCGCAGCCGGCCGGAGAAGCGCGCCTTCATCGGCCCGAGCGTGGTGCGGACCCGGGCCGCATAGTCGGTGGCCGACAGCCGCTCCATCTCTTCCAGCACGGGGATGCAGCGCATCAGCACCGCCGGGTCGCAGAGCGCCGCGAACACGCGGTCGCGCGGTCCGGGAACGCTGTGGGTGCCGGTGATGTCCATGCGCCGTCTTCCTCCTTGGCCTTCCGACAGAAACAGGGCGCCCTTCGATTTCATTCGGGCGACACCGTTGGGGTAGAGACATCTGGTATTGCCTGTCGCCGGAACCAAGCCGGCGAAAACCGAAGGAGACCGCAAGCCATGCGACAAGCCGTCACGACGCTGACCGTTCCCACCCGCGGCGCCGGGCTGGTCGAGGTGACCGCCCAGATCCGGCGCTGGGTGGCGGAGCAGGGGATGGACACCGGGCTGCTGACGGTGTTCTGCCGCCACACCTCGGCCTCCCTGACCATCCAGGAGAATGCCGACCCTGACGTGCAGGCGGACCTGTTGCGCTTCTTCCGCCGTCTGGTGGCCGAGGATCCGTCGCTTTACGCCCACACCACCGAGGGGCCGGACGACATGCCAGCCCACATCCGCTCCGCCCTGACCGGCGTCAGCCTGTCGATACCGGTGATGGCGGGGGAGCCGGCGCTGGGCACCTGGCAGGGCGTCTACCTGTTCGAGCACCGCGCCCGGCCGCACCGGCGAGAGATCGCGCTGCATCTGATCGGGGAGTAGGCCCGCAAGACCGATCCGGCCGATCCGGCCGGCCAGCCTGAAATTTCTTTCATCCGGTCGCAAGGCGGCGGTCAAGGGCGGGTTCCTATGTTGGAGACAACAGCGGTGAGGTGCCGCGGCGGTCGGACCGCCGGTGCCACCTCCCCACAGTCGGAATCGCCTGATCGGAGTGTCGCCGTCATGACCACCCTTCCTCCCGCCAATTCCCAGTCGAAGCCCCAGCGTGAGATCGGGCGTGCGGGCCGCCTGCGCCGGACCGTCGCCGCCCTGCTGCTGGGCACCACGGTGCTGACGGCTCCGGCGCTGGCCGGCTGGGCGGCATCGCAGGCCCAGCAGAACGCCACCCCGCCGGCCGTCGCCATGGTGCAGGACACGCCGGCCAGCTTCGCCGACCTCGCCGCCAAGGTCAGCCCGGCCGTGGTCAACATCGCTGCCACCCAGGAGGCAAAGGCCGAAACCCGGGCACAGCGCGGCCCGGCGATCCCCGGCGTCCCCCCCGGCACGCCGTTCGAGGAGTTCTTCCGCCAGTTCCAGGACCAGATGAACCGGAATGGCGGCCCCAATGGCGGTCCTGACGGCGACCAGGATCAGGACCAGGGTCCGCGCGGCAGAGACCGGGGCGCTGGGGTCCGGCTTCATCATCGACCCGGCCGGCTATGTCGTGACCAACAACCACGTCATCGACGGCGCCAGCGAGATCACCGTCACCCTGCAGGACGGCACCGCCATGCCGGCCAAGCTGATCGGCCGCGACGCCAAGACCGACCTCGCGCTCCTGAAGGTGAAGTCGGACAAGCCGCTGCCGTCGGTCGACTGGGCGGACAGCGACAAGACCCGCGTCGGCGACTGGGTGATGGCGGTCGGCAACCCGTTCGGGCTGGGCGGCACCGTCACCAAGGGCATCGTGTCGGCGCGCGGCCGCGACATCCACAGCGGCCCCTACGACGATTACTTCCAGCTCGACGCCGCCATCAACCGCGGCAACTCGGGCGGCCCGACCTTCGACCTCAGCGGCCGGGTGATCGGCATCAACACCGCCATCTACTCGCCCAACGGCGGGTCGGTCGGCATCGGCTTCGCCATCCCCTCCAACCTCGCCAAGGAGGTGGTCGCCCAGCTGAAGGACAGCGGCAAGGTCGAGCGCGGCTGGCTCGGCGTGAAGATCCAGGAGGTGACGCCGGACATCGCCGACAGCGTCGGGCTGCCCAGCGCCAAGGGCGCCCTGGTGGCCGAGGTGACCGCCGACAGCCCGGCCCAGCGCGCCGGCTTGCATCAGGGCGACGTTGTGCTGTCCTATGCCGGCAAGCCGGTCAACAACCTGCGCGACCTGACCCGCCATGTCGCGGATACCAAGGCCGGCGACACGGTGGACCTGAAGATCCTGCGCGAGGGCCGCGAGAAGACGGTGCCGGTGCGCATCGACCGCCTGTCCGAACAGCAGCAGATGGCCGCCGCCGAGACCGACTCCGGCAAGGGCTCCGCCGAGCATGAGGATGTGGCGCCGGTGAAGGGGCTGAAGCTGGCCCCGCTGGACCGGGCGGCGCGCAAGCGGCTGGGCATCGGCGAGGATATCCAGGGCGTCGTGGTGACCGGCCTGTCCTCCAGCGTCGATGTGCCGATCCGTCCCGGCGACGTGATCGAGCGGGTCGGCGACACCCTGGTGAAGAGCCCGGCCGACGTCCGCCATCAGGTGAGCGAAGCGGAGAAGGCTGGACAGAAGGCGCTGCTGATGCTGATCAACCGGCAGGGCAACGAGTCCTTCGTCGCGCTGAAGCTGAAGGCGTGAGGCAACGCGCTCTCTGAGTGACGGAAAGTCCGGCCGGGCATGACACCCTCGTGCTTGGCCGGGCTGTTTTGGGAGGCTACACTCGTGCTCATGAAGATTCTCGTCATAGAAGATGATCGCCAGGCCGCCAGCTACCTTGCCAAGGGGCTGAAGGAGGCCGGCCATGTGGTGGACGTCGCCAACGACGGGAAGGAAGGCCTGTTCCTGGCCGGGGCCGAGCATTACGACGTGATGGTCGTCGACCGCATGTTGCCCGGCCGCGACGGCCTGTCGCTGGTCCAGGTGCTGCGGGCAGCCGGCAACGACACGCCCGTCCTGTTCCTGTCGGCTCTCGGCAGCGTCGACGACCGGGTGAAGGGGCTGAAGGCCGGCGGCGACGACTACCTGACCAAGCCCTTCGCCTTTTCCGAGCTGCTGGCGCGGATCGAGGTGCTGGTCCGCCGGCGGGGTGCGGCCCAGCCGCAGACCCGCCTGTCGGTCGGCGATCTGGAACTCGACCTGCTGTCGCGCAGCGTCAGGCGTGCCGGCAAGGCCATCGAGCTGCTGCCGCGCGAGTTCTCGCTGCTGGAATATCTGATGCGCAATGCCGGCAGCGTGGTGACCCGCACCATGATGCTGGAGAATGTGTGGGACTATCACTTCGATCCGCAGACCAACGTGATCGACGTGCACATCGCCCGTCTGCGCCAGAAGATCGACAAGGATTTCCCCACCCCGCTGATCCACACCGTGCGCGGCGCCGGCTACAGCCTGCGCGCGGCGGAGGCGTAAGGGTCTCGATGGAATTGCGTGACGCATGAAGCATGAGGGCGCGGCCGCCGCCGGCCTGCACGGCTTCGTCGCCGCCGGGCTGCGGCTGGTGCGGACCACGGCCTTCCGGCTGGCGCTGCTCTATCTGGCGATGTTCGTCCTATCGGTCGGGCTGATCCTGGGCGTCGTCTACCGCACCACCGCGGGCTTCCTGGAGCAGGAGATCGGCGAGACCATCGCGCTGGAGGTCGCCGGCCTGCAGGATCATTACCGCAACTATGGGCTGCCCGGCCTCGTCGATGTGGTGCGGACGCGCAGCGCGGTTGCCAACAACAACTCCATCTATCTGCTGACCACGGCGGCCGGGGTGATCCTGGCCGGCAACCTGTCGGGCTGGCCGGCGGCGGTGCCCAACGCCAGCGGCTGGACCCATTTCAAGGTCGCCGACTATGGCGGGGTGACCGACCGGCCCTCCACCGCCCAGGCGGTGACCTTCACGCTGCCGGGGCAGTTCCGTCTGCTGGTCGGCCGCGACATGAGCGAGATCGACCAGCTGCGCACCCGGATGTTCCGCTCGCTCGGCTGGATCCTGGGCGCGACCGCCCTGCTCGGGCTGGGCGGCGGGCTGCTGATGAGCCGCGGCGCCATGCGGCGGATCGAGGCGATCAATCGCACCACCCGCCAGATCATGAGCGGCGATCTGACCGACCGGGTGCCGCGATTCGGCGGCGGCGACGAAATGGACCGGCTGGCCGGCAACCTCAACGCCATGCTGGACCGCATCGAACGGCTGATGACCGGCATGAAGCAGGTGACCGACAGCGTCGCCCATGACCTGCGCACGCCGCTGACCCGGCTGCGCTCCCGCATCGAACTGGCACTGCTGCACGAGACGGAGGACCCGGAGGTCTATCGTTCCGTGTTGCAGGACACCATCGTCGAGGCCGACCGGCTGCTCGCCACCTTCACCGCCCTGCTGTCCATCGCCGAGGCGGAATCGGGCGCCAAGCGGCAGGACTTCGTGCCGGTCGATCTGGCGGAGGTGGTGGAACTGGCCGCCGACCTCTACGAGCCGGTGGCGGACGAGCGCGGTCAGCGCCTGTCCGTCGACATCCGCGGCAGGCCGGTCGTCCATGGCAACGGGCAGCTTCTGGCCCAGGTGGTGTCGAACCTGCTCGACAACGCCATCAAATACACGCCGGACGGCGGCAGCATCACGCTGGTCCTCGACGGTCCGGCTCCCGGCCGCGCCGCCTGCATCGAGGTCGCCGACAGCGGCCCCGGTATTCCGCCGGACATGCGCGACAAGGTTCTGCAACGCTTCGTCCGGCTCGACACCGCCCGCGCCTCGCCCGGCAACGGGCTGGGGCTGAGCCTCGTCGATGCGGTGGCGACGCTGCATGGCGCGAAGCTGGAGCTGAGCGACAACCAGCCCGGCCTGAAGGTCAGCCTGCTGTTCCCGCCGGAAGCCCGCCGCTAAAAGGGGGCCGCCAAGGGAGCCGGTATCGGCCCAAAAAAAAAGCCCGCTGTGAGGCGGGCTCTTAAAGTGACATCAGCGAGAATGACTCCTTGGCGTCCCTGCTGATATGGGGCGGTTCGGGGCAGCTTCCATACCGATCTTCGGACTACCGCCGACGGCCTAGCCTGCCGAAATTGCGCAACGTCTGCCGACTCCGCGCGTTCTTCCCGCGAGGCTGCCCCTCCGGCGGCCGCGAGTGCGGGAGTTTGAACAGATGGCGACACCCAGCCGGCCCACCGCCTATCAAGCGACACCCCCCGGCGGCGGGGCGGCGCAGACCGAGCCGCCGGCGCGGGCCGGGCGCGGCGAACTGGCCGTCTTCACCTGGAAGGTGCTGATTGTCGCCGGGGTGGCGGCGCTCAGCATCTTCCTGTGGCGGATCTCCGGCACGCTTCTGCTGATCTTCACCGGCGTGCTGTTCGCCATCCTGTTGCAGCGGCTGACCGGCTATGTGCAGCGGGCGACCGGGCTCGGCCATGGCTGGTCGCTTGCCATCGTGCTGCTGACGCTGGTCCTGCTAGTCGGCGGCGGCGGCTGGCTGATGGGCACCTCGATGGCGGCCCAGCTCGGCCAGTTGCAGGAGCAGGTGACCAAGGCGATGGGCATGCTGCCCGACGGCTGGCGCGACCGCATCATGGAGCAGGGCAAGGAATGGCCCTGGATGAACCAGCTGAGCAGCTTCGCCTCCGGCCTCGTCTATGTCGTCGGCGACGCGGTGGTGGTGATGTTCGCAGCGCTTTATCTGGCGGCATCGCCCGGCCTATATCAGCGTGGCGTCGTTCTGCTGGTGCCGCCGCGCGGCCAGAAGCGGGCCTGCGAGGTGATGGATGTGGCCGGCGACAGCCTGTGGAAGTGGCTGATCGGGCAGCTGGTGGCGATGGCGGCGGTCGGCACGATGATCGCGGTCGGGCTTTGGCTGCTCGGGATCCCTTCGGCGCTGGCGCTGGGTATGGTCGCTGGGCTGATGGAGTTCATCCCGCTGGTCGGTCCCTTCCTGGCGGCGGTGCCGGCCCTGCTGATCGGCTTCGCCCAGTCGCCGCAGGATGCGCTTTGGGTCGCCGGGCTCTATCTGGTCATCCAGCAGATCGAAGGGAATGTGATCACGCCGCTGTTGCAGAAGCGGGTGGTCGATTTGCCGCCGGTGGTCACCATCGGCGCGATTGCCGCCGGCGGCGTGCTGTTCGGCATCATGGGCATGTTCCTGGCGACGCCGCTCGCCGTCGTCGTGCTGGTGCTGGTCAACCTGCTCTACATCGAGGACAAGCTGGGGCAGCCCAGGCACTTCCCCAGCGATCATTCCTGACCGGCCGCAGACTGTTCCGGCCGGTCAGCCCGACCCGTCAGCCTTCCGTGGCCGGGGCGGTCTCCGCCCGGCCGGGGTGGGCGGAGCGCAGCGGCAGTTCCTTCAGGAACAGCGTCATGGCGAAGGAGACGACCGCCAGCGCGGCGGCCAGCAGGAACAGGGTGGCGAAGCCGTGCTCCAGCGTCGCCACCACCCCGCTGCGGGCGGCGGCGGGCAGGCCGGCGAGGGCGGCGGCGCCGTGCTCCAGAACCGCGCGGCCGGACAGGCCGGCCCCCTCCAGCCGTTCGGAGACCACGGCGTTGAAGACGGCGCCGAACACCGCCACGCCGACCGACCCGCCGAGCGAACGGAAGAAGCCGACCGCGGCGGTGGCGGCGCCCAGGTCGCGATGCTCCACCGCATTCTGCACGGCGACCGTCATCACCGGCATCACCAGCCCCAGCCCCATGCCCAGCGGCACCAGGATCAGCGTCGACCACAGCCCGTCCGCCGCCAGCGCCGGCAGGCTGCCCAGCAGGGCGTACATCGCGCCCGACAGGGCCAGGCCGGCCAGCGGGAAGGCCTTGTAGCGCCCGGTCTTGGCGATCAGCCGTCCGCCGCCGACCGACCCGACGGTCATGCCCAGCACCAGCGGCAGGAGCAGCAGGCCCGACACGGTGGCGCTGGTCCCCTGCACCAGCTGGAGATGCAGCGGCAGATAGACGATGCCGGCGAACAGCACCATCGCCGACACGGCGACCACCGGCGTCGCCACCGCCACCACCGGGCGGCGGAACAGGTGCAGCGGCAGGATCGGCTCCTCGATCCGGCGCTCGTGCCACAGGAAGACCGCCAGCATGACGAGGCCGGCCGCCAGCAGGGCCAGCGCACCCGGGCTGCTCCAGCCCATGGCGTCGCCGCGGGTGGCGACGACCAGCAGGCTGGTCACCGCCCCGGTCAGCAGCGCCGCCCCGGCCAGATCGATGCGCGGCCGGGCGCGGCCGGCGGGCAGGCGCGACAGGGTGCTGCGGGTCATGGCGAGCGCGGCGACGCCCAGCGGCAGGTTGATCAGGAAGATCCAGTGCCAGCCGATGGTCTCGGTGAAGATGCCGCCCAGCAGCGGCCCGGCGACGCTGGCCAGCGCGAAGACGCCGCCGATCATGCCCTGGTACCGCCCGCGCTCGCGCGGGGCGACGACATCGCCGATGATGGTGAAGGCCAGCGACATCAGCCCGCCGCCGCCCAGGCCCTGCAACCCTCGGAACAGGATCAACTGGGTCATGCTCTGCGCCGCCGCGCACAGCACCGAGCCGACCAGGAACAGCAGGATCGCCGTCTGCAGCACGCGCTTGCGGCCATAGAGGTCCGACAGCTTGCCGTAGATCGGCGTCGTCGTGGTGGAGGTCAGCAGATAGGCGGTGACCACCCAGGGCAGCATCTCCAGCCCGCCGAACTGGCTCGCCATCGTCGGCAGCGCGGTGGCGACGATGGTCTGGTCCATCGCCGCCATCAGCATCGCCAGCGCAACCCCGCTGAACACCCGCAGGATTTCCTGGTGGGTGAAGACGGGATGGGCCGGATCGAGCTTTGAGGCATCGGGCTCTGCGGCGCGGGTGGCGGTCTCGGTCATGGTCAGGCGTCTCGGACGTGGAGATCTTCGAGCGGTGAAGCAGGGAGTTGGGTCGGGCCGGCGCTGTTCACCGCCCCAGCGACATCGGCGGCATGCGGGCCTGCACGCCGTCGCCCTGGGTGGCGGCCAGCAGCGGGCGGAGCTGTGCCAGCAGCGGCCGCAGTTCGGCAACGGCAGCGAGCGCGCCGACCAGCTCGCCCTTGCGGGACACCAGATCGAGGATCTGGTCGGTCACCGACTTAGGCGGCGGGTAGGGGACCAGACTCACCGGGGCGTCGGCGGAGAGGCCGGCGGCGGTGCGGGCCAGCGTCAGCGCCTGCTCCTGGCCGCCCAGATCGTCGACAAGGCCGAGTTCGCGGGCCTGGGCGCCGGTCCAGACGCGGCCCTTGGCGATGCCGCGCGCCTGTTCCGGCGTCATCCGCCGGGCCTCCGCCACCCGTTGCAGGAAGTTGGCGTAGGTGTCCTCGATGATGGCGTTCAGCCGCTCGGATTCGCCGCCTTCGAAGGGATGCAGCGGCGACCACATGCCGGCATTCTTCGCGCCCTGCACCCGGTCCCAATGGATGCCGAGCTTGTCGGACAGGCCGCCGATGGCGAACTTGCCGGCGACGACGCCGATGGAGCCGGTGACGGTGGCGGGGGAGGCGACGATGCGGTCGGCGGCCAGAGCGATCCAGTAGCCGCCCGACGCGGCGGTGTCGCCCATGCTGGCGATCACCGGCTTGCCGCTCTGGCGCGCCTTGACCAGGGCCCGCCGGATCGCCTCCGACGCGGAAACCGCGCCGCCGCCGCTGTCGATGCGGAACAGGATGGCGCGCACCTCCGGATCGTCGGCCGCCTCCTCGATGGCCTTGACGATGGTGTCCGACCCGGCTGACATCCCGCCCAGCGTCGGCTTGCCGCTCTCGCCGCCGGTGATGGTGCCGACGGCATGGATCAGGGCGATGGTCGGCCCCTCGCCGTTGGGGCTGCCGGCGACCGACAGGTAATCGGCCGGGCTCAACGTCTCCGCCCCGGCCCCGGCCCGCTTCAGCGCCTCGTCCCGCGCCTCGTCGGCATAGCCGAGCCGGTCGACGAACTTCTGGTCGAGCGCCTCCTTGCTCAGCAGCGGCGCCTTGTCCATGGCGGTCCGCACCGCGGCGGGGGCGAGGCGCCGGCTCTTGGCGATGCCGTCGACCAGCTGGTTGCCGAGGTCGCCGACCAGCGCCTCCATCATCTCGCGGTTGGCCGGGGTCATGCCGGACTTGGTGAAGGTCTCGGCGAAGCTCTTGTATTCCTCGCGCTGGGCGAAGCTCGGCTGCACGCCCAGCTGGTCGAAGGCGTCGCGGGCGAAGGGCAGCTCCGCCGACAGGCCGGTGATGCCCAGCGTGCCCAGCGGTTGCAGCCAAACCTCGTCGAAGGCACTCGCCAGCAGGTAGGAGCGGTTGCCCGCCCCGGCCCCGCCATACTCCTCGGCGAAGGCGACGGCGAAACGGCCCGAGGCGCGGAACCGCTCGATGGCGGTCCGCAGCTCCTGGGTCTGGGCGAAGCCGATGCTGTCGTCGCCGAAGCGGGCCAGCACGCCCTTCACCTTCGGATCGCGCCGGCCGCCGTCGAGCGCGTCCAGCACCTCGCGCAGCGTGGTCTGGTGCTCGAACAGGCTGCCGAACTTGCCGTCGTCGCTTTCGGCCAGCGGCTTGGTCAGGTCGAGTTCCAGCACCACGGCGGCGGGCAGGGTGGGCTCGTGACGGACCGCCAGCACCACCACCGCCACCGCGCCGACCACCAGCAGCAGGCCGATGAGCGCGAACAGACGGACGAAGAAACGGACGATCGCCATGATACCTACCCTGTGTGGCCATGAAGACTATCGATAAGGCTGCCGATTGCGATGCCGGCGGAAGCCTGCGGCTTTCCGGGCCTTAACGGTCCTGGCTGTGGTACTCGCGGTTCGGGATCATGTCCACCGCGGTCGCCACGCGGTTGGACATGTTGTAGAAGCCGACCGTGTCGGCAATGTCGAAGATGTCCTCGGCGCTGAATCCGGCGGCGCGCAGCGCCTCGCGGTCGGGCTCGCCGACCGACATCGGCTCCTTGGTCAGCTTCCAGGCGAAGTCGAGCATGGCGCGCTGGCGCGGCTCCAGCGGGGCGACACGGTAGTTGGCGACCAGCATCTCGCCCAGCTCCGGATCGCCCGACAGCTTGCGCACCGCCTGCCCATGGGCGACCAGGCAGTAATAGCAATGGTTGGCGGAAGAGACGACCACCGCGATCATCTCGCGCTCAAGCTTGCTGAGGCCGCTCTCGCCCAGCATCAGCTCGTTGTAGACCATCGCGAAGTTGCGCAGCTTCTTCGGCCGCAGGGCGTAGGCCTGGAGCACGTTTGGCACGAAGCCCAGCTTTTCCACGCACTTGTCGAACAGGGCCTGCATGTCGGGGTCGAGGTCCGGCTTTTCCGGCAGGGGCAGGGCCATGACGTGATCGGGTTGCGGCATCGGGCGAGTCCTCTCTTTTGATTGCTGGGCCTTTTCGGCCGGGGGAGGGTAACCGCGGCCGCGCGCTTTGTCTTCCGTTCCGCTTGTCGCTCGCCAATCGGGCCTGGTTGTGCCAGAAGTGGAAACTGAATGCGGGAATATGTCCCGGTTGGCGAAACAGAAGGCGATGACCCAGCCGAAGCTCGATCTTCTTTCGGTCCTGGTGGTGGAGGACAGCAGCTTCATCCGCACGGTGCTGACGGCGACCCTGCGCACCATCGGCATCGGCCGGGTGGAGGGGGTGGCGAGCGGCGCCGACGCCATCCGCTGGCTGGAGGAGCGCCGCGCGGCCTTGCCGCCGGGCACCGCGCCGGTCGACCTGATCCTGTCCGATCTGGTGATGCCCGAGGTCAACGGGCTGATGCTGCTGCGCTGGATCCGCTACAGCCCGAAAAGCCCCGACAAGTTCCTGCCGGTGCTGATGCTGTCCGGGGCCGCCGACCGGCATTATGTCGAGCAGGCCCGCGATCTCGGGGCGACCGACTTCATCGCCAAGCCCTTTTCCGCCCAGACCATCGCCAGCCGGCTGCTGTTCGCCATCGCCCGGCCGCGCCGCTTCGTCCTGGCCAAGGGCTATTTCGGCCCCGACCGCCGCCGCGCCGACAAGCCGGTGGCGATGGATTGCCGGATGACCGCGCCGTCGGAGATCCTGATGGTGCACAGCGCGTCGAAGGCGCGCGGCATCGACCGCTTCCCCGTCATCTATTTCGACCTGCCCAACCGGCTGGGCGCCAAGGCCGGCCTTGCCCCGCGCGACCCGGTGCCGACCCTGCCGCCGGAGGTGCTGGCCGCCGCGGAGGAGGAGATCCTGAACCGCGCCGGCGACTATGCCGTCTGGATCGGCGCGGAGGTGGACGAGATGGGCCGCCGTGTCGAGCGCCTGCCGCGCGAGCCCGAGGCGGTGGCCGGCCTGCTGGCCCAGGTCAACCGCTCGGCCCACGAGATGCGCGGGCAGGGCGGCATCTTCGGCTATCCGCTGATCACCCACATCGCCAAGTCGCTCTACGAGGCCACCCGCAGCGGCCTGACCACGGTGACCGCCAACGAGCATCTGCTATTCAAGGCCCATGTCGACGCGATCAGGGCAGTGATGACCGGCCGCGTCAGCGGCGACGGCGGCGCCACCGGCCAGCAGCTGCTGGCTTCGCTGGAGGTGGCGAAGCGGAAATACGCGAAGGCGACCGGGGTGGGGTGAGGGGGCGCTAGGTCCTGTCTGACGGCCTACTGACGCGCAGGCATCGCTGGATCATGGCGAGCCTGATGAAGGTCATGTAGTTGACGGCAAGCTTGTCATGTCGCGTGGCAACGGATCGGCATCCTTTGAGCCATCCGATGCCACGCTCGACGACGTTTCGTCGCCGGTATGCCTCCCGATCGAACCGAGGCGGCCTGCCGCGGTGGGTTCGCCTGCGTTCGTCCTTGCGCATGGCAATGACCGGTTCGATGTGGCGGCGTCGCAGGTACTGACGAAAGCGATTGGCGCTGTAGCCCTTGTCGCCAGCCAGCTTTCGAGGCTTGGTGCGTCGGCGCCCTCGGCGGGTGGGCAAGCTGACCGCCTCCAAGGCGGCGACGGCGAAGGAGATTTCCTGAAGCTGACCTGCGCTCAGCACGGCGGCCAGCGGCAGGCCGTTGCCATCGGTCACCAAATGGATTTTGGTCCCGAAGCCCCCGCGGGAGCGGCCGAGTGCGTGGTCGGCCGGCTCGTCCGAGCCCCCCTTTTTCCGCCCCCAGCCGCCGAGCGACTGGCCCGGATGCTGGTGCCGTCGATGCACCAGAGGTCCACATCGATCCGACCATCCGCATCAAGCTGCAAGCGCAGCCGGTCGAGGATCCGCTCGAACAGCCCGTCGCAACGCCATCGCACAAAGCGTTCGTAGATCATCTGCCAGGGGCCGTAGCGTTCGGGAATGTCCCGCCATTGGGCGCCGGTGTTCAGCTTCCACATCAGCCCATCAACCACTTGACGGTGATCCCGCCACACACCGCCACCTCGCGGATTCGACCGCGGCATCAAATCCGCGATCCGATCCCACTGCGCATCGCTCAGTTCGTAGCGTCGCAGCCCTGTCGCATCGTAAGCCATCAAACTGACCTTGGGCTCTAAACCACAACGTCAATAGGCTCGTCAGACAGGACCTAGTCTCGCATCACGTGCGGCAGGTCGCGGGCGCCTTGGCATATTTGGCGATCAGACGCTCGAACAGCATCTCGCCGTCCGTCGTCCGCCCTGCGTCCGCGTCCTCCAGCCCGACAGCAACGTCATCCATCAACGACTGTCGGCGTTCCTCTTCGCTCTCATCGGCCGGTTCGATGGTCACCCGGAAGCGGGTTCCGGCCGGCGGGCGGACGGGGAGGGCGGCGGTGATCGCTCGCGGCAGTTCCTCCGCCGGAATTGTGGCCGTCACTTTGGAGGGGCGTGCCGGCGGGGTCGGCGAAACGGGCATCGCGGGAGCCTCCGGGAGAAAATCGCTACGCTCTCAGGATACATGCCTCCCTCTTGGGTGGAAAGCGGCGACCGCCACGCCGCTCCCCGCCCCCCTCACGCCGCCCGGATTTTCCCGATGAAGTCGGCGACGTCGCTGCGCAGCCCGTCGGCGTTGCGCTTCAGCGCGTCGGCCATCGACAGCACCTCCTTCGCCATGGCGCCGGCCCGGCTGGCCTCGGTGCCGACCAGGGAGGCGTTGTGCGACACCCGGTCGGTGCCGTCGGCGGCCTGCCGGACGTTGCGGCCGATCTCCGCGGTGGCGGCGTTCTGCTCCTCCACGGCGGCGGCGACCGCGGAGATGTTTTCCTCGATGTGGGTGACAATGCCGCCGATGTCGTCGATGGCGCTGACGGTGTGGCCGGTCGCCGCCTGGATTTCGGCCACCTTGGCGGTGATGTCCTCGGTCGCCTTCGCCGTCTGGTTGGCGAGGTTCTTCACCTCCTGCGCCACCACCGCGAAGCCCTTGCCGGCCCCGCCCGCGCGGGCGGCCTCGATGGTGGCGTTGAGGGCGAGAAGGTTGGTCTGGCTGGCGATGTCGGTGATCATCCGCACGATCTCGCCCACCTGCTGGGCGGCGCCGCTGAGATCGGCGATGACGTCGGCGGTGCGCCGGACGTCGCCGACCGCCCGCTCCGCCATCTCGGTCGAGCCCGCCATCTGGCGTCCGATCTCGGCGATGGAGGCGGTCAGCTCCTCCGCCGCGGCGGCGACGGCCTGGACATTGTCGGATGCCCCTTCGGACGCGCGGGCGACGGAGAGGACATGGACTTCGGTCTCCGAGGCGATGTGGCTCATCTGCTGGGCATTGCCGCGCAGGCCGGTGGCAGCACCCGCCAGTTGCTCCGCGACCATTTCGATGTGGCGGTCGAACGCATCGACCAGCTGCTCCAGCCGCTCGGCCTCGCGCAGCCGGTCCTCCTGGTGCTGCCGCTGCTCCGCGGCGAGCCGGTCGGCTTCGGCGAGGCTGAGGCGGAACTGGTCGAGGCTGCGCGCCATGGCGCCCAGCTCGTCGGCGCGTCCGGCACCGTGGATGGTCAGTTCGCGCTCGCCGGCTTCCAGCCGCGCCATGTCGCCGTTCAGGCGGGCGATGGGCCGGGTGATGTTGCGGGCGACCAGGACGGCGATCAGCGTCATGGTCACCAGCAGGATCGCCAGACCGGCGGCCATGCCGACCAGCCGGTTCATCGACTCCTGCGCATCGAGGGTGGCAAGCCCGATCAGGTCGTCGGCCACCCGGGTCTCGACGCTGCGCAGCATGTCGATGGCGATGGTGATGGTGTCGAACCATTTCCCGGCATCGATCCGCTCGCCCGCGGCGCCATAGGCCGAGGCGATGCCGGTCCGCCGCATCCGCTCCACCTCCGCGATGGCCGGTCCGGCGACGGTCCGGTCGAAATAGCCGGCCTGCTCGGCGGTCAGCTTGTTCTTCAGCCCGCCCATCAGCGCCTTGTATTCGCCCGACAGCTCGATGAAGCGTTCATGCGCGTCGATGGGGAAACGGTCCTTGCGGAAGGCGCCGCCGCCGACCGCACGCTGCTGGCCCAGCCGCTCCTTCGCCTCCGACAGGGAGACCAGGGCATCGGCGGCGCGCAGCTGGTCGCTGCCGTCGGACAGGGACCGGGCCTGCCCGGCGGCGTCGAGCAGCCTGCGGATCACGGCGGTGTAGCTCGCCACCACCTCCATCGAGGATTGCGCCATGCCGTCGACGCCGGTGCGCAGGCCGGACAGCTGCGACAGTGCGTCGCGGGCGCCGCCGATCGCCGCGGCTACCCGGGAATCGCGGACCCGGGCCCCGGCGATGTCCTGGGCCAGCTCGGCCATCCGGGCGTCGGCGGCGGTCCGCACCGTCTCCAGGCGCTTGCGGTCTTCGGCGAGCTTGCCGGCGAGGAAGATGGAGGAGGAGCCGCGTTCCTTCTGAAGCTCGTGCACGAGGCTGGTCATGCCGACCGACAGGCGGGTTACGGAGGCGAGATCGGACGCCCGGCGGCTCGCTTCGACCTGTTCCCACACCAGCAGCGACGACAGCACGACCACGCCCGCAATCGGGACCGACAGGGCAAGCGCCATCTTGCGTGAAAAGCGCATGTCGCCGAGCAGCCGATCTGCGACCTTCAAAAGCGAAACCATCTTACGACTCCAACAGCCTTCACCGATGCGGCATGGCTACGAAAGTGCCAAGCCGAAGGTATGAAATCTAATGGGTTAAAGCACAGTTAGGTTTAACCACGACGTTGGTAGGGAGATTGTTAAGTCACTCCATCACCGCGTCTCACGGGGCCGTCGCGGCCAAAGCGCCGTGCCGGACGGTCCGAACACGAAATTTGCCTCGCTTCCGTCGCGTCAGGGCGGTAGAACGTCAGTCCCGGTCCGCAGGTCTCTTGGGTTCGTGGCGTGACCGGAGCGGTCTTCCGGAGCGTCCATGTCCAACACCGAATTCCATCGCATCAAGCGCCTGCCGCCCTACGTCTTCGCCGAAGTGAACGCGATGAAGGCGCGAGCTAGGGCCAACGGCGCCGACATCATCGACCTCGGCATGGGCAATCCCGACCAGGCGACCCCGCAGCACATCGTCGACAAGCTGGTCGAGGCCGTGCGCGATCCGAAGACGCACCGCTACTCGAACTCCCGCGGCATCCCCGGCCTGCGCAAGGCCCATGCCGCCTATTACAAGCGCCGCTTCAACGTCGACGTCGATCCCGAGACCGAGTGCATCGTCACCATCGGCTCGAAGGAAGGTCTGGCGAACCTCGCCCAGGCGATCACCAGCCCCGGCGACATCATCCTGGTGCCGAATCCCTCATACCCGATCCATCCGTTCGGCTTCATCCTGGCCGGCGCCTCGGTGCGCCACCTGCCGGTGGGCATGGAGAACGGGGCGTCGACCGACATCGACAGCTTCATGATCATGCTGGAGCGCGCCGTGCGCCACAGCGTGCCGAAGCCGCTGGCGCTGGTGCTGAACTACCCGTCGAACCCGACGGCCGAGGTGGTCGGGCTGGACTTCTACCGTCCGATCGTCGAGTTCTGCCGCAAGCACGGCATCTACATCCTGTCCGATCTGGCCTATGCCGAGATCTTCTTCGACAACGACCCGCCGCCCTCGATCCTCGAGATCCCGGAAGCGCGCGAGATCGCCGTCGAGTTCACCTCGATGTCGAAGACCTATTCGATGGCCGGCTGGCGCATCGGCTTCGCCACCGGCAACAAGACGCTGATCACGGCGCTGGCCCGCATCAAGTCGTACCTCGACTACGGTGCCTTCACGCCGATCCAGGTCGCCGCTGCCGCCGCGCTGAACGGTCCGCAGGACTGCGTGCAGCAGGTGCGCGACATGTACAAGCAGCGCCGCGACGTGATGATCGAGGGGCTGGCCGCCGCCGGCTGGGAGGTTCCCAGCCCGAAGGCGTCGATGTTCGCCTGGGCGCCGATCCCGCCGCAGTTCGCCCATCTGGGCTCGCTGGAATTCTCCAAGCTGCTGCTGCAGCAGGCGGAGGTCGCGGTGGCGCCCGGCATCGGCTTCGGCGAATACGGCGACGGCCATGTCCGTCTGGCGATGGTGGAGAACGTCCACCGCATCCGCCAGGCGACCCGCAACATCAAGGAGTTCTTCCGCTCCAACGCCGGCGGCGTTGCGGCGAGCAAGGACCCGGTGGCCCGCGCCGCCCTTCTGGAATCCGAGAAAGCGAAAGCCTGATGCCGAACGCCCAGCAAGCCCCCCTGAAAATCGCCGTCGCCGGCCTAGGTACGGTCGGTGCCGGCGTCCTGAAGCTGCTGGAAACGCAAGGCTCGCTGATCGAACAGCGCTGCGGCCGCCGGATCGAGGTGGTCGCGGTCAGCGCGCGCTCGAAGGGCAAGGACCGCGGCGTCGATCTGTCGCGCGTCCAGTGGTTCGACGATCCCGTCGCGATGGCCGCCGAGGCCGGCGCCGATCTGGTGGTGGAGCTGATCGGCGGGTCGGAAGGCCCGGCGCGCGACACCGTCGCCACGGCGCTGGAGACCGGCAAGCATGTGGTCACCGCCAACAAGGCGCTGCTGGCCGTCCACGGCACCGAGATCGCCCGGAAGGCCGAATCGCGCGGCCTGACCGTCGCCTTCGAGGCGGCGGTCGCCGGCGGCATCCCGATCATCAAGGGGCTGCGCGAGGGTCTTGCCGGCAACGCCGTGTCGGAAATCCACGGCATCCTCAACGGCACCTGCAACTACATCCTGACGGAGATGCGGACCACCGGCCGCGACTTCGCCGATGTGCTGGCCGATGCCCAGGCTCTGGGATATGCCGAGGCCGACCCCAGCTTCGACATCGACGGCATCGACGCCGCGCACAAGCTGGCGATCCTGGCGTCGGTCGCCTTCGGCACGCCGGTCGATTTCTCCTCGGTCTATGTCGAGGGCATCCGGCAGGTGTCGGCGGTCGATTTCGACTATGCCGACCAGCTGGGCTTCCGCATCAAGCTGCTGGGCATCGCGCGGCGCACCGAAGCGGGCGTCGAGCAGCGCGTCCATCCCTGCATGGTGCCGGTGGCCGCCCCCATCGCGTCGGTGGACGGCGTGTTCAACGCCGTGGTGGCTCAGGCCGACTTCGCCGACCGGGTGCTGTTCGTCGGCCGCGGCGCCGGCGCCGGCCCGACCGCCTCGGCGGTGGTCGCCGACCTGATCGACATCGCCCGCGGGCGGTCTACGCCCACCTTCGGCGTTCCGGCCGATCGGCTGGGTGCGGCAACCCCCTCGCCGATGGAAGCGCGCCGCGGGTCGTACTACGTCCGCCTGATGGTCGTGGACCGTCCCGGTGTGATAGCGGATATCGCAGCGGCGATGCGCGACCAGAACGTCTCCATGGAGCAGTTCCTGCAGCGCGGCCGCTCGCCGGGCGAAGGCGTTCCGGTGGTCCTGACCACCCATGACACCGACGAGGCGGCCATGCAGCGCGCGCTTGCGACCATCGCGGCCAGCGACAGCGTGCTGGAGCCGCCGCGGATGATCCGGATCGAGCAGTTCTGACCAGGGCAGTTCTGATCGGGACCGTTTCCCACAATAACCAAGCACAGCCTGACCAAACACAGCCTGATACGACCGAAGAGTCGGGGGAGCACACGATGTCTACGCCGTCTACGCATGTCGACCTGTCCCACATGGACCGCAACCTCGCGCTGGAGGCCGTCCGCGTGACCGAGGCCGCCGCTCTGTCGGCCTCGCTGCTGATGGGTCGCGGCGACGAGAAGCTGGCCGACCAGGCCGCGGTCGACGCCATGCGCCAGGCGCTCAACACGCTCTACATCGACGGCACCGTCGTGATCGGCGAGGGTGAGCGCGACGAGGCCCCGATGCTGTACATCGGCGAGAAGGTCGGTGCCGGCATCGGCTCCGGCCCGAAGGTCGACATCGCGCTCGACCCGCTGGAAGGCACCACCATCTGCGCCACCGGCGGCCCGAACTCGCTGGCCGTGATCGCCATGGCGGAGGAGGGCGGCTTCCTGAACGCCCCCGACGTCTACATGGACAAGATCGCCGTCGGTGCCGGCCTGCCGGACAATGTCGTCGACCTGGACGAGACCCCGGCCAACAACCTGAAGGCGCTGGCCGCCGCCAAGGGCACCGAGGTGCAGGAGCTGCTGGTCTGCATCCTGAACCGTCCGCGCCACGCCGAGCTGATCGCCCGCGTCCGTGAAGCCGGCGCCCGCATCATGCTGATCAACGACGGCGACGTGTCGGGCGTCATCGCCACCAGCCAGGCCGGCACCGGCGTCGACATGTATGTCGGCTCCGGCGGTGCGCCGGAAGGCGTGCTGGCCGCTGCCGCGCTGCGCTGCATCGGCGGCCAGTTCCAGGGCCGTCTGCTGTTCCGCAACGACGACGAGAAGGCCCGCGCCGCCAAGTGGGGCGTCACCGACCTCGACAAGAAGTACAGCCTGCACGAGCTGGCGCGCGGCAACGTCATGTTCGCCGCCACCGGCGTGACCGACGGCGCCATGCTGAAGGGTGTCCGCCGCGTTCCGGGCGGTGCCTACACCCACTCGGTCATCATGCGCTCCAAGTCGGGCACCGTCCGCTACATCGAGGCGCACCACAACCTGTCGCGCAAGGTCAGCGTGAAGTAAGGTTTTTGCCGCCGGTCCCTTGCGGGGCCGGATGCTGTGGGAAAGGGCGCGCGGGATTGTCTCCCGCGCGCCCTTCTCTTTGCCGCCTTCCGAAAGGACGGTTACGGCTTGTTGCTGGCGGTCGTCTGCGCCGCGGCCGGATAGACGCCCAGTGTGTTCCACAGAGCCGAGCAGTTGCCGGCCTGATCCATGCCGGAGATCGGCGTCGTCTTCGCAGACGTCCGGCTGTTGAAGAGGTTCAAGACGCCGGTGGGGGTATAGGCGGTCAGTCCGGCCGGGGCCGCCGGGTTCTTGGCGAAGCTTGCCCAGGTCGAGGTCATCGTGCCGGCCAGCGCGGCGTCCGCCTGGGGCGGGTTGGCGAACAGGATGCCCAGCGTGCTGAACACGTAGGGCAGCTCGTTGGCATGGCAGACATTGCCGTTGCTCGGCGCGCAGGCCGCGACCGGCTGGCCCGACGCCGTCTTGTAGAGGTCGAAGATCGGCTGCTGACTGAACAGGTAGCCATAGATCGGCGAGGTGCCCTTGGTGTTGGCGATCTGGCCATAGGCCTGTCCGGCCATCCACAGGTTCGCGCAGTGGAAGGCGAAGTCGTCTATCAGCAGATCGGTCGTCTGCGCCGTTCCGTTGGTGATCTTGTCCAGGCCGTAATAGGTCGGCGGGTTGGCGGCCGGCGCCACATAGGGCTTCTGGCCGGCACTGTTCTGGTAAGCGGCGATTGCGGTCCGCGCGGTGGTGTCCGGGATCGCCTTGGCCAGGATCTTGTTGTATTCCGCCGGCAGATAGGGGCCGGGGATTGCGGCGGCGATCATCGCGGCGAAGACGGCGCCTTCATCGGCATTGACGCCGAACAGGAAGGGCTTCTGCGGCATGCCGGTGGCGAAGCCGGCGATCGGCTGGGCGACGACGTCCTTGCCGTCGACGGTCGGCGCCCAGGGCAGGGAGTCGGCCAGCGCCCCGGCCGCCGGAACGGGGCCTCCGCCGCCGTTGCCGTTGCCGATTCCCAGATTGAGGAAGTCGGCCTGCGCCTTCTGGATGGTGTCGGGCGACAGGCTCTGCAACCATTCCATGTTGCCCGGACAGCTCAGCAGATGGAGCGTCTTGGTGCACAGCCAGCGGATGAAGTTGGTGCCCTGGCTCTGGGTGTCGGCCAGGGTGCGATACAGCGATCCGATGGGGTTGCTTTCCATGATCGCCGCCTGGAACAGCGGGGCGCTGGCCGGAGAGGCGAAGAGATGCAGCCCGGTGGACATCGCGCCGGCGCTCTCTCCGAACAGCGTGACCTGCGTCGGATCGCCGCCGAAGCGGGCGATGTTGGACTGGACCCAGAGCAGGGCGTTGCGCTGGTCGTCGAGACCGAAATTGCCGTTGATGTCGACGGTCGGCGCATCCTTCTTGCCGGTCGCCGGCACTTGTGCGGCCATGAAGCCCAGCGCACCCAGCCGGTAGTTCAGCGTGACCACGATGACGCCGTTCTGCGCCAGTGCCGATCCGTTGTAGACCGGCGCGCCGCCCGAGCCGGCGATGAAGGCGCCGCCATGGATGAAGACCATCACCGGCAGCTTGGCCGCCGGGTTGTTCAGCGAGGCCGTGGGCGCCCAGACATTCAGATACAGGCAGTCCTCGCCGGTCGCCGGCGGCTGGGCGTCCCAGGCCGGCAGCTTCTGGATGCATTGATTCTGCACGTTCACCGCCTGCATGGCGGGCGCGGGCGGCCAGCTTGCCGGCGCGCTGGGCATCCAGCGGTTCGGCGGCACCGGCTGGTTCGCCACATAGGGAATGCCGAGATAGGAGGCGATACCCCCCGTCCCCTGGCTGCCGCAGAGTGCCGCGGTCGATTTCGCATTGTCGGCCCAGACCGTCGTCGGGTCGGACGAGGTGCAGGCGGGGGCGGCCGGCGGTTGGGGGTTCGGCGTTGCCGGCTTGGGGGAAGCCGCCCAGGCCGACCCCGTGACCGATGCGGCAAGGAGGGGAAGGGCAAGCATGCCGGCGAAAAATGCACTCAAAGGTTTCTTATTGCGGACCATCTGCATTGAGCTAATCCTCTAAAGTAGAAATAATGACGCTATACTATCGGTAATTTCGGATGATTTCTATCCGATGGGAGGATTGCGGGAACATTTTCCCGCAGTTTGTCCATGAATTGCCGGATCGCGGCGCGGCGAAGCCTGCGGTCCGCAGGAAATTCCGGCCCATCGAATCCGTGCAGGTCTGCCGCCGCAGGACCGCAGAGGGTTGTCCGTTGATTTCGCGGGTGCGAAAGGCAAAATAGGACCATGTAATCAGCGCCAAGCGCAGGAGATCAACATGGCCTACTCTTCGATGCAGTCTTCGTCCGGTGAATTGTTTGCGACCGGAACAAAAGAAATCACCCTCTTCCAGCGTGTCGTTCATTGGGTCCACGAACGGATTGAACTTCACCGCGCGGAAAGTGAGCTGAACCACATGTCCGACTCCGAACTGTCCGACATCGGACTGACCCGCGGCGAAATCCACATGGCCGTCCGCCGCAGCATCTGAGTCGGCGTCCGGCACGGTCTCGCGTACCGGAAAAAGCGGATATCGAAAGGTTTGCCCACAGCGTCCGGCGCGAGGCGGCCAATCGAGTCCCGAATGCGGAAAGCCCCGGACAATGCCGGGGCTTTCGCATATGAACCTCCATTAACCTTTTCTTCATGGACCCTGCCCATGCGACGCATATGCCTGGGAAGGGTTGCGCGCTGCAGCATTATTATGGTTAATGCATTTTAACATTACCCCCGGTTCTGTTCTAAAATGGAAACGGGGCGCCTTCGGGAACCCCAATCCTCCGTGAGAGCCGTGGTCGAAGCATGAGTCTCATTCATCGCCTTCAGTCGCTGGAAGCGGAGCGCGATGCCGCCCGGGAGGAAGCCGAGCGCGCCAATCTCGCCAAGTCGAAGTTCCTCGCTGCCGCCAGCCACGACCTCCGTCAGCCGCTCCAGGCTTTGTTCTTCCTGTCCGCAGCCCTTGCCCGCCATGTCGGCGACCACAGCGGCCGCGATCTGCTGTCCCGGCTCGACCAGGGGCTCGACACCATGAAGGGCCTGCTGGACGGGCTGCTGGAGGTGTCGCGCCTGGAAGCGGGGGTGGTGACGCCGGTCCTCGACACCTTCGACGTCGGCGAGCTGACCGACGCGCTCGACGCCGCCTATGGCGAGCAGGCGACCGCCAAGGGGCTGGTCTGGCGGGTGGAGAGCTGCGAGGCGGTGCTGCGCAGCGACCGCGGGCTGCTGATGCAGCTGTTGCGCAATCTGGTCGACAATGCGCTGCGCTACACCGATGCCGGGGCGATCCGCATCCGCTGCCGCATCGATGCCGGGCCGGACGGCGACCGGCTGGCCATCGAGGTTCAGGACACCGGCATCGGCATCCCGCCCGAACATCTCGACCGCATCTTCGAGGAATTCCATCAGGTCGGCAATCCGGAGCGCGACCGGCTGCGCGGGCTCGGGCTCGGGCTCGCCATCGTGCGGCGGCTGTCGCAGCTGCTCGACCATCCGGTCGAGGTGCGGTCGGTGCACGGGCAGGGATCGGCCTTCCGCGTCCTGGTGCCGCTGGCGCCGGCCCGCTTTCTCGCCGGCCGGGCAGGGGGGCCGGAGCGGCCGCCGTCCATCGACCGCCCGCGCCTTGCCGTGCTGGTCGATGACGACGCGGTTGTGCTGCTGGGCTTGCAGACGGTGCTGACCGAATGGGGGTTCCGCGTCGTCGCCGCCGACAGCGCCGACCGGGCGATGGACCGGCTGGAGTCGCTGGGACGGGTGCCGGACATCGTCATCGCCGATTACCGACTGCGCGAGGGGCGGGTCGGCACCGAGGTGATCCGCCGGGTGCGCGCCCGCTACGGTGCGGAGGTTCCCGCCCTGATCCTGACCGGGGAGACCGGCGCCGACACGCTGGCCGACGCCTCGGCCCATGGCGTGGCGATCCTGCACAAGCCGGTGACCCCGCGCCAGCTCCAGGCCGAGGTCGACCGCCAGCTGCGGATCAAGCGCGTGAACGGCATCGCGCAGGCGGCGCAGTAGCTCCGCTCAAGCAGCGCCTTAAATAGCAGCCCCTTAAATCAGCGCACCCTGCCGCGCATCGGCCTCCGCCTTGTCGGCAGGGGCGACATCGCCGTGCTCATGCCCGCCCAGCGCGGTGCGGCCGGCCTCGGTCAGGCGGCAGACCAGCCAGTCCGGCTTCAGCGGATTGTCGAACCAGCGCTCCGCCCATCCCGACTTCAGGCAGGCGTCCACCGTCGGCTTCTTCACGCGCTGCCCGCGCTCGTCGAACAGCGGCAGCTTGCCGCCCGGCTGGTCCAGACCGCGGCGCAGCCATGCCCCCTGAACATCGGACGGGGTGCTGCGGGACGGGGAACGGCGGGGCTTTGCCATGGGACGGGCTGCTCTTGCGGATACGGGAACGGACAGGAAAATCGCCGGCCCCGGCGGGGGCTGTGGCAAAGTGCGGGCATCCTACGCCAAAGCGCGGGGCAGGTGCATCGAAAAGGAGGGAGCCTTCCCCATGCCGGGAACCCGGCCTGTCCCGGCCTGTCCCGGCTGGCTGCGGGCGGGGACGGACCGAGGCGCCGCAATACAGGAATATCCAAACAGAGCCTTGACGCCGATCAAAGGCAGGGGTTGCAGTTGGCGATAGGAAGGGCGCGGGCCCGACCGCCGCTCGAATGGCGCTCCTCATCCCGGCCCGTTCAACAAGGACATCGAGATCATGGACGATTGCTCCGCACACGGCCCCATTCCCCTGTCGCTGGACGAGGCGGTCGCCCGCGTCGCACGGGGCTATGGCGCGGTGACCGGGACGGAGGAGGTGCCGCTGCGCCGGGCGCTCGGCCGCGTTCTGGCGGAAGAGGTGGTGGCGCCGGTCAACGTGCCGCCGGCCGACGTCTCGGCCATGGACGGCTGGGCCTTTCCCGCCGAGGCGGGGGAGGGCTTCCGGCGGCTGGACGTCGTCGGGCGGGTTCCGGCGGGATCGACCTTCGACGGCACGGTCGCGGCAGGGCAGGCGGTGCGCATCTTCACCGGCGCGCCGGTCCCGGCCGGGGTCGACACCGTGGCGATGCAGGAGGATTGCCGGACCGACGGCGACGCCGTGCTGGTCCCGGCATCGCTGAAGCGCGGCTCCAACATCCGGCTGGCGGGGGAGGACATGACCGCCGGTGCGGTGGTTCTGCAAACCGGCCAGCGCCTGCGCGCGCAGGAGGTCGGGCTCGCCGCCGCGGTCGGCCGCTCCACCCTGACGGTGCGCAAGCGGCTGACCGTCGTGCTGTTCTCCACCGGCGACGAGCTGCGCGAGCCGGGGACGCCCAAGCCGGACCACGCCATCTATGACGCCAACCGCTACACGCTGGCCGCCCAGCTCGACGCGCTGGGGGTGGAGGTGCGCGACCTCGGCATCCTGCCCGACCGGCCGGACGCCACCCGCGCCGCACTGGCCGAGGCCGCCGGCACCGCCGACCTGATCGTCACCAGCGGCGGCGTGTCGGTCGGCGAGGAGGACCATGTCAAGGCGGCGGTCAATGCGCTGGGCTCCATCGACCTGTGGACGCTGGCGATCAAGCCGGGCAAGCCGCTGGCGCTCGGCCGGGTGGGCGACACGCCCTTCCTGGGGCTGCCCGGCAATCCGGTGTCGGCGATGGTGACCTTCCTGCTGGTCGGCCGCCCGCTGGTCCTGCGCCTGTCGGGGGCCAGCGGCATCGCCACGCCGCGCAGCCTGGTGGTCGCCGACTTCACCTTCACCAAGAAGCCCGGCCGCCGCGAGTTCCTGCGCGCCCGGCTGGAGCGCGGCGCGGACGGCCGCCCGGTCGCGGTGAAGTTCCCCAGCAACAGCTCCGGCGTGCTGACCTCGATGGTCGAAGCCGACGGGCTGGTCGACATGCCGGCCGAGGCCACGGCGGTGCGGCCCGGCGATCTTGTCGATTTCCTGCCCTTCACCGGCCTGTTCGCGTGACGCTGGAGCAGCTGCGCATCTTCGCCACGGTGGCGGAGATGCTGCACTTCACCCGTGCCGCCGAGGTTCTGCACCTGTCGCAGCCGGCGGTCAGCGCCGCCATCGCCGCGCTGGAGGCCGAGCATGGCCTGCGCCTGTTCGACCGCATCGGCCGCCGGGTGGAGCTGACCGCCGCCGGCGACCTGCTGCACGCCCAGGCCCGCGCCATCCTGGCGAAGGTGGAGGAGGCCGGCACGATGCTGGCCGAGCTGTCCGGCCTGTCGCGCGGGGCGCTGCGGCTGGCGGCGAGCCAGACGGTCGGCAACCATTGGCTGGCGCCGCGGCTGCTGCGCTTCGCCGCGGCCTATCCCGGCATCCGGGTCGATCTGTCCATCGGCAACACCGAACAGGTGGCCGAGGCGGTGCGCGACGGCCGCGCCGAGCTTGGCATCGCCGAGGGGGCCGTGAGCGATTCGGCGCTGGTCAGCGAACCGATCGAAGGCGACCGGCTGCGGCTGGTGGTCGGCGCCGGCCATCCCTGGGCCGGGCTGGGCCGGGTCGGGCGCGAGGAGATGGCGGCCGGGCGCTGGATCCAGCGCGAACCCGGATCCGGCACCCGCGCGCTGTTCGAGGCGGCGATGCGCGGGGTGGGGCTGGCGCCCGACGCGCTCGACGTGGCGATGACGCTGCCCGGCGGCGGGGTGATCCGGGCGGCGCTGCTGGCCGGCGTCGGGGCCAGCGTGCTGTCCGACCTGATCGTCGCCGAGGATCTGGCGGCGGGGCGGATCGTGGCGCTGGATGGGCTGGACCTGCCGGCCCGGCCCTTCCACCTGCTGCGGCACCGCGACCGTTACCGCAGCATCGCCGAGCGGGCGTTCGTGCGCAGCGCGCTGGACGCCGGACAGGCCCCGGCGTCCAATTGACGGTCGTGCCTCAGGCCATCCGCAGGGCGCGGGTCCCGTAACCGGCCAGCTCGACGGCAGCGAATGCCAGCATCGAAACACCCACCATCGGGAAGAACAGGCCGCCTGCAAGCGCGATGACGATCAGCCCCTTCGGCACGGGCCGGCCCGCCGGCAGGCGCGGCGCGCCCAGGCTGCCGGCCGGGCGGCGCTTCCACCACATCACGATGCCCGACATCGTCAGCCCCACCATCGCCACCAGGGCCGCGAGCAGCACCAGCTGGTTCGCCAGCCCGAATGCCTGGCCCATATGGATGCCGACCCCCCATTCCGCCAGCCGGCCGAACAGGCCCAAATCCTTCAGCTGCATGTCGAACAGCACCGTGCCGCTGTACTGGTCGAGATGAACGACCCGTTCCCGGCTGACGTCGTCGGGATAGACGGAGGCGGTGAAGACGCCGTCCGGCTTGCCTGGGATGGCGATGGCATAGCCCGGCGCCATGCCCAGCGCCTCGACCGTCCGCACCACGTCGTCCAGCTTGGCGGGCACCCCGGCCGCCGACGTGGACAGCGGCGCCGGCTGGTTCTCGACGATCCAGGGGGCACGGTCGATTGTGTCCTTCAGCGGGACGGTGGAGACCGGGTACTTGTCCCAATAGCCGTCCGGCATGCCCATGCCGACCGCATAGGCGGCGGCGTAGAACTGCTTGCCCCAATAGCCCGACCAGGGCAGTCCGGTCATCGCCAGGAAGACGATGAAGACGCTGACGAAGAGTCCGGTGACGGCATGCAGGTCGCGCCAGAACACGCGCTTGCCCGGCCCTCCGCGCACCGTGACGACACCACCCCTTTGGCCGCCCCTCTGCTGACCGCGCGGCCACCAGAGATAGAGGCCGGAGGCGGTCATCAGCACCATCCAGCCGGCCACCCCCTCGACGACGCGCTCCGCGAACCAGCCGGCATATTGCAGGCTGTGCAGCTTGCGCACGACATACATGGTCGGCGATCCGGCGAAGCCGCCGTCCCACAGGCTGCCCAGCACCCGGCCGTCATAGGGATCGACATAGACGACGTCCTTCAGCCCGTCGGATCCCAGGATCTTCACTTCGGCGGGGCGGTCGGGTGCCGCAGGGGCGCCATAGCCCTTGAGCGTGCCGGGATGGGCTTCCAGCGCCCTGGCGACCAGGGCGGACGGAGCCAGCCGCTCGGTAGCCTGCGGTGTCACGAGGCGCAGCTCGCGGTGCAGCCCGTCGTTGATCTCGTCCTTGAACAGATAGAGGGCGCCGGTCACGCAGAGCAGGATGACGAAGGGGGCGCAGATCAGCCCGGCGAAGAAATGCCAGCGCCACAGCGCACGGTAAAGGGCAGAGCCGATGGCTCCGCCTTGCAGAGTTTGCGTCATGATCGGTCCAGTCGGTCGTCGCGATGCGGGTTCGCCCGGCAGGCGGGCGGCTCAATGCGTCGGATGACGGCCGGATGGCGGGGCTTGCGACTGGAAGGGCTTGAGCGGCTTCGGGCGGTGCGGCTGTTCGGGCTCCGGCACCTCCGCCGGCAGCAGCGGAATCGCCGGCAGGACCAGCATCTGCAACGCCGGCAGCAGGACGAGAAACTGTCCGAGCCAGTTGCAGGGCAGGTGGAGCGGCGGCAGGTCCGGCTTCTCGCTCTGCCCGCCGTCCGGCAGCGGCAGCCCGTCATGGTCCGCCGGCAGATAGACCAGTTCGCTTCCGGTGCAGATCGCGACATAGCCGTCGCGGTCGGCGGCCCCGGCATAGGGTGCGGCAAGGCGAACGAACAGGCTGAGGCTCAGCGCGAGTGCAAGCGCCAGCCCCCACCGTTCCTGCAGCCTGCGGCAATAAACCAGCATCGGTTTCCGTTCGCCAGAGAGCCCGAAAGCCGTCGATCGTTATCCGATCCGCGGCCAGCGGACAAGTGCCGGTGGAAGCACCGCTCTCGACAAGCGTGGTGGTACCCATACAGCCTAACGGTACATCGGCGGTTCGCCATATCGCCACGACCGGGTTATCGGCGCTATAACCGGGCGATCCCGCTTCCGGTTGTAAGGCGACATGATGGCACGGCTGTTGACGCTGCTTTGGGTTCTGGTGGTGATGGCATTTGCGGCCGGTCCGGTCCGTGCCGACTATACGCCGCCCGGCGCCCTCTCCGACGCTTCCGCCTATGCCAACGGGCTGCTGCTGAAATCGCCGCCGCAACCGAAACCGCAGGTGATCGCCGATTTGCTGAAGCAGGCGCGCGCCGCCCGCGACCGCAAGGACATGGCCGGCGCCATCCAGGCCTATGAGAAGACGATCACCCAGGGCGGCGGCTCCCCGTCGGTCTGGCTGGAGCTGAGCGCCGTCTGGCAGGCCGCCACCCCGCCCAACCGGGACCGCGCGCTGCAAAGCGCCGTGATGGCCGGCCAGTTCAACCCGAAGGACGAGGAGCGGGTCGCCATCCTCTGGCGCATCGCCACCCTGATGGACGAGGCCTTCGGCAAGCCGGACGAGGCGGTCAAGGCGCTGAGGTCGATCCAGGAGATCGCGCCGAAGATGGAGGCCGCGACCCTCGACACCCAGGCGCCGAAGCTGGAGGAACGCATCGTCGCACTCCGCCGCAAGGCCGGGCTGGCGCTGACCGGCGTCACCGTCAATGCGGAGGGCAGCAGCCCGCGTGTCTCGCTTCCAGTTCAGCGACCGGCTGAGCGGCAAGCAGGGCGTGCGCTTCGACGACTATGTCCGGGTGGAGCCGGCGACCAAGACCGCCATCGAGACGCGCGACAACAGCCTGTGCCTGCGCGGCGTCACCCATGGTTCCGGCTACACCGTCACCCTGCGCCAGGGTCTGCCCGGCGAGGACGGGGTGAACCTGAAAGCCGACGAGACCCAGCGCGTGCGCGTGCCCGACCGGCCGTCGATGGCGGCCTTCCGCGGCTCCGCCTACATCCTGCCGCGCAAGGGGGCCGACGGCATCCCGGTGGTCAGCGTCAACACCGACCGGCTCGACGTGTCGGTCTACCGCATCGCCGACCGGGCGCTGGTGTCCAACAAGTATGAAGGCAACATCTTCAACGAGCTGACCAGCTACTCCGCCGACCGGCTCGCCCAGGAGAATGGCGAGCTGGTGTGGTCCGGCTCGCTGGAGGTGAAGGGGGAGCGCAACCGCGACACCACCGCGGCGATCCCGTTCCGGCAGGCGGTGGGCGACGATCCCAAGGCCGGCCTCTATGTCGTCACCGCCCGCCCGCATGACGTGGAGGAGTCCGACCGCTGGGAGGCGCTGGCGACCCAGTGGGTGCTGCTGTCCGACATCGGCCTGACCAGCTTCCGCGGCGCCGATGGGCTGACCGTCTTCGCCCGCTCCTTCGGCACGGCCAAGCCGCTGCCGGGGGTCGATGTGGCGCTGGTCGCCCGCAACAACACCGAACTGGCCCGTGTCAAGACTGACGAGTTCGGCCGCGCCCGCTTCGCCCCCGGCCTGTTGAAGACCGGCGGCAACGCACCCGAGATGGCGATGGCCTATCTCGGCACCGATTTCGCCATGCAGGATCTGACCGGCGCCGCCTTCGACCTCAGCGACCGCGGGGTCGGCGGGCGTCCGGCGCCGGGACCGATGGACGCCTTCGTCTATGCCGACCGTGGCGTCTACCGCCAGGGCGAGACGGTGAACCTGTCGATCCTGCTGCGCGACGACAAGACCGAGGCGGTCGACAACTTCCCGCTGACGGTGAAGGTCCTGCGGCCCAGCGGCACCGAATATTACAGCGGCGCCCTGAAGGGCCAGGAGGCCGGCGGCTTCTTCCTGCCGCTGACCCTGACCCGCACCGCACCGCTCGGCGGCTGGGAGGTGCAGGTCTACAGCGACCCGAAGGGCGAGCCGATCGGCCGCGGCTCCTTCCAGGTCGAGGATTTCGTGCCGATCAAGCTGGCGCTCGACGTGACCGCCAGCGCGCCGATCCTGGTTCCGGGCCAGCCCTTCGAGGTGACGGCGCAGGGCCGCTTCCTCTACGGCCCGCCGGCCGCCGGGCTGGAGGGCACCGCCGAGGTGGCGCTGAAGACCGACCCGATGCCCTATCCGGCCTTCAAGGACTATCGTTTCGGCCGGGTGCAGGACAACCCGACCGAGCGGCTCGACCCGCTGGAATTCCCGACCACCGACGAGCAGGGCGTGTCGCACATCGCCGTGACCCTGCCGGAGGTGCCTGACACCAGCAAGCCGCTGCGCGCCGACATCCGCGTCACCCTGTCCGAGCCGGGCGGGCGCCCGGTCCACAAGTCGGTCAGCGTGCCGGTGTGGCCCAAGACCCATGCGCTGGGCCTGCGCCCGCGCTTCTCCGACGGGCGCGTCGGCGAGGGCGGCGATGCCGCCTTCGATCTGGTCGCCGTGGCGCCGGACGGCAGCGCCGTCGCCAAGCCCGGCATCAAGTGGGAGCTGGTCGAGGAACGGGTGTCCTTCGTCTGGTTCCGCCGCGACGGCCGTTACAGCTACAACGCCACGGTGCGCGACATCCCGCTGGCCTCGGGCAGCGTCGATGTCGCCGCCGACAAGCCGGCGGTGGTGGCGCTTGGCAAGCGCGACTTCGGCCGCTACCGGCTGGAGGTGACGGACAAGGCGGCGGGCGTGGCCAGCTCCTACCGCTTCTATTCCGGCTGGGCCAGCGGCGACGAGACCGCCGACATCCCGGACAAGCTGGAGGTCTCCACCGACAAGCAGTCCTACAAGCCGGGCGAGACCGCCCGCATCCGGGTGGCGCCGCCCTTCGCCGGCGAACTGCTGGTGACGGTGGCGACCGACCGCATCTTCGACGTGCGCACCATCTCGGTTCCGGCCGAAGGCGCGACGGTGGAGATCCCGGTCGATGCCGCCTGGGGTCCGGGCGCCTATGTGACCGCCACCGCCTACCGCCCGCCGGTCAAGGGCCGCGAACGTCAGCCGGTGCGCGCCATGGGTGTGGCCTGGGTCGGCGTCGATCCGTCGGTGCGCACCATGACCGTCACGCTCGACGCGCCGCAGGTGATGCGCCCGCGCAGCCGGCTGGAGGTCGGGGTGAAGGTCGCCGCCGCCGATGGCGGGAAGATCGAGGACACCTATGTCACGCTGGCCGCGGTGGACGAGGGCATCCTGCGCCTGACCGACTTCGCCAGCCCGCAGCCGGAGAAGCATTATTTCGGCAAGCGGCGGCTGGGGCTGGACATCCGCGACGATTACGGCCGGCTGATCGACCCGCTCGACGGTCCCTATGGCGCCATGCGCCAGGGCGGTGATTCGAGCGGCGCCGGACTGCCGGTGGTGCCCTTCACCGTGGTCTCGCTGTTCCACGGGCCGGTCAAGGTCGGCGCCGACGGCACCGCCCGCATCGGCTTCGACGTGCCGGACTTCAACGGCGAACTCCGGCTGATGGCGGTGGCCTACAGCCGCGGCCGTGTCGGCTCCGCCGCCGGGCCGGTGACGGTGCGCGATCCGCTGGTCGCCGACGCCATCCTGCCGCGCTTCCTCGCCCCCGGCGACGACAGCCGCGTTACCTTGTCGCTGCACAATGTCGAGGCGGCTGCTGGCACCTATGAGGTCGCCGTCACCGCCCAGGACGCGGTGGCGGTGGAGGGCGGCAATCTGTCGGTTCCGCTGGCGAAGGGCGAGCGCAAGACGCTGATCGTGCCGCTGAAGGGTGTGGCCGCCGGCATCGGCCATGTCGCCGTGGCGGTGAAGGGGCCGGAGAATTTGTCGCTGAACCACGACTACGGCATCACCGTCCGCCCGGCGCGGTCGGTGGAGACCCAGTTCGTCACCCGCCAGATCGCTCCGGGCGAAAGCGTCCGCTTCGACGGGGCCGAGCTTGCGACCTACCTGCCGGGAACCACCAGCTGGTCGGCCAGCTTCACCACCGCACCGCCCTTCGACGTCGCCGGCATCCTGCGGGCGCTCGACCGCTACCCGTTCGGCTGCCTGGAGCAGACGGTCAGCCGCGCCCTGCCGCTGCTGGTGGTGCGCGACGTCGAACTGGCGCTGGGCAAGGACCGCAAGCCCGACGACGGGCTGGAGGCGCGGGTCCAGCAGGCGATCTCCCGCACGCTGGACAAGCAGCGCTTCGACGGCGCCTTCGGCCTGTGGGGGGCGAATGACGAGGCCGACGGCTGGCTGACCGCCTATGCCGCCGAGTTCCTCGTCCGCGCCAAGCAGAAGGGCGAGGCGGTTCCCGACAAGCCCTTGACCGACGCCCTGAACTGGCTGCGCCAGCGCGCCATCGCCAGCGCGTCGGAGCCGGGGGATCTGGCGGTGCGCGCCTATGCCCTGCACACGCTGGCGCTGGCCGGCGTCTCGCTGCCGGGCCCGGCGCGCTACCTGCACGACACAGCACTGGAGAAGCTGCCGACGCCGCTCGCCAAGGGGCAGCTCGGTGCGGCGCTCGCCCGCATGGGCGACCAGGAGCGGGCGGCCAGCGCCTTCGACAGCGCGGTCGGCCATCTGGCACGTGAGGAATGGCACGTCGATTACGGCTCGACCGTGCGCGACTCCGCGGCCCTGGTGGCGCTGATGACCGAGGTCAACATGGCCGGCACCCGCATCCCGGCGCTGATCGACCGCCTGCCGGCGTCGGCCACCGCCGCCAACCGCACCAACACGCAGGAAAAGGCGTGGTCGGTGCTGGCTGCCGACGCGCTGCTGCGCGGCGCGCCGGCCAAGGCGGAGATGACGCTGGGCGGTGCGAAGAAGGACGGCGCGCGGGTCGATCTGACCCCGACGCTGGCCCAGCTGAAGGCCGGCATCCCGGTCGCCAACGCCGGCAAGGCGGCGGTCTGGCAGGCGGTGTCGCTGTCTGGTGTGCCGGTGGCGCCGCAGCCGGCGGCGCGCGAGGGGCTGCGCATCAAGCGCAACTTCTTCACCCGCAAGGGCGAGGTGCTGAACCTCGACACCATCAAGCAAAACGACGTGTTCGTCGTCGTGCTGGAGGGCGAGGCCAACACCAAGCTGTTCCACCAGGGCATGGTGACCCATGCGCTGCCCGCCGGCTGGGAGATCGAGAACGCCAAGCTGGGCGGCGGCACGCCGGAGGAGATGGCGTGGCTGGGCGACCTCAGCTACACCCGCACGACCGAGGCGCGCGACGACCGCTATGTCGCCGCGGTGGATTTGACGGAGGACCAGCAGACCTTCAAGCTGGCCTTCATCGTCCGCGCCATCACCCCCGGCACCTACGAGCTGCCGGGTGCGACGGTGGAGGACATGTACAAGCCGCGCTTCTTCGCCCGCCAGACCACCGGGCGGATCACCGTCCGTCCGGCGGAGTGACGATTGGCGCCGGGTTGGGTGCGTAATGTCTGGGTAAGGCGGGCGGGGGTGGCGGTGGCCGCCCTTGCCGCCCTGATGGGGACGGCGCTGCTGCTCGACCGGCTGTTCCCGCCGCCGCTCGACCGGCTGGCCGACCTGTCGGTGACTGTCACCGACCGCAAGGGCCAGCCGCTCCGCGTCTTCACCAACGCGGCCGGCGCGTGGCGGCTGCCGGCGACGGTGGACGATGTCTCGCCGCTGTTCGTCGAGCTGCTGCTGGCCTACGAGGACCGGCGCTTTGAAAACCATGCCGGCGTCGATCCGCTGGCGGTGCTGCGCGCGGCGGGACAGAATCTGGGGGCGGGGCGGGTGGTCTCCGGCGCCTCCACCATCACCATGCAGGTCGCCCGCCTGCTGGAGCCGCGGCCACGGACCTTCAGCGCCAAGCTGATCGAGGCGGCGCGGGCGGCCCAGCTGGAATGGCGCTACGGCAAGCGCGACATCCTCGGCATGTATCTGACGCTCGCCCCCTATGGCGGCAACATCGAAGGCATCCGCGCCGCCTCTCTGATGCTGTTGGGCAAGGCGCCGATTGAACTGGACGCGGCGGAGGCGGCGCTGCTGGTCTCGCTGCCGCAATCGCCCTCCCACCTGCGCCCCGACCGCTATCCGGAGCGGGCGCGGGCGGCGCGCGACAAGGTGCTGGACCGGGTGGCGGAAGCGGGCGCGCTGCCGCCCAAAGCGGTGGCGGAGGCCAAGACCCTGCCGGTGCCCTCGGCCCGGCTGCCGCTGCCGGCATCATCCCCGCATCTGGCCGACCGGTTGCGCAGCGCCAATCCCGGACGGGCGCAGATCGCCACCACCATCGACGGCACCCTGCAACAGGCGGTCGAGGCGCTGGGCCGGAAGACGGCGGAAACGCTGAACCCGCAGGCCGGGCTGGCGGTGCTGGTGGTCGACAACCGCGACCGCTCGGTGCTGGCCTATCTCGGCAGCCCCAACGCGCTGGACGAGACACGGCAGGGCCCCATCGACATGGTGCGGGCGGTGCGCTCGCCCGGATCGGCGCTGAAGCCCTTCATCTATGGGCTGGGCTTCGACGACGGCATCATCCACCCGCTGACCCAGATCGCCGACGTCTCCACCCGCTTCGGCGACTGGGCGCCGCGCAATTTCGACCGCAGCTTCACCGGCGACCTGACGGTGATGGAGGCGCTGCAACGCTCGCTGAACGTCCCGGCGGTGCTGGTGCTCGACCGCGTCGGGCCGCTGCGCTTCGCCGAGGCGTTGCGCAAGGCCGGTGCCCGGCTGGTGCTGCCGGGCGGCACAACGCTGCCGGGGCTGCCGGTGGCGCTGGGCGGGGCGTCGATCAGCCTGTGGGACATGACCATGCTTTACAGCGGGCTGGCGCGCGACGGGCTGGTGGCGCCGCTGCGCGCCAGGCTGGACGAGCCCGGCGGGGCGGAGCAGCGGCTGCTGTCGGCCACCGCGGCGCAGCAGGTCCGTGCCATCCTGGAAGGCTCGCCGCCGCCGCCGGGGGTGGTGCAGGCGCAGGAGCTGCGCGGCAGCGGGCCGGTGGCGCTGAAGACCGGTACCAGCTACGGCTTCCGCGACGCCTGGGCCTTCGGCGTCACCGGGCGCTATACGGTCGGCGTGTGGGTCGGGCGGCCGGACGGCACGCCCAGCCCCGACCATTACGGCCGCAACACCGCCGCTCCGCTGCTGTTCGAGGTCTTCGACCGGCTGCCGGCCGAGCGCGGCCGTCCCGCCGGCCCGGTCAGGAACGAGGCGCCGCCGGAGCTGCTGCGCCACCTGCGGCCGGGCGAGGTCGAACTGGCCGGGCCGCGCCAGACCGACCGGCTGCGCCTGACCTTCCCGGTCAGCGACATGGTGCTGGAGGCACTGGGCCCTGATGGCAAGGGGGAGCCGATGACCCTGACCGCCACCGGCGGGCGTCGCCCGCTATCCTGGCTGATCGACGGGCGGCGCATCGCCCAGTCACCGATTGCCCGCGACGTGGTTTGGCGTCCGGACGGGCCGGGGGTGGTGCGGGTCACCGTGCTGGACGCCGACGGCCGCAGCGACAGCGCGACCGTCGAGATTCGCTGAAACCGCTGGAGTGTGATCGGTTCAAGCGGGATCGCTTGAAGCGTGAATCACACGAAGAACCAAAAGCTTAGAGACTGTCTGGTGCTTCAATGAGCACCAGACAGTCTCTAAGACGCGCGGCGCAGTCCGAAGGGGGCGTCGTCGCGCCCGCTCCACACCCGCGTGCGGACGCGCATCTGCTTCTGGCAATCCGCCGAGCAATAGAGCGGTGCCGGCCCCCGCGTGGACGGACGGACGAAGGGACGGCCGCAGCAGGCGCAATGCAGCGGACGGGTCGCGGTGTGCAGAAGGGTGGCCGAACGGGCGGGGGCGGACATCTCGGGAGTGTTTTCTTGGTTTCGGGTGACGGCCAATATAGGGGCAGTGTGTTGCAGTTCCATGCTCGGGAAAACGCCTAGGACGGAATGGGTAGACGCCCTGTCCGGCGGTCGGAGGCGGTTGACCGGCTCCCACCGAGGGCCTATTTGGAAAGGCTGACAACAAGCGGGAGCGGTGCGGTGCCGATGCGCGTCGCCGACTGGATGCGGAGGCTGAGCGGGGTCGCGGGGGCGCTGGTCCTCGTGATGCTCGGCCTGCTGCTGTGGTCGGGCAATGCCGCCGCTGCCTGTCCGCATGATGCGCCGGCCGCCATGGCGGTGCACGGCGTGCCGCACGCGGCCGCCATGGATGGAATGGACCATGGCCGCCCCGCGCCGGGCCGGACGCATCACGCGACCCAGCCTTGCTGCGCCGGCATGGCCTGTGCCCCCATGGTCGTCGGTTTGCCAAGCGCCGGTCTGACGACCCCGGTCGGCTCCACCGGGCTGCGCTTGCGGTGGACGACCGGACTGTTGCGTGAAGGGCTTGGGGTGCGGCCCGACCTGCCGCCGCCGCGGCTGGGATGATGCCGGCGCGCCGCTGGGCTTCCGCGGCGCCTTTCCTTATCCCCTTTTCATCCGAATCTTCGGAGTCCGTCATGACTCTCGCGCTTTCGCGCCGCCGTCTGCTGTCGACGGCGGTCGCCGGCGGCTGTGCCGCCCTGCTTCCCGCCTTTCCGCGTTCCGTCTTTGCCGCCAGTCCGGTGGAGGATGCCGTCCGGCTGACCGTCGACCGCCGCACGCTCGACGTGAACGGCAAGGCGGCCGGCGTGTTCGGCATCCGCCAGCCCGACGGCACCCATGGGCTGACCCTCGATCCCGGCCGGCGCTTCGTCGTCGATCTCGCCAACCGGGCGGGCGAGGACTCGATCATCCACTGGCACGGCCAGACGCCGCCCTATGTCCAGGACGGTGTCGTCGACAACAACCGTCCGGCGATCCGCGACGGCGAGTCGGTCCGCTACGACTTCGCGCCCCGCACCGGCACCCATTGGATGCACTCCCATCACGGGATGCAGGAACAGCTGCTGATGGCGGCCCCGCTGGTGGTCCGCAGCGCAGAGGATGTGCGCACCGACGAGCAGGAGGTGACACTCCTACTGCACGACTTCACCTTCCGCGACCCGGCGGAACTGCTGGCCTCCCTGGGTGCGCCGGCCGGCGGAACGGCCCATGGCGGGCACGGCCAGATGGATCACGGTGCCATGAGCACTGGCGCCATGAATCACGGCGTGATGAACCATGGCTCAATGGATCACGGACAGGCGGGACATGGTTCGGCGCATGGCTCTGGGCATGGCATGAGCGGCATGTCCGGCGGCATGGCGATGGACCTGAACGACGTCGAGTACGACGCCTACCTCGCGAACGATCGCACGCTCGCCGACCCCGAACTGGTCCGGGTGGAACGGGGCGGACGGGTGCGGCTGCGCATCATCAACGGCGCCACCTCGACCGCCTTCCATCTCGACCTCGGGCGGCTGACCGGGCAGGTGATCGCCGCCGACGGCAACCCGGTGCAGCCGGTTGCCGGCAGCCGCTTCGCCATGAGCATGGGCCAGCGGCTGGACATCCGCCTCACCGTGCCGGCCGAGGGCGGCGCCTTCCCGATCCTGGCTCTGCGCGAAGGGGCGGTGCAGCGCACCGGCATCATCCTTGCCACCCCCGGCGCTGCGGTGGAGAAAATCGCGACGACCGGGGAGACGCAGACCGATCCGCTCGACCTGTCGCTGGAACGGCAACTGATCGCCATCATGCCGCTGGCGGCGCGTACAGCCGACCTGACGCGGCGGATGCAGTTGACCGGCTCGATGGCGCCCTATGTCTGGAGCCTGGACGGTCTGACCTTCGGGGCGCACCGGCCTTTGACGGTCCGCCAGGGCCAGCGGGTGGAGCTGACCTTCGAGAATGCGTCGATGATGGCGCATCCCATGCACCTGCACGGCCATCATTTCCAGGTGGTGGCCATCGACGGCCGGCCGGTGGCGGGGGCGGTGCGCGACACCGTCCTGGTGCCGATGATGGGCAGCGTCACCGTCGCCTTCGACGCCGACAACCCCGGCCGCTGGCCGCTGCATTGCCACAACCTGCTGCACATGGCGACGGGGATGATGACGGAGGTGGTCTACGAGGGGGTGGGGTGAGGACGCTCCCAGTCCCTCAGTAATGCGGCGGCGGCCGGTCGTCCTGCGGGGAGGCGATGGCGTATTCCGCCGCCTCCACCCGGTCGCGCATGCGCCTCATCTGGGCGGTCAGGCGGTCGATGGTCTGGCCCTGGGCGAAGATGACCTCCGACATCTCCTCCGCCATGCGCTCGTGATGCGCGAGGCGGCTTTCCAGATCGGCGAGGCGTTGTTCGAGGGCAGGATCCATAGGGCACCGATGACAGGAAGGAAAATCGGGGAACGGGCCGCAAGATGGACCATTCCCCGCTCCGGGTCGAGGTGCCTTTCCGCTCACGCCATGGCGGTGGTGCCGGCCAGCCAGCCGGACAGGCCGGTCAGCACCAGCACGGTCAGGCTGGCCAGCCGCAGGGTCAGCGGCGCCATCGCCAGCCCGCCCATCAGCTTGTCGTTGCGCAGCAGCACCAGCATCGGGATCAGGATGAAGGGCAGGGTCAGGGCCAGCACCACCTGACTCAGCACCAGCAAGCCATCCACCGCCCCGTCCCCGGCGCTGCCCAGCACCGCCAATGCCGGGATCAGCGAGGCGCCGCGGGTGATCAGCGCACGGGTGACCGGGCGCAGTCGCAGGTTCAGGAAGCCCTCCGTCACCATCTGCCCGGCCATGGTGCCGGTGGTGGTGGAGCTTTGGCCGGCGGCCAGCAGGGCGATGGCGAAGACCAGGGCGGCGACGCCGCCGATGCTGCTGCCCAGCAGGGCGTGGGCGTCCTCGATGCCGGGGGAGGCGCCGGCAGCCGCCCCCTGGAAGGCCACGGCGGCGACGGCCAGGATGGCGCCGTTGACCAGACCGGCCAGCGCCAGAGCGGTCGACAAGTCGATGGTCAGCCAGCGCGCGGCCTGCCGCCGCTCCTCCTCCGTCTTGACCTCGGCCAACCGGGCCTGCACCAGACCGGAATGCAGGAACAGATTGTGCGGCATGACGGTGGCGCCGATGATGCCCAGCGACAGGTACAGCATCTCGGGATTGCGAGCCAATTCGACGCTTGGCACCAGACCGGCCAGCAGGGCGCCGGGGTCGGGGCGGGCAATCGCCAACTCCCAGGCGAAGCAGACGACGACCACGCTCATCAGCGCGCCGACCACCAGTTCGGGCGCACGGCCGCGGGCGCCGGGCAGGGCCAGGATGCCGAAGGTCAGCACGGCGGAGATCACCACCCCGGCCATGATCGGGATGCCGAACAGCAGCTTCAGCGCGATGGCGCTGCCCAGCAGCTCGGCCAGATCGGTGGCGATCATCGCCAGCTCCGAGACCGCCCAGACCAGCATCGCCACCGGCCGCGGGAAACGCTGGCGGATCAGCCGGGCCAGATCGGTGCCGGTCGCCAGCGTCAGCCGGACGATCAGCCCCTGCAGGAAGATGCCGGCCAGACTGGCGATCAGCACCGCCGACAGCAGGGCGAAGCCGAAGCTGGAGCCCGCCGCGATGTCCGTCGCCCAGTTGCCGGGATCCATGTAGCCGACCGCCACCACGAAGCCGGGGCCGAGCATGGTCCAGAACCGGCGTCCCACCGCAGGGGAGCGGGTGGGGACGGTGTCGGCGATGGTGGGGGATGCGGTCTTCACGCCGGTTGCTCCTGAACGGGACGGCCGGAGGGCTTGGCCGCCGATGCAACAGTGGCAGGGTCTTTCGATAGCGTCCAATCGACGTTTTCTAACGTGGCGATAGGCGCTTGCTATCGATGTGGTGACCGAGCCAAGTCTGGTCCAGTTCAGAACAGCAGGGCGTCCCCTTCGTTCGCAGTGCAGCAGTGCCATGAGGGCGAATTTCGCCGGGAACCAATCCTCCTCACTCAATCCCCCGTTGTCAGCGGCGGCGCGGACCGAAGCGCTTGCGCGGGGCGCCGCGGAAGCCGGCGGCCGGCGGCGGCTCGCGGCGGCGGGCACGGGACGCCAGCGCTTCGGACAGGCGCTGGCCGATGGCGTCGCGGGCGCTGCGCACCCGGTCGCGGTCGGGCAGGGCGTCCGGGAACTTGCGCGACGCCCAGAAATAAAGGTCGCAGGCGCGCGACGCCGCCTCCAGCACATCGGCGGCCAGCCCGTCGAGCCGCGCCGGGATCAGTCGGCCGAGCGGCAGCCTTTCTCCGGCCTCCACCGCGTCGAGGATCGCGGCGAACACCTTGGCATCCTCCGCATCTTCCAGGTCGGCGGGGGCGAGCAGCAGGTCGAGCTTGGCGGTGAGCGCCAGCCGGCGGGCATCCAGCATGGGTGCTGCCCGGCGCAGCGCCGACAGGTCGGCCAGCCGGAAGGGGGAGCCGGATGTCGCGGCGCTGCCGAAGCACTCCACCAGCAGCCGGGTCTCGTCGCTGTCGATGTGGCTGGCGAGACGGGCCAACATGGCGCGGGTCGGGCGGACGGGCAGGGGAGCGTCGGCGCGCAGGCGGCGGTCGGGCGCCTCCAGCAGGCGTTTCAGCGTGGCGGGGGTGCCGCGGGCGATGACGCCGAAATGCCCCTCCTCGAACTGGCCGAAGCGGCCGGCGCGGCCGGCGATCTGCTTCACCTCGGTGGCACTCAGCGGGCGGACGCCGCTGCCGTCGAACTTCTCCAGGGCGGTGAACAACACCCGGCGGCAGGGCAGGTTCAGCCCCATGCCGATGGCGTCGGTCGCCACCACCACATCCGCCTCGCCGGACAGGAAACGGGCCGCCTCGCGCCGCCGCACCGCCGGGGCCAGCGCGCCGTAGATGGCGGCGACCGACAGCCCCTGGGCCAGCAGCGTGTCGCGGACGCTGTGCACCTCGCGGCGGGAGAAGGCGATCAGCGCGTCGCCGCGCTCCACCTCCGCCCACTCCAGCCGGCGGTCGAGCATCGACAGCGGGGTCTTGCGCTCAAGCTCCACCACCTCCAGCGGTTCGCCGAGATGGGCGGCGGCGCGCTCCACCAGCGGCCGGACCTCCGGCGCGCCGAGGATGTAGACGGTCTCCGCCGGCACGCCCATCAGGGCGGCGGTCCAGGCCCAGCCGCGCGCCGGGTCGGCCAGCATCTGGATCTCGTCGATCACCGCGACCTCGACGGGGCGGTCGGGGTCCATCACCTCGATGGTGGAGGCGGTGTGGCGGGCGCCGGGGGTGCGGATTTCCTCCTCGCCGGTGATCAGCGTTGTTGGGGTGCCTTCGCCGTTCAGCCGCTCCATCACCTCCAGCGCCAGCAGGCGCAGCGGCGCCAGATAGACGCCGTCGCGCGCTTCGCGCAGCGCGGTGATGGCACGGTGGGTCTTGCCCGAGTTGGTCGGGCCGATCACCAGCACCAGACGGCGGTTCATGCCGCGCGCCACCGGGAACAGCCGTTCGAAGCGCGAGAAGTCGAAATGGCGGTCGACATAGAGCCGGCCGCGCCCCTCCGCCCGCTCGCGGCGCCACTGGTCGTATTCGCGGTCCCAGCGGTCGAGCAGCTCGTCGGCGTCGCTGCGGTTGCGGGCGGCCTTGCCCAGCCGGTCGGCGAGGCTGGCGAAGCCCCACTCCGGGTCGTCACCGGCCCGCTCGGCCAGATCGCGCAGCCGGGTGGCGACCCGCGACAGGGTGTCGTCCAGTGCTGCGCGCAGGGCCGGGTCATGGTCCAGCCGGGCCGACAGCTCCCCATCGGACAGGTCCGACAGCTCCAGCGCGTCGAAGGTCCGGGAAACCTGCAAGCGGATCGCCGGGGACAGGCCGGGCCAGGGCAGCTCGTCGCTGCGCACGGCGCGGACGCGGGTGCGGTCCTCGCAGGACAGCAGGGTGGTGTGGCCGCCGGCCAGCGCCCGGCGGCCCTGGGCAAGCAGCGCGTCGCGGCGGTGGGCGCGGTCGATGCGTCCGGCGATCTCCAGCAGGATGGCCGCGCGCCGCTCCGCCGGCACCAGCAGGTCGCGCTTGCCCTTCGGCAGCGGCAGGCCGAGCGCCACCAGCCCGCGCGCCTCGGCGTCGGTCATCCGCAGCAGGCCGGCCGCCCCCAGCGTCGTCACCTCCGGATGGGCGACGGCGAGGTCATGGACCAGATGCGGGTCGGCGGTGGCTGTGGCGGCCGGCGTGCCGATGTCGTCGCTCATATCGTCTGTCATGGCACCTGTCCGGACGCGATGTGGTGCAGCACGATGCCGCTGGTGGTCGCCACGTTGAGGGAATCGAAGTCGCCGGCCATCGGGATGCGCACGCTGCGGGCGCGGGCCAGCAGGGCGGGCGGCAGGCCCGGCCCTTCAGAGCCGAACAGCAGGGCGGCACGGCGCGGCGGCGTCAGGGCGGCCAGCGTCTCGGCACCGGCGGGGCTGAGCGCCACCGCCTCGAAGCCGAAGCGGTCGAGCAGGGCGAGCGGATCCTCGTCCGCGGCGAGCTTGGCCGTCGGCACCAGCAGGGTCGCCCCCACCGAAACGCGGATCGCCTTGCGGTAGAGCGGGTCGCAGCAGCCGGGATCGAGGGTCACCGCATCGGCGCCGAAAGCGGCGGCGTTGCGGAAGATGCCGCCCATATTGTCGTGGTTGCCGATGCCGAACAGCATGACGACACGGGAAACCGGCCCGCAGGCACCCAGCAGGTCGGCGACGCTCGGGACACCGGTCTTTTCCCCCACCGCCAGGATGCCGCGATGCAGGGGGAAGCCGGCGATGCGGTCCAGCACGGGCTGGGTGGCGGTATAGACCGGCGTTTCGGGCGAAAGGGCCGCCAGCATCGGCTCCAGCGCCTCCAGCCGCTTCTCGGCGATCAGCAGCGAGCGGGCCCGGTAGCGGGTGGATTGCACGAGGCTGCGCACCACCACCGCCCCTTCGGCGATGAACAGCCCGTCACGGCCGACGAGATCGCGCTCCCGCACGTCGCGGTAAGGCTCGATGCGCGGGTCTTCGGGGTCGGTGATCGGGATGACCTGATAGTGCGGGGTGGGCAAGGGGCGGCTCGGCGTCTGGGGTGTCCGCCTACTTAGTGCATGTGGCGGCGGGTTTCCAATGCCGTTCCCTGCCTGCCTCCATGGGCATACCCCCTTGCCGATGCGGAAGTCCCTGCTCATGTTGCGGTGCAGCATAAGCATTTGGAGACGTGCCGGCCATGACGATGATCCGAAAGCTGTGGAACCGTGTGTGCGGCAAGGCGACGCCTGTGCCGCCCGCCTGCCCTGCGGAACCGTTGGAACTGTCGGGGCCGGACCCTCTTCTGGCCCTGCCGCCGCCCAGGCCAACGCTGGCGCTGGCCTTGCAGGGCGGCGGTGCGCATGGCGCCTTCACCTGGGGCGTGCTCGACCGGCTGCTGGAGGAGGACATCCGGCTGGTCGGGGTCAGCGGGGCCAGCGCCGGGGCGATGAACGCCGCCATGCTGGCCCAGGGCTGGGCACGCGGTGGATGCAGTGGGGCGCGGGCCGAACTGGCGACTTTCTGGGAGCGGGTCAGCGCCGCCGGGCGGCTGGGGCCGATCCGGCCGAGCGTGACCGACCGGCTGCTCGGCCGCTGGAATGTCGATCACGCGCCGGGAACCCATATGGTCGATTGGGCACGGCGCTGGGTCAGCCCCTATCGGACCCAATCGGCGGATTTCCACCCGCTGCGCGGCCTGCTGGCCGAGATGGTCGAACCGGAGCTGATCCGGCGGAGCGGGCTGCGGCTGTTCGTCAGCGCCACCACTGTGCGGACCGGAGCCCTGCGGCTGTTCGACGAGACGGAGCTGGAGGTCGATCACCTGCTGGCCTCGGCTTGCCTGCCCAGCCTGTTCCGCGCGGTGCGGATCGACGGCCAGGATTATTGGGATGGCGGCTATCTCGCCAACCCGCCGCTGTCGCCGCTGGCGGCGGCCTGTCCCGGCGCAGACCTGCTGGTGGTGACGATCAACCCCTTCACCTGCGCCACCACGCCGGAGGATCCGGCCGGCATCGCCGCCCGCCTCAACCAGATCACCTTCAACGCCGCCCTGTTGCAGGAGATGCGCTGCCTGTCCGCCCGCGGCGACGCCCCGCGCCTGCACATGATCGGCGCCGACGAGCATCTCCAGGATCTGGGGCTCTATTCAAAGCTGATGACCGACTGGAGCTTCCTGAACTGGCTGCGCGACGCCGGGCGCGAGGCGGCGGGGCGCTGGGTCGAGGAGAACATGCGGGCCGTCGGCGTCGGCAGTTCGGTGCGGACCCCGGCCCTGGCCTGACCCTCACTCTGCCGGATGCTGTTGGGCGTCTGGATCGCTGTGGGCGAACCAGCGTTTCATCCGGCGCGACAGCCCGTCGAGATAGGTCAGCGCCACCGGCACCACCAGCAGCGTCAGGATGGTGGAGGACAACAACCCGCCGATCACCGCATGGGCCATCGGCGCGCGCTGCTGCGCCCCCTCGCCGATGCCGAGCGCCAGCGGCAGCATGCCGAAGATCATCGCGGCGGTGGTCATCACGATGGGGCGCAGGCGGATGATGCCGGCCTCGACCAGCGCGTCGTGCAGGCCGGCGCCGCGCTTGCGCGCCTGATTGGCGAAATCGACCAGCAGGATGGCGTTCTTGGTCACCAGCCCCATCAGCATGATGAAGCCGATGGCGCTGAAGATGTTCAGCGTCGATCCCGCCGCCAGCAGCCCCAGGAAGACGCCGACCAGCGACAGCGGCAGCGAGGCCATGATGGCGAGCGGTTGCAGGAAGCTGCCGAACTGCGAGGCGAGGATCAGGTAGATCAGGATGACGGCAAGCGCCAGGGCCTGCATGGCATAGCCGCTGGTCTCGGCGATGTCCTTGGTCGAGCCGCCGAAGACGATGCGGTAGCCCGGCGGCAGCTCGATCTTGGCCAGCGCCGCCTGGAGGTCGCGGCCGGCATCGCCGGCGGCGCGGCCCTGGACGTTGGCCTGGACATTCACCTCGCGCTGCAAATCGCGCCGGTTGATCTGCGAGGCGCCGAGCGTCGTCACCACCTCCGCCACCTGGGACAGCGGGATCATGCGCGGCGTGCCGTTGGCATCGACCCCGCCGGAGAAATAAATGCGGTCGAGGTCGGCGCGGCCGGCGCGGTCGCCTTCGGGCAGGCGGACCAGCACGTCGTAGCTCTCGCCGTCCGGCGCCTTCCAGCTCGACACCGTGTCGCCGGCGAACAGCGGGCGCAGTGTGTCGGCCACCTTGGCGGTGCCGATGCCGAGATCGCTGGCGAGGTCGCGCTCCAGCCGGACCGCCAGCGTCGGCTTGGCCGCCTTCAGCGTGCTGTCGACATCGACGAAGCCGGGGATGGCGCGCATGGCGCCGATCACGGTCTGCGACAGCCGGTCCAGCTCGGCGATGTCGCGGCCCTGGACCGAAACCTGGATTCTGCTTCTGCACGCCGCCGACGCCGGGGATGGCGATGCCGATGGTGACGCCGGGGATCGCCGACAGACGTTGCCGCAGCAGCGGGGCCAGGTCGTTGGGCGAGCGCTTGCGCTGGTCGATGGGGGTGTAGCGCAGATAGATGCTGCCGCGGTTGTGGCCGATGGAGACCCCGGTGTTGACCGTGCTGTAGGTGTAGGCGATCTCCGGGAACTCGCGGATCGCCGCCTCGACTTGGCGGGTCTTGGCGGTGGTGGTGGCGAGCGACGAGCCGACGGGGGATTCCACCTCGACGATCTGCTCGCCGAGGTCGGCGGCGGGGACGAACTCCACGCCGATGCGCGGCACCAGCAGGAAGCTGCCGAAGAAGATCGCCAGCGCCACGATCACGACAATCCAGCGCCGGCGCAGGCCCCAGCGCAGCAGCCGGCCATAGCCGTGCGAGAGCGCATCGAAGCCTCGCCCGAACCAGGCGGCGAAGCGGCCGAAGATCGAGCGGCCATGGCGGCCGTGGGCGGCCGGGTCGTACCAGATGCTGGACAGCATGGGGTCGAGCGTGAAGGACACGAACAGCGAGATCAGCACCGCCGCCGAGACGGTGATGCCGAATTGCAGGAAGAAGCGGCCGATGATGCCGCCCATGAAGGCGACCGGCAGGAACACCGCGACGATGGTCAGCGTGGTCGCCAGCACCGCGAGCCCGATCTCTGCCGTGCCGTCGAGTGCCGCCTGACGGTGGCCCTGGCCGCGGGCGAGGTGGCGCATGATGTTCTCGCGCACGACGATGGCGTCGTCGATCAGGATGCCGATGGCGAGCGACAGCGCCATCAGCGTCATCATGTTCAGCGTGAAGCCCATGGCGGCCAGCATGCCGAAGGTGCCGAGCACGGCAACCGGCAGGGTCAGCGCGGTGATGACCGTGCTGCGCCAGGACCCCAGGAACACCATGACGATCAGGATGGTCAGGATGCCGCCCTCGACCAGCGTCTCCTGCACGTTGCTGAGCGAGTTGGTGATGCCGCGGGAGCTGTCGCGCACCACCGCCAGCGTCACGTCCGCCGGCAGCGAGCCGTTGGTCCGCAGATCCTGGATCGCCCCATGCAGGCCGCGGGCGACCTCCACCGTGTTGGCGCCCTGGACCTTCACCACATCGACCGCCAGCGCCGGGTTGCCGTTCAGCAGGGCGGCCGAATCCTGCTCCTCCTGCCCGTCGATCACCTCGGCGACCTGGGAGAGGCGCACCGGGCTGCCGCCGCGCCGCGCGACGATTAGGTCCAGCAGGTCGCGCGGGTTGCGCACGCGCCCCTCCACCTGCACCACCCGCTCCCGTCCCTGGCCGGAGACGGTGCCGGCGGGCACGTCCTGGTTCTCGCTGGTGACGGTAGCGATCACCTCGTCGACGCCGACGTTGAGTGCTTCCAGCTTTTCCGGCTTCAGGCGGATCAGGATCTGCCGCTTGACCCCGCCGGCGATGGTGGCCTTGCCGACGCCGCGGACATTCTGCAAGCGCTTCAGGATGATCTGGTCGGTCAGCGTGGTGAGGTCGCGCAAGGACCGCAGGTCGGAGGTGACGGCGATGGACAGGATCGGCTGGTCGTCCGGGTTGAAGCGGGTGATCTGCGGATCCTTCACCTCGTCGCGGAAGCTGGCGCGGATGGCCGAGACCTTCTCGCGCACGTCCTGCAACGCCTGGACCGACGAGGTCTTCAGGTCGAACTCGGCGATCACCACCGACTGCCCCTCGTAGGAGCGCGAAGTCAGCGTCTTGATGCCGGCGATGGTGTTGATCGCATCCTCGACGGGCCGTGTGATGTCGGTCTCCACCGTCTCCGGGCTGGCGCCGGGATAGGCGGTGCTGACCACCACCACCGGGAAATCGACGTCGGGAAACAGGTCGACGCCCAGCCGGTTGTAGGAGAAGAGGCCGAGCACCATCAGCGCCACCATCATCATGGTGGCGAAGACCGGGTTGTCGACGCTGATGCGGGTGATCGGCATGGCTGCTGGTCCGTCCGGGTCAGGTGCCGGCGATCGAGACGCTGCGTCCGGCGGTCAGGCCGGGCAGGTTGCCGGTGACGACGCGCTCGCCCGGCGCCAGGCCGTCCACCTGCACCAGATCGCCGCGCGCCCACAGCGCCACCCGCGTGACCGGGCGGCGCACGGTGCGGCCGTCCGCAATCGCCAGGACGAACTCGCCCTGCTCGTCGTGGCGGATGGCGACCGGCGGCACGGCGATGGCGCCCGCCGCCTGCGCCACCAGAACCTCGCCGCTGGCGAACATGCCGCCGCGCAGCGCGCCGTCGCGATTGTCGATGGTCACATAGACCGGGATGGCGCGCGATCCCGCCCGCGCCATCGGGTTGATGCGGGCGACGCTGCCGGCGAACTCCCGTTCGCCGAACCCCTCCACCCGCAGGCTGGCGGTCTGGCCGACGGCGAGCCGGGCCACCTGCTCCGCCGGGACGGTCGCCTCGACCTCGACCCGCGACAGGTCGACCACGGTGAACATGGCGGCATTCACCGCCAGATTTTCCCCGGGATTGACGGTGCGGGTGGCGACCATGCCGTCGATGGGGCTGAGCACCACCGCGTCGCGCAAGGCCTTGCGCGCCAGTTCCACCTGCGCCGCCAGTGCGTCGACCTGGGCGCGCTGGAAGCCGAAGCTGCTTTCGGCCTGATCCAGGCTGGTGTCCGAGACGATGTTGCTGGCGGTTCAGCGTGCGGTTCTTGGTCAGCGTCTTTTCGGCCAGCACCAGCTGAGCCCGCGCGCCCTCCAGGTTGGCCTGCTTCTCATTGAGGCGGGCGGTCAGCTCCACCGTGTCGAAGCGGGCCAGCATTTCGCCGCGGCGGACCGCCTGCCCCTCGCGCACCGCCACCTCGGCCAGACGGGCGGCGACCTCCGCCTTCACCGCCGACTGTTCCATCGGCGAGACGGAGCCGCTGAGCCGGACCGTCTCCGCCAGCGCGCGCGGGGCGACGGCCGTGACCTCAAGCGCGGTCAGCTCCACCGGGCGCTCCGCCGCCTGGCCGGCCGGGGTGGGGGAGGGAGGGGCCGGATTGCGGGCGCGCCACAGGGCAATACCGCCGCCTGCCGCAAGAAGAACCAGCAGGATCGCCAGCAGCCGGCCGAAGCGCCGGGGCTTGCGGGGCGGGGCGTCTTCCTGCGGCGGGGACGGCATCTGCGGCTGCGGTGTCTGCTGGGCCGGCGGGAAGGTCCGTTGGGGGGCGGTCATGATCGTCGATCCAGTTCGGCCGAGCCTGTCCGATCGGAACGGCATCGGTTGAGGGGGCGGCCGGCGCCCTCCATTAGGGGTGGCGTGGATGTTCCGTCAAGGTTCCCGTTGTCGCGCCTTGTGACGGCATGGTGATGTCCGGACGGAGAGAGAAGATAGGCATAGGGACATTTGCCCAAAATCCTAATTGCCGACCTCTTCACAAGGGATAAAGCGGGCATTTTTGAGGCATCTTCGGGACAGGATTCAAGAAACGGCCGTGATGTCGCTTGACAGGCGTGGGCTATACATTGAAAAGCGATCCATCTTTTGTCCCGCCTGCGCCAACAGCACGGAAATCCCCTCGTGGTCAAACGAAACCTCGCGACGATCCACGCCGCCGGAGCACTGCTGTGCCTTGCCCTCGGTCTGGCCGGCTGCGCCTCCGACGCGCCGCAGGTGCAGACGGCTCCGCCGGTCGAATCCGCTGCCTATGTCCCGGATCCGAACGATCCGCTGTCCCGCTGGGTCCCGCACATCCGCGAGGCTTCCCAGCGGTACGACATGCCGGAGAAATGCGATCCGCGCGGTGATGATGCGCGAGAGCAACGGCCGGGCGACGACCAACAGCGGCAAGGTGCTGACCAGCTCCGCCGGGGCCATCGGCCTGATGCAGGTGATGCCCGGCACCTACGAGCTGATGCGGGCCAAGTATGGACTAGGGTCCGATCCCTCAGACCCGCACGAGAACATCATGGCCGGCACCGCCTACTTGCGCGAGATGTACGACCTGTTCGGCGCCCCCGGTTTCCTGGCCGCCTACAATTGCGGCCCGGCCTGCTACGCCCAGCATCTGGCCGGCAAGCAGCGGCTGCCGCGCGAGACGAAGATGTATCTGGCGGCGCTGACCCCGGTGCTGCGCGGCACCGGCCCGCGCGAACCGTCGCTGGCGGCCGGCGCCTCGGCCATCGAGGTCGCGGTGGTGCCGGACGACGCGCCGAAGCCGCGCGGCGGCCAGACGGCGTCCACGCAGCGGACGGAACCGGCGCCGGTCGTCGTCGCCTCCGCCGCTCCGGAAACCCGCGCGCCCGAATCCCGCGCTGTCGAGCCGCGGCGGATGGAGCCGCGCCCGGCCGAGCCGAAGCTCGCAGAACCGGCGCCCGCTCCGGCACCGGCTCCGGTGGTGGTGGCGTCGCTGCCCGAACCCGCGCCCGCTCCCGTCCCGGCTCCCGCCCCCGCGGTGGCTCCGGCAAGGCCGGTGCAGGTCGCCAGCCTCGACCCGGCGCCCGCACCGACGCACCGCGTCAGCCCGCAATTCACCACCCAGGTCGCCGAGGCGCTGTTGCCGCCGCAGTCGGTCGGCAAGGGTGAGCGCGTTGTGATGCGCTTTGTTTCCCAGCGCGCCGACGGCTGCGGCAGCCTCGCCGGCCGCGACCGCGCCTGCGTCGCACTGGCCGACGTGCGTTGACGGCATAGGGCTGCGCGGTCCTGTTCCCCCGCTGTGGGGAGCGGGGCCGCCGCTGTCCCCAGGTCCAGCGTGAGCGGAGCTATTTTTTCGCACTCTTGCGGTCCGATTTGATCCGCATCACTTACGGATCGCCTCGCCACTGGCATAACGGTGAGATGGACCGGTCCGAACACACATCCAGCCCATACCCTCCCTGCGCCTGTTGCGGCGAAGAGGTGCTGCTCGGCGAACCCATGTACTGGACGCCGGAGCGTCCGGGCCATGTCTGGCACGACCTGTGCGCGCAGAGGGAAGGCCTGCTTCCCGCCACCCCCAAGCCAGCCCGCGGCAAGCGGCGCAGCCCCAGGACGCAGACGGTCGAATCGCTGTTTTGAGCGACATCTGGGCAGGCAAAAGAAAAGGGGCGGTTTCCCGCCCCTTTGTCTTTCACCGGCAAAGCGTTTCCACTCGCCTCATTCCCACTCGATGGTCCCCGGCGGCTTCGACGTGATGTCGTAGACGACGCGGTTGACGCCGCGGACCTCGTTGACGATGCGGTTGGACACGCGCGCCAGGAAGTCGTGGGGGAAGGGGTACCAGTCGGCGGTCATGCCGTCGGTGGAGGTCACCGCGCGCAGGGCCAGCACATGGTCGTAGGTGCGGCCGTCGCCCATCACGCCGACGGTGCGGACCGGCAGCAGCACGGCGAAGGCCTGCCAGATCGCGTCGTAGAGGCCGGCGTTGCGGATTTCCTCCAGATAGACCGTATCGGCCTTGCGCAGGATCTCCAGCTTCTCCGGGGTGATCTCGCCGGGGACGCGGATGGCGAGGCCCGGGCCGGGGAAGGGGTGGCGGCCGATGAAGGCCGGCGGCAGGCCGAGTTCACGGCCCAAGGCACGGACCTCGTCCTTGAACAGTTCGCGCAGCGGCTCGACCAGCTTGAGCTTCATCCGCTCCGGCAGGCCGCCGACATTGTGGTGCGACTTGATGGTGACCGACGGGCCGCCGGTGAAGGAGACGCTCTCGATCACGTCGGGGTAGAGCGTGCCCTGGGCCAGGAACTCCGCACCGCCGACCTTCGCGCTCTCCTCGTCGAAGACCTCGATGAACAGGCCGCCGATGATTTTGCGCTTCTGCTCCGGATCGGTGACGCCGGCCAGCTTGCCCAGGAACAGGTCGGCCGCCTCGCGGTGGACCAGCGGGATGTTGTAGTGGTCGCGGAACAGCCGCACGACCTCTTCCGACTCGCCGGCGCGCATCAGGCCGGTGTCGACGAAGATGCAGGTCAGCTGGTCGCCGATGGCCTCATGGATCAGCACGGCCGCGACCGACGAATCGACGCCGCCCGACAGGCCACAGATCACCTTGCCGGTGCCGACCTGGGCGCGGATCTTCTCGATGGCCTGTTGCTTGAAGGCGGCCATCGTCCAGTCGCCCTCGATGCCGGCGACGCGGTGGACGAAGTTCGCCAGCAGCTGGGCGCCGTGCGGGGTGTGGACCACCTCCGGGTGGAACTGCACGCCGTAGATGCGGCGCTGGTCGTCGGCGATGGCGGCGAAGGGCGCGCCGTCGCTGACCGCCACGGCGCGGAAGCCGGGCGGCAGCGCGGTGACGCGGTCGCCGTGGCTCATCCACACCTGTTCCTTCGACCCGACCTCCCACAGCCCGTCGAACAGGGCGCAGGGCTCCTTGATCTCGATGAAGGCGCGGCCGAACTCGCGGTGGTCGGAGCCGGACACGGTGCCGCCCAGCTGGTGGCACATCGTCTGCTGGCCGTAGCAGATGCCGAGCACCGGGACCTTCAGGTCGAACACGGCCTGCGGGGCGCGCGGGCCGTTCGCCTCGGTGACCGAGGCCGGGCTGCCCGACAGGATGATCGCCTTCGGGTCATACTCGCGGATGCGCTCGTCGCTCATGCCGAAGGGGTGGATTTCGCAATAGACACCGCTCTCGCGCACACGGCGGGCGATGAGCTGGGTCACCTGCGACCCGAAATCGAGAATGAGGACCCGTTCGGCTGAAAGCGAGGCGGCGGAAAGGGAGGCGGCGCTGGACATCGGCGAATCCTGATGCGTGGGGACTCAAGTCCCCTCACTACCGCACCTCCGGCCCCGCCGACAAGCGTGCAAGCGGCGTCAGGTCGCGCCAGCCATAGGCGATTTCCACCAGATCGCTGCCGGCGAAGCGGATCGGCCGCTCCGCCACCTTGATTCCGCCCAACCTTTCGTAGAACCAGCGCGACGGGTTGTCGCGCAGGCACCAGACCGCCGCGGACCGGATGCCGGCGGCCAGGAAACGGTCGGCCATCGCCGCCATCAGCCGCCGACCGATGCCGTAACCCTTTGCGTCATCTAGCAAATAAAGCGCGTGGAACTCACCCGCATGCCCTTCCACCGTGACCCGCCGCGTGCCGAAGGAGGCGATGCCGACGATGGTGCCGGGACCGGCGATCCGGCCGGTGACATCCACCGCGACGAAGGCGCCCTGGCCGGGGCCGCGCGTCTCGGCGATGGCTGCCCAGCGCTGGGCGGCGGCCGGTTCGGACAGGTTGACCAGGAACTGCGCCGGGATCAGCCCGGGATAGGTGGAGCGCCAGCTTTGCACATGGACGCGGGCCATGCCGGCGGCGTCCGACCCGCGTGCCTGGCGGATTGCGAGCGTGGTGTCCGTCATCGACCGACCCTCCCGTGCAGCCTCTCTCCAACAGTTTGGAGTGCCCGCGCAGGAAGTCCAGATGGAAAAGGAGGGAGACGCACGACGCCGTCGATAGGCCTGCGGGCGACCGGCTTCGGCTCCGACCGAGGCTTCGGCCTCGGCTCCGGTTGTCATCGCGGCGCAACAGAGGTAAACAGCGGGACTTGTTCCGGCGGGGGCCCGCACCGATCCTTGATCGGGCGGGGCCGCGCCAGTCCGTCCCAGGTGCCATGGCGGCGCCGCGGGCGGGGCTCCGGAGACCGGACACCGCATGTATTCCTCGCCTACGCTTTCCCGCTACATCGGCCGGCAGTTCGTCGTGTGGTTCTGCCTGCTGATGGTGATCCTGCTCGCCATCGTGCTGCTGCTGGACACGGTGGAGCTTCTGCGCCGCGCCGGCACCAAGCCCCACGTCACCTTCGGGCTGGTGGTGGAGATGGCGCTGCTGAAGCTGCCGGAGATCGGGCAGCAGATCTTCCCCTTCGTCGTCCTGTTCGCGGGCATGTTCACCTTCTGGCGGCTGACGCGCAGCGCCGAGCTGGTGGTCGCCCGCGCGGTCGGCGTGTCGGCCTGGCAGTTCCTGATGCCGGTGATGTTCGCCGCCGCCGCCATCGGCGTGGTGAAGGTGACGCTGATCAACCCGGTCGGCGCCGTGTTCATCGCCAAGTACGAGCAGCTGCAGGACCGCTATCTCAAGCTCCAGTCCAGCACGCTGAACATCTCGCGCTCCGGCCTGTGGCTGCGCCAGACCAACGAGAACGAGCAGTTCTTCATCCATTCGGAGCTGGTGAACCCGGTGACCTTCGAGCTGTCGAACGTCATCGTCTTCCTGTTCGACGCCGACCAGAATTATCTGGGCCGCGTCGATGCGCCGAGCGCCGTGCTGAAGGACCGCAAGTGGGAATTGCAGGAGGCGATCCTGAACCGGGCCAAGAAGGACCCGGAGAAGCTGGACAGCTACACCATCCCGACCGAGCTGGACATGGCGACCATCGAGGAGAGCTTCGCCCCGCCGGAAACCATCTCCTTCTGGGAGCTGCCGCGCTTCATCCACACGCTGGAGACAACCGGTTTCCCGGCCGTGCGCCACCGGCTGCATTACCAGTCGCTGCTGGCCCAGCCCTTCCTGTTCCTGGCGATGGTGCTGTTCGCCGCCGCCTTCTCGCTGCGGCTGCCGCGTCGCGGCGGCACCATGGCGATGGTCACCGGCGGCGTGCTGACCGGCTTCGTGCTGTTCGTGATGACCGACGTGGTCCGCACCTTCGGAATGTCGGAAACCATTCCCATCCTCATGGCCGCCTGGAGTCCTGCCGGCATCAGCCTGCTGTTGGGCATCGCCGCCCTTCTGCATCTGGAAGACGGCTGACGGGACGGCTGCCGGGAGGGGGTGCTGGGACGGGACGCCGGGAAGGGACGGGGGTGGGACCATTCGCCGCAAAGCGGGCGGTTATCGCCATCGGTCATAATTCCGCCCACTTGGTTTAGCACTGGATTGCAGGGTCCGATTCCGTTTGCCAGGGGCACCGGCCCCACCGTAATAACGGGCGACCCGTTTTTGGAGCTTGAGCAGCATGTCGAGTTTGCGAGCCGTCCGGACCACCGTCGCCGTGGCGACCGCCTGTGCGCTTCTGGCCATGCCCGCCGTGGCGCAGTCCAGCAAGGCTGCCGCCGGTGCCGCCGCGCCGCGGACGGGGGACGAGAGCACGCGTCAGGCCCGCGCGCCGGGGTCGGAAGGCATCGCTGCGGTGGTGAATGACGAGGTCGTTTCGGTTTCGGACGTCAATGCCCGCATCCGCATGGCGCTGCTGAACGCCGGCGCCGCCGCCAATCCGGAAACGACCAAGCGGCTGATGCCGCAGGTGATGCGCCTGCTGATCGACGAGCGCCTGCAGATGCAGGAGGCCAAGCGCCAGGGCGTCACCGTCTCGGCGTCGGAGATCGACGACGCCGTCAAGCGCATCGCCGAGCAGAACCGCATGAACGGCCAGCAGCTTCAGGAGATGCTGAAGCGCCAGAACGTGCCGTACTCCACCCTGAAGGACCAGATCCGCGCCCTGCTCGCCTGGCAGAAGGTGATGCAGCGCCGCATCCGCCAGGAGGTCGTGGTCGGCGAGGACGAGGTCGACGCCGCGATGGAGCGGCTGAAGGCCAACATCGGCAAGCCCGAATATCTGGTCGCCGAGATCTTCCTGGCAGTGGACAGCCCCGACCAGGACGACGAGGTGCGCCGCAACGCCGAGCGTCTGGTGGAAGAGGTGAAGCGCGGCGGCAATTTCGCCGCACTCGCCCGCCAGTTCTCGCAGTCGGCCGGCGCCGCGTCGGGCGGCGACCTCGGCTGGGTGCGCAGCGGCGAACTGTCGTCGGAGGTGGACAAGGCGCTGTCGGGCATGCGCGGCGGCCAGCTGTCGGCGCCGGTCCGCACGGCGACCGGCTACCACATCCTGCTGGTGCGCGGCCAGCGGCCGTTCGGCAGCAGCGGCGGCGAGGTGCCGATGCCGGTCGCCCGTCCGGCGGCTCCCCGTCCGCAGCCGCGGCCGGACGTGGCCAAGGCCACGGTCAACATGAAGCAGATCATCCTCCCGATCGAGTCCAAGGAGCAGGCCAAGTCCGTCAAGGAACAGGCCGAGAAGCTGCGCAAGTCGATCAAGAGCTGCGCCGATTTCCAGGCCCGCGCCAAGGAGACCGGCATGCCGGAATCGGGCGACATGGGCACCATGCGGGTGAAGGACATGGCCCCCGGCCTGCAGAACCTCGCGCTCGGCATCCCGCTCGGCCAGGCCAGCCCGGTGCTGATGAGCCCGGCCGCCGCGGTGATCCTGATCGTCTGCAAGCGTGACATGCCGATGATCCAGCCGCCGCCGGAAGCCCAGCCGGCTCCGCCGCCGCCGCCGGCCCCGACCCCGGTTCAGGAAGCCAAGCTGCCCGGCCGCGACGAGATCGAGCGCGAACTGGTCAGCGAGCGGGCGGAACTGCTGTCGCGCCGGTACCTGCGCGACCTGCGCCGCACCGCCTTCATCGAGACCCGCCTGTGACCGCCGCCCCGCCGAACGACCTGCCGCTGGCCCTGACCATGGGGGAGCCGGCCGGCGTCGGCGGGGAGATCGGGCTGAAGGCGTGGCTGGCCCGCGACGAGGCCGGCCTGCGCCCCTTCGTCGTGCTGGACGATCCCGCGAGGCTGGCCGCGCTGGCGGCCTCGCTCGGGCTGCCGGTGCCGGTGCAGGCCGTCTCGTCTCCGCAGGAGGGGGCGGCGATCTTCGGCCGTGCCCTGCCGGTCCTGCCGGTCGCGCTCGGCAACCCGGTCGTCGCCGGCCGGCCCGATCCGGCCAATGGTGCCGCGGTGATCGCCAGCATCGACCGTGCCGTGGCGCTGCTGCAGGGTGGGCAGGCCGCGGCCGTTGTCACCAACCCGATCCAGAAATCGTCTCTCTATGCCGCCGGTTTTCGCCATCCCGGCCACACCGAATATCTGGCCCACCTCGCCGGGCTGGCCGGCGAGCCGATCATGATGCTGGCGGCGGCCGATCTGCGGGTGGTGCCGGTGACCATCCATGTGTCGGTGCGCGACGCGGTGAACCAGCTGACCGCCGACGCCATCGTCCATGCCGGCCGGGTCACCGCGGCGTCGCTGGCGCGCGACTTCGGCATCGACCGTCCGCGGTTGGCCGTCGCCGGCCTCAACCCGCATGCGGGGGAGGGCGGGGCGATGGGGCGTGAGGAGATCGACATCATCGAGCCCGCCATCGCGACGCTGCGCGCCGACGGCATCGACGTGTCCGGGCCGCGCCCGCCCGACACCATGTTCCATGCCGCCGCCCGCCGTGGATATGACGCGGCGCTGTGCATGTACCACGATCAGGCGCTGATCCCGGTGAAGACGGTGGATTTCGACAGCGGCGTGAACATCACGCTGGGCCTGCCCTTCGTCCGCACCTCTCCCGACCATGGGACGGCGCTGGACATTGCGGGCACTGGCAGGGCCAATGCGACCAGCCTGATCGCGGCGCTGAAGACGGCCGACCGGATGGCGCGGAACCGGCAGCGGACAGCCGGCCCCTGAGGTCGAAGTTCTCCAAACGAAAAAGGAGCGCCCGATGCGCTCCTTTTTTCATGCCGTCTGCTTTCGTTGCTTTCCGACCCGTGCCGTAAGCCTGGCCGTCAGCCCCGGTCATCGGGATCGTACATGGTCGGCCCGCCCTGCTGGTCATGGTGGGAGGGCATCTGATCGCGGTGATGGTGGGTGCGGGCGATGAAGGGTGCCAGCTCCTGCAACTCGATGAAGTTGTCGGCCTGCCGCCGCAACTCGTCGGCGACCATCGGCGGCTGCGAGCGGACGGTGCTGACGACGCTGATGCGGACGCCCTTGCGCTGCACGGCCTCCACCAGCCGGCGGAAGTCGCCGTCGCCGGAGAACAGCAGGATGTGGTCGACATGCTCGGCCATCTCCATCACGTCGATGGCCAGCTCGATGTCCATGTTGCCCTTGATCTTGCGCCGGCCCGATGCGTCGGTGAACTCCTTGGTCGGCTTGGTCACCATGGTGTAGCCGTTGTAGTCCAGCCAATCGACCAGCGGACGGATCGGGGAGTATTCCTGGTCCTCGACGAGGGCCGTGTAATAGAAGGCGCGCACAAGCCGGCCTTCCCCGGCGAAGCCGTCACGCAACCTTTTGTAATCAATATCGAAGCCGAGTGAACGCGCTGCGGCGTAGAGGTTGGCGCCATCGATAAAAAGTGCGAGACGCTCTTCTTTGTAAAACAACTTGCTGACATCACGCGGCAAAGTCGAATTTCGGTCCAATGCAAGGATCCTTCCATCGCTGCTTGTTGAAAATGTATTGGAACATGCGCAAAAGCTCGCGTTCCAATTTTGAAATCTAGTGTATTGCCGGCAGACATACAAGAGGCAGGGTTTGCCGACTGTTTCCAGGCATCGGGCCGGATAGATATTGAGATTGGACGGATGTGTTCCCCTGACGCAATGCAGCAGCGCTGTCGTTCGCGCTTGCACCTATCGGGCCACATCCATATAGTCTAGAGCCTCCTCTGAATCCGGAGTTCGTCTGGCATGGCCCGCGTTACCGTTGAAGATTGCGTCCTGAAGGTTCCGAACCGTTTCGAGCTGGTCATGATGGCTGCCCAGCGCGCCCGCGAAGTCGCGAGCGGCGCCCCGCTGTCGATCGACCGCGACAACGACAAGAATCCGGTCGTGGCGCTGCGCGAGATCGCGGACGAGACGGTGTCGCTGGAGTATCTGAAGAACGCCCTGATCAAGGGCCACCAGAAGCATGTTGAGCCGGACGAGCCCGAGGAAGAGATCGTCGAGCTGATGGCCGGCGAGAATGACTGGGCCGCCCGCGGCAACAACTCGCTGGGCGACGAAGACGGCATGAGCGAGAGCGACGGCGAAGAGCTGACCGAGGAAGACGACGTCGCCGCCGACATGGATGCGGAGCCGGGCGCCGGCTTCGCCATGACCGAGGATCCCGACGGAGACCTCTGATCCTGGACAACGACCGCAGGACCCGGAGGGGGCGCAACGCCCCCTCGCCGAACAAAAAACAGGAGGGCGTCCTGCTCTCCTTCGGTTCTTGCAGGACCGCCCTGAGAACCGCCACGAACACATTTGAGGCGCCGCGTGCGCCGGGTCGGGCCGCATGATCCGGCAGTACGAGCTTGTCGAGCGCGTCAAGGCGTATGATCCCTCCGCCGACGAGGATTCTGCTCAACCGTGCCTACGTCTTTTCGATGAAGGCGCACGGGTCGCAGACGCGCGCGTCTGGCGATCCCTACTTCCTCCACCCGCTGGAGGTCGCCGGCATCCTCACCCAGATGAAGCTGGACGCCGGCACCATCGCCACGGCGCTGCTTCACGACACGGTCGAGGACACCGTCGCCACGCTCGAAGACATCGAGCGGGTGTTCGGCAAGGAGATCGCCCGTCTGGTCGACGGCGTCACCAAGCTGTCGCGGCTGGAGCTGAACAGCGAGCAGGCCAAGCAGGCGGAGAATTTCCGCAAGCTGGTCATCGCCATGTCGGAGGACATCCGCGTCCTGCTGGTGAAGCTGGCCGACCGGCTTCACAACATGCGCACGCTGTTCCACCTGAAGAAGCCGGAAAAGCGCCGCCGCATCGCCCGCGAGACCATCGAGATCTTATTCGCCCTTGGCCGAACGCATCGGCATGCACAAGATCAAGGACGAGCTGGACGATCTTGCCTTCGCCGAACTGAACCCCGACGCGCGCGACAGCATACTGGCCCAGCTGGCCCGCCTGCGCAGCGAGGGCGAGAACCGCGTCCAGACCATCATCACCGAACTGCGCGAGCTGCTGGCCTCCGAAGGTCTGCCCGACGTGTCGGTGTCGGGGCGCGAGAAGTCGGCCTATTCGATCTGGCGCAAGCTCCAGCGCAAGAATGTCAGCTTCGAGCAGCTGTCCGACATCATGGCCTTCCGCATCACGGTCGGCTCGGTCGGTGAATGCTATCAGGCGCTGGGCATCGTGCACGCCCATTATCCGGTCGTGCCCGGGCGCTTCAAGGACTACATCTCCACGCCCAAGCCCAACGGCTACCGCAGCCTGCACACCGGCGTGATCGGTCCCGGCCGCAACCGGATCGAGGTGCAGATCCGCACCCAGGACATGCACGAGATCGCCGAGCTGGGCGTGGCCGCCCACTGGGCCTACAAGCAGGACCACCAGCCGCGCCCGACCGGCGGCGAATACCGCTGGCTGCGCGAGCTGCTGGACATCCTGGAGCATGCGCAGAAGCCGGAAGAGTTCCTGGAGCACACCAAGCTTGAGCTGTTCCAGGACCAGGTGTTCTGCTTCACGCCGAAGGGCGACCTGATCGCGCTGCCGCGCGGGGCGACGCCGGTCGACTTCGCCTATGCCGTGCACTCGCAGGTCGGCGACCATTGCGTCGGGGCGAAGATCAACGGCCGCATGTTGCCGCTGCGCACCCAGCTGCAGAACGGCGATCAGGTCGACATCGTCACGTCGAAGGCGCAGACGCCGGTTCCCGGCTGGGAGCGCTTCGTCGTCACCGGCAAGGCGCGCGCCCGCATCCGCAAGTTCCTGCGCACCCAGCAGCGCGCCCAGTATATGGAACTGGGCCGCGGCATGCTGATGCGGCAGTTCAAGTCGGAAGGCTACGAGTTCACCGAAAAGGCGCTGGAGGCCGCCACCAAGATCTTCCAGCAGCCGACGGTGGACGACCTGATGGCCGGTGTCGGCTCCGGCCTGCATTCGGTCCGCGAAGTCTTCCACGCCGTCTTCCCCGGCCACAAGGCCCAGACCGCTCCCGCCGTCCGCGAGCTGGAAGAGAGCGCGCCGAAGCCCAAGGCCAAGGCCCGCAAGGAATCGGCGCTGCCGATCCGCGGGCTGATCCCGGGCATGGCGGTCCATTACGCCCGCTGCTGCCACCCGCTGCCGGGCGACCGCATCGTCGGCATCGTCACCACCGGCAAGGGCGTGACGATCCACACCATCGATTGCGAGACGCTGGAAAGCTTCCATGAATCGCCGGAACGCTGGATCGACGTGTCGTGGGAGACCGGCCCGGATTCGCCGGAGGAGCATGTCGGCCGCATCAGCGTCGTCATCGCCAACGAACAGGGCTCGCTCGGCACGCTGTTCACGGTGATCGGCAAGAATCAGGGCAACGTCATCCATCAGAAGATCACGAACCGCAGCACCGATTATTTCGAGCTGCTGATCGACATCGACGTGAAGGATGCCAAGCACCTGACCAACATCATGGCCGCCCTGCGCGCCACCCCGGCCATCCATTCGGTGGAGCGGGCGCGGGGGCGGTGACGCTCCCGACGGCACGGAGCAGGGTCGCACCACAAAGACGCACCATGAAGGTGCGCGATGGGAGAACAGGACATGCGGCTCGCCAGGCTGCTCCTGCCGGTTTCGGTTGCTGCCGTCTGCCTGTCTCCACTTCATGGGGCCAGTGCGGACAACGGCGAGAGGTTGTTCGTGGAGAGATGCGCCATGTGCCACGGGACGGATGCGAAAGGCTCCGGTCCGTTGGCGCACAAGAGCAACCCTCCGACCCCCGATCTGACGACGGCGGCCTTCAGGAAGCGATTGGCGGACTATCCCGGCGTCATCGTGTCGTCGGTCATCCTGCGGCCAAACGGCGATCTGATCCCGAAGACACTGAAGGAGAACGGCTACCGGCTCCCGCCGCACGCCTGGACCGTCAAGGACTTCCGCGATCTGAACGACCACATGAACGGCCTGATCCAACGGTCGAAATAAGGACAATCCGCCGGGATCGCCGGTCCGGCCATTCGGTCGGGCAGGGGGCGGAGACGGTAAATTCCCTGTCATCCGCGATTGCGTCGGTCGGTTCGGCGTGACGGATGGCGGACGCACCGCTATATAGACGGAATCGCTCCCGCCCGTTCCGGCGGGCCGCGGCGCTTTGGAGTCCTTGCATGTCCCGTCCTCTCCGCCTCGGCGTGAACATCGACCATGTGGCGACCGTCCGCAACGCACGCGGCGGGGCGCATCCCGATCCGGTGCGCGCGGCGAAGCTGGCCATCGAGGCCGGTGCCGACGGGATCACCGCCCATCTGCGCGAGGACCGCCGCCACATCGTGGATCGCGACATCGAACGGCTGATGGCCGAGATCGACCGTCCGCTGAACTTCGAGATGGCGGCGACCGGCGAGATGCTGGGCATCGCGCTCCGCCACAAGCCGCACGCCGCCTGCCTCGTCCCGGAAAAGCGCACGGAGGTGACGACCGAGGGCGGGCTGGACGTGATCGGCCAGTACGACCATCTGGTCCGCCCGGTCGGCGAACTGGGTGCCGCCGGCATCCGCGTCTCGCTGTTCATCGATCCGGAGCCGGCGCAGCTCGACGCCGCCAAGCGCCTCGGCGCCCCGGTGGTGGAACTGCACACCGGCGCCTATTGCGACGCCCACAGCCCGGCGGAGCGCGAGGCGGAACTGGCGCGCATCGTCCGCGCCGCCGCCCATGCCGAGGCGATCGGGCTGGAATGCCATGCCGGCCACGGCCTGAGCTACGACACCGTCGGCCCCGTGGCGGCGATCCAGACCATCGTGGAGCTGAACATCGGCCATTTCCTGATCGGCGAGGCGATCTTCGTCGGGCTGACCAACTCCATCGCCCGCATGCGCAAGGCGATGGACAGGGCGCGCGCCGCCGGACTGCCGGCATGACGATATCCGGCACCATCCTCGGCATCGGCAACGACCTGATCGACATCCGGCGGGTCGAGAAGTCGCTGGAACGCTTCGGACAGCGCTTCATCGACCGCATCTTCACCGATGTCGAGCAGGCCAAGTCCGAGCGCCGCGCCGGCTCCGCCGCGAAGAACAACGCGCGGGCCTCCACCTACGCCAAGCGCTTCGCCGCCAAGGAGGCCTGTTCCAAGGCGCTGGGCACCGGCTTCCGCGACGGCGTCTTCTGGCGCGACATGGGGGTGGTCAACCTGCCGTCCGGCCAGCCGACGATGCGGTTGACCGGCGGCGCGCTGGCCCGGCTGGAGGCGATCACGCCGCCGGGCATGCGCGCGAAAATCCATGTGACGCTGACCGACGAATACCCGATGGCGGAAGCGTTCGTCGTCATCAGCGCCGAGCCTGTCCAGTCCGTCCCCAATTCGTCCACAACGCCCACCGAAACGGCGACCCCAGAATGACCTTTCAGAAAGAAACGGCGCCCACTGCCAAAGCCAAGGAATCCGGGTTCGCCGAAACCGTCAAGACGGTGATCTTCGCCGTGCTGATCGCCTTCGGCGTGCGGACCTTCGCCTTCGAGCCGTTCAACATCCCGTCGGGCTCGATGATCCCGACGCTGCTGATCGGCGATTACCTGTTCGTGTCGAAGTTCAGCTACGGCTACAGCAAATACACGGTCGGCTTCGGCCTGCCGCTGTTCGAGGGCCGCATCCTCGGCTCCGAGCCGGAGCGGGGCGACGTGGCGGTGTTCAAGCTGCCGCGCGACAACAAGACCGACTACATCAAGCGGGTGATCGGCCTGCCGGGCGACACCGTCCAGATGATCGGCGGCATCCTGCACATCAACGGCCAGCCGGTGAAGCGGGAGCGGATCGAGGATTACGTGACCACGGATTCGCTGGGCCGCAGCATCCGCACGGCGCAGTTCCTCGAAACGCTGCCCAACGGCCGCACCCACCGCATCATCGAGGAATCGGACAACGGCCCGCTCGACAACACGCCGGTGTTCAAGGTGCCGCCCGGCCATCTCTTCATGATGGGCGACAACCGCGACAACTCGCTCGACAGCCGCGTGCCGTCGCAGGTCGGGTTCGTCCCCATCGAAAACATGGTCGGCCGGGCCGAATTCCTGTTCTTCTCGCTCGACGAGGGCACGCGCTTCTACGAAATCTGGCGCTGGCCGGTCGACCTGCGCTTCAGCCGTCTGTTCAACGGAGTCCGGTAAGTGTCCACCGTCACCAAGGCGCCCGCCGATCCGGGCGCCGGCTCCGACATCCAGCCCGATGGCGCCGCCCGGTCCGCGGACGTCGCCAGCCTTGCGCAGGCGCTGGGGTATGAGTTTTCCGACCCGTCGCTCCTGCACGATGCCGTCACCCACCCCAGCCTGATGGGGCTGGAGCGGGTCGGCCGCAAGGGGCACAAGGGGCCGGGCATCGCCTATGAGCGGCTGGAGTTCCTGGGCGACCGCGTCGTCGGGCTGGTCGTCGCGCAATGGCTGCTCGAACGCTATCCGAACGAACGCGAGGGCGCGCTGGCCAAACGGCATGCCGCGCTGGTGCGCCGGGAATCGCTGGGCCGCGTCGCCGACGCCATCGGGCTGGGCGCCTATCTGCGCCTGTCGCCGGCGGAGGCGCAGAGCGGCGGGCGGGAGAACCGCACCATCCTGGGCGACGCCTGCGAAGCGGTGCTGGGCGCCATGTATCTCGATGGCGGGCTGGAGCCGGTGACGCGCTTCGTCCGCCAGGCTCTGGCCGGCGAGATCGACAAGGCGACGCCGCCGCCGCTGGACAGCAAGACGACGTTGCAGGAATGGGCGCAGGGCCGCGGCAAGCCGCTGCCACGCTATGAACAGATCGAACGCAGCGGCCCGGCGCACGAGCCGCTGTTCGTGGTTGCGGTGCATGTCGAGGGGATGGAGCCGGTCTCCGGTTCCGGCTCCTCGAAGCGCATCGCGGAAAAGAAGGCGGCCAGCGCGTTGCTGCGCCAGGTGGGAGTGCAAGTCGATGACTGACGGTCGCGACGACATCGACAAGACGAAGATCCAGCCCGGTTCCGAAGCTGCGGAGCCGACTCCGGAGCCCGTGGGGGAACCCGTGCCGGACGACGAGGCGCTCGAAGACGCCGGCCTCGAGGGTGAGGATGCCGCCGAAGAGGGCGACTTCGACGACGAAGAGGACGGCGAATACGAGGACGACGACTACGACGACGATGAGGACGCCCCGCGCGGGCAGCCCATCTCCGTCCTGCCGCCGTTGCCGACGATGCCGGACCATCCGCGCTGCGGCTTCATCGCGCTGGTCGGTGCGCCGAATGCCGGCAAGTCGACGCTGCTGAACGCGATGATCGGCAGCAAGGTGTCGATCGTCAGCCCGAAGGTGCAGACCACCCGCACCCGCGTGCTCGGCATCACCATCCAGGGCGATGCCCAGATGATCTTCGTCGACACCCCCGGCATCTTCAAGCCGAAGCGCCGGTTGGACCGCGCCATGGTGGCGGCTGCCTGGCAGGGGGCGGAGGATGCCGACGTGATCGGCGTGCTCTACGACGTGTCGCGCCGCTCCATCGACGAGGACACTCGCAGCATCGTCGCCCGGCTGAAGGAACAGGGGCGCGAAGCCATCCTGATCCTGAACAAGATCGATCTGGTGAAGCGCGACGTCCTGCTGGGCATCGCCGACGCCTTCCGGCAGGAGGGCATCTTCTCCGACATCTTCATGGTGTCGGCCTTCACCGAGGACGGCGTCGCCCATCTGAAGCAGTTCCTGGCCGACCGTCTGCCGGAAGGGCCGTGGCATTTCCCGGAGGACCAGATCTCCGACATGCCGATGCGCCTGCTGGCGGCGGAGATCACCCGCGAGAAGCTGTTCCTCCAGCTTCACCAGGAGCTTCCCTATTCCGCCACGGTCGAGACCGAGGTGTGGGAGGAGTTCGACGACGGCTCGGTCAAGATCTCGCAGGTCATCTTCGTGCAGCGCGAAAGCCAGAAGGCCATCGTGCTGGGCAAGGGCGGCCAGCGGATCAAGGCGCTGGGATCGGCCGCGCGCTCCGAGCTGACGCACATGCTGGAACGCCGCGTCCACCTGATCCTGTTCGTGAAGGTGCGCGAGGGCTGGGTCGACGATCCGGAACGCTACTCGGCCTGGGGCCTCGATTTCGGAGCGTCCTGACCTCGTGGCGTCCCGCCCCATGAAAAAGGCCCTCTCCTGCGGGAGAGGGCCTTTTCATTTGTCCGCCGTTGAGCGGTTTCGTCAGGCGGCGATCAGGCGCAGATGGCCGTCGAAATCGTCGAGCGCGCGCATCAGGTCCATCATCGCCTGATCGGCCTGGGCGCGGGCGAAGGGCCATGCGTCGTCATCGGCCATGTGGGCGGCCTCGATGCGGGCGATGGCGCGATTGTTCAGGCCGCGGAGACGGTCGAGCGTGCGTTCCCACGTCTCGCGCCGGTTGCTGTCCGCGCGCTCCACCATCGATCGCAGGGTTTCCATGCGGTCGGTGGCGCGCAGCACCAGATCACGGCTCAACGTGTCGAAAGCTTGCCGGTTGCGGCGGCTCATGAAGTGTCCTCCTTTGATCCTCAACCGTTTTTTGACTTCTTGGCGCTTTTGACCTCTCGGCCGGATGGAAAGATATCCCCGCGCCGACATGACGAAAACACGCCGGAAGCGCAGTCGGCACAGCCCGTTTGGGAGATGCCGCCCGGTTTTCGCGGTGCGATTTCGCAGTTGCGGAATACCTGTCCGAATCCAAATCCCGCCGGGCCGCCAAGCCCATCAAGGACAAGGCAAACCCGGTGGCCAAGGAAGTCATCCTGGTTGGATTGCGTTTCCTCCATGGCCGGTTTCATCCGGCCCGTTCCTGTTTTTATACGCCGTCATTTTGACGACGTTCTTTTGTTTTGGTGACGCTTTTGTGCCGGAATGCCGCTGTCGGGTCAATTCGCCCAAAAATCATAGTCGGCGCGCAATCTGTCGCAGCCTTAAGGCGAGGTTGTAGACCTGTTATTCAGCAGAAAGTCGGAAGTGGTAGACCTGGCGGGAGCGCGGTCCTGATCCTATGCGTGCGTGTTCACTCGGCCGCGACGGCATAGGCGGGGACGGCCTCGGCATTGGCCGGCTCAGGCAAGACGGAGCCGCAGCAGGGGGCGGCGGCCGGCGTCGCCACGACGGCTGCGGCAGCGGCGGCCTGCTGTGCGAAGATAGCGCGGTGTTCGCTGGCCATGCTGCGCATGGTCGGAACGCATTTGCCGCACTGGACCTGGCAATTGTGATGGCGGAACACCGAGGCCGGGGTCGTGGCGCCCTGATCGAGCGCAGCCTTGACCTTCTTATCGTTCAACGCGTGGCAGATGCAGACGAACATAAGCCCTCGGCGAAAATCGGTTTCGGATGAGGTGTCCTGAGCCCAGCAATAGCTGAGAGTGAGAATCGTTGTCAATGCAGCAATTGCGAGCCAATCGCATATAAGAAGTTTCGAGACGCTTTGTCACAGCCCCCTTCGCGTCACGCCGAAAGGGGTGAGCCGCATCCTTGCGCTTGCATTCGACGGCCGGCAGCGGTAGCCCGTGGGGCATGGACGACAGCACCCCCAAAACCGCCTCCCCGAATGCCCCCGGCACCGACCCGAAAGCCATTCCCGGCGCGGTGGTGACCCCGCTTGGCCAGACCATCTATCTGGCGGCGGACGGCTTCCTCGACGATCTGGTGGCGGAACTGGGGGATGTCGCATCGGTCGACGGCCGGCTGGTCTTCGTCGACGGTCCGGCCCGGCCGGCGGCCTGGGCGCAGAACATCTGGTACGACCCGGTCCGCATCGACTTCCCTTCGATCAAGGGCGGGGCAAAGGCTCTGCGCGGCATCCAGCGCAATTGGGCGCTGTGGTCGCAGCGCCATCACCGCCGCGCCGCCCTGATCCAGGAAAACCTGCCGCATGTGTCGGCCAAGCCGGTGGTCTTCCCGTCGCCCCTGCCGACGGCGCCGCTGGGCTCCTGGACGCTGGTGGACGAGTCCACCATCATCGCCGCGGCGCACTGTTCCAGCCCCTTCCGCAACGGCGAGGTGACCTTCGTCGAGAACCGCACGGCGCCGCCCAACCGGGCCTATCTGAAGCTGTGGGAGGCGCTGACCCTGTTCGGCGAGCAGCCGGGACCGGGCGACCGCTGTCTCGACCTCGGCGCCTGTCCCGGCGGCTGGACCTGGGTGCTGCACGAGCTGGGGGCGTCGGTGGTCAGCGTCGACAAGGCGCCGCTCGATCCGGCCATCGCCGCCCTGCCGCGGGTGGAGATCCGCCAGGAGAGCGCCTTCGGCCTGAAGCCGGCGACGGTCGGTCCGGTCGATTGGCTGTGCTGCGACGTGATCTGCTATCCGACCCGCCTGCTGCGGCTGGTGAAGGAGTGGATGGACAGCGGGCTGGCCAAGCGCTTCGTCTGCACGCTGAAGTTCCAGGCGGACACCGACCATGAGACCGCCCGCGCCTTCGCGGAGATCCCCGGCGGCCGGGTGCTCCACCTCCACCACAACAAGCACGAGCTGACCTGGATCTGGCCGGCGAAATAAGGGCCGGCAAAATAAGAGCCAGTACTGGGCTCAGGCCAGCGCCCGCCCCTCGGCATAGCCATAGCTGACGTAATGCTGCTTGGCGGCGGTCAGGTTGCCGCCGACGGCGGTGCGGACGTCCGGGTTCGCCGCCAGATAGGCGGCGGCGTTGAAGCGGGTCAGCGAACGGCCCTCCAGCCGGCCGCTGACGATGTAATGCAGTTCCACCGCTTCGCGGTTGTCGCCGAAGGCGGCGATCAGGTCGGGGTTGCTGGCCTCGTAGGACAGCGTGTCGAACAGGGTGGAGCTGCGGCCCTCGCGGTTGCCGGCCTCGATGTAATGGCGGGTGGCGGCGGCGACGTCGCTGCCGAAGCTGGTCAGCAGGTCGCCATAGCCGGCCAGATAATTGTAGGGATCGAAGCCGGTCAGGCTGCGGCCCTCATAGACGCCGGCACCGATCAGATGCTGGGTCGCCGCCGCGGCGTTGGTGCCGAGTGCTGCGATCAGGTCGCTGTTGGAGGCGACGTAGCGCAGCGCGTCGAAACTGCCGGACACCATCGACGACAGGGCGGTGCTGCCGTCGGCGAAGCGCAGATAGTCGATGTTGGTCAGCAGGTCGTTGCCGTCGGCGCCGCTGACGATGTAGCGGCCGGCGTCCAGCGACTGGACGCGGTACTGCGCACGGCGTCCGCTGAGCACCACGGTGTCGGTCCCGGCGCCGCCGTCGATGACGTTGCCCAGATCGTTGACGGTGAAGCTGTCGTTCCCGCTGCCGCCGGTCGCCAGCTGCACCCTGGTGCCATAGGCCAGAGCCAGGAAGGTCGTGCCGCCGGCGCTGCTGAACTGGCCGCTGCGCAAATCCAGCGACAGGTCGGCCGTCTGGGCGGCACCGTTCAGGCTGTTGTGGCCGGTGGGGTCCCACAGGGTGGTGAAGCTGGCGGTGTTCAGCGCATAGCCGGTGTCGCCGGCCCCGGTCGCCATGTTGGCGCCGTAGAGATACTGGATCGCGGCGATGTCGTAGAGGCTGGGGCCGGTCAGGTAGGTCCCCGACGGCAGCGCGGCGTTCTCGTTGTAGGACATGATGCTGAACGCATAATTGTCCGTCGCCGCCGGCAGATAGGGCCCCTCCGTTCCGTCGTCGGTGCCGGCGTTGTAGTTGCCGGGATGCTTCAGCCCCAGCGCATGGCCGATCTCGTGGATGACGGTCATGTAGCTGTAGCTGCCCGACGTCGGGTTGGTGTTCCCGGCGCTGTCGTTGGCCAGGAACACCTGTCCGCCCTGGATGCCGGTGGAGGGATAATAGGCGTAGGCCGCCGACTGGCCGCGCTGCCGGTTGGTCCCGAAGGCGACCGCCGCGCTCGCGGCGTCGGAAATCTCCACGAAGGTGACGTTGGCGACCGCGCTCCAGGCCGCCAGCGCCTGCCGGACGGCGGCGCGCTGGGCCGTGCTCATGGCGGCGAAACCGGTGGAGTCGGCGGAGGAGACCTGCCGCGCGCTGGTCAGGAAGCCATAGGTGACGGTGGCGGCGGCGCCGACGGAGCCGCCGTCCAGCACCGTGCCGTTGTTGCCCCAATGCGGTGTTCCGCTGGCGAGCAGGGTGGCGACGGTGTCGGACGGCGCAGACTGGCTCATGGACGCTGGCTCTCGCGGTGATCGGGGAGGGGCAAACAGGGAAGGGCAGGCGGGGACATGGCCCGGACGAACGCCGAGACACGAGGGATATATGGCTGATACGGAAGACGGGAACAGCCTCCAGCGCAACCGGTCAGGCGCGGCGCAGGGCCAGTTCGATGGAGGGGCGCAGCATGGAGGCGGCGGCATGGCCGATCTCCACCGCCTCGGCGGCGCGGTCGAACTCCAGGATGCCGATATGGGCCAGCCGCGGCGCGATCAGCACGTCGGGCGGTTCGCCGGCCAGACGGGACCGGGTGATGCGGTCCTGCATGATGTCGATGGAGCCGGCCATCACCTCCAGCGCGTTGGGCATATGCTTGTGGGCATGGGCGTCGTCGATCTGGTCGGCCAGGAACTGGGTGCGCCGGCTGGGCTTGCGGCCGAGCCATGTCGAGATCTGGCTGGTCAGGTGGGACAAGGCGGGGGAACCGGCGTCGCCGCCCGCCACCACCGGTTCCGGCGCCTTGACCGCGACCGTGTTGCCGCCGATTCCCTTGCCGCCAAGCCCTTTCCCGGTCAGCCCCTTGCCGGCGGTGCGGCCGGTCGGCCGGCCCAGCGGCGACAGCTCGCTGTTCAGGTTGACCGCGACCACGATGTCGGCCCCCAGCGCCCGGCAGAGCGAGACCGGCACCGGATTGACCAGGGCGCCGTCCACCAGCAGGTGATGGTCGCGCCGCACCGCGGGGAACAGGCCGGGCATGGCGGCCGAGGCCATCACCGCCGACATCAGCGGGCCGTCGCGCAGCCACATCTCGCGCCCCGTCGACAGGTCGGTGGCGACGGTGGCGAAGGGCATCGGCAGCTTTTCGATCAGGACGTTGCTGCGCTCGTTGTCGAAGCGGCCGAACGCCTTCTCGGCCGCCACCAGACCGCCGCGGCGGAAGGTGAGGTCGATGATGCCCAGCATGCCGAGCCAGCCCATCTTCTGCGCCCAGGCCTGAAGCTCGTCGAGCTGGTCTGTCAGATAGGCGGCCCCCACCGCGGCGCCGATCGAGGTGCCGCAGATAATGTCGGGCTTGATCCCGATCTCCTCCAGTGCGCGCAGGACGCCGATGTGCGCCCAGCCGCGCGCCGCACCGCTGCCCAGCGCAAGCCCGATCTTCAGGTCGGTTCCCTTCGCCATCCGCATCTCCCGTCGGCGCCCCCGGTGTCGGGGGCCAGATGCCCCCGGGCATCGGAGGCTGGATGCCTCCGGCATCGGAGGCTTGATCTAGAGCTTATCATCTAGGCATTACCGCCCGGTTTCGGAAGCGGCCGGAAGTGGCACGCCGCCGGAGACGACGGCATCGCCACCCGCGAGATGGGAAATGTCGAAAATTTGGCCGATGTTTGACCTGGATCAGAGGTTGGCTGGGCATGACTGTGGCAATTCTGTGCCACTGGTCGAGCATTGTCGTGGTGCCGGGTGATTTTAACCATGCGTCAACTGCCCGGGATGCAGTTTCGTTGCGTTGCAGTGTAGTTCCCGAACCCCGGAAGGTTTGTCATGGCCGACGAACTGAAAAGCTTCAGAAAAGACTGGAAGCGCTGGTCGCCGATGGAGCGGCTGGTTGCCGTCACCGTGCTGGCCCTGATCGCGCTCCTCGGTGCGCCGGCTGCCGCCAGCCTGTTCTGAACCACGCCGCCGGCGAGGCCGGCACCCATGCGGTTGCGCCGGCCACAGTGTGATGCGCGGGCAACTCGGGCACGGTGTCAGGACCCTTGGCGGGGTCATCTTTACGGGCTCTTAACCCTCGCGCCCTAGGCTTTGTCGGCTCGGACAGTTCCTTGGACGGTTGGGCGCCACAAGCGGTCGGAGCATCGAACCTCCGCCGTGGAAGGCACCGACGGTGCGCTCGCCGGAGGGCGCGAACCGGGGAGGTTCCGGCACTTTCCGCCAAGGCCTTGCCCCTCTCGCTGGACACGCCCGATGACCTTCTCCGCCCAATCCGCCGTGACGGAACAGAAGCTCCTGAGACAGCGCCTCGACACCGCCTTCGCGGAAGCCGCACAGCCGCTGTCGCGCGACGAGGTGACGGACATCGTCCGCAACATCCTGGGCAGCATGGACGGCGACATCTCCGCCACCGACCTGCGCCTGTACAAGGAGGTGGTGGACCTCGCCAAGTACATCGAGACGGCCAAGCAGGAGATCGCTGCGCTCCAGCCGGCCGAAATCCGCGACGAACACATCCGCACCGCGACGGACGAGCTGGACGCGGTGATCGGCGCGACGGAAAAGGCGACCTTCGCCATCTTCGACGCCTGCGACGCCATCGGCGCCGTCGCCGGACAGACGGATGCCGGCACCTCGGCCAAGCTGAACGACCAGATCACCGCGATCTACGAGGCCTGCAACTTCCAGGACATTACCGGCCAGCGCATCAGCAAGGTGGTGCGCACGCTGAAGCACATCGAATCGAAGGTGGACATGATCGTCGCCGCCTTCGGCAGCGAGGTGCGGCAGAACCACGCCCCGCGGCTGGCGAAGCTGGCGGCGGAGGAGGCGGAGGCCGCCGTGCATTTCGAGCCGATGAGCGCGGCGGAGGCCGATCAGCAGCTTCTGCATGGCCCGCAGCTGCCGGGCAACGCCATGGACCAGGACGAGATCGACCGTCTGCTGGCCAGTTTCGACTGACGCCATGCTGCCCGGCTCCCCCATCAGCAGGCCCGGCGGCGGGCACACGGCCCAGGGCATCGCCCCAGGGGCGGGAGGCGCCGGATTGCCGTTGCTGCTGCGGGCCGGGCGCGCCGGCGGTTCGGGCAGCCATGCCAATCCGAACAACGGCAGCATCCTGCTTCTGCTGTCGCTGTTCCTGCTGCTCCTGGTCTTCTTCATCGTGCTGAACGCCCATTCGGTGCAGACGGTGCAGAAGGTCAAGGCGGTCGCCGCCTCGCTGGAGCGGACCTTCCCCAGCTTCGTCATCGATCCGCGCCTGCGCGACGGATCCGAACCGGTGGCCTCGCGCGCCGGGACCGTCTTCGCCGTGCAGCGGCTGGAGGATGTCGGCACCCTGTTCGCCACCGCGGTCGCGGTCTCCAAGGTGGAGGTGGTCGCCCCCGGCCAGCTGCTGGAGGTGCGCCTGCCCGCCGACGATTTGTTCGTTCCCGGCACCATGACCCTGCGGCCGGACCGGCAGGGGCTGATCGACCGCATCGCCGACGCGCTCCGCCAGTCGCGCCAGGGCGAGCGGGTGGAGTTGGACGCGCTGCTCGGCATCGGCCCGACGGGAACGCCCAGCCAGCCGCCGGGGCCGGTCGCCCGTGCCGGCGTGCTGGCCCGCGCCCTGGTCGAGGATGGGGCGCCGGCCCGCAACGTCACCGTCGGTATCGAACGCGGCGAGCCCGGCGGGGTGCGGCTGCTGTTCTCCCTGCGCTGGGACGAGGACGGGGCGGCCCGTCCGGTCGCGAAGGCGGCACCGGCGAAGCCCACCACACCGACCAATACCGTCCCTGCGAATACGGCACCGGCGAAAGCCGAGGTGCGGAAATGATCCGCGTTCCCCGGATCGCCGGCAGGGCGGACGATGGCGGCGCCCAGCGCAAGACGCTGTGGCTGATCAGCTTCACAGACCTGATCTCACTCATGCTCGCCTTCTTCGTGCTGATGTATTCGATGAGCGAGCCGGAGGCGGAGCGCTGGACCCGTCTGGCGAAGGGCGTGTCGGAGTCGATCCCGGCCGCGCGCTCGACCGCGACGACCCCGTCGGACCGGCCGGCCGATCCCGGCGCCGCCTTCAACGCCATGGCGGTGGAGGCGAGGGCGGCCATCGACCTGCATTATCTGGCCGCCTTGCTGGGAAGCCAGCTGCGGTCGAACGCGGAGCTGGCGGTGGTCGATGTCCGGCGCGAAGATGACCGGGTGGTCATCCGCCTGCCGGGAGAGCGGATGTTCGACCCCACCGGTGCCGCCTTCACCGAGGAGGGGCGGCGGGTGCTGTTCCTGCTGGGTGCCGTCATCGGCCGCATCGGCAACCGCATCGAGCTGGTCGGCCATGCGGAGCATGAGGACACGACCGGCGGCGTCGCCTGGGAACGGGCGCTGACGCGGGCGGTCGCCGTCTCCGCCGCCCTGCGCGAGACCGGCTATCGCCGCGATCTGGTGGCGCGGGCGGTGATGATGCCGGTGGACGGGGTAGGGATTGGGGCAGGGATTGCCGGCGATGTGTCGGGCGGCGGGGGGCGCCTGCCGGTCGACATCGTGGTGCGCGAGGAAGGAGCGGATTGAGGTGACGGACGGCTCGGGCTATCGACGGAAGCGCTGGCTGCGCGGCTGTGCCGCCGCGGTGGCGCTGCTTGCCGTGCCGGTCCTGCTCTCCACCCTGCCGGCCGATGCCGCCAGCGTGCCGGTGCGCGGCGGCACCCACAAGGATTTCGGCCGTCTGGTCTTCGACTGGCCGGGCAAGGTCGATTTCACCGCGGCGGTCGAGGGCGACCGGCTGGTCATCGCCTTCACCGAACCCATCGACGCCCCGGTCGACCGGCTGGTGCGGGCGCTGCCCGACTATCTCGCCGCCGGGCGGGTGGAGGCCGATGGAAAGACGGTGTCCTTCGACCTGAAGCGCCCGGTTTCGCTGAAGAGCTTCCGCAACGGCAATGCCGTCGCCATCGACCTGTCGCCCGCGGCGGCGGGCGCCGCCCCGCAGCAGGCCAATGCCAATGCCGAGCCCGCGCCGCCGGCCCCCGCGAAGGCGGATGCCGCGAAGCCGGTGCCGTCCGCCGGCCGGCTGCGGGTGCAGGGGGGCGACCAGCCCGACCGGAGCCGCCTGACCTTCGATTGGCCGGCCCCGGTCGGCTACAAGGTGACCCGCGACGGCGCCGCGGTGACCGTCGCCTTCGACAAGGGCGGCACCGCCGACCTGTCGGCCCTGCCCAAGGCACCGCTGCGCAACATCCGCAACATTGAATCCTACCGCCAGCCCGACGGCTCGCTGGCGGTCACGCTCGCCGTGCCGCAGGACGCCGAGGTGAGCGACAGCGCGTCGGGCAAGTCGATGGTGCTGACCGTCGGCAATCCGGGATCGCGCGCCGGCCTGAAGAGCGACGGCGCCGCTCCGGCAGCCGTTGCGCCCGCTTCGGGCTCCCAAGGGACGCCGGCCGGGCCGGGCAGCCAGGGCGCCAGCGGCAACCAGGGCGCCAGCCAGCCTGCACCGGCGAAGGACGTAGCCAAGGAGGGCGGCAAGGACGCCCCCACCGTGGCGTCGGCCACCTCCGGCCGGTCGGCCGTCGCCGCGAACGCCGCCGCGGCCAACACTGCCGCCAACCCGGCTCCTGCCGCTCCGCCGGCCGAGGCCAAGGCGGCTCCGGCGGCTGCTGCCGATGCGAAGGCCCAGCTGGCGGCGGGGCCGAAGGGGCCGGTGCTGACCTTCGACACCGGCGGCCCTGCCTCCATCGCGGTCTATCCGCGGGCGGGACAGCTCTACATCGCCTTCGACCGGCCGATGCCGATCGGCGCCGGCAAGCTCAGCGGTCCCGGCGCCGAGCTGATGGGCGCGGTGGAGCCGGTGCCGGCGACCGGCGGCAGCGTCTTCCGCACCAAGATCGGCCCGATGGTGTGGCCGACGGTGGAGCGGCAGGGCACCACATGGCGCATCCTGTCCTCCGCCCGCCCCGCCAACATGGGCAGCACCGGCGACCTGCGGGTCGAGCCGGACCCCGATTTCCTGCTGGGCGCCCGGCTGCTGGTGCGGGCCCCCGATGCGGCCAACGTCGTGCAGTTCGCCGACCCGGACGTCGGCGACCGCATCCAGGTCGTTCCGCTTCCCAGCCCGGGGCAGGGGGTGCCCGAACCCCACCGCTATCCGGACCTTGAGGTCATGGCCTCCTACCAGGGCGTGGTGGTGCGGCCGATCTCCGACAATGTGACGGTGCGGGCGATCAAGGAGGGGGTGGAGCTGACCACCGCCGGCGGCCTGCACATCTCGCCCACCGCCGATTCCGGCAACGCGGCGTCACCGCCGCCGCCCGCCGCCGTCCCGCCGTCGGCCGCTCCGCAGCCGGTTCCGGCGCAGCTGGCCGCCGCGCCGATGCCGGCGCCACCGGCCGGCGGGTCGTCCGCCGCCATGGAGCCGCCCAAGGTCCAGCCCGCCCAAACGCCCGCCCAGATGCAGGGGCGCCGGCTGTTCAACCTGCCGGCCTGGAAGCGCGGCGAGCTCGACCATTTCACCGAGGCGCGGCAGGACCTCCAGCTCGCCGTCGTCAACGCGCCGGAATCGGAGCGGCCGAAGGCGCAGCTCGATCTCGCCCGCTTCTATTTCGCCAACGGGTTCGGGCAGGAGACGCTCGGCCTGCTGGACGTGCTGCAACAGAACCAGCCCGACCTGGAAGGCTGGCCGGAGTTCCGGGCCTTGCGCGGCGCCGCCCGCGTGCTGACCGGCGATCTCGACGGCGGCGAGGCCGACCTGTCGATCCCCTCGCTCGCCGGCAATCCGGAAGCCAATCTGTGGCGCGCCGCCATCGCCGCGGACCGCCGCGACTGGCCCAAGGCGATGGCCGGCTTCAAGGCGTCGGGCCAGATCCTGAACAGCTATCCCGATCCGATGCTGGGCAAGCTCGGGCTGCGGGCGGCGGAGGCGGCGCTGGAAACGCGCGACACCGCGACCGCCAAGCGGCTGTTCGACCGCGTCATCGAGCATGGCGGCCCGGATCAGGAGGAGAACCCGCAGACCCAGTATCTGCGCGGCCTGCTCTATGCCCAGACCGGCGAGATCGATCAGGCACGCCAGCAGCTGACCGCCGCCTACAACAGCTACGACCGCTTCTACCGTGCCAAGGCCGGGCTGGCGCTGACCAATCTGGAGCTGTCGGAAGGCAAGATGTCGCCGACCGCGGCGGCGGAGCAGCTGGCCGGCTTGACCTTCACCTGGCGCGGCGACGATCTGGAGATGCAGATCCGCTCGCGCATGGGCGAGGTGCTGATCGCCGGCGGTGAATATGCCAAGGGCTTCAACACGATGAAGGAGACGGCTGCCCTGGTCGCCGACACGCCGCGGGCCGAGGCGATCACCAAGGAGATGTCGCGCATCTTCGCCGACCTCTACAAGGACGGGGCGCAGCGCCTGCCCACGCTGGACGCCATGCAGCTCTACGACCAGTTCCGCGAGCTGACCCCGGTGGGCGAGGCCGGCGACGAGATCATCCGGCAACTGGCGGAACGGCTGATTTCCATCGACCTGCTGAACCGCGCCGCCGACCTGCTGCAGCATCAGGTCGAATACCGCCTGTCCGGGCTCGACAAGGCGCGGGTCGGCACCCGGCTGGCCTCGGTCCGGCTGCTCGACAACAAGCCGGAAGAGGCGTTGAAGGCGCTGGAACTGTCGAACGTCGCCGGGCTGCCGGCCGATCTGGCGGCGGAGCGGCGGCTGATGCAGGCCAAGGCGCTGGCGGAATTGAACCGCGGCGACGAGGCGATGCAGATTCTGGCCCAGGACGACAGCACCAACGCCAATCTGCTGCGCGTCGACATCGCCTGGAAGGGGCAGAAGTGGGATGCGGCGGCGCTGGCGCTGAACAAGGTGATCGGAGCGCCGCCAGCACCGGGCAAGCCGCTCGATCCCAACATGTCGCAGCTCGTGCTGAACCGTGCCGTCGCGCTGGCGCTGGCCGGCGACGGCAACGGGCTCAACCTGCTGAAAAAGGATTTTGAAGGGTCGATGAAGGGCGGGCCGAACGAGGATGCCTTCCGCATTCTGACCCGCCCCGAACAGGCGATGGGCCTGATCGACGTCGGCACGATCCGCTCCCGCGTCGCGGAAGTGGATATGTTCAAGAAGTTTTTGAAGCAGTATCGCGGCGGCAAGCAATCCGCGGACAAGCCGACCTCTTAAATCGGCGGAATGCCGGGCGGAAAACGCCGCCCGCCGCCGCCCGCATTCCTGCGGTTACTTCGGCAGTAGAACCTTGTCGATGACATGGACGACGCCGTTGGACTGCTGGACGTCGGCGATGGTGACGCGGGCGGTGTTGCCCGACGCGTCGGCGACCATCACGGCATCGCCGGACTGGGTGAAAGTCAGCGGCATGCCTTCCACCGTCTTCAGCATCGCCTTGCCGTTGCCCTTCTTGATGTCCGCCACGAGGTCCTTGGCGTCCAGCTTGCCCGGAATGACGTGGTAGGTCAGCACCTTGGTCAGCTGGCCCTTGTTCTCAGGCTTCAGCAGCGTGTCGACGGTGCCGGCGGGCAGTGCGGCGAAGGCCTCGTTGGTCGGGGCGAAGACGGTGAAGGGGCCCTTGCCGTTCAGCGTGTCGACCAGCCCGGCGGCCTTCACGGCGGCGACGAGGGTGGTGTGGTCCTTCGACTGGGATGCGTTCTCCACGATGGTCTTGCTGGGGTACATCGGCGCGCCCCCGACCATCTTTTCCATGGCGGCATTGGCGCAGCCGGCAAAAAGAAGGGTGGCGATCGCCACGGTGGCAACCTTCTTCATAGCATTTCCTCTTATCGGTGAAGGTCCGCTTCCCGCGGACACAACACCGATACGGAGGCTTCTTTCGCTCAGATCACCATTTTTTCTGTTGGTGGCGGCGATTTCCGCGAGAGCGAAGGAGGTAAGTCTTCGGTCGTGCCCAGCCGTCCTTCAACCGGCTACAGCTGTACCTGCGTGCCGAGTTCCACCACGCGGTTGGGCGGCAGCTTGAAGAAATCGGTGGCGCTGACCGAGGTGCGCGACATCACCACGAACAGCTTCTCCCGCCACAGCGCCATCTGGGAGTTCATCTGCGGGATCAGCGTCTCCCGGCCCAGGAAGAAGGAGGTCGCCATCACGTCGAACTCCAGCCCGAACGCCTTGCACAGGCGCAGGGCCTTGGGAATATTCGGCTCCTGCGAGAAGCCGTAGCGCACCGTGATGCGGTAGAAGCCGTCGGCCAGCCCCTCGACCAGCACGCGGTCCTTGGCCGGGACGCGCGGCACGTCGTCCACCACCACGGTGACGAAGACGACGCGCTCGTGCAGGACCTGATTGTGCTTCAAATTGTGCAGCAGGGCGATCGGCACGGTGTTGGAGCTGGAGGTCATGAAGACCGCCGTGCCCTTCACCCGATGGATGTCGCCCTTCTTCGCCTGCCGCTGGATGAAGGCGTCGAGCGGCAGCGATTCCTCGGCCAGCCGCTTGGTCAGCACCGCGCGGCCGCGGCGCCAGGTGGACATCAGGCCCAGCGTGACGCAGGCGATCACCAGCGGCACCCAGCCGCCATGGGGGATCTTCACCGCATTGGCGGCGAAGAAGGAGACCTCCACCGTCAGGAAGGCGGCGCCGACCCCGAAACAGACCGGCAGGCTCCAGTTCCAGCGGCGGCGGGCCACCACCAGGAACAGGCTGGTGGTGATGATCATGTCGCCGGTCACCGCGATGCCGTAGGCGGCGGCGAGGCGGCTGGAGGACTGGAACACCAGGACGAGGCCCAGCACCGCGGCCAGCAGGCCCCAGTTGGCGCGGGGGATGTAGATCTGCCCTTCCTCCTCGTTGGAGGTGTGGCGGATGTCGAGACGCGGGCAGAGCCCGAGCTGCACCGCCTGCCGGGTCAGCGAGAACACGCCGGAAATGACCGCCTGGCTGGCGATGACGGCGGCGGCGGTGGACAGGCCGATCAGCGGATAGAGCGCCCAATCCGGCGCCAGCAGGTAGAATGGGCTGCGCACCGCCGTCGGGTCGTTCAGCAGCAGCGCGCACTGGCCCAGATAGTTCAGCAGCAGCGCCGGCAGCACCACCGCCAGCCAGGCCACCTGGATGGGGCGGCGGCCGAAATGGCCCATGTCGGCATAGAGCGCCTCGCCGCCGGTCACCGCCAGCACCACGGCACCCAGCACCAGGAAACCGGCGATGCCGTGGTCGGCGAAGAAGGAGATGGCGTAGAGCGGGTTGAAGGCGACCAGCACGCTCGGCTGCTCGATCACCTCCAGCAGACCGAGGACGCCCAGCGTGGCGAACCAGGCCAGCATGATCGGACCGAACAGCGCCCCGACGCGCGAGGTGCCGTGGCTCTGGATGGCGAACAGGGCGATCACGATGGCGACGGTCAGCGGCACCACCGCCGATTCCAGCGCCGGCTCGGCCACGCCCAGGCCTTCCACCGCGGACAGCACGGACATCGCCGGGGTGATCATGCCGTCGCCGTAGAACAGCGCGGCACCGAACAGCCCCAGCGCCGTCAGCACGGTCAGCCGGCCCGAGGCGTCGGGCCGCGTCTTCGACGCCAGCGCCAGCAGGGAGAGGATGCCTCCCTCGCCCTTGTTGTCGGCCCGCATGACGAAGCCCACATATTTGACGGTGACGACCATCACCAGTGCCCAGAACACCAGCGACATGATGCCCAGCACGTTGTCGTGGGTCAGCGGCAGCCCATGCTCGCCGCCGAAGCATTCGCGCAGCGTGTAGAGCGGGCTGGTGCCGATGTCGCCGAAGACGACGCCCAGGGCACCGAGGGTCAGCGTCGCGAGCTTGCCGGTGTCGGGCTGCGCGGCCTTCAAAGCGGTATCAGTCATGCAGTGATTGCGGTCCGAAGTTGGTCCGTCGTTCAAAACGCCCGTTCGATGGCGCCCGTGGTGGCGGCGATGGTCGCCGGGCCGCCCATCCCGCCGTAAACGCGCATCGCCTTTCCTCATACGCGTTTACGGCGCCCGACGCCAGAGCGTGCTTGCGCGGCCCCTCCGGCGCCGGGGGGATGCGACGAAGTGCGCAGGACTTTTCCCGCTGTGCGTGTCGCCTCAGAGCGTTCCGAAACTGCGGGCAAGCGAGCCGGCGATCAGATACCACCCGTCGACCAGCACGAAGAAGATGATCTTGAACGGAATCGCCACCATGGTCGGCGGCAGCATCATCATGCCCATCGACATCAGGATCGACGACACCACCATGTCGATGATCAGGAAGGGCAGGAACAGCAGGAAGCCGATCTCGAAGCCGCGCTTGATCTCGGAAATCATGAAGGCCGGGACCAGCACATGCAGGGGCATGTCGTTCGCCTCCGGCACCGACTGGATGCGGGCCATGTCCATGAACAGGCGCAGGTCCTTCTCGGCGGTGTGGTGCAGCATGAAATCGCGGAGCGGCGCCATCGTGCGGCGGAACGCCTCCATCTCGTCGATTTCCTGATTCATCAGCGGCTGGATGCCCTGGGCGTAGCTGCGCTCGAACACCGGGGCCATGACGAAGAAGGTCAGAAACAGCGCCAGCGACATCATCACCGTGGTCGGCGGCACCTGCTGCACGCCCAGCGCGTTGCGCAGGAAGGACAGCACGATGACGATGCGGGTGAAGGCCGTCATCATGATTAGGATCGACGGCGCCAGCGACAGCACCGTGATCAGCCCGATGGTCTGGACGATGCGGCCGGTGGCGGTGCCGCCGGCGTCGCCCAGGTCGAAGGTCAGGCTCTGCGCCAGCGCCGGCCCGGCGCTCAGGCCCAGCGCCACGCCGACGGCGAGCGCCAGCGCCAGCCCGGCGGCGGCCGGCTTCCAGCAGGACCGGAGACGGCGGAGCATGGCCAGCCTCATCGCGGATCGCTCCCCGCCGGGCGGGGGGTGTCGCCCGGTGCGGCCTCCGCCCCGGCGAGCGCGCTGTCGAACCCGCCCGCCGGCGTGCTGTCGACCAGCAGGTCGCCGTTGGCGCCCAGCAGGATCAGATGCTCGCGGTCGTCGCGGCGGACCAGGACCAGCCGCCGCTTGGCGTCGATCGGCAGGGCCTCCACCACGCTCAGCCGGCGCTGGCGGGCGCGTCCGCGCACCGTTCCGCCGGCCATGCCGACCCGGCGCATCACCCAGGCGACGACCATGATCAGCGCCACGACGAAGACGAGCGCCATCAGGAATTTGATATACTGGTCGAGATCCATGGAAACGGCAGGCTTTCTCTGGTCAGGGCGTGTCGTCGGCCAGGCCGGTATCTGTCAGGCCGGTATCTGTCAGGCCGGGATCCGCCAGACCGGATCCGGCCGGGCCGGCGCTGCGGCCATAGGCGGCCGCCGCGCGCTGGCGGGCGGTGTGCGGATCGTCGCGGCCGGCCAGTGCGGCGGAGACGGCCTCCTCGCGTCCTTTCTGCTGGTCGGTCAGGGCGGCGGCGAGCGGACCCAGCGCCGCAACCAAATCGCCGAGCGGGCCGAGCAGCGTGCGCGCCTCGCCCCGCGGCAGCGTCTCCGCGGCAAGGCAGAGATGGGCGACGCGGTCCTCCAGCCCGGCGAGATCGATCAGGACGCCGGCCTCCGCCTGCGCCCGCGCGTCGTCGAGCGTGGCGCCCAGCGCTGCCGCCCGTTGCGCGATGCCGGCTGCCGACTCGGTGCCGTCTGGACCGGGAGGAGCGGGGGAGGGCGAAAGGGCGGATGGCGGCATGGATGGCGGACGGGTCACGGCTTGTCCTCCTCCGGACTCTCTTCGGATCGCGGCTCCGGCGGCAGGGTGCCGTTGGCGCGGTAGACATAGGCCAGGATTTCGGCCACCGCGGCGATGGCTTCGACCGGAATGTCGCTGTCGACCTCGATGGCGGACAGGATTTCGACCAGATCGGCGTCCTCGCGCACCTTCACGCCGTTGGCGAAGGCGACCTCCAGGATCTGTTCCGCCACCGTGCCCTTGCCGGTGGCCACGATCCGCGGCAGGCTCTCGGTGCCCAGCTCGTACTTCAGCGCCACCGCGACCGGGCGTTGCGCCGGGCGCCGGGCGGCAGGCTGCCTCTTGCCGGCAGTCGGGCCGGCAGGCGACGGGGCGGGAGGGCGGGCTTGCGCGGACAACAGGCGGCCTTGGTCAGGGGGTCCTTCCTGCGCCGCATCCTGGACCGGTAGGCTTAACGAACTGTAAAGGCGGTTGTCCCGGCCGATTCTCGCAGGTAAGGATTCATCCTTCGTTAACGCAAACGGGCGACCATTGCACTCCATGGCGATATCCTTGCCGGACGCCGCCGTCAGGGCGGCATTCGGCGGGATCGGCGGCGGTATTGGTGGCGGGATCAGGGCGATGGACCTCGGAAATCTCGGACTCTTCAAACTGATGTCGCGCAAGATGGACTGGCTGACCCAACGCCAGGAAGTCCTGTCGCAGAACATCGCCAACGCCGACACGCCCGAATACAAGAGCCGGGACCTCAAGCCCTTCAGCTTCCGCGACGCGCTGAGCGACAGCCGGCGGCTGACCCCGGTGGCGACCAACGCGTCCCATCTGGCCGGCACCCGCGGCGCCGGCGGCATGGCCCAGGAACAGAAGGTGCGCGATCCGTACGAGACGGCGCCGGACGGCAACAACGTCGTGCTGGAAGACCAGATGATGCGGATGAGCCAGAGTTCGATGGATTACCAGACCATCACGAACCTGTATAAGAAGCAGGTGGCGATGATCAAGTCGGCGATCCGCTCGGGCAGCTGAGCGTCATTCCGGCCGATCTTTCCGGCCGGGTTTTGAGGAGGCGGTGCGATGGATCTCTACAAGTCGATGGCGGTGTCCGCCTCGGGCATGAAGGCGCAGGGCACGCGCCTGAAGGTCATCTCGGAGAATCTGGCCAACGCCAACACCACCGCCGAGACGCCCGGCGATCTGCCCTATCGCCGCAAGACCGTCATCTTCAAGAACGAGCTGGACCGGGCGATGGACGTCGACAAGGTCCGCGTCGCCAAGGTCGATGTGGACAAGAGCGACTTCCAGCGCAAGTACGACCCGTCGCACCCGTCGGCCGACGCCGACGGCTATGTCCTGATGCCCAACGTCAATTCGGTGGTGGAGGCGATGGACATGCGCGAGGCCCAGCGCAGCTACGAAGCCAACCTGTCGGCCATCGACACCGCGCGCCAGATGCTGACCCGCACGCTCGACCTTCTCCGCACCTGATTTTCGCCTGCTCAGCCGCAAACCCTCCTGACCGACCGGAACCGCCGCCATGATCAATCCGCTGAACGCCGCCGCGGCCTATGCCACCACCGCCGCCAAGACGACCGGCCCCGGCATGCCCGCGCGCGACGGCGCCTCCTTCGGCGACGTGCTGGAGCAGGCGGCCAAGGAGAGCATCGGCACCCTGAGGAAGAGCGAGGACATCTCGGCGATGGCGGCCGTCGGCAAGGCCGACCTGAACGACGTCGTCCAGGCGGTGACCAACGCCGAGGTGACGTTGCAGACCGTCACCGCCGTGCGCGACAAGGTGCTGAACGCCTACCAGGAAATCCTGCGCATGCCGATGTGACGGCCTGCGCCCGGTCCCAGCCGCCGTCATGCCCAGCTTGCAGTTATGAACGAGACCGAAGTCATCGAGCTTTGCCGCACCTCGATCGTCACGCTGGTGATCGTGTGCGGACCGATTCTGGTCATCATGATGGCGCTCGGCACCGTCATCTCCATCTTCCAGGCCGTCACCCAGATCAGCGAGCAGACCATCGCCATGGTGCCGAAGGTGATGCTGGTCTTCGGGCTCAGCATCCTGCTGATGCCCTTCATGCTGAGCAAGCTGACCGAGTTCTTCGAGCATGAGGTCGCCGACCGCATCGTCGCCATCGGCGTCGGCGCCAACGAGAATGGCGGCGCGCCCTTCACCCCCGGCACCGGCGTGACGCCCGCCCCGGCACCGACCGCCGCCGCGGCGGGCCAATGACCATCCTGCAGCAGCTGCTGGGCGAACAGATCTTCGTCTGGATGCTGGTCTTCATGCGGGTCGGCACCGCCTTCAGCGTGATGCCGACCATCGGCGACGCCTTCGTTCCCACCCGCGCACGGCTGCTGTTCGCGCTGGTGGTCAGCATGGTGGCGGCGCCGGCGATCCGGCCGATGCTGCCGCCGATGCCGGGCAACCCGTTCCAGCTGCTGGTGCTGGCCGCCGGCGAAATGACCATAGGCATCTTCATGGGCACCATCGCCCGGCTGCTGATGGGCGCGCTGGAGGTGGCCGGCACCATCATCAGCCTGCAGAGCGGGCTGGCCAACGCGCAGATCTTCAACCCGGCGCTGGCGTCCGCCGGGTCGCTGCCCGGTTCGCTGATGGGGTGGCTGGGACTGCTTCTGCTGTTCGTCACCGACCTGCACCATCTGCTGATCATGGCGGTGGTCGACAGCTATTCCACCTTCCCGCCCGGTGCCGCCATCCCGGTCGACGACATGGCGAACGTGGTCGGGCAGCTGGTGTCGAAGAGCTTCATGATGGGGGTGCAGATGGCAGCTCCCTTCCTGATCACCGGCATCCTGTTCGCGCTGGCGCTCGGGCTCCTGAACAAGCTGGCGCCGCAGGTGCAGGTGTTCCAGCTGTTCACCTCGGTCCAGGTGCTGCTTGGGCTGTTCATGTTCGCCCTGACGCTGGGGGCGATGATGCTGTTCTGGCTGTCGCGCTTCGAATCGACCTTCATCGAATTCCTGAAGCCGCTGTAGAAGGAGGACGCCGGTGTCGGAAGAAGCTGACGAGTCCTCCAAAACAGAAGACCCGACGGGAAAAAAGCTCGACGAGGCCCACAAACAGGGCCAGTTCGCGATGACCCGCGAGGCCGCGAACTGGTTGATGGTCGCGGCGATGCTGGTGGTTCTGGTCTCCATCCTGCCCGGCACCTTGAAGGGGCTGGTCTTCCGCCTGAATTATTATTTCGAGAATCTGGACCGCATCACCTTCGACCGGGCCGGGGTCGGGGCGCTGTTGTTCCGGGTGATGACCGACGCCATGTGGGCGCTGTGGCTGCCCATCCTGCTGTTCGTGGTGGCCGGCGTCCTGTCGACCATCGGGCAGACCGGCTTCCACGTCTCGTGGGAGCTGATCTCGCCGAAGTTCGGCAAGCTGAACCCGCTGCCCGGCCTGATGAACATGTTCAAGGCCAACCAGGGCGTCGAGCTGCTGAAGAGCATCGTCAAGCTGGGGGTGGTCGGCGGCGTCGCCTATATGGCGCTGGTGCCGATGTTCGGCGGCATCGAGGCCTATATCGGCATCGACATCGTTGCCATGCTGTTGCAGATGGACGGGCTGGCCCATCGCCTGCTGGTCTGGGTCCTCGTCGTCCTGACCTTCATCGCCGCCGGCGACTTCCTGTGGCAGAAGCAGCAGTTCGACAAGAAGATGAAGATGACCAAGCAGGAGGTGAAGGACGAGCACAAGCAGCAGGAAGGCGACCCCGTGGTCAAGGGCCGCATCCGGCAGATCCGGTTCGAGCGCGCGCGCAAGCGCATGATGGCCGCGGTGCCGAATGCCGACGTGGTCGTCACCAACCCGACTCACTTTGCGGTTGCGCTGAAATACGATCCCACCCAGATGGGCGCGCCGATGGTGCTGGCGAAGGGTGTCGATCAGGTCGCCTTCAAGATTCGCGAGATCGCCGAATCGAACAATGTCCCGGTCATAGAAAACCCGCCCCTTGCCCGTGCGCTCTATGCCGCTTGCGATATCGACGAGGAAGTTCCATCCGAGCATTATCGGGCGGTCGCCGAAGTCATCACCTATGTCTTCAAGCTGAAAGGGCGGTCGCTGCGCAATTGATCCGGGGCAACCGATCCGGTTCAATCGATCCGGATTCATTCGATCTGGGTGCAACGGCTCCGGCCCCTTGACGGTTGAAGGGGCGGTTGACGGGATCGGCTGGATCGGCCGGCCATCGCAGGTGGTGTGACGGGCAAGTGCGGACCGGGGCATGTCCCGGCCGGACCGTGTGGGGTTTGGAGTATTGGTGGACGACGCAACTTCCCTTTCCGACACCGCGCGCGATGCAGTGAACCGCAAGGCTTCGTCCGGCGGGGTGTTGATGCTGGTGCAGTATGCGCTGGCGCCGGCCGGACTGCTGGTGCTGGCCGCCGGATTGCTGTTGGAGCACGATGCGGTCGGCTGGCTGGGGGCGGCGCTGGTGGCCTTGGGCGTGGCCCTGCTGATCGCCCGCAGCGTGTCGGTGGTGCGGCGGTCGGCCCACATCGGCGCGCTTCTCGGCGGCGCGCTGGAAGGGATGCCGGCCGGACAGCTGGTCTGCGACGGAACGGACGATGTGGTGTTCGTCAACGCCGCCTTCCGCGAGCTGTCGGGCTGGCGCCGCGGCGAACGGCCGCTGGACGCCCTGGCCCGCCAATTCTCCGGCGACCCCGACAGCGCGCGCGAATTCCGCCGCCTGCGCGAACGGGTGAAGGCGGGGGGGCTGCCTCGGCCGAGTTGGCGATCCCGGCGCTGGACGGGCACCCGCCGGAATGGCGCAAGGTGCAGGGCCAGCCGGTGGCCGGCTTCCCCGGCTCCGTCCACTGGCGGATCGAGGACATCACCGCGCGGCGCGAGCTGGAGCATGTCATGCTGCGCGAGCAGGCCAAGCTCGCCGACTTCATGGAACATGCGCCGGTCGGCTTCTTCTCGGTCGATCAGAACGGCCATTTCCTGTTCGTGAACGCCACCCTGGCCCAATGGCTGGAGGCCGCCCCCGGCGACCTGACCGACGGTGAATCGCGGCTGCACGGCATCCTGGCGGCTCCCCCGGTGTCCGCCGCCCCCTACGACCTGTTCGACCATGGCGGCGGCGAGCAGCGCGGCGAGCTGACCATGGTGGGTCTGCGCAGCCGGCGGTTCCAGGTCGCGGTGGCGCAGAGCGTGGTGCAGGCCGACGACGGCACCATCCACACCCGGTCGGTGGTGCGCGACCTGTCCCCGGAACGGGAATGGCAGGAGGCGCTGCGCCAGTCCGAGCAGCGGTTCCAGCGCTTCTTCGAGGATGCGCCCATCGGCATCGCGCTCGTCGACGAGACCGGGCAGCTGACCGAATGCAACGAGGCCTTCCTGGCGCTGATCGGCAGCGAGTCCGGCAGCGTCATCAACCGCCCGATGGCCGACCTGATCGTTCCGGCGGAGCGCGAGGCGGTGATCGCCCGGCTGCGGTCGGTGCAGGGCGGCGCCGACCCGGCCCACCCGCTGGAGGTCCGGCTGTCCGGCGGGCGCGAGCTGACCGCCCAGCTCTATGCCCGGCGCCTCGCCAACCCGGTGCGGACGGATGGCCGCGGCGAGGGTAGCAGGGGCGATGGTGCCAGGGGCGATGGGGCGCGCGGCGACGGTGTCGGCCTGATCCTGCACTTCATCGACATGACCGAGCGCAAGAGCCTGGAGGCCCAGTTCGCCCAGTCGCAGAAGATGCAGGCGGTCGGCCAGCTGGCCGGCGGCGTGGCGCACGACTTCAACAACCTGCTGACGGCGATGATCGGCTTCTGCGACCTGCTGCTGCTGCGGCACAAGCCGGGCGACCAGTCCTTCAGCGACATCATGCAGATCAAGCAGAACGCCAACCGCGCCGCCAACCTCGTGCGGCAGCTGCTGGCCTTCTCGCGCCAGCAGACCCTTCAGCCGCGCGTCATCAACGTGACCGACGTGCTGGCGGAGCTGGCGAACCTGCTGCGCCGGCTGATCGGCGAGAACATCGAACTGAAGATGATCCATGGCCGCGACCTGGGTCTGGTCAAGGTCGACCAGAATCAGCTGGAGCAGGTCATCATCAATCTGGTGGTCAATGCCCGCGACGCCATGGCCGGCGGCGGCAAGCTGATCGTCAACACCACCAACTACGTCGTCAGCCAGCCGGAGCGGCGGGAGCACGAGACGGTGCCGGCCGGCAGTTATGTCTCCATCGAGGTGATCGACACCGGCTGCGGCATCGCGCGGGAGAATCTCCAGCGCATCTTCGAGCCCTTCTATACGACCAAGGAGGTCGGGTCGGGCACCGGGCTCGGCCTGTCGACGGTCTACGGCATCGTGCGGCAGACCGGCGGCTTCGTGCTGGTCGATTCGGCCGTGGGGGAGGGAACCACCTTCACCATCCTGCTGCCCCACCACCAGGGCGAGCTGCGTCCGGTCGATACGGCGGAGCCGCGCGAGCGGCGCGGCAGCGACCTGACCGGCACCGGCATCATCCTGCTGGTGGAGGACGAGGATGCGGTGCGCGTCTTCTCCGCCCGCGCGCTGCGCAACAAGGGCTATCAGGTGCTGGAGGCCAAGAACGGCGAGGCGGCCTTGCAGCAGATCGAGACCAACGGCGCCTCCATCGACCTGCTGATCACCGACGTGGTGATGCCGCAGATGGACGGGCCGACGCTGGCCCGCCATGTCCGCAGGCTGCGCCCGGAGATGCGGGTCATCTTCATCTCCGGCTATGCCGAGGACCGGCTGGGCGAGATCGACGGCGTCGAAGTCGCCCATTTCCTGCCCAAGCCCTTCTCGCTGAAGCAGCTGGCCTCCAAGGTGAAGGAGGTCATCCGCGACGGGCGGTGAGGGGCAGCCGGGACAGCGGATGGGGGAGCGAATTCGTTCGCGAAAACGAGCCTGGACAACCCCGGAAAAATAGGAACGCACCGGCAACATCGGCGCTTGCAAACGAGAACGAAGAGAGTACATTCAGCCTCGTTGCAAGAGCGCCGACCGTGTGTTCTAAGAGAGGGGTACCGGGCATGTCGTCCGCACAGCTTCGTTTGGTCGAGAAGGATTCCATGGACAAGCAGAAGGCGCTCGATGCCGCCCTGAGCCAGATCGAACGCGCGTTCGGCAAGGGCTCGATCATGAAGCTCGGCGCCAAGGAGAACCTGGTCGAGACGGAGGTGATTTCCACCGGCTCGCTCGGTCTCGACATCGCGCTGGGCATCGGCGGCCTGCCGAAGGGCCGCATCGTCGAAATCTACGGGCCGGAAAGCTCGGGCAAGACGACGCTGGCCCTGCACGCCATCGCGCAGGCCCAGAAGGCCGGCGGCACCTGCGCCTTCGTCGATGCGGAGCATGCGCTCGACCCGTCCTATGCCCGCAAGCTGGGCGTCAACATCGACGAACTGCTGATCTCCCAGCCGGATGCCGGCGAGCAGGCGCTGGAGATCGCCGACACGCTGGTGCGCTCCGGCGCCATCGACGTGCTGGTGGTCGACTCGGTGGCGGCCCTGGTGCCGCGCGCCGAACTGGAAGGCGAGATGGGCGACAGCCATGTCGGCCTGCACGCCCGCCTGATGAGCCAGGCCCTGCGCAAGCTGACCGGCTCGATCTCCAAGTCGAACTGCCTGGTGATCTTCATCAACCAGATCCGCCTGAAGATCGGCGTGATGTTCGGCAACCCGGAGACGACGACCGGCGGCAACGCGCTGAAGTTCTACGCCTCCGTCCGCCTCGACATCCGCCGCATCGGCTCGATCAAGGACCGCGACACCGTCGTCGGCAACCAGACCCGCGTCAAGGTGGTGAAGAACAAGATGGCCCCGCCGTTCCGGGTGGTCGAGTTCGACATCATGTATGGCGAGGGCGTGTCGAAGGTCGGCGAGCTGCTCGACCTCGGCATCCAGGCCGGCGTGGTCGACAAGTCGGGCGCGTGGTTCAGCTATGACGGCACCCGCATCGGCCAGGGCCGCGAGAATGCCAAGACCTATCTGCGCAACAACCCGGAGATGGCCGACGCCATCGAGGCCAAGATCCGCGGCAACGCCGGTCTGGTCGCCGACGCGATGATGGGCACCCCGGAAGCCGACGGCGAAGCCTCCACGCCGGAGTGACACCGTCCGGTCATGCGTGACGAAAGGCCCCGCTTTCCGAAAGGAAGGTGGGGCTTTCTGTTTTTTGGCGGCTGGCGAATGCCCTCACCTACACATCCATCACCACATGCGGCCGGAACGCCCCCTCCAGCGTCAGCAGCAGGTGCAGATAGACCGCCACCTTGCGCGCGCGGTCGGTGTTGCGGGAGAGGCAGTCGCGTAGCTGTTCGGCCATCCGGGCGGTTTCCGCATCCTGCGCCGGCGCTGCCGCGGTGACGGCCTGGACGATGTGCTCGGCATCGACCGGGATCGGCGCCGCCGGGTCCTTCAGCAGGGCCTCGGCCAGCGCTTCCTCGTCATGGGGAACCGGCCCGGCTGGGAAATTGGCTGCGGCCTGAGGGGTAAGGGCAGCGGCACGGTGGGACAGGTGGCTGCGGAGATTGTCCTTCAGCCGGCTGCGCTGCCCGTCGTCGAGCCCCTCGAACTGGTCGACCTCATCGAACAGCAGGTCGTAGAGGCGGCGGCGCTGTGGGTTGGGCGGGCTCTGGTCGCGCCGCTCCTGCTCGCGCTCCTGCTGCTCCCGCCGTGGGTTGCGGCGGTGGTTGCGGTCGGTGGCGCTGCCGGTCCGCTCGACGCCGGCTGTGGTGCGGACACTGAACTCCGGTGGGCCGATGCCGCGTCCGGAGGTGAGATTGCCGGACATGAGCCGCCTCCCGGGACTGGTTACCCCTGGCGATCCAGTCTGGCAGAGCCGGCGCTTCCTTCCAAGCCGAAGCGCCGGCCTATGACCATCAGTCGCCGGCGCTGGCCACCGCATTGTCGGCCGGTTGCGGCTTGTTCCTGCCGAAGCCCAGCGTCGGGAAGACGTTGATCAGTGCGGTGATGAAGGCGGCCAGATAGGGCAGCGACTGCACCACCAGCAGGCCCGACCACATGAAGGCGTCGCGGTTCTCATGGCCGAAGACCATGACGATGGCGAGCGCCGCTCCCCACAGCGACACCAGCAGAACCAGTTCCTCCCGCGCCATCAGGAAGGCCTGCATCAGCGCCGGCTGGTTCTCGCATTTCGGCGTGCGGACGAAGGGACGGCCGGACGTGAACATACCGAGCCACATGGCGCGGCCGACCGTGTGGGTCAACGCCATGCCGGCCACCGCCGCGCCGACCTTGTCCCAGAAGCCGCACCTCACCCGCGCCTCGTAGAGCCAGAGCGAGGCGCCGACCTTGAAGGCGAAGACGCTGAGCGTCGGGATCATGAAGACGTTGGGCGGGAACTCGAAATATTTCGGGAAGGCCATCAGCCCGATGGACCACAGGATGCCGGCGATGCCGAACACCATGTGGGCGGCGTCGGCGAACCAGGGCAGCCAGCCGGTGATGAAGTGATACTTCTGGCCGGCGGTCAGCTCCTTGGCACCGGGCGACAGCTGGCGCCAATGATGCTTCAGGATCTGCACCGCACCATAGGCCCAGCGGAAGCGCTGCGTCTTGTAGGCGGAGAAGCTGTCGGGCACGAGGCCCTTGCCGTAGCTCTCCGGCATGTAGACGGCCTCATAGCCATGCTCGAACAGGCGCAGGCCGAGGTCGGCGTCCTCGGTGATGCACCATTCGCCCCAGCGGCCGACCTTTTCCAGGGCCGACTTGCGGATGATGGTCATGGTGCCGTGCTGGATGATCGCGTTGCGCTCGTTGCGCTGGATCATGCCGATGTGGAAGAAGCCGGCATATTCCCAGTTGGTCATGCGCTGGAACAGGTCGTGTTCCCACTCGCGATAATCCTGCGGCGACTGGACGAAGCCGACCTCCGGCCGGTTGAAGTGCGGGATGGTCGCCTTCAGCCAGTCGGGATGGACCTGATAGTCGCTGTCGATGACGGCGATGTGCTCGGCATCCGGGGCGGTCTGCGCCAGACCGAAGTTCAGCGCGCCGGCCTTGAAGCCCGGCCAGTTGTCGAGGTGGAAGAAGCGGAACTTCGGCCCCAGTTTCTTGCAATATTCCTCGATGGGCCGCCAGACCGCCGGATCCTTGGTGTTGTTGTCCAGCAGCAGGACTTCGTAGTTCGGGTAATCGAGGGCGGCCAGCGCGTCCAGCGTCTGCATGACCATGTGCGGCGGCTCGTTGTAGCAGGGCACATGGATCGACACCTTCGCCGCATTGGGCAGCGGGGCGGCGGAGCAGGGGATGAACTTGCGCTTGAACTTGTGCTGCCAGACGACCTCGGTCAGCTCCATGCCGTCGATCAGCATGACCGCGAACAGCACCAGCTGGCAGAAGATCAGCAGGCCCCAGGCGATTTCGGTGGTGAGTGCGAGGCCGGCGGCCGAGGCGGCGCTGACGGTGAAGACCAGCACGGAGGCGACCGCCTGGATCAGCGCGCCGTAGAAGATTTGCCCGCCGATCTTCAGGTCGCTGCGGCGCCACAGGAAGAACACCAGCGGCAGGAAGCCCAGCGCCACGGCGGTGGCGCACTTGATCTCCCAGTTGCGGATCTCGTGTACCCCGCCGATCATCGGGAATTTCGGGTTGCGCTGATAGTCCCACAGGCCCCAGCTGGTGCCCGCCGTGCCCTCAATCTCCCGCTTCCAGGGCTGGTCGAAGGCCTCCATGATGAAGTAGTCGAGCTTGTTCTGGGCGGCGACGTTCAGGAAGTTGCGGATGAACTTGGCCTGGTTGACCTGGCTCGCCTCGGCGCCGCGGCGCCACGGCCCGTCGGCCGGCCAGCCGATCTCGCCGATCAGGATGTGCTTGTTCGGGAACTTCGCCTTCAGCTCGTTGTAGCGGAACATGGCGTAATCGACCGACTGGTCGACCGGCACGCCTTCCCAGTAGGGCAGCAGATGGACGGCGAGGAAGTCCACCGCGTCGGCCAGCTCGGGGTTCTTCAGCCAGACGTGCCACGGCTCGGCGATGGAGACCGGGACGTTGACCTTCTTCTTCACCCGCTTGACGTACTCGATTGCCTGCGGGACCGTCAGGTCGGCGCGCAGGATCGCCTCGTTGCCGACCAGCACGCGGCGGACGTTGCTGTTGGCGCGGGCGAGCTTGATCAGGCCGGCCAGTTCAGGCTCGTCGATTTCCGGCTTGCCGGCGGTCCAGGCGCCGGCGGTCACCGGCAGGCCGTGCTTGGCGGCGATGGCCGCGACCATTTCCGAGCCGTCGGTGGTCGAATAGGTTCTGACCGCCTTTACAGCACCTTCCAGCGCCGTCATGTCCTTTTCGATGTCGTCGGCGGACGCCTTGTCGCCCTTCGAGGGGCTCTTGTCCGAATGGAAGGGGGTATAGGCGACGCCGGTGATGGCGCCGGCCCAGGACCGCTCGTCCACCGGACGGTTCCACAGCGCCCAGAAGGCGATGTTGCCGAGGATCACCAGGATCAGAACCGCAAAGGCCGATTTGCGCATGTGGGTCGTTCTCGCTCGCCGCACCAGAAAACATGGATACGGCCCGCGGAAATGGCGCAAGGGGATCGTTGCCGCCCCGACCATTGCCTCGGACCGAACTCTCTCAATCGTCCAACGAATGCCGCCCGTGCCGTATGGCCGGCGCGCACGGCCTTCTATACAAGCTTCGCGGTTGGCCCGCCACTGCCGGCTACAACAGGGCAGCCTCCGGATTATTCCCGGATGATGCTTCCGGTCAGTGCCAGACAGCGAGTGCCAGAGAGGAGTGAAGCATGTTTTCCCTTAACGAACGGCTACAGGCCGACACACTTCATGTGACCGATCTGGATCTTTGCCGGGTTCTGCTGATGAACAACCGGCTGTGGCCCTGGCTGATCCTGGTGCCGATGCGCGAGAGTGCCGTGGAAATCCACCGGCTCGGCGACGGGGACCAGGCGACGCTGATGCGGGAGATCGCGCGAGCCTCCCGCGTGGTGGAGCGGCTGTTCGCGCCGGACAAGATGAATGTCGGGGCGCTCGGCAACATGGTGCCGCAGCTGCACGTCCATGTGATCGGGCGGACGCGCGGCGATCCGGCATGGCCGGGTCCGGTCTGGGGAGCCGGCCATGCCGAGCCTTACCAGCCGGCGGCGGCGGCGGCCCTGGCGCAACGGCTGGCCGACGCGCTGCATGCGGAGGACTGACCGCCGGCCCGGTCGCGGGGACAGGCGTTACAGGGTCTTCAGATATTCCACCAGATCCCACCGCTCCTGTTCCGACAGGCCGCGGCCGATGATGCCGCTGCCGGCGACGCCGGACCCGACGAACTGGTGCCCGACATTGGTGTTGCCGGGGATCTTGGTGTCGAGGGTGAAGGTGCCGTCGGCGCAGTCGGTGCGGTAGCCGACCTTCACCGGATCGAAGCTGCGCAGGCCGAGGCAGAAGCTCTTCGGCCGCTCCTCCAGCGGCGACAGCAGGTCGTAGAGCGTCGGGACCGAGCCATTGTGCAGGTAGGGGCCGGCGGCCCAGATGCCGTCCAGCGGACGGGCCTTGTAGCCGGCTTCCGCCTGGAGGCAGTTCGGACGGAAGCCGTTCATCTCCTCCCGCTTGGCGGGCGGGATTTTGTTCTCGTCATAGGCGGTCTCGGCCGTCTTCTGGACGACGTAGCCCAGCGCCGCCGCGAAAGTCGTCTTCGTGACCGGCTCGCCCGGCTTGCCGTTGCACAGGCTGGCGGGATCGACCTTCAGGAAGGCCGGCAGCTGCACCGTCCGGGTTTGCAGGATGTTGGCCTGGGCCGGGTCGGTGCCGACATTGATCGGCGTGACCTTCAGATAGCTCTGCTTGGCGGCGTTCGGCTTGGTCCAGTATTTCGCATCCCAGAAGGCCGGGGTATCGACCGGCGGCAGGTGGCAGCCCTGGCACAGCTCCTGGTACAGGCCCGCGCCGCGTGCCCGCTTGGTCTCATCGACGGTGCCCAGAACGGCTTGCGGCCATTTCGGCGCGGTCAGCCCCTGGAACCCGGTCACGCTGCCGTCCGGCTTGCGGGCCAGCGGGTTCGGGCCGGCCAGCAGCTGTTCCATCTTGTAGAGATTGTCGACCGGCACGGAGGAGGCATAGAGCTTGCGGTCCGGGTTCGACAGGTTCACCCGCGCCGCCACGCCCATCGACTCGCCGGCGTTGCGCACCATCGGCTGCATGATCGAGGCGTCATACTGCACCCAGTCGAACCAGGACGCGTTCCAGATGTGCGGATACTTCACCGGCGCCGTGATGGCGGCGACGTTGGTGAAGGGGTCGAACTCCACCTTGCCGTTCAGCAGGTCATTGGTGAAGACGGTGTTGCCGATGCGGGTCAGCGCGTCCAGACGGTTGAAGCCCTCGGTGACCGCCGGATTGCCGCTCTGCGCCGCGCCGCGCTTCGCCAGGGTCTCCAGGGTGGTCAGCGTCTGCTCGAACTGCTCGCGCAGGGCGGCCGTCTGTTCGGCGGTGCGGGTGGGGCCGAGCACGCGGTCGGCGAAGCGGTCGAACCGGCCGGGCAGGACCTTGGTGTAGGCCAGCGAATAGCCCAGCGCCGCCGTCAGCGCATCGAGGTTGATGACGGCCGGCGCGCCGTCGATGCGCAGGCTGACGCCGTTATACTCGATGTGGCCGGTGTGACAGGCGGCGCAGGTCAGGCCGATCTGGTCGGGCAGCGACTGGCCGGTCGTCGGGTCGACATAGCCCTTGGTGCGGGCGAAGCCGACCGGCAGGCCGTCCGGGTTGACCTCGTCCTCCGACTGGTTGTAGGCGGCCAGCACCGCCTTGGCCGAGCCGGGCTCTGCCCCATAGCCGTAATCGCGCGCCGTGGCGCCGCCCAGCCGCTTCGGGCTGGGGATGAAGCCGAACTGCTGCAGGTACGATTCGTCCGCCAGCATCTTAGGCTCGCCGAAGACCCGGATGTCCGGCTGCTCCAGCGCCGTGAACCAGGAATAGGGGATCGGGAAGGTCGAGGTGCCCTGGCTGGCATGGTGATACCAATAGCGCTCGCCCGGCTTCCAGTTCTGGTCGAGCCAGACCGCCTCCTTGGTGGGGGCCGGTGTCGGCAGTGCCGGCGCACAGGCGCCGAGCAAAGTCAGCGGCAGCAGGCCGACCGCTGCCACAATCGACAGGCGAGACGCATTCATGGGCGTAACCTCCACGCGCGTGGGTTGATGGTCAATGACCCCACTGTCGCTGTGATAAATGAGCCCGAGCAACAGAAAAATTGTATTTCTTTTCTACATGCAATTTTTGAAACCGGAGCGGAACCGCCGGGCCGGCCATGCCGTTATCAGGACGGAACCGTTCGTGTGTTCAGCAAAAATCCGGAGATCGCCGCCATGGCCACCGAAGACCGCCCCGCCTCCCGCACCTCCGACGCCCAGTCTGACGCCCCTTCCGAAGCCGCCCAGCAGATCGAGGACAAGCTGGTCGATGAGACCGGCAAGGCCGCCGGCGATCCCGACAAGCCTGTCCAGAAGAAGTGGGAGGAGATGGGCGAGCGCGAGGAGATCGCCGAGCAAAGCCGGCGGGAGGGCGGCGGCGCCTGACGGCCGCCCCTACCGCTTCACCGTGCAGGTCAGCGCCAGCACGTCCGCCGCCTTGTCGAGGTCGTCGGCGCGGACCAGCACATAGTCGGTGTTGTAGGTGGAGATCGCGAAGATCGGCAGATGGGCCTGGGCCAGCGGCACGGCGATGCGGGCCAGGATGCCGAACAGGCTGAAATCGACCACGCCCTCCACCCGGAAGGCGCGCCAGCCGCGCTCGGCCTTCACCCCGTCGGGCACGCGCTCCTCCCGGCAGAGGATCGACAGCTCCTCGCCGGTGCGGGTGGCGCCGACCAGCGGGTCGGTCCAGTCGAGCCAGTCCGGCAGGCCGCTGCCCGGCGGCAACTGCGCCACCGCCAGCCGTTCCGGCAGGATCGACAGGGTCAGGCCGGTCTGCTCGCGCACCAGGGCCGCGGTCAGCGTCGCCTCGTCCACCTCGAAGGGCTTCAGGATGCGCCGCGCGCGGGCGGCCAACGACGGCACGCCGGAGCGCATGGCGCGGCCCAGCATCTCCGCCGAAGTGGCGCGCAAGTCCGCGTCCGATTCGGCCAGATCGACCACCGCCTGCAGGGCGCTGGTCTGGACGATGCGGCTCGGGCTGTTCTCGAACCAGTCGGCCAGCAGGACGGCGGCGCGGTGGCGCTGCTCCTCCGTCATGGTCAGGCGCGGCACGATCTGGGCGATGTGCCAGCGCACCTCCGCCTGCTCGATGGCGACGGCATCGGTCAGCAGATGCTCGACATAGGGGTCGAGCCAGCCGGCATTGCCGCGCGACACCCGTTCCAGCGCGTCGGCGGCGCGCATGCGCACGCTGGCGTTCCCGTCGAACAGGCAGCCGACCAGTTCCGCCAGCTTGCCGCGGTCGGCCGCCACCTCGTCGGCGACCGACGGGGCATCGCCCATTGCACGCCGGTCGCCGATGGCCAGACGGCGGGCCAGCGACACGGTGCGGATCAGCTCATCCATCTCAGCGCCGCCCGGTCGGACGGCCGAACCGCGACGGCGTGCCGAAGCGCGAGGCGATCTTCGCCCCGGTCGGCTTGGGCGGCGGCGGGGGAGGGGGCGGCGGCGGGGTCTCGCCGCGCGGCACGCCGCCGCCCGACGCCATCTCCGCCAGATCCTTGACCAGCTTCTGCACGCTGCGCACGCGGGCCTGCGGATCGGGCCATTCGCGGACATAGACCAGCTTGTGGTCGGGCCGCAGCTTCATCAGCGTCAGGTGTTGGGCGATGTAGGTCAGCAGCTTGGCGGGCTCGGCATAGAAATTGTCGTGGAAGGCCAGCACCAGCCCCTTCGGCCCGGCATCGACCCGGTCGATGTTGGCCTGCTTGCACCAGCGCTTGACGGTGACGACGTCCAGCAGGTTCTCCACCTCCTCCGGCAGCTTGCCGAAGCGGTCGATCAGCTCGGCGGCGAAGCCGTCCACCTCGGCCCGGTCGACCAGATCGGCGATGCGGCGGTAGAGCGACAGCCGCACCGTCAGGTCGGGGACGTAGCTTTCCGGGATCAGCACCGGGGTGCCCAGGTTGATCTGCGGCACCCACTCCTGCGCCGCCGCGGCGGCGACCGCCCCCTCCTGCATCGAGGCCCGCGCGCTGGCGACCGCCTCCTCCAGCATCTGCTGGTACAGCTCGACGCCGACCTCGCGCACCTGGCCCGACTGCTCCTCGCCCAGCAGGTTGCCGGCGCCTCGGATGTCCATGTCGTGGCTGGCGAGCTGGAAGCCGGCGCCCAGGCTGTCCAGCGTCTCGATGACGTGCAGGCGCTGCTGGGCAGTGGAACTCAGCGGCTTGTTCGGCGCATAGGTCAGATAGGCATAGCCGCGCTTCTTCGACCGGCCGACGCGCCCGCGGATCTGGTAGAGCTGAGCCAGCCCGAACAGGTCGGCGCGGTGGACGATCAGCGTGTTGGCGTTGGGAATGTCCAGGCCGCTTTCGATGATGTTGGTGGCGAGCAGCACCTCGAACTTGCCCTCGTCGAAGGCGGTCATCACGTCTTCCAGCTCGCTGGCCGGCATCTGGCCGTGGGCGGTGACGACCTTGACCTCGGGCACCAGCTCGCGCACCCGCTCGGCCACCTTCGCCAGATCCTCCACCCGCGGGCAGACATAGAAGCTCTGGCCGCCGCGGTAATGCTCGCGCAGGATCGCCTCGCGGATCACCACCGGGTCATAGGGCAGGACGAAGGTGCGCACCGCCAGACGGTCCACCGGCGGGGTGGCGATCAGCGACAGCTCGCGCACGCCGGACAGCGCCATCTGGAGCGTGCGCGGAATCGGCGTGGCGGTCAGCGTCAGCACATGGATGTCGGCGCGCAGCTCCTTCAGCCGCTCCTTCTGCTTCACGCCGAAATGCTGCTCCTCGTCGACGATGACCATGCCGAGCCGCTTGAAGTCGAGGCCCTTGGCGAGCAGGGCATGGGTGCCGACGACGATGTCGGCCGTGCCCTCCGCCAGCTCCTTCTTGACCAGAGTTTGTTCGCGCGCGGTGACCATGCGCGACAGCTGCACGACGCGCACCGGCAGCCCGTTGAACCGGGTCGAGAAGGTGCGGAAATGCTGGCGGGCGAGCAGGGTGGTCGGCACGACGACGGCGACCTGCTTGCCGCTCATCGCCACCATGAAGGCGGCGCGCAGAGCCACCTCGGTCTTGCCGAAGCCGACGTCGCCGCAGACCAGCCGGTCCATCGGCCGGCCGCTGCCGAGGTCGGTGAAGATGTCCTCGATGGCCTTCAGCTGGTCGTCGGTCTCGGGGTAGGGGAAGCGGGCGGCGAACTCCTGATAGACGCCCTCCGGCGTCAAAACCGGATCGGCCTTCTTCAGCATGCGCTCGGCCGCGATCTTCAGCAGCGCCTCCGCCATGTCCTTCAGGCGCTTCTTGACCCTGGCCTTGCGGCCCTGCCAACCGGCGCCGCCCAGCTTGTCGAGCTGGACATTGGCGTCCTCCGAGCCGTAGCGCGACAGCACCTCGATGTTCTCGACCGGGACATAGAGCTTGTCGCCGCCCTCATAGACCAGGCGCAGGCAGTCGTGCGGCGCGCCGGTGACCTCCAGCGTCTCCAGCCCATCGTAGCGGCCGATGCCGTGGTCCATATGGACGACGATGTCGCCCTCATGTAGGGCCGAATGCTCGGCGATGAAGTTGGCGGCCTTGCGCTTCTTCTTGGCCGGGCGGACCAGACGGTCGCCGAGGATGTCCTGCTCGGTGATGACGGCGAGGTCGGCGGAGGTGAAGCCATGCTCCATCCCCAGCACGATGGTGCCGATGATGCCGCGGTCGAAGCGGCGGACATCCTCCATGCTCTCCGCCGGTTCCAGGCCGGGGATGCCGTGGTCGGCCAGCACGTTGGACAGGCGGTCGCGCGACCCGGCGGAATATCCCGCGATCAGCACGCGGCGCCCGTCGGCGCGCAAGCTGCGGATATGGTCCTTCACCGCGTCGAAGACATTCACGTCGGGGCGGTTGCGCTCCTCGGCGAAGTCATGGCCGCGCTTGCCGCCGGCGTCCACCGTCCCCTTGATGCCGGGGGGCGTCGAGAAGATCTGGAGCTGCGCCACCGCGCGTTCCGCCAGCAGCGCGTCCCAGCCGGTGGCGTCGATGAACATCGAGGCGACCGGCACCGGCTTGTAGACCGGGGAGCCCGCCCGCTTCTCGATGGTCATCATGCCGTCGCGCGAGGCGTGGAAATCCACCACCTGGGCGATGCGGGCGTCGCGCGCCTCGTTGGCCTGATGGTCCAGGCCGACGATGCCGCGCGGCAGATAGTCCAGCACCGTGTCCATGCTCTCGTGGAACAGCGGCAGCCAATGCTCCATCCCGCCATAGCTGCGCCCGGCGGAGATCGCCTCGTAGAGCGGATCGTCGTCGGTCACCGCCCCGAACAGCTCGCGGTAGCCGGAGCGGAAGCGGGCGATCCCGGCCTCGTCGAGGAAGACCTCCGACATCGGCTTCAGCTCGACGCTGTCCCGCTTGTCGGTGGTGCGCTGGGTCATCGGATCGAAGGCGCGCACGCCCTCCAGCTCGTCGCCGAACAGGTCGAGGCGCAACGGCTCTTCCGTGCCGGGCGGAAACAGGTCGACGATGCCGCCGCGCACGGCGAACTCGCCGGGCTCCCGCACCGTCTGCGCGCGGGTGTAGCCGTTGCCGGCGAGGTAGCGCTGCAGCTTCTCCAGGTCGATCCGGTCGCGCAGCTTGGCGGAGAACACCGCATTCCTGAAGGCGCTGCGCGGCGGCACCTTCTGCACCACGGCGTTGACCGTGGTCAGCACGATCAGCGGCGCCAGGCCGTCGCGGTTCGCCGCCGCGTCGCGCCGGGCGATCAGGCGGGTCAGCGTGTCGATGCGCCGGGCGACGATGCCGCCGTTCGGCGACACCCGGTCATAGGGCAGGCAGTCCCAGGCCGGGAAGGTCAGCACCTCCAGCTTCGGCGCGAAGAAGGCCAGCGCCTCCGCCAGCAGGGCGCAGCGCGTGTCATCCAGCGCCACATGCAGCAGGCCGTAGCCGCCGGCCTTCTGCGCCAGCTCCGCCAGGATGCGGGCGTCATGACCCTCGGGCGCGCCGCCGATCAGGAGTCGGCCGGCGCGGCCGGGCTGGAGATCGTAACTGACCAAAGGAGGATGCCTCGGAGATGGGAAGTGCGTGTCGGGGAGCCTTGACCGGGCTCCGTCAGGAGCCTTGACGTGGTGTGTAACGGAACGCCGTCAACAGGCGCATCACGTCAGTGTCATGCTCCGCCGGGACCGGCTCGCGCCCCGACATCCAGTCGTAGAGGTCGGGATCGCCAAGCTCCAGCAGCGCCTCGAAGCGGTCGAGCATGGCGTGGTCGAAGTCGCCGACATGGGCGTCGGCGAAGCTGCCCATCAGCAGGTCCATCTCGCGCGTGCCGCGGTGCCAGGAGCGGAAGCGCAGCCGCTTGCGCCGGTTTTCGATCGATTTCGGCCTTCTCGGGAGCCGGTGCGGTACCGTTTTCGGTCATTGCAGTCCAACGTCGAAAGCCCCCAGCGCCACCAGCGGCGAAGGGGGGAACCATTCAGGAACCCCATCCTGCACGGGCCGGCGTGGCGATGCAACATTCCCCGCCCGTCTTGACCCTGCCGTCTTGACTGGGCATGCCGCCTGTCCTATCTGCGGTCAGGCCCGCGGGGACGACCCCGCCGATTTGCAGAGGCCAACCGGGTGGGGACGACCCCGCCATTCCAGGACGGAGGGTACCGTCATGGCGTGGGTCACGCTGTTCTTCGCCGGTCTTTTTGAAATCGGTTGGGCCGTCGGCCTGAAATACACCGAAGGCTTCACCCGTCTGGTCCCCAGCGTGCTGACCGCCGCGGCGATGCTGGCAAGCATCCTGCTGCTGGGGGCGGCGCTCAAGACGCTGCCGCTCGGCACCGCCTATGCGGTGTGGACGGGCATCGGCACGGTCGGCACCGCCCTGCTCGGCATGATGCTGTTCGGCGAACCCGCCGGCGCGCTGCGTCTGCTGTGCATCGCAGCAATCGTCGGCGGGATCGTCGGGCTGAAAGTCCTGCATGGGTGAGGGGGCAGCCCCCTCACAGCGCCTCCGCCCGGCAGGTCAGCCCCAGCGTTTCCGCGGTGTTGGCCACCGCCGACAGGCAGACCTCCGCCCGCTCCGGCGGGATCGAGACCGAGAAGCGCAGGACATAGCGCTCGCCGGCGCGGTCGGGCAAGGTCTGCGCGTCCAGCCGCACGATGTTGGCGTCGAACTGGGTGAAGATCTCCGACAGGCGGGCGACGAGGCCGGGCTGGTCGCCGCCCGACACCTCGACGCGGTGGGTGACCATCGCCTGCGGGCCCGGCTGGGGATCGAAGGCGAAGGGGGTGACCTTCACCTCGGCGCCGGCCAGGACGCTCAGGGACGACAGGCTGGCCTGGACCTCCGCCACCGTCAGGCCGGCGGGCAGTTCACAGACGGCGGAGAACTCGGCCCCCGTGCCGAGCGAGGCGAAGGTGGCGTCGCGCAGGTTGATGCCCTGGTCGAACAGGTGGCTGGTGATGCCGGACACCAGCCCGACCCGGTCGGGGCAGAAGGTGGAAACCAGGGCCAGCCCAGCGGTCGATTCCGTCGCCATCGCACATCTCCCGTTTTGATCTTGTTCTCGAGGGGCACGGGTTCGGCCGTGCCGTCCGGAAGGGCGATCATCGAAGCGGGGTGCCGGGAACGCCAGCACAAAATGGCGCTCAGAAACCGAACAGGCGGCGGGTCGCGGCGCTGATGGTGTGAAGCTCCGCCGCCAGCGCCGGGTCGGCGTCGTCGACATAATGCGAGGCGAGCAGGCCGAAATTCAGCTCGTCGGCGTGGTCGAGCCGCTCGGCCCCATCCCGCGCCGCCCCGTCTACATAGTCAAGCTGGCGCTGGATGCTGGCCAGCCAGCTGCTGTCCGGTTCCCGCCGCGCCAGCACGGCAACCCCGGCCTGGGCCTGCGCGATGCGGCGGCGCAGTTCGTCGGTGGTGGCGATGTCGGACATGGCGGGGCTCCGGGTGCGATGGAAGGGGTTGCGATTGCGGCGGGGCGTTACTGTACCAGACCGCCGCTGGTGACGCCGGCCTTCACGCTGTTCGGCACCACGACCTGGGCGCAGCCGCCCGCCGTCTGCACGCTGGTGCCGGGGGTGGTCCAGCTGTCGACGATGGGGGCGGCAACCGACTTCAGCCCCTGGCCGGCGGGCAGGACCGCCTTGTACTCGGCCCGGCCGGCGCCGGAGATTCCGAGGCAGTCGGGCGTCGCCGTCACCACGGGCGAGAAGAAGTTGCCGAAGCGGACGCTGTCATAGCCGGTGCGGACATACTGGTACCAGCCGGTGCCGGCGGCGACGTCGATCACCTCCAGCGGCTTGGAGAAATCGATTCCCTTGGAATCGTCGGCATAGCGGGCGGAGGTGAGATCGGTGGAGGCGTAGAAATAGCTCGCCACCACGACGCGGGCGTTCAGCTGGTCGGCGCTGGCGCCCGGGGCCTTGGCGGCGGCCGCCTGTTCAACGGTCGGGGCGGTCTGGGCATGGCCGGGAAGGGTCGCGGCCAGCGCCAGCCCGAAAGCGAGCGTCGCGGCCTTTAAAATTCTCGAAAACGAATGCATGTGTGATCGTCCAATCCGGGAAGTTGAAAAACTCCTGATTGACGATACCAATGCAATCGGCGGCTCCAAGCCCGAAATACGAAAAGGGCCGGACCGCAGAAGCGATCCGGCCCTTCATCGAGGCTCGGAAAATGTCAGACGCCGCAGCGTCAGGCGGCGGTGCCGCCGACCGTCAGGCCTTCCAGCTTCAGCGTCGGCTGGCCGACGCCGACCGGCACGCCCTGGCCGTCCTTGCCGCAGGTGCCGACACCGGGGTCGAGCCGGCTGTCGTTGCCGATCATCGACACGCGGGTCAGGCTGTCCGGGCCGTTGCCGATCAGGGTGGCGCCCTTCACCGCCGGACCCAGCTTGCCGTCCTCGATCAGGTAGGCTTCGCTGGCCGAGAAGACGAACTTGCCGTTGGTGATGTCCACCTGGCCGCCGCCGAAATTCTTGGCGTAGATGCCCTTCTTGACCGAGGCGATGATCTCGTCCGGGCTGTGGTTGCCGTTGCGCATCACCGTGTTGGTCATGCGCGGCATCGGGTTGTAGGCGAAGCTCTGGCGCCGGCCGTTGCCGGTCGGGCGCATGCCCATCAGGCGGGCGTTCATGCGGTCCTGCATGAAGCCGACCAGGATGCCGTCCTCGATCAGCGTGGTGCACTGGCCGGGCGTGCCCTCGTCGTCGACGCTGATCGAGCCGCGCGAGTTCTCGATGGTGCCGTCATCGACGATGGTGACGCCGGGCGCGGCGATGCGCTGGCCCAGCAGGCCGGAGAAGGCCGAGGTCTTCTTGCGGTTGAAATCGCCCTCCAGCCCGTGGCCGATGGCCTCGTGCAGCAGGATGCCGGGCCAGCCGCTGCCCAGCACCACCGTCATCTCGCCGGCCGGGGCGGGGACCGAGGACAAATTGACCAGAGCCTGCCGCAGCGCCTCGTCGACGAAGCCGCGCCAGGTCTCCGGCTGGATGTAGTGTTCGTAGGTGACGCGGCCGCCGCCGCCATAGCCGCCGGTCTCCATCCGGTCGCCCTCGGCCACCACGACCGAGACGTTCAGGCGGACCAGCGGGCGCAGGTCGGCGACACGCACGCCGTCGGCGCGCATGATCTGCACCGCCTGCCATTCGCCGCTGATCGAGCAGCTGACCTGCCGGACGCGCTCGTCCTTGGCGCGGGCATAGGCGTCGATGTCGGCCAGCAGCTTCACCTTCTCCGCGAAGGGGACGAGGTGCAGGGGGTTGTCGGGGATGTAGAGCGCGCGGTTGGTGCCGGCCGGCGGCTCGGCCAGAGTGCCGGCGTGGCCGGCCTGCACGGCGCGCACGGTGGCGGCTGCGCGGCGGATCGCCTCTTCCGACAGGTTGCTGGCATGGGCGTAGCCGGTTGCCTCGCCGGCGATGGCGCGCAGGCCGAAGCCCTGGGTGGTGTCGAAGCTGGCGGATTTCAGCTTCCCATCGTCCCAGCCCAGCGACTCGCTCTGGGCGTATTCAAGATAAAGCTCCCCATCGTCGGCACTGTGCAGGGCGTCCTGCACGACGCCTTCCACGCGGGCGCGGTCCATGCCGGCGCGGTTGAAGAAGAGATCGTCGGTGACGGCAAGCGCGCTCATGAAAACTCCGAACCTGTGATGGGGCGGAACCCGGCCTGCCCGGCCCGCGGGGAGTAGCGGCCTTGTTCCATGGTAGGACACAGTGTCATAGCGGGCGATCTCGCGCCGCACCGTACGATGTGTTCTAACGGACAGACTATAGTGTGGCGACGCTGGCGCGATCCGGCAAGTTCGCCGATGCCCGATTGTGTAACCTGTCGGCGGACGGGCCAGGGAAGACCAGGGGATGGCCACGGAACGGCCAAGCGGGGGCGGTGCTGGGATGGCGGAGGGGATCATGACCGACGGTGCGGCGCGGACGACAGCCGATACCCTGAACCGCGCCGGGCCCGGTGGCTCCGGTGCGTCCATCTCCGGCCTGCGCCCGCTGCGCGATCATCCGCTGCGCCAGACGCTCACCAACGAGGTGCATGCCCGCCCGCCGGAGGCGCTGGCCGCCCCGGTGCGCGCCACCATGCTGGCGATGCTGTCGGGCGAAGGGGCGGCGGAGGCCGACCGCCGGCATCTGGAGGCGCTGTGCGACTGGGCCGGCGTTGTCCGTCCGCCGCAGGGCGCCACCCACCACAGCGCCTCCTTCGGCAGCTTCCACCTGAAGTGGGAACGCCATACCGAATTCTCGACCTGGACGGTCTTCCGTCCCAGCGCCATGCCGGCCGGCTCCGTCGTCGATCCCTTCGTCGATCCGGCGCTGCACGCCCTGCCGCGCGACTGGCTGGCCGGGCTGCCGGGCGAACTGCTGGTCGGCATCCATGTCGCCGTGCTCGATCCCGACACGCCCGAACCCTCGGCGAACATGATGGCGGCGATGTTCGGCTCCGAAAGCTATGTCGGCTCGCGAATTGCCGGCCGGTCGGCCACCGCCTGGACCGACTTCCGCATCCATGGCGACGGCTTCTCCCGCATGCTGGTCGCCGACCATTCGATGACGCCGCGCCAGACCGGCCGCGTCGTCCAGCGCCTGCTGGAGATCGAGACCTACCGCGTGCTGGCCCTGCTGGCCCTGCCGATGGCGCGCGGCGTGCTGCCCCGCATCGGCCCGATCGAGGCCGGGCTGGCCGAGGTCACCACCCGCATCGCCAGCCTGCGCGGCCTTCAGGACGAGCGCGACCTGCTCGACCGCCTGACCCTGCTGGCGGCGCAGACCGAGCAGATCGCCGCCGAGACCGCCTACCGATTCGGCGCCGCCCGCGCCTATCACGAGCTGGTGGAGCGGCGAATTGAGGAGCTGCGCGAGATCCGGATCGAGGGGTTGCAGACCGTCCAGGAGTTCATGGACCGCCGCCTGACCCCGGCGATCCGCACCTGCGAGGCGGTGGAGGAGCGGCTCGATTCGCTGTCGCAGCGCGTCGCGCGAGCCAGCACGCTGCTGCGCACCCGCGTCGAGATTGCGGTGGAAGGGCAGAATGCCGAGCTGCTCCAGTCGATGGACCGCCGCGCGCAGTTGCAGCTTCGCCTGCAGGAAACGGTCGAGGGGCTGTCGGTGGTGGCGATCAGCTACTACCTCGTCGGCATCGTCGGCTATGCGGCCAAGGGCTTGAAAGGCTTCGGCCTCAAGATCGACCCCGACCTGCTGGTCGGGCTGATGATCCCCATCGTCATCGCCTTCGTCTGGTCGGGTGTCAGGCGGATTTCGCAAGGTGCTGGTCGGCGGGCATTGACCGGCGCGGTTGCCGCCCTGTCCGATCTGAATTGAAGGTGCCGCAAACCCTCCCTAGCCGGGCGGGGAAGGGTAGGGGCGCCGTCTATCACCTTCGCGCATCTGGCGGGACGCCCGGACCTTGCCCATCCTCAACTCCTGAGTCGCGCACCGCCGCCGCAACAATCCTGCGCGCCAGGGCTTGAGCGCTGGCATTCATGTCCCGAAGCCAATCCCGAGAAAATCAGCTGGTCCAACGGACTGCGGCGGAATGCCGCATGGCATGCCCCCTGTTTCCGCTCAACCTTTGTTCCCACGGCTCATCTGAATGTGAGGAAAAGTCTATGCAGTCGATGGGGCAATCGGTGGGCGAGAGGAAAGGCTTGTAACCCAGCGGGGCACGGGGATAAGCTCCGGCTGCGGGTATATGTCGCGCTAAGATGGCGTGATCCCTGCATAAACTGACGTTCGCTGATAAGCCCAACCATGGACCGCGCGAACAGAAACCGGTCCGGATCAACAGGGCGGAGGGAGCGTCGGCGGGAGAGACGACCGCGGGCCATGACGAGCGTCGCGGCTAAGAAGGGGTTGGGGATGAGAAGGCAAAGCCTGTACGCCGCCGGCCTGGCGGCGGTCCTGTCGATGGTGGGCGGCTGGAGCAGTGCCGCCCTGGCGAACGAGCCGCGACCGTGGGAAATGGGCATGCAGCCCTCCGCCTCGCCGGTCAAACACCTGATGACCTCGTTCAACGACCTGCTGACCGTCGTCATCACGCTGATCGTGATCTTCGTCGCGGGGCTGATGGCCTACTGCGTCGTCCGGTTCAACGCGAAGAGGAACCCGGTTCCGTCCAAGACCTCGCACCACACGCTGCTCGAGGTCGCCTGGACCGTGGTCCCGGTCATCATCCTGATCGTGATCGCCGTTCCGTCCTTCAAGCTGCTCTACGCGGCGGAACGCATCCCGCAGGCCGACATGACCATCAAGGTGATCGGCCACCAGTGGTACTGGGATTACGAATATCCCGACCACGGCAACATCACCTTCTCCAGCTACATGATCGCCGATGCCGACCTGAAGCCGGGCCAGAAGCGCCTGCTGGAGGTCGACAACCGAGTGGTCGTTCCGGTGAACACCACCATCCGCGTGCTGGTGACGGCCGGCGACGTGATCCATTCCTGGGCGGTTCCCGCCTTCGGCCTGAAGAAGGACGGCGTGCCCGGCCGCATCAACGAGACCTGGTTCAAGGCCGAGCGCGAAGGCGTCTATTACGGCCAGTGCTCCGAGATCTGCGGCACCAACCACGGCTTCATGCCGATCGCGGTTGAGGCCGTGTCTCGGGAAGCGTTCGACGCCTGGGTCGCCAAGGCCAAGACGGCCTACGCTCCTAAGGACGGTGACCGCGACGTGGCGCAGCGCCCGACCGGAACGCTGGTCGAATAAGCGGACTTCGCACAGCCCGCCACAGGGACGACGCGATAAGAAGAACCCAACCCAGCTGCCGGCGCTCCGCGACAGAGCGGAGCGGACGGCGGCCAGGGACAGCGACAAAGGGTAGAGACATGGCAAACGCCACACCGGGACATGGTGAGCATGTGGGAGACCATGGGCACGGGCATGACGATCATCACGTCCCCGGCTTCGTGCAGCGTTGGTTCTATTCGACCAACCACAAGGACATCGGCACGCTCTATCTGATCTTCTCGGTCATCGCCGGGCTGATCGGCGGCCTGTTCTCCGTCATCATGCGGGCGGAGCTTCAGTCGCCGGGGTTGCAGTTCGTCTCCGACGGCCAGATGTGGAACGTGCTGATCACGGCGCACGGCCTGATCATGGTGTTCTTCGTGGTGATGCCGGCGCTGATCGGCGGCTTCGGCAACTGGTTCGTGCCGCTCATGATCGGCGCGCCCGACATGGCCTTCCCGCGCATGAACAACATCAGCTTCTGGCTGATCGTGCCGGCCTTCCTGCTGCTGCTGGGCTCCGCCTTCGTCGGCACCGGTGCCGGCACGGGATGGACGATCTACCCGCCGCTGTCCTCGCCGCTGGGGCACAGCGGGCCGTCGGTCGACATGGCGATCTTCGCCCTGCATCTGGCCGGCGCCAGCTCGATCCTGGGCGCGGTGAACTTCATCACCACCATCTTCAACATGCGCGCCCCGGGCATGACGCTGCACAAGATGCCGCTGTTCGTCTGGGCGATGCTGGTGACGGCCTTCCTGCTGCTGCTGGCGGTGCCGGTTCTGGGCGGCGCCATCACCATGCTGCTGACCGACCGCAACTTCGGCACCACCTTCTTCAACCCCGAAGGCGGCGGCGACCCGATCCTGTTCCAGCACCTGTTCTGGTTCTTCGGCCACCCCGAAGTCTACATCATGATCCTGCCGGCCTTCGGCATCATCAGCCACATCGTGTCGACCTTCTCCAAGAAGCCGGTGTTCGGCTATCTCGGCATGGCCTACGCCATGGTCGCCATCGGCGTGGTCGGCTTCGTCGTGTGGGCGCACCACATGTACACGGTCGGTCTGGACGTCAACACCAAGGCCTACTTCACCGCCGCCACCATGATCATCGCGGTGCCGACCGGCGTGAAGATCTTCTCCTGGATCGCCACCATGTGGGGCGGCTCGATCGAGTTCCGGGTGCCGATGCTGTGGGCGCTGGGCTTCATCTTCCTGTTCACGGTCGGCGGCGTCACCGGCGTGGTGCTGGCGAACGGCGGTCTCGACAACTACATGCACGACACCTACTACGTCGTGGCGCACTTCCACTATGTGCTGTCGCTGGGTGCGGTGTTCTCGATTTTCGCCGGCTGGTACTATTGGATCGGCAAGATGTCGGGGCGGCAGTATCCGGAGTTCTGGGGCAAGGTCCATTTCTACACGACCTTCGTCGGCGTCAACCTGGTGTTCTTCCCGCAGCACTTCCTCGGCCTGTCGGGCATGCCCCGCCGCATCCCGGACTATCCGGATGCCTTCTGGGGCTGGAACATGATCTCGTCGCTGGGCGCCTACCTCTCCTTCGCCTCCACGCTGCTGTTCGTGTGGATCGCCTGGAAGACCCTGCGCAGCGGGGAGCGGGTGCCAGGCGCCTATTGGGGCCCGCAGGCCGGCACGCTGGAATGGACGGTCAGCTCGCCGCCCCCGTTCCATGCGTTCGAGACGTTGCCCCAGGTCAAGTAAGCGTGCTAACGGGCGGGCGTCGCCCAGAAGCAGGCGCCCGTCCGGGAAACAGGACCAGGCCGAGCAGCCCGAACATGGGCGCCGGTGGTGAGGGTGCCGGGGTGACGACTTTTTGTTGGAAGGCCCGGGGTTAGAAGACAAGGACATGATATGACGGACGTGACGAACGAACTGGCGCTCAACCACACAGGGGGCGCGTCGGCCGGTGACTTCATCGAGCTTCTCAAGCCGCGGGTCATGTCGCTTGTGGTCTTCACCGGGCTGGCCGGCATCGTGCTGGCGCCCGGTCACATCCACCCCTTCCTGGCATTGGTCGCCGTCCTGTGCATCGCCGTCGGCGCCGGGGCGTCGGGTGCCATCAACATGTGGTACGACCGCGACATCGACGCGGTGATGACCCGCACGGTGAAGCGTCCGATCCCGTCGGGCCGGGTCGAGCCGGCCGAGGCGCTGGGATTCGGCGTCACCCTGTCGGTGCTGTCGGTGGTGGTGATGGGGCTGGCGGTGAACTGGACCGCCTCGGCGCTGCTGGCGCTGACCATCGGCTTCTATGTTTTCGTCTACACCATGTGGCTGAAGCGCCGGACCCCGCAGAACATCGTGATCGGCGGGGCCGCCGGCGCGTTCCCGCCGATGATCGGCTGGGCCGCGGTGACCGGCAGCGTCGATTTGCCGTCGATTATGCTGTTCCTGCTGATCTTCCTGTGGACGCCGCCGCATTTCTGGGCGCTGGCCCTGTTCCGCAACGGCGACTACACCCGTGCCGGCGTGCCGATGATGCCGGTGGTGGCGGGCGAGGCGGCGACCAAGCGGCAGATGCTGCTCTACACGCTGATCCTGCTGCCGGTGGCGGCTGCGCCGTCCTTCCTCGGCATCGCCGGGCCGGTCTATCTGGCGGTTTCCGCGATCCTCGGCCTGATGTTCCTCGGCTGCGCCGTCCGCGTCCTGCGGGCCAGCGACGACAAGCCGGCCAAGAAGATGTTCGGTTTCTCGATCCTGTACCTGTTCCTGCTGTTCGCCGTGATGATGGGCGAGCGGCTTATCCTTGGAGGGTGGGCATGACGGTGATGGAACGCGATGACCTGACCGATACCCGCAACTCCGTCGAAGAGCAGCGCCGGCAGGAAGCCGCCCTGCGGGCCAAAAAGCTGCGCGGGCGCAATCTGGCCGTTCTGGCGGCTTTGCTGGCCCTGGTGGTCCTGTTCTATGCGATCACCGTGGTGCGGATGGGCGGGGCGCACTGATGATACCTCGTGACGGGATGAACGGGCGCGACGACAGCCTGCGCCGCCGCAACCGCCTCGTCCTCGGCACGCTGTTCGGGCTGGTGGCGGGGATGATCGGGCTGACCTATGCGTCGGTCCCGCTCTACAACCTGTTCTGCTCGGTCACCGGCTTCGGCGGCACCACCCAGCGGGCCGAACAGGCCGCGGCGCGTGTCGTCGGGCGCACGGTGACCGTCCGCTTCAACGCCGACACCAACTCCGCCCTTCCCTGGGGCTTCCGGCCGGAACAGAAGGATCTGGTGCTGAAGCTGGGAGAGACCGGTTTCGCCGCCTACCGGGCGGAGAATTGCGGGAAGGCGCCGACCGTCGGCACCGCCGTCTACAACGTCACGCCGGAAAAGGCGGGCGCCTATTTCAACAAGATGCAGTGCTTCTGCTTCACCGAGCAGGTTCTCGAACCTGGTCAGGTCGTGGACATGCCGGTGACCTTCTTCGTCGACCCGTCGATGGCCGACGATCCGAACATGGACGACGTGAGCACCATCACGCTGTCCTACACCTTCTTCCGCGCCAAGGACAGCGAGGCCAGGCTGGCACAGCACACGGCCGCCGCATCGACGTCCCCGGCTCCGGGGGCAAGCAAACAAAAGGCGGAGCCGGGGGCGACCGCCACAAACTGAACCATATGGGGTAGTGAGACGATGGCCGACATCACCCACGGGCAAATGCCGCACGCCGAACCGTCAGCCCATGAACCGGGCGCCGGCATCCCGCATCCCTACCATCTGCTGAAGCCGAGCCCCTGGCCGCTGATCGGCGCCTTTTCCGGCGGGCTTCTGGCGACCGGTCTGGTCATCTACATGCATGGCGGCGGCAAGCTGCTGATGATCCTGGGCGTGCTGGCCATCCTGGTGACGATGTTCGGCTGGTGGCGGTCGGTCATCCGCGAGTTGGTGGTGGAGCATGCCCACACCCCGGTGGTGAAGATCGGCCTGCGCTATGGCATGGCGCTGTTCATCGCGTCCGAGGTGATGTTCTTCGCCGCCTTCTTCTGGGCCTTCTTCCATGCGGCGCTGGAGCCGAAGGTGTCGCCGCTCAACCCCGACGCCATCTGGCCGCCGCCCAACGTGCATGTCATCGACGCCTTCGACATGCCGCTGATGATGACGCTGACCCTGCTGCTGTCGGGCGTCACCGTCACCTGGGCCCACCATGCAATCATTGAGGGACAGAACCGCGTGGCAGCGAAGGCGCTGGGCCTGACCGTTCTGCTCGGCGTCCTGTTCAGCTTCTTCCAGGTCTACGAGTACGTCCACGCGTCCTTCAAGTTCACCGACGGCATCTTCCCCTCGACCTTCTACATGGCGACCGGATTCCACGGCTTCCATGTGCTGGTCGGCACCATCTTCCTGGCTGTGTGCTGGTTCCGGACGAACAAGGGGCACTTCACCCCGGAAAGCCATTTCGGCTTCGAGGCGGCGGCCTGGTACTGGCACTTCGTCGACGTCGTCTGGCTGTTCCTGTTCGTGTCGGTCTACTGGTGGGGCGGTCATGGCGGCGTGGTCGCCGTCCACTGACGCGACCGGTGCCGAGCCGTTCCGGCGGCGGTCTGTATCGCTGCCGGAACGGTCCGGACTGGAGGTGATGGCGTGATCGATCTCTACCCGAGTGTTTCCCCCTTGTCGGCGGGCCTGCGCAGCGTATGCCCGCGCTGCGGCAAGGGGCGGCTGTACGACGGCTATTTGACCGTCGCGGAGCGCTGCAATGTCTGCGGCCTGGATTTCTCGCAGGTCGACAGCGGCGACGGCCCCGCCGTGTTCCTGATCTTCATCCTGGGCTTCCTCGTGGTTCCGGTCGCACTCTGGGTGTCGATGACGGTGGACTGGCCGCTGTGGCTGCATGCCATCGTCTGGAGCATCGTCGTGCTGGGCCTGACGCTGGGCATGTTGCGGCCGGCCAAGGCCGCTGTGATCGCCCTCCAGTACCGCTATCGCCGCAGCGAAGTGGAGAAGGGCTCTTGAGCGCGACCGCGGTCGAGACGTCAGGGCGGCGACATTTCCGCCCCACACTGGGAGCGACCTTGGTCACGCTGGCCGGGCTTGCGGTCACCATCGGGCTCGGCACATGGCAGCTGGAACGGCTGCAGTGGAAAGAGGAACTTATCGCCCGGATCGACCGCCAGATGGCCGCGCCGCCGGCACCGCTGCCTGCCCGGATCGACGACCCCGCCGCCTGGGAGTTCCGGCCGGTGACGCTCGCCGGGCATTTCCTGACCGACAAGGACCTGCTGGTGATCGCCCGCCCGCACCAGGGGCAGGTCGGCTATGAGGTGCTGACTCCGTTCGAGCGCGCCGATGGGGCCGGCATCCTGCTGGTCAACCGCGGCTTCGTGCCGATGGACCGCCGCGACCCGGCGGCCCGCACTGCCGCCCGGCTTGAGGGCGAGACGACCGTCAGGGGCATCGTCCGCGTGCCGCAGCCGCCCGGCCTGTTCCAGCCCGGCAACGGCACCCCGGCGCCCGGTTCCGCCTGGATGCGCGCCGATCCGCCGGCGATGGCCGCCGCGCTGTCGCTAAGCGGCGTGGCGCCGGTGGTGGTGGAGATGCTGCCGGGACAAGGGAGCGGTAATGGCGCCGGGCAGGGCGCCGGTTTGCTCGGTGCACCGGCCGGAACCCTGGCGGGGATCGAGCCGCGGGTGGAACTGCCGAACAACCACTTGCAGTATGCCTTGACCTGGTACGGGCTTGCGGTGACGCTCGCCGGGATCTACGTGCTGTCACAGCGCAAGCGCGCCGACACCGGAACCGACGGACGACCCGATGACCGCATATCAGGAGCTTGAACGCCGCCACGCCCGCATCGCCGCCATCGGCGACGCGCTGGGCATTCTCGGCTGGGATACCCAGACGATCATGCCGGAGGGGGCCAACGACGGCCGGGCGGAGCAGACCGCGACCCTGTCGGTGATCGCTCACGAACTGGCGACCGACCCGCGCATGGGCGATCTGCTGGCCGAGGCGGAGGGCGACGGCAGCCTCGACCTTTGGCAACGCGCCAACCTGCGCGAGATGCGCCGCCACCACATCCAGGCAACCGCCGTTCCCGCCGATCTGGTCGAGGCGACCAGCAAGGCGGTGTCGGTCTGCGAGATGACCTGGCGCGCCGCGCGGGCGGAAAGCGACTATGCCAAGCTGCTGCCCTCGTTGACAGAGGTTCTGGCCCGCGTCCGCGAGGGGGCGGAGGCGCTCGGCTCCGTGATGGGGATCAGCGCCTATGACGCGCTGCTCGACAGCCACGATCCGGGCGCGCGGGCGGAGCGGATCGACGCGCTGTTCGCCGACCTGTCCGGCTTCCTGCCCGACCTGATCGGCCGCGTCCTCGACAAGCAGTCGGCTGCCCCGGCGGTGACCGAGCCGCAGGGGCCGTTCCCGGTGGAGAAGCAGCGCGAGCTTGGCGTCCGCATGATGGAGCGGCTGGGCTTCGACTTCCGTCGCGGCCGGTTGGACGTGTCGCTGCATCCCTTCTGCGGCGGGGCGACCGGCGACGTGCGCATCACCACCCGCTACGACGAGGCGAACTTCACCGATGCGCTGATGGGCATCCTGCACGAGACCGGCCATGCGCTGTACGAGCAGAACCGCCCGGCCGCGTGGCTGACCCAGCCGGTCGGCCAGTCCCGCGGCATGGCGGTGCATGAGAGCCAGTCGCTGCTGATGGAGATGCAGGCCTGCCGCTCGGCGGAGTTCATCACCTGGCTGGCGCCGGTGGTGCGCGAGACCTTCGGCGGGGAGGGGCCGGCCTGGGAGGCCGACAATCTGCGCCGCCTCTACAGCCGGGTGGAGCGTGGCTTCATCCGCGTCAATGCCGACGAGGTGACCTATCCCGCCCACATCATCCTGCGCTACCGCCTGGAAAAGGCGCTGGTCGCCGGCGACCTGACCCTGCCGGACCTGCCGGGCGCCTGGAACGACGGCATGGCCGAACTCGTCGGCGTGGTCCCGCCGGACGACCGGCTCGGCTGCTTGCAGGACATCCACTGGCCCGGTGGCGGCTGGGGTTATTTCCCCAGCTACACGCTGGGCGCGATGACCGCGGCCCAGCTGTTCGACGCCGCCCGCAGCGCCGATCCGGAGATCGTCCCGGCATTGTCGCGTGGCGAGTTCGCGCCGCTGGTGAACTGGCTGCGGGTGAACGTCCATCAGACCGGCTGCTTCCATGCCTCCGGCGACGAGCTGCTGACCGCGGCGACCGGCCGGCCGCTCGACGCATCGGTGTTCAAGCGGCATCTGGAGCGGCGGTATCTCTGACCGCCACCTCGCGGAAGGCGTGCGGAAGCCTCTTGGCAAGAGCGGGAAATGGCTTATCTTTAGGGACAGGTGCGCCGGGGTGTGATCGACCCCGACGCACCCATCCGATCAGCGGTTCAGAAGATCAAGGCACGCCTTGATGATCTGCAACAGCAGGATCAGGAGTGTGAGGATTTTCTCCATCCTCTTCTCTCCCTTGTTCGTGTGCGGCGGTGGCGGCCTGTCCGCCACCCCGTTCACACACTCCCACTATAGATGCATGGTTGCAGATGTGTGCGGCGCTACCGTCCGGCAGCGTGCATTTTTCTGTGGATAATCCGATCCGATGGAATTCTGCTTCACAGACTTTCAATTATCCACGCATGAAAAAGGCCGCCCCATGAGGCGGCCTGTCTTCGTTGAGAGTGGCTGTGACGATCACCCGCGCGCGGTCGTGCGCAGCGTCTCCTCGGCGGCGCGGATCAGCGCCATCGACTTGTTGACGGTCTCCTGATACTCGGATTCCGGGTCGCTGTCGGCGACGACGCCGCCGCCGGCCTGGACATACATCATGCCGTCCTTCAGCACGGCGGTGCGCAGCGCGATGCAGGTGTCCATGGCGCCCGACGCGCCGAAATAGCCGACGCAGCCGGCATAGACGCCGCGGCGGGCCTTCTCCAACTCGTCGATGATCTCCATGGCGCGGACCTTCGGCGCGCCGGACACCGTGCCGGCGGGGAAGCCGGCGACCAGCGCGTCGAGCGCATCGAACTTCGGATCGAGGTCGCCCTCGACGTTGGAGACGATGTGCATGACGTGGCTGTAAAGCTCCACGATCATCTTGGACGTCACCTTGACCGTGCCGACCTTCGCCACCCGGCCGACATCGTTGCGGCCGAGGTCGAGCAGCATCAGATGCTCGGCCAGCTCCTTCGGATCGCTCAGCAGATCGGCGGCCAGCGCCTCGTCCTCCGCCGTGGTGGCGCCGCGCTTGCGGGTGCCGGCGATGGGACGGACGGTGACCTTGCCGTCGCGCACGCGCACCAGGATCTCCGGGCTGGAGCCGACGACGGTCAGGTCGCCGAAGTCGCAATGGAACAGGAAGGGCGACGGGTTGAGGCGGCGCAGCGTGCGGTACAGCGCCAGCGGCGACGGCTTGAAGGGAAAGCGGATGCGCTGCGACGGCACGACCTGGAAGATGTCGCCGGCCCGGATGTACTCCTTCGCCTTCTCCACGATCGCGTGATACTCCTCGCGCGTCGTGTTGGAGGTCCAGGCCAGCGGCAGGCCGGTCTCCGCCCGCGGCTCCCGCCGGTAGGGCAGGGGGCGTTCCAGATCGGCCAGCGCGTCGGTCAGCCGCTCCCGCGCGTCGGCATAGGCGGTGGCGGCATCCTTGCCGGCCTTCGGCCACACCGGGGTCACCAGCGTGATCGAATCGGTGTGGCTGTCGAAGATGGCGACGATGCTGGGCCGGGTCAGGATGGCGTCCGGGATGTTCAGCTCGTCCGGATTGTTGTCCGGCAGCCGCTCCATCAGCCGGACCATGTCGTAGGTCATGTAGCCGAACAGGCCGGCGGCCATCGGCGGCAGCGCGTCCGGCAGGTCGATCCGGCTCTCGTTGATCAGCGCGCGCAACTCGTCCAGCGGTGCGTTGTCGAGCGGCTTGAAGGCCTCGCGATCGTGCAGCGCGTCGCGGTTGATCTCCGCCCGGTTGCCGCGCGACCGCCACACCACGTCCGGCTTGAAGCCGATCACCGAATAGCGGTCGCGCCGCGACCCCGCTCCGCGCTCCGCCGATTCCAGCAGGAAGCCGAAGGGACGGCCGTCCGCCAGCTTCATATAGGCGGAGACCGGGGTCTCCAGATCGCTGACCAGCGTGGTCCACACCACCTGCGGCCGACCGGCGGCGTAAGCGGCATCGAAGCTGGTGTTATCGGGCTGGACCTTCACGGCACGAGACCTCTCGGATTGCTGTCGGCTGCGCCGAAGCCTCAGTTGCTGGCGAAGAACTGGTCGATGCGCTGGCGATGGATGCGGACCGGATACTTGTCGCGCAGCGCGTTGGTGAACTCCGCCACCAGATCGCTTTCCATCCCCTGTTCGACCGCGGCGCGGACCGGCGCCAGATCGGCATCGGCGGCCTTCGGATCGGCCGGGATGATCTCCTTCAGGCGGGTGACCACCTGGGCATCGGCGGTGTTGCCGGTGACGACCTCGTTCGGCTTGGCGGCGAACAGCTTGGCGACCATCTCGGCCGGCAGACCCTGGACCGCCTGGGCGTCGCGGGTGAAGGGGCTGGTCATGGCAAAGGTGGCGCCGGACTGGGTGGCGATGTCCTGGGCCGCGGCCTCCGCACCCTGCTTCAGGCTGGCGGCGATCTCCTCCGCCTTCTTGGCGGCGCGCTCGGCGCGCTGCTCCTGCTGCCAGTCGGCGATGACCTGCTCGCGCACGTCGGCCAGCGGACGGACGGCGGCGGGGATCACGCTGTCGACGCGGACGGCGGTGAAGTTGCTTCCCTCGCCCTCGGTCAGGTTGGAGGAGGCCCCGGTCTTCAACTGGAAGGCGTTCGGCAGCAGCGCCTTCAGGCCGGGCAGGTCCGGCGCGGCGTCCTTGCCGTCCGGCGCCTTGCCGGTGCTGTCGATGGCGGCGACCTTGCTCAGCACCAGACCCTGGGCCTGGGCGACCTCGTCGAGCGATGCGCCGCTGGCCAGCTGGTCCTCGACCCGGTTGGCGATGGAGAAGACGGAGTTCGAGCGCCTGCTCCTTCTTCAGCTCGGCCGCCAGCTGGTCGCGCACATCCTCGAAGCTCTTGGTCGAGGCCGGGGTGACGCCGGTGACGGCCATGACATGCCAGCCGAGCGCGCTCTTGATCGGGTCGGACGGCTTGCCCGGCTCCAGCGCGAAGGCGGCGTCGCCGATCTCCGGCAGGTCGGCCTTGGCGATGTTGTCGAGCGTCACCGGCTCGACGCCGGCATCCTTGGCGGCCTCGGCCAGGCCCTTGGCCTTGGCGGCCTCGGCGATCTGCTTGGCCTTCGCCTCGTCGTCGGTCACCACCATCTGGACCAAGCGCTTTTCCGGGGCGCCGAACTCGTTCGCGCGCTCTTCGTACGCCTTGCGGAGCTGGGCGTCGTCGATCTTGATGTCCTTCGCCAGCGCGTCGGGCGACAGGCGGGCGACCGTCAGGGCGCGGTATTCCGGGGCGGTGAAGCGGACCTGATGGTCGTCGTAAGCCTGCTTGACCGTCGCGTCGTCGGGCACGCCGACATCGCCGATGGAGGCGTTGGGCAGGGTCACCACTTCCGCCACGCGCTTTTCGCCGCGATAGCGGTAGAGGTCCTGCACCAGCGGCTGCGGCGGGGTCAGGCCGGCGGACACCGCACCGGCGACCAGCTGGCGGGCGGTCTCGCGCTGGATCATCGCGACATAGCCGTCTTCGGTCAGCTGGTTGTTGCGCAGCACGGACCGGAAGATGTTGGGGTCGAACTGGCCCTGCTGGTTGCGGAAGGCCGGCTCGTCGGCGATGCGCAGGCGGACCACCTCCGGGCCGACGGCGATGCCCATGTCGGCGGCGGCGAGGTCGAACAGCGAGCGCTGGATCAGCGATTGCAGCGACTGTTCCAGAAGGCCGAAGCGCTTGGCCTGCTCGGCGGTCAGGTTGCCGCCCAGCATCGGGCGCAGCCGTTCCATCTGCCGGCGGAATTCCTGGTCCAGCGCCTGCTGCCCGATCTCCACCTTGCCGACCTCGGCGACGGTGGTGGGGGTGGAGGAGCGGAACACGTCGCCGATCCCCCAGAACGCCGAAGCTGAGGATCAACAGCACGAACAGGATCTTGACGACCCAGGAGCCGGCGAAATTGCGGATGAACTGGAGCATGGGACCCGAATCTAAGCGCGTCGTTCGGCCATCCGGCCGGGGCGGCGCATCATAGATAGGGGAAAGAGGGGGGGCAACAGCCCATTTCCGGCTTGGGCGTTGCCGCTGGCGCCCGCCCGGCGGGGCCCGAGCATGCGAACGCCCCGGCCCTGCATGGAAATGCGGGGCCGGGGCGTCCGATGGTCACGTCGGATCGGCAAACCCTCGCGGGCGCCGGGATCGCGTCGGCGGTTACTTCAGCGCGTCGCGCACGGCATCCTTGGCGCCGCCGACGCTGTTCTGCACCTTGCCGGCGGCCTTTTCGCCGCGGCCCTCGGCCTCGGTCTTGGTGTCGCCGGTCAGCTTGCCGGCGGCTTCCTTGATGGCACCCTTGATGGAACGGGCAGCGCCTTCGATGCGATCCTTGTCCATGGTGGCAACCTCATCTGTGTTGGTTATGCCAGGACAACGGATCGGAAGGCAAAAGGGTCCATTAAAAATAATACACGAAAGGCAAGCGGCCCAGGCCCCACGCTTCCGTCCTGCTCACGCCCGGCGTGGTCCATCGACTCCGCGGCCGGCCGACCGCGCCGGCATGCCGCCATCGACGGGCAGGTCGCGGTGCATCGGCCCGGCGCTGTGACGGCGCAGGGCCGCCAGCTGGAGGGCGTGATGGGTGATCTGGTTGCGGAAATCGCGGTCGACCCGGCTGAAGGCGCTGAAGGCCAGCTTCACGGCCGCCGGGGATCGGGTGTGCAGGGCATCGTTCAGGGAATCGCGCAGGGTGCGCAGTTCGAGGATACCGGGAACGAAGGCCATTTCGACCGCCTCCGCCAGAATCTCGACGGAACACAGCGTGGCTTCGTCATCGAGCGTCAGGCGCATTCCGCGTTCTCCCCGCCCGTGGTCAGGAACCGAGCAGATCCAGCACCGCCGGCAGGCAGCGGCTGCGGGACGAGCACTCTTCGCAACGGCCCGCCATCGGACGCGGGTCCGGACAATGCCGGTCCCGCAACGCCTCCAGCCCCTGGAACAGGATGCGCTTCTTCGAGTCCGAAATCACGTCGGTGGCCCGGATCGTTTCGATGGCATCCCGCATCGGGTCGGTAGCGTCTATGAGCATCATAGTATGCCTCCTCCCAGCGAATTTATGCCGCACCCCCGGCCAAGTCCATGAATGCACTGTAATATTAGGGCGGCAAATTGAAACGAGCTGTGGCGCCTTGCAATGGAGTGCACCCTGTTGACGCCGAGGGGCACGGCCGTCAGCATCCTGCCGGTCTGAAGCGGGGCTGGGGTGGACGGGCGGATGGAGCGGACACAGGGCGCGACGCTGGCGCTGTATGGCGCGGCGGCGCTGGCGGAGATCGCCGGCTGCTTCGCCTTCTGGGCGTGGATAAGGCTGGACCGCAGCGCGTGGCTCGTCTTGCCGGGGGTGGCCAGCCTGTGCCTGTTCGCCTGGCTGCTGACGCGGGCCGACGCCGAATTCGCCGGGCGGGCCTATGCCGCCTACGGCGGCGTCTACATCGCGGCGTCGCTGCTGTGGCTGTGGCTGGTCGAGGGTGCGCGGCCCGACCGTTGGGATGCGGCCGGCGCGCTGATCTGTCTGGGCGGAGCGGCGCTTATTCTGGCCGGGCCGCGCGGGGGCTGAGCGCCGACGGGGCCAGCCGGCTGACCCACGGGTGCAGGGCAGGGCCGTTGACCAGCACAAGCCGGCCGTCATCCACCCGCAGATAGGCCCCGACGCGCACCCGGCGGCGCAGGATGTCGTCGTTGAGCATGATCTGCGCATCGGCCAGGGACAGCGGGGTGCCCTGGTAGTATGCACGGCCGTCGGTGTGTCGGATCTGGCTGAATGCGTTGGTCATGACGGAATGCTCCCAATCGTTTTTTCTCGAACCGCGGACCGTTGGCGGACCCGACGGGCCGGCGCCAGCCGACCTGGGGGTCGGTTGTTGCGGCCATTGTCAGGAAAAACGCCTGGGACCTGCGGTTTATTCCTCCATCAGGCACAAAGAGACGGGACTGGCTGAAAAAATGCCGGGACGGTTCCCGGACCGGCGATGCCGGCAACTGGTGTCGGCGAATATCTTGGGGTGTATACCGCCGAAGGTCCAGCACGCCGGACCCAATGCCCCCGAATTGTCGCAGACCACACGCGCGAAAGCTGTAGCGATGCGGCGGATGGTGCGCGTCCGTTTCCGAAACCGCGGCCTGAATTGAACCATGTCAATCGTGCTTCGGCTTCCAACCGTTAGAGTGCGAAAGCATCACGGCGGCGGGGTTGCGGAAATGTCCTGCATTTACGCGTCCGCTTGACGTTGGAAAAGATGCCGGACGGGGTCATAATACCACCGTCGGGTATCCGAATTCGGTCAGCCGGTATCCCGGCGATGTATCACGAGGTCCGTCTTTCGGGCCGGACAGAAGAAACGGATCGCTTCGTGAACCTACAACCGGCGGATCAGATGAACGGTTCCGAGTGCAGCGGGTCCGGCGCGGCGGACGCCGCCGGGATGCCGCGCGATCCGGCCTTCCTGGCCTCGCTGGCCGCCAGCCTGCTCGACGATGGGGGGATGGCGGGCGGAATGGCGGGTGGGATGGCGCTGGTCTATCTGGACCGCGACCGCGTGTGCCGGCATGCCGACCGCCATTTCGCAGCGGCGCTCGACCGTTCGCCGGCGGAGCTGGTCGGCCGCCCGCTCGCCGCCATCGACCATCCCGTGACGGCGGCGCTGGGGGCCGCCATCGCCGCCCTGGGTCAATCGCCGGCCCACGGCTCGGCCCCGGTCGATTGCCCGACGCTTGGCTGCGATGGCCGCCGCTCGATTCTCAGCGGCAGCGTGACCGCCCATCGCGACGGCGCCGGGACGATTCTCGGCTATCTCGGCACCTTTCACCAGACCGGCGATCCCGACCGCATCGCCCAGTTCGTGACCTGCCGCGACAGCTTCGTCGCCACCCTGCTGGACGCGGCGGTGGACGGCATCATCGTGTCCGACCGCAGCGGCACCATCCGCTCGATCAACCGCGCCTGCTGCCGCCTGTTCGGCTATGAGGACAGCGAGCTGGTCGGGCGCAGTATGACAATCCTGATGCCGCCGCCCTTCTCCCGCGACCACGCCCGCTATGTCGACACCTATATGCGGACCGAGCGGGCCAAGATCATCGGCATCGGCCGCGACACGCTGGGCCAGCGCAAGGACGGCACGGTGTTCCCCATCCATCTCAGCGTCGGCGAGGCGCGGATGGGCGACGACGTCACCTTCGTCGGCATCATCCGCGACATTTCCGACCGTCTGGCGGCGGAGCAGCGCGCCTCCTACCTTGCGCGGCACGACCCGCTGACCGGCGTTCTGACCCGCACCGCCTTCCTGGAGGAATGCGAGGCGCTGTTCGCCGGCCACCGCGCCGGCGGGCCGGAGGGCGGCAGCGCGGATGGCGGCGCAAATGGCGGGCTGTTCGCGCTGTTCGCGCTGGACGTCGACCAGTTCAGCGACGTGAACGAAGCCTTCGGCTTCCATGTCGGCGATGCCGCGCTGAAGGCGATGGTCAGCCGGGTGACCGAGGTGCTGCCACCCAACACCATCATCTGCCGCATCGCCGCCGACGAATTCGCAGCGCTGTCACGGGTGGCCGATGCCGATCAGGCGCGCACGCTGGCCGGGGTGCTGCATGACCGGCTGACCGCATCGATCTACGCCGACCGCCATTGGGTGCGGCTGCGGCTGTCGGTCGGCGCCGCGGTGCAGGACGACACGGTCGGCACGCTGGAGGACCTGAACGCCAAGGCCAAGCTCGCTTTGCAGGCGGTGCAGCACAATGGCGGCAACGCCATCTGCTTCTACACGCCGGAAATGGCGGCGGCGGCGACGCGCCGGATGATGCTGACCATGCATCTGACCCACGCCATCGAACGCAACGAACTGCGCCTCGTCTACCAGCCCATCGTCGACAGGGCCGGCCGGGTCCGCTCGGCGGAGGCGCTGCTGCGCTGGGACCATCACGCACTGGGTCCGGTGTCGCCGGGGGAGTTCATCCCGGTCGCCGAGGAAAGCGGCCTGATCGTGCCGATCACCGACTGGGTGCTGTCCACCGCCATCGCCCAGATGACGGCCTGGGAGGCGGAGGGCGTGCTGCCCGACCGCGTCTTCCTCAACATCTCCGGCCAGCAGTTCCTGCGCGGCAACCTGACCCTGCGCCTGGAGGAGTTGCTGGGCGAGCATCCGTCGCTGCGCAGCCATCTCGGGCTGGAGATCACCGAGCAGGCGGCGGTGCGCGACCTGAAGGTGGCGGTGCGGACGCTGGGCGAGTTGGCCGCTCTCGGCATCCAGGCGGCCATCGACGATTTCGGCTCCGGCTATTCCTCGCTCAGCTATGTGCAGCAGCTGCCGGTGGCGAAGCTGAAGATCGACCGCGCCTTCGTCATCGACGTGCCGGAGAACCCGAAGAGCAACGCGCTGGTCCGGGCCGCCGTCGGCATGGCGCACGGCCTTGGCCTGACCACCGTGGCGGAAGGGGTGGAGACGGCGGAACAGCGCGATTTCCTGGTGTCGGTCGGCTGCGACCTGATGCAGGGCTACCTGTTTGGCCGCCCGATGGCGCCCGAGGCGCTGGCCGACATGGTGCGCACGCAGGCCGCGCCGGCCATCGCCTGATCTCCCGGTCCGGTGCCGGGGCGATCCGTTGGGACGATCAAGCACTGAGCGATCCGGGCGAGGGGACGGTCACCCGCCCCTCACAGCTTTTCCGTCGGCTCCCATCCCTCCGGCGCCATCCGGAACCCGGCGAACTCGAAGGCCGGCGCCACGGTGCAGCTGACAAGCGACCAGCCCTCCGGCCCGTCGGCCAGACTGCGCGCCGCCTGCCAGGCTCCCACCGGCACCACCGCCTGCGGCCGCTCGCCGCCGGCGATGTCCATCCCCAGCCGGTGGCGTTCGACCGTTCCGCCCTCCTGATGAACCGACAGCTCCAGTGGCGCCCCGCCGTGCCAGAGCCAGATCTCCACGGCATCGACGGTGTGCCAGTGCGACCGCTGCCCGGCCTTCAGCAGGAAATAGATCGCCGTCACCGCCCCGCGCCCGCCGTCGCCCGGCGCACGGTAGGTCTCGGCGTAGAAGCCCCCCTCCGGATGCGGCTGCAACTCCAGCATTTCGATCAGCCGCTCGGCGGACAAGGCGTGTTCAGGCATTGTCGGTATCGCTCACAGGGATGGTCAGGTCGAAGGACACCCGCGTGTCCTCATAGATCGCCGCCAGCGGCAGCGTCACCTCCAGCGCCGGGATTGCCAGCAGGCCGTCGCGCCCGGACAGCAGCTCATGCGTCCAGCCGTCGCCGGCCCGGCGGAAGCTCTCGACCACCGCCACGCGCTGATGGATCAGCACATAGTGGGTCAGCGAGGGCAGGGTGCGGTAGGCGGCGCTTTTGGTGGTGTGGTCGTAGCTGGAGGTGCTGTCGGACAGAACCTCGACGATCAGGATCGGTTCGCGGGCCAGCCGATCGCGGTCGTCCAGCTTGGCGCAGGTGACGAAGACATCCGGATAGAACACCGAACTCGTCGGCCCGGATGCGCATCGTCTCCTGGAACACCCGGCAGGGCGACCCGCGCAGCTCGCCGCGCAGGGCGGCATAGACGTTGCCGGCGATCTGGTTGTGGGCGACCGTGCCGCCGACCATGGCGACGATCTCGCCCTGGAGGAACTCGTGGCGGCCGTCCTGCCGCTCCTCCCAGGCGAGAAACTCGTCAAGCGTCATCCGGCGCTCTTTGCGCAGGGCCATGGCCGCCCTCCCGGTCGGTGAAAGGTCGCCCCGTCTTTCTACACCGACCGCGTCCGCGCCGCCATGCCCAGCCCCTCGCGCAGCTCCGGCAGCAGCATCGCCCCCAGCATGGCGATCACCGGCAGCACCGCATAGTCGCCCTGCGCCGCCGCGTCGATCAGCTCGCGCGCGCTGTGCAGCTCGATCCGCATGTCCTCCAGATCGCCCTGATCGGGTTCCGCCACCTTGCGGGCGCCCTTGGCGTGGAACATGTGGCAGGTGCTGCCCTTCGAGTTCGCCCCGACGACGAAGCCGCCCAGCGCCGTCCAGTCGTCGGCGGCATAGCCGGTTTCCTCCAGCAGCTCGCGTTTGGCGGCGGCCAGCGGATCCTCGCCGGGCTCGATGGCGCCGGCGGGGAAGGTCAGGCTGACGCGGCGCGGCCCGTGCTTGTAGGTGCGCAGCATCACGACCTTGCCGTCCTCGGTCTCCACATACATCAGGGCGAAGTCGGGCTGGTCGAGCTGGTAGAAATTATCCACTGTCCGCCCGTCCGGCAGCCGCACCGTCTCCGCCCGCACCTTCAGGTACGGGCTGGCGTCCAGCAGCTCACGGCTGCCGAGCACGTCCCAAGGCTTCTGTTCGCCCTGCTTCTGTTCGTCCTGCTTCCGGTCGTCGCTCATGCGGCGCTCCCGTAGGGCGGCTGGGTGTGGCCGGCGGGGGAGAGGGTGAAGATCTCGCAGCCGTCCTCGGTGATGCCGATCTGGTGCTCGAACTGCGCCGACAGCGAGCGGTCGCGGGTGACCGTGGTCCAGCCGTCGGACAGGATCTTCACCTCGGGACGGCCGGCGTTGATCATCGGCTCGACCGTGAAGACCATGCCGGGGCGCAGCTCCACGCCGGTGCCGGGCTTGCCGAAATGATCGACGTGCGGGGCGCCGTGGAACTCCCGCCCGATGCCGTGACCGCCGAAATCGCGCACGACCGAGCAGCGCGCCGCCTCCGCCATCGTCTGGATGGCATGGCCGATGTCGCCCAGATGATTGCCGGGCTTGGCCTGGGCGATGCCGGCCATCATGCAGCGGTAGGTCAGATCGACCAGCTTGCGCGCCTTCACGCCGACCTTCTCACCGACGAAATACATGCGGCTGCTGTCGCCGTACCAGCCGTCCAGGATCACGGTGACGTCGATGTTGACGATGTCGCCCTCGACCAGCTTCTTGTCGTCGCTGGGGATGCCGTGGTTGACGACATGGTTGGGCGAGATGCAGCTGCAGGCCGGATAGCCCTGGTAGCCCAGCGTCGCCGGGATGCCGCCACGGTCGCGCTGGAACTCCTCGATCAGCGTGTCGAGTTCTCCCCGTGCTGACGCCCGGCACCACGAAGGGCGCGATGTAGTCCAGCGTCTCGGCCGCCAGCCGGCAGGCCTTGCGCAGCGCCGCGAACTCTTCCGGACCGTGCAGAACGATCCGCCGTCCATCCTTGTCCATCAAACCGTCATCCGTCACGTAAATCCTCTGACCAACCTTCGGCCGCTGCGACCATCCGCAGGCAGCGCAACAAGCTATCACGCCACCCGTCTGAAAAAAGCCCCTGCATTCCACCCCTGCAATCGTAGGATTCGGCGGAATGGCTTGCTATATGTGGCGGGCCCTATCCCCATTGGACTACCAGACCTTTGGCGAAGCCCACCACCCGATATGTCTGCCAGGCTTGCGGCGCCTCCTTCCCCAAATGGGCGGGCAAGTGCGACGCCTGCGGCGAATGGAACAGCCTCGTTGAGGAGGCCGCGCCCGACAGCGCGCCCAAGGGGCTGGGCGCGGCCCGCGGCCGCCGCATCGACTTCGTCGGGCTGCACGGCTCCAGCGAGGCGCCGCCCCGGCGCATGACCGGCATCGCCGAGTTCGACCGCGTCTGTGGCGGCGGGCTGGTCCCCGGCTCGGCCATCCTGATCGGCGGCGATCCCGGCATCGGCAAATCGACCCTGCTGCTCCAGGCGATGGCCCGGCTGTCGCAGGACCACCGCTGCGCCTATGTCTCGGGCGAGGAGGCGGTCGATCAGGTCCGTCTGCGCGCCCAGCGGCTGGGCTGCGCCACCGCCCCCGTCGATCTGGCCTCGGCCACCAGCGTGCGCGACATCGTCGCCTCGCTCGACGACGCCAAGGGTCCGGAGGTGATCGTCATCGATTCGATCCAGACCATGTACATGGACAATCTGGACAGCGCCCCCGGCACCGTCGCCCAGGTCCGCGCCAGCGCGCAGGAGCTGATCCGCGTCGCCAAGCGGCGCGGCGTCGTCCTGCTGCTGGTCGGCCATGTGACGAAGGAAGGCATGATCGCCGGTCCCCGCGTGCTGGAGCACATGGTGGACACGGTGCTCTATTTTGAAGGCGAGCGCGGCCACCAGTTCCGCATCCTGCGCGCGGTGAAGAACCGCTTCGGCCCGACCGACGAGATCGGCGTGTTCGAGATGGGCGACGCCGGGCTGGGCGAGGTCGCCAACCCGTCCGCCCTGTTCCTGGCCGAACGCCGCGGCGACGTGTCGGGGGCCGCCGTCTTCGCCGGGATGGAGGGCACCCGCCCCGTGCTGGTCGAGGTGCAGGCGCTGGTCGCCCCGTCGCCGCTCGGCACGCCGCGCCGCGCCGTGGTCGGCTGGGATTCGGCCCGCCTCGCTATGGTGCTGGCGGTGCTGGAGGCGCGCTGCGGCGTGCAGATCGGCGCCAACGACGTCTATCTGAGCGTGGCGGGCGGCCTGCGCATCACCGAACCGGCGGCCGATCTGGCGGTCGCCGCGGCGCTGGTGTCGTCGCTGACCGGGGAGCCGGTGCCGGCCGACACGGTGGTGTTCGGCGAACTCGGCCTGTCGGGCGAGGTCCGCGCCGTGAGCCAGACCGACACGCGGCTGAAGGAGGCGGCGAAGCTCGGCTTCTCCTCCGCCATCTTCCCGGCGCGGCGCGCCGGCAAGAAGGGCAGCCGCGGCGACAACGGCCTCAAGACCGTCGAACTCCAGCAGCTGGGCGAGCTGATGCCGCTGTTCCAGCCGCAGGGCTCCTCCGGCCGGCCGCCGTCCCGGCGCGGCCATGACGACAACGACACGCGCCGCTCGCGTGACGACGAATACATCTGACCGCAATTCCGCCTTCACTCGGCACATTCACCAATCGGCACCTCATCAATCCCTACAGGCAATCGGCACAGGGTCATGGACACTCTTCCCGTCAATCCGGTGGACATCGTCGTCTTCGCCGTGCTGCTCCTGGCTGCACTGCTCGCCTTCAGCCGCGGCCTCGTCGCCGAACTGGTGTCGGTCGCCGCCTGGGCCGGTGCGGCCATCGTCACGCTCTACGCGCTGCCCCATGTCCTGCCCTATGCGCAGATCTACATCCGCTTCGAGATGCTGGCCTACGCCGCCTCGGCGGTGGGCGTCTTCATCGTCGCGCTGATCGTGCTGTCGCTGCTGGGCCGCAGCCTGTCGCGCGGGGTGCAGGCCTCCGCCCTGTCGGCGCTGGACCGCACGCTGGGCTTCGCCTTCGGTCTGGTGAAGGGGGGGATTCTCGTTTCCATCGCCTACCTGTTCTTCCTGTGGCTGGTGCCGAACCAGGCCGAACAGCCGGTCTGGCTCCAGCAGGCGAAGACCCGGCCCTTCCTGGCGATGGGGGCGGAAACGCTCTACGCCTTCGTGCCGGAGAATTTGCGCAAGGAAGGTCTCGGCCAGATGGACATGGCGCGCGACCGTGCGCGTCAGGCGATGGAGGCCAAGCAGGCGCTCGACCGCCTGTCGACGCCGGTGCCCAGCCCCGCGAAGACCGGGGGTGCGCAGGCGCCCGATACCGGTTATAAGGACCGCGATCGCGCCGATCTTGAAAGGCTGATGCAGAACAACGCCCGCTGAGCTTGACCGCTCGGTTTTGGCGCGATTGACGTTTGTGGGACCGTGGTTTTTTCCGTTGCATGTGCTGACGCGCGCCGACGGCGCCTCTTGGACGAAGGACTTCTGGTGATGCTGACGACGCATCCGTTCGACGACGACAAGCTGCGCGAAGAGTGCGGCGTGTTCGGCATCTACGGCAACCCGCAGGCGGGCGCCATCACGGCGCTGGGCCTGCATGCCCTGCAGCACCGCGGGCAGGAGGCGGCGGGCATCGTCAGCTTCGACGGCGGCCGGTTCCACCTCCAGCACACGCTGGGCCTGGTCGGCGACCATTTCAGCTCCGAGGCGATCATCGCCAAGCTGAAGGGCGGCAGCGCCATCGGCCATGTGCGATACGCCACCACCGGCGACACCTCGATCCGCAACGTCCAGCCGCTCTACGCCGATTTCGAGTTCGGCGGCTTCGCGCTGGCGCACAACGGCAATCTGACCAACGCCCAGGTGCTGCGCCGCCAGCTGGTCCGCCGCGGCTGCCTGTTCCAGTCCTCGACCGACACCGAGGTCATCGTCCACCTGATGGCGACCGCCCGCGGCGGCTCGCCGGTCGACCGGCTGATCGAGGCGGTGCGGCAGGTCGAGGGCGCCTTCTCCCTGGTGGCGCTGTCCTCCAAGGAGGTCATCGGCGTGCGTGACGCGCTCGGCGTCCGTCCGCTGGTGCTGGGCAAGCTCGGCGACACCTACATCCTGGCCAGCGAGACCTGCGCCTTCGACATCGTCGGCGCCGACTATGTCCGCGACGTCGAGCCGGGCGAGATGATCGTCATCGACGACAGCGGCGTCCACAGCCTGCGCCCGTTCCAGCCGCAGCAGCGCCGCCTGTGCATCTTCGAATACATCTACTTCGCCCGCCCCGACAGCGTGATGGAGGGCACCTCCGTCTATGAGGCGCGCCAGCGCATCGGCCGCGAGCTGGCCCGCGAGGCCGGCGTGCCCGCCGACGTGATCGTGCCGGTGCCGGACAGCGGCGTGCCCGCGGCGCTGGGCTATGCCCAGGAAGCCGGCGTGCCCTTCGACCTCGGCATCATCCGCAACCATTATGTCGGCCGCACCTTCATCGAGCCGACCGACCAGATCCGCCATCTCGGCGTGAAGCTGAAGCACAACGCCAACCGCGCGATGATCGAGGGCAAGCGCGTCGTGCTCGTGGACGACAGCATCGTCCGCGGCACCACGTCGAAGAAGATCGTCGAGATGGTGCGCGCCGCCGGGGCCAAGGAGGTGCATATGCGCATCTCCAGCCCGCCGACCTCGCACCCCTGCTTCTACGGCATCGACACGCCGGAGCAGAGCAAGCTGCTGGCCCACCGCATGACGGTGGAACAGATGCGCGAGTTCATCCAGGCCGACAGCCTCGCCTTCATCTCGCTCGACGGCCTCTACCGCGCGATGGGCGACGAGAAGCGCGACCCGGCCAAGCTCGGCTACTGCGACGCCTGCTTCACCGGCGATTACCCGATCCCGCTGACCGACGCGCTGGACCAGCCGCCGGTCGAGTCGAACGTCCCGGTTCGCGCCTGACCTCGAAAAACCCTCTCCCATCCCAGGAGAGGGTTTTTCATATGTGAACGAACAATAATCCCAGGAAACGAGTTGTCCCCATGTCCCGTCTCTCCGGCCGCATCGCCCTCGTCACCGGCGCCTCGCGCGGCATCGGCGCCGCCGTCGCCAAGCGTTTCGCCGCCGAAGGCGCCCATCTGGTCCTGGTCGCCCGCACGGTCGGCGGGCTGGAGGAGACCGACGACGCCATCCAGAAGCTCTCCGGCCAGTCGGCGACGCTGGTGCCGATGGACCTGCGCGACTACGACAAGATCGACCAGCTCGGCCATGCGCTCTACCAGCGCTTCGGCAAGCTGGACGTGGTCGTCGGCAATGCCGGCGCGCTGGAGGCGCTGGGTCCGGTCGCCCAGTACGATCCGAAGCTGTGGTCGCGGGTGATGGACCTGAACGTGACGGCGAATTATCGGCTGATCCGTTCGATGGATCCGCTGCTGCGCGCGTCGGGCACCGGCCGCGCCATCTTCGTGACGTCGGCCGCCGCCAAGGCGCCGCACCATTACTGGATGCCTTACGGCGCCAGCAAGGCGGCGCTGGAGATGATCGTGAAGACCTATGCGATGGAGGTCGCCGGCTCGACCCTGCGCGTCAACCTGCTCGACCCCGGCGTGGTGGCGAGCAAGCTGCGCACCCAGGCCTTCCCCGGCGAGGACCCGACCAAGGTCGCCCAGCCCGACGACGTGACCGAGCGTTTCGTGGAATTGGCCGAGGCCGGGTGCGAGCGCCACGGGGAGTTGGTTCAGGCGCAATAGCGACTGCCTAAATCCCCCTCCTCCCCCCGGGGAGAGGGTCGGGGTGAGGGGGAAGCACCTGCCGAATGTCTTCGGCTCCGCCGAACCCCCTCATCCTAACCTTCTCCCCGCTTTCGGCGGACCTATGGTCCGCCTGTCGCGTCAGCGCAAACGAAGTTTGCGCGTGAGCAGGGGGGAGAAGGGATCTCCGAGAAATCAGCGCATCAATCCCCGCAGCCGGTACAGCTCCTCCAGTGCCTGCCGCGGCGTCAGGCTGTCCGGATCGATCCCCGCCAGCGCCACCTCCACCGCCGACGGCCCCGCCGGAGTAACCTCCACCACCTCAGCCCTCGGCGCCGGCCGCTTCAGCGCCGCGCTGAACAGCGGCAGATCCTCGGCCAGCCGGTGGATCGTCGCGTTCTGGTCGCCCGATTCCAGCAGCTTCAGCACCTCGTCGGCCCGCCCGACCACCGCCGGCGGCAGCCCGGCCAGCTTGGCGACGTGGATGCCATAGCTGCGGTCCGCCGCCCCCGCCGTCACCTCGTGCAGGAACACCACGTCGCCCTGCCATTCCTTGATGCGCATGGTGTGGCAGGACAGCGCCGGCAGCTTCGACGCCAGCATGGTCAACTCGTGATAGTGCGTCGCGAACAGCGCCCGGCAGCGGTTCACGTCGTGCAGATGTTCCACACAGGCCCAGGCGATCGACAGCCCGTCGAAGGTCGCCGTCCCGCGCCCGATCTCGTCGAGGATCACCAGCGCCCGCGTGCCCGACTGGTTCAGGATCGCCGCCGTCTCCACCATCTCCACCATGAAGGTGGAGCGCCCGCGCGCCAGATCGTCGGCGGCACCCACGCGGCTGTAGAGCCGGTCGACCACCCCGATATGGGCCTGCTCCGCCGGGACGAAGCCGCCCATCTGCGCCAGGATCGCGATCAGCGCGTTCTGCCGCAGGAAGGTCGATTTACCGGCCATGTTCGGACCGGTCAGCAGCCACAGCCGGTTGTCCGGCGCCAGGTCGCAATCGTTCGCCACGAACGGCCCGCCATGGGCGGCGTCCAGCACCGCCTCCACCACCGGATGCCGCCCGCCCTTGATCGAAAAGGCGAGGCTGTCGTCCACCTGCGGCCGGCTGTAGCGCCGCTCCTCCGCCAGTTCGGCCAGCGAGGTGGCGACGTCCAGCGCCGCCAGCGCATGGGCGGCTTGCGCGATGGCGTCGGCCTTGCCGGCGACCACCTCGACCAGCCCGGCGAACAGCTCCAGCTCCACCGCCAGCGCCCGGTCGGCGGCCTCCGAAATGCGGCGCTCCAGGTCCGACAGCTCCACCGTGCCGAAGCGCACGGCGTTCGCCATGGTCTGGCGGTGCATGAACACTTCGCGCCCCTTATCCGACATCAGCTTGTCGGCATGGGCAGCGGTGACCTCGATGTGATAGCCCAGCACGTTGTTGTGCTTGACCTTCAGCGACGGCACCCCGGCGATCTCGGCGTATTTCGTCTGCAAGCCGGCGATCAGCCGCCGGCTCTCGTCGCGCAGCGTCACCAGCTCGTCCAGCGCATAGCTGTAGTCGCGGGCGATGAAGCCGCCGTCGCGGGCCAGCAGCGGCAGCTCCGGCGCCAGCGCCTGGGTCAGCTGGTCGACCAGTTCCGAATGCGCGCCCAGCCGCTTGTCCAGCGCCGCCAGACCGTCCGGCAGCGGCATGGATCCTGCCAGCAGTTCCCTGATCAGCCCGGCCTGCCGCAGCCCGTCGCGGATCGCCGCCAGATCGCGCGGGCCCCCCCGGCCCAGCGTCAGCCGCGACAGAGCGCGCTCCAGATCGGGACAGCTCCGCAAGGCGCCGCGCAGCTCGCCGCGCAGCCGCTCGCCCGTAAGCGCGAATTCCACCATGTCGAGCCGGCGGCCGATTGCGGCGGGATCGGTCAGCGGCGAGGTCAGATGGGCGCAGAGCAGCCGCGCCCCGGCTCCGGTCACCGTACGGTCGATGGTGGCGAGCAGGCTGCCGCGCCGCTCCCCGCTCAACGTCCGCGTCAGTTCCAGGTTGCGCGCGGTGGAAGCGTCGATCTCCATCACCGCACCCGGCCCCAGCCGGCGCGGCGGCGACAGCCGGGGCACGCGCCCCTTCTGCGTCAGCTCGACATAGCCGACCAACGCACCGGCCGCCGCGACCTCCGCCCGCGTGAAGGTGCCGAAGGCGTCCAGCGTGCCGACGCCATACTGGTTCAGCAGCCGCTGCCTGCCGTTCTCACTGTCGAAACGCGGGGTGGGCTGGATGGTCAGCCGCGACTTCCATTCGCCCCACAGCTCGAACAGCTCCGGCGTTCGGCTCAGCTTTTCCGAGACCAGCACCTCCTGCGGGTCGAGCCGCCCCAGCGCCGCGCCAAGTCCTGTGCGCTCCACCGGCTGCACCACCAGCTCGCCGGTCGACATCTCCAGCCAGGCCAGACCCAGCCCGCCGGCCGTCTCCGCCACCGCCGCCAGCCAGTTGGAGGAGCGGGCGTCGAGCAGGCTGTCCTCGGTCAGGGTGCCGGGGGTGACGATGCGGATGACGCCGCGCTTCACCACCGATTTGCCCCCGCGCTTCTTCGCCTCGGCCGGGTCTTCCATCTGCTCGCAGATGGCGACGCGGAAGCCCTGGCGGATCAGGCGCTGCAGGTAATTCTCGTGGGAATGCACCGGCACGCCGCACATCGGGATGTCCTCGCCCAGATGCTGGCCGCGCTTGGTCAATGCGATGTCCAGCGCCGCCGCGGCATTGACCGCATCCCCGAAGAACATCTCGTAGAAGTCGCCCATCCGGTAGAACAGCAGGCAATCGGGATGCGCCTGCTTGATCTCCAGATACTGCGCCATCATCGGGGTGGCGTCGGGCGGGATGACGATTTCTGCGATGTCGGACACGGGAACCACGGAGCCTTGGATGGGTGTTGTTTCGGATGCGCACCCTATCACGGGATATGCAGCCGCGGGATAGGCCGGATAGCCGAGCCTGGGACAATGGCATGTGGGACAATGGGACGCGCACGAACGACTCGGGTTCCTGTCCCTGTCGCGGTTGACGGGCGCTTGGAACCGGTCGCTACAATAGGGAAAGCTGAAAAATAGGGAGACGGCCATCATGACGCAATCGACCGGGCAGACCGTGCCCGCCGCCATCTCTTCCGCCACCTCTGCCGAGGTGCGGGAGGTCGTTGCCCTCTTCGCCACCCGCGCCGCGTTCGACCGCGCGGTGGAGGCCCTGCTGGCGGCGGATTTCGACCGCGCCGACCTGTCGGTGCTGGCCAGCCACACCTCGCTGGAGGCCGCCGATCCGAAATACCGGCCGCGCGACGAGGCGCTGACCGGTCTGGTGGGTGAGCTGAAATACGCCTTCCCCCTGACCACCGCCGGCCTGATCGCCATCGTCGGCGGCCCCATCGAGGCGGCGCTGGCGGCGCTGGTCGCGGCCGGCGTCGGCGGCGTGGCGATCAAGGATTATCTGGACGAGCTGACCAGCCATCCCAAGCCCGACGAGTTCTCCCGCGCGCTGGAGGCCGGCGGCATCATCCTGTGGGTGCGGGTGGAGACGGCGGAGCGCGAGGCCCAGGCTTCCGCCCTGCTGGATCGCGAGGGCGGCGGCAACGTGCATGTGAGCGTCCGCGACGCGTAACGGAAACGGCAGGGTCGGGCAGGGGATAAGGAGGCTGCGTCAGGCAGGCGGCGTCAGGCGGTCAGGTTCATCACGGCGCCGCGCTTGGCATCCTGCCCGGTCAGCTTCCGCTTCAGCTCCTCGGCGATTTCCTTCTCGACCGCCTCCCGCTTCTCCGACGGCATCGATTTGAGGTCGTCCTCGGTCATCTTGTGCCGGGCGAGCCAGTCGTCGCGGATCCGCTCGGCCGGCGTCTTCTTCGACTTCGTCAGGAAGGCGTTGACCGCGTCGGTGTCGGTGGTCGGTCCGGCACTGCTGCCCCAGCCCTTGCGGACGGCCGCCGTCTGCGACTGGGTGTGGAGCGCGCTCGAATAGCCGCTGTAGCCGTTGACTTGCATCGCGGTGGTCCCGCTGTCGGTTGCGCCGCCGCCGGACAGCACCTGCCGGCAGTGCGGTGCGCGATGCAATTTCAACGCCGAACGGGAAGTCTTTCCGTTCCAGGGGCTTGAGGCGCCCGCCAGGGCGGCGGAGCCTGCCGCCGGGCAAGGTTTGCCGGCCAGTTCCTGCCGGCTCCGGCCTGCGCGGACCCTTCACCTCACGCCGCGGCGGCCTGCCGGCGCTTCGGGGCGTCGACCATCCGCAGCCCGTGTGCCCGGTACTGCGCCTGGACGATGGACGCCCATCCCATGCGGATCAGCGTCAGCTTCACCCCGTCCGACAGGTCGTCGCCGGTGACGAGGTCGGTCACCTGCCACATCAGCGTGTCGTCCACCGAGCGCGGGAACATCGCCGCCACCCGCAGCAGCCGCGCCATCAGCGCCGCCACCGTCTGCCGTCCCAGCCCGCGTTCGGCCAGCGCCAGCGCGTCGTTCAGCGCCGCCAGCTCCCGCCGTCCCTTCAGCGACGTCTCCTTCGCCGATGTCTCCGCCGCGCGTCCCGTGCTCGTCCGGCCGGTCATGGCCCGTCTCCCGCATTACGCTCCACACGGGACCAGTTTGACGACGCGATGGCGGTGCCGCTGTGACGGCGGTCACAACCGGCGGCATCAGCGGCGCCGGTGGCGCTTTTTTCAGTGCGGGCGTTCGTGCCCGCCGATCCGGCGCCGAGGGTCGGGAACGCGGTCGCTTCCCCACACTCCTGACGCCGGGGCCGCACCCGTCGGCGTTTCGGTGGCATTTTCCGGAAACTGGCGGCAGTCCGCACCGCCAGCCCGAGGGGCGGCATCGAGTGAAATCCGGATCAATCCCCTGATCGGGCCCCTGATCGGGCCCCTGATCTGGATTTCCTCGTCCCATCACTTCAATCGGCGCGAGGACTCCCGATTTCGCCGGCCGCGAACGGATTATTTGTCCACGCCGAAATCGAAGTAGCTGTCCATGGCGCCGGCAGCGAACCCGACCGCGCGGACTTGGCTGTTGTAGAAGATCATCGCGTATTCGCCCTCGTTCAGGGGAGCGTTCACCGCCACCGCGTAGAGGATGGAGCCTTTCGGGGCCTTCGATTGATCCGGCATCTTCTCGACCGAGGTCGGAACGACGCGGTCCTTGTTCACGCCGGTCGAGTAGCTCATATAGCCGCCGCCGACGATGACCTCGCGGGTTCCGTTGTCGCGCACGGCGAAATTGGCCAGCGTGAAGTAGCTCTCGGGCTGGGCATTGCTGGGAACGGCGATCACGAACATCGGCTGCTTGCCGGTCAGGCGCAGCGTCGCGCGAACACCTCTCAGCACCGCATATTGTCCGACACCACCAAAACCCAAGGCCCGCACGGCCGTCCGCAACTGCGGCGTGAGGTACTGCATCGATTTTTGCTGGCCGTTGTCGATCAGGATGACTTCTTCGGGGTTGACGGTGTTCCTTAACTTGATGGCGGAGAAATTGATTTTCACCGGCGCTTGCGCGGCCGGGTGGAATTCGAGCGTGGTGTTGGCACGATTTTGATTGCAGGCCGAAAGGCCAACGACGAGAGCCAAGGAAAGCAGGGAGTTCTGCAAAAATTTCAGAGACATGCCATTCATCTTCCAGTGACTCCGCGAAGTTGAGGAAAAGCGTCAGAACTGGAAAATCGATACGTAAATTGCGGGAACCTTCTCGTACGCAGCGAATTTTCTTACTGAAAAAGGGGGTATTGGTCCAGTGAAATCCTCCTCTAAAGCGATAGGCACCGTTAGGCGACAGCCAATGGATGATCGTCCTTGCAATGAGGCCGTCGCCGCGGTCGGCGCGCAACTTCTGCGGTCCGGTCGCCGCGCGGATCGGTCGGGCCGCGCCCTGCGCCGGGATTCGATCCTGGACGTGCTACCTGATCGTGCTACCTGATGGCTTTAACGCTATAGTGCGAACGGTGCGGCCCGTCCGGACCGCGCGAACGCCGAGGTTTTTCCTGACCGATGCTGTCCTCCCGCTCCAAGACGCCGGCCCCGCCAGAGTCGCCCGCGCCCGCCATCCCCAACAAGCGCGCCATCATCTCCCGCCGCAAGCTGTCGGGGGAGCTTGAGGATTCTGGTCGCCGAGCACGGCACCGGCGACAAGCTGCGCCCGGCGCTGATCGCCTGCCTGCGCAAGTCGCTGGCCGAGGGCAGGGCGGAGGTGCGGCGGCGCTTCGATGCCGGCGGATCGGGCGAGCAGTGCGTGCGGGAGAACTGCTACCTCGCCGACCGCGTGGTCGGCACGCTGGCCGACTTCACCGTCCGCTTCATCTTCCCCACCGCCAACCCGACGTCGGGCGAGGTGTTCGACGTGGTGGCCACCGGCGGCTACGGCCGCGGCGAGCTGGCGCCCTTCTCCGACATCGACCTGCTGTTCCTGCTGCCCTACAAGCGCACGCCGCGGGTGGAGCAGGTGGTCGAATACATGCTCTACATCCTGTGGGATCTCGGGCTGAAGGTCGGCCATGCCGTGCGCAGCATCGACGAGTGCATCCGCCAGTCCAAGGCCGACGTCACCATCCGCACGGCGATCCTCGAATCCCGCTATCTCTGGGGGCCGGGCAAGCTGTTCGCCGAGCTGCGCAAGCGCTACGACAAGGAGGTCGTCGCAGGATCCGGTCCCGAATTCGTCGAGGCCAAGCTGGCCGAGCGCGACAACCGCCACCTGAAGATGGGCGACAGCCGCTATGTGCTGGAACCCAACCTGAAGGACGGCAAGGGCGGTTTGCGCGACCTCCAGACCCTGTTCTGGATCGCCAAGTATCTCTACCGGGTCGAAGGGGTGGACGAGCTGGTCGGCAAGCATGTGCTGACGCCGGAGGAGGCGCAGCGCTTCGCCAAGGCGCAGAACTTCCTGTGGACCGCGCGCTGCCACCTGCATTACCTGACCGGCCGTCTGGAAGACCGCCTGACCTTCGACGTCCAGACCAGCATCGGTGCCGCCATGGGCTACACCGACCATGCCGGCACCAAGGGCGTCGAGCGCTTCATGAAGCATTACTTCCTGGTCGCCAAGGATGTCGGCGACCTGACGCGCATCTTCTGCGCCGCACTCGAAGCGGAATTGAAGCGCCCGCCCAAGTTCAACCTGCTGCGCCTGGCCTCGGTCGCAAGGCGCAAGGACGTGGACGGCTTCATCGTCGACGGCGAGCGGCTGAACGCCCGCAACGACAAGCAGTTCAAGGAGCAGCCGATCGACATGATCCGGCTGTTCCACACCGCGCAGATGAACGACATCGACATCCACCCGGCCGCACTCCGGTCGATCACCCGGTCGCTGTCGGCCATCGGCCCGAAGCTGCGCAACGATCCGGATGCCAACCGGCTCTTCCTCGACATCCTGACCGGGCCGAAGGATCCGGAGATCACGCTGCGCCGGATGAACGAGGCCGGGGTGATGGCCCGCTTCATCCCCGACTTCGGCCGGGTCGTCGCGCAGATGCAGTATGACATGTACCATGTCTACACGGTGGACGAGCACACGCTGTTCGCGCTCGGCATCCTGCACAAGATCGCGTCCGGCGAGCATGCCGACGAGCTGCCGCTGTCCACCGAGGTGATCCACAAGGTGGTGTCGAAGCGGGCGCTCTATGTCGCCGTCCTGCTGCACGACATCGCCAAGGGCCGCGGCGGCGACCATTCGGTGCTGGGCGCCCGCGTCGCCGAGAAGCTCTGCCCGCGCCTGGGATTGACGGCGGAGGAGACGGAGACGGTGGCGTGGCTGGTGCGCTGGCACCTCGCCATGTCGCACACCGCCTTCAAGCGCGACCTGGAGGACGACAAGACCGTCCGTGACTTCGTGGCGCTGGTCCAGTCGCCGGAGCGCCTGCGCCTGCTGCTGGTGCTGACGGTCGCCGACATCCGCGCGGTGGGCCCGCAGCGCTGGAACAACTGGAAGGCCACGCTTCTCCGCGAACTCTACAACCGCTCCGAAGAGCTGATGTCCGGCGGCATGACGGTGGAGGGCCGCGGCCGGCGCGATCCAGGCCGCCCAGGCTGCCCTGCGTGCCGAGCTGACCGACTTCGACGAGGCGGCTTTCGAGCATCACAAGGGGCTGGGCTATCCCGGCTACTGGCTGGCCTTCGACACCGACACGCTGGCCCATCAGGCCCGCATCGTCCGCGAGGCGGAGCGGGCGCAGCGCCCGCTGACGGTGGAGACCCGCGTCGACCGCGGCCGGGCGGTGACGGAGGTGACGATCTACGCCACCGACCACAGCGGCCTGTTCTCCCGCCTCGCCGGGGCGCTGGCCGCCTGCGGCGCCGACATCGTCGATGCCCGCATCTTCACCATGACCAACGGCATGGCGCTCGACGTCTTCTCGGTGCAGGACGCCGCCGGCGGCGGTGCCTTCGAGAGCGGCGACAAGCTCGCCAAGCTGTCGGTGATGATCGAGAAGGTGCTGTCGGGCCAGTTGAAGCCGCTGAACGAGCTGTCGACCCGCCGCACGCCCCATGCCAGCCGCACCCGTGTCTTCCATGTGCCGCCGCGCGTGCTGATCGACAACAACGCGTCGACCACCCACACGGTGATCGAGGTGAACGGCCGCGACCGTCCCGGCCTGCTCTACGACCTGACCCGTGCCCTGTCGAACCTGACCCTGCAGATCAGCTCGGCCAAGGTCTCGACCTTCGGCGAGAAGGCCATCGACGTCTTCTATGTGAAGGACGTCTTCGGCCTGAAGGTGACGCATGACGGCAAGCTGTCCAAGATCAAGGAACGGCTGCTGAGCGCGCTCGACGACCCCACCGGCGACGCTCCCCCGCCCGCGACGGTGAAGCGCACGCGGACGAAGGTGACGGGGGCGTAAAACACACCCTCTCCCTCGGAGCGGTAACCCTCTCCCCCCGGGAGAGGGCATGGACCCCCGGAAACAGCCGTCTACGGCGCCATGAACACGCTGGCGTGCTTGCCGGCCTCGCCGCTGCCCAGATCCTTGGCGATCACCGCGACATCCGTCGACCCGGACTTCACCGCCGCCGCCGGCACCTTCACGAACACCCGGAAGGTCGCCACCGAATCCGCCTCCGCGGTCAGCGTCAGGCTGCCGCCGCTGCCGGCCGCTTCATCGCCGGCCACCGACAGATGCGCATCGCGCAAGCCCTCGAGACTCACCGCATAGCTGCGGGCGATGTGCGTCTTGTTCAGCACCTTGATGGTATAGGCGTTCTGCACCGACCCGTCCGACAGCATGACGAACAGCGGCGCCCGGTCGCGCAGCACGCTGACGTCCAGCGTCGGCCGCAGCATCAGCGCGATGCCCATGGCGCACAGCACGATCAGCATGATCAGCGAATAGATCACCGTGCGCGGCCGCACCAGCTTCACCCGCTCCGGCTTGCCGTCGATCTTGGCGATCTGGTTCGACTGGGTGTCGAAGCGGACGAGGTCGATGGGCCGGCCGATCTGCCGCATCACGTCGTTGCAGGCATCGACGCACAGGCCGCAGCCGATGCAGGAGATCTGCTGTCCCTCGCGGATGTCGGTGCCGGTCGGGCAGACATGGACGCACTGCTTGCAGTCGATGCAGTCGCCCAGGCCCGCCGCCTGCCGGTCGTCCCAGCCCTGCGACTTGCGCAGCGGCGCCCGGCCTTCGCCGCGCCAGTCCTCATAGGTGACGAGGAAGGTGTCCTCGTCCACCATCGCCGACTGGAAGCTGCGCCACGGGCAGACATAGATGCAGATCTGCTCGCGCGCCCAGCCGGCGAAGAAATATGTCGTGAAGCTGAACAGCGCGATGAAGGTCGCCACCCCGCTGGTGATCTGCCCGTGCAGCAGCTCGCCCATCAGCGTCGGCGCGTCGTTGAAATAGAACACCCAGGCGCCGCCGGTCAGCAGCGAGATGCCGACCCACGCCGCATGCTTGGCGGTCTTGCGCGCCAGCTTGGCCCCGGTCATCGGCGCCTTGTCCAGCCGGATGCGGGTGGTGCGCGGGCCTTCGATCTTGCGCTCCACCCACATGAACAGGTCGGTCCACACCGTCTGCGGGCAGGCATAGCCGCACCAGATGCGCCCGGCCAGCGTGGTGGCGAAGAAGATGCCGAAGGCGCCGAGGATCAGGAGGCCGGTCAGGTAATAGACCTCCTGCGGCCAAATCTCGATCCACAGGAAATAGGCGCGGCGCCCGACCATGTCGATCAGCACCGCCTGGTCCGGGATGCCCGGCCCGCGTTCCCAGCGCAGCCACGGCGTGATGTAGTAGACCGCCAGCAGGACGATCAGCACCGCCCATTTCAGCTGCCGGAAGCGGCCCTTCACGTCGGCGGCATAGACCTTGGGCCGGTTGATGAACCAGTGGCGTCCCGGCTCCTCATGCGGCTCGGCATGGGAGGACGCGGCCGGTTTGCCGGCAGGGTCCGGGCGGCGGGTGAGGGTGGTGTCTTCTTGGCGAAGGGACATGGCATCTTTCCTCGGCCGTCAGCGGCACGGGTGGCGTCAGCGTCGTCCCTTCTCCATAAGACTTCCGTGATGGAGCCGCATTGCGCAATGTCAATCCGGCCCGCTTAATCTGGCGAACGCCCGCTTGAACCCGACGCATCGGCGATGCCGGCAAGATCGACACGGATTTCACGGATTAAAAACGGATTTCACGGAACCTCCCCGGTTCAGCGCGCTCCATATCCGGACATTCCCTCCCAAGGAGCGGCCCGATCCGTGTAATCCGTGTCAAAATCCGTGTAATCCGTGTGAATCGTTGCCTGCGGCGACACGGCTCTGCGGTCGGGCGACCGCCCTTCCGCCTCACACCGTCTGCCCGCGCAGCTCCGCCAGCCCGTCGTGGTAGGCGCGGTCGAACAGCGCTTCCAGCCGGGCGTCGGTGCCGCGCAGGCCGGCGACCACCGCATGGGCCCATTCAAAATACTCGACCTTGCGCGACAGCGGCCAGTCGGCGGGCGGGCTGTGCGCCATGGAGCGCAGGTTCGACACCTTGTCGGCCAGCTTCACCAGCTTGGCGCGGGTCGAGGCCTTGGGGGCGGCGTCGATCTGGTGCTGCTTGCGCTCGGCCTTCGACATGCGCTTGTCGTCGGTGGTCTCGGCGACGACCTGCACCACCTCGGTGCCGAACAGCTGCTCGATCTCCTCATAGCTGGCGTCGGTGTCCTCCAGCGTGTCGTGCAGCAGCGCCGCGATCACCACGACGGAATCCTTGCCCGCCGTCGCCTCCGCCACCAGCAGGGCGACCTCCGACAGATGGTTGACGTAGGGTTCGGCGCGCACGCCCTTGCGGCGCTGGTCGATGTGCTTGTGCGCGGCGAAATCCAGCGCGCGGGCGAAATCGAGGAGGGGAGCGCCTGTCGGGGAGGCGTTTGGCAAGGTCATGCTGTTCTCTCGGCTGGGGCATTGCAGTATCCTCCGCCCCGGGGACCCCGATGCCGAAGGACTGCGCCCATGTTCACGTCATTCTTCTTCGATCTGCGCAAGGCCGGCGTGCCCGTCTCGCTGACGGAGTACCTGACGCTCATGGAGGCCATGAAGCAGGGCACCGCGTCCTTCCGCGTCGAGGATTTCTATTATCTCAGTCGTGCATGCTTGGTTAAGGACGAACGCAACCTCGACCGCTTCGACCGCGTCTTCGGCGCCACCTTCAAGGGCCTGACCGAGGAGATGCCGGCCGCCGACGAGGTCCCCGTCACCGACCTGCCGGAGGAGTGGCTGCGCAAGCTGGCCGAACGCTTCCTGACCGACGAGGAGAAGGCGCAGGTCGCAGCACTCGGCGGCTGGGACAAGTTGATGGAGACGCTGGCCCAGCGTCTGGCCGAGCAGAAGGGCCGGCACCAGGGCGGATCGAAATGGATCGGCACCGCCGGCACCTCACCGTTCGGCGCCTACGGCTACAACCCGGAGGGCGTGCGCATCGGCCAGCACGAGAGCCGGCACCGCCGCGCCGTCAAGGTCTGGGACCGCCGCGAGTTCAAGAACCTGGACGACCGGGTCGAGATCGGCACCCGCAACATCAAGGTGGCGCTGCGCCGTCTGCGCAAGTTCGCCCGCAGCGGGGCGGCCAGCGAGCTGGACCTGCCCGGCACCATCCGCGCCACCGCCAACAACGCCGGCTGGCTCGACCTGAAGATGGTCCCGGAGCGGCACAACACGATCAAAGTGCTGCTGTTCCTCGACATTGGCGGCTCGATGGACGACCACATCCGCCTCGTCGAGGAGCTGTTCTCCGCCGCCCGCAGCGAGTTCAAGCATCTGGAGCACTTCTACTTCCACAACTGCGTCTATGAGGGCGTCTGGCGCGACAACGCCCGCCGCCACACCGAGCGGCTGTCCACCTGGGACGTGCTGCACACCTATCCCGCAGACTACAAGCTGGTCTTCGTCGGCGACGCCGCCATGAGCCCCTACGAGATCGTCTATCCCGGCGGCAGCGTCGAGCACTGGAACGAGGAGGCCGGGCAGGTGTGGATGCAGCGCCTGCTGTCGGTCTACGCCAAGGCGGTGTGGCTGAACCCGACCCCGCCGCAATACTGGGACTACACGGAAAGCACCCGCCTGCTCCAGCGCCTGATGGGAGGACGGATGTTCCCACTGACGCTGGAGGGGCTGGACGGGGCTATGCGGGAGTTGGGGAGGTAGTCCCTTGCATCGTTATATGTTGATGAATTAGTCTTTTAATGCCCGCTATTTCTTATTATACAGCTAAAAGTAGAAAGAAAAATGAATATATACCTTGAAGATTTGAGTGCCATCCCCTCAGTAATGGCGTCTATGAAGGCATCTCTCGACAGAAATGTTGTGATAGAGAGGGATCGTACAAATTTGGAATGGATGGAATTGAAGAAAGTTATTCTGAAAATTGAAGAAATGAGAATTTCCTTTTTCCCTTACGTGAGGAAAGATCATTATGATCTTGATTATATTGGAGAAGGTGTATCTGAATTAACTGATGGTCTAGAAGATTTACTGAAGTCGAAAGAGTTTTCTAAATTTTCATCTGTTCCTTGTCGTCTATCTGCGCCTGCGCGTAAAGTAATGTTTATTCAAAGTTTTTATTGAAGAAATTGGTCCTATGCCCACTGTCGGCCGGGCGGCATATATGTATTATAACGACACTCTGCTATCTGTTGATTTGCCAAAAAAAGCGAACCGAATTTGAGTTTGATGCGACTGCTATTAGGAAATTGCTTCCGCCGCAGAGAGTCGCCCCGGTTCAGTTCGATATGATGAATGGGAAAATAGTTATTCTTAGAGCTGGAAATGCAATCAGATAAAGAAGATGAAAAAGGGATTGCACTTGGGAAAGAAGCGATTTTTGAGCCAGGGTGCCAATTTAATAGAAAGGCTGGCAAAGTCGAATTGTGACAAGAGAATAATTGAGGGTTTGGAAAAACTAAATATGCAAATTGCAAACGAAGAAAATATTGTTCTGATTGGATTGTCAAATTTAACATGTGAAATGATAAGGAACTCTTCTGAAGGTGAGATGTCAGATGTAATTAATTCCATGTATCAGGCGCATACGCGTGGTGTCGATATGTATCTATCCCAATACCCAGATTGGAACAGATTTTTAGAGAATGCATCTTCTGCTCATCTCGATACCGATGACATTGAAAAGATTAAAGAGTCAGCTGAGTCTCTTGTTAACAAGCTTGAAAGGGATCGATCTGCTTCGGAGACCGGAAGTTCCCGAGACCTTAAAACATATTAATGAGCTTTTGTCTAATCCCAGCAGTGCGTCCGCAAACGTGCGGCTTTTGCAATGATGAGAACTATAGAGAACTTTGTAAGACAGGGCATATTTGTATGGAATTGAATTAATAGATCAGACGGCTAAGAAGACTATCGAGAATGTTTCATCTGCTATATCAAAGGCAGCTGCAATTGGTATTTTAGGTTTGGCGCTAGGTGTTGCAACTCAAATAGGTCCAGCAACTTCGAAGATAGGTGAAATGGCGTGGTTAAAAAGCGTATCTACAATGGTTCAGAAGCAAATTGAGAAACTTTCAAATTAGCGCGCCTCTACATTTTATTTCCGTAAAAGCAGGCATTGAATGTCGTTTTTCATTAATTTTATTGGTGAATTTTTCGAAGTGGCAGATTTTTAATTTCAATCTGGTCAGACAAGAACTTGCGTGCTGTGCGATGACTCGGCGGGTGGCGGCTGATCTTACAGTAGACGAAGGTGTAAACGGTTCAACGATCTCCGGATCGTCGTCCTTAGAGCTCGTTTGACAACCGCTTCAGTGGCAAACTCATCGAAGTAGCAGGCTTGCCATGGCGAGCTGTATCATGTCGCCGGAGACGTCGATCCGAGCTTCATAGTCTCGAACCAAACGTCTCCAACGGGTCATTCTCACCCCACCACCCGCCGATACAGGTGCCACGTCGCGTGCCCCAGCACCGGCATGACCACCGCCAGCCCGACGAAGGCCGGCAGGCACCCGACCGCCAGCATCGCCACCACGATCACGCCCCACAGCATCATCGGGCCAGGGTTCGCCATCACCGCGCGCACCGAGGTCTGCATCGCGATGATCCAGTCCACCTCGCGATCCAGCATCATCGGGAAGGACACCACGCTCAGCGCCAGGGTCGCCATTGCGAAGATCAGGCCGACGGCGTTGCCCAGCACGATCATCTGCCAGCCCTCCGGCGTGGTGAACAGCAGATGGACGAAGGCGCCGACGCTTCCGGGCTCCAGCCGGCCCAGCGTGTGGTCGTAGACGATCTGCGCCGCCCCCAGCCACAGCACATAGAGCGTCAGCATCAGCAGCCCCAGCGCCGCGATCGACCAGATCGCCCGCGACCGGAAGACATCCAGCGCGTTGACCCAGGAAACCGGCTGTCCGCGTTCCCGCCGCCGGCTCAGCTCGTAGATGCCGACGGCGGCGAGCGGGCCGACGAAGGCGAGGCCGGCGACCAGCGGGTAGAACAGCGGCAGCAGATCGCCGCCATAGGCGATGCGCGCCGTGACCAGCCCGACGAGCGGATAGATGACACCCAGGAACAGCAGCTGCGTCGGTGCCGCCAGGAAGTCGCGCCATCCCAATGCCAGCGCCTCGCCCAGGCTGAGGGTGTCGATGGAACGGATGCGGACATCCTCGGGCACCACCAGCATGTCTGTCAGCGGGACCTTATGCTCGGGCATGTACCAGCGGTTCGCCATGGCGGGACTCCTCCCTCTTCCTTGACCGGCCCGGTGGGGGCGTGGACGGGCAGTCGGTGGTGTCGCGAGGGCGGTTCGATCCGGCGAACGGGCGGGGCGGCGTGAGACTGTGCCGGCGAGGCGGGGACGGGGGATCGGGCCGCGGTCCGGCAGAGGATACACCCGCTGCCGAAATCGGGCGCGACGAATGATGGGTATACATACATTTTCGGGGAATGAGTCCGCGCAGCCCTTCGGACCAAGGAACCAAAAAAGAGGGGTTTTTAAACCTATCATTGCCGAGGGATCGCGGTTGATTTAGGATTAATAGCCCATATCTCCAAGGAGACGCCCCATGCCCGACTGCCTGCCCCCCACCGCCTCCCACCCCGCCGACCGCTTCCCCCGCTGGGCCGAGGAGCCGCCGGTTCCGCCCGAGGGCTCGCTCGTCCCCGGTTCGCGCTTCCACGAGGAACAGTGGGTGATGGCCGCCGGCATGCTGGCGCGCGGCGCGTCCTTCCAGCAGGTCGCCCGCGCCATGGGGTGCAGCCGCACCACACTGTGGCGGGCCTATTACGGCTCGCAGGCCTTCCGCCATCGCGTCTGGTGGGAGCGGCAGGCGCTGAACCGGGAGTCGGAGCTTCGGCTCGGCTCGCTGCGCGCCCTGGTGACCGAGCAGATCGAGCGGCTGGTCTCCGCCGGCGATCCCTCCACCGTGCGCTGGCTGGCCGAGCGGCTCGGCCTGTTCAGGGACTTCGACGATCTTGCCGCCCGGGCCGGCCGCCGACAAGCAGACCACCGACAAGCAGACCACCGACAAGCAGGCAGCCGCCCGGCAGGACCAGCCGGCGCCCCCGGCGACTGCGACTGAAGCCGCCGCCCGCGCTCCCCGGTCTCGACGACGACAGCATCCCCGGCGCGATCCGCGAGCATACCCCGCCCGATCCCAAGGTTATCGCCGCCATCGTCGCCCGGCCGGAGGCGGAAGGGCCGAAGGGTGCCTATCCCTGGACCTTCAACCCCGACGATCCCTATCCCAATCTCGGCTCGGCCCTGGAGCGCCAGGGCGGGGCAGGGGCGTTTCCCCGCCGCCGCTGAGCGGATGCGACAGTGGAACGCCGCCCGGAAAGCGGTTCACGGCGTTTCACACGTTCCATCCGCCCCAAACCGCAACCCCAGACCGCCGCCTCACACCGCCGCCTGTTCGATCAGCCGGTTCGCCAGCGTCACCTTCTGCGCCAGCGTGGTCGCCAGGATACGGTGCAGGACCAGCGCAAGTTCCGGATCCTCGCGCTCCAGCCGGGCGAGCGTCGCCGCGGTCAGCCGGTGGATGGTGGCGGGGGTTTCCACCACCACGTCGGCGCCGCGGGTCTGGCCCAGCAGCAGGGCGATCTCGCCGACCACCGCCCCGGCGGTCATGGTGCGCAGGCGCAGGCTGCGGCCGTCGGGCAGGGCGATCTGCACCTTCACCCGGCCGCGCCCGATGATGAAGACGTCGCTGGCCGCCTCGCCGGCGCGGATCAGCACCTCGTCCGGCTCCAGATTCAGGGTGTCCAGCGCCGCCACCGCATCGGCCAGCCGGGGGTGCGGGCCGGTCATCGCCTCCAGATGGCGCAGCAGCGGCGCGTCGGCTCCGCCGCCATCCGCGCTACTCTGGGCCAGCAGCGCCTCCTCGCAGGATTCCAGCGCATGGTCGAGGTCGGGGGCGCGGCGCAGCACCGGGTCGCGGTCGGGATCCAGGCCGCAGCTGCGGAAGGCGTCCTCCACCGCGTCGGGCAGGGCGCTCAGCACCAGCGTGGCGCCGGCCGCCCCGATCAGGTTGCGGATGCGGCGGAACACCCCGGCGGCGGCCGAATCCATGCCCTTGATGTGGCGGAAGTCGATGATCAGGAAGCGCAGAGGCTGCGCACCGGTCTGTCCACCTATCTGCGCCCCCGTTCGCTCCAGCCGGTCGCGCACCGGCCCGACGATCTGCTCGGCGGTGCCGAAGAACAGATAGCCCTGCAGCTGCATCGCCTCGATGGCCGCACCGGCGCCGGTCAGATGCAGGCTGGCCGCCGGGCTGCGGTCGACCCGGCTGCGCAGCTCCGCCCCGCTGTGCCGGCCGCGGATCACCGGCAGCCGGGAATAGCTGTAGACGAACATCGCCAGCGACACCGCCAGACCCAGCGCCAACCCCTCCATGAAGCCGATCCCGGCAATCGCCAGCACCACGGCCAGCACGATCAGCCACTCCGTCCGCGGCAGCCGGCGGCGCGCGTCGATCAGCCATTCCTGCAACAGCTCGACGCCGAGGAACAGGATCAGCCCGGCGGTCAGGAACACCGGCGTCACCGACACCAGCCACCCCGCGACGAACAGCCCGCCCAGGATCACCGCCGCGGTCGCCAGCCCGGCGCCGCGTCCGCTGGCGCCCATCCGCCCGGCCAGCAGCGTCATGCCCAGCCCGACATAGCCGGACGGCCCGCCCAGCGCGCCCGCCAGCAAATTGGCCGCCCCGGTGCTGCGCAGCTCGGCATCGGCATCGATGTCGCGGCCCTGCGCCGATTCCCCCTGCGCCAGCTCGATCCCGCTGACATTCAGCAGAAGGCCCAGCATGCCCAGCACCGCGACCGAGACCATCGCCGGCAGCGCCGCCGCCACCCGGCCCCAATCGGCCAGCGCCAGCACCTCCGTCGGCACCGGCAGGCTGAACCCGCCGCCGCCGGCCACGCCGGGCAGCCAGCCCCAGCCGCGCGCCTCCTCCGCCGTCAGCCCCATCAGGGGCAGCCCGGCATGGAAGGCCAGCGCCGCGGCCAGCAGGACCAGCGGCATGGCGAAGGGGCTGTCGCTGCGCCGCATCGCCAGCACCAGCAGCCCGGCCAGCCCGACCGCCGCCGCCGCGGTGACCGCCACCATCGGCGCCGCCAGCCCGGCGATGCCGGCGCCCAGCCCATGGCGTCCGCTGACCATCGCCAGCGCGCCTTCCACCAGAAGCCAGCCCGACCCGGCGAGGAATCCCGCCACCACCGGGTGGGGAAAGAAGCGCACCAGCCGCCCCAGCCGAAGCCGTCCCACACTCCAGAACAGCAGCCCGGTCACCAGCGTGCTGCCGCCCAGGATGGCGAAGGCGGTGGCGATCCTCACCCCTTCCGGCGCGCTCTCCAGTCCGGCGGCCATGGTGGCGACGGTGGAGGCCAGGATGGCGACGCCGGTCTCCTGCACCAGCGCGACGGAATTCGGCTGCGTGCTGCGCAGGGCGACCAGCAGCGCCAGGATGGCGGCGCTCAGCAGCACCACCCCGACCCCGGCGCCCAGCCCGGCCGCCAGCGGCCCGGTGAACAGCAGTGCTGCAATCGCCAGCCCGTTGCCCAGATTGTCGATACCCGCGATCAGCCCGATCATCGCCGATGCGATCAGGCTCCGGCCGGGGTTTGGAACGGGGCCGGTGGAGGGCTTCCGAATGGGGGAGTCGCTCATGATGTCGCGTTCGGTCCGGCTGGTCGGGCGGGTCTTGCGCAAAACGCTGCGTCACTGCGGCGCTTCGCCGTCACGGTTGCAGCAATGAGCGGAATTCCGCGGCACAGGCAAGCAATAAGCGGTGATGAATTGTGCTGCGCCACCCTGCATTGCGCCAGCCGCTTCGTCCCCTGTCGATCCACGGCCCTCCGTTCCGGCCGCATCCGGGCGGGCCGGCATATGTTTATGCGTGTGTCATCGTTGCAAAAATCAATTATCAGGAATCATATCTCCCGATATAGGACGTTGAGGAGGGAGTATTTCATGAAACATGCATATTTGTTTGGCCTGTTGATGCCCTTGGCGCTGGGCGCCGCCTCAGGCGCGCTGGCCGCCACCGCCGCGAAGGACGGTGCGGAGCCGGCCGGCGAAGCCATCGGCAATCCGCCACTGCTGACCAATTCCGAATCGCCGCGCGTCGGCTCTCTCCTGATGCGCCAGCCGCAGGCGACTGCCCGTCCGCACACCGGGCAGGCGCGCAATTACGACCTGTTCGTGTCCTTCACCGACGGCTATATCCGCAACCCGGCCCAGGGCCGTCCCGACGCCGTGCGGCTGCGCAGCTATCGCGGCACCAACGTCGATCCCAACCATCCCTATGTCGCCCCGACCATCGAAGCGACGCCGGGCGACACTGTGCGCATCAAGCTGCACAACCAGCTGCCGGCCGATCCCAACTGCACCGACCAGCCGGCGGCGGACATCAACAAGCCGCACTGCTTCAATGGCACCAACCTGCACAGCCACGGCGTCTGGGTCAGCCCGACCGGCAACAGCGACAATGTGCTGATCTCGCTCAATCCGGGCGTCGATTTTGAATATGAGTACAACATTCCGGCCGATCATCCGGCCGGCACCTTCTGGTATCACCCGCACCGCCACGGCTCGACCGCCCTCCAGGTCGGCAGCGGCATGGCCGGCGCGCTGATCATCCGCGGCGACCGTCCGCCGACGCGCGAGGCGAACGGCGATCTCGACACCCTGCTGACCAGCCCCAAAGGCGTGGCGATGACCGACCGGGTCCTGCTGTTCGAGCAGATCCCCTATGCCTGCACCAAGGACGGCAAGCTGAAGACCAACGCCGACGGCTCCATCGACTGGAGCTGCGCGCCGGGCGAGGTGGGCGAGGTCGTGTCCTACGACCAGTTCGGTCCGGGCACCTGGGAGCAGTCCGGGCGCTTCACCACCGTCAACGGCCGCGTCCGTCCGATGTTCGCCAACGCCAGGACCGGCGAGCCGGAACGCTGGCGCCTGATCCATGGCGGCGTCCGCTCCCCCATCACGGTGGAGTTCCGCAAGCTCGACCCGACCGGCTTCTTCCAGAGCGAGAAGACCCTGTCGGCCACCGGCCAGGACCGCTTCGCCAAGGAGCGCTGCGTCGGGCAGCCGGTGCCCTACATCCTCGCGGCCTCCGACGGGCTGACCATGGAGGAAGGGCAGGTGCGCACCAGCGTGCCGATGCAGCCGGGCTACCGCGACGATCTGCTGGTCAACTTCCCCGAACCCGGCATCTACTGCGTCATCAACAAGCCGTCCGCCGCCAACGCCAGCCCGGACCAGACCGCCACCTCCACCGGCGTGCTCGGCTTCGTCCGGGTGAAGGGCGACCGCGTCGTCAAGGATCCGGTGAAGGAGACCATCCGCCGGCTGACGGTCAACGCGACCAAATACGCGCCGTCGGTCGCCAAGGAGGTCATCGACGGGCTGACCGCCCGCTGCTTCGCCAAGACGATGGCCGACACCCCCTATTGCCCGCGCTTCTCGAAGTTCACCGCCCACCGGCCGATCACCGAGCATGAGGTGATGCACCAGCCCAAGCAGGAGCTGACCTTCTTCATCAACCTGCCGCCGGACGGGGGCAAGCGCACCAACCCGCTGTTCCAGGTCGCCGACAGCTTCGAGGTGGTGGAGAATCCTGACGGCACCTATGGCCCGAAGGGGGCGGCCGCCTACCGGCCGAACGTGGACAACCGGCCGGTGGTGCTGGGCACCGCCCAGCAGTGGGAGCTGGCCTCCTACTTCGTCAGCCATCCCTTCCACATTCACGTCAACCCGTTCCAGATCGTCTCGGTCATCGGTCCGGACGGCCGCGACGTCAGCGAGCCCGGGTCCGGCGACCCGGACTATGCCGGCATGAAGGGGGTGTGGAAGGACACCATCTGGGTGAAGAGCGACAACAGCAGCGCGCTGACCTCCACCGAGCCGCCCAAGGGCGTCTACAAGGTGACGGTCCGCACCCGCTACGAGCGCTTCATCGGCGCGTATGTGCTGCACTGCCACATCCTCGACCATGAGGACCAGGGCATGATGCAGAATGTCAGCATCGGCGTGCCCGATGGCCGCGGCGGCGTCGCCGGGGCGCATCACTGACCGGACGCGCGCACTCCCCGCTTCGGCAAAGCCGGGCGCGGGGAGTGCGCCCCACCCGATGCTGCGATCCGTCGCTGCCTCCAACCATTGAAAAAGGCCCCTGTTTGCGTCTACGGTCGCGCGTCCCCTTGGAGTGAGTGCATGCGCGATATCACCCCCGTCACGGTCGCACGCGGCGACGGCATCGGCTCGGAGATCATGGATGCCGTGCTTTATGTGATGAACGCGGCCGGCGCGCGTCTGAAGGTGGAAGAGGTTCCGGCCGGCGAGGCCGTCTACAAGCGGGGGCATCCTGGCGGGCTGGATGCCGCCGGCTGGGGCTCGATCCGCCGCACGCGGGTCTTCCTCAAGGGGCCGATCACCATGCCCCAGGGATACGGCAACAAGTCGCTGAACGTCGTCGCCCGCACCACGCTGGGTCTGTTCGCCAATGTCCGTCCCTGCGTTTCCTACCACCCCTATGTGCGGACCCGGCATCCGCGCATGGACGTGGTCATCATCCGCGAGAACGAGGAGGACCTCTACGCCGGCATCGAGCATCGCCAGACCGACGACGTGATCCAGTCGGTGAAGCTGATCTCGCGGCCGGGGTCGGAGCGCATCGTCCGCTACGCCTTCGACTTCGCCCGCTCCAACCACCGGCAAAAGGTGACGGCCTTCGTCAAGGACAACGTCATGAAGATGACGGACGGGCTGTTCCTGAAGATCTTCTACGAGATCGCGGCCGATTATCCGGAGATCAAGGCCGACCACATGATCGTCGACATCGGCGCCGCCCGTCTGGCCGACCAGCCGGAGCGCTTCGACGTCATCGTCACCCTGAACCTCTACGGCGACATCGTCTCCGACATCGCCGCCCAGCTGACCGGCTCGGTCGGGCTGGCCGGTTCCGCCAACATCGGCGAGACCTGCGCCATGTTCGAGGCGATCCACGGCTCGGCCCCGATGATCGCCGGGCAGGGCATCGCCAACCCCTCGGGCCTGCTGATGGCCGCCGTGATGATGCTGGTCCATATCGGCCAGGGCGACATCGCCGCCCGCATCCACAATGCGTGGCTGAAGACCATCGAGGACGGCATCCACACCGCCGACATCTACGCCCGCGGGCTGGGCCGGGTCCGCGCCGGCACCGCCGCCTTCGCCGAAGCGGTGGTGGAGCGGCTGGGCCAGACCCCGGTCACCATGCCGCCGGTGGGCTATTCCACCGCAAGGCCGGCCTATGACGGCATCAACCGGCTGTCCCCGCGCGTCCGCGCGCTGAAGGAACTGGTCGGGGTGGACATCTTCCTGCAATGGTCCGGCGGCCTGCCCGACGATCTGGCGGAGCTGGTGCTGCCGCTGTCGACCGATGCGTTGAAGCTGACCAGCATCTCCAACCGCTCGCAACGGGTCTGGCCGGACGGCAATGCCGACGTCTTCTGCACCGATCATTGGCGCTGCCGCTTCCTGGCGCAGCACGGTCCGGTGCAGCATGGCGCCATCGTCGAGCTGCTGGGCCGCCTGGCCGAGGCCAAGATCGACTTCACCCAGACCGAGAATCTCAGCAATTTCGACGGCAAGGCCGGCTTCTCCTCGCCGGGCCAGTGATCCGATGGGCGGCGTGGGAATAAAGCGGCGGGGCAGGGCGTCATGACAGACGACGACGCCATCCCCGGACCCGACATGAGCCCGCCCGACATCGACGACCGCGCCATCGCCGCGCATGTGCCGCGGCTCCGGCGTTATGCCACCGCCCTGGTGGGCAACCGGCCGGACGCCGACGATCTGGTGCAGGACTGCGTGGAGAAGGCGCTGGCCAACCGCCATGCGCTGCGTGACCCGTCGAAGCTCGGCGGCTGGCTGATGACGATCCTGCACAACCTGCACATCTCCAGCCAACGCGGCCGGCGGCGGCGCGGGGCCGAGGTGCCGGTGGAGGATCTGGCCGACGATCTGGCGCTGAGCGCCCCGCCAGCCGACCGCGGGGCGGTGCGCGATTTCGTCCGCGCCTTCGCCCAGCTCACCGACGAACACCGCACCATCCTGTTGCTGACGGGAATGGAGGGGCTGTCCTACCGCGAGGTGGCGGAGGTATTGGAATTGCCGATCGGGACGGTGATGTCGCGGCTGGCCCGGGCGCGCGAAAAATTGAGGCTCCTGCTGGACGGTGGTACCCAGCAGGTCGTCAGGAGGATCAAGTGATGAGCGGCATCAGCAATCCCGTGACCGAAGCCGAGCTGCATGCCTGGCTGGACGGCGAATTGCCGGAGGAACGGCTGGCCGCCGTCGAACGCCACCTCGCCGACTATCCGGAGGTCGCCCAGCGCTTCGAACGCTACCGTGCCCAGCGCTCCCTGTTGGGGCAGAGCTTCGGTCCGCTGATCGACCAGCCTCTGCCCGACCGCCTGACCCCGCCCTTCACCGCCCGCGACCATTCCGAAAAGCCGCTCCCGTCCCGTGGCCGTGCCGTCTGGTGGGGAACGGCGATTGCCGCCTCCCTTCTGGTGTTCCTCGCCGGCGGCGCCAGCGGCTGGGTGATGCGCGACCGCATCGGCGTGCGGGCCGAGCCGCCGACCGCCGCCTTCATCGCCGACGCCGTCGCGGCTCACCGCGTTTTCTCCGTCGAGGTCCGCCATCCGGTCGAGATCGGCGTTGAGGAGGAAGCGCATCTGGTCAACTGGCTGTCCAAGCGGCTGGGCAAGAATATGCGTTGCCCAAAAGTCACACGAGGGGGGTACCAACTGATCGGCGGCCGGCTTTTGGCCGATTCCGCTGGACCTGTTGCAATGTACATGTACGAGGATGCGGCCGGGCGTCGCATTACGTTGTATATCCGCCCCTCTCCCAACACCTCCGGTTCAGCGTTCCGGTTCGCCCAGGATGGCGGCGTCCGCGCTTTGTATTGGCAGGACAATGGGTTGGCTCTGGCCGTCGCCGGGGAAACCGATCGGGATACTCTGTCCGGCGTCGCCGAGGAGGTCTATGGTGCGCTGAATTCGTGAGTCTACCCACGGACTTATCAACAGGAATGTTGCCGCGCCCCCCTATCGTCCGCGGCCGTCATCTGGTAGCTTCCTCACCGGCTGGCACAAAATGTTGCGGCTTATGGAAAACGGCACTAGACCGTGACCTGTTTGCCACAGCATAACCGGACACCGGATCGGGAGTACTCGGGGATGAGTTGGACGGACGAGCGGATTCAACAGCTCAAGGACCTCTGGTCCCAGGGTTTGAGCGCGAGCGAGATCGCCGACATTCTGGGAGACATCACCCGCAACGCGGTCATCGGCAAGGCCCATCGACTGGGCTTGTCGGGCCGGCCGTCGCCCATCAAGAAGAAGCCGACCCGTGGCGCCACCATCCTCGCTCTGACGGAGCGGATGTGCAAATGGCCGGTCGGCGACCCCAAGCACCAGGATTTCCACTTCTGCGGCAAGACCGCCCTGCCGGGCATGCCCTATTGCGCGGAGCATGCCGCCCTGGCCTATCAGCCGGCGTCGGGCAGCAAGAAGCGTGAGGAAGACCGCAACGTCGGCGCTGCCTGACAGTCCGGCAAGATACCAACAAAAAAGCCCGCTCTCGGGGGAGAGACGGGCTTTTTTGTTGGGTGATTTGTGGGCCGGCTGGTTGCGTGGGGAGGAACCCTACCGGACCTCCGCCGCATCGCGCAGCACCAGAACCATCCCCTTATGGCCGGCGACCAGCATCGCCGCCCCGGCCGGCCGATCCGGTCCCTCGACCGACCACAACGTGTCGCCGACGAAAACCCGGCCCTGTCCGTTGACGATCGGTTCGCTCAGCGTCAACGCACGGCCGACCAGTTGACCGGCGCGGTCGTTGATCCGGGCGGCATCGCTGTCCGACGACGCATTGCGGCGGCGCGCATGGACCATGGCGACGGCAACGGCAGCCCCGGCGGCGACGGTGAAGAATCCGGCCTCGTTGACCAGTCCCCAATCATGCCACAGTGCGGTGACCAGCCCGGTCAGCATCGCCGCCCCGCCGAACCAGATCAGGAACAGGCCGGGGATCACCAGCTCGGCCGCGATCAGCACGGCGCCCAACGCTCCCCAAAGCAGAGGTGACATCCGTCACTCCCCATCCGCAGCGGATGCGGTCGGCGGCACCGACCAGGGATTGCGCTTGGTGGCGGCGGGAGGCTCCGGCGGTCTCGGCGGGGTCGCGTCGCGCAGCAACTCGCCCAGACCCGACAGGGCACCCGCCACGCCGGCCAGTTCCACCGGCAGGATCATCGTCTTCTGGTTGGGAGAGGCGGCGAATGCCTTTAACGCCTCCATGTATTTCTGGCCGAGGAAGTAGCCCAGCGCCTGGTTAGAACCCTGGGCCACCGCTTCCGAAACCAGCCGCGTCGCCTTGGCTTCGGCCTCCGCCAGCCGTTCGCGCGCCTCCGCCTCCAGCTTGGCGGCTTCCAGCTTGCCCTGCGCGATGCGGATCTGGCTTTCCTTCTCGGCGTCGGCCTCAAGAATCTGGGCGCGGCGAAGGCGTTCGGCCTTCAACTGCCGGCCCATCGCCTGGACGATGTCGTCGGGCGGGGTGATGTCGCGCAACTCGATGCGGGTCACCCGCACACCCCAGGAGGCGGTCGCCTCGTCCACGGCACGCAGCAGGTTGGCGTTGATCGCCTCGCGCTGGCTCAGCAACTCGTCGAGGTCCATGGAGCCCATCACTGTCCGGGTGGTGGTCATCGCCAGCGTCTGGATCGCCCGTTGCAGGTCGTTGACCTCGTAGGTCGCCTTCATCGGGTCGAGCACCTGGAAGTAGAGCACCCCGTCCGCGGTCACTGCGGCATTGTCCTTGGTGATGACGCTCTGTGACGGCACGTCCACCACGGTCTCGCGCATATCCACCTTGGCCCGGATCGAGCTGATGACAGGAAAGATCACGTTGAAGCCGGGATGCAGGGTCTCCTGATAGCGGCCCAGCCGCTCGACGATGAAGTTGAAGCCCTGGGGGACCGTGCGGACGCTCGTGATCGCCAGAATGACGACCAGCACGAACGCCGCGATGACCAGAATGCCGAGTTCCATCAATCGCCGCTCCTGACATGGACGGGCGTCGTCGCAGACGCCCTCGCACCCCATCATGAGCCAATTCGGAGAAGCTGCAAATCCCGCCCCTGCCTCGACAGCGTGCCTCAGTAATCCCGGGTGTCGTGCTTTAGCCGCACCAGTTCGCCGTTCAACAGCGACAACATCAACTGCACCACCATTTCATGGACGATCACGGTGTGGTGGTTGCCGGTCTCCTGCATCGCCTTGCGCAGCGATTCCCGCACCGCGGGCACGCCGGTGACATCGATCAGTACATCCAGACCATCGCCCAGTTCCGCCAGATCGTGGAAGTTGGTGGTGGTCTTCACGCCCCGGTGTTCGGCAAGGCGCATGCCCGGCGCCGCCGGATCGAGATCCGCCACACCCAGCAGTTCGACGAAGGGAGCGGCCAGCAGCTTGCGCAGCAGCGGCGTTCCGGTCTCGCCGGCACCGATGACGGCGACGCGGAACAGATCGTTGGGCATCGGGTTCATTCCTTTTTGAATTCGGACAAGAAAAAAGCGGGGAGTCGAAACTCCCCGCTCGAACCCTAGCCGAGCCGCGGTCCGGTTTGACCCGGACGCGGCGTCGCACCCTGTGAAGAAAGCGCCGGCTGAAGAAAGCGCCGACCTTACGACCAGGCGGCCATCTTCTTTTCCAGGTTGTCCGACAGCTTGTCCAGGAACTGCTTCGTGGTCAGCCACGGCTGCTGCGGGCCGATCAGGATGGCGAGAATCCTTGGTCATGAAGCCGGACTCGACGGTCTCGACGCAGACGCGCTCCAGGGTCTGGGCGAACTTGATCACGTCCGGAGTGTCATCGAACTTGCCGCGATAGGCCAGGCCCTGGGTCCAGGCATAGATCGAGGCGATCGGGTTGGTCGAGGTCTCCTTGCCCTTCTGGTGCTCGCGGTAGTGGCGGGTCACCGTGCCGTGGGCGGCCTCGGCCTCGACGGTCTTGCCGTCCGGCGTGACCAGGACCGAGGTCATCAGGCCCAGCGAGCCGAAGCCCTGCGCCACGACGTCCGACTCCACGTCGCCGTCGTAGTTCTTGCAGGCCCAGACGAAGCCGCCTTCCCACTTCAGGGCCGACGCGACCATGTCGTCGATCAGGCGGTGCTCGTAGACCAGGCCCTTGGCCTTGAACTGGTCGGCATAGGTCTCGTCGAAGACCTTCTGGAAGATGTCCTTGAAGCGGCCGTCATAGGCCTTCAGGATCGTGTTCTTCGTCGACAGGTAGACCGAGTAGCCGCGCTCCAGCCCGTACATGAAGCTGGAGTGGGCGAAGCCCTCGATCGAATCGTCGAGGTTGTACATGCCCATCGCCACGCCGGCGCTGGGATAGTCGAACACCTCATGCTCGATCTTCTGGCTGCCGTCGGCCGCTTCCCACTTGATCGTCATCTTGCCCGGGCCGGGGACGACGAAGTCGGTGGCCTTGTACTGGTCGCCGAAGGCGTGACGGCCGATGATGATCGGCTTGGTCCAGCCCGGAACGTAGCGCGGGACGTTCGAGCAGACGATCGGCTCGCGGAAGACGGTGCCGCCCAGGATGTTGCGGATCGTGCCGTTCGGCGACTTCCACATCTTCTTGAGGTTGAATTCCGTCACCCGCGCTTCGTCCGGGGTGATTGTCGCGCACTTGACGCCGACGCCATACTGCTTGATGGCGTTCGCGGACTCGACGGTGACCTTGTCATCGGTCTTGTCGCGGTTCTCGATGCCGAGGTCGTAATACTTCAGGTCGATGTCGAGGTAGGGCAGGATCAGCTTGTCTTTGATGAACTGCCAGATGATGCGCGTCATCTCGTCGCCGTCGAGTTCGACGACCGGATTGGCTACCTTGATCTTGGTCATGGGTGCGAGATCTCCCCGAACGGGTAAGGGCGTTGTCATTCCTTGGGAGCCGGGCGCGTCGTCCAGCGGGCGCTTGTTGCCGGGGAGCATGCCGCATGGGTGGCTCCCCGGTACCCCGGGCGGAAATCAATCGCGGTTATATAGCATCGCCCCGTGACGGAAAGGAAGGCGCGGCGGTGGTTCAGGCGTCGATGTCGCACGATTCCGCTTGCAACACGGCCCTGCGCCCGGCCATGATGGTCAATTGGTATTACCGGTTGGCTGGATTGTGGCCCTTTGACGGCGGAATGCCGTGCCGGGGCCGCAAATCCGACGACTGGAGCGGTCAGGTTGCCGACTCCGGTGTGCGGGAGGGCCGCCGTTCCACCGGATGACCGGCCGACGCACCGGCAAGGTCGCGCTCCGCATTCAGCATGTAGTCGCGGGTCAGGGGCACCGCTCCCTGCGAGCGTGCAACCTGGACCTGGAACACCATGTGCCCCTGCAGGCGGAAGGCCAGCTCGGCACCGGCCAGATAGAATTCCCACATGCGGCAGAACCGCTCGTCGTACAGGGACTTGGCCTCCTCCCAGCGGTCGAGGAAGCGGGCACGCCAGTGGCGCAGCGTTTCGGCGTAATGCAGGCGCAGCACCTCCAGGTCGGTGGCGAACAGGCCGGACCGTTCGATGACCGGCAGCACCTCCGACAGGGCAGGGGAGTAGCCGCCGGGGAAGATGTATTTGCGGATCCAGGGGTTGGTGCTCGCCGGTCCGTCGAGCCGGCCGATGGAGTGGATCAGCGCCACCCCCTCGTCGTTCAGCATCTCGCGTACCGCCGAGAAGTAATCGCGGTAATGCGGCACGCCGACATGCTCGAACATGCCGACCGAGACGATACGGTCGAAGGCTCCCCGATGGGCGGCGGCGAATTCGCGATAGTCGCGCAAATCGAAGGTGACCCGGTCGGCCAACCCCGCTTCCTCCGCCCGACGGCGGGCGACCGCCAGCTGTTCGGACGACAGGGTGATGCCGGTCACCCGTGCCCCGGTGTGCCGCGCCAGAAAGAGCGCCATGCCGCCCCAGCCGCAGCCGATGTCGAGCACCCGCATGCCCGGCACGATCAGCAGCTTGGCCGCGATGTGCCGCTTCTTGGCCTCCTGCGCCTCGTCCAGCGATAGTCCCGGCTCCGGGAAATAGGCGCAGGAATACTGCATGTCCCGGTCGAGGAAGAGTTGATAGAACTGGCGTGACAGGTTGTAGTGGTGTTCCACATTCTGCCGCGACCGCTGCATCGGGTTGTATTGCTGCACACGGCGCAGCATTGGAGACAGCGTTTCCAACGCCCGGCCCAGCGCACCCTGCACCTCGGCGCCGCTCATCAGCATCGCCAGCAGGTCGTAGATGGTGCCGCCCTCGATTGAAAAGCGGCCGTCCATATAGGCTTCGCCAAAACGCAGGCGGGGATTGATCAGCAGGTCACGCTCGACCTTGCGGTCATGGAGGCGAAGGGTCAGATGTGGAGGGCCGGAGCCAATCCGGTGATGCTTTCCATCGGCCGTAACAAGATTCAGGGTTCCGTCGCCCTTGGCGGCGGCAAGCAGACGAACCAGCAGCATGCCGAACTCCTTCCGCGGTGCCGTCCAAGCATCGCGCGCAAGGCGGGGTGCGACAATTCGTCAATCGGTCAGAGCTGCTACCCAATTGGGCATTGCTGCCCTATGCGCTGAGTTATGTGCGGCGACGCTCGCCGAGGACCTGAATGCGGAAAACCGCCCGGCCCCTGGTGGGGCGGGCGGCTCCCGGACGAGCGGTGCGACGGTGCCGCGAAAACCCCGAAGACCTCTTCGGGACTGCCGCGGCAGAAGGGCTATCAGCCCTCCTCTTCCTCGGTCGCGGTCTCTTCGACGAAGGTCTCTTCTTCCTCGTCGTCGTCGCGCAGGTCGGCGGCGGTGATCATGCCGCCGCGCTGGGCCTGCAGCTCGGCCTCTTCAGCCGAACGGGCGACGTTGACCGTGACCGTGATCGACACTTCCGGGTGCAGGACCAGGCGCAGCTTGAACAGACCCAGGGTCTTGATCGGGGTGTCGATCTGGACCTGCTTGCGGTCGGTCTTGTAGCCGGCGGCGGTCAGCGCGTCGGAGACGTCGCGGGTGGTCACGGAGCCGTACAGGACGCCGGTCTCGGCGGCCTGACGGATCACGACGACCGTCACGTTGTCCATCTTGGTCGCGACATGCTCGGCGTCCTTGCGGCGCTCGAGGTTCACGGCCTCAAGGTGGGCCTTCTGCTTCTCGAAGACAGCCAGGTTCGCCTTGGTGGCGCGCATGGCCTTCCGCTGCGGCAGCAGATAGTTGCGGGCGAAGCCGGGGCGCACATTGACGACCTGGCCCATCTGGCCGAGCTTCTCGACCCGCTCCAGCAGAATAACTTCCATCACTCGTCCTCCTGACCGGGGGCCGCGGGGGAAAACCGGCGGCGCAGCCCGATCCATTGCTCGATCATGCCCAGGCCGACCAAAAGCAGGATCGGCCACCCGAAGAGAAACAGCATCATGTAGAAGCCAACCAGGATCAGCGTTCGCGCCGATTTGCTGCTGGCGAATACATGAACCACCGAAAGCCCGGCGAAGGCGAACGGGATTGCCAGGATCAGGGCCAGATTGACCGCCAGGAACCCGACGGTTCCCGGTACGGCCGATGCCGCCGCCACCGACACCGCGAACAGCGGCGCCAACCAGCTCGGCAGTTCCAGCTCTGCCAGACGCATGGCAGGGCGCCGGTTGCGGCCGAACCGCATCAGCGCCCCCTGCGCCAGCACCGCGTTGACGATCGTCATGACAAGCCATGAGACCGCAACCAGTCCTGGCAGGACGGCCGCCACCCAGAATGCCTCGGGATCCGGAGCCGGCTGGCCCTGCGAGCGGAACGCCGGCTCGACAACTCGGGCCAGGGTCTGCCGCATCAGCCCTTCCAACCCACCGGGCTGGTCGAGCGTCAGGATCACCGCGGCGAGCAACGCCGCCACGCCCATCCCGGTCAGGCCCATCAGGACCCGGCCGGGCGGATACCATTCAAGGGAACCATCCTCCCGCGAGCGCGCCAGCAGCGACTGCCGCACCACCAGGATCGCCGGGGCAGCCCCGGTCACCAGGTAGGACAGCGCAACCAGCATGCTGCCGGAGGTGCCCAGCATCACCGCGGCGGCACCGGCCAGACCGGCCAGCGCCACCACCGGAACCCCCAGCCACAGTCCCGTCAGGAACAGGGGCAGGGGGGCCGAGATAGCCCAGGATCAGCGCACCCATCCCGCCGAACGTGACCGACAGGTAGAAGAACGCGCTCGCCAGACCGCCGCCGACGGCGACCACCAGCGGAACGGCCGGACCCAAGGCCATGGAAACCCCTTGAAGAACCTTCACCGAAACAATTCGGCCGTTGCCGGGCTTACTTCACCACGTAGGGGAGAAGGGCCAGGAAACGGGCGCGCTTGATGGCGCGGGCCAGTTCGCGCTGCTTCTTCGTCGAGACCGCGGTGATGCGGCTCGGGACGATCTTCCCGCGCTCGGAGATGAAGCGGGACAGCAGCTTGACGTCCTTGTAGTCGATCGCCGGGGCGTTCGCGCCCGAGAACGGGCAGGTCTTGCGGCGACGGAAGAACGGGCGGCGAGCGCCGCCGGTGCGGGCCGGAGCGCCCGTGGTCTGCTTGTCGGACATTTACGCGGACTCCCCTTCGGCGGCGGCAACGTTTTCCTGGCGACGCGGCGGACGCGGGCCACGGTCGTCGAAGCGACGCGGACCACGATCGCCACGCTCGCCGCGCTCACCACGCTCGTTGCGGCTCTGCATCATCGCCGACGGGTTGGCGTCGAGTTCGTCGACACGCACGGTCATGAAGCGCAGCACGTCTTCGCTGATGCTCATGTTCCGCTCCATCTCGGCGACGGCAGCGGCCGGCGCGTCGATGTTGAAGAGGGTGTAGTGACCCTTGCGGTTCTTCTTAATCTTGTAGGTGAGGGTCTTCAGACCCCAGTATTCGCTCTTGGCGATCGTGCCGCCGTTGTCGCGAACGATCTGGGCAAACTGCTCAGAGAGCTGCTCGGCCTGGGCGGCCGAAATGTCCTGGCGCGCGATCAGCACGCACTCATAAAGTGCCATTGCACTCCCCATGGCTGTTCATGGTCCGGCGCTGCGCCCCATCCCTCATGGATCGGATCAGCCGCCCGGGCCTAGCCGGCGGCGGACCGACGGCAAGGAGTTATGAAGCGGCGCAGTATGCACAGGCCGGCGGTGGTAGCAAGTGGAAAACCTTCCCACCTTTTGGAAAATCTATGTCGGCCATAGGGTGTTGTCCGGATGAACGGGGGTGCTGCCCGGATGAACACCGCTGCGCTTGCCGGGAATGGGCTGGGTAGGGGTGGGGCAAGGGTGGATATCGCGCGGGATACGGTCCGGCGCATTTGACCGAAGTGCAATACACTGCCCCAGGCGCCATGTTGCGACTGCCGTTCCCGGCGGAGCTATGCGTCGAATCGCCCACGCATGCTCCGCCGGCGGCATCACAGCCCGGTGCCTGGAGTAGCCATGCGCAAGAACATGTTGCCGTACCATGTCGTGGAACTGAGGGGGTTGGCCTGCATCCTGCTGGTCGCCTATCACGTGGTCGGCATTCCCGGATCCGGAATGCAGGTGGCGGAGGGGTCGATCTACCGCTACGCCACCGACAGCTTCGAGCTGATCCGTATGCCGCTCTTCACCTTCATCTCAGGCTTGGTCTATGCCCTGAACCCGGCCCGGAGCGACCGGCTGAAGACCTTCTTCGTCAAGAAGCTTCGCCGCCTGGGCTTCCCGTTCCTGGTGGTATCCGCCATCTTCTATTTCCTGCAGACGCATGCACCGGGCGCGAACGGAAGCTTCGTCCCCGAGTCGATGTGGCAGATCTACGTCTACCCCTATGCCCATTTCTGGTATTTGCAGGCGCTTTTCCTGATCTTCTCCGTCGTGGCGCTGCTCGACGCGCTCCATGCCATGGACAGGCCGGGCGGATTCGTGCTGGCAATGGCCGCAGCGGTGGCGGCCTGCCTGACGGTCCATGTCGAATCGAACATCCTTTCGATCAACGAGGCCTGCTTCCTGTTGCCGCACTTCCTGTTCGGGGTGGGCGTCACACGGTTCCGGGCGATGGTTCCGCGGCAGACGATGCAGGCGGCGGCCGGTGCTGCACTTGCCCTCGGTGTCGCGCTTCATCAGGCGTCGCTGTGGGGGTATCTGCCCCATTTCGGCTGGAACAGCGGCGTTGCCCTGTTGTGCGGCATGGGGGGAGCGGTGACGCTGCTGCATGCCATGCCGTCGAGCCGGATTTTCCGGACCGTCGGCGGCTCCTCCTATGCGATCTACCTGCATCATGCCCTGTTCGCCGCCGGCACGCGGGTGGTGCTGCACCATGTGGAGGCTCCGGACGGCGTGATTTTCTGGGGGGCTCTGCTTTCCGGCCTGATCGGCCCGATGGTGCTGGAGATGCTGGCGCAGGTCAGGCCATGGACCAGGGTGGCGCTGATGGGCAAGGCATGACCGCAGGCCTTTGATTTGCACTGCGGCAAACGGTGCAAGACCCGGTGGGCGGCACCTCTGTGCGAGCCCACGAACAACCCCTTCGGAATGGCGGTTTTTCGTGGGCTTTCTGCCTCAATACGTGGCGTTTTATCGCACCATTGTCGCTTTGGTCATCGCGCGTCGCTTGACTTGCTCAAAAGTGAGGGTATGACTGTCGCCCAATCCATGGTGCCGCCGCAGGGGCGGGGCGCATTCATCCAGGGTTTCACCGAAGCATGACCAGGGCGTTCGTCTTTCCGGGGCAGGGCAGCCAGGCCGTCGGCATGGGCCGCGAACTCGCCGAGGCGTTCGAAGTCGCTCGTCACACCTTTGAAGAGGTGGACGACGCGCTGAACCAGCGGCTGTCGCGCCTGATGGTCGAGGGCCCCGAGGCCGATCTGACCCTGACCGAAAACGCCCAGCCCGCCCTGATGGCGGTCAGCGTCGCGGTGATGCGGGTGCTGGCGAGCGAGGGCGGTGTCGATCTGTCCAAGCATGCCACCTTCGTCGCCGGCCATTCGCTGGGCGAGTATTCGGCGCTGTGCGCTGCCGGCGCCTTCTCGCTGGGCGACACCGCGCGCCTGCTGAAGCTGCGCGGCCAGGCGATGCAGAAGGCCGTTCCGGTCGGCAAGGGCGCCATGGCGGCCTTGCTGGGTGCCGATCTGGACCAGGCGCAGGGGATTGCCGCCGACGCGGCCCAGGGCGAGGTGTGCAGCATCGCCAACGACAATTCGGTCGGGCAGGTGGTGATTTCCGGCAGTGCCGACGCCATCGACCGTGCCATCGCGCTGGCGGCGGAACGTGGTCTGAAGCGCTCCGTGCGTCTGCCGGTGTCCGCTCCCTTCCATTGCTCGCTGATGCAGCCGGCCGCCGACGCGATGGCGGAGGCTCTGGCGAACGTCACGATTTCCGCGCCGGTGATTCCGGTGGTTGCCAACGTCACCGCTTCGGCGGTGTCCGATCCAAACGCCATCCGCCGCCTGCTGGTCGAGCAGGTAACCGGCATGGTCCGCTGGCGTGAATGCGTGCTCTATATGAAGGAGCAGGGCGTCGAACGGCTGGTCGAGGTCGGATCGGGCAAGGTGCTCGCCGGGCTGACCAAGCGCATCGACAAGGATATGGCGGCGGTGTCGGTCGGTACCCCGGCCGATGTCGAGTCGTTCCTGAAAACCCTGTGATTGTATCAGCACTCTGATAAATCAGCGTCATGAGGCCATCCATGTTTGACCTGACCGGCAAGTCGGCCCTCGTCACCGGCGCGTCCGGCGGCATCGGCGCGTCGATCGCCCGTGCGCTGCACGCCCAGGGCGCCGCCGTCGCGCTGTCCGGCACCCGCGTCGCCCCGCTGGAGGCCCTGGCCGCCGAACTGGGCGAGCGCGCCTTCGTCGTGCCCGGCAACCTGTCGGAAGCCGCCGCAACCGAGCAGCTGTTCAAGGACGCCGAGGCGGCGCTTGGCAAGGTCGACATCCTCGTCAACAATGCCGGCCTGACCCGCGACCAGATCGCCATGCGCCTGAAGGACGAGGACTGGCAGTCGGTGATCGACGTGAACCTGACGGCGGCCTTCCGCCTGTCGCGGGCCGCCATGCGCGGCATGATGAAGCGCCGCTGGGGCCGCATCATCAACATCACGTCGATCGTCGGCGTCACCGGCAACGCGGGGCAGGCGAACTACGCCGCCTCCAAGGCCGGCCTGATCGGCATGTCGAAATCGCTGGCGGCCGAACTGGGCTCGCGCAGCATCACCGTCAATTGCGTCGCGCCGGGCTTCATCGCCACGGCCATGACCGACGCCCTGAACGACGAGCAGAAGCAGAAGCTGCTCCCGTCTATCCCGGCCGGCCGCATGGGCCAGTCGGACGAGATCGCCGCCGGGGTCGTGTACCTCGCGAGCGAGGAGGCCGCCTACGTCACCGGCCAGACGCTGCATATCAACGGCGGCATGGCTATGATCTGATGAGGATCAGACGGGGCGGCATCGCCACGTGTGAAGAACGGCGCCAACCAGGGTCCCTCGCGGGTGCTGGTCAAGGCTGCTGAAATGTGTTATCGGACGGGGCTTTTCGCGGCAGGACGGCACGTTCTTCGCGTGTTGCTCCGACCGGATTATCCCGAGCGGTTTCAAGGATTGGAAGGTCTTAAAAGATGAGCGACATCGCCGAGCGCGTGAAGAAGATCGTTGTGGACCACCTGGGTGTCGAGGAGTCGAAGGTGGTGGAGAACGCCTCCTTCATCGACGATCTGGGCGCTGACAGCCTCGACACCGTCGAGCTGGTCATGGCCTTCGAGGAAGAGTTCGGTGTCGAGATCCCGGACGACGCCGCGGAGAAGATCCTGTCGGTGAAGGACGCCATCGACTTCATCAAGGCCAACGCCGCCGCCTGATCGGGCCGCGGGCATTGAGCCCCCGAGGGCCAGGCAAACCGCATTTGCAACACCAGCAGCGCGGGGCCTGGCCGTCGACGACCAGATCGTCGACAGTTTATTCGAGGAAAGGTCAAGGAACAGCCTCATGAGACGTGTCGTCGTCACCGGACTCGGTATGGTCACGCCGCTCGGCGTCGGCCACACGCTGAACTGGGAGCGGCTGATTTCCGCAACGTCGGGAATCCGCGGCATCACGGGGTTCGACGCTTCGGACCTGGCCTCCAAAGTCGCCGGGCAGGTCCCGCGCGGAAACGGTGAGGGCGAATTCAACGCCGACACCTTCATTCCGCCGAAGGACCAGCGGAAGATGGATGATTTCATCATCTTCGCCATCGCCGCGGCGCAGGAAGCAATCAAGGATTCGGGTTGGGTTCCCCAGACCGATGAGGAGCGCGAGCGGACCGGCGTCATGGTCGGTTCGGGCATCGGCGGCCTTCCGGGCATCGCCGACGGCGCCGTCACCCTGCACGAAAAGGGCCCGCGCCGCCTGTCGCCCTTCTTCATCCCGGCCTGCCTGATCAATCTGGCCTCCGGCCATATTTCGATCCAGCACGGCTTCAAGGGCCCCAACCATGCGGTCGTCACCGCCTGCTCGACCGGCGCGCACGCCATCGGCGACGCTGCCCGTCTGATCATGTGGGACGATGCCGACATCATGGTCGCCGGCGGTACGGAGGCGGCGGTCAGCCGTCTCGGCGTCGGCGGCTTCGCCGCCATGCGCGCGCTGTCCACCAACTTCAACGACACGCCCGAAAAGGCGTCGCGCCCTTATGACAAGGACCGCGACGGCTTCGTCATCGGCGAGGGTGCCGGTGTCGTCGTGCTGGAGGAACTGGAGCACGCGAAGAAGCGCGGCGCCACCATCTATGCCGAAGTCGTCGGTTACGGCATGTCCGGCGACGCGCACCACATCTCCGCTCCGGCGGAAGACGGCAATGGCGGTTTCCGCGCCATGAAGGCCGCGTTGAAGCGCGCCGGGATGAACCCGTCCGATGTGGATTACGTCAACGCCCACGGCACTTCGACGCCGCTCGGCGACGAGATCGAGCTGGGTGCGGTGAAGCGCCTGTTCGGCGACGCCATGGACAATCTGGCGATGTCCTCCACCAAGTCGGCCATCGGCCACCTGCTGGGGGCCGCCGGTGCGGTCGAAGCGATCTACTCGATCAAGGCGATCAACCACGGCATTGTGCCGCCCACGCTCAATCTGGAGAATCCGTCCGAGAGCTGCCTGGGCGTCAATCTGGTGCCGAAGGTGGCGCAGGAGCGCCGCGTGCGCGCCGCACTGTCGAACTCCTTCGGGTTCGGCGGCACCAATGCCTCGCTGGTGTTCAAGGAATTTGCGTAAACGAAGCGCCGCACCCGCGTTGCGGTCTGCAGTCTTCAAGAGGTGAGCGATGGGCTGGGGTCTCCGGATTTTTGCGGGGACGCTGGTCCTCGCTGTCGGTGCGGCGGGCGGAGTCGGCGTCTGGGGCTACCAGCGCTATTCGGCCCCCGGACCGTTGGAGCAATCCGAAACGGTCGTCATCCCGCGTGGCAGCGGGCTGGAGGCCATTGCCATCACGCTGGGCGACTCCGGCGTGATCGGTTCGCCGCTGGTGTTCGCCGCCGCGGCCAAGCTGTCCGGCACCTTCCGTGAACTGAAGGCCGGCGAATACCAGTTCCCCGCGGGAATCAGCATCGAAGGCGTCCTGGAGCAGATGCGCCAGGGCCGCACCGTTGTGCGTCGCTTCACCGTGCCGGAAGGGCTGACCTCCGCCCAGGTGGTCGCACTGCTCGCACGGGAAACCGGACTGACCGGCGATCTGCCCAAGCCGCCGAAGGAAGGCTCCCTTCTGCCGGAGACCTACCACTTCGCCTATGGCGACAGCCGCGCCGCTCTGATCGAGCGGATGCAGACGGCGATGACCCAGGCGCTTGCGGAGGCCTGGAAGAACCGCGACCAGAATTTGCCGTTCGAAACGCCGCAGCAGGCGTTGACTCTCGCCTCCATCGTCGAGAAGGAGACCGGCATCGCTGCGGAGCGGCCGCGGGTGGCGGGGGTTTTCGTCAACCGGCTGGAAGCCGGCATGAAGCTGCAGTCCGATCCGACGGTGATCTACGCGCTGACCGATGGCAGCGGCGAGCTGGGACGGGCACTGACCCGCAATGACTGGAAGTTCGAGTCGCCCTACAACACCTATGTCACCACCGGCCTGCCGCCGGGGCCCATCGCCAATCCGGGCAAGGCCTCGATCCAGGCGGTGATGAAGCCCGAACGGCACGAATTCCTGTATTTTGTCGCCGACGGCACCGGCGGCCACGTCTTCGCCAAGTCGCTGGCCGACCACAACCGCAACGTCACCAAATGGCGCGAGGTCCAGCAGAGCCGCCAGCCCGAGCACGGCGAAACGTCATCGGAGTGACGGCCGATTGATCGGGCGGAGGGCCGATAACGTTTCGCCTTGTTGCGCGCATTCGAGGAATTCGGCAGTCTTTGCATTGCAGCAAAACTGACCACCATTCCCCGGGGAGATGTAATGAGTGTGGATGTCGAAAAGCGCATCCGTGATCGCGCCTATGCGATCTGGCTGGAAGAGGGCTGTCCCCATGGCCGCGATGCCGACCATTGGGTCCAGGCAGAACGCGCGGTCCTGGCCGAAGCGGTTGCCGTTCCCGATCACGCGCCGGTCGTTGCCGTGGTGAAGGCTCCGCGCAAGACCACCAACGCCAAGCCGCGCGGTGTGGTGAAGCCCGCTGAAGCGGAAGCCGTGCCTGCCGAGCCCCCGAAGACGCGCAAGCCGCGGACCCGCAAGGCGGTCACCGCCTGATCTGTCGCGGCCTGACCGGTCGCAGGATGGCTTCCGGGGTCAGGCGGCGTTCGAAGCCTGCGGCAATTGCAGGTTGGAAATGACCATCACCCCGGCGGTCGTGCCGTAAGACTTGCGGGCGGCGCGCAGGGCCTCCAGCGCTTCCGCAAGGCTTTCCTCGGCGAAGCCCGGAGCCAGCCCGGCCAGTTCCCGCTCCGTCAAATCGATGAAGGCGTCCAGCAGGCGCGCGTGGATGCGGCTGGCCAGGCGGACTTCATCGGCGACCTTCTGTGCGGGCATGGGGAACTCCCTTGGTGTCGTGTGGGTCTAATGTTCGGTAGAGCGTCTTCTCGGGATCGAGCGTTCCCGCAAACCGATTAGGCATGGAATAGGGTTAAAAGAACTTTAAATGCCATGTAATCCCGGCTGGGATTAAGAATTACCACTTCGGAGACTGCGGCCAGGCGGGCCTGGGCAGAAGCATGCGGCGCCGGAAACGCTTCCCAGTCTCACTCCCTATTCAGAATTTCGGCAAAGGCCAAGCTTCAGCCGGCCTGAAAGCGCGACACCTGACGTCGTGTTTCATCGGCGAGGCGGGAGAGGTGCACCATCGTCGCGGCGATCTCCTCCGACGCGGCGGCATTCTTGGAGGCGACGGTACGCACGCTCTCAACCGACCGCTCGATCTCGCGGACGGAGGCCTGCTGTTCTTCCATGGCGACCGCAACCGACTGAAAGGCGCCGTCGATGCGGTCGACCCGTTCGGCCAGACCGTCCATCCGGCGCCGCGCCTGTTCGGTGACGGCTTTGCCCTCTTCGGCCAGTGCGGCGGCGGCCTCGACGATCTCGGCAATCTGGCGGGCGCTTTCGACGGCGTTGTCGGCGAGCTTGCCGACCTCTTCGGCGACCACCTCGAAGCCCTTGCCCTGCTCACCGGCGCGGGCGGCCTCGATGGAGGCATTGACCGACAGGATGTTGGTCTTCACTGCGATCTGGGTGATCGCCTCGGTGATGCGGCCGATGCGGCGGCTGTTGTCGGCGATGGTCTGCGAGACGCGCAGCAGCCGCGCCATGTCCTGCCGTCCACCGTCGGCGAAGTCGGCGGCATCCTTCACCATGTCGGACGCATCGCGTGTGCTGTCGGTGACATGGGCGATGGCGCGGGCCGATTGTCCGACCGCGGTCGCCACCTGATCCAGATCGTCGGTCTGTTCGGAGGCGCCGTCCGACACATGGGCGATGGCGGTGCTGGCCTGCCCGGCGGCGACGGCGACCTGGGTCGCCTGCTCGCCGATGGTGTGGAAGGCCGTGCCGGTTTCCTGCAGTAGGGCCACCATCTCGCCATACGCCCCATGAAAGTCCGGGGTTTGCTGCGCCCCGACCGTCTCGGGCGATCCCACCGGCTTGCCGGACAGCCTGTGCATCTCGCCATGCAGTCCGTGCAGCACCCGGATGACGGTGGCGACGGCACGGCCGATCGATCCCAGCTCGTCCTGCCGGCCGGTGTTCGGCACCGCCACCGTCAGATCGCCGTCCGACAGGCGCTGGACCGCCGCGGTGGTGGCGGCGATGGGGCCGGTCAGGCTGCGGGCGATCAGGATGGACAGGATCGTGCCGGCGGCCAGCGCGCCGAGCGCGCCGCTCCACAACAGCATGACTGCACGCGACCGCCCGGCCTCGCGCTCGGCCGTCTGGGCCGCCACCAGCTGCGTCACCTGATCGTTGACGATCCTGGCGGCGTCGCGCATGGCGTCCCGCGCGGCGTTGCGCCGTACGACGATGTCGGCCACCAGCAGGAACTCCGTCTCCACCCCCATGATGGCGGCGGTCAGCTTCTCCGACTCGCGCAGCGCTTCCCCGTCGTTGGCCGCCTTGCGGACATCGCCGACGACCGCCAGCAGCCGGTCGATGCTGGCGCTGAGGGAGTTGCGGCCTGAACCGCCATGGTCGATCAGGAACTGTTGCACATCCAGCAGAGCGCCACGGGTGTCCTGGATCAGCCGCCCGGCGATGGCGACCAGCAGCGCCGAGGATTCCAGCGCCGTCACCGCCGCACGGTCGCCGGGGTCCGCTTTCACCCGCGCCAGCGCGTCGGCATAGCGTGCCGATTGCTCGTGCGTCAGCGTCTGGGCGATCACCAGCAGGGCGGCGGTCTGCTTGCGCAGCTTTGCCAGGCTGGCGAAGCGGTCGACCTCCAGCCCGACCACCTCGTCGAAGGATTTGCGATAGGCCGCCAGCTTTTCCAACGCCTCGCGCAACGCTTCCGGGGGGACCGCGTGATCGGGCAGGGCCAGCAGAGCCTCGGCCTCCGTCCTCAACTGGTCCGTCAGTTGCCGTACCCGCCGGCTGGCCGAAGGGTCGACGTCCAGCAGGTAGCGCGATTCCTCCTGCCGGGCGCTGTACAGCAGGGTGTCCAGACGGGCGGTCTGGGCGGCGATCTCCACCCGCGAGGCGTAGGTGTTCAGCCCGCTCCAGCCGACGACGGCGACGGCGAGCGTCAGCAGCAGGACGGCGGCGAAGCCCAGGGCGATGCGGGTGGCGATGGACATGCCGGTGGGGGTCCGATCAAGGCCGCCCCTTGGGCGGCGCCGGGTTGAGCGATGGGCGGACGGCGGAAGCCCCGCGTGATCTGCGGCATCCCGGTCCATCTGCCGGATTCACCTTGCTTCGGTTGGGGTGCATCCGGCAAGTCATAAGGGTGGCGTGCGGTCTCCGCGAGATGTCGCGGGATGCCGCTGGTCGTTCGTAAGGAGTCTGTACCGCGATGTCCCTTCCGGCCAGCTTGCGGATCCTTCCCCGCTTCGGACTCGCCGTTCTTCTGCCCGCGGCAGCAGCGCTCGTTCCCCTTCTGCTTCCCCAGGCGGTTCCGGATGCCGCGCCGCAGACCGTCTGGCTCGCCACAGGCGGTACGCTCGCCCTGGCGCTGCTGATCGGCTGTGTCCTGGCGTTCGATCTGTCGGACGCGATGACGCGGCTGGAGGCGGCCGCGGACCGCCTCGCCGCCGGAACGCCGGACCCCGGGATGCCGGCTCTTGGGATGCGGAACGATGCATCCGCGTTGTCCGTCCGCGGCGACGAGGCCGGAGGCATTGCCGCGGCGCTCGCCCGTGTCGTGCGGACCCAGGACAGCCTGCATGCGACCCTCCGCCGCCTGACGCATGAGGCCGACGGCGACGCACCGGCCGCAACGCCTCTCCCCGGCCGCTATGGCGAGATGGCGGCGCTGGTGGAGGATGCTCGTGCCTCCTTCCGGAACATCGGCCAGCAGGCGGCCCAGGTCGCCGTCGCCGCCGGGCAGGCCAGCACCGCGGTGTCGCAGGTCGCCGACGGTGCCGCCATCCAGACCGAGGATCTCGACCGGGTGGTGAACGCGGTCGGCCGCTCCGTCCGGGCCATCGCCGACGTCACCGACAGCACCCGCGCCGCCTCCGACATGGTGCGGGTCACCGCCGGATTCGCCGACCGCGGCAAGGCGGAGATGGCGCGGCTGGTCCGTGTTTCCCAGACCATCGGGGACAACAGCCGCCGCATCGGCCGCATCACCGAGGCGATCACCCAGATCGCGGTGAAGACCAACATCCTGTCGGTCAACGCCTCCATCGAGGCCGCCCGCGCCGGCGAGCAGGGCAAGGGCTTCGAGGTGGTCGCCGAGGAGGTCGGCAAGCTCGCCGACAACGCCGTCGAGAGCGCCCGCCAGATCGCCGAGATCGTCGAGGCCGCCGCCGCGATGGCGGAGGAGGGGATGGCTGCCACGGCGGAAGTGGTGCAGATGATGGACGGCATCGCCGAACGGGTCACACAGATCGACCGCATGGTCCAGTCGGTCGCCGCGGCCATGGCCCACCAGCAGGACCATATCGTCGAGATCGAATCGAACGTCGGCAACATCCGCACCGTCGCCTCCAAGAACGCTGCCGCGTCGGAGGAGATCACCGCGACCATGGTCCATCTGTCCCGGCTGGCCGACGACACGCGGCGGCTGGCCGAACGCTTCCGGGCGTCGTGACCGGCGGCGCCGCTCCTCCTGAGTCCGGGTCGGATGGACCGCTGCACGATCTGGTGCGGCGGCTGCTGGAGGATGTCCGGCGCAAGGCGGGGATTCGCCACGACCGCCCGCTGGAGCGCAAGCTGGTGCGCATCCTGGCGGCGATGCCGCTGGCGGTGCTGGAGGACTGGGTGGCGCAGATCGAAGGGGCGCCGGCCGACAGCCCGGACTGGTTGAGCCTGATCGAGAATCTGACGATCCACGAAACCTATTTCTTCCGCGACCTGCCGCATCACGCCTATCTGCGCGGCCATCTGCTGCCGCGCCTGATCGCCGAACGCGCCACGACCCGAAATTTGCGGCTGTGGAGTGCCGGCTGCGCCACCGGGGAGGAAGCCTACGGTCTCGCCATCGTGACGCTGGAGGCCCTGGCCGACGCCGGGCAGGCACGCCGTACCGCACAGGGGCTGGAAACCGACTGGACCGTCGAGGTTCTCGGCACGGACCTCAGCCGCATCGCCGTGCGGCAGGCCGCCAATGCCTGCTATGGCGGCGAGGGGTTGGGGCCCTTCCGCGAAATGCCGTCGGACTATGAAAACTGGTTCGTCCCGCTGGGGGCGGAGGCGCCGCTGCACCGGCGGGTGCATGGCGATGCCCGCCGGGTGGTGCGCTTCGCCCGCCACAATCTGATGGACGCCGACTTGCCGGATGAGGTGCCGGCCGGTGGCTTCGATCTCGTGTCCTGCCGCAACGTCATGATCTATTTCGACGACGACAGCCGCGAACGGGCGCTCTCCCTGCTGACCGCGGCGGTGGCGCCGGGCGGCTGGCTGGTTCTCGGCACCACCGACCGGCTGCCGGACGACTGTTGCCGGAGCAATGGCTTCGAACGCCATCGCGGCGACCGCGCGCTCGCTTACCGGCGGAGAGAGGCGGCGGCATGACGACCTGCGGCTATCTCACCTTCGACATCGCCGGCACGCCCTTCGCCGTCGCCGCCGATCGGGTGGAGGAGGTGGCGGAGCCGACCGGCATCACCCGGCTGCCCTTCGCCCCGCCGCAGGTGGAGGGGCTGGCGAATGTCGCCGGTCGCATCCTGCCGGTGCTGGACGTCACCGGCTACCCGTCGCTGCGGCTGGCCTGGGGCGGCGGACGGCGCGGCGGACTGCTGATCGTGCTGCGCGCCGGAACCGGCGTGCTGGCACTCCGCGCCGGCCGCATCGGCGGCACGTTGACGGCGGAGCGGGTGGAGCTGTGCGCGGCGGAGCCGGAGGATTGCGGAACACCGGTGGCCGGCCGGCTGCGCCATGGCGACCGGTCCCTGCGGTTGCTCGATCCCGATCTGATGCGGCTGGGGCGCGGCGGGGCGCTCGCCGTTCCGGGGCTGGCGGATGCCGATGCGCTGTCCGGCGGTGCAGCGGAGCCGCCCGACCCGTCGCGCGAGCGCGCCAGCATCCGCCTGCTGATGGTGGAGGTCGCCGGCCAACCCCATGCGCTGGAAATGGACGATCTGCTGCTGGTCTTCCCCCTCGGCGACCTGCGTCCGCTACCCCATGCGCCGGCACTGGTGCGGGGCGTGGCGCGGGTGCAGAAGCGGTCGATCCTGGTCACCGATCCGCTCGGTGCCGGTGCCGGCGCCGGTATCGGGGATCGGCCCGGCGGCTACGCCGTCGTCCTGCGGACGCGGCGGGGGCCGGTGGGCGTCCGGGTGGACGGGGTGCGGGGCGTGGTGCGCGTGCCGCTGGACCGCCTGCGCGCGGGCGAGGCCGGGACGGCGGCCCGGATCTTGGATTACGATGGACTCTGGCTCGACGTGAGGAGCGTGGCGCGCATGCTGGGCGATCAACTCGACGACATCGGCCGCTTCGTACCCGAGGGTAGCGATCCCGACGACGATCTGGCGGAAAGCCGCCTGCCGCGCCGCTTCTACCGCCGCTTCCTCACCCTGGTGGTGGAGGCCCGCATCTATGCGCTGGAGTTCGAGAAGGTCCGCCGCGTGGTGGAGGTGTCCGACCGGCTGCGTTTGCCACAGGGCGCCGAAAGCTTCGACGGGCTGACCGATGTTGACGGCCGCATCCTCCCGGTTCTCGATCTCCGCCGGTTGCTGGCGCGGGCGCCGGTCGGCGCGCCTCCTGCCACGCCCGGCATCGCCGTTCTGGTAGAGATCGACGGCGGGACCGTGGCGGTGATCGCCGACGAGATCCAACGCATCCGCAAGATCGACAGCGAGGATGTCGACCCGCTGTCCGACCGCCTGACCGCCGCGGTGATCCGCCTGGACAATGCCCTGATCCCGGTTCTGCGGCCCGAGGGGTTGACCGCCGCCGCGGCTGCCGGCACCAGGGTGCTGCCCATCGGAGACGCCCGGAGCGAGGTTGCCGCGCCATGACCGACCCGCGCATCCGCCTGCTGGTGGTGGACGACAGCAATTTCGTCCGCATCGCGCTGCGCAAGATGCTGGAGCCGGCGCCCGACATCGAGATCGTCGGCGAGGCGCGCAACGGTGCCGAGGCCTTGCGCCTGTCGCGGAAGCTGAAGCCGCATGTGGTGGCCATGGACCTGAACATGCCGGTCATGGACGGAATCGAATCGGTTCAGGCCATCGCCGCGGAAAAGGGCCCGCCCTGCATCATGGTTTCCAACGAAACGTCGGAGGGGGCGGCCGCCACCATCCGGGCGCTGGAAACCGGGGCGGTGGATTTCATCTGCAAGAACAGCTCCTTCATCACCTTCGACATGGCGTCCATCGAACGCCAGCTGACCGAGAAGGTGCGCCACTGGGGCCGCTGGCGCATGGCGCTGACGGGGGAGCGGGCCGCCGATTCCGTTCCGGCTTCCGTGGCCGAGCCCGCACCCGAACCGCCTCCGTCTCTGCGTCCGTCCGTCCGCGGACACCGCCCCGACCTCGTCGTCATCGGCGTGTCCACCGGCGGGCCGGTGGCGCTGGCGGAGTTGCTGGGCGCGCTCGGACCGCTGCCCTGTCCGCTGGTGGTGGCGCAGCACATGCCGGCCAGCTTCACCGCCGGTTTCGCCGCGTCGCTCGCCCGGTCGCTCGGCCGGCCGGTGGGGGAGGGGGCCGACGGTGAGACGCTCGACCCCGCGGCCGTCACCATCCTGCGTGGCGGCGGCGACTGGGCCGTGCGCCGCAGCACCTCCGGCCGCTTCACCCTGCATGCCGCCGACCCGGCCGGCGCCATCTACCACCCCTCGGCCGACCGGCTCTTCCGCAGCGCCGCGGAAGCGGCGGAGTCGCCGGTCGCCGTCGTCTTGACCGGCATGGGCGACGACGGCAGCAACGGTGCGACGGCCTTCGCGGAACGCCGCTTTCCCGTTCTGATCCAGGATCCGGCGACCTGCGCGGTCGACGGCATGCCCAGGGCGGCAATCCGTGCCGGTATCGCCACGGAGGTGTTGCCGGTTACGTCAATCGCCCGCAAGCTGAACGCTCTCTTCACACTCTCCTGACAATCGGGAAGACCCCGGAAGCCGACAGGCGCTGCAAACATAGGAAGTTTTTACTCATGGCGAAGCCGACGATCCTGCTGGTCGATGACTCGGTGCTGATGCGCACCATCATCGGCGACATCGTGCGCGCTGACGACGAGCTGTCCCTCGTCGGTGCGGCCGAAAACGGCAAGGTGGCTCTGGAGATGGTCAAGAGCCTGAAGCCCGACATCGTCCTGCTCGACATCGAAATGCCGGAGATGTCGGGTCTGGAGGTGATGGAGCATCTGTCGCTGATGTCGCGCGCCAAGGTGATCATCATCTCCTCCGTCGCGCAGGTCGGCTCGCCCGAAGCGAACGAGGCCCGAGCCCTGGGTGCGGTGGAGATCATCGCCAAGCCGTCCGGCACCATGAGCCTCGACCTTGCCCACAAGAAGGGCCACGACATCGTCGCCGCCATCCGCCGCGCCGCCGGCTTGCCCCCGCCCTTGAAGCCCTGAGTCTCCGGTTCGGCGCCTTCTTTTGTGAGCGGTGACCCATGACCAGCGAACTGATCGAGACCCTGTGGCGACAGTTCGGCGTCGAGGCCGGCGAACATTTCGACCTGCTGGAAAAGCTGCTGTCCGCCGGCCCCGGCGACGGGCCGGAGGCGGAACGGATCGCTGCCCTGTTCCGCTCCTTCCATTCGCTGAAGGGGGCCGCCCGCGCCATGGACCTCTTCGCGATGGAGGCGGTGGCGCACCGGGCGGAAACCATCCTCGGCCGTGTGCGCGGCGGTGCGCTGGCGCTGACGGAGGAGGTCGCCGCCCCGCTGCTGGAGGCTCTGGACGCGCTGCGCGGGCTTGCCGAGGCCGGCATGCGCGACCGCCGCGACGGGCAGGCGCCGGCCGACCTGCTGGCGCGGCTCGACGCGCTGGGCGGGGAGGGGCCCGCCGCCAAGCCCGTTCCCGCCCCGCCGCCGCCCCCGCCGGTGCGTCTGCACGAGAACGAGCGGATGCTCGGCCTGTTCGTCGGGCTGCTGCATGACGGGATGGCGACGCTGACCCGCGCGCTCGACCTAGACAGCCTGGACGAGGAGGGGCTCCGCAGCGTCGACGACACAGCCGACCGGCTGGAGCTGGCCTGCGAGCGGCTGAACTTCCTGCCCTTCGCCGACACGCTGCGCCGGTTCCGCGAGGCGCTGGCCGCCCGTGATGCCGACGCTATCCTGCGCGAGCTTCAGGCCGTCGCCACCGCCAGCGCCCGCATCGGGCGACTGACCGGCAAAGATGCCGGTGCGGCGATCCTGGCGACCCTGCTGGCCGACCACAACGCCCAGATCCTTGCCCAGGGCGGCGCCCGCGCCGATGCGCTGCTGGCCGATCCGTCGGTGCTGGCCGATGCGTCCGTTGCCGCCGAACTTGCCGGGCTGCTCGACCGTATGGCGGCGACGCTGGACATCGTCCGGCTGCCGCGCGGCTCCGCCCTGCTGCGGGTGCTGGCCGATGTGATGCGCCGTACACCCGCCGCCGACCATGCCGACTGGCCGATCCTGATGGCCGACGCCCGCACCATGATCGCCGATCTGGCGGCGCGGGCAGCGTGCGATCCGGCCGGGGATTTGGACGCGGACGGGGTGGCTGCGCTGGAAGGCCGCCTGCGCACCTTCGTCGATGCCGTCTCGGCCGAGCGGGAGGCGGGCGAGGCGCGCCGTCCGCTGAACGCCGACGATCTTTCGGCCCTTGGGCTCGATCCCGGCCTGCTGCGCTTCCTGTCGCCCGACAGCACCGCCGACCTGCGCGCCGCCATCGCCGATCCGGAGATGCGGCTCTACGAGGTCACCGCCTTTCTGGAAACCTCGCCGGAGGTCGCGTCCGGGTTCGTCCAGTGGATGGGCAGCAAGGTGCGCGCCATCACCAACTGGCCGGAGTTCATCGACGGCAAGACCTGGCTGCGTGTGCTGATCGCCTCCCCGCAGGAGCTTCCCGCCCTGGCGGACGCCCTCGCCGGCATCGACCCCGGCGGCGGCTTCCTGCGCATCCGCGCCTGCGCGCCGTCCGATCCGGCCGGGGATGGCGGGGAGCCGGTCACACCTGACCTGCCGGTCCCTGCCGATGCGCGGACCCTGCCTGCGGTGCAGTCCGCCGGTGCACCGGTGACGACCGCTGCCCCGCAGCCTGCCGCCCCATCCGCCCGCCCGGCGGCCCCCGCCGCTGGTGGCGTGCTGCGCGTGCCCGGCGAGGTGATCGACCGCTTCATGGCCCGCATCGACGGCATGGTCCTGCTGTCCGGCGACCTCAACGCCACGGCCAACGACCTGCGGCTGGAGTCGGCGCTCGCCGCCTTGACCGAGCGGCTGGGTGCCGGCGATCCCGACCTGCGTCTCCTGCGTGAGGCGGTCGAGCATCACCGCCGCGACCTGCTGGACCTCGACGCCCAGCTCAGCCGCTCCGTCGACCGGCTGCGCGAGGCGGCGCTGGACCTGCGCGTCGTTCCCATCGAGACCCTGTTCAACCAGTTTCCCCGCGTCGTGCGCGAACTGGCACGCGGGCAGGGCAAGTCGGTCCGCTTCGCCACCGAGGGCGGCGAGGTCCGCATCGACAAGAGCATGGTCGAGATGCTCTACGACCCGCTGATGCACATGGTGCGCAACGCCATCGACCACGGCATCGAGCCTGCCGCCGACCGTGAGGTGGCCGGCAAGCCGGCCCAGGCCACGCTTTCCCTGCGCGCCATCCAGCGCAACAGCCGCGTCGTGGTCGAGATCGTCGACGATGGCCGCGGCATCGCGACGGAGGCGGTGCGCGCCAAGGCGGTGAGCCAGGGCCTGATCGGCGAGGAGGACAGCCTGCACCTGTCGCCCGATGCGGTGCGGGAATTCATCTTCGCCCCCGGTTTCTCCACCGCCGACACGGTGACCGAGACGTCCGGCCGCGGTGTCGGCATGGATGTGGTGCGCAATGCCATCACCCGGCTGGGCGGCAGCATCGCCATCCGCACGCGGGACGGGGCGGGCACCGCCTTCGCCATCGACCTGCCGCTGTCGGCGGCGATCCTGCGCACCCTGCTGGTCCAGGTCGACGATCAGGTGCTGGCGATCCCCGACCGCTTCGTCGAGGAGGTCTGCGGCTTCACCGCCGACGATTTCCACCGCGTCTCCGGCTGCTGGACCGTCATGCGCCGCAAGCGGGTACTGCCGGTGGTCCGCCTCGCCGATGCGCTGGGCTTTCCCGCCGAGGGGGAGTGGCCGCTCTGCGGCCCCGGCCAGCGCCTCGTCGTCGTTCTGCGCCAGGGCGGCCGCCGCATCGGGCTGGAGATCGACAGGCTCCTGCGCCGCGGCGACCTGTTCGTCCGCGAAAGCCATCCCGGCCTCGCCGAGGTGCCCGGTGTCGGCGGCGTCTCCCTGCTGAACGACGGCCGCATCGTCATTATCCTGGACGGCGACGAACTCTATCGCCTCGCCGCGCTGGCCCAGCGGCGGGAGGCCGATGCGCCGGCCTGATGCACCCGTTCGGCTTGGCCGGTTCATGAAGGGAAATTCATGGTTGAGTCAGGTTGGGGACAGGGCGGACGGGCTAATGTCCTTCTTGTGACGCGGTCGGGCCAGCCCCCCTGAAACACCGGCCCGTCACAATTGAGCGTCTTCTTATCTGGTGTCTCTTCCCGATGGTTCCCTGCCATCGGACCCGACCGTCCGGTTCTCCCGTTTGCCTCCGGACGGTACCTATCGGCGGAGCGCGTCCAAGCCAATTTCCTGGCCGACGTTGCCCCCCACCATAGGCCCCCTGGCCTTGGGTGCGCTCCGCCGTCCCTTCTTTTCCCCGCCTTTTCCCCAATGCCGTTCAGCAGCCTTGACGCAGGAAGGCCCACCCGGCTTTCTGGTGGCCGTCGAAGGCTTTTCCGGTAGCGACCCGCCCGTGCGTCCCGCCATCCTGTTTCCGCTGTTCAAACCGGTCACGGCACTTCCCGGCCTCGGCCCCCGGCTGGGCAAGCTGGTGGAGAAGCTGGCCGGCGCCCATGTGGTCGACCTGCTGTGGCATCTGCCCTGCGGCGTGGTCGACCGCCGCTTCTCGCCGACGATCGCGCAGGCGCCGCATGGGCGCATCGCCACCCTGACCGTGCGCATCGATTCGCACGCGCCGCCGGTGAACCCGCGCCATCCCTACAAGATCCGCTGCACCGACGAGACCGGCGTGCTGGAGCTGGTCTACTTCCATATCCGCGGCGACTGGCTGTCGAAGCAGATCCCCGCCGGCACCACCATGGTGGTTTCCGGCAAGGTGGAGTGGTTCAACGACACCGCCCAGATCACCCACCCCGACGCCGTCGTCCCGGTCGACGCCAAGGAAGATCTGGAACTGGTCGAGCCGGTCTATCCGATGACCGCCGGCCTGCCGGCCAAGACCTTGCGCAAGGCGGTGCGCGCGGCGCTGAACGATGTCCCGCCGCTCGACGAATGGCAGGATCCGGCATGGCTGGCCCGCCGCCAGTGGCCGAGCTGGGCCGAGGCGCTGAAGCGCGCCCACACGCCGGAGGATGAGGGCGACCTCGCCGCCACGGCCCCCATCCGCTGTCGCCTCGCCTATGACGAACTGCTGGCGAACCAGCTCGCCCTGATGCTGGTGCGCGCCAGCCAGCGCCGGCTGGCCGGGCGGGCGACCCAGGGCGACGGCAGCCTGCGCCGCGCCGCGCTCGCGGCGCTGCCCTTCTCCCTGACCGGTTCGCAGGCCGGGTCGCTGGAGGAGATCTATGCCGACATGGCCGCCGAGCGGCGGATGCTGCGGCTTCTCCAGGGCGATGTCGGCAGCGGCAAGACCGTAGTCGCGCTGATGGCGATGCTGAACGCGGTGGAGACCGGCGCCCAGGCCGCGCTGATGGCGCCCACGGAAATCCTCGCCCGTCAGCATGCCGAGAGCCTGGCGCCGCTGTGCAGGGCGGCCGGCGTCGAGATCGGGCTGCTGACCGGGCGCGACAAGGGCAAGGCACGCCAGGCTGTGCTCGACCGGCTGGCCTCCGGCGAACTGCCGCTGCTGGTCGGCACCCATGCCCTGTTCCAGGAGGATGTCGCCTTCAAGGATCTGGCGCTGGCGGTGATCGACGAGCAGCACCGATTCGGCGTCCATCAGCGCCTTCAGCTGTCGGCCAAGGGGCGGGCGGTCGATGTGCTGGTGATGACCGCCACCCCGATCCCGCGCACTCTGACCCTGACCGCCTATGGCGACATGGACGTGTCGCGCCTGACCGAGAAGCCGGAGGGCCGCAAGCCGGTGCAGACCGTCACCATCGCGCTGGACCGGCTGGAGGAGGTCGTCCACGGCATCCAGCGCAAGGTGGCGGAGGGGGCGCGGGTCTATTGGGTTTGCCCGCTGGTCGACGAATCGGAGCAGAGCGACCTCGCCGCCGCGACCGAGCGCCATGCCTTCCTGCGCGCTACCTTCGGCGACCGTGTCGGGCTCGTCCATGGCAAGATGCGGGGGCCCGACAAGGACGCGGTGATGGCCGCCTTCGCCGAAGGCAGCCTGGACGTTCTGGTCGCCACCACGGTGATCGAGGTCGGCGTGAACGTGCCGGAAGCGACGGTGATGGTGATCGAGCATGCCGAACGCTTCGGCCTCGCCCAGCTTCACCAGCTGCGTGGCCGGGTCGGCCGTGGCGAGAAGCCGTCGAGCTGCCTGCTGATGTTCGAGTCGAACCTGACGGAGACGGCGCGGGCACGGCTGAAGACCCTGCGCGACACCGAGGACGGCTTCGTCATCGCCGAGGAGGACTTGCGCCTGCGTGGTGCCGGCGAGGTTCTGGGCACCCGCCAGTCGGGCCTGCCGGGCTTCCGGATGGCCGACCTCGCGGTGCATGGCGACCTGCTGGCGGTGGCGCGCGACGATGCCCGGCTGGTGGTGGAGCGCGACCCCGACCTCGCCAGCCCGCGCGGGGAGGCGCTGCGGACCCTGCTCTACCTCTTCGAACGCGATGCGGCGGCCAAGACCTTGCGGTCGGGCTGATCGCCGTCCAGATCCTCATCGTCGGGATCGGCCGGTATTTCCACCAGGGTGGGGCGGCGGTCGGGCGGGACGACGATGCCGCCGGACATCACCAGCTTCAGCCCATCCTCGACGGTCATGTTCAGCACGGTCACCTCGCGCCGCGGCACCATCGCCAGATAGCCGGCGGTGGGCGGCGCGCAGGGGATGAAGACGTTGACGATGTCGTCGGCTTCGCCGGCCAGCTTCACCTGCACCTCGGGGTGGGCGCTGCCGGTGATGAAGCCCAGCGACCACACGCCGGGGCGCGGATACTGGATCGCCACCACCTCGCGGAAGGCGTTCGACTTCTTGGCCAGCACCGTCTCGAAGATCTGCTTCACCCCGCCATAGACGGAGCGGACGACCGGCATGCGTCCGACCACCCCCTCGCCGACACCGAGCACCAGCCGGCCGACATAGCCGGCGGCGAAGGCGCCGATCAGGGTGACGGCGATGATCACCACCAGAACGCCGATGCCGGGGATCGAGAAGGGCAGGTAGTTTTCCGGATTGTAGACGCTGGGGATCAACGGTCGGATATAGCCGTCGATCAGCGACACGAACCACCATGCGATATAGACGGTGATGGCGATGGGGGCCGTCACCAGGATGCCGGCCAGGAAATAGGCCCGCAGCCGTCCCATCAACCCGATGCCCTCGCGGCGGTGCCGCGCCGGCTCCCCCATCTGGCCTTTCGCCTGGGGCTTGCCCTGGGACTTCGGGTCGGCCTTCACCTCGGCCTTCGGTTCAGTCTGATCTCCGCTCACGCCTGCCCATCCGCCCATCGTCCATCCGCGCCATAGTGGGGCAAGCGCCGTCCGCTCTCAACTGCCGCGTAAGGGAACGCGGGAATTGGGAAAAGCGTCAGCCGACCAGCGAGCTCGCGATCACGGACAGCAGCGTGACGGCCCCGGCGATGGCGGCGCCGTCGACATGGTTGGGGAAGGCGCGCCAGAACTCGTCCTTCGAGACTGGTTCCGGTGCGTCGTATTCGTCCATCGACAGGCCGGCGGCGAGGCTGCCGCAGGTGTGGTCGGCGATGGCGCCCGACAGATGCGCCATGGCGACGGCGAGATAGCAGAACTTCACGAAATCCAGCAGGAAGCCCAGCGTGCTGCTCGCCTCGCCCAGCGGGCTGGCGGTGAAGCCGGTGGCGGCGACCGTGCTCGCCATGGCGATGGCCGCCGCGAAGGGGATCAGGGCGACCGACAGCAGCCGTTGGCGGTCGATGCGGCGGGCGGTGGGCACGGGGAACAGGGTCGGCATGGTCGGCGCTCCGGGCAACGATGGGTTCGGCAAATGGGAAATTCGGCGAGGCGTCACCCCCTTCTGCGCGCTTGGCGTTAACGGAGGGTTGACACCGGCCAATAGTCACAGCGCCTTCCACCTTTGCGCAGGTCACGCTATCCTTCGGGGCAACATACAGTCCGGGGCGAAGCCGGAATCTTCCGCGCCAAAGACCGACATGACGAAACCAGAATGACCAAGCCCGACAGCCCGGCCGATGGGCTGGCCGAGGCATCCGCCGCCGGCCTGGACCGCATCGCGCTGCTTCGACCGCTGTCCGCCGACCAGCGCGCCGCGGTGGCGCGCCAATGCCGCTGGCGCCGCTTCGCTCCCGACGAGCAGCTGATCGACCATTGGGCCGAGACCCGCGACGTCGCCTTCCTGGTCGAAGGGCGGGTGCGGGTGCTTAGCCATTCGGCCGGTGGGCGCGAAATCAGCTTCAACGACATCGAGGCGGGGGAACTGGTGGGGGAAATGTCGGCGCTGGACGGCCGTCCGCGGTCGGCGTCGGTGGTGGCGCTGGGGGAGGGCGCCTTGGTCGCCTTCCTGCCGGCCAAGCCTTTCCAGGCTTTGGTGACCGTCCATCCGGAACTGGCGATGGCGACGATGCTGCGGCTGTGCGACAAGCTACGCGGGGCCACCGACCGCATCATGGAACTGTCGACGCTCGGCGCCAACAACCGCGTCCATGCCGAACTGCTGCGCCTTGCCAAGCGTGGCTCACGCCAGGGTGCCTCGGCGATCATTGCGCCGATTCCCGTCCATTCCGACATCGCCGCCCGCGTCAGCACCACGCGTGAAACCGTCGCCCGCGTTCTGAGCGACCTGACCCGCGACGGGCTGCTGGAACGCCGTCCCGACGCGCTGGTGGTGCGCGACCTGTCACGGCTGGAAATGCTGGTCGAGGATGTCCGCGGCGGCGCCTGAGAGCGCGGGCAGGGAAACGGACCCTGAGAACGGACCCTGAAAAAGAAAAGGCCGCGGCAGCCCGTATGGTCGGGCCGTGCCGCGGTCGCCTTTCAAACCCTCAAGACTTTTTTTGCTTTTTTGTACCGCGATCAGCGGTGCAGAGACCGGACCAGGATCGCCACCGGGGTGGCCAGGGCCCATTCGGTCAGGAACGCGGCAACCGGACGCAGCAGGATCGCCGCGGGCGTGGCCTCGAACCAGTCGGCGGCGAAATCGCGGACCGAATGCTGGGGCTGGGCGTCGCCATGGATGCCATGATCGCCATGATCGCCATGATGAAGGCTGAGGATGCTCATGATCGTCTCCGTCGGCTGAAAATGTCGGAAGGGGTGGCGGGGTGTCAGCGCTTCAGCAGGCCGAGCAGGTAGCCGGCCGGGGTGGCGGCAACCCATTCCTGCAGAAAGGCGCCGACCGGACGCAGGACCAGATAGGCCGGGGTGGCTTCAAACCAGGCCACCGGGAATTCGGCGACGGCATGCAGGGCATCGGTCGAAGCGTGGTGTTCGGTGCCGGGCTGGAAAGTGGTGGTGGTCATCGTTGTCTCCATCGGGCTGTTGAGGAGACTATATACTGGTATACCCAATGCCAAATACGCGGCCTTTGCATTGCTGGATGCTGCAAAAATTACAGCTATACAGAGGTTTCCTTTGGCAAATCGTCATTATACAAACCAATCAGCATTACGAACTATCAACCCACGGCGACGCCTTCCGGACTGTTCGCCCGCATCCCTAGGATGTTCGGCCGACCAACCAACATCTTGACAGTGCTGCCGGAAAAAACGACTTCAGGGGGATGGTTCAGTACATCGGCCCCGATCCGCTCCGCAGTCTCTACGACGCCGTCCAGACGATGCGGCGCGAACCGTCTGCCATTCCCGAGACTTCCCGCACCGGAAAGCTGCTGGCCCAAGGCCGCGCCCGCATGGCGCGCAAGGTGGGAGAGGAAGCGATCGAGGTGGCGATCGAGGCGATGCGCGGCGACCGCGGCGCGCTGGTGATGGAGGCGGCGGACCTGCTGTACAATCTGGTGGTCCTGCTGGCCGACCTCGATGTCGCCCCCGACGAGATCCTGGCGGAACTGCGGCGGCGCGAGCTGGCCTACGGCATAGCCGAGAAGCTGCCGAAATCGGACGACCCCATCAATGGTGTCGCCGCCGGCCATGACAGGCCGCTTTCCCCCAAATCCAATCCGGACAAATCCAGTTCGGACAAGTCCAATTCCGACAAGTCCAATCAGGCCAAACGCTGCAAGCGTTAGGCGGGGTCCGCCTCCCGCGGGAAGACCAGATCGAACCGCGTGCCCACTCCCCTGGCGAAATGGTATTCGCCGCGGATTTGCCGGCTGAAGGCCCGGATCAAATCCATGCCCATCGACCGCCGTCCGGGCGGGGCGGCATCCTCCGGTTCCGGCGCGCCGGTGCCGTCATCCTCGATGGTCAGGTGCAGCGATCCGTCTTCCGCCGTCACCGCGATGTCGATGGTGCCGGAGCAGCGGCCCGTGAAGGCATGCTTGTAGGCGTTCGACACCACCTCGTTCAGGATCAGGGCGAAGGGCACCACGCGGTTCAGGTCGAGGCTGACGGGCTCGACCCGGTGCCTGATGACGATGGTCCGGCCGGGGCGGCTGTGGAAGCTGTTGAGGTGCCCGGCCAGCGCCTCGACGAAATTGTCGAGCCGGACCGCCGACACGCCGGTGGAGCGGTAGATCTGCTCGTGGATCAGACCCATCGTGTTGATGCGCGTCAGGGCTTCGCTGAATGGCGCTTCCAGTTCGGGCGACCGTTGCGCCTGCAACTCCAGCAGGCTGAGAATGACCTGCAGGTTGTTCTTCACCCGGTGATGAATGTCGCGCAGCAGCACTTCCTTGTCGGCAAGTGCCTGATCGAGATGGCGGGTGCGCTCGGCTATGCGCCCCTCCAGCGCCTCGTTGGCGCGGCGCAGCGCCACCTGCGCATTGGCGGCCTGCCGCGACCGGTGCAACGCGATGCCGCCCAGCAGGCCCAGCAGGCCGAGCGCCGGGAAAGCCGTCAGGACATAGGGCAGCACCCGGTCGAGCCAGGCGGCCTCGATGGAGGCGACATCGGTGCCATAGACCACGTAGACGGGCAGGTCGGGCACCTTGCGGCGGGCCAACAACCGCTCCACCCCGTCGGAGGGGGTGACCGCGCGGAAGATGCCGTTCCTGTCGGGGGTGGAGATCAGCTCCGGGAAGCGTCCGATGGCGGCGCTGTCCTCCGGCGCGATCATCGGATTGCGGACCAGCACCTCGCCATCCTCGCGCATCAGCAGGATCACATCGCGGGACCCATGCAGGACCGAACGGTAGAAGTCGGTGAAATAGCTGGGAAGCAGCGAGATCTGCGCCACACCCTGGAACCGGTGGCCGGGCAGCTCCATCCGCCGGCTCAGGGTGAAGACGACCTCCGGCACGATCTTGCCGTTCAGCCGCGGGCCGATGTGAAGCATCGTGCCGGGATTCAGATGGGCGCGGAAATATTCGCGGTCTCCCGCGTTCAGCGGGCGCATCGGCCATTCGTAGCTGCTGGCGCGCACCCGCCCGGTCTCGTCGGTGATCCAATAGGACTGGACCTCCGGCGATTGCGCGGCCATCGCCTTCAGCCGCTCGAACAGCAGGGGAGTGCCGTCGATCCGGTCCCAGCCCAGATCGTCCACCATCCATTCCATGTGCGACAGGGTGGAGGCATGGATGCCCAGCGTCCTGGCCGCATGTTCCTCAAGAACGCGGGCGATGGCGATGCTGCGGTTCTCCGCCTCGGAGATCACTTGGTTGCGATACTGGTAGGCCGAAAACACCAGAAGGGCGCCGGTGAGGAGGAGCGACACCGCCAGCAATGCGCCCACAGCCAGGGACGCCGCCTTGCGCCCCCCCGTTCCGCAACCCGGCTTCCCGCGGCATGTGAGTCCTGTTCGAGGCCGGCAGGGGTCATCGGGGCGAGGTGGTCCTTCCACTAAAGGGGATGGCCTTACAGGAGATGGCCTTAGAGGAGATGGGCTGGGCGCGAGAATAGCTCAACCGTTGCATTCCGTCATCCAACAACCATGTCGGGTTAAGAGTGGATACTATTTCCCCGAATGGTGGGCCTCGTCCAGCCTTCCGCCAGATCGGGTGGCCGTCCGGCATTCACGCCCTGGGGCTTCTGCCGGCGGAGCATCCCCGCAGCATGGACAAAGGAATCCTCCATCCTCTCTCCTGGTGGGCAACCATCCCGTGATCAGTGTCGCACCCGCTCCGTCCTTTGCACAGCTTCCGTTGTGTGTCTGGGCAATGAACTCTTGCAAAACATTGACGAACTGACACAGCGCTGTTCGCTCATATGCGACAAATTGAAACGAATGTTGTCGATTCGTCCGATCTGACTTGGAACAGGCACCGGACGGTGGTTCCATTGTGCTGCGGTGAGGGCGGTCATGCGCAGTGGTGTGGGGGCGGCGGATGATGGGGATGGTCGGTGGGCTGGACGACGAGCTGCTGTTCGGCCCGGAAGACAGCGCCGTAACGGTGGCGACGCCCCAGCGGCCCTCCGGGCTGCCCTGGCCCGTTCTGGTGGTGGACGACGATCCCCAGGTCCATGCCATGACCGCGGTTCTGCTGCGCGACTTTGATTTCGACGGACGCCCGTTCGAGGTGGTGAGCGCGCTGTCGGCGGAGGAGGCGAAGGCGGTCCTCGCCCGGCGGCCGGACCTGCCCATTGCCCTGCTCGACGTGGTGATGGAGACGGAGGATGCCGGCCTGAAACTGGTCCGCCACATCCGGGAGGAACTGGGCAACCACCGCATGCGCATCATCCTGCGCACAGGCCAGCCGGGACAGGCGCCGGAACGCGACGTCATCGTCGGCTATGACATCAACGATTACAAAGCCAAGAGCGAGCTGACCGCCCAGCGTCTTTTCACCACCCTGGTCAGCGCGTTGCGCGCCTGGCGCGACATCGTGACGATCGAGCGCAACAGGCAGGGGCTGGAACGGATCCTCAGCGCATCGGCCCCGCTGTTCGAGATGCGGCCGATGCGCAGCTTCGTCCAACGGCTGGCGGAGCAGATCGCCCGCGTCGTCGATCACGGCGCCGCGCCGGCGGTGCTGGCCTGCCGGCCGGTTGCGCGTGCCGACGGCGGCCTGACCGACGAAATCGTCGCCGGGCTGGGTCCGTTCGCCGACAGCATCGGCATGCCGGTGGGCGACGTCCTGACTGCCACCGCCGCCGCGGAGGTGGCAACTGCGCTCGCCACCCAGTCCAACCTCTACAGTGACGACCATTGCGTCCTGGTTTTCCGCACGCGCGAGCATGGCGTGACTGTCTTCCGGCTGGAACGGACGGAGCCCTATGTCGCCGACGAGCACCGCCTGCTGGAGCTGTTCTGCAACCGCGTCGCCATCGGGTTCGACAATGTCTGCCTGTATGAGGAACTGATGGCGCTGAACCGCTCGCTGGAACAGCGGGTGGAGGATCGCACGCTGGAACTGGCCGCCAACCAGAAGGCGCTGATCCTGGCGAAGGAGCGGGTGGAACGGGCGCTGGAGCGCGAACTGCTGGCGCGCGACCAGCAGCGCCAGTTCCTGGGCATGGTCAGCCACGAATTCCGCACGCCGCTCGCCATCATCGACAGCGCCGCCCAACTGCTGGCGATGCGGGCCGGGCAGGTGGAGCCGGAGATGCTGGAACGGCTGGCGGTGATCCGCGGCAGCGTGCAGCGCCTGACCGGCCTGATCGACTCCCATCTGACCGACGAGCGGCTGCAGAGCAACGCCCTCGTCGTGGAGCGGGCCGAAATCGATCTGCCGGACCTGATCCGCACCGTCGTCCAGCCTTTCCGCGTCGCCTACCCCGACCGCGAGTTCCGGCTGACCTTGGACCGCTTGCCGCCGCGGGCGGAGATCGACGCCAACCTGATCGGTCTGGTGATCAGCAATCTGGTCAACAACGCCCTCAAATATTCCGGACCGGGTGGGCCGATCCTCCTCAGCGGCGACACCGACGGCGCCATGGCGGTGATCGAGGTGACGGACCATGGCCGCGGCATTCCAGAGGTGGAGCTTCCGCGCCTGTTCGACCGCTTCTTCCGCGGGACCGGCGCCTCCGGAGTGCCGGGCACCGGCATCGGGCTGCACACCGTCCAGCAGATCGCCCTGCTGCATGGCGGCGCGGTCGCCGTCGACAGTGTGCCGGGGAAGGGCTCGACCTTCCGGATCGTGGTGCCGGTGTGATGCAACGCGTTGGCGCGCCTGCTTCCATGTCGCCTCTCCGAAAGTCTGTGGCCCTTTGTCATAGGAGGTGACATAGTCGGGCGGAACCCCGGTATCCGTGGAACCTCAGGCTACAGCCATGCTTGCCCAGCAATATGCGTCGATTAAGCGCGATCTCGACGACAAGGGGATCGTGTTCTCTTTCAGCGGTTATTTGTCGGAGGGGATACTTTATTCCCTGGGTGAGGCTCTGCGCGAGAAGATGGCCTTGGAAGCAGCCGACGGACCCACCATCCGCCGTGTCTTCTCCGTCTTCGTCGAGCAGATGCAGAACATCATCCGCTACTCGGCGGAGAAGGTGTCCGGCACCGCCGGCCGCGCGGTGGAACTCAGCGCCGGAATGGTCACCATCGGCATGGAACGCGGCAAGGTCTTCATCGTCTGCGGCAACACCGTGCGCAACAGCGAAGTGCCCCGTCTGAAGGAACGGCTCGACCATCTGAAGAGCCTGGATCGCGACGGCATCAAGACCTACTACCGCGAACAGCTTCGCGAGGAGCCGGACGACGGCAGCCGCGGCGCCACGCTGGGATTGATCGAGATCGCCCGGCGGGCCAGCGATCCCATCGATTACGATTTCAACGCGATGGACGCCGACCGCAGCTTCTTCTGCCTCAAGGTCAGCGTATGAACGTCCGGGCCGAGCACCACGCGATGGGCTGCCTGACCATTCCCGCCACCGGACGGACGCCGGGCGTGTCGTTCGATTTCGCCAGCGGCCATCTGCGGATGACCGGCGAGTCCTATCCCGACGATGTCGCAGCGTTCTTCGGCCCGGTATTCGAGGCGCTGCGCGGCTTTCTCGGCGATCCAGATGGCGGTCCCATCCGCTTCGACATGGAGCTTCTCTACTTCAACAGCTCCAGTGCCAAGGCGCTGATGAACATTTTCCAGATGCTCGAGACGGTGGCCAAGGGCGGGCGGCCGGTGACGCTGACATGGTGCGTCGAGGAGAGTGACGAGTCCATGCGCGAACTGGGCGAGGATTTCGCGGAGGATTTGCGGCACGTCGTCTTCCAGATGCGGGAGATGCCCGCCGGCGGCCCGCCATGAGCTTCAATCTCTTCGCCGCGGAGGAGGAGGCCCTCGCCAAGGCCCGCGCTCTGGAAACGAGGCTGGGCACGCTGGCGCCGGACTGCCTACCCGAATTCCGCGACCTGATCGCCGCCTTTGAGCTCAGCACGCGGGAGCAGCAGCGGCTTGTGCGGGTCAGCGACCGGTTGCAGGCCCAATTGAGCGACGCCATCCACGAGTTGGATCGCCAGCGCAGCGAGGCGGAGGCGGCACTCGATCACCTGCGCGAGGCGCAGGAGGCGATGGTCCAGTCGGAGAAGCTGGCGTCGCTCGGCGCGCTGGTCGCCGGCGTCGCCCATGAGATCAACACGCCGGTCGGCATCGCCGTGTCCTGCGCCTCGCATCTGGCCGACGCCACCCAGGCGATGCGCCGGCGCGCAGACGACGGGACCTTGGGCAAGGCGGAGTTCGCCCGCTACCTCGCGACGGCGGTCGACACCACCGATCTGATCCTCGGCAATTGCGAAAGGGCGTCTCAGTTGATCGCCGGCTTCAAGCAGGTGGCGGTGGACCGCGCCAGCGCGGTCCGGCGAACCGTCAATCTCGCCGCCTATATCCAGGACACGCTGGTCAGCCTTCAGCCCAAGTTCCGGCCATCGGGCCATGCGGTGGCGGTCTATTGCCCCGCCGACCTGGAACTGGACAGCTATCCCGGCGTGCTGTCGCAGATTTTGTCGAATCTGGTGATGAATGCGCTGACCCATGCCTTCGTCGACGGGCAGGCAGGGGGGATGGCGATCACGGTGGATTGTCCGGACGCCGACACCGTCCGCATGTGCTTCGCCGACAATGGCCGCGGCATGAGCGAGGAGCACAGTGCCCGGGTGTTCGAGCCCTTCTTCACCACCAGGCGCGGTCGCGGCGGCAGCGGGCTTGGGCTCCACATCGTCCACAATCTGGTGGTCGGTGTTCTGATGGGCTCGATCACGGTGTTAAGCGCGCCCGACCTGGGCACCAGTTTCACCCTGCAGTTCCCACGCCGGACACCCGACCGCGAACTGCCGGTCGAGGCTCTGACGATGTAGAGCCGGGACTCAGCCCTGGCCCGTCCCGACCACCCGGATCGGGGCGGAGAACACGTAACCGACGCCATGCACCGACTTCAGCGGCGCAGGACCGCCGATGGCGCCCTCCACCTTGTGGCGCAGGCGGCCGACAACGGTGTCGATGGAGCGGTCTTCCGGGTTCCAGCGGCGATTGTACAAGGCCTGCGAGATCTGGTCGCGGGTCGCCGGCTTGCGTGCCTGGGCGGCGAGCAGGCTGGTCAGCTTCATCTCCATGCTGGTCAGGCTGATGCGGATGCCGGCGGGGTTGGTCAGGCTCCATTCCGTCGGGTCCAGCGACCAGCGCGCCTCGTCCGCCCCGTCGCCGGCGGCCTCGCCGGACGCCACACCGTTGGCGGACTGGGCGGCCGACTCCGCGGCGCGCTCGCTCAGCCGCCGCAGCAGCGACTTCACCTGCGCTTCCAGTTCGCGAAGCTCGACCGGCTTCACCAGATAGGCGTCGGCGCCGATCTCCAGCCCGACGATGCGGTCGACCGTCGAACTGCGGGCGGTGACCATGATGATGCCGGCGCCATGATGGTCGCGCAGCCGGGCGGCGATCTTGAACCCATCCTCGTCGGGCAGATTGACATCCAGGATGACGATGGCGGCGGTGCGGGTCTGCAACAGCCGGTCCAGTTCCGTCCCGTCCCGTGCGCCGATGGCATCGAATCCGCAGCTCGACAGATACTCCACCATGTCGGACCGCAAAGAATTCTCATCTTCGACCACGACGATCGTCGGACCGGCCATGCCGTGTTCTCCCTATCACCACTCCAGCGGGTGCAACATACCCCGGAATGCCTAAATTTTAAAACAAACTTGAGAGGTAGCCGCTGCTCCCGCTGCTCCCGCTGCGTGTGCGTCACAACCCGTCACAATATATGACATGTCTGTAACAGATACGCACAATCGGTCCAGGACTTTTACGCCGCCCGGCGGCCGGACCCTGTGCTGGAGACGGCGACTGCGTCCGTCAGCCGCACGCGGAAACCGAACAGGGTGATGTCGTCACGCTGTTCGCGGCCGCACTGGAACCGGTCGAGCGAGCTTTCCACATCGGTCTTCAGACGGTCGAGTGGCGTGTGGGCGCCTTGGCTCAACAGCTCGTGCAGCCTGATTCGGCCAAAGCTGCGTCCCCGCTCCCCGCCATTCTGGTCGACCAGCCCGTCGGTGCTCATCAGGAAGGTCTGGCCGGGCCGCAGGGCAACGCTGTGGTTGGTGAAGGGCGAACTCGGCGCCACCGCCGACCGGCTCTCTGCCGGTCGCGTGAAATGCGCTCGGACGATAGCCCAGGCTGCGGCGGTTGCCCCGCAGTTCCGTCACGCCGCAGTCCACCCCGCCGTCCACGCTGCCGTCCACGCCGCCCTCGGCAACGACCAGCAGCGGGATACGGGCGCCGGCAAAGACCAGTTTGCCCGCGGCCGGCCGGATGTGGCACAGCCCCAGGTCGAGGCCGTTGTCGAAGCAGTCGGCTCCGCCGCGCGCTTCCTCCTCTTGGTGCAGGGCGGCGCGGACCTTGCGGTCGACGGCGGCAAGCACCGCGGCCGGGTCCGCTGCGCCAAGCTGGTCCAGCACATTGTTGAGGATCGCGCTGGCGGTCATGGTCATGAAGGCGCCGGGGACGCCATGGCCGGTGCAGTCGGCCACCGCGACCACGAATCCGTCCTCGACCTCGCGGCAGACATAGAAGTCGCCGCTGACCACGTCGCGCGGGCGCCACAGAACGAAATGTTCGGTCAAGCCGGCCGACAGCGTGCCGGCTGACGGCAGGATGGCCGACTGGATCAGCTGGGCGTAGTTGATGCTGTCCATGATGGCGCGGTTGGTGGCGGCCAGCGCCTCCGTCCGGTCGCGGACCCGGCTTTCCAGGGTGCTGGTGTGGTCCTGCACCGTCGCCGCCATCCGGTTGAAGCCATCGGCAAGCACACCGATCTCGTCGCTCCGCCCGGCATCCATGCGGGCGCCGTATTCTCCGCGCGCCATGGCGCCGGCCAACTGCGTCAGGCGGCGCAGCGGACGCAGAACCATCCGGTTCAGCGTCAGCCCCAGCGCCGCCATCGCCCCCAGCAGCGACAGCAGAAGCAGCCCGGCGACCGGGATCAGCGCATCCAGCGTGGCTTGCCGCACCTCGGCCGTCGAATAGGCGATGCTGAGATGCCCGACCGTCTGCACCCGCCCTTCACGCCCGTGCAGAAGGATGGGGCGTTCGACGGTGACGATGCCGTCGGTATCCTCGGCCTTTCCTGTGGTTTTTCCGACCACGGTCCGTGCCAGCGGTTGCTCCCGGTCCGTCTCGAAGACGGAAATGGAGAGGATCGCCGGATCGCGGGCGGTCAGCGCCTCGATCATGCGCTGGGCGCTGCGGTTGTCCATTTCCCAGACGAAGCCGCTGAGCGCGTCGGCCTGGGTGGCGGCGACCAGCTCGGCCCGCCGCAGCAGATCCTGATGGCGCTGTCCTTCGACGATCTGCGCCGACAGCAGCATCGCGATGGTGCCGATGCTTGCCGTCGTCAGCAGGATGGCCCCGGCCACCCGCGCAAGCAGGGAGGATCGCCGTTTCAAGACAGGATTCCGCTGCGCCGCCAGAGGGTTTCCAGGCGCCCGTCCGCCTCCAGACGGTCGAGCAGCGCATTGAGCCAGCCGGTGGTGAGCGCCGCACCGTGCCGGATCAGGATGGTGTGCTCGTAAATCTGATCGGTGCGGTCGGAGACCAGGATCTGCCGGGCCAGATCCGGTTCGCGCTGCAGGAAACGGGTCAGGAAGGATCGGGTGACGATGGCCAGGTCGGCCCGCCCGGCGACGACGCTGCGGACATTGCCCTCATGCGTCACCGTGACGCGGGTGCGATAGCGCTGCTCCAGCCGCTTGGGGTCGGCATCGAAGCCGGCGAAGGCATAGTGATAGCCGAGCCGTCCGAGAATCGTCTTCCCGTTCAGATCGTCGAAATAATTCTGGTCGATCCCCGGCGCCGCCCTGGCGATGAACACCTCCGCGTCGCGCAGAAAGGGGCGGGTGGCGTCGACCGGACGGTCCTGCCAGCCCCAATTGCGGCACTCGAAGGCGATCATGTCGAACCGCCCCTGTTCCAGATCCTCGTAACGGCGCTGCGGGGCGGTCCTGACCGTCTCGAACCGGAATTCACCCTGCGCGCCGTTCAGCAGTTCCAGAAAGTCGCGGGTGATGCCGCCGCCGGTTTCGTCGACATAGGGCGGGAACTCATAGGCGCCGACCTGGACGACCGTGGCCGTCGCGTGTGCCGGGGCCGGCCGAAACCCGAGGAGCGGAAAGCTGCAGAGAAAGGGCAAGGCGGTTCCAAGAACCGTCCGGCGGGATATCGGCCCCGACATTGCGCCCCTCTCGTGCTACCTCGAACAGAACAGGGCTAGTCTACCCCGGTATGCACTCACCCCGCAATGCGGGACATTTCCTTATCAAGTCCGGGCAGATATTCGTTCCGGCTCGGTAACTTTCTCTCGGGGTCTTAAGCCGCCTCGGTGGCCCTTTCCGTCTGGGCGTCGGCCAGCGCGGCAATCTCGCCGCCGGTCAGGGTCTCGCGCTCCAGCAGGGCCTGGGCGATGCCGTCCAGGGCGGAGCGGTCGGTGCGCAGCAGGCGGCGGGCATGGTCCATGCCTTCGTCGGTGATGCGCCGGACCTCCTCATCGATGCGCCATGCCGTCCGTTCGGACCGGGCTCCGGGCTCCGCCGCCGCATGGGCGACGAAGCCGATCTCCTCGCTCATTCCCCAGGCGGTGACCATCCGCCGCGCCAGGTCGGTGGCGGCACGGAAGTCGGCCTCGGCCCCGGTGGTGACCTGATCGGCGCCGAAGGCGATCTCTTCCGCCGCGCGGCCGGCCATTGCGACGGCGATGTCGGCCATCAGCTTGGCGCGCGAGACCGAGACGCGGTCGCCCTCCGGCAGACGCACCACCATGCCCAGCGCGCCGCCGCGCGGGATGATGGTGGCCTTGTGGATCGGGTCGGCCTGCGGGCAGCGCAGCGACACCAGCGCGTGGCCGGCCTCATGCACCGCGATCAGCCGCCGCTCGTGCGCCGTCAGGGCGAGGCTGCGGCGCTCGGTGCCCATCAGCACGCGGTCCTTGGCGGCCTCGTAATCGGCCATGGTGACGATGACGCGGCCCTGGCGCGCCGCCGACAGCGCCGCCTCGTTGGTCAGGTTGGCCAACTCCGCGCCGGAGAAGCCCGGCGTGCCGCGCGCCACCGTGCGGGCGCAGACGTCGGGGGCCAGCGTCAGGCGCCCGGCATGAACGCCGAGGATGGCCTCGCGCCCGGCAACGTCGGGCAGGCTGACATGGATGTGGCGGTCGAAGCGGCCGGGGCGCAGCACGGCGGGGTCCAGCATCTCCGACCGGTTGGTGGCGGCGATCACCACCACCTCGCCACCCTCGACGATGCCGTCCATCTCGACCAGCAGCTGGTTCAGCGTCTGCTCGCGCTCGGAATGGCTGGTCAATTCGCCGCGCTTGCCGGCCAGCGCGTCGATCTCGTCGATGAACAGGATGCAGGGGGCGTTGGCACGGGCGGTCTTGAACAGGCTGCGCACGCGCGCAGCACCCAGCCCGACGAACATCTCGACGAAATCCGATCCCGACGCGGCGAAGAAGGGGACGCCGGCCTCGCCCGCCGCCGCCTTGGCCAGCATGGTCTTGCCGGTACCGGGCGGGCCGACCAGCAGGATGCCCTTCGGCACGCGCGCACCGGCCATGGCGAAGCGGCGCGGGTCCTTCAGGAACTGTACCGTCTCGCGCAGCTCCTCCTTGGCCTCGTCCACGCCGGCCACGTCGGCGAAGACGGTCTTGGTGTCCTCCGGCCGCACGCGGGTGGCGCGGCCCATGCCGAAGAACTGCCCGCCGCTCATCAGCAGCCCGCCGATCAGCAGCGCCACCACCACGAAGGGAGCGGTACGGTCCAGCACGCCCACCGTCTGCGCCATCAGCCCGCCGGGACCCTCGTCGAAGGCGATGGCGACCTTGTGGGCCCGCATCTCCTTCAGCAGATCGTCGGTCACCGGCATGACGACACGGTAGCGGCTGCCGTCCGTACCGACCGCATGGCCGGTGCCGTTGGCGAAGGTGATCGAGCCGAGTTCGCCGCGCCCGGCCTGTTCGATCAGCGCGCTGTAGGTGGCCGGCCGTTCATCCGCCCGCTGGTGGTGATCGTACCAGGCGGCGAAGCCGAGCCACACGGCAAGCAGGGCGGCCAGGACAGCAAGTGCGATCAACGGGCGTTTCGGCAGCGTGGGCATGTCGGCTCCGCAAAGGGAAAAGGACTGGCTTTCGATCTATGCCATTGATGCTGGAGGGCAGGGCATGGCGGCAACCGATAAGGCCCCGCGTCTCTTCTTTGACACCGTAAGCGGTGCATTTCCGGAATGGCTCCTTTCGGATTCTACGGAGATCTCAATCGGTTGCCGATAGGCTTCTCTTCGGACAGTATGGTCCTCCAACCAAAGCATACCGCCCGAACGATAAGGACCACACCGACATGGCCGAGGCCGCCGCCGCGGCGCCCGCCCTCCAGCTGGAAGGCGTGACCTGCACCTTTCCCTCACCCGACGGCCGGGGACGTTCCTACACCGCCGTCCAGGGCGCCAGCTTCACCGTGGCCGACGGGGAGTTCGTGTCGATCGTCGGCCCGACCGGCAGCGGCAAATCGACGATGCTCAACGTCGCCGCCGGCCTGCTGAAGCCCAGCGAGGGCCGCGCGCTCTCCTTCGGGCAGCCGGTGACCGGCATCAATCCCAAGGCCGGCTACATGTTCCAGGCCGAGGCGCTGATGCCCTGGAAGTCGGCGCTCGACAATGTCGCCGCCGGGCTGGAGTTCCGCGGCGTGTCGAAGGCGGAGGCGCGGGAGCGCGCGCTGCCCTGGCTGTCGCGCGTCGGGCTGGAAGGGTTCGGCAACCGCTTTCCGCACCAGCTTTCCGGCGGCATGCGCAAGCGCGTGGCGCTGGCCCAGACGCTGATCGTCGATCCGAAGATCATCCTGATGGACGAGCCTTTCTCGGCGCTCGACGTCCAGACCCGCCAGATGATGGAGAACGAGCTGCTCGACCTGTGGGCGGCCGACCGCAAGTCGGTGGTCTTCATCACCCACGACCTGGAGGAGGCCATCGCCATGTCCGACCGGGTGCTGGTGCTGTCTGCCGGGCCGGGATCGCGGCTGATCGGCGAATACCGCATCGGCCTCGACCGGCCGCGCGACGTGGCGGAAATCCGCATGACCCCGCAGTTCCTCGCCTTGCACCAGGAGATCTGGGCGCAACTGCGCGACGAGGTGCTGAAGGGCTACGCCCAGACCAAGCTGCGGTGACGACATCATGAGATCCCACGCCAAACGCCTGCCCAGCCGTCCGGTCATCCTGCTGCTGCAGCTGGCTGTCCTGATCGCTTTCTTCCTGATCTGGCATGTCCTGACAGACACCAAGATCCTCAGCCCCTTCTTCTTCGGCACGCCGGGGGCGGTGCTGGCCCGCACCTGGGCCGACTTCGCGTCGGGCGTCATCTGGTACCATCTCGGCATCACGCTGCTGGAGACCGCGCTGGCCTTCATCATCGGCACGGTGGCCGGCATCGCCTTCGGCTTCTGGTTCGCCCGCGCGCCGTTGGTCTCCGTCGTCTTCGACCCCTACATCAAGGCGGTCAACGCGCTGCCCCGCGTGGTGCTGGCGCCGATCTTCGCGCTGTGGCTCGGGCTCGGCATCTGGTCGAAGGTGGCGCTGGGGGTGACGCTGGTCTTCTTCATCGTCTTCTTCAACGTCTACCAGGGCGTGAAGGAGGTCAGCCCGGTGGTGCTGTCCAACGCCCGCATGCTGGGCGCCAGCTCCCGCGACCTGTTCCGCCATGTCTATCTGCCCTCGGCCCTGTCCTGGGTCTTCTCCTCACTGCACACCGCCGTCGGCTTCGCCATGGTCGGCGCGGTGGTGGGCGAGTATCTGGGCTCCGCCGCCGGACTCGGCTACCGCATCCATCAGGCGGAAGGCGTGTTCGACACGGTCGGCGTCTTCTCCGGCATGCTGGTGCTGACGATCTTCGTCGTCCTGATCGATGCCGCCGTCACCATGATCGAGAAACGGCTTTTGCACTGGCGCCCGCAGGACACCGGCGCCGGGCAGCATTGAAATTCAAAAGGGAGGAAACCCATGAAACTCAAATCGCTGATCGCGGCCGCCGCGGTCGCTCTCACTCTTGGGACGGCCGGGCTGGCCGCAGCCCAGCAGAAACTCGAAAAGACCGACATCAAGATCGCCGTCGGCGGCAAGCCGCTGCTTTATTACCTCCCGCTGACGCTGGCCGAGCGGCTGGGCTATTTCAAGGACGCCGGGCTTAACGTTGAGGTCAGCGACTTCGGCGGCGGGGCCAAGAGCCTCCAGGCCCTCGTCGGCGGCTCCGCCGATGTCGTGACCGGCGCCTACGACCACACCATCCAGATGCAGGCCAAGGGCCAGCCCATCGTCGCGGTGACGCAGCTCGGCCGCTATCCCGGCATCGTGCTGGCGTCGGTCAACAAGTCCGGCACCGTCAAGTCGGTGCAGGACCTGAAGGGCAAGAAGGTCGGCGTCACCGCTCCCGGCTCCTCGACCAACTTCATGCTGAACCATGTGCTGACTTCGCTCGGCTTGAAGCCTGAGGATGCCTCGGTCATCGGCGTCGGCGGCGGCCCCAGCGCCATCGCGGCGATCAAGCGCGGCGAGATCGACGCCATCGTCAATCTCGACCCGGTGATCAGCCAGGCCCAGGCCGACGGCGACATCACCATCCTGGCCGACACCCGGACCGAGAAGGGCACGATGGACGTCTATGGCGGCCCCTATCCCGCCGCCGTGCTCTACATGAAGCCGGACTTCATCAAGGAGAACCCGAAGACCACCCAGGCGCTGGCCGACGTCTTCGTCCGCACCATGCTGTGGCTGAACAAGGCCAGCACGGACGACGTGCTGAAGGTGCTGCCGGAGGAGTATTTCCTGGGCAACAAGTCGCTCTACGCCCAGGCCTTCGAGCATTCCAAGCCGACCTACTCGCCGGACGGCCGCTTCACCCAGGAGGGTGCCGACGCGGCCCTGAAGGTGCTGAAGGCCTTCGACCCGGCGGTTGCGTCCGCCAGCATCGACCTGTCCAAAACCTACACCAACCAGTATGTCGAGGATGCACTGAAGCGCCTCCAGAACTGAGTCGCCGGGCTCGCTCCGGAATACCCATAGGAAAAATGTGGGCGCGGCATTCTGTCGCGCCCTTTTCATGCTGCGCCGCCGTTAGACTGGACGAAATCGGTCCTGATTGCTCCCGGATCAGGACCGCCCATCCAGCAGCGGAGTGTCCCATGGCCGAAGTGATTTTCTACGGACTGGCCGGTTGCCCGGCGAACGCCAAGCAGAAACAGCAGTTGGCCGCCGCCGGCCACACGCTGGTGGACCGCGACCTCGCCACTGCCGACCTGACTGCCGCGGAACTGCGTGCCTTCTTTGGCGGCAAGGAGGTCGATGCCTGGTTCAACCGCCGTGCCGCCGCGGTGAAATCCGGTGCCGTGACGCCCGGCGCCCTCGACGAGCCCGCCGCGCTGGCGGCGATGCTGGCCGACCGCGACCTGATCCGCCGTCCGCTGATCCAGGTCGGCGACCGCCGCGAGGCCGGTTTCGACCCCACCACTCTCCACGGCTGGATCGGCCTGACCTCCGCCGAAAGCTGCGACGACAAGCATGCCCGCGGCCAGTGCGACCACGGACACCAGCATTTCGTCAAGGCGCCGGCAGCCTGAGGCTGCTTACTCCGGCGGCACTTCGCGCGGCTTGCGGTCCTCGCCGATGGCGACATAGGTGAACATGCCCTCCGTCACCTTAATCGGGTCGGAGCCGGACCGTTCGCGCCGCACCCAGGTTTCGACGCGGATGCGGATCGAGGTGCGGCCGACCTTTTCGATCCGGGCGAAGCAGCTGACCTCGTCACCGACGAAGACCGGCTTGTGGAAGGTCATCGCCTCGATCCCGACGGTGGCGACGCGGCCATGGCTGCGCCGCACCGCCACCGTCCCGCCGGCCAGATCCATCTGCGCCAGCAGCCATCCGCCGAAGATGTCGCCGTTCGGATTGGTGTCCGCCGGCATCGCGATGGCCCGCAGGGCAGGGCCGTTGTCGAAGTCATATCCGTCCGCTGCGCTCATGCTTCCTCCGGCGTCAAAAAAATTTCGCCCACAAAACCATGTGGCGACGCAGTATAAGCGGCCCAGGATGCGCTTGCGCACCCCTGACGAAATTCCTATCATCCCGTCATGAGCGATCTTTTCGAGAACACGGCCCCCAAGGCCGACAGCTATTCCGCCCAGGACATCGAGGTTCTGGAGGGGCTGGAGCCTGTCCGGCGCCGGCCGGGCATGTATATCGGCGGCACCGACGACCGCGCGCTGCACCATCTGGTGGCCGAGGTCCTGGACAACGCCATGGACGAGGCGGTGGCCGGACATGCCAGCCGAATCGACCTGGAGCTGACCGCCGACTATACGGTGATGGTGCGCGACAACGGGCGCGGCATCCCCATCGACGACCACCCGAAATATCCGGGCAAGTCGGCGCTGGAGGTCATCATGACCACGCTGCACTCCGGCGGCAAATTCTCCAACAAGGTCTACCAGACCTCGGGCGGCCTGCACGGCGTCGGCCTGTCGGTGGTCAACGCTCTGTCGGACCGGCTGACCGTCGAGATCGCCCGCGAAAAGCAGCTCTACGTGCAGGAATACAGCCGCGGCCTGCCGCAGGGGCCGCTGGCCCATCGCGGCAACGTCAACCGGCGCGGCACCACCATCCGCTTCCACGCCGACCCGGAAATCTTCGGCGAGACCGCTCATTTCGAACCGCACCGGCTGTACCGGCTGGCGCGCTCCAAGGCCTATCTCTACCGCGGCGTGGAGATCCGGTGGAGCTGCGATCCGGCCCTGCTGTCGGTCGACGCCACCACCCCGGCCTCGGAAACGCTGCATTTCCCCGGCGGCCTTCAGGATTACCTGACCGCCGCGCTGAAGGACCGCAAGACGCTGACGCGCTTGCCCTTCTCCGGAGCGCTCGACTTCCCCAACGGCCAGGGCCGGGTGGAATGGGCGGTGGCGTGGCCCGACGATGACGAAGGCTTCTCGCACACCTACTGCAACACCGTGCCGACCCCGCAGGGCGGCACGCGCGAGGCCGGCCTGCGCACCGCGCTGACCCGCGGCCTGAAGGCCTATGGCGAGCTGACCAATAACAAGCGGGCCGGACAGGTCACCGCCGACGACGTGATGGGCGACGCCTGCGTCCTGCTGTCCGTCTTCATCCGTGAACCGCATTTCCAGGGCCAAACCAAGGAAAAGCTGGTGACGGCGGAGGCGCAGCGCCTCGTCGAGACCGCGGTGAAGGACCATTTCGACCATTGGCTGTCCGGCGATCCCCAGAGCGCCAACGGCCTGCTGGAACGGCTGATCGAAAAGGCCGAGGAGCGGGCGCGGCGCAAGCAGTCCAAGGAGATGACGCGCAAGTCGGCGACCCGCCGCCTGCGCCTGCCCGGCAAGCTGGCCGACTGCTCGCGCAACTCGCCCGAGGGCACCGAGCTGTTCCTGGTGGAGGGCAATTCGGCCGGCGGTTCCGCCAAGCAGGCCCGCCAGCGCGAGACCCAGGCGATCCTGCCGCTCCGCGGCAAGATCCTGAACGTCGCCAGCGCGTCGGTCGACAAGATGAAGGCCAACCAGGAGCTGAACGACCTGACCCAGGCGCTCGGCTGCGGCATCGGCAAGGATTTTTCGACCGACAAGCTGCGCTACGAGCGGGTCATCATCATGACCGACGCCGACGTCGACGGCGCCCACATCGCCTCGCTGCTGATGACCTTCTTCTACCGCGAGATGCCGGGGCTGATCCAGGAGGGCCACCTCTACCTTGCCCTGCCGCCGCTCTACCGTCTCAGCCACGGCAACAAGCAGGTCTATGCCCGCGACGACGCCCACAAGGACGAGCTGCTGTCGAAGATGTTCAAGGGCAAGAAGCCCGACATCAGCCAATTCAAGGGCCTGGGCGAGATGATGCCGGCCCAGCTGCGCGACACGACGATGGACCCGTCCAAGCGTTCGCTGCTGCGCGTGGTCGTGCCCAACGCCGCCGACCCGGAGGAAAAGCCGGAATGCGAGCGCACGCGGTCGCTGGTCGAGGATCTGATGGGCAAGCGTCCGGAGCTGCGCTTCAAGTTCATCCAGGATAACGCCAAGTTCGTGAAGGCTGACGACATCGACGTGTGACGGGGGGAGGGTTAACTCCCTCCGCCCAAAAGCCGTCTTTCAAGCGTTCCAACCCGTATCGCGGCACGGGTTTCCGGTGGTAAATTCGGTGAAAAGTTCCCGGTTGAAGCGAGGTGCCACCGATATATCCTTCTGGAAATGGCTATTCCCGAGACTTTCTCTCGTCACTTAGCCAATTCCTCCAGGAGGCGCATGTATCCCTCGGAAACTGACGGAACACATATCCCGGTTGACGCCATCCCTCCCGAAATTCTGGCGGATGCGCTGGCTCCGCTGACTCCCTTCGTCACCGACTTGTTCATACCGCATTACCAATCCTGCGAGGTTGGACGCTGGCGGCTTCAGGTGGTTCCTCTCCTGCTAAGTCCCGGCTACTGGAATCCGGCCCGGCTGACCAGGAATACCGCGATTCTCAGCCGGCGCGAGGTCGGTCAGGACTATCGAACCTGGATGTCGATGACGCCGATGGAAATCGAAAGCCAGGAGATCGGTGTGCGCGCCGCCACCGGCCACACGGTGGTGATGGGGATGGGCATGGGCTGGGCGGCGGTGAACGCGGCGCTGAAGCCGGAGGTGACGAGGGTCACCGTTGTCGAACTGGACCCCGACGTCATCGAGATGAACCGGCTCATCGGTCTGTTCGACCAGCTTTCGGCCGACATCGTGGCGAAGATCGACGTGGTCAATGCCGACGCGATGGAATATCGCTCCGGCACCCCGGCCGACATGCTGATGACCGACATCTGGCTGCCAATCAACGGCGACGAGCGGATGGAGCAATCCCGGGTGATGGCGCGCAACACCGACGCGCGCCAGGTCTATGTTTGGGGGCAGGAACTCGCCATCGCCCGCCGCGCCCGCGTGCTGGGGCTGGAATTGACGGACGTGACGGTGGCGCGCATCGTTGCGGAGTTCGATCTTTCCCTTGTAGGTCCGGAACGTCCCGACTATCCGGGCCTGATCGCCCGCGCCGCCGAAAAGTGGTTGAGAGACGTGTGACGGCGCCTGTCGGCGGAGCAGGGGAGCACTCGCCCTTGTGGCAACTGCACCCCATATCCGGCCAAACGATACCGATGCCAGCCACATCAACGGACACCCCGATCATGCGCACGCTCCCGCCGCTCGCCGCCCTTCTGCTGGGCGTCTCCGCCCTCGCCGCCTGTACCAACGAGCGGGTGGTGGCGAGCGAGCCGACGCCGGCCTATACGCGCAGCGAGGTGGCTTATGCGGCGAGCGACCGCGATCTTCGGGTGGTCCTGCACGGCAACCCCTTCGGCCTGACGCCCGACCGCTTTGCCGAGAAGGTTCTGCCCCACATGCAGGACCGGGTGTTCGGCGTGAGGACCAACCTCACCACCACGCCCAACGACACGGCGCGGCGCGAGTACAAGGTGGTGCTGGCCTTCAACGTATCGGAAAACATGCTGAACTCGGCCCTCTGCACCGAAGGGCCGATCCCGACCGCACCGCCGGGCGGACCGATTATCGTCCAGGGGGCGTTCTGCCGGTCGGGTGGCGCGCTGACCTCCGCCACCGGCTGGCTCGACCGGCCGCAGGGCCCGGACGATCCGGATTTCCGCAGCCTGATCAGCGACATGACCTTCTCTCTGTTCCCGAGCCAGCGCTCGGATCTGCTCTGCGGCAGGCCGGACTGCTGAAAAAGTTGCAGTCCCGCAGCAGCCAGTCGCGCATCAGGGCGGTGACCGCTTGCGGCTGCTCCATCGCCGACAGGTGGCCGCAGTCTTCGATCACCACCAGCCGCGCGCCGGGAATGGCCGCCGCCATCTCCTCGTGCAGGGCCGGCGGCGTCAGGATGTCCTGGCGGCCGCAGACGACCAGCGTCGGGCAGCGGATGGCGGCCAAGCCCGGCCGGCTGTCCGCCCGGTTGATGATCGCCTCCTGTTCCCGCGCATAGCCGTCGACGCCCACCCGTTCCATCTGCGCCAGGACGGAGCGGACGAAGCCCTCGTCGGCAAGCCGTTCGGGATGGATCAGGCGGGGCAGGGCGGCGCGGATGACCTGCCCGTAGCGGCCCTGGCGGGCCAGCGCCACCGCCTCCCGCCGCGTGGCCGTCGCCTCCGCCGTGTCGGGGCGGGCGTTGGTGTCGAGCAGGGCGAGCCGCTCCACCCGCTCCGGCGCCCGGCGCAGGATCTCCAGCGCCACATAGCCGCCCATCGACAGGCCGGCGACGGCGAAGCGGTCCGGCGCCTGGGCCAGCACCTTGCCGGCCATCGCCGCGATGCCGTCGCAGTCGGCCAGCTCGACCACCTGCGGATCCGCCAGCTCGCCGAGATGCCGGACTTGATGCTCCCACAATGCGGCGTCCAGCGGCATGCCGGGCAACAGCATCAGCGCGGGGCGACGGCCGGAGTTCGCAGAAGTGGAGGTCGGGGACATGGGATTTCTCCTGCGCTCACTTCACCAGCGCGCTGACGAGCTTGAAGACGGGGGTGCCGGCGCGCTCCATCCACTCGAACAGCACCATTTCGGTGGTGACGATGGTCACGCCGGCGGTGCGCATCCGTTCCAGCGCCATGGCGCGGTTGTCGGGCGTGCGCGACGATACGGCGTCGGCCACCAGATAGACCGCATGGCCCTGCTGGCGCAGTCCGAGCGCCGTCTGCATCACGCACACATGGGCTTCCGTCCCGCACAGCACGATCTGCGGGCGCTTCAATTCCGCCAGCGCGGCGTTGAAGGCCGGCTCGCCGGTGGAGCCGAAGGTGATCTTCTCGATCACCGGGGTTCCGGGCGGCAGGTCGGCGCGCACCGCTTCCACCGTCGGCCCCAGGCCGCGGGAATATTGCTCGGTCACCAGCACCGGCACCGACAGGGCGGCAGCGCCCTTCAGCAGCATTCCGGTATTGCGGACGACGCGGACGGCGTCGTGGATGGCCGGCAACAGCCGTTCCTGCACATCCACCACCACCAGCACCGAGTCCTGGGCACGAAGAATCATCAAATGCTCTCGACCGTTCCATTTGAAGCGGGCCACCCCGGTTCAGGGTGCCGGCAAGCGCCGCGACTCGCGGCATTGCCGGACGACAACCTAGCGCAGGGGAGCGATTTCGCCAACGCGGCGTATTTTCGCGTCAATTTTCGGCCTCCGAACATCGGATCTATTGACATGTAGCTTTGACTTCCTATTCTTCGGCCTCATCCAGGCATCGGGCGTCGAACGCTCGATTTGCGCACTCCAGAACAGAAACAGGTTGGATGCTTTTTTCGGAACTTGGGCTTGGCCCTGACGTCCTGCGCGCCATCGAGGACAAGGGTTACACCCAACCGACGCCCATTCAGGAACAGGCAATTCCCTGTGTCCTGCAACGCCGCGACGTGCTGGGCTGCGCGCAGACGGGCACTGGCAAGACGGCGAGCTTCACCTTGCCCATGATCGACATCTTGGCGTCGGGCCGTGCCCGCGCGCGGATGCCGCGGTCGCTGATCCTGGAGCCGACGCGCGAGTTGGCCGCCCAGGTGTCGGAAAGCTTCGAGACCTACGGCAAGTACCACAAGCTCAGCATGGCGCTGCTGATCGGCGGCGAGACCTTCACCGAACAGGTGAAGAAGCTCGACCGCGGCGTGGATGTTCTGATCGCGACTCCGGGTCGTCTCATCGACCTGTTCGAGCGCGGCAACATCATGCTGAACGACATCAAGGTCTTCGTCATCGACGAGGCCGACCGCATGCTCGACATGGGGTTCATCCCGGACATCGAGCGCATCGTCAGCAAGCTGCCGAAGAACCGCCAGACCCTGTTCTTCTCGGCGACCATGCCGCCGGAAATCCGCCGTCTGGCCGATGCCTTCCTGACCCAGCCGCTTGAGATCTCCCGTTGCTCCGCCCGCTTCTCCGGCGGAAACGGTGACCCAGGCACTGACCCTCGTGCATGAGATGGACAAGCGCAAGGCGCTGCGCCATCTGCTGCAGACCGAGGACGTCAAGAACGCCTTCATCTTCTGCAACCGCAAGCGCGACATCGCCGTGCTGCAGAAGTCGCTGGAGCGCCACGGCTTCAATGTCGGCGCGCTGCATGGCGACATGGTGCAGTCCAAGCGGACCGAGACGCTGGAACGCTTCAAGCAGGGCGAGATCACGCTGCTGGTCTGTTCCGACGTCGCCGCCCGCGGCATCGACGTCCAGGGTCTGAGCCATGTCTTCAATTTCGACGTGCCGCTGACCCCCGACGACTATGTCCACCGGATCGGCCGCACCGGCCGCGCCGGCAAGCAGGGCCGCGCCTTCATGCTGGCGACGCCCGACGACACGAAACTGGTCGGCGCGATCACGCGCCTCATCAAGCGGGAGATCCCCATGATCGCCATCGACGGCCTGGAAACGGCCGAGTTCGGCGAGGAAGACAGCAGCTCCCGTGGCCGTGGCCGTGGCCGTGGCGGTCGTGGAGCCAAGACCGACTCCCGTTCGGAAGCCCGTCCGCCCCGTGGTGGCCGTGAAGAGCGCGCCCCGCGCGAGGAAGCTGCGCCCCGCGAAGAGCGCGCCGCCCGCGAGGAGCGTCCCGTCCGTGAGGAGCGCCCGATGCGTGAAGAGCGTCCGGTCCGTGAGGAGCGTCAGCCCCGCGAATCGCTGGCTGCCGCCGAATCCCGCCGCAGCAACGACCCGCGCCGGGATCGCGACCGTGACCGTGATCGCCGCCGTCGCCGTGACGACGACGAAGACGACGTGCCGGTGATCGGTTTCGGCGACCATATGCCGGCCTTCATGTTGCGTTCGGCCCGTCCGCGTCCGTCCAGCGAGACCTCGACCGATCCGTCGCAGGAGGGCTGAGCCCGTGCAGACCATCTTCGTCATGGTCAAATGCGATCTCGGACGCGCCTATGAGGTCGCCGATCAGGCTGTGCAGCTGATCGAACAGGTGTCGGAGGTGCATTCCATCTCCGGCCAGTACGATCTGCTGATGAAATGCTACCTGAAGCAGGACGACGATATCGGCCGCTTCGTGACAGAGCATGTGCAGACACTGCCCGGCGTGCGGGACACCTTCACGCTGATTGCGTACAAGGCGTTCGCATAGACGCTTTCGCACAGCCTGTTCCTGTGTGCGGATATGACAAGGCCGGGCAGTTGCCCGGCCTTTTTCGTTGTCGTGAAGCCCGGTCATTTGTCCGGACCACATCCAGGCCCGACGGCGGGATCGTTCGCGAAGCTGCCGTCAACGACCCGGCTGTCCGTCCCATAATCGGGATTGGTCCCTGCCGCCAGCGCCGCCAGCCGGTGGGCGGTCGCCACATGCGCTTCGCGTTCGACCGCACGGTAATGGTCGATCACCTGTTCGCCGAAGGCGGTCAGCACCGTGCCGCCGCCATGCTTGCCGCCGACCGCGGCGCTCACCACCGGTTCGCTGAAGATGCGGTTCAGGTCGTCCACCAGCAGCCACGCCCGCCGGTAGGACATGCCCAGCGCCCGTCCGGCGGCGGAGATGGAGCCGGTGTCGCGAATCTGCTCCAGCAGCGCGATCTTGCCCGGCCCGATCGAGCCGCCGCTCTCGAAATCGATGCGGATTCTCATGCGGGTCATGGCTGTCGGCTTCCCCCTCAACGCTCGGCCGAGTCCAGACCGTCGCCGCTCCAGGCGCCGGTGCGGAAGAAGGCGTCGATCCGCTCGCACCAGGGATCGATGTCCAGCCCGGCGGCCTCCAGCCAGTCGCGGTTGAAGTAGGTCCCCATATAGCGGTCGCCCGGGTCGCAGATCAGCGTGGCGACGCTGCCCTGCCGGCCCTCGCGCATCATTCCGGCGATCAGCTCGATGGCGCCCACCAGATTGGTGCCGGTGGAACCGCCGCAGGCGCGGCCCAGCCGGTCGCGCAGCACCCAGACGGCGGCGATGCTGGCGGCGTCGGGCACGCGGATCATCCGGTCGATCACCGTCGGCTGGAAGGACGGCTCCACCGTCGGGCGCCCGATGCCCTCGATGCCGGAGCCACGGCCGACGCCGGCCTTCGGATCGTTGTCGCGGAAGCCGGCGAAGAAGGCGGAATGCTCGGGATCGGCGACGCAAACCCGCGTCGGCAGCCGGCGATAGCGCACATAGCGCCCGAAGGTGGCCGAGGTGCCGCCGGTGCCGGCGCCGCAGACGATCCAGTCCGGCACCGGATGCGGCTCCTGTGCCAGCTGTTCGAAGATCGACTGGGCGATGTTGTTGTTGCCGCGCCAGTCGGTGGCGCGCTCTGCATAGGTGAACTGGTCCATGAAGTGGCCGTCGCAGTCGCGGGCCAGCCGCTGCGCCTCGGCGCAGACCTCCGACGCGCGCTCCACCATATGGCAGCGGCCGCCATAGAACTCGATCTGCGCGATCTTGGCCGGCGAGGTGTTGCGCGGCACCACGGCGACGAAAGGCAACTCCAGCAGCTGGGCGAAGTAGGCTTCCGACACCGCGGTGGAGCCGGACGAGGCCTCGATCACCGTCGTGCCGGCGCGCACCCAGCCATTGCAGATCGCGTAGAGGAACAGCGACCGCGCCAGCCGGTGCTTCAGGCTGCCAGTGGGATGGGTCGACTCGTCCTTCAGATACAGCGTGATCCCCTGCGCCGCCGGGATCGGCATCCGGAGCAGGTGGGTGTCGGCGGAGCGGTTCACGTCCGCCTCGATCCGGCGCAGAGCCTCGTCGAGCCAGCCCCGGCGGGCGACGGTGGGAGCGGCTGCGGCGGGGGAGGGGATGGTCATGGCGTCATATCCGGCGATTGGCTGCCCCATCCATAGCGCGGAATTTTACCGAATGCATCCGGTAGAATAACCCTCCCCGCCAGGGTGGAAAGTCAGCCCTGCCGGATGCGGGCAACGAAGGCCGACACCTCGCCCAGCATGCGGTCGGCACGCTCGCCCACCGCGCGGGCCGCGGCGGCCACTTCGGCGGAGGCCTGGCCGGTGGCGGTCGCGTGGCTGCACACCAGGTTCAGGCTGTCGGACACCGAGCTGACGCCCTGCGCCGCCTCGTTGACGTTCTGGCTGATGTCGCGGGTCGCCGCTCCCTGCTCCTCGATGGCGGCGGAGATGCTGGAGGCGACGTTGTTCACCGTCTCGATGGCGCCGCCGACGCCGCGCATCGCCTCGACAACGGACGACGTGGCGTCGGTCATCGCGGCGATCTGCGCCTGCACGTCGTCGGTCGCCTTGGCGGTCTGGTTGGCGAGATTCTTCACCTCGCTGGCAACCACCGCGAAGCCCTTGCCGGCCTCTCCGGCGCGGGCCGCCTCGATGGTCGCATTCAGCGCCAGCAGGTTGGTCTGCTCGGCGATGGAGCGGATCAGGTCCACCACCTCCACCGTGCGGCGGGCGACACCGTCCAGCTGTTCGATCAGGGCATAGGTGCGGCGTACGTCCTCGACGGCGCGGGCGGAGCCGGTCGTCGAACTCGGCGATCTGCTGCGCGATCTCGCGGATGGAGGCGGCCAGCTCCTCGGTGGCGCCCGCCACCGCCTGGACGTTGCCGGAGGTGGTCCCGGCGGCGCGGGCGGCGCCGTCCATCAGCCGGGTGGTCTGCTCCGCCCCGCTGCTCATCGCGCCCGAGGTGTGGGTCAGCTGCCCGGCCGACTCGGCGACGGAATGGACCAGCGCACCGACCGTGCTCTCGAACTCGTCGGCCAGCCGCCGCATGGTGGCGCGGCGGCCTTCCTCGGCTTCCCGTTCCAGCGCGGCATGGCGGCGGCGCAAATCCTCGGCTTCGATGGCGCTGAGCCGCAGGGTCTCGACCGAGCGGGCCAGGGCCCCAACCTCGTCGGCCCGGTCGGCGCCGGCAACCTCGGCGGCCAGATCGCCCTTAGCGATGCGGTCGGTGGCGTGGGCGATGCCGTCCAGCCCCTTGCCGATGCGCGACACCAGACGGAAACCGAACAGCCCGAGCAGCAGGGCCGCCGCCAGCGTCACCAGCAGCGTCTTGATCAGCGTGGCACGGAAGGCGGCGTCGACATCGTCGATGTAGACGCCGGTGCCGATCATCCAGCCCCACGGCTCGTAGATCGCGGCGTAGGCCAGCTTCGGCATCGGCTCGGTCCCGCCGGCCTTGGGGAAATTGTAGATCAGGGTGCCGTCGCCGCTGCGGGCCGCATCGATCAGGCCGCGGATCACCAGCACGCCGTTGCTGTCCTTGAAGTCGGCGAGCTTGCGGGTGCCTTCCAGGTCGGCGCGGACGCCGTGGAACACGTTGGTGCCGTCGAATTCGTACCCGAACATGTATTCGTTGCCGAAGAAGCGCAGGGCCCGCAGCGCACCCTTGGCAAGGGTCTGTGCCTCCTCCCGGCTGAACTCGCCCTTGGCGGCACGGGCGTCATAGGACTTCATGATCGACAGCGAGGTCTGAACCACCGCCTGGATGGAGTTGCGGTAGCCCTCCACCATGGTTTCGCGCTTCGAGGTCGCCGACCAGATGCCGCCCACCAGAATGGCGACGAGGAACAGCCCCTGGAGGATCAGGAGCTTTGCCTTGATGCTGTGAAGTTTGCCGATCATCGCCCTGTTCCACCCCATGAGCGCGATGCCGCATCCGCCGCCCGATGGCGCGTGACGGTGCGGTCCGCTAATCAAAAGAACTCTAATACAACGGGTCGGTCATACTGGAGTACTGTCCGTCGACGCAATGCCCGACGTCGAGCCAGGGGTAGTCCGGATGGTCGCGAAACGGGTTGTGATCATTGGAGCATCAGGGTTACACCGGATAAAGAAGTCTGTCAGGATGCGACGCCATGACGCTGATCGCTTATCCCCTCTCGGGCGCGATGCCCGACATCCGCCCGGCCCGCCCGACCCGCGACTGGATCGACGCCCTGCCGGAACAGTATGGCTACCGCTGCCTGCCGCTGAACATCGCCAGCATGCATGGATGGGAGGTTTGCTGCCCTGTGCGGGCCACCGCCGTGTGGAACGGCGGAACGGGGCTGGATGCCATCACCGTCACGGCCGACGAGCAGCATCCCCTGCTGCCGGCCAGCCATTTCGGCAGCGGCGTCCTGACCTTCCATGTCGCGGCGCTGTTCCGCACGCCGCCGGGCATCAACCTGATGGTCACCGGCCCGCTGAACCATCCGAAACACGGGATCCTGGGTCTGTCGGGAATCATCGAGACCGACTGGTCGCCCTATCCCTTCACCATGAACTGGAAGTTCACCGCTGCCGGCGTTCCGGTGACCTGGGAAAAGGGCGAGCCCTTCGCCCATCTCATGCCGATCCAGCGCGGTCTGGTGGAAAGCCTGACGCCGGAGGTTCGCGACCTGGACAGCGATCCGGAGACCGCGGCTCAGTACCGTGCCTGGGCGACCTCGCGCAGCCAGTTCAACAGCGACCTGCAGACGCCGGGCAGCACCGCCGCGCAGGAACGCTGGCAGAAGGGCTATTACCGCGGCAGGAAGCCGGACGGAAGCGACGGCCCGCCCGACCATGAAATCAAGGTGCGGGCGAAGCCGTTTCCAAACAAATAGATATCAAACAAACAGTTACAGCGTGTCCTGAATGCTGCGCACGAACTCCGGCAGGCCGACCTGACGGCGGCGGCGCAGCCGTTCGGCATGCAGGATGGACTCAACCGCGGCGATGCTCTCGGTCACGTCGCTGTTGACGATGACATAGTCGTATTCCGGCCAGTGGCTGATCTCGTTGGACGCCTTCGCCATCCGGTTGGCGATGACCTCCTCGGAATCCTGGCCGCGGCCGCGCAGGCGGCGTTCCAGTTCGCTGACCGACGGCGGCAGGACGAAGACGCTGACCAGATCGTCGCGGGCGTTCTGCGCCAGCTGCTGCGCGCCCTGCCAGTCGATGGCGAACAGCACGTCGCGGCCGGCGCCCAGCGCGTCCTCCACTGCCACGCGGGGCGTGCCATAGCAGTTGCCGAAGACGCGGGCATGTTCCAGCAGGTCGCCGGTCTCCGCCATGCGGTCGAAGCGCGGCTGATCGATGAAGTAGTAATCCAGCCCTTCGACCTCGCCCGGACGCATCGCGCGGGTGGTCACCGACACCGACATGGTGATGCCGGCATCGCGGTCCAGCAGCCCGCGGGCGATGGTGGTCTTGCCGGCCCCCGACGGTGAGGACAGCACCAGCATCAGGCCGCGGCGGTGGATCGGGGATGTGTTGGACGCAGCCATGGCGGTCACTCGCAGTTGCCAGTCATTCGGGAACGATGGTCATTCGATGTTCTGCACCTGCTCGCGAAGCTGCTCGATGGAGGCTTTCAGCGACAGGCCGATGCGGGTCAGTTCGACGTCCGCCGATTTGGAGCAGAGCGTGTTGGCCTCGCGGTTGAACTCCTGGCACAGGAAGTCGAACCGGCGGCCGATGGCGCCGCCTTCCGCCATCATGTCGCGCGCGGCCTGGATATGGGCGCGCAGGCGGTCCAGCTCCTCGCGCACGTCGGCCTTGCCGATCAGGATCGCCGCCTCCTGGGCCAGCCGCTCCTCTGACAGGGCGGGGAAGGAGCCGAGGATCGCCGCGACCTGGGTGCGCAGCTTCTCGCGCAGCGCGTCCGGCTGGGTCGAGGCGCAGGCCGACGCCGCGTCGACCAGCCGGGCGATCTCGTCGAGATGGCCCTTCAGCACATCGGCGATGCGGGCACCCTCGGCGAGGCGGTTGACCGACAACTGGTCGATCAGCCTGGACAGGTCGCCCTTCAACGCCAACTCGACGCGCTCGCGCGCCTCGGTTTCATCCTCTTCGACCGGCTCGATGATGCCGCGGACAGCCAGCAGCGAATCCAGCCGCGGCGCGGCGGCCCCGGCCCCCTCGATCTCCCGCGCGATCTCCAGAACCTGGGCCAGAAGCTCGCGGTTGATGCGCAGCTGCGACACCGCCTGGGCGCGGTTGACGGTCAGCGTCAGGTTGACGTTGCCGCGGGCCAGCCGCTTCGGCACATCGGCCCGGGCCGCCGCCTCGACGCTGTCGAAGCCGGACGGCAGGCGGCACCGCAGATCCAGGCTGCGGCCATTGACGCTCTTGGCCTCGAAGGTCCAGGAATAGCCGTCGCCGTGCCCGTCGACGCGTGCGAAACCGGTCATGCTGGCAATGACGGGGCGATGGGCTGGCAACGGCGGCCTCACTTGAAAAGCGGTGTCGAATGATGTCGTGCTTATAAACGCGACATCACCCCACAACAAGCGTCGGCGCCATAGGGCAGCCGACGGTCAGGGCGGAAATCCCATGAAGCAGCCGCGGTCCATCGTCATCACCGGAGCCTCCAGTGGCATCGGCGAAGCCCTGGCTGTCCTCTACGCCGCCCCCGGAGTCCGACTTGCCCTGAGCGGCCGCGACTCCGCAAGGCTGGAGGGCGTGGCGCAACGCTGCCGCGCCGCCGGTGCCCTGGTCGAGACGACGGTGATCGATGTGTCCGACCGCAAGGCGATGGCGGACTGGTTGGCTCGGGTCGATGCGACCTCGCCGGTCGACCTGCTGATCGCCAATGCCGGCATGTCGGCTGGCACCGGCGATGGCGGGGAGACGGAGGAGCAGGCGCGGCGCATCCTGGCGGTGAACATCGACGGCGTTCTGAACAGCATCCACCCGCTGCTTCCGGCGATGCGGGAGCGGCGGAGCGGACAGATCGCCATCATGGCCTCGCTGGCCGGCTTCCGCGGCCTTCCCGGCGCGCCCGCCTATTGCGCCAGCAAGGCGATGGTCCGGGTCTATGGCGAGGCGCTGCGCGGTGATCTGGCCGGGGAGGGGATCGGTGTCTCGGTCATCTGTCCGGGCTTCGTCAAAAGCCGGATGACGGCGGTGAACCGCTTCCCGATGCCGTTTCTGATGGAGACCGATGCCGCGGCCAGGGTCATCCGCCGCGGGCTGGAGCGCAACCGGGCGCGAATCGCCTTCCCCTGGCCGATGATGGCCGCGGTCTGGCTGCTTGCCCTTCTTCCCCCAGCCTGGACCGATGGTCCGCTGCGGCAGGCTCCGCGCAAGACCTGAACGCGCGCTCAGTCCACCTTGGCGTGGGCGATGGCTTCGCGGACGCTGACGCCCTTGCGCATGATGTTGTCGACCGCACGGCCCTGGACCAGGTTGATCCCCATCTTGTGGGCATAGACCAGGCTGGTGACGCTGTCGCAGCGGGCCAGGATGAATTTGCAGCGGTCCTGTTCGGCGATGCGGTCGCGGAAATACTTCTCGAACGACGGGTCCATCTCCAGCATGTCGTTCGACCAGAAGATCTTGGCGTAGTCGGCGTTCAGATATTCCAGGTCGAAATTCGTCACCCAGAACGGGTTTAGCCCGTCGACCGCGATCTGGTAGCGGCGGTCCTGGGCGAACTCCACCACCTCGTTGAACAGCGACAGGTTTTCGATCAGGTCGCCCTTCGACACCTCAAGCACCACCTGCCCGCGGAAGTCGATCGGCAGCCGCTCGTCGAACTTCACGAATCCGGTCGAAATGACGGTGGACAGGTTGATGTTGATGCCGATCCGCCGCCCCCGCATGAAGCTGAGCCCATGGTTCAGGGCCCGCAGCACTGACTGGTCGAGATTGGCGGTGAAGTAGTTGAACAGCCACTTGTTGGCGGTGATGTCGTAATCCGGGCAGAGCCGTTCCTGAAGAAGCTTGATCGAGATGTAGAGCTCAAAATACTCCATCTCGGCTTCGCCGCTGCCGATGTTGGCAATGCCCTGGTTGAACAGGAAGGGCGACAGGTCGAACATCTGCATCGAGCGTTCGAGCTTGCCGAGTTCTTCCAGCGTGATCGGCGGCTTGGTCTCGGTGACGTGGCTGCCGGTTTCGTTCGCCTGCAATTCTTCGATGAAACGGATGACGTTGATGAAATTCAACGCCAGTTCCATGATCGAATAGAGCGAATATTCCTTGTAGGGGTTGGGGCCGGTCAGCGTCGTCTTCGACAGGAAGACCTGTTCGACCGTCTGGCAGACGTCGGTCACGCCGGTGAGCTTCAGCCCCTTGTAGAGGATGATGACGTCGCCGTTGGAAATGTTGAAGGACTGCAGATAGGACGCCTTGCTCGCCAGCTCCTGGATGATGGAGCGCACCATCATCTGGCTGCTGGGGTCGCGGTCCTTCAAAAGCGACAGGTGCATGTGGATCAGACGCATGCCCTGCAGCTCGTTCTTCGCCGACCGCAGCAGATTCAGCAGTTTGTCGTTGTCGAAGTCCGGCTTCTGATCCTTGGCGGCTGCGACGGCGGCCTGCTTCTCCGTGGTGGAAAGCCGGACACGGTCCCGTCCAATGGGTGGTCTGCCGCCAAACTTGCTCATACCTTGCTCACTCCCACAACAAGCGTCACGCCTGCCAACCACCCGTATCTACGGCCGCTCGTTGTTCGGCGGCCTTTTGCTTTCCATCCGGGCCTGTCTGCCCGGGTGGCGTTGTCGGCAGGCCGCCAGGCCGGGCATGCCCCGGTCGGCATACCCCGGTCCGCTCGATGCTGCGAAGCCGAACCGATCTTAACGGTAACTTTCTTTAAAAAGCCCTTAAGGCTGAAGTCCGGGCGCAGGAGGTACCCGGACCGCAGCAAAAGGCGTCACAGTCATCGAAGCGACGCCATCCGAAAAGGTCAAGTTTCCGGTTCCGGCGGAACCGCCGACGGGCGTGGTTCGCCAGCAGGAACGATGCGGACGCGACGATCTATGACCGCAAGTCCGATCTTTCCATGCTTCAAGGCAAGTGCATCATTGCCGAAGAGTTCGCGCCGCCATCCCTGCATCGCCGCAATGTCTGCGCCATCGTCGGCCGCCAGGGCCTCCAGATCGGCGGACGACGCCACCAGCTTCGCCGCGACATTGTTCTCGTCGCACTTCATCTTCAGCAGGACGCGCAGAAGCTCGACGATCGGTTGCAGGCCGGGCGGCGGCTCCTCGCGCGGTTCGACGCGGGGCAGGGCGCTGTCCGGCAGATCCAGCCCGCCCTTGACCGCGGCCAGCACGTCGGCGCCCTGCCGCCCCTCGGCGAAGCCCCGTCCCAGCCCGCGCGTGCGGGCGAGGTCATCGACGGTGGTCGGCGCATGGGCGGCGATTTCCAGCAGGGCCTCGTCGCGCAGGATGCGGGACCGCGGCTGGTCGCGGCGCTGGGCCTCGCGTTCGCGCCAGGCCGCCAGCTCCTTCAGGATCGCCATGAAGCGCGGCTTGTTGGTGCGCACCTTCAGCCGCAGGTAGGAGCTCTCCGGATCGACTTGGTAGGTGGCCGGATCGGTGAGGATCGCCATCTCCTCCTCCAGCCAGTGCGACCGGCCGGAGCGGGCGAGGCGGCGCTTCAGCTTCTCGTAGGCCGGGCGCAGATGGATGACGTCGGACAGGGCGTAGGTCAGCTGCCGCTCGGTCAGCGGGCGGTGCGACCAGTCGGTGAAGCGGCTGGACTTGTCGATGCGTGCGCCGGCCAGCTTGGTCACCAGCGTTTCGTAGCCCACGCTCTCGCCGAAGCCGCAGACCATCGCCGCGACCTGGGTATCGAACAGCGGATGCGGGATCTGGCCGGACAGATGCCAGAAGATCTCCACATCCTGCCGGGCGGCGTGGAACACCTTCAGGACCGTCGGGTCGCTCATCAGCGCGAACAGCGGCGCCAGGTCGATGCCCTCGGCCAGCGGGTCGATGGCGACCGCGCCGTCGGGCCCGCCGACCTGGACGAGACACAGTTGCGGCCAATAGGTCTTTTCCCGCAGGAACTCGGTATCGACCGTGATGTATTCGGTCCCTGCCAGCGACTGACAGAAGGCCTGGAGGGCGTCGGTTGTCGTGATGAGCGTCATGGTTGCTTCATACACGACCGAACGGGTGCTTGAAAGTCCGGCGAAGCGCGAAGGCGATGCGTTTTCCGGGACGGCCGGCCGGGCGGGCAGGGGGCGGATGGCTCCGGCCGGATTTTCCCGGTCCGCTTACCCCGCAGCCGCCAGAGTGTTAAACTGGCGGTCGACGACCCGAGCTCTGGCGGATGGAACAGGTGAACAGGGGCGCGCAGAGTGTTTCACAGCGTTCCAAATGTCGCGTTCCGGCCCTGTCCGCTGCACGCTCCGTCCTATCGCGGCTTGACTTTCGCCCGCGTCCGGTGTGGTGTGTCGGACCGCTTTTTCCGCCGGAATCCGCCCTTTTCAAGGTGTTTCGACCCATGCACCCCTACCGCACGCACACCTGCGGCCAGCTTCGTGAAGAGAATGCCGGTGAAACCGTCCGCCTGTCGGGCTGGATGAACCGGAAGCGCGACCATGGACAGCTGCTGTTCATCGACCTGCGCGACCATTACGGCCTGACGCAGTGCGTGGTCGATACTTCCAACCCGGCCTTCGAGGTCGCGAACCGGCTGAAGCTGGAATCGGTCATCACCGTCACCGGCAAGGTGGTGAAGCGCACGGCCGAGACCATCAACGACAAGCTGCCCACCGGCCGTATCGAGATGCAGATCGCCGAGCTGACCGTGGAAGGCGAGGCGGAGCAGATCCCGCTGCAGGTCAACCAGGACACCGATGCCGGCGAGGACGTCCGCCTGCGCTACCGCTTCCTCGACCTGCGCCGCGAGCGCATCCACGAGAACATCATGCTGCGCTCGCGCGTGATCGCCTCGGCGCGCCGCCGCATGATCGACCAGGGCTTCACCGAATTCCAGACGCCGATCCTCACCGCCTCCTCTCCGGAAGGCGCGCGTGACTATCTGGTGCCCAGCCGCAACCATCCCGGCAAGTTCTACGCCCTGCCGCAGGCGCCGCAGCAGTTCAAGCAGCTGCTGATGGTCGCCGGCTTCGACCGCTACTTCCAGATCGCCCCCTGCTTCCGCGACGAGGACGCCCGCGCCGACCGCAGCCCGGGCGAGTTCTACCAGCTCGATTTCGAGATGTCCTTCGTCACCCAGGAAGACGTCTTCGCCGCCATCGAGCCGGTTCTGCACGGCATCTTCGACGAGTTCGGCAGCTTCCGCCGCGAACTCGAAGCCGGTCATCGACGGCCTGCCGTTCCGCCGCATCTCCTACGCCGAGTCGATGCTGAAGTACGGCAACGACAAGCCGGACCTGCGCAACCCGCTGGTCATCACCGACGTGACCGAGGTGTTCAAGCGCGACGACGTGGAATTCCGCGCCTTCAAGCAGACGCTGGAGAAAGGCGGCGTCGTCCGCGCCATCCGCGCGCCGAAGGTCTCCGACCGTCCGCGCAGCTTCTTCGACAAGCTGAACGACTGGGCCCGCGGGCTCGGTGCTCCCGGCCTCGGCTACATCGTCATGGAGGCCGGCGGCGGCAAGGGTCCGATCGCCAAGTTCGTGCCGGAAGCCGCCCAGGCCGCCCTGCGCGAGCTGGCCGGCCTCGAGGACGGCGACGCGATCTTCTTCGTCTGCGACCAGCCCGGCCCGGCGGCCAAGCTGGCCGGCTTCGCCCGCACTCGCATCGGCGAGGAGCTGGACCTGATCGAGAAGAACGCCTTCCGCTTCTGCTGGATCGTCGACTTCCCGATGTACGAGCTGGACGAGGAGACCAACAAGGTCATCTTCAGCCACAACCCGTTCTCCATGCCCCAGGGCGGCCTGAAGGCGTTGCAGGAGAAGAACCCGCTGGAGATCAACGCCTACCAGTACGACATCGTCTGCAACGGCGTGGAACTGTCCTCGGGCGCGATCCGCAACCATCTGCCCGAAGTGATGTACAAGGCCTTCGACATCGCCGGCTACCCGCCGGAGGAACTGGAAGCCCGATTCGGCGGCATGCTGAGCGCCTTCAAGCTGGGCGCCCCGCCGCACGGCGGTTCGGCCCCGGGCATCGACCGCATCGTCATGCTGCTGGCCGACGAGCCGAACATCCGCGAGGTCATCGCCTTCCCGCTGAACCAGCGGGCCGAAGATCTGCTGATGCAGGCCCCGGCTCCGGTCGACACTGCGCGTCTGCGCGAGCTTCACCTCAAGCTCGACCTGCCGAAGCCGAAGGTGGCCGCTCCGACGGCGCCTCAGGCGTAAAGGACGAGTATTCCCGAGAATTGGAGAGGCCGCGCCATTGAGGCGCGGCCTTTTTCAGTTACGGAAACATCCTCGACTTTCCGGCGATTTTCCTGGCTTTGATGCTATCGATGGCATCGATAAAGCTCTGCCGCGTTGCTTCCTGACCGAATTCGGCCTCGATGGGCTTCAGAGTGAACATGACGGCCGCCATCGATTGGTAGAAGGACATGTAGGTCAGGTTCAGCCCGGCGCCGGCCACGGCCCCGGCGATCGGTACCGATTGCGCCACGATCTTCGGCGACAGCGTTATCGCGAAGCGGCTGGCGATCTTCGTGATCATTTCAGCCAGCTTCGGCGCGGCAATGTTCGCTCCAACTCGCGAGGCAACGAAGAGGGCGTCCGCCTCGTCGTCATCGTCCAGGGGACCGCCAAGCGCGAAGACCTGGAGACAGGCGAGCTGTACCGCCGGGTCCTTCAAATCCGCACCCATGGAGCGGGCCACGTCGGCGATGGACCGAAGGATCGCTGTGGTGGTCACGGGCAATTCCGCCAGAATCCCCGGCGCCCCGAAAAAGCCACCCGCCGCACCGGTCGCGGCACCCAGCAACTTGTAGAGGCCTTTCGACGCCTCCTTGCCCGTCTCGCCATCCATGTTCAGGATCGCGACCTTGAACGCCTGGTCGAGCGCCGATCGAAGCGTATCGTGCAGGGAACTGCGAATGCCCTCGGGCAGCAGGTTCAACGTGCCGTCGACGGTGCTGCCCAGCTTGGCAACCGCGGACATCAGGATGCCCTGCGCCGCCATATATTGCTCTGCGGCGCCCTCCACCGCGGACAAGGCTTTCGAGTCCAAAGTCATCTGGTTCATCCACTGAAATAGACCGCGATACGCTGCGCCGCCGGTCTGACGGGAGCGGCCGAGGCTGAGCATCTGGCGCCCCTATAACGATGAGAATGCGGAGAGAGGATCACAACGACAAAAAGACTCTCCGTACCTGCGTGGCTGTTGCCAAAGTGATGCAAGAGAGCTATGTAAGCGCCGTCGTCAAAACCTCACGCGGGCTGGCGGACCCTCGGTTTTACCCCGATGGCCCGATCCGGTGTCTTCAGCCATGGTTTCCATGCGCTGTCGACAATGCCCGCGGCGGAGCAACCGGAAAAAGGGATTTTTTCCACATGACCATGCCCACCTTCACCATGCGCCAGCTGCTGGAAGCCGGTGTCCACTTCGGCCACCACACCCGCCGCTGGAACCCGAAGATGAACCAGTACATCTTCGGCGTGCGCAATGGCGTGCACATCATCGATCTCGAGCAGACCGTCCCGATGCTGCACCGCGCCCTGCAGGCCGTGCGTGACGTCGTCGCCGGCGGCGGCCGCGTCCTGTTCGTCGGCACCAAGCGCCAGGCCCAGGAGCGCATCGCCGAGGCCGCCGCCAAGTGCGGCCAGTACTACGTCAACCACCGCTGGCTCGGCGGCATGCTGACCAACTGGAAGACGATCTCCCAGTCGATCAAGCGCCTGCGCGAGATGGAAGAGCGTCTGGGCGGCGACACCTCGGGCCTGACCAAGCGCGAGATCCTGGAGCTGACCCGCGAGCGCGACAAGCTGGAGCGTGCGCTGGGCGGCATCAAGGAGATGGGCGGCCTGCCGGACGTCATCTTCATCATCGACACCAACAAGGAGTCGATTGCGGTCAAGGAAGCCAACAAGCTGGGCATCCCGGTCATCGCGGTCCTCGACAGCAACTCCGATCCGGACGGCGTGGCCTTCCCGATCCCGGGCAACGACGACGCGCTGCGCGCCATCGAGATGTACTGCGACCTGACGGTCGGCGCCGTGCTTGACGGCCTGCAGGCCGAGATGAGCGCCGCCGGCATCGACGTCGGCGCCGCCGAGGACGCCCCGGCCGAGCAGCTGCCGGAAGAAGAGACCGCCGAGACTGCCGCCCAGGCCTGACCCTGACGGTTGAAGGGCAGCCGGGCCTTATGACCTATGGCCCGGCTGCCTTTTTTATGGGCTGCCTTTTTGATGGGTTGCCACCCGTTTTGACTTTGTGACTCAATCCGATCCGCCTGCCGGATCGCTTGGAAGGAAGAGGGCGCAACATGGCCGAGATTACCGCCTCGCTCGTCAAGGAACTGCGCGAGAAGACCGGCGCGGGCATGATGGACTGCAAGAAGGCGCTGAACGAGACGCAGGGCGACCTCGAGGGCGCCGTCGACTGGCTGCGCAAGAAGGGCCTCGCCGCCGCCGCCAAGAAGTCGGGCCGCGTCGCCGCCGAAGGTCTGGTCGCCGTCGCCACCGCCGGCACCAAGGGTGCCGTCGTCGAGGTGAACGCCGAGACCGACTTCGTCGCCCGCAACGACAAGTTCCAGGCTTTCGCCGCCAAGTCCGCCGAGCTGGCCCTGGCCACCGGTGGCGATGTCGAGACCCTGAAGGCCGCCGCCTATCCGGGCACCTCGCACACCGCCCAGGACGAGCTGACCAGCCTGATCGCCACGGTCGGCGAGAACATGAACCTGCGCCGCGCCGTCACGCTGTCGGTTTCGGCCGGTGTCGTCGTCAGCTACGTCCACTCGGCCATCGCGCCGGGCCTGGGCAAGATCGGCGTTCTGGTCGCCCTGGAGTCGACCGGCGATGCCGGCAAGCTGGCCGACCTTGGCAAGCAGATCGCCATGCACATCGCCGCCGCCCGTCCGGACGCGCTGGACATCGCCGACGTCGACAGCTCGTCGCTGGAGCGTGAGCGCAGCGTGCTGGCCGAGCAGGCCCGTGCTTCGGGCAAGCCGGAAGCCATCATCGAGAAGATGGTGGAAGGCCGCGTCCGCAAGTACTACGAGGAAGTCTGCCTGCTGGAGCAGACCTATGTGATCGACGGCGAGACCAAGCTCCGCAAGGTGGTTGAGAACGCCGCCAAGGACATCGGCGCCCCGGTCAAGGTCACCGGCTTCACCCGCTTCGCGCTGGGCGAAGGCATCGAGAAGGCCCAGTCGGACTTCGCCGCCGAAGTTGCCGCCGCCGCCGGCGGTCAGGGCTGAGACCGGCAAGGTCGAACGCTTAGATCCGCAAGCCGTATTCTGAAACAGCAAGGGAGCGTTCCCCCCATGGTCGATACCACCGGGACCACCACGCCGGCCGGGAGCGCCCGCTACAAGCGCGTTCTCCTCAAGGTGTCGGGCGAAGCGCTGATGGGTCAGCGCGACTATGGCCTGGACCCGGAGATGGTCAACCGCATCGCCAACGAGGTGAAGGCGGTGATCGGGCTCGGCGTCCAGGTCTGTCTGGTCATCGGCGGGGGGAACATCTTCCGGGGTGTGAAGGGTGCGGCGAGCGGCATGGAGCGTGCCTCGGCCGACTATATCGGCATGCTCGCCACCGTGATGAACGCGCTCTCGATGCAGAGCGCGCTCGAGCGGATGGGCGTCAGCACGCGGGTGCAGTCGGCCATCCCCATGTCGACGGTCTGCGAGCCCTACATCCGGCGCCGCGCCGTCCGCCACATGGAAAAAGGCCGGGTGGTGATCTTCGCCGCCGGCACCGGCAATCCCTTCTTCACCACCGACACCGCTGCGGCGCTGCGCGCCTCGGAAATGGGTTGTGACGGTCTGCTGAAGGGGACGCAGGTCGATGGCGTCTATACCGCCGATCCGAAGAAGGATCCGACGGCCGAGCATTACGAACGCCTCACCTACATGGATGTCCTGACCAAGGAACTCCAGGTGATGGACGCTTCGGCGATCGCGCTGTCGCGCGAGAACCACATTCCCATTCTGGTCTTCTCGATCCACACGCCCGGCGCCTTCGCCGAAGTGATGCAGGGCCGTGGCAAGCACACCATCATAACGGAAGAAAGGGAGTAGGCCCGTGGCTGCGCCCGACCTATCGGATCTGAAGCGCCGCATGGAAGGCGCGCTTGAACTCGTTTCGCAAGGAACTGGGCGGCCTCCGTACCGGCCGCGCCTCTTCCAACCTGCTGGAACCGGTGATGGTGGAGGCCTATGGCAGCCGCATGCACCTGCGCGAGGTCGCGACGGTCTCCGTTCCGGAGCCTCGCCTGATCTCGGTCCAGGTCTGGGACCGCGGCATGACCAAGGCGGTCGAGAAGGCCATCCGCGACAGTGGACTGGGCCTGAACCCGCAGGCCGAAGGCCAGGTTATCCGCGTGCCGCTGCCGGATCTGACGCAGGAGCGCCGCGCCGAACTGGCGAAGGTCGCCCACAAGTATGCCGAGCAGTGCCGGGTCGCCATCCGCAACATCCGTCGCGACGGCATGGACGGCCTGAAGAAGGCGGAGAAGGCGAGCGAGATCACCCAGGACGAGCACAAGGTCCAATCGGACAAGGTGCAGGTTCTGACCGACCAGCACATCAAGCTGGTCGACGATTCGCTTGCGCAAAAAGAAAAGGAAATCATGCAGGTCTGATCCGGAATGCGCGACGCGGACGACAACCGGTCCAACACGGCTCCTGGGCACGTCGCCATCATCATGGATGGCAATGGGCGCTGGGCCAAGGCGCGCGGCTTGCCGCGCACCGCCGGGCACAAGAAGGGCGTGGACGCCGTCCGCCGCACCGTGGAAGCGGCGCGCGAACTTGGCATCGGCACTCTGACCATCTTCAGCTTCTCCTCGGAGAACTGGCGCAGGCCGGAAGAGGAGATCAGCGACCTGATGGGCCTGCTGCGCTTCTATCTGCGCAGCGAGGTTGCCGAACTGCACCGCGGCGGTGTCCGCCTGCGGGTGATCGGCGACCGGACCCGCCTGTCCGAGGACATCAACCGGCTGATCGACAATGCCGAGGCATTGACCCGCGACAACCGGACCATGACCCTCGTCGTGGCTCTCAGCTATGGTTCGCGCCTGGAGATCGTCCATGCGGCGCGCCGGCTTGCGGAAGAGGTCGCTGCCGGCCGCCTCTCGCCGGAGTCCATCGACGAGGACGCGCTGTCGGCCCGGCTCTACACGTCCGACATTCCCGACCCCGACCTGATCATCCGCACCAGCGGCGAGAAACGGATCAGCAATTTCCTGCTCTGGCAGGCGGCCTATGCCGAGTTGGTCTTCGTCGATACGCTCTGGCCCGATTTCACCAAGCGCGATCTGGAGGCGGCGATTGAAGAGTTCCACCGACGGGAACGCCGCTTCGGCGCCACCACCGCCGGGTCCCGCTGACAGCGCGGCGCCCGCCGCCGCGGCTCCGGTCAAGCCATCCAAGACAGGCGACCTCAAGGTCCGTGTCCTGTCGGCGCTGGTCATGGCGCCGGTTGTTCTTGGCGCCGTCTGGGCCGGCGGCTGGGTATTCCATGCCCTGATCGCCTTCGGATCGGTGATTGCCGTTTCCGAATGGACCAGCATCGTTCCCAGTTCCCGCCGGCTTCCCGCACGCCTGATGGCGAGCATCGGAATCCTGGTTGCGCTGATGGTGCAGATCGTCGCCGGTCCGGCTGCCGGGTTGGGAGCGGCGGCTGCCTTCGCGGTTTTGACCGCCATCGTCGGCGGCGGCTCCGACCGCGGCCTGCTCGGCTTCGGTGTGCTGTATGTCGCAGTCGGGATGGCCGGCCTGATGTGGCTGCGCGATCTGCCCGACAGCGGGCTCTCCCTGTTCCTCTTCGTCCTCATTGCCATCTGGGCTACCGATATCGGCGCCTACGCCGCCGGGCGCAGCATCGGCGGCCCGAAGCTGGCGCCGCGCATCAGCCCCAAGAAGACCTGGGCCGGCCTGATCGGCGGCATGGCTGCGTCCGCCCTGTTCGGCTGGCTGGTGGCGCTCGCCTTCGGGGCGGCACGTCCCGACATCGCTCTGGCGGTCGGCGCGGCCACCGCCGTGGTCGGGCAGGCCGGCGACCTGTTCGAATCGGCGGTCAAGCGGCGCTACAATGTGAAGGACAGCGGCCAGCTCATTCCCGGGCATGGCGGCATCCTCGACCGCATCGACGGGCTTCTGGCCGCTGCCCCGGTGCTGGCCTTGTTCCACGCGGCCGTTGGATCGGTTCTGTCATGGTGGTGAAAGCGGATGCGCCGCGCAGCGTGACGATTCTCGGGTCGACCGGCTCGGTCGGCACGCAAACCGTCGACCTCGTCTCCCGCGACCCGGAGCGCTTCCCGGTTGAGGCGCTGACCGCCAACCGCAACGTCACCCTTCTGGCGCAGCAGGCGCGGCAGTTGAATGCCCGCATGGCCGTGGTCGCCGATCCTGCTGCCTATGCCGAGTTGAAGCAGCTTCTATCCGGTACCGGCATCGAGGTCGCCGCCGGCTCCGAAGCGGTCGCCGCCGCGGCGGAACGGCCGGCCGACTGGGTGATGGCCGCCATCGTCGGCGCCGCCGGTCTGGAGCCGACGCTCGCCGCCATCCGGCGCGGCGCCATCGTCGCCTTCGCCAACAAGGAGGTGCTGGTCTGCGCCGGCGCCCTGATGATGGAGGAGGTCAAGGCGCACGGCGCTACGCTTCTGCCGGTCGACAGCGAGCACTCGGCGATCTACCAGGTCTTCGATTTCGAGCGCACCGACAGCGTTTCCCGCCTGATCCTGACCGCATCCGGCGGTCCCTTCCGCGCCAAGGACCGCGCCTTCATGGCGGCGGCGACGCGCGAGCAGGCGGTGGCCCATCCCACCTGGGACATGGGCGCCAAGATCTCGGTCGACAGCGCCACGATGATGAACAAGGGGCTGGAGCTGATCGAGGCCCATTTCCTGTTCGGCATTCCCGAAGAGCGCATCGATGTGCTGGTCCACCCGCAGTCGGTCATCCACTCCCTGGTGGAGTATGTCGACGGCTCGGTGCTGGCGCAGCTCGGCACGCCCGACATGCGCACGCCCATCGCCTATGCCCTCGGCTGGCCCGCCCGCATTGCCACCCCGGCGGAGCGGCTGGATCTGGTCAAGGCCGCGACGCTGACCTTCGAGGCGCCGGATCCCGTGCAATTCCCGGCACTTCGGCTGGCCCGGGCTGCCTTGCAAAGCGGTGGGGGCGCTCCTACTATACTCAGTGCCGCCAACGAGGTGGCCGTCCAGGCGTTTCTCGACCGCCGGATCGGCTTTCTCGACATCGAACGGATCGTCGAGGAGACGTTGACGGCGTTGCCCCACCGCCCGCTGCGCGATCTCGCCGCCGTGCGGGAGGCCGACGCGGATGCGAGGCGGGATGCCGCCGGCCGTGTTGCGGCCATCGGTGCGACGGCGGTTGGCAGCCGATGATCCGTGTTCGAGGCGCTGGAAGGCGCAAGGGTTGAAATGGACGTTATCGGCGGTTTCTGGACCTCGGTGTTGGCCTTCCTTCTGGTCCTCACCGTGCTCGTGTTCGTGCACGAGCTTGGTCACTATCTGGTCGCGCGGCGCAATGGCGTGCGGATCGAGACCTTCTCCATCGGCTTCGGGCCGGAGATCTTCGGCTTTACCGACCGTGCCGGCACGCGCTGGAAGTTCAGCGCTCTGCCGCTCGGCGGCTACGTCAAGATGTTCGGCGACGCCGATCCGGCCAGCACGCCGGGCGCGCATCTGACCGCAATGTCAGCGGAGGAGCGTGCGGTCTCCTTCCACCACAAGCGGGTGGGGCAGCGCGCGGCCATCGTCGCTGCCGGTCCGATTGCCAATTTCGTCTTTTCCATCGTCGTGCTGGCCCTGCTGTTCATGACGGCCGGCCAGTCCTTCACCCCGCCTGACGTCGGCGGCATCCAGCCAGGCAGTGCCGCGGAGCGGGCCGGCATCCAGCCGGGCGACCTGATCCTGTCGGTCGACGGCACCGGCGTCCAGCGATTCGAGGAAATCCGCCAGATCGTTTCGATCCGTCCCGGCCAGCCGCTGGCGGTCGAGTTGAAGCGCGATGGCCGGGTGATGACCCTGACCGCGACGCCGGATTCGCAGACCGTCACCGACCAACTCGGCAACGCCCATCAGATCGGGCTGCTCGGGATCAGCCGCGGCAGCGTCGGTATGATGCGCCACGATCCCCTGACCGCCGTCTGGCAGGCGGGACGAGAAGTCGCAGGCATGATCACCGGCACCTTCACCGCGCTGGGCCAGATGGTCCAGGGATCGCGCGGGACGGAGGAGCTGGGCGGGCCGCTCCGCATCGCCCAGATGTCGGGCGAGGTGGCCCAGTCCGGCTGGTATCCGCTGGTTTGGTTCATGACCTTCCTGTCGGTCAATCTGGGGCTGATCAACCTGTTCCCGGTCCCGATGCTCGATGGCGGACACCTGCTTTTTTACGGGATCGAAAAGCTGCTCGGCCGGCCGTTGGGAGCGCGAGCGCAAGAATACGGTTTCCGAATTGGATTGGCCTTGGTATTAACGCTCATGGTCTTCGCCACGTGGAACGACTTGGTTCAGTTGCGCGTGGTCGATTTCTTCCGGGGACTGGTTTCCTAAAGCCAGCCCCTTGCCAGGGAGCGTGATTTGCCGGTGTCGAGCAAAGTTCTGGTGGCGGGCCTGCTGGCCGGCTGCGCCATGACGACGGTGTCTGTCGCCCACGCCCAAACCGCATCCTCGCCCGGACGGGCGACGGGTGCCACGGGGTCCATGGTCGCCCAGGTGTTCAGTGGCGGTACGGTGCGCGACATCCGGGTCGAAGGCACCCAGCGAATCGAGCCCTCCACGGTCCGCTCCTATCTGACGATCCAGCCGGGCGACCCGTTCGATCCCGACCGGATCGATCAGTCGTTGAAGTCGCTGTTCAACACCGGCCTGTTCGCCGACGTCGTGCTGAAGCGCGAGGGCGATGCACTGGTCGTGACGGTCGCCGAAAACCCGATCATCAATCGCATCGCGTTCGAGGGGAACCGGCGCATCGACAAGGAGACGCTGGATAAGGAAATCCAGCTGCGTCCCCGCGTCGTCTACACGCGCACCCGTGTCCAGTCCGACGTCCAGCGCATCCAGGACATCTATCGCCGCCAGGGCCGCTTCGGCGCGACGGTCGAGCCGAAGATCATCCAGCTCGACCAGAACCGCGTTGATCTGGTGTTCGAGATCAACGAGGGCGTGCGCACCGGTGTGCGCGGCATCACCTTCATCGGCAACGAACATTTCTCGGACGGCACCCTGCGAGAGAACGTCCAGACGAAGGAATCGGCCTGGTGGCGCTTCCTGACGTCGGATGACAATTACGATCCCGACCGGTTGAGCTACGACCGCGACCTGCTGCGCCGATTCTATCTGAAGGAAGGCTATGCCGACTTCCGCGTGGTGTCTGCGGTCGCCGAGTTGACGCCGGACAAGTCGGACTTTTTCATCACCTTCACCATCGAGGAAGGTGAGCGTTACAAATTCGGCAAGGTCGACATCAACACCTCGCTGAAGCAGCTCGATCCGGCCGTTCTGCAGAACAGCGTGCTCACCACCGAGGGCGATTGGTACAACGCCCAGAAGGTTGAAGACACCATCACCAAGCTGACGAACGCTGTCGGCGATCTGCAATACGCTTTCGTCGATGTCCGGCCGCGGATCACGCGCAACCGCGAAACCCACACGATCGACATCACCTACGAGATCAACGAAGGGCCGCGCACCTTCGTCGACCGCATCGACATCTCGGGCAACGTCCGCACGCTCGACAAGGTGATCCGTCGCGAGATGCTGCTGTCCGAAGGCGACCCCTTCAACTCCTCGAAGTTGAAGCGCTCGGAACAGCGCATCAAGGATCTTGGTTTCTTCGAGCGCGTGAACATCACGACCGCCGAGAGCAGCGCGCCCGACCGCACCGTGGTCAATGTCGATGTCGCAGAGCAATCCACCGGTGAAATCTCCATCGGTGCCGGCTTCTCGACCTCCGACGGTCCGCTGGGTGACTTCTCGATCCGCGAGCGCAACCTGCTTGGCCGCGGTCAGGATCTGCGTCTGGGTGCGACCCTGTCGGGCCGGCGCCAGCTGTACGATATCTCCTTCACGGAGCCGTACTTCATGGACCGCGACCTGTCGGCCGGCGTCGACGTGTTCCGGACACGCTACAACTACCAGGATGAAAGCTCGTTCAACGAGAAGAACACCGGATTCGCCCTGCGCCTCGGCTATCCGCTGACCGAGCGCCTGCGCCAGCGCGTCTACTACCAGCTGCAGGACACGCTGATCGAGGAAGTGCCGACGACCGCGTCGAAGTACATCCAGGAGCAGCGCGGCGAACGGCTGACCTCGCTGATCGGCCAGGAGCTGACCTACGACGTCCGCAACAGCAAGCTGACGCCGACGGAAGGTTATTTCATCCGCCTGACCAACGACATTGCCGGCCTCGGCGGCTCGGTGCGCTTCCTGCGGAACAAGCTGGCCGGTGGATACTATCTGCCGCTCGGCGATGACCAGTGGGTGCTCAGCACGACCGGTGAGATCGGCTACATCCACGGTCTCGGCAAGAAGGTGGATCTCGGCGACCGCTTCTTCATCGGCGGCGATACCCTGCGCGGCTTCAACACCGCCGGCATCGGCCCCCGCGACGTTTCGACCGGCGACGCGCTGGGTGGTACGCGCTATGCCCGTGCGTCGGTGGAGATGAGCTTCCCGTTCGGCCTGCCGGAGGAATTCGGCCTGCTCGGGCATGCCTTCACCGACGTCGGCACCCTCGGCAAGGTCGACATCGAAGATCCGAACGTGAAGGATGACGAGAGCATCCGCGTTTCCATCGGCACCGGTGTGTCGTGGAAGTCGCCGTTCGGCCCCATCCGGCTCGACGTTGCGCTGCCGATCCGCAAGGAAGGCTACGACAAGAAAGAGCTCGTCCGCTTCAGCTTCGGAACCAGGTTCTAAGATGCAATCCACGCTGTCCAAGACGCGGCTTCGCGTCGCCCTTCTGTCGGTCGTCACGGCTGCCGGTCTCGTTCTTACCGCAGGTGCTGTTCAGGCCCAGTCGGCGCCCAAGGCCGAGGCTCCCAAGGCGGAAGCTCCCAAGACCGATGTGCCGGCGCCGGGTGCGGAGCTGAAGGCTCCGGTCATTGCCGTGATCGACGTGCAGAAGATCATGCAGGAATCGAACGCGTCGAAGGGCATCACCAAGTCCTTCGAATCGCTGCGCGACTCCTACCAGAAGGAAATCTCCGCGCTGGAGGACAAGCTCCGCAAGAACGAGGACGAACTGCGCAAGCAGCAGACCGTTCTTTCGCCGGAAGCGCTCGCTACCAAGCGCCGCGACTTTGAAAAGCAGGTCGCCGACGTCCAGAAGACGGTGCAGACCCGCAAGCGCGCCCTGGAAACCAGCCTGAACGAGGCGATGGCCGTCGTTCACAAGACGATGGTCGAAGTGGTCGCCGACATTTCCCGTGAGCGGGGTGCCAATCTCGTCCTGGCCCGCCAGCAGTTCGTTCTGGTCGACACTCAACTCGACGTTACCGACATGGTGATGGAGCGGGTGAACAAGAAGCTGCCGCAGGTTGCACTGAACGTTCCGAAGCAGTGATGCAACTCTGACCGGGGCCGCTGCCATCCCGGGTGGAAGGCGGCGGCCCCGTTCTGTTTCCGGTCTCGGTGCTCTTCCGGGTTCGGCGTTGCGGTCGCCGCGGAAATGGGGCAAGAAGGCGGAGCAAACAAGAAGGTGCCGGTGGCCCCCATCGGGGCGGCGGTGCCCATTCCCTGAAACGGGGAAAACTGAACTCTATCGGTTGGTGGAAAGGCGGGCGGCCGGGCAATGGACGTGACGGCGGACAACAGCGCACAAAGCAACAAGATCGACGACATCGACATCCTGCGGATCATGAAGATGATTCCGCATCGCTACCCGATCCTGATGATCGACCGGGTGATCGATGTCACGCTGGGCGAAGGCGCCACCGGCGTGAAAAACGTCACGATCAACGAACCCTTCTTCCAGGGGCATTTCCCGTCGCGTCCCGTGATGCCGGGCGTGCTGATCATCGAGGCGATGGCCCAGACCTCCGCCGTTCTGGTGGTTGCCACGCTGGGTCCGGATGCCGAAGGCAAGCTGGTCTATTTCATGACCGTCGACGAGGCGCGTTTCCGCCGTCCCGTCACCCCCGGCGACACCATCCACATCCACGTCACCAAGCAGCGCCAGCGCGCCAACGTGTGGAAGTTCAAGGGCGAGGCCAAGGTCAACGGCGTCCTCGTCGCCGAAGCCGTCTATTCCGCCATGATTCTGGACGAAAAATGACCGTTACCATCCATCCGTCCGCCATCGTCGATCCCGCGGCCAAGCTGGGGGAAGGGGTCAGCGTCGGCCCCTTCTGCGTCGTTGGTCCCGACGTCACGCTGGGCGATGGCGTTCGGCTGGTTTCGCATGTGGCGGTCGCTGGGCGCACCAGCATCGGTGCGGACACCGTCATCTACCCCTTTGCGTCCATCGGCCATCGCCCGCAGGATCTGAAGTTCCATGGCGAGCCGTCGGAGCTTGTCATCGGTGCCCGCAACCAGATTCGCGAGCATGTGACGATGAACCCGGGCACCGAGGGCGGCGGCATGATCACCCGCGTCGGGGACGACGGGCTGTTCATGATGGGCTCGCATGTGGCCCATGACTGCGTCGTCGGCGATCATGTCATCATGGCCAACAACGCCACCCTGGGCGGCCATGTGACGCTGGGCGACTATGTCATCATCGGCGGGTTGTCGGCGGTGCGCCAGTTCGTGCGCATCGGCTCCCACGCCATGATCGGCGGCATGTCGGGCGTTGAGAACGACGTGATTCCCTTCGGTCTCGTGATGGGCGACCGGGCGCGGCTTGCCGGCCTGAACCTTGTGGGGCTGGAGCGTCGCGGCTTCAAGAAGGACGACATCCACGCCCTGCGTGCAGCCTATCGCATGCTGTTCGGTCCGGAAGGCACCTTCGCCGAGCGGGTCGACGGGGTCGGGCGCGATTTTGGCGAGCGGGCGCTGATTTCGGATGTTCTGTCTTTCATCCGGGCCAAGGAAGCCCGGTCTCTTTGCCAGCCGCGCGAGAGCTGAGGCAGCCGGCCGATGGCCGATACCGCGCAAAGCACAGGATCGCCGGCGGCTGGACCCAAGCTGGCGATCCTCGCCGGCGGCGGCACGCTGCCCGCCCGCATCGCCGAAGCGGTGCGTGGGCAGGGCCGTGAAGTCTTCATCATCGCCTTCGACGGTCATACCGATCCGCAGACGGTCGCGGGGCTTCCGCATCTCTGGAGCCGTTTCGGCGCTGCCGGCACGATCCTGCGCCGCCTTCACGAGGAAGGTGTCGGCGAGGTCGTGCTCGCCGGTCCCGTCAGGCGACCGTCCTTTACCGAACTGATGCCGGATTGGCGCACCGCGCGCTTTCTCGCCCGCGTCGGGACACGCGCTTTGGGCGACGACGGCCTGCTGCGCGCCGTCGTGCGCGAGGTCGAAGAGGACGGGTTCCGTGTGGTCGGTTTGCACGAACTGCTGAAGGATCTGCTGACCGTTGCGGGACCGGTCGGCCGGCTGATGCCCGATGCCGACGCGGAACGCGACATTGCCCGCGGGATCGAGGTTGCCCGTGCCCTTGGCGCGCTCGACGTGGGGCAGGGAGCGGTGGTTCAGCAAGGCATCGTCCTCGCGGTCGAGGCGATTGAGGGGACCGATGCGATGCTTGGCCGCTGCGCCGGAGTGATCCGGCCGGGCCTTGGCGGGGTGTTGGTCAAGGTGAAGAAGCCCCGGCAGGACCGCCGCATCGACCTGCCCACCATGGGTGTCACCACCGTGGAACGTGCTGCGGCCTCGGGGCTGCGTGGCATCGCGGTCGAAGCCGGCGGCAGCCTGCTGGTCGACCGTGCCGCGGTGGCCGAGGCGGCAGACCGTCTTGGCCTGTTCGTCGTCGGCATCGAGATTCCGCAATGACTGCCGGTGACATGGATGACGATGTTGTTGGCGATGCACCGACGCTGTTCCTGATTGCGGGCGAGCCGTCCGGCGATGCGCTTGGCGCCCGGTTGATGGCGGCGGCGAAGCGGCTGACCGGCGGCAAGGTGCGCTTCGTCGGCATCGGCGGCGAGCGGATGACGGCGGAAGGGCTGGTCAGCCTCTTTCCGATGGCGGAGCTGACACTGTTCGGCATTTTCGAACTGCTGCCCCATTTGCCGAACCTGATCCGTCGCATCGACCAGACGGTGGCTGAAATCCTGCGCATGCGTCCCGACGCGGTGGTCGGTATCGACTCGCCCGGATTCACGGTGCGCGTTGCGAAGAAGGTCCGTGCGGCCGATCCGGCAATTCCGTTGGTCCATTACGTGGCTCCGACGGTCTGGGCATGGAAGCCCAAGCGCGCGGCGAAGTATGCGGCCATCTACGATCACCTTCTTGCGGTGCTTCCGTTCGAGCCGCCCTATTTCGAGAAGGAGGGGCTTGCCTGCACCTTCGTCGGCCATTCGGTTGTCGAGGGTCGGGCGGGCAGGGGAGACGGTCCGGGATTCCGGCAACGCCATGGGATTGCCGCGACCGACCGTGTCGTGGCCGTGCTTCCAGGCAGCCGCAAGGGCGAGGTGTCGCGCTTGCTGCCGGATTTCCGAGCGACGTTGGAACTGCTGCGCCCGTCCCATCCCGATCTGGTGGCGGTGGTGCCGACTGTGGCGACGGTGCGCGACCGTGTTGCTGCCGCCATTGCTGACTGGCCGGTCCGAACCCTTCTTGTCGAGGGGGACACGGAGAAATACGACGCCTTCGCCGCGGCGGAGGTGGCGCTTGCCGCTTCCGGGACGGTGGCGTTGGAGTTGGCGCTTGCCCGGCTGCCGACGGTCATCGCCTATCGCCTCAACCCGGTGACGGTCGCGCTCTATCGGCGGCTGATCCGGGTCAAGTATGTGAACCTCGTCAACCTGATGCTCGACCGCATGCTGGTTCCGGAACTGCTGCAACAGGACTGCCGCCCCGATAAGCTGGCGGCCGAAGTGGGGCGCCTGCTGGACGATCCGAAGGCGCGCCAAGTGCAGGTCGACGGCGTCGCCGAGGTTGCCCGCTGGCTGGGGCAGGGAGATATCCCGCCGAGCGAACGGGCCGCGCGCGCCATTCTGGACGTTGTCGCAGAGCACCGCTCGATCAGGCCCCTAGAGGGCAAACCCCGAACGGGAGAACAGAGACCATGAGCGAATTCCGTCTGTTGCATACGATGCTGCGCGTGTTGGATCTGGAGAAGTCGCTGGACTTCTACACCCGGCTGCTGGGTATGAAATTGCTGCGCCGAAACGACTTTGAGGGCGGCCGTTTCACCCTCGCCTTCGTCGGCTATGGCGAAGAGTCCGACACCGCCGTCTTAGAACTGACCCACAACTGGGATCAGAAGGAGCCGTACGAGATCGGCACCGCCTATGGCCACATCGCGCTGGGCGTACCGGACATCTACGGCACCTGCGAGAAGCTGGCGGCCGAAGGCGTGAAAATCCCGCGTCCGCCCGGCCCGATGAAGCACGGAACCACGGTGATCGCCTTCATCGAGGATCCGGACGGCTATAAGGTCGAGCTGATCGAGCGGAAGTGACCGTTCGCGACATTACCGCTTTCGGGAAAGGGCGTGGTCGGTGACGGCCGCGCCCTTTTTCGATGCGGTCGGCTCATCGACAGGAATCCGGCGGAATCGCGTCCGGTAACTTGCCGGGCTGAGGCCCAGCCTTTGCCGGAAATGATGGCGCAGGGTGGAGGCGGAACCGAAGCCGGTCAAGGTCGCGACCTCCTCCACTGGCAGGCTGCTGCATTCCAGCACCTCGCGGGCGCGGGCGAGACGTTCGGTCAGCAGCCAGTCGCCGGGGGTGGTGCCGGTCATCGCCTGAAAGCGGCGCAGAAAGGTCCGCAGGCTCATGCCCGCCCGCGACGCCATGCTGGACAAGCTATGGTCCTCTGCCAGCGTTTCCCGCAGATGGTCGAGCAGGGGGGCCAGGCGCGCACCCTCGCGGGCAATCGGCACGGGCGTTTCGATGAACTGCGCTTGGCCGCCTTCGCGGTGGGGCTGCACCACCAAGCGGCGGGCGACGCTGTTCGCAGCCTCCGGGCCGAAATCGCGACGAACAAGATGCAAGCAGAGGTCGATGCCGGCCGCGCTGCCGGCCGAGGTCAGAATGTTGCCTTCGTCCACATACAGCACATCGGGCACCACCCGGATGTCGGGATAGAGGTCCGCAAGCGCTGCGGCATATCGCCAGTGAGTGGTCGCCCGGCGGCCGTTGAGCAGACCGGATGCGGCGAGAACGAAAGCCCCGGAGCAGATCGACAGGATGCGGGCGCCCCTGGCGTCGGCCTGTCGAAGGGCGGCAGTCAATGCAACGGGAACCGGCTCCAGTGCGCCGCGCCATCCGGGAATGACGATGATGTCGGCTTGGTCGAGCAGGTCGAGACCGCCATCCGCCTCGATGCGGATGCCTCCCATGGCACGCAACGGGCCGTCGTCGAGTGCCGCAACGGCGAAGCGATACCAATCCGGTCCCAACTCCGGACGGGGAAGGCCGAACACCTCGACGGCGACACCGAACTCGAAGGTGCACAGACCGTCATAGGCGAGTGCGACCGCCAGCGGGGAAATGGCTTTTGGCATGAACTGCACGATAGCTGGCAACCGCGCCACTTTCCAGCCGATGCCGTCACAGGGAAGATTGGATCCTCATCATTCATCGGGCAATTGCGAAGAGGATAGCATGGCCAGTCTCGTCAGCGAAATACCCGCCGCTCCTTCCGAACAGGCGGAGGCGCACTTTGCCAGGCGCCTGTCGCTGGAAACCGATTGCTGGGATGTTCACGACTCATCGAAGTCCGGGGCGCCGGATTTCGTCCTGCTCGATGTCCGCGGGCCGGCAGCTTACGCGCGTGGCCATGTGCCGGGTGCCTTGAACCTGCCACATGGCAAGATCACGGAGCGGCGGATGGCCGAGTGGCCTGATGGGACGCTGTTCGTGGTGTATTGCGCCGGCCCCCATTGCAACGGGGCGGATCGTGCGGCATTGCGTCTGGCACGGATCGGGCGGCCGGTCAAACTGATGATCGGCGGCGTGACCGGCTGGATCGACGAAGGCTTCGCGTTGGAAAGCGACGGCTGAGGGACTGCCTCAGACGAAGACGATCCCGGCGATCAGCGCCAGGATCAGCAGATAGACGATCAACCGGCGGACGCGCCAGCCAAGCGGCGCCCGATTGTCGTTGGCCGGCGGGCGCAGACGCACCCGCCGGGCCGGAACGATGTACGCAGTCGGGTCCTGGGCGGCTCCGTTGGAGCCGCCCATTCCGATATGGGCTGTGGGCCGGTTAGCCACGCTCGGCCAGCGGCACGAAGGGCCGCTTCACGTCGCCGGTGTAGAGCTGACGCGGACGGCCGATCTTCTGCACCGGGTCCTCGATCATCTCCTTCCACTGGCTGATCCAGCCGACGGTGCGGGCCAGCGCGAACAGCACGGTGAACATGCTGGTTGGGAAGCCCATCGCCTTCAGGATGATGCCCGAGTAGAAATCGACGTTCGGATAGAGCTTCTTCTCGATGAAGTACTCGTCCGACAGGGCGATCTTCTCCAGCTCCATCGCGATGTCCAGCAGCGGCTCGTCCTTGATGCCGAGCTCGCCGAGAACCTCGTGGCAGGTCTGGCGCATGACCTGGGCGCGCGGGTCGTAGTTCTTGTAGACCCGGTGGCCGAAGCCCATCAGGCGGAAGTTGTCGTTCTTGTCCTTGGCGCGGCGGACGAACTCGGGGATGCGCTCCACCGAGCCGATCTCCTCCAGCATCTTCAGCACGGCTTCGTTCGCACCGCCATGGGCCGGACCCCACAGCGAGGCGATGCCGGCGGCGATGCAGGCGAACGGGTTGGCGCCCGACGAACCCGCCAGACGGACGGTGGAGGTCGAGGCGTTCTGCTCGTGGTCGGCGTGCAGGATGAAGATCTTGTCCATCGCCTTGGACAGGATCGGGTTGACCTTGAACGGCTCGCAGGGCGTGCCGAAGGTCATGTAGAGGAAGTTTTCCGCGTAGGACAGGTCGTTGCGCGGATACATGAAGGGCTGGCCGGTCGAGTACTTGTAGGCCATCGCCGCGATCGTCGGCATCTTGGCGATCAGGCGGTGCGCGGCGATCTTGCGCGCGGTCGGATCGTTGATGTCCAGCGAGTCGTGGTAGAAGGCCGACAGGGCGCCGACGACGCCGCACATGATCGCCATCGGGTGGGCATCACGGCGGAAGCCGCTGTAGAACTTGGTCAGCTGCTCGTGCACCATCGAGTGGCGGCGCAGGATGTTCTCGAACTCCGTGCGCTCGGCCGCGGTCGGCAGGTGGTTGTTGAGCAGGAGGAAGCAGACTTCCGGGAAGGTCGAATGCTCGGCCAGCTCATCGATGGCGTAGCCGCGGTGCAGCAGCACACCCTCGTCGCCGTCGATGTAGGTGATGCCCGATTCGCAGCTGCCCGTGGAGGTGAAGCCCGGATCGTAGGTGAAATAGCCGGTCTCGGCGTAGAGCTTGCGGATGTCGATCACGCTCGGCCCGACGCTGCCGTGCATGATCGGCATCGTGACCTGCTTGCCCGTCTTATTGTCGATGAGGGTAACGGTGTCCTTGCCGTCCTCAGTCTGGGTCATCTCGGCACGTCCTTATCGTTGAGGGTCGGGCTTAGCGCCCTTTTTTCGTCGGCGCAGCATAGTTCCATGGCTGCCCGATGGCAACGCACGGAAATGACCATTATGCTGCACCCGCTGCATCGCGGATGCGAGAAAGCGTCGCTTCCCGACCCAGCAGTTCAGCCACCTCGAAGATCGGCGGCGATACCGTCGAACCGGTCAGCGCGGCGCGCAGCGGCTGCGCCACTTTGCCCAGCTTTTCGCCCCGTGCCTCGGCGAAGGCGCGGACCTGGGATTCGAGCGCGGCGGCGGTGAATTCCGGCTCGGCGGCGAAGGCTGCCGCCAGTTCCTTCAACAGAGTGCGGCCCTTTTCATCCAGCAGAGCGGTTGCTTTTTCGTCATAGCTGAGCGGCCGCGGCGCAACGTAGAAGCGTGCGCTCTGGGCCAGATCGACGACAGTGCGGGCGCGCTGCTTCAGCCCATTCATCGCCCGCGTCAGAAGGTCGCGTTCCGCCTCGGACAGGTTGCGGCCGAGATCGGCCTCCAGCCTCGGGGCGATCAGGCCGAGCAGGCGGGAATCATCGGCCAGACGCATATAATGGGCGTTCAGATTCTCCAGTTTGGCGAAGTCGAAGCGCGACGCCGACCGGCCGATGCTCTCCAGGTTGAACCACTCGATCGCCTGTTCGGTCGAGATGATCTCGTCATCGCCGTGCGACCAGCCGAGCCGCAGCAGATAGTTGCGGACCGCCTCCGGCAGATAGCCCATGTCGCGGTAGGCATCGACGCCCAGCGCGCCATGGCGCTTGGACAGCTTGGCGCCGTCCGGCCCGTGGATGAGCGGGATATGGCCGAAGCGCGGCAGGTCCCAACCCATGGAATTGAAGATCTGGATCTGGCGGAAGGTGTTGGTCAGATGATCGTCGCCGCGGATGACGTGGGTGACGCCCATGTCGTGGTCGTCCACCACCACCGCCAGCAGATAGGTCGGCGTGCCGTCGGCGCGCAGCAGGATCAGGTCGTCGAGCTGGGCGTTCTGCACCGTCACCTCGCCCTGGACGAGGTCGTTCAGGACGGTCTGGCCTTCCTGCGGCGCCTTCAGGCGGATCACCGGTGCCACGCCCGGAGGGGCGTCGGACTCGGGACGGTCACGCCAGCGGCCGTCGTAGCGCATCGGCTGGCCGGCGGCCTTCTGGGCGGCGCGCATCTCCTCCAGCTCTTCCGGGCTGCAATAGCAACGATAGGCCTTGCCGGCGGCCAGCATCTGGTGCGCGACCTCGGCATGACGGTCCTTGCGCCCGAACTGGCTGACGGCATCGCCGTCCCAATCCAGGCCCAGCCACTTCAGCCCGTCGATGATGGCGTCCACCGCCGCGTCGGTGGACCGTTGCCGGTCGGTGTCTTCGATCCGCAGCAGGAACTGACCGCCGGTGTTGCGGGCGTACAGCCAGTTGAACAGGGCGGTGCGGCCACCGCCGATGTGCAGAAAGCCGGTCGGCGACGGAGCGAAGCGGGTGACGACGGTCATCGGTCTCTCAATTTCCGGTTCGGCGCTGGTATGATGCGCCGGTGGTTCGACACCGTGGTTTAACACAGCCACCCGGCTTGGAGGCAATGCGATGCGCGCATGGACGGTCGTTGAGGGGCTCGCGGGTGGCATCGCTGCGCCCGGAATCCGTTACCGGTGACGGCCGCCGGCTGGCCGGAGGAGGAAACCGACGGCCCCCCGGCGCTCGGCGGAGGCTGGCGGCGCCTGCTGGCGCGCGTGGGTGGGCGACTCGTGGCGCTCGCGGAGGCGGAGGGCGAGCGCTGGGTGCTGTGGCTGCCCGTCGCCTTCGGGGCGGGGGTATCGTTCTATTTCGGCCTGCGGCAGGAGCCCGACTGGTGGATTGGCGCGGCTGCGGTCGGCGGCTGCGCGGTGCTGGTTCTGGCGCTGCGGCGATGGTTCGCCATGACCGGTGTGGCGATGGCGCTGTTGATGCTGGCGGCGGGGTTCCTGGTGGCGCAGGCGCACACCATCCGCATGGCGGCACCGGTGCTGAGCCGCAGCATCGCCGGGGCGACCGTCACCGGCCGGGTGATGGCGGTGGAACGGCGGCCGGGCGCGACGCGGATCACACTGCGGGAGGTGAGCGTCAGCAGGCTGGCGCCGGAACGGACGCCGGCCGCCGTGCGCATCCGCCTGTCGGACCGCTTTCCGGCACCAGCGCCCGGGTCGGTGGTGCGGCTGCGGGCGACGCTGCTGCCGCCGCAGGCGCCGGCCGAACCAGGCGCCTTCGACTTCCAGCGGCGGGCCTGGTTCATGGGGCTGGGCGGCACGGGCTTCGCCACCGGTGCGCCGGAACTGGTCGAGGCGCCGCCGGTGACGGGATGGAGCACGGTCGCCATCGCCTTCGAGAAGGCGCGCGGCGCGATTGCCGAGCGGGTGGCGGCAGCCATCGGCGACCCGGTGGAGGCGAGCGTCACCACGGCGCTGCTGAACGGCGAGGAGTTCGGCATCCCGGAAGCGACGATGGACGACTTCCGCAACAGCGGGTTGGCGCATCTGCTGTCGATCTCCGGCCTGCATGTCGGCATCGCCGCCGGCATCCTGTTCTATGTCGTGCGGGCGTTGCTGGCGTCGGTGCCCTACATCGCGCTGCGGTGGCCGATCAAGAAGATCGCCGCGCTGTTCGGCATCCTGTCGGCGCTTGGCTACACGCTCCTGGTCGGGGCGCCGCTGCCGACGGTGCGGTCGGTGCTGATGACCGGCATGGTGATGGGAGCGATCATGCTGGACCGTCACCCGTTGAGCATGCGGCTGGTCGCCTTCGCCGGGCTGGTCACCATGGCGATGGATCCGGAGGGGATGCTGGGCCCGAGCTTCCAGATGTCCTTTGCCGCGGTGGTGGCGCTGATCGCCGCCTTCGAGAAGGGCAGCGCCAGGCTGGCGGACTGGCGGCGCGATGCGGGATGGATCGTGCGCGGGCTGTTCTATGTCGGCGGGATCCTGCTGACCAGCGTGGTGGCGACGCTGGCGACCTTGCCCTTCTCGCTCTTCCATTTCCAGCAGATCGCCTTCTATGGCGTGCTGTCGAACCTGATCGCCATTCCCATCACGTCCTTCTGGGTCATGCCGTGGAGTCTGATCGCCTACGCGCTGCTGCCCTTCGGACTGGAGGCGCCGGCGCTGATCGCCATGAACTGGGGCGACCGGGCGGTGATCTGGACGGCGGAATTCTTCGGCCGTCTCCCCTGGGCTTCGCTGACCGTGCCGGCGATGCCGGCGGAAGGCTTTGCGGTGCTGGTGATGGGAGGGATTCTGGCTCTGTCTTTGGACGCGCTGGTGGCGGTGGCTGGGGATGCTGCCGGTCCTGGCCGGGCTGGCCTCGCCGATGCTGGCGGTGCGGCCGGATGTGCTGGTGGCCGGCGACGGGACGGTGATGGCGGTCAGGCTGCCGGACGGACGACTGAGCGCATCGGTCAAGGGCGGCGGCCGGATGACCGAAACCTGGCGGGAGCGCGATGGCGAGCGGTCGGTGGCCGATCCCTGGCCGGCCGACGGGGGATGGAGCGGGGGAGGGCGGTCGCTGGACTGCGACGCGTTTGGCTGCCTGTACCGGGTGCAGGGAAAGACAGTGGCGTTGCCGCGGCTGCCGGATGCGCTGGACGAGGACTGTGGGGCAGCTGATGCGGTGGTGACGGCGGAGGTGGCGCGGCGCTGCCGGGCGGATCTGGTGGTGGACCGCTGGACCCTGCGCCATGAGGGCGCGCATACGCTGACGGTGACCGCCGAGGGGGTGACGGTGGAGACGGTGCGCGGGCTGCGGGGAGATCGGCCCTGGACCGGAGGAAAGTGAGAGGAACTTGGACATCGCCGATCCCATCCGCCGCGGGGACGGAGGAGAGGATCGGCGGTTGGGCTCGAAAAGCTCAGTACTTGCGCACGAGACCGACCAGCTTGCCCTGCACGCGGACGCGGTCGGCGCCGAAGATGCGGGTTTCATAGGCGGCGTTGGCGGGTTCCAGGGCGATGGTGTTGCCCTTGCGGCGCAGGCGCTTCAGCGTCACTTCGCCCTCGTCCACCAGAGCGACGACGATGGTGCCGTTCTCCGCCGCATCGCAGCGCTGGATGACGATGGTGTCGTGGTCGAGGATGCCGGCCTCGATCATCGAGTCGCCGGAAACCTCCAGCGCATAATGGTCGCCACCGGTCAGCATGGAGGCGGGGACATCGACGAAGGCGCTGTTGTCGCGCAGCGCCTCGATGGGCGTACCGGCGGCGATCCGGCCATAGAGCGGGAGCTGCACCGTCTCGTTCGCGGCGGCCGGCGTCGGTGCGGGGGGAGCGGCGTCGCGGCCGGCGAAGGCGAAATCGCCCTTGATGACGTTGGGCTGGAACTTCGGCTTGGGAGCCGCGGTCCGGTTGCGGGAAGCGTCGAGACCCTCGGGAAGGCGCAGAACCTCCAACGCACGGGCCCGGTGGGGCAGGCGGCGGATGAAGCCGCGCTCCTCGAGCCCGGTGATCAGGCGATGGATACCCGACTTGGACTTCAGGCCCAGGGCGTCCTTCATCTCGTCGAACGACGGCGAGACACCGCCCTGGCCAAGCCGTTCGTGGATGAACAGCAGCAATTCGTGCTGCTTGCGCGTGAGCATGGATGCCTCCCGGCCTCGGCCAGACTGAAGATGGAACAAAAACTAAACGTTGCTCCATGTTCTAGTTTGGTTCCTGCCGCGCGTCAAGCCCTCCATCGGCATCTTTTAGAACTTGAGGGGAACATCTGGAACGGCATGAAACAGTTTTCCGGGTGATGTTCAACTGTTCCAGCCGGCCGTTCCGGCGCTCTGCTCAGGCGCTCTGCTGAAGTCTAGATGCTGAGCGCCCCATCCGTCAAAGGAAGCACTGTCACCATCGCGCCGGCCGGTTCCGGGTCGGCATGGGGCGGGCGGGGGATCAGGCAATCGGCCTGGGCGTACAGGGTGGTGATGGCGCTGTCCTGCCGGGCGAAGGGTGTCACGGTCAGGACACCGTCCGGGCCGGCGGCCAGCGTGGCGCGCAGATACTCCTCGCGCCGGTCGTTGGCCCTCAACGGGCCGGTCAGGCGGGCGCGCAGCGGCAGACGGTCGTCCTCCGGCGGCAGGCCCTGCAGCACGCGCAGGACCGGGCGGAGGAACAGGAGCGCCGTGACGCCGGTGGACACCGGGTTGCCGGGCAATCCCAGCAGCGGCACAGACCCGGCACGGCCGAACATCAGCGCCTTGCCCGGACGCATCGCCACCGTCTGCACCTCCAGCGCCACGCCGCGTTCGGCAAGCACATCGCGCACGAGGTCGTAATCGCCCTGTGCCGCCCCTCCGGTGGTGACCAGCAGGTCGCAACCGGCCGCACCCTTCGCCAGTGCCGCCACGCTCTCCGCCGTGTCCCTGGCGACGCCCAGATTGTGGGCGATCCCACCCTGGGCGGTCACCAGGGCGCAGAGGCCAAGCGCATTGGTGCTGACGATCTGGCTCGGACCCAGCGGGTCGCCGGGCAGGGCGATCTCGTCGCCGGTGGCAAGCACGGCGATGCGCGGCCGGCGATGGACCGACAGCCAAGGCACGTTGCCGCCGGCGGCCAGCGCGATGTCGCGCGCGGTCAGGCGCCGGCCCTTTGGCAGAAGCTCCTGACCGGCCGTGAAGTCGAATCCGGCCTCGCGGACGAAGCGGCCGGCGGCCACGGCGCGGCCGATCCGCACGGTGGCGTCGTCGGCGCTGCAATCCTCCTGCATCACCACGGCGTCGGCACCGCCGGGCAGGGGCGCGCCGGTGAAGATGCGCACCGCCTCGCCCCGGCCGACGCTGCCGGTGAAGGCATGGCCGGCGGCGGATTCGCCGATGCGGCGCAGCGGGACGGGGGCCTCGGCGGTCGCAGCGGCGATGTCGGCGGCACGCACGGCCCAGCCATCCATGGCGGCGGCGTGAAAGGGCGGCTGGGTCAGCCGGGCGACCACCGGTTCGGCCAGCACACGGCCGAGCGCGTCGGGCAGGGCGACGGTTTCCGCCGGGAGGGCGGCGAAGGCCGACAGGATGCGGGCGCGCGCCTCGGCGACGGAGATCATCGCGTCAGGCTCCGGTGGAGGAGGATGTGGACGCGCCCCACTCGCCGCTCTTGCCGCCGGCCTTGTGCAGCAGGCGCACATCGGTGACGGTCATGCCGCGGTCCACCGCCTTGCACATGTCGTAGACCGTCAATGCTGCGATGGTGACGGCGGTCAACGCCTCCATCTCCACGCCGGTCTGGCCCTTCAGCTTGCAGGTCGCCGTCACGTCCACCGCGTTGCGGGCGGGGTCGCAGGACAGGTCGACCTTGACCGAGGTCAGCATCAGCGGGTGGCACAGCGGGATCAGGTCGGGCGTGCGCTTGGCCCCCATGATGCCGGCCAGCCGGGCGACCGACAGCACGTCGCCCTTCTTCACCCCGCCCTGCATGATGAGATCAAGGGTTTCCGGCTGCATCAGCACGGTCGCCGCGGCTGTCGCGGTGCGTTCGGTGTCGGCCTTGTCGGAGACGTCGACCATCACCGCCTTGCCCTCGGCGTCGAAATGGGTGAAGCCGGTCATCGGGCGGTCTCCGTCAGAAATTTTTCCATGAAGACGCTGACGCCATTGTCTTCGTAGCAGGCATAGGGGCCGCGGTCGGTGAAGCCGGCCTTGCGGTAGAGCGCCAGCGCTTCGGGCTGGTGGATGCCCGATTCGAGCAGCAGGGCGTCCAAGCCCTCCGCCCGCGCCAGATCCTCCAGCCGGGCGAGCAGACGGTCGCCGATGCGCTGTCCGCGGGTGGCGGGATCGACATACATCCGCTTGATCTCGCCATAGCCGGTCGGATCGACGCGGAGTGCGGCGCAGCCGACCGGAACGCCGTCCTTGCGGGCGACGAGGAAGCGCAGGTCCGGCGCTTCCAATTCGCCGATGTCGAGCAGGTGGCAGGTATCCGCCGGATAGAGATCCAGCAGATAGCGGTCGAGCGCCGCCACCAGCGCGATCACGGCATCCTGGCGCGGGCTCTCCGCAGCGATCAGCACATCGTCTGTCACATCGGCCACCATCTCGGTCATCGCATCACACCGGAGCCAGCAGGGCACGGGTGGCGGCGGTCACATCGGCCTGCCGCATCAGCGATTCGCCGACCAGGAAGCAGCGCGCCCCGACCTTCGCCATCCGCGCCAGATCGACGGGGTTGTAGAGCCCGCTTTCGGCCACCAGCATGCGGTCGGCCGGCACGTTGGCGGCCAGTTCCTCCGTCGTCGCAATATCGACCGCCAAGGTCTTGAGATTGCGGTTGTTGACGCCCAGCAGCGGCGTCCTCAGCAGCAGCGCGCGGTCCAGCTCGGCGCGGTCATGCACCTCGACCAGCACGTCCAGGCCCTGGGCGATGGCGGCGTCCTCGATCTCCGCCGCCTGGGCGTCGGACAAGGAGGCCATGATGATCAGGATGCAGTCGGCGCCCAGCGCGCGGGCTTCGACGATCTGGTAAGGATCGACCATGAAGTCCTTGCGCAGAACCGGCAAATCCACTGCGGCACGGGCCGCCACCAGATATTCGTCCCTGCCCTGGAAATAGGGCTCGTCGGTCAGCACCGACAGGCAGGTGGCACCGCCCTCGCGGTAGGCACGGGCCAGGGCCGGCGGGTCGAAGTCGGCGCGGATCAGGCCCTTGGACGGGCTCGCCTTCTTGATCTCGGCGATCAGCCCGTAACGCCCGGCCTCGACCGCGGCGCTCAGCGCCCGGATGAAGCCACGCGGCGGGTTGCTCTCGTTGGCGGCCCTGGCGGCGGCCTCCACCTCCGACAAAGGGCGGGCGGCCTTGCGGGAGGCCACCAGGGCGCGCTTGTCGTCGTTGATGCGGGTCAGAACGTCGCTCATCAGGCCACTGCCTCGTTGGTGATGGCGACCAGCCGGCGCAGCCGGTCGCGGGCGCCGCCGCTGTCGATGGCGTCGGCGGCCAGGGCGACACCGTCCTTCAGGGTCGCGGCCTTGCCGGCCACCAGCAGGGCGGCGGCGGCGTTCAACAGGACGATGTCGCGGTAGGGGCTGCGCACCCCGTCGAACAGGGCATGGATCGCCTCGGCGTTGACCTGGGCGTCGCCGCCCTTCAACTCCTCGATTCGGGCGCGGGGCAGGCCGGCATCCTCCGGCGTCACCTCGAACACCGTCACCTCGCCGTCCTTCAACTGGGCGACGGTGGTGGGGCCGGTGGTGGTGATCTCGTCCAGCCCGTCGGAGCCATGGACGACCCAGGCGGCCTCGGAACCCAGCCGCTTCAGCACCTGGGCCAGCGGCTCCACCCACTGCTTGGAGAAGACGCCAAGCACCTGCCGCCTGGCGGTCGCTGGGTTGGCGAGCGGACCCAGCAGATTGAAGACGGTGCGGGTGCCGAGCTCGACGCGGGTCGGGCCGACGTTGCGCATGGCGAGGTGGTGGCGCGGCGCCATCAGGAAGGCGATGCCGGCGTCCCACAGCGCCTTGCGGACCAGCGCGAAGTCGCAGTCGAGGTTGACGCCGAGCGAGCCGAGCACGTCGGCGGCACCGGACTTCGACGAGATGGCGCGGTTGCCGTGCTTGGCGACAGGCACGCCGCAGGACGACACCACCAGCGCGGCGGCGGTGGAGATGTTGTAGGTGCCCGCACCGTCGCCGCCGGTGCCGCAGGTGTCGATGGTGCCGGGAGGCGCTTCGACCGGGATCGCCTTGGCGCGCATGACGCGGGCGGCGCCGGTGATCTCGTCCACCGTCTCGCCGCGGACGCGCAGCGCCATCAGGAAGCCGCCCATCTGCGACGGGGTGGCGTTGCCGGACATGATGATGTCGAAGGCGAAGCCAGCCTCGGCCTCGGTCAGGGCGGCGCCGGTGGCGACCTTGCCCAGGATGGCCTTCATGTCGGACAGATCGCCGCTCATGCCGCGGTCTCCAGGCCCGCGTTCACCGGGCGGGGACGGGTCAGATCCAGGAAGTTCTGCAGGATCTGGTGGCCGTGCTCGCTCTCGATGCTTTCGGGATGGAACTGCACGCCGTGGATCGGCAGCTCGCGGTGGGCCAGCGCCATGATCAGGCCGTCGGCGGTCTCGCCGGTCACCTCCAGGCAGGCCGGCAGCGAGTCGCGCTCGACGATCAGCGAATGGTAGCGGGTGGCGCGGAACGGGCTGGGCAGGCCGGCGAGCACGCCGCGGCCCTCGTGCCGGATGTTGTCGACCTTGCCGTGCATGGGAACCGGCGCGCGGATCACCCGGCCGCCGAAGGCCTGCCCGATGGACTGGTGGCCGAGGCAGACGCCCATCAGAGGCAGGCGGGCCTTGGCGGCGGCGTCGATCAGGGGCAGGCAGATGCCGGCGCGGTCGGGATCGCAGGGGCCGGGGGACAGGACGATGCCGTCGGGGCGGAGCGCCATCGCCTCGTCCACCGTCAGGGCGTCGTTGCGGCGGACCTGCACGTCGGCGCCAAGCTCGCCGAGGTAATGGACGAGGTTGTAGGTAAAGCTGTCGTAGTTATCGATGAGCAGCAGCATGCGCCTTCCGCCTTCCACCTTTGCCCGGCCACCGTCGCCCGGGTCGTCCGGGCCGTTCCGGCCCCGTTCCAACGAGGGACACCCTAGCGGCTGAAAAGGGGGATTTCCAGCCTCCGCGCAGAACTTTGCCCCTGGGCCCCCGCGTCCTCACCGGCAGTCGAGCTGCGGCGGCGTCTTCGGCTCGTCCAGGACGTTGCCGCGGATGTCGGTTTCCAGCGTCAGGGTGCAGCGGCGGGTCTGGCGCGGCAGGTCGGCGGCGAGCGTCGCCTCGGTGCCGCGATACCGGCAGAGCACGAAGAGCTTGCCGCGCTGCGCGGCGTCGAACTCCCAGAGCTGGACCAGACGGCGCGCATGCCTGGTCTCGCTGTCGGGCGCCAGGGTGGTGCGCGCGGCGCTGGCCATCTGCTGGGCGCGGTCGCCCTCGATCAGGGTGATGCCGATGAAGCCGTGGCTGTCACGGCCCGGATAGGGCGCCCAGCCGCCGGGCGCCTCCGGCTGGGCGGTCACGCTGACGGTCGGCGGGCATTGCGGGCCGCCGGCAGCCAATGCCGGAGAGGCGGTGGCCAGCAGCAGCGGGACGATGACGAGGAAAGGGCGCATCGGGCGGTCTCCGGAGACTGGTCGGGCCAGTGGAAAGACGGTGCCGTTGCGGCGGCCGTCTTGTGTCGTTTGAGCAATTGCGGTCGCGGCGGCAGGGTGCCACTGTGCGCCGCCCCGGTCGCAGGATGGACATCGTCACCATGGCCCGCAAGGCGCCTTCGAAAGCCCGCAAGGTTCCGCTTCCCCCTTTCTGTCGAATCCCTTCGTCCTGGCTCTGGCGGCAGTCGCCGCGGTGTTCGCTGTGGCGATCGGCGTGGCGACGCTGACCGGCGGACGGTCCGGCGGCGAGCGTGTCCAGCAGGCCTCCGTTCAGCAGAGTCCGGCCCAGCAGGCCCCACCCCAGCAGGCTGCCGTGCCGCCGGCTCCCCCCTCGCTGCCGGCGGCGAAGGCGGAGGCCCCGGCGCCCGCACAGCATGCGGCGGACGGCCCGGAGCATGCGGTGCCGGAAAAGCCGGCCCAGGCGGAAGCGCGTCCGCCCGCCACCACCGTGGCGATGCTGCCACCGCCGGTTCCCCCGGCCCAGCCGCCGGTGCAGGCGCCTTCGGGCAATGCGGCATTGTGGCGCAGGAATGCGCTGCCGGCCGAGGTTCCGCAGGGCCGGCCGATCATCGCCATCGTCATCGACGACATGGGGCTGGACCGCAAGCGCTCGTCCCGGATGGCCGGGCTTCACGGCCCGCTGACGCTGTCCTGGCTGCCCTATGCCCGCGACCTGTCGGCCCAGTCGAAGGCGGCCCGCGCCAACGGGCATGAGCTGATGCTGCACATGCCGATGGAGCCCAGCGTGAAGGCCGATCCCGGTCCGAACGCGCTGCTGGTCTCGCTGGACAAGGGCGAGATCGTGAAGCGGTTCCGCGCGGCTTTGGACAGCTTCGATGGCTATGTCGGGGTGAACAACCATATGGGCAGCCGATTTACCGCCGACCGCGCGGCTCTGGCGCCGGTGCTGACGGAACTGCACCGGCGCGGGCTGCTGTGGCTGGACAGCCGGACGACGCCCAACAGCGCCGGAATCGGGCTGGCGCAGGAACTGAAGATGCCCTGGATCGGGCGCGACGTGTTCCTCGACAATGTCGAAACCGTGGCGGCGGTGAAGGCCCAGCTGACCAAGACCGAACAGGTTGCGAAGCGTCAGGGCTACGCCGTCGCCATCGGCCACCCGCATGATGCGACAATCGAGGCTCTGGCGTCCTGGTTGCCGGATGTGCAAAAGCGTGGCTTCGTTCTTGTCCCGGTCAGCGCGGTGGTGCGGACGCACCATGCCGGAGGTTGACCCGACCCAAAGGAAGCCCGTGGCGATGCCTGTAACGATGACCGATGCGTACAAGGTGGATGGGATGACCTGTGGCGGCTGCGCCCGCTCCGTTTCCAACGCGATCACCAAGGCGGCCCCGAATGCCGCGGTGACCGTCGATCTCGCAACCGGCACAGTCGTGGTCGCCGGCAGCATCCCGGCCGAACTGGTGCAGCAGGCGGTCGAGGCTGCGGGATTCGATTTCGGCGGAGCGGCGGCCTGATCGTGCTGCTGTTGCGGCGCAACAAAACCGTTTTCTTGTTGTGGGTATTGCGGCATGCTCGGACCGATGCGATCCGTTCCGCGAGGGTGCGATGCCGCTCTATTCCTACCGTTGCCAGTCCTGCGGCCAGGGGTTCGAGACCCTGGTCCGCTCCGGTGAGATGCCTGCCTGCCCGTCCTGCGGCGGTGCAGATCTGACCCGCCAGCTGTCGAACGTGGCGCCGGAGGGCAAGTCCGGTGCCATCCTCCAGTCCGCCCGCCGGCAGGCTTCCAGGGAGGGGCATTTCAGCAACTATTCCCGGTCGGAACGGCCGAAGGTTTAGACAGGGGCGGGCAGGGTCAGACGGCCGAGCCGGACGGGGCGGTTTCGGCCGTCACGGTCGCTGCGATCCACGTCTCCAGACGCTCGGCCGCCGCCTGCCAGTCCTGTTCCAGCATCATCGCATGGCCCATGCCCGGCATGAACACCGGCTGGGTGCCCAGCGCTATGGCGGTGGCGACGATCTCGGCGGGCGGGAACAGCAGAATCCTCCTCGGCCCCCATCACCAGCACCGGCATGTCGCGCGGCGGCAGGATTGGGAAGGGGATCCAGCCGCCGATGTCGAGCAGGACGCGGCGCGATTCCTCCTGAAGATAGCTCTCGTACTTGGCCGCTTCGGCGTGCGGCATCTTGTCGGAGAACATGGCCCGGCGGATGGCCTCGGGGTTGATTGCGGTCTCGCCGAAGGCCATCAGCATCGACATCTGCTGGAACACGTAGGGCGAACGCCAGGCCAGCCCCATGGTGGAGGTCAGCAGGCCGTAGGGCGGTGCCGACGCCATCAGCACGCCGGTCGGAAAGCGGCGCTTCGCCAGCGCGCGCTGCACCACCATGCCGCCCATCGAATGGCCGATCAGCACCGGGGGAGCGGACAGGCGGCCCGCCGCCTCCAGCACGTCGTCGACATAGTCGGCGATGCCGAACTCATGCAGCCGGTCGCGTCCTTCGCTGTTGCCGTGGCCGCGGAGCGAGACGGCATGCGCCTCCCATCCCCGTTCGGCGAACCAGGGCAGGAACTTGGCGTCCCGAATCCAGGCGCCGCTGAAGGCGCCATGGACGAACAGGAGCGGCGGCAACTTGGCAGTTCCGGAGGGGGCAGTTCCGGAGGGACGGCGGCTGATGATTTCCAGGCGGGACATCGGATCGCAGGTTGTTGTTTTGCACCGCAATAAGCATGGTGGGCGAAACGGCGCCTGTCCAGCGGCGGCACCGGCAACCCTGCTTTGTAAAGGCCTGCTTTGTAAGGGGACTTGGCAGCGTTTGACGCCGCCGGTCCGGTTTGCGACAGTCCGGACCCACAACACAGAGCCGGAGAGCGCCCGTGCCGAACCCACCGGTCCTCGACCCCGCGACGCTGACCGCCGAAACCGGCACCACCGACTATCCGCAGCCCTTCCGGCCGCAGGTCGCCGGGCGGCACCGGGTGGTGCTGGGCGATCCGCTGGGGCTGATCAATTTCGGCGTCAACCTGACCACGCTGGCGCCCGGCGCCTCCTCCGCCCTGCGCCACTGGCACAGCCGGCAGGACGAGTTCGTCTATGTGGTGGACGGCGACCTGACGCTGGTGACCGATGCGGGCGAGACGCTGCTGACCGCGGGCATGTGCGCAGGATTTCCGCATGGCGTCGCCGACGGGCACCGGCTGATCAACCGCAGCGACCGGCCCGCCAGCTATCTGGAGGTCGGCGACCGCAGCGGCGGCGACGAGATCGATTATTCCGACGAGGACATGGTCTGGCGCGACGGCGCCTACCACCACCGGGACGGGACCGTCTGGGAATGAGTGCCGACGTCACCCTGGTGCTGGGCGGCGCCCGCTCGGGCAAGAGCCGTTATGCCGAGGGGCTGGTGACGGCGCTGGGCGGGCCGCGCATTTACATCGCCACCTCGCAGGTGTGGGACGCCGAGATGGCCGAGCGGGTGGCGCAGCACCGCGACGACCGCGGCCCGGACTGGAGGACGGTGGAAGAGCCGCGCGACCTGACCGGAAGCTTGCGCCGGCAGGCCGCCGAGGGCACCGGCGTCCTCGTCGATTGCCTGACCCTGTGGCTGACCAACCTGATGATGGCTGAGGCCGACATCGCGGCGGAGACCGCGGCGCTGGTGGAACTGCTGCCGACGCTTCCCGGCCGGGTCGTGCTCGTTTCCAATGAGGTCGGGCTCGGCATCGTGCCCGACAACGCGCTGGCGCGCCGCTTTCGCGACCATGCCGGCCGCCTGCACCAATCCATCGCGGCCGTGGCGCCGCGCGTCGTGCTGACCGTCGCCGGTCTGCCGATGTTCGTGAAAGGGACTCCTGCATGACTGCCGATACAGACGAGCTGAACCGCCGCCACGCCGAGAAGATGAAGCGGCGCAAAGCGTTGCAGGAGCGGGCGCTCGCCTCCAAGACGGTGGAGAAGGGCCTGCTGATGGTCCACACCGGCAAGGGCAAGGGCAAATCGACAGCCGCGTTCGGCCTGATGATGCGCGCCGTCGGCCATGGCTTGCGCGTCGGCATGGTGCAGTTCGTCAAGGGCGCCTGGTCCACCGGCGAGACGGTGGCGCTGGAGCGCTTCGAGGATCTGGTCGATTTCCACACGATGGGCGAGGGCTTCACCTGGGACACCCAGGACCGCGCCCGCGACATCGCCGCCGCCGAAGCCGCCTGGACCAAGGCGAAGGAGCTGATGGCCGACCCGCGCTATCGCCTGATCGTGCTGGACGAGCTGAACATCGTGCTGCGCATGGATTATCTGCCGTTGGACGAGGTGCTGGCGACGCTGGCCGCCCGCCGGCCGGACCTGCATGTCTGCATCACCGGCCGCAACGCCAAGCCAGAACTGATCGCCGCCGCCGACCTCGTCACCGAGATGACGCTGGTCAAGCATCCGTTCGAGGCCGGGGTGAAGGCCCAGGCCGGCATCGAGTTCTGACGCCATGCCGTCACAGCCGATACGATCTAGGGCGATCATGCTGCAGGGCACCGGTTCCGACGTCGGCAAGTCGCTGCTGGTGGCCGGGCTGTGCCGGGCGCTGGTGCGGCGCGGGCTGAGCGTCCGGCCGTTCAAGCCGCAGAACATGTCCAACAACGCCGCGGTCACGGCGGACGGCGGCGAGATCGGCCGTGCCCAGGCGCTCCAGGCGCGGGCCTGCGGCGTGGCGCCCAGCGTCCACATGAACCCGGTGCTGCTGAAGCCGCAGTCGGACATCGGCAGTCAGGTGGTGGTGCGCGGCGTGGTGGTCGGCACCGCGCGCGCCGCCGACTATCAGGCCCGCAAGCGCGAACTGCTCGGCACCGTTCTGGACAGTTTCGAGCGGCTGCGGGGCGAGGCCGACATCGTGGTGGTCGAGGGGGCCGGCAGCCCGGCGGAGGTCAATCTGCGGGCCGGCGACATCGCCAACATGGGCTTCGCCACCGCCGCCGACGTGCCGGTCCTGCTGGTCGGAGACATCGACCGTGGCGGCGTGATCGCCAGTCTGGTGGGCACCCACGCACTTCTACCGAAATCTGAACAGGAGCGCATCAAGGGCTTTCTGATCAACAAGTTCCGCGGCGATGTTCGCCTGTTCGATGAAGGGCTGCGGATCATCGAGAGCCACACCGGCTGGCGCGGATTCGGCGTGGTGCCCTGGCTGAAGGAAGCGGCGACCCTGCCGGCCGAGGACGCGGTGGCGCTCGACCGGCCGCGGGAGGCCGGCAATGGGGCGCTGCGGATCGCCGTGCCGATGCTGTCGCGCATCGCCAACTTCGACGATTTCGATCCGCTGGCGCAGGAGCCGGGCGTCGCCCTGACCATGGTGCGTCCGGGTCAGCCGCTGCCCGGCGATTGCGATCTGGTGATCCTGCCCGGTACCAAGGCGACCGTCGCCGACCTTGCCTTCCTGCGGGCGCAGGGCTGGGACATCGACCTGATGGCCCATTGGCGGCGCGGCGGCCGGGTGCTGGGCATCTGCGGCGGCTACCAGATGCTGGGCCGGCGCATTGCCGATCCCGACGGCATCGAAGGCCCGCCCGGCGAGGCCGCCGGGCTCGGGCTGCTGGATGTCGAGACGGTGCTGAAAGGTCCCAAGGTGCTGGAGGAGGCCCGCGGCACGGAGCGGCGCACCGGTGCCGCGGTGGCGGGCTACGAGATGCATATGGGCCGCACCGAGGGGGCCGACCGGGCGCGGCCGATGCTGGAGCTTGCCGGCGGCGGAACCGATGGGGCGGAGTCGGCGGACGGGCGGGTGGCGGGCTGCTACCTGCACGGCCTGTTCACCGCCGACGGCTTCCGCTCGGCCTATCTGCGCCGGCTGGGAAGCGCCGGGTCGGATCTCGGCTATGGTGTGGCGGTCGAGCGGGCGCTGGACGCGGTTGCCGACCGGCTGGAGAGCGTGCTGGATGTGGACGGGCTGCTGACAGTTGCGCAGGGGTGAGGGAAGGGGGCGACGCCCCCTCAAACCGCCTCCTGCTCCACCGATAACGCGCGCGGCAGCTTGAAGACGATGTTCTCGGTCGCGGTGCGCAGTTCTTCCACCGTCACGTCGAAGCGGCTGCGGGCAGCCTCGATGACCTCCTCCACCAGCACTTCCGGGGCGGACGCGCCGGCGGTGATGCCGAGGCGGGCGACGCCGGCCAGCGCGCTCCAGTCGATGTCGGCGGCGCGCTGGACCAGCTGGGCGGCCGGGCAGCCATGGGTCTTCGCCACCTCGACCAGACGCTTGGAGTTGGAGGAGTTCGGCGCGCCCAGGACCAGCAGCGCCTCCACCTTCGGCGCGATGGCCTTCACCGCCGCCTGACGGTTGGTGGTGGCGTAGCAGATGTCCTCCTTCTTCGGCCCGGCGATGGCGGGGAAACGGGCCTGGAGCGCGGCCAGGATCTCCGTGGTCTCGTCGACCGACAGGGTGGTCTGGGTGGCGTAGGCGAGGTTTTCCGGGTCGCTCACCTCCAGCGTCGCGACGTCGGCCACCGTCTCCACCAGCACCACAGCGCCCGCGGGCAGCTGGCCCATGGTTCCGATGACCTCGGGATGGCCGGCATGGCCGATCAGGACGATCTGCTTGCCGTCCTCGTGATGGCGCTCGGCCTCGCGGTGGACCTTGCTGACCAGCGGGCAGGTGGCGTCGAGATAGAACAGCCCGCGCGCCTCCGCCGCCTGCGGCACCGATTTCGGCACGCCATGGGCGGAGAAGACCACCGGGCGGCCGTCCGGCACCTCGGTCAGCTCATCGACGAAGACGGCGCCCTTGGCCTCCAGGCTTTCGACCACGAAGCGGTTGTGGACGATCTCGTGCCGCACATAGACCGGCGCCCCGAAGCGCTCCAGCGCCGTCTCGACGATCTGGATCGCCCGGTCCACCCCGGCGCAGAAACCGCGCGGTGCCGCCAGCAGGATGGTCAGGGGCTGGCGGGTTGGGGAATTGGTCGTGGTCATATGCGCTGTACCGCCCTTGCGTGGATTGGGTCGCCCTTAGGTAATCCTGTGCTGAACGGTCACAAGGGATAGAACCGCCGCGCGGTCTTGTGCCGGTCAAGCTGGGACACTAAAGTCGCGATCCAACAGCCCGTTAACCGATCAGGCCGAACCGATGGACCGCCGCGACCGTAATATAGGAACCCCCGCCCGGAAAAGCCCGCTGGCGTCCCTCTTTGGGATGGGCCGCCCTGCGTTGCTCGCGGCCGGGGCCGTTCTGGTGCTTTCCGGCTGCTCCGGCATGGGGTTGGGGCCGACGAACCCGTCGGAAGCGGCGCTGGCCTGCCCGAAGGTCAACATCGTCCGCGACCTGCAGGAAGTGACGGTGTTCCGTCCCGGCGGCAAGGATCTGACCGATCTGGAGTCGCGCGCCGCCCTGACCGATTTCACCGGCAGCTGCGACTACACCAGCAGCGGCGTCACCGTGAACGTGAACGTCTATCTGGTGGCGGAACGCGGTCCGGCGCTCCAGGGCACCACGGCCAAGTACCAGTATTTCGTCGCCGTGGCCCAGCCGGACGACACGCTGGTGTCGAAGGCCTATTTCGACACCGACGTGACCTTCGTCCCCGGCCAGCCGCGCGCCGGCACCCGCGAGGAACTGACGCCGAAGATCCCGCTGCCCAAGGACGCCAACGCCAAGGACTGGAAGATCTATCTCGGCTTCCAGCTGACGCCCGAGCAGCTGAACTTCAACCGGACGCAGGTGAAGAAGTAAGCGCTTCTGCTCATCGGTGCCGGAACCTTCTCTTTCCGACTGTCATTCCCGTCTCAGAGGGGATGACGGTCGGGGCAGGGCGGGCGTGGAGCCCAATCCCTCCAATTGACAAACCTGTCCATTCGCGACAGTGTGCCGCCATCACGCCGATGATCCCTCGCGGGAGAGATCGCTTGTGAGTCTGTCGTAAATCGGCAGGTCCGCAGGCGGCGCCGAAGGAGCAACCGCCCCCGGAAACTCTCAGGCAAAAGGACCGCAAGGGGATAAGGCAACTCTGGAAAGCAGCCTCGGCGCCCAGTCGCCGCGACTCACCGAAGGAGTAAACCGGGTGCCCGGCTCGACCGGACGGCGGTGAATCTCTCAGGTCCAAGACAGAGGGGGCAGCTTCCTGCACCGATCCCGGTGCGGGTGCCGTAACCCTGTCGGAGGACCAGCGTGACCGAGGCCGCAACCGCTCTCAAGACCACCCCGCTGCACGCGCTCCATGTCGAGCTTGGCGCCCGCATGGTCCCCTTCGCCGGCTATGACATGCCGGTGCAGTATCCCCTGGGCATCCTCAAGGAACACCAGCACACCCGCGAGAAGGCCGGGCTGTTCGACGTGTCCCACATGGGGCAGGTCCGCCTGACCGGCGCCGATCCGGCCGCCGCATTGGAAACGCTGGTTCCCGGGGACATCAAGGGGCTGGCGCAGGGCCGCATGCGCTACACGCTGTTCCTGAACGAGCAGGGCGGCATCCTCGACGATTTGATGGTGACCAATGCCGGCGATCACCTTTTCCTGGTTGTGAATGCCGCCTGCAAGGAGCAGGACGTCGCCCACCTGCGCGAGAAGCTGGCCGGCAAGGCCGAGGTGGAGCTGCTGGACGATCTGGCGCTGATGGCGCTCCAGGGTCCGATGGCGGCCGAGGTGATGGCCCGCTTCGTCCCGGAAGCCGCCACCATGAAGTTCATGAGCTACCTGTCCGCCACCTTCAAGGGCGTGCCGGTGATCCTGACCCGCTCCGGCTACACCGGCGAGGACGGCTACGAGATCTCCTGCGACAAGGCGGACGCGGAGATGATCGCCCGTGCGCTGCTGGGCGAATCGGAGGTCGAGGCCATCGGTCTGGGCGCCCGCGACTCGCTGCGGCTGGAGGCCGGGCTCTGCCTCTACGGCCACGACATTGACACCACCACGACGCCGGTCGACGGTGCGCTGGAATGGACGCTGCCGAAGCGCCGCCGCGCCGAGGGCGGTTTCCCCGGCTACGACATCATCCACCGGCAGTTGACTGAGGGCGCCGCGCGCCGCCGCGTCGGCATCCAGCCGGAAGGCCGACAGCCGGCCCGCGAGCACACCGAAATCCAGGATGCCAAGGGTACCGTCATCGGCGAGATCACCAGCGGCGGCTTCGGCCCGACCGCCGGCGCGCCGGTCGCCATGGGCTATGTCGACATCGCGAACTCCGCGGTGGGCACGCCTCTGACTCTGATCGTGCGCGGCAAGCCGCTGCCCGCCCGCGTCGCCGCCACGCCCTTCGTGCCGCAACGCTATTACCGGGGCTAATGCCTCGGCGTTTCCAACCACAAGCAACCGTTTCGAACAGGGAAATCTTCAGATGACCAAGAAATTCACCAAGGACCACGAGTGGGTTCAGGTCGATGGCGATGTCGCCACCGTCGGCGTCACCGATTTCGCCCAGAGCCAGCTGGGAGACGTGGTGTTCGTCGAGCTGCCCGAGGCCGGCCGCGTGCTGGAGAAGGGCAAGGAAGCCGCCGTCGTCGAATCGGTGAAGGCCGCCAGCGACGTCTACGCCCCGGTGTCCGGCACCGTCGTGGAGGCCAACCAGGCCCTGGTGGACGACCCGTCGATGGTCAACAGCGCCGCCGAAACCGATGGTTGGTTCTTCAAGCTTCAGCTCAAGGACGCCTCCGAACTGGATGGTCTGATGGACGAAGCGGCCTACAAGGCCTTCGTGGAGGAATCCCACTAACATGCGCTATCTGCCCCTGACCGAGGCCGACCGGCAGTCGATGCTGGAGGCCATCCGCGCAACATCGGTCGAAGACCTGTTCCGCGACGTTCCAAAGGCGGCCCGTCTGGCCGGCCCGATCGGGGGCTTGCCCAACCATATGGGCGAGCTTGAGGTCGAACGGCTGCTCGGCTCCATGGCGGCCAAGAATGTGCCGGCGGGGTCGGTGCCGAGCTTCCTCGGCGCCGGCGCCTACCGTCATCATGTTCCGGCCACCGTCGACCATCTGGTCCAGCGCGGCGAGTTCCTGACCGCCTACACGCCGTACCAGCCGGAGGTGAGCCAGGGCACGCTTCAGGTCCTGTTCGAGTTCCAGACCCAGGTCGCGCTGCTGACCGGGATGGATGTGGCCAACGCCTCGATGTATGACGGCGCCACCTCCTGCGCCGAGGCCGTCATGATGGCCAACCGCGTCACCCGGCGGAAGAAGGCGATCCTATCCGGCGGCCTGCACCCGCATTACCGCGACGTGACCACCACCGACGCCCGCTTCATCGGCTTCGAGGCGGTGGCATTGCCGGCCGCCCCGACCGGCGGCGAGGATCTGCTGGCGCTGGTCGACGACAAGACATCCTGCGTCGTCGTGCAGAACCCGGACGTGTTCGGCCATGTCCGCGACTACACCGATCTGGCCGCCGCCTGCCAGGCCAAGGGCGCGCTGCTGATCGTCGTGGTGACCGAAGCGCTGTCGCTCGGCCTGCTGACGCCGCCGGGCGACATGGGCGCCGACATCGTCGCGGCGGAAGGACAGTCCTTCGGCAACGCGCTGAACTTCGGCGGCCCCTATGTCGGGCTGTTCGCGGTGAAGGACAAATATGTCCGCCAGATGCCGGGCCGCCTGTGCGGCGAGACGGTGGATGCCGACGGCCGCCGCGGCTTCGTGCTGACGCTCTCTACCCGCGAGCAGCACATCCGCCGCGAGAAGGCGACCTCGAACATCTGCACCAACTCCGGTCTGTGCGCGCTGGCCTTCTCGATCCATGTCAGCCTGCTGGGCGAAGCGGGGATCACGCAGCTGGCCCAGCTGAATCACGCCAAGGCGGTCCAGATGGCCGACAAGCTGGCGGCGGTTCCGGGTGTCGAGGTGCTGAACGACGGCTTCTTCAACGAATTCACCGTCAAGCTGCCGAAGCCGGCCGCCGCGGTGGTCGAGGAACTCGCCAAGCGCCGCATCCTCGGCGGCGTGCCGGTGTCGCGCCTTTATCCGGGCGAGATGGAAGACCTGCTGCTGGTCGCCGTCACCGAGACCAACACCGACGCCGACATGGACGCCTTCGCTGCCGCTCTGAGTGAGGTTCTGGCATGAGCATGAACAACCAGGGCCGTCCGTCGGCCATTCCGGCCGGTGCCGCCTCGTTCGACGGCGTGACCGGCACCGTCACCGGCAACCGCGGCCTCCAGATCGAAGAGCCGCTGATCTTCGAGCAGGACAGCGCAGGCCGCACCGGCGTCGATCTGCCCGAATTGCCGAAGGTGGCCTCGCGCCTGGGTGCGGTGAAGCCGCGCGCCAAGGTGGGGCTGCCCGGCCTCGCCGAGCCGCAGGTGGTCCGCCACTACACCCGCCTGTCGCAGAAGAACTACGCCATCGACAGCGGATTCTATCCGCTGGGCTCCTGCACGATGAAGCACAACCCGCGCCTGAACGAGAAGATGGCGCGGCTGCCGGGCTTCTCCGACGTGCACCCGATGCAGCCGGTCAGCACCGTGCAGGGTGCCCTGGAACTGATGGACCAGCTGGCCTATTGGCTGAAGACGCTGACCGGCATGGCCGCCGTGACGCTGGCGCCCGCCGCCGGTGCCCATGGCGAAATGTGCGGCATCATGGCGATCCGCTCCGCCCATGAGGCGAAGGGCGACAGCGGTCGCACCAAGATCCTGGTGCCGGAAAGCGCCCACGGCACCAACCCGGCGACCGCCGCCGCCTGCGGCTACAGCGTCGATGCCATCCCGGCGACCGCCGACGGCCGCGTCGATCTGGAGGCGCTGAAGGCCAAGCTCGGTCCCGACGTGGCCGGGCTGATGCTGACCAACCCGAACACCTGCGGCCTGTTCGAGCGCGATATCATCGAGATCGCCGAGGCGGTGCATGCGGCCGGCGGCTATTTCTACTGCGACGGCGCCAACTTCAATGCCATCGTCGGGCGGGTGCGTCCGGCTGACCTCGGCATCGACGTCATGCACATCAACCTGCACAAGACCTTCTCCACCCCGCATGGCGGCGGCGGTCCGGGGTCGGGGCCGGTGGTGTTCGCGGAGTCGCTGGCGCCCTACATCCCGGTGCCCTACGTCACCCACGGCAAGGACGGCTTCGCGCTGGTCGAGAACGCCGGCGAAGGCCCCGCCTTCGGCCGCATGAAAGCCTTCCACGGCCAGATGGGCATGTTCGTCCGCGCCCTGTCCTACATGCTGAGCCATGGTGCCGACGGGCTGTGGCAGGCGTCGGGCGATGCGGTGCTGAACGCCAACTACGTCATGGCGCGGCTGGAGGACGTCATGACGGCCTCCTTCGAGGGGCCGTGCATGCACGAGTGCCTGTTCGACGACCGCTTCCTGAAGGGGACGGGGGTCACCACGCTCGACATGGCGAAGGCGCTGATCGACGAGGGCTTCCACCCGATGACCATGTATTTCCCGCTGGTCGTCCACGGTGCCCTGCTGATCGAGCCGACCGAGACGGAAAGCAAGGCCAGCCTGGATCAGTTCGTCGATGCGCTGCGTGCGCTGGCCGAGCGGGCGAAGTCTGGCGATGTCGCCTATTTCCAGGCCGCGCCGCGTCTGACTCCGCGCCGTCGTCTGGACGAAACCGCTGCGGCCCGCAAGCCGGTGCTGCGCTGGACCCCGCCGGTGCCGGCGGAGGCTCTGGCGGCGGAGTAAGGGTGGAAACGACGCTCCCCCTTCCTGCATAGGAAGGGGGAGCGTCTTCCTGACGCTTACCTGTCGGACTTGTCGACGAACTTGTCGGCCTTCTTCTGATCCTCGGCGGCCTCGCGGGCCATTTCCTCGCCGATTTTCGGATCGATGCTCTTGGCTTCCTCGATCAGGTCGCGCGCCTTGCGGGCATCGCCGTCGGCGGCCTTGTCCAGCGCCTGCTCGGCCAGATCGTGGGCCTTCTTGTGTTCGGGGCTGTCTTCGTGGCGGGTGGCCATGGGGCGTTCTCCTTTGGCTTGAGCATTGAGAAAACTGTCGTTGTCCAACAGGAGCCGCCTGCCGGGGTTCCGCTCTCCGCACTGCACAAAAAATTTTTGGAAGTGACGGAATAGGGAAGTCGGTCCACCCGTTTGTGTGGCTGTCCGGTGGCGAGCGGCCACCCAGCAACAGGGCACGCGAACTCCCCATGAGCAACCCGAAGAACTCGATCCGGCGCGCAGCCATCGCCGCCGCCATGCTGGCCGTGACTGCGGGCCACGCGTCCTTCTGGTCCTGGCGCAATGCGCCGACGCCTGTGGAGGCGGAGCCGGGACGTATCGAATCGGTGTCCTATTCGCCGTCGGGCCGCAGCTATGACCCGAACCACCAGCCGGTGGTGCCGCGCAAGGACATTGAGAAGGACATGACCGCCATCGCCGGCTTCGCCGACGGCGTCCGTACCTACTCGACTCTCGGCTCGCAGGGCGAGGTGCCGGAGATCGCGGTGTCCAAGGGGCTGGACGTCACGCTCGGCATCTGGCTGAGCAAGGACAAGTCCCGGAACGAGCGGGAGGTGCTGCACGGCATCGCGCTCGCCAAGGAATTCCGCGGCATCAAGCGCATCGTCGTCGGCAACGAGACGCTGCTGCGCGCCGAACTGACCGATGCCGAACTGGCCTCCTACATCAAGCGCGTGCGCGCCGCCGTCCCGGCCAACATCAAGGTCGGCACCGCCGACGTGTGGTCGGAGATGGTCAAGGCCGACGCCACGGTGAAGGCGTCCGACTTCATGGGCGTCCACGTCCTGCCCTACTGGGAAGGCGTGCCGGTGTCCGATGCGCTGACCTGGATCCGCGACCGGCTCGACACCGTGCGCAAGGCCCATCCGGGCAAGGCGCTGTTCGTCGGCGAGGTCGGCTGGCCGTCGGGCGGCGAGAACTTCCATGACGCCTACCCGACGCCGGAGGCCCAGGCCGCCGTCGTCCGCGGCTTCGCGGCGGAAGCCAACGCGCTCGGCCTGCATTACAACGTCGTCGAGGCCTTCGACGGAATCTGGAAGTCGACCATCGAAGGCTCGCCCGGCCCGACCTGGGGCGTGCTGGATGCCGACCGCCAGCCGAAATGGTCGATGACCGGTGCCGTCGCCGCCCCCTATGGCGAGCGGGTCGCCGCGGGCGTCGCCATCGCCGTCGGCCTCGCCCTGTCGGCCTTCGCCGTGTTCCGCCGCCGGACCAATGCCGGCTTTGCACTGGCCGCCTCGCTGGGCGCCAACATCATCGGCTTCGCCATCGGCTCCGCCGTCGCCGGCGCCTTCTCGGAATATCTGACCTTCGGTGCGGTCACCACCTGGGGCTCGGCCTTCGCGCTCGGCACCCTGATGATGAGCGTCGCCTTCGCCGATCTGGTGGACGTCGCCCGCCGGTTGCTGACCGGCCGCGCCCCGGCCCTGCTGCCGCACGCGGTGCCGAGCACCGAGCACAAGCCGATGGTCTCGATCCACGTCGCCGCCTGCCGCGAGCAGCCGGACGTGCTGAACGCTACGCTGGCCTCGCTGTCGCGGCTCGACTACCCGAACTATGAGGTCGTCGTCCTGATCAACAACACCGAGGAGGAGCATCTTGTCCGCCCGGTGGAGGAGATGTGCCAAGCGCTGGGGCCGAAGTTCAAGTTCCACTGGTACAAGAAGATCTCCGGCTTCAAGGCCGGCGCCCTGAACGCCGCGCTGCGCCACACCGATCCGTCGGCCGAGATCGTCGCCGTGCTGGACGCCGACTACACCGTGTCGCCCGACTGGCTGTCGAAGCTGGCTCCGACCTTCGCCGATCCGTCGGTCGGGATCGTCCAGGCTCCGCAGGAACACCGCGACGGCCACGAGACGGTGCTGAAGTCGGCGATGACCGCCGAGTACCGTCCCTTCTTCGACGTCGGCATGCAGGAAGGCGTGTCGAGCCAAGCCTTCATCTGCCATGGCACGATGATCATGCTGCGCCGCTCGGCGATGGATCAGGTCGGCGGCTGGTCGGAAGCCGGCATCTGCGAGGACACCGAACTGGGCCTGCGCATCCTGTCGGCCGGCTACCGCGCCGCCTACACCGACGAGCGGCTCGGCGCCGGTCTGGCCCCGGACAACTTCATGCAGTTCCGCAAGCAGCGTGACCGCTGGGTGTTCGGCTCGACCCAGATCGTTCGCGCCCACTGGAAGAAGTTCCTGCCGGGTGCGGCCGAGCTGAGCGCGCGGCAGAAGCTGGGCTACGTCACCAACTGGATCCGCTGGTGGTCCGATGCCGTCGGCCTGTTCGCCGCCGCCGCCGCCGTGGTCTGGACCTTCGCCTCGCTGGTTCTGCCGCTGCACCTGCCGCCGGTGGCCGCCACCGCCGCCGTGCTGGGTGCGCTGGTCCTGCGCGCCGGTTCCAGCCTGCTGGCCTCGCGCTATGCCTCGGGCAACAGCTGGAAGGAAAGCCTGGGTGCCTGCGCCGTCGGCATGGCGCTGTCCACCACCGTCGCCCTGGCCGTTGTCCGCGGCCTGTTCCGCAAACAGGACGCCTTCCGGGTGACCGCCAAGGGTGGCAAGCGCACCGCCGGCCGCTTCTGCGCCAAGCCGGAAGCCTGGCTCTCGGCCGCTCTGGTCGCCTCGGCCGCCACCGCCGCCCTGGTCAACCCGCTGGGCACCCTGTCGCTGGAACTGTGGTCGGTGCTGCTCGCGGCCATGGCGGTGCCGAACCTGATGGCCGTCGCCTTCGGCATCGGTGACATGCTTCCGGTCCGCGAAGCCAAGCCGGCCCCGGTTCCGGCGGTCCAGCAGGGCAACACGGCCGGCCAGGAGCAGGGCACGAGCCACCCGGTCGCCGCGTAAGGCCTCTCCTCCTTCCCTCATGCAAAAACGGCCCCTTCCCCGCCTGACCGGTGGGGGAGGGGCCGACTTTTTTGGGGGTGGAATCGCTTTTCCCACCAAGGTGAAACTTGTCTGCAACAGCGCTTCGTGCCTACCATCGGCGGCTCAAACCGATAAAGACGCGCGAACCAACGCGCCCAGCCACCTTCGGAGGGAGAATGTCATGCACGTCGTGAAAGCGTCCGACCAGTCCCCGCCTTCGCTGTTGTCCGGCGACAACCGGGTTCGACTGGAGCAATGGCTGGCCGCGCAGGCCGGCGCATCCCGCGTCACGGTGACGGAGGATGGACGGCTCGGCGGCGGGGCGATCTCCCTGAATCTGGCAGTGACTCTGGATATTGTCGGCGGGCCGCTGGCCGGGCGCCATGCCTGCGTGCTGCGGGCCGAAGGTGGCGGGCGTATCTCGGCCAGCATCGGCAAGCTGCGGGAGTTCGTGGTGCTGCGCGCCGCCTTCGCGGCCGGAGTGATAGCGCCGGAGCCGCTGTTCGGCTGCGACGATCCGGCGGTGCTGGGCCATGACTTCTACATCATGCGGCGGGCCGAAGGGCTCGGTGCCGGCCATGCGGTGACGCGGTCGGATACGGCGCAGCCGGAACTGGCGCGCGAACTTGGGCGGCAGCTTGGCCTGCTGCACCGGATCAGGCCTGATACCGAGGGGCTGGAGCGGCTGGGCGAGGCGCCCGACTGCCCGGCGCAGGAGACGCTGGCGCAGTACCGCCGCTGGTTCGGCGATCTGGGACGGCGCGATCCGGTGATTGCCTGGGGGCTGCGCTGGCTGGAGGTCAACGCGCCGCAGCCGGGTGCGGTGGTGCTGTGCCACCGCGACTTCCGCACCGGCAATTATCTGGTCAAGGACGGCGCGCTGACCGCGATCCTGGATTGGGAGTTCGCCGGATTCAGCGACCCGATGGAGGATCTCGGCTGGTTCTGCGCCCGCTCCTGGCGGTTCCGCCGGCCCGACCGCGAGGCGGGCGGCATCGCCGACCGGGCCGACTTCTATGCCGGCTATGAGGAAACCTCAGGCCGCCGCGTCGATCCGGCGCGCGTCGCCTACTGGGAAACGGCGGCCTATCTGCGCTGGGCGGCGATCGCGGTGGAACAGGGGCTGCGCCACAGCTCGGGTGCCGAGCGCTCGCTGGAACTGGCGTTGACCGGACGGATGCTGCCGGAAATCGAGATGGACATGCTGCGCCATCTGCGTGCCATCAGCGCTCTCGGCGGCATGGCGGCGGGTGCCGTGGAGAAGGTGGCCTGATGCGCGCCAATCCCGATGCCCGCGGCCTGATGGAGATCGCCGCCTCAACCTTCCGTGCCGACGTGCTTCCCCATGTGGCGCCGGAGGCCCGGTTCGCCGCGCTGATGGTCGCCAACGCGCTGGAGATCGCCGAGCGCGAGTTGAAGGGGCTGGACGCTGCCGGCCATTCGATGCTGGGCGCGCTCGCCCTGCTCTATGGCGAGGATGCCGACGACGCGCTGTCCGGCGACGACCTGCGCAAGCGGGTGGAGGCCTTGCAGCACCGCCTGTGCATCGAGATCGCCGCCGGCGATTTCGACCAGGAGGGGCAGGACGTGCTGATGGACGCGCTGGAGGCCATCGTCGAAGCGCGGCTGGGCATCTCGAACCCGAAGGCGCTGGGGTAAAGGTACCGAGGGCGGGACGCTCCCGGCGCCCCGCTTCCCGGTCAGGCTCTCTGTGCCTTCCGTTCGCGCTTGACCTCATACATGGCGGCATCGGCCTTCCGCAACGCTGCGTCCACGGTGATGGTGCGTGGATCGACGGCGGTGGGGCCGAAGCTTGCGCCGGAATAGTGCAGGGTGACGCCCCGCAACTCGTAGTCGCCGATCAGCAGCGGCGCCAGACGGTTGCAGAGGGTCTCCGCTGCCGCCTGACCCGCAGCATCGTCGGATGGGCCAAGGCCGGTGACGATGAATTCGTCGCCGCCGAAGCGTCCGAGGATGTCCCCAGACCGGAGGCCTGCCGACAGGCGCGTGCCCACCTCGATCAGAAACGCATCGCCGACTTCATGGCCGTGACGGTCATTGATCGCCTTGAAGCCATCCAGATCGATGAAGGCGATCAGCACAGTCTGCCCTGTCGATTCGGCTCCGGCGAACAGACGGTCCATCTCCTTCAGAAGGAAGCGCCGGTTGGGCAATCCGGTCAGGACGTCGGTGAAGGAATGGGCCTCCAACGCGCTGTTGACCGATTGCAGGTTTTCGAGAAGTTGTTCCCGTTCCACATGCAGGCCGATCAGCGAGGAAAACAGGCGAAGAGTTCTGTTCCCCCTTCGGGGTCAGCGGCTTGCGTTCCGAACCGGCCGCGCACAGCGTTCCAAACAGCGTGCCGTCATTCAGCCTGACCGGCGTGCTGACATAGGTCTGGATGCCGAGAGCCTTGGCGGCGTCGCAATCGCCCCACAGCGCCGGCACGTCTTCGGTATGGAATCTTCCTTCGTCGAGCGCGCGTTTGCACAGTGTTCCCTCCCAGGGGACGACAAGCCCTTCGGGGATCTGCATCGTCTTGGTGTTGTAGGCGAACAGAACGCGCTGTATGCCCATTTCCTGGTCGATGCAGGTCAGATAGGTGGCCTCCAGTTCCGTTACCGCTTCAAGCAGGCTCAGCAGCGGGCGGGTCAAATCCTCAACCGACCGAGCGGAGGACAGGGTCTCGGAAATCTCGGAGAAAAACTTGTCTGACATGGAGGATCCGTCGACTGCACGACAATAGTGGGTCTATGAAACGTTGTGGCCGTACATGAGGAAGGGCCAAATGCCGTCGGACCATCCCGGATACGCTTGGTGAACCGCCTCAACTTCATACTCTGAACAGTATGATGCCATAACCTAATGCAGCGTTCAAGTTGGGGCGTCTGTCCATGCCGTGTCATCAACTTCCAAGCCATTTGTCCGAGGCGTTGAAGTCCGGGCGAGTGCACCGCGGGCAAGCGCACCAGACCGTCGGAGGCGTGGCAGGGCATGGGCCCTATCGCAATTCCCGCCAAGCCTGCGCTCGACAGACGGGGGCAATGCAGCCATATAATCGGTTCCCGTTCCGTACCATTCCTTCGATCGGATCGCCGCCCCATGGCAAGCCCTGTCCTGTCCGCCATTCCCGCCAAGCCTCTCGCGAAGCTGGAAGCCGGAAAGCAATTCGTCATCGTGTCGGACTACACGCCTGCGGGCGACCAGCCCAACGCCATCGAGGAACTGACCGGCGGCCTGCGGCAGGGCGAGAAGGACCAGGTGCTGCTGGGCGTCACCGGGTCGGGCAAGACCTTCACCATTGCGCATGTCATCCAGACGGTGCAGCGCCCGACGCTGGTCCTTGCGCCCAACAAGACGCTGGCGGCACAGCTGTATGGCGAGATGAAATCCTTCTTCCCGAACAACGCGGTGGAATACTTCGTCTCCTACTACGACTACTACCAGCCGGAAGCCTACGTTCCGCGCACCGACACCTATATCGAGAAGGAATCGTCGATCAACGAGCAGATCGACCGCATGCGCCACTCGGCGACGCGGGCCCTGCTGGAACGCGACGACGTCATCATCGTCGCGTCGGTGTCCTGCATCTACGGCATCGGTTCGGTCGAGACCTACTCCGAGATGACGGTGGACCTGCGCAAGGGCGAGGTGATCGCCCAGCCGGAGCTGCTGCGCAAGCTGACCGAGCTTCAGTACAAGCGCAACGACGCCGCCTTCGGCCGCGGCCTGTTCCGCGTCCGCGGCGACACGGTGGAACTGTTCCCGGCCCACATGGAAGACCGGGCGTGGCGCATCTCGTTGTTCGGCGACGAGATCGAGGCCATCCACGAGATCGACCCGCTGACCGGCGAGAAGCTGGCGGCATTGGAGGCGGTGCGCGTCTATCCGAACAGCCACTATGTGACGCCGAAGCCGACACTGAATCAGGCGATCAGCCAGATCAAGAGGGACCTCAAGGAGCGGCTGGAGGAGTTCGCTGCCGAAGGCAAGCTGCTGGAGGCGCAACGGCTGGAGCAGCGCACGACCTTCGACATCGAGATGATGGCGGCGACCGGCTCCTGCGCCGGCATCGAGAACTATTCCCGCTACCTGACCGGCCGCGCCCCGGGCGATCCGCCGCCGACGCTGTTCGAATATCTGCCGGGCGACGCGCTGCTGATCGTCGACGAGAGCCATGTCATGGTGCCGCAGATCGGCGGCATGTACCGTGGCGACTTTATGCGCAAATCGACGCTGACCGACTACGGTTTCCGCCTGCCCAGCGCCAAGGACAACCGCCCGCTGAAGTTCGAGGAATGGGAGGGCATGCGGCCACAGACGGTCTTCGTCTCCGCCACGCCCGGTCCCTGGGAAATGGAGCGCACCGGCGGCGTCTTCACCGAGCAGCTGGTCCGCCCGACCGGCCTGATCGATCCGCCGGTGATCATCCGCCCGACCGAAACCCAGGTCGACGACCTGATCGGCGAGTGCAAGGAGGTGGTCGCCAAGGGCTATCGCGTTCTGGTCACCACCCTGACCAAGAAGATGGCGGAGGCGCTGACCGAATACATGCACGAGGCGGGATTGCGCGTGCGCTACATCCACTCCGATGTGGAGACGCTGGAGCGCATCGAGATCATCCGCGACCTGCGGCTGGGTGCTTATGACGTGCTGGTCGGCATCAACCTGCTGCGCGAGGGGCTGGACATCCCGGAATGCGCTCTGGTGGCGATCCTCGACGCTGACAAGGAAGGCTATCTGCGGTCCAGGACCTCGCTGATCCAGACCATCGGCCGTGCCGCCCGCAACGTCGACGGACGGGCGATCCTCTACGCCGACAAGATCACCGACAGCATGAAGTACGCCATCGACGAGACGGCACGCCGCCGCGAGAAACAGATGGCCTACAATCTGGAACACGGCATCACGCCGGAATCGGTGAAGAAGGCCATCGGCGACATTCTGGAAAGCGTGTACGAGCGCGGCGACCATGTGACGGTCAAGACCGGCCTGAACTCCAACGAACTGGTCGGGCACAACCTCAAGAGCGTCATCGCCGACCTGGAAAAGCGCATGCGGGCCGCCGCCGCCGACCTGGAGTTCGAGGAGGCCGCCCGTCTGCGCGACGAGTTGCGCCGGCTGGAAGCGATGGATCTGGGGCTGGAGACTCCCGGCAGCATCGGCATCAGCAGTGCCCGCCAGGGTCGCGGCATTCCGGAAGGGGCGCCGAAGAAGCAGGACAGGCGCCGGCGGGGGCCGTGATCCACCTGTTGTTGACCCACCCTTGTCCTGAACAGGTTGCAACACCATACTTCCGCTTCCCGTAGGGTGGCGCGGGATCGCAGGAGGGTCGTGGCTTGTTCGTTCGTCGTGTCGTGAGGGTGCCGCTGATTGCGCTGGCGCTGTGTGGCGTCGGCATCGGGTCGGCATCCATCGCCGCGGCGGCGGATGCGAAATCGGCGGCGAAGCCGAACGCAGTGGCCGAACTGCCGCCGCCGTCGCTCAAGACCAAGTCCGGCGATTGCGAACTGGCGGAGCAGGGCAACGCCGATGCGGCATTCCGGCTGGCCCGCCGTTATCTGTTCGGCAAGGGGGTGCGCAAGGATCGCCGGCTCGGCACCGCCTGGCTGCGCGCCGCCGCCTCGCGTGGACATCCGGAGGCGCGGCGGCTGGTCAATTATGTTCCCGGCCGCATGGGGCGCATCCGTCCCTGGTGCCGCCCCGGCGCTGGCCCGGTGCGGGAGATGGGGCCGCCCCCGGCGGATGTGGTGGCCCTGGTCAACGGCATCGCGCCGAAATACGGCATCGACCCGGCGCTGGTGCTGGCGGTGATCCAGGCGGAGAGCGCCTTCCGCACCGATGCGGTGTCGCCCAAGGACGCCGCCGGGCTGATGCAACTGATCCCCGACACGGCCGACCGTTTCGGCGTCGGCGATGTCTTCGACCCCAAGCAGAACATCACCGGAGGGGTGAAGTACCTGCGCTGGCTGCTGGCCTATTTCCAGGGCGACGTGACGCTGGCGCTGGCCGGCTACAATGCCGGGGAGGGGGCGGTGGACCGCTACAAGGGCGTTCCGCCCTATGACGAGACGCGCAACTACGTCCGCATCATCCGCCGCATCTATGAAAACACCCGCCATCCCTTCGACGGGTCGGTGGCGGAGCCGTCGTCGGCCATGCCAGCCATCCGTGCCGCGGCGGAACGCGCGGTCGAGGCGGAGTTGCCACGCGGCGCCAAATCGCCGAAAAAGGGATAGTCCCGTCAATTCTGAACAGGAGTGCCCGCCCGTGCCGATGTCCGAACGCAACGTCCTCGGCCTCAGCGCCGCCGGGTTCCACAGGATGGCCTACACCCAGTGGGGGCGTGACGATGCCGCGCGCACGGCGGTCTGCGTCCATGGGCTGACGCGCAACGGCCGGGATTTCGACCGGCTGGCGCTGGCCCTGGCGGATGGCTGGCGGGTGGCCTGCCCCGACGTGGTCGGGCGCGGCCGCAGCGACTGGCTGCCGGTGCCGGCGCTCTACGGCTATCCGCAATACTGCTCCGACATGGTGGCGCTGATCGCCCGCATGGGGGTGGAGACGGTCGATTGGATCGGTACCTCGATGGGCGGGCTGATCGGCATGACCCTGGCGGCGCAGGCGAACAGCCCGATCCGCCGCATGGTGATCAACGATGTCGGCCCCTTCATTGCCCAGGCCGGGTTGCAGCGGATCGCCGATTATGTCGGCAAGGACCCGGTGTTCGAGGATCTGCCGGCGCTGGAATCCTACCTGCGTTTCGTCCTGATGGGCTTCGGCACAATCGGTGACGAGTGCTGGCGCCATATGGCGCAGCACAGCGCCCGGCCGCTGCCCGACGGGCGGTTCCGCTTGGCCTACGATCCGGCCATCGGCGATGCGTTCAAGACCGCGCCCATCGGCGATGTCGATCTGTGGGCATTGTGGGATCGGGTGCGCTGCCCGGTCTTGGTCCTTCGCGGCGCGGACTCCGATCTGCTGAGCGCCGAAACGGCGGAGCGGATGGCGGAACGTGGACCGGGAGCCGCCGGTCTGGTGCAGGTGGTGGAGTTTGCCAACACCGGCCACGCCCCGTCCCTGATGACGGACGAACAGATCGCCATCGTCCGCAGCTTCCTGGCGGAGGGCTGAGCACCCTCCGGGGCAGGCAATCAATTCACCCGGCGCAGCACCGTGTCGAGCCGGCCATGGCCGTCCTTGTCGAGCCAGCTGGCGGCGACGCGGCCGTCGGGGCGTAGGCGGTAGCGCAGGATGTTGCGGCCCTTTTCGTCGAAGACCAGCTCGCCATTCTCGATGCGGCCCTTGCGGCGCACCCGTTCGGCGGGCTGGTCCGATTCCATGCCGGCGCCCAGCACATAGTCGGCATAGACGGCGTCGCCCTCGGCCTTCTCCACCGACAGGGCAACCTCGCGGCCATTGATGTAGCTGCCGTACCACATGCCCATGTAGGGGCGCAGCGTGGCCGTCGCGTCGTTGCCCCTGGCCGAGCCCGATGCGTTCGCGGGCAGAGCGGCCTGCAGCATCTCGGCACTCGGGCTGCGTCCCCAGGTCTCGTCGCAGGGCGGATCGTTGGGGGTTGGCGGCTCCTCCGCGAAGCGGACGATGCAGGCGCCGAAGCGGCGGACGAACAGCCCGGTGTTGGCGGCGCCATGGCCGGTCAGCAGCGACGGCTGGTCGACGATCAGGCTGCTCAACCCGCGCTGGGTCAGGATGTTGCGGGCCGGTTCGGCGCGCCCGCCCGGATCGAAATCGTCGCCGTGGAAGAAGAACATCATCACCCGCGCCCGGCGGACCTCGCGCAGGATCGGCCAGAGCTGGGCGGCGTTCTCGCGGTAGCTGTCGAACGCCTCGGTGAAGTTGCCGAAGGCGGCCGGTGCAGTGGCGATGACGGCGTCGATGGCGTTGGTCTGGCCGGCAGCGATCAGCGAGATAAAGGCGCCGAATGACTGGCCGGTCAGGGCGACCCGGCGATAGCCCTTGGCCTTCAGCGCCTCCGAATAGCCGGCGAGCGCGCGGGAGCTGTTGGGCAGGGTGTCGCTGACCCGCATGCGGTCCAGCCGGTACACGTCCCAGCCGGCGTCGCGCATCGCTTTCATGAAGAGCGGGGTGGGGGCTTCCGAATCTTCGGAGTCCACCGAGCGGCCGTGGCTCCAGACCACCGCGCCGCGGGCCTTTGCCGGACCGGCCAGCGAGGCCTCGCCGTAGGCGGATTTGAGAACGATCTGGGCCATTGCCGGGTGGGCGACCGTCAGGCCCCCGGCGACAGCCAATCCGATCGTCGCGACCAGTGCGAGAACACCCCCCCGAATCGTCCGCCTCATGCCCAGCGATCCCCCTGAACTGCTTAGTCGCTTCAGGATTGCCGCCGTTCGTTAACGCGACCTTTCCATGGTTTTCACTGTCACGCACGGACGCTTTTTGTCACAGGCTATTTTCGCAAATAAGAATGACTCGCAATTAGTGACGGGAAGCGGTAGGGTCTTCCTGCAACCGGATGAAGGAGTATCGGCATGTGCGGGACGGTGGATGAGGGGCGGTACTCGCCTTGGACGGTGGCGGACCTGACGACCGCCGAACGGGCATTGCTGACCGGCGTGCGCCAGTGGTTCCGTGCTGGCACCGCCGGGGCGATGGCATCGATGCGCATCGGTCTGAATGTGGCCGGCGTGCCGAACACCGCACTGCTGCCGCTCTTCGCCCTGCTCGGCACCTTTGCGGTTGCCGGCGCCCGCCGGCCGGAGATCCGCTGCCCGGCCTGCAGCCGGATCAGCATCGACGAAGCCGCCCTGCTGGACTCCCTCGCCGCGGTGCAGAGTGGCGATGCGGAGGTCGCGACACAACTGCTCGACCGCTGGCTGCCGCCGGTCGCACTGCTCATGGCGACCGACGCGATGGCTGAACTGGGCGGCGTGCTGGATGGCGCACGCATCTTCCTGCCGCGCCGACGGGCGGCACGGCTGGTGACGCCGGCAACCGGCCCGACCATGGGCGACATGGCGATGGCGGCCGAATAGAGAGTGGCGGAGCAGGGGTCAGTCGCCCGCCATCTTCAGGCTCTGGCTGCGGTCCGAGGGGGCGCCGGTCGCGCCACTGGCTTCGGGCAGCCGTTTGTGCAGAAGCCACTGGTCGATGGCGACGCGAACCAGCCGGCCTTCCGGCGTGTGGTAGAGAAAGTGCCCGCGCTCCCGCCCGCAATGGTCGTACCCCAGCCGTTCGTAGAAGGGCAGCACGCCGACATTGTCGCGGTCCACCCCCAGTTCGGCGAAGGGCACGCCACGCTGGAACACCACCCGTTCGGCTGCCCGCACCAGCCGGACACCGATGCCGATGCCACGGAAGGGCTGGAACACCCGCAGTGCCCATAGGGTCGCTCGGCCGCTCGGCCGCTTGCGCAGGAAATCGATGCAGATCTGGCCGACCGGAAAACCGTTGACGTCGGCCAGCAGCATGGCGCCGTCACCGCGTTCCTGAAGATGGAATGCGCCGGCGATGATTTCGCGATGGGGTGTGTGCAGGCCGTACCATTCGAGCGTCGACAAATCCTCCTGCCTTGCCGGACGGATGGTCAGCGGCAAATCGAGCGTCTCGCTGTTCCCGCCCTCACTGCCGTCCTCCTCTGCCGCATCCAGTCCGAAGTGAGCGTTGGTGGCTGTGCCGCGGATGCCGACGCGGCGCTGTGCTGTTGCCATGATGCCGATGCCTCGCAGGTTTTTCCCCGCACTGTGCCGCCGATGGATCGGATGGCGGCTTCGCTGACAACCCTACACGCCATGCGGACGTTCCCACGCTGCGCGGTTGGGATAAGGCTTTCGGTGGGACACCCCATTTTCGTGGTTTTATATAAAACAAATAAAATTTTACTATAATAAGAAATTACTGGGCGCTGCTTGTGTTGTGGAGAGGGTTTGTTCTCTGGGATGAAAGCTGATCTATGAAAACAGCAATGGGTTGAATGCCGGAAGTCTTATTGACGTTGTAAGACGCAGTTTGATAAATCTGTCGGAAGAGATTAACTCTCTCTTGCGTATGAAGAATAAAGCAATTTTACCTAAAATTCTCAACATCAGGCGGGGGATTGCATCATGACGAGAATCGTCAATCTGGGGCGTACCGGTTTGTTCGTGGCGATGCGCGGTGGAGTAATGACCAGCCTGGGCGGTCACAGCCATTGGCGCAGCGCCGACGAGGTTCGCCGCGCCGCGCTGGCGGAGAATGTTCCGGTCAGCGATCTCGTGGTCCGCACGCTGGCTTGAGCGGTCGCATCGCCGCAAAGCCCGGACATTAAAAAAAGGGCGCGTTCCTTGGGGAGCGCGCCCTTTCCTCGAACCTGCACCGTGAAGCGGATCAGCCGGCGCGGACGCGGGTCAGGAAGCGCTCGACCTCGGACCTCAGGGTACCCGACTGGCGCGACAGTTCGTTGGTCGCCTCCAGAACCTGACGGGCCTCTTCACCGGCATTGTTGGCCGATGCGTTTACCGCGACGATGGTTTCGCTGACCTCGCGGGTGCCGATCGAAGCCTGCTGCACGTTGCGGGCGATCTCCGTCGTGGCGGCACCTTGCTCTTCCATGGCCGTGGCGATGGAGGTGGAGATCTCGTTGATGCGGGCGATGGTGCCGGAGATCGAGCGGATGGCCCCGACCGCCTCCTGCGTCGCCCCCTGGACGGCGCCGATCTGCGAGTTGATCTCCTCCGTCGCCTTGGCGGTCTGGTTGGCGAGGCTCTTGACCTCGCTCGCCACGACGGCGAAGCCCTTGCCGGCCTCCCCGGCACGTGCCGCCTCGATGGTGGCGTTCAAGGCAAGCAGGTTGGTCTGGCTGGCGATGTCATGGATCAGCTTGACCACCTGCCCGATCCGGCTGGCAGCATCTGCCAAGCCCTGAACGGTGGCGTTGGTCCGCTCGGCCTCGGTCATCGCGGCGTTGGCGATGGCCGCCGACTGGGTCACCTGATGGCTGATTTCGCCGATCGAGGCGGTCAGTTGCTCAGCCGCCGCGGCGACGGTCTGGATGTTGACCGAGGCCTCCTCGGCGGCGGCGGCGACCTGGGTCGACTGCTCGCTGGTGGTTTCCGCCGTGCGGCTCATCGCCTGGGCAGTGCCCTGCAACTGCTGGGCTGCACTGGCCACCGCCTGGACAACGCCCTTGACCTCGCGTTCAAAGCTGTCGGCAGTGCTGCCCAGTTCCCGCGCGATGATCGCCGCGGTGTTCAGGTCGATATAGACGGAGGTGGCGAGATCCATGTCCAGGAACACCGCCTTGTTGATCGCCTGGAGAAGCTGCGACAGCTTTTCCGGCTTCTTGCGGTAGATCTGGGTCGCCAGTTCAATCAGCTTGTTCAGGGTGAAGCAATAGGCGCCGGTGTACCAGCGCGGTTCGAGCCCGATGCGCTGGTGGGTCTGGCCGATTTTCAAAACCTGATTGACGTAGGCCTCGTCGAAGGTGCCGGTGAAGACGTTGCGCAGCCAATGCTGCTTCTGCAGGTCGCGGGCGCGGCCGGTCACCACGGGATTGACCAGCATCGGCGCCACCTGCGGCACGGCGCGCAGGTAGCCGTAGAACTCTTCCAGAATTTGATCGATGCGCTGCGCCAGATAAGGCTGGAACTCCCGCAGGGTTGCCTTCGTCGCTTCGTCGATGCGCAGGAAGGTGATGCGGTCGATAATCGATTGAGTCTGGGCAGCGTTCGACATGGAGCCCTCTCCCATATGTGATATGACTAGCGTACTATAAATTGGCGAAAATGCAATTTTCTCCGCGGGCCGCACATCATGCGCAAGCATTCCCAACTTTGAACCTGTCACTTTGTCGCATGGCATCTTCAAGCGGCAGCAAGGGCAACGGATCGCGGCCGGTTGGGATCGAAGCCGAAACAGTCCATAAAAGAAAAGGCCGGCGAGCCCAGGGGCACCGCCGGCGTGAAGGTTACAGGTCTGGAGGCAACAGGCGGGCCGACAACCCGCTGGAACGATGCGGAGCACGGCAAAGCCGGTCCCGCATATGTCCCGTCCGGCAGTGTGGCAGACGGACGGGAAAACGATGTCCGGTCAGGCCACCATGGGGGTGACCGGGCGGCGCAGGGCCTGTGCGGCGCTGAGCACCGCCTTCTGGAGCTTTTCGAAAGCCCGCACTTCGATCTGGCGAACCCGTTCGCGCGAAACCGAGAATTGCTGGCTCAGCGCTTCGAGGGTCGAAGGGTCGTCCTTCAGGCGGCGTTCAAAGAGGATGCGGCGTTCGCGGGCGTCCAACCGGTCCAGCGCCTGTCCGACCAGCCGGCGGCGCAGCGCCAGTTCGTCGGCCTCGGCCAGCATGGCATCCTGGGTGGGCCGGTCATCGGCCAGCAGTTCCAGCCAATTGGTTTCGCCATCCGACGAGAGGGTGGCGTCGAGCGAGCTGTCGTTGGCGGCGAGGCGGCGGTTCATTTCCACCACCTCGGTCTCCGGCACGTCCAGTTCGGCGGCGATGGTGGCGACGGTCTCCGGCGACAGGTCGCCCTGTTCCAGCTCGGCCATCTGGCTCTTCAGGCGGCGCAGGTTGAAGAACAGCTTCTTCTGCGCGGCGGTGGTGCCCATCTTCACCAGCGACCAGCTGTGCAGGATGTATTCCTGGATCGCCGCGCGGATCCACCAGGTGGCGTAGGTGGCGAAGCGGAACCCGCGCTGCGGATCGAATTTCTGGGCCGCCTGCATCAGGCCGACATTGCCCTCTGCCACCAGATCGACCAGCGGCAGGCCATAGCCGCCGAAGCCGCGGGCGATCTTGATGACGAGGCGGAGATGGCTGCCAACGAGCTGTTCCAGGGCCTGCGGATTGCCGCGCTCCCGCCAGGCGATGGCGAGGTCGCGCTCGACATCCGGGGCAAGGATCGGGAAGCGCTTCGACTCCTCGATGTAGCGGGTCAAGCTGGCGTTTTCACCGATCAGCAGTTTCTTCAGCACGTGTTTGCCTCCTCTCCAACGCTTCCCGAAACGGCCTCTTTCGCAAGGCCGGCCCGGTCGGGGCCCATGGCGGGGATCGCCTTAGAGGCGATGATCCATTGGCGGACGCAGGAATATCGTCCGTCTTTATCGGCTCTGGCCGGCTTTGGTTTGTATTGGGGTCTGTATTTGCTTGGCGTCTTAAGGAACTGCGTCCTTATGACACTGTTAATGTGGCCGCAGAAATGCGACGGATCAACCCTGTAAAGGGCGTGTTCCGGGTGTTTTTCGGCGTATACCCAGGCTCTTCTTCCACCCGCACCGGCAGTCTGGAGGAGGGGCATTTCTATGACCCCTGACCTTCGGCCGGGTGACGTACGGGCGAGCGGTTCATCCCCAATCGGCCGGCCGGACGTCGGACCGGACAACATCGCTATACCGCATCTGCGAAAGGGAACGGAGGCAGGCAGTTCCCGGGTCGACCGGATTGGCGGGAGGCGACTATGCCTCTGCGATGAGGATGGTGATAGAACCGCCCGTGGTTCCTCAACCATACCGGAACCCTAGATGGGAAGGCCGAGCCACTTCGCCACCAGAACATTGGTCATATGACAACAATGGGCAAGGAGGTAGCCCGGGGGGAGTGGGGCGGCGCCGGGCGGAGCCGGGGCCGGGCAAAGAAAAAGGCGCGTCCCGAAGGACGCGCCCGATCGAGCAGCGATGGACGGAGAGCCGTTATTCGGCCGCCGCACGCTTGCGGCCAAGCCCGAGCTTGGTCGCCATCTCCGAACGCGCCTTGGCATAGTTCGGGGCAACCATCGGGTATTCCGGCGGCAGGCCCCACTTGGCGCGGTATTCGTCCGGCGTCATGTCATAGACGGTCTTCAGATGCCGCTTGAGCATCTTCAGCTTCTTTCCGTCTTCCAGACAGACGATGAATTCCGGCGTGACCGACTTCTTGATCGCGACGGCCGGGACCAGTTCGGCCTTGGCCGGGGCCGGCTTGTCGTCGCCCAAATTGCGGAAGGCGATCTGGACGCTGTTGATCAGCGTGGGCAATTCCTGAACCGGCACTGAGTTGTTGCCGACATAGGCGGCAACGACCTTGGCGGTCAGCGATTGCAGTTCGGTTTGATCGATGGTCATGGCTGCGATCCCCTTGTGACGCGGATGCGGGCGGATCAGCCGTTCACCAGATCGCGCAGCTGCTTGGCCGGCTTGAACTTCGGAGCCTTGGAGGCGGCGATCGCCACGACTTCGCCGGTGCGCGGGTTGCGGCCTTCACGGGCGGCACGCTCGGCCACCTCGAAGATGCCGAAACCGGCCAGGCGCACATCTTCGCCGCGGCCCAGCGCGCCGGAGATGCCCTCGAACACAGCCTGAACGACCTTGGCCGCGTCGGCCTTCTTGATGCCGGCGTTGGTGGCGACGGTTTCGATCAGCTCGGCCTGGTTCATGCAAAACTCCATTTGTTCGGTTTGGTTTCGGTTTTTCGGAGTTATTGGCAGAACGGCACCATCCGCACAAGAGCGAACACAGATTGGGCAACCGTTGGTGTTTTTCTTGCGCATCATTCGTTCGCCATCTGTGGCGTCGCTGCATCAAGTAGCGGGTCCGGATGGCGTTTCGTTCGTCATCGCCGCAGATTTCCAGGGCTTTGGCATCTCAGGCACGCTGTCGGGACTGCGACTCGCAAAGGTCAGCGAAAGACGCTGAGCGCTGCTTTTGCTTGTCGGGTGCGTTCGCTCCTTATCGCGGTCTTGACCCGCGGCAGAGCGACACCATCTGCTGGCAAGTTCGGGTCCGGGCCCCTCTGACGATCGAGGCGTCGGTCGTGATGTCGGAACCGCTTGATCTCTCCGCTCACGCAGCGTCATCAAGTGGGTTTTACGATGGACAGTTTGTTAGCGACTGTTTTTCTCGAATTTATGGGAAAGCCGGTCTGGATTTGGTTGGTATTCGTCGGCATTGTCCTGACCCTTCTGGTCCTGGACCTTGGTGTTCTGAACCGCCGCGACCATGTCATCGGCGTCGGCGAAAGCCTGAAGCTCTCGGCCTTCTACATCGCGGTCGCTATGCTGTTCGGCGGCTGGGTCTGGTGGTCGATGGGCGGCGAAGCCGGCTTGCAGTATTACACGGGCTTTTTCGTCGAAAAGAGCCTGTCACTCGACAACGTCTTCGTCATATCGCTGATATTCAGCTACTTCGCGGTGCCGCGTGAATTGCAGCACCGGGTGCTTTTCTGGGGCATCCTGGGCGTCATCGTGCTGCGCGGCCTGATGATCGGCGCCGGCGCGGCGCTGGTGTCGGAATTCCACTGGATTCTCTATCTCTTCGGCGCCTTCCTGGTGCTGACCGGCATCAAGATGCTGTTCGCCAAGGACGAGGAGACCAACCTGGGCGAGAATGTCGCGCTCCGGTTCGTGAAGCGCCACATCCGCGTCACCGACCGCTTCCACGGCCATCACTTCCTGATCAAGGAGCCGGTGGGCGACAGCGGCACGATGCGCTGGACGGCGACGCCGCTGCTGCTGGCGCTGATCATGGTCGAACTGGCCGATCTGGTCTTCGCGGTGGACAGCGTGCCGGCGATCTTCGCCATCACCACCGACCCGTATCTGGTCTATACCAGCAACATCTTCGCCATCCTGGGCCTGCGCGCGCTGTATTTCGCCCTGGCCGCGATGGTCCACCGTTTCCGTTACCTGAAATATGCCCTGGCGCTGGTGCTGGTGTTCATCGGCGGCAAGATCTTCTACACGCAGGTCTTCGGCAAGCCCGACCCGCTGATCGCGCTTGGCGTGACCTTCGCTCTCATTGGCGGCGGCGTGGCGGTGTCGCTGTGGAAGACCAGCCGCGAAAACAAGGCGGTGGCGGCCGAGTAACCGCGACGGTCGACGCTGGGGGGCGGCACGCCGATGCCGCCCTTCCCGTCCGTCTCAGAACCCCAGCTTCGCCAGTTCGGCGATGCTGTCCGCGGCAGTGCGGTGGAGGATGAAGCGTCCGCCGGCCGTTTCCCAAGGCTCGCGGGCCTTCTCGCGGTCGTCGACCAGGATGGCGCCGGGAGTGGCATAGCGGGCCTTGTCCCGGGCCATGCAGGTGATGACCGGGATGTCGGCCCCCAGCATGCGGGCGACCCAGCGCGTCTTCTGCGCAGGCGCCCAACTGCCCAGCGGCAGGCCGGTCAGGATGGTCGGCCGGTGCGGTGCGCAGAAGCTCCAAAGCTCCTGCGCGTCGTGCATGAACTCCAGCGTGCCGAAGAAGTCGGCATGCCGGGACAGCGCCCGCCACATCTCCTTCATCGCCAGCTGTTCCGGCCGCTTGCCGGTGACCGCGACGACGCCGCGGTCGAAATCGGCAAGCACGCCGTCGAGGTCGAGGAACAGCGGCGGCGCCATGTCAGGCCCCGCTCAGTTCCGTCCGCTCGCGGAACTCGTCGAGCGCCTGTGGGTTGGACAGCGCCTCGGTGTTCTTGATCGGCCGGCCGTGGACGGCGTCGCGCACCGCCAGTTCGGTGATCTTTCCGGAGCGGGTGCGCGGGATGTCGGTGACCTGCACGATCTTCGCCGGGACATGGCGGGGCGAACAGTTGTCCTTGATCCGCTTGCGGATGGTGGCGGCAAGGGCCTCGTCCAGTGTCATCCCTTCGCGCAGAACGACGAACAGCACGACGCGCACGTCGCCGTCCCATTCCTGGCCGATGCAGACCGCCTCCATGATTTCCGGCAACTGTTCGACCTGGCGGTAGATCTCCGCCGTGCCGATGCGCACGCCCCCGGGGTTGAGCACCGCGTCCGACCGGCCGTAGATTACCCAGCCGCCATGCTCCGTCTGCTCGATGAAGTCGCCATGGACCCAGATGTTGGGGAAGCGGTCGAAATAGGCGGAGCGGTATTTCGACCCGTCCGGATCGGCCCAGAAGCCGATGGGCATGCTTGGGAAGGGGCGGGTGCAGACCAGTTCGCCCTTCTCGCCGCGGACGGCATGGCCGTTGTCATCGAAGGCTTCCACCGCCATGCCGAGGCCGCGCGTCTGGATCTCGCCCTTCCACACCGGAGAGATCGGGTTGCCCAGCACGAAGCAGGACATGATGTCGGTGCCGCCGCTGATCGAGGCGAGATGGAGGTCCTGCTTGATCGAGCGATAGACGAACTCGAAATTCTCTGGCATCAGCGGCGACCCGGTTGAGGCCAGGGCGCGGACGCTGGCCAGCGAATGGGTCTTCAGCGGCTCCAGCCCGGACTTTTCCAGCGACTGGATGAACTTGGCCGAGGTGCCGAACAGCGTCACCTGCTCCGCATCGGCATAGTCGAACAGGATGTTGCCGGTGGGAGCGAAGGGCGAGCCGTCATAGAGGACGAGCGTCGTGCCGCTGGCCAGTCCGGTCACCAGCCAGTTCCACATCATCCAGCCGCAGGTGGTGAAATAGAACAGCCGGTCGCCGGGCTTGAGGTCGCAGTGCAGCCGATGTTCCTTCACATGCTGAAGGATGGTGCCGCCGGTGCCGTGGACGATGCATTTCGGCTTTCCGGTGGTGCCGGACGAATAGAGGATGAACAGCGGGTGGTCGAATTCGACCCGTTCGAAGGTCGGCTCGGCCACCGGATGGGGCGCCATGAACTCCTGGAAGCCGACGGCGCCGGGGATCGCCGACAGGTCGGGCGCCTTGTCGACATAGGGGACGATGATGGTGGCGACGACGGTCGGCAGATCCTTGAGGACTTCGGCCACCTTGGCGCGGACGTCGTGGCTCTTGCCGTTGTACCAGTAGGCGTCGGGGGCGAAGACCACCTTCGGCTCGATCTGGCCGAAGCGGTCGGTGATACCCTGGATGCCGAAATCGGGCGAGCAGGAGGACCACACCGCGCCCAAGCTGGTGGTGGCGATCATCGCCGCCAGCGTTTCCGGCATGTTCGGCATGATGGCGGCGACACGGTCGCCCTTGCCGACGCCCTTGGCCTTCAGCGCCTGCTGCAGGCGGGAGACGGTGGCCTTCAGCTCCGCCCCGCTCCAGCGATACTTCACCTTGTCCTCGCCCCAGAAGACGACCGCAGTGTCGTCCGGCGCGCTGGCCAGCAGGTTCTCGGCATAGCTGAGGCGGGCTTCCGGGAACCAGCGGGCGCCCGGCATTTTGTCGCCGTCCAGCAGATCGACGCCACCGAGATCGCCGGTCAGCCCGGCCCATTCCCACAGGAAGCGCCAGAACCGTTCCTTCTCCGCGATCGACCAGTTGTAGAGCGCGTCGTAATCGTCCAGCCGCAGTCCGAATCGCGCATTCGCCGCCTCGCGGAAGACGGTCAGGTTGGCCTGCGCGATGCGCTCCTCACTCGGGCTCCACAGCGGAGTGTCCATTCTCGGTTCCCTCAGCGTCTCGTTTTCCGCCGGCCCCAGCGGCCGGCTCTCCTGCCGGGTTGCTTGTTCGTGCCCCGGATTGCCGTGCAGCATAGCGCATGGCCGCACCGGTTGTCTGCGTCCGGGTGGGCGAAATCGGATAGGGTGACGGAGGGCAACGGTAACGGAATCAAGGCGCTGCAAAAGAAAAGGGCGGGGAGTTTCCTCCCCGCCCCCCGTGCCTTCGGTCAATCGGACCGCCGGTCAGGCGGCCTTCTTCTTGCCGGCGCCGATCTTCGGCTCCTCGCCTTTCAGCAGGCGCCGGATGTTCGCCTCGTGCCGGATGAAGACCAGCACGGCGATGAACAGGCAGAGGCCGGCGACCAGCGGTCCGCCGAAATACCAGCCGGTCAGCGGGCTGAGGCCGAGAGCCGTCAGCGCCGACAGCGACGAGATGCGGAACAGCGCCGCCATGACGATCCAGGTCAGGCAGGCCAGCAGCCCGACCGGCCAGGACACGGCCAGCAGGACGCCGATTGCCGTCGCGACACCCTTGCCGCCCTTGAAGCCCAGCCAGACCGGGAAGCTGTGGCCCAGCATGGCGCCGCCGGCGGCCAGAACCGCCGCCTCCGGCCCGGCCCACCACAGAGCCAGCAGAGCCGCGATGGCGCCCTTGCCGCTGTCGAGCAGCAGGGTCGCCAGCGCCAGCGGCTTGTTGCCGGTGCGCAGCACGTTGGTGGCGCCGATGTTGCCGGAGCCGATCTGGCGGATGTCGCCCAGGCCGGCCATCCGGGTCAGCACCAGCCCGAAGGGGATCGAGCCCAGCAGGTAGCCCAGCAGGGCGGCAAGCACGCCAGCGATGGGAGTCAGCACCGGATCAGCCCTCCGCCTGCCAGACGGTGCGGCCGTCGACGATGGTGCGCAGCGGCCGGCCCTGGACCGGACGGTTCTCGAAGGGCGAGTTCTTCGACTTCGACTTGAAGCGGCTGACGTCGATCTGCCATGGCACGTCGGCATCGAAGACGACCAGATCGGCCGGCCCGCCCTTGACGATGCGGCCGAGCGGCAGGTCGAGGATCGCCGCCGGGTTGGCGGTGACGCAGGCCAGCGCCTTCAGGAGCGGCATCCTGCCCTTGTGCACCAGTTCCAGCGTCAGCGGGAACAGGGTCTCCAGCCCGATGACGCCGGGGGCGGCCTGGGCGAAGGGCAGGCGCTTCTGGTCCTGGTCCTGCGGCACATGGTCGGACGCGATGGCGTCGATGGTGCCGTCGGCCAGCCCCTCGACGATGGCGCGGCGGTCCATCTCGCCGCGCAGCGGCGGTGACACCTTGGCGTAGGTGCGGTAATCGCCGACGTCGGTCTCGGTCAGGGCGAAGTAATGCGGGGCGGTGTCGCAGGTCACCTTCAGCCCGCGCGCCTTGGCGCGGCGGATCAGGTCGACCGACTCGCTCGTGGTGACGTGGGCGAAGTGCAGGCGCCCGCCGGTCAGCTCGGCCAGCCGCAGGTCGCGCTCGATCATGATGATCTCGGCCTCGCGCGGGATGCCGACGAGGCCGAGGCGGGTGGCGATCTCGCCGGAGTTCATCATGCCGCCCGACGCCAGCGAGGGCTCTTCGGGGTGCTGGACGATCAGCTTGCCGAAGGTCTTGGCGTAGCTCAGTGCCCGGCGCATCGTTTTGGCGCTGACGATGGCCTTGATGCCGTCGGTGAAGGCGACCGCACCGGCTTGGCCCAGCAGGCCCATCTCGGTGATCTCGTTGCCTTCGGTGCCGCGGGTGGCGGAGCCGTAGGCGAAGACCTTGACCAGCTTCACCTCGCGGGCACGCCGCGCGATGAACTCCAGTCCCGCGACCTCGTCCAGCACCGGGTCGGTGTTGGGCAGCAGCGCCATGGCGGTGATGCCGCCGGCCGCCGCGGCGCGCGACGCGCTCTTGATCGTGTCCTTTTCTTCCTCACCCGGTTCGCCGATCAGCACGCGCATGTCGACGAGGCCGGGGGCGAGGCACTGGCCGGCAAGGTCGATCACCTCCGCGCCCTCGGGCGTGGAGTTGTTGAACAGGCCGGGGCCGAAATCGGCGATGGTCTCGCCATCGATCAGCAGGTCGCCGCGTTGGTCGAGGCCTGTTGCCGGATCGAGCAGGCGGGCGTTGCGGTAGACGGTACGCGCACTCATCAGACGGCTCCCGCAAGGTCGGACTGGCGGCGTTCACGGGTCAGCAGGTCGAGCACGGCCATGCGGACGGCCACGCCCAGCTCCACCTGATCGAGGATCATCGAGCGCTTGAGATCGTCTGCGACCTCCGAATCGATCTCCACGCCGCGGTTCATCGGACCGGGGTGCATGATGACCGCGTCGGGCTTCGCCACCTCCAGCTTCTCGTAATCGAGGCCGTAGAAGTAGAAGTACTCGCGGGTGGAGGGGACGTACTGGCCGCTCATCCGCTCGGTCTGAAGGCGCAGCATCATCACCACGTCGGCATCGCGCAGGCCGGCCTTCATCGAGTGATGGACCTCGACGCCCAGCCGTTCGATCTGCGAGGGCAGCAGGGTCGGCGGCGCCACGCAGCGCACGCGGGCACCCATGGCGTTCAGCAGGTGGATGTTGGAGCGCGCGACGCGGCTGTGCAGGATGTCTCCGCAGATCGCCACGATCAGCCCGTCCAGCCGGCCGAGGCGGCGGCGGATCGCCAGGGCGTCGAGCAGAGCCTGGGTCGGGTGTTCGTGGTGGCCGTCGCCCGCATTGATGACCGAGCAGTTGACCTTGTCGGCCAGCAGCTTGACGGCACCCGAATCGGCGTGGCGCACCACCAGCGCGTCGAGGTGCATGGCGTTCAGCGTCATCGCCGTGTCGATCAGGGTCTCGCCCTTCTTCACCGAACTGCTGTCGGTCGACATGTTGATGACATCGGCCCCCAGCCGCTTGCCGGCCAGCTCGAAGCTGGTGCGGGTGCGGGTGGAGTTCTCGAAGAACAGGTTCACCTGCGTGCGGCCGTCCAAAAGGTTGGACTTCTTCACGGGTCGGCGGTTCTGCTCGACATAGCCATCGGCGAGGTCGAGAATCCGGGTGATCTCGCCGGCCCGCAGCCCCTCGATTCCGAGAAGGTGGCGGTGCGGGAAGACCGTGTCGGGGGGCGGGTTCGCGCTCATGGGCGCGGACTATAGGAGCGGTCCGTTACGCCCGCAAGCCGCTCCATGCGAAGGGTTTCACACCGCTCCCGCTTCCTCGAACAACCAGTCGTAGAAGGCCTTCACCTTGGGCCGGGAAAAGTAATGCTGCGGTGCCACGACGTAATAGGCGAGGCTTCCCGGCAGCCGCACATCGAACAGGCGGACCAGCCGTCCGGCGGCGATGTCGTCGGCCACCAGCACGCCGCGGGCCAGCGCTATGCCATGGCCGTTGATCGCCGCCTGGAGCGTGAAGGACGAATCGTCGAAGCGCAGGCCGCGTTCGGTGTCCACCCCCTCGATCCCCGCCACCCGGCACCACACCGCCCAGGAAATGTTGTAGTCGTCGTGCAGCAGTGTGTGGTGCCGCAGATCCTCCGGATTGACCAGAGGCCGCTTGCCGGACAACAGGGACGGATGGCCGACCGGGAAGATGTCCTCGGTCAACAGCCGTTCGACCCGCAGATCCGGCCACAGTCCGTTGCCGAAGCGGATCGCCAGATCGACGTCGTGACGGGCGAAATCGACCACCTGCGCCGTGCTGTGGACCCGCACATCCATATCGGGATGACGCTTCTGGAAGCGGACCAGCCGCGGCACCAGCCATTTGGACGCGAAGCTGGGCATGGTGGAGATGGTCAGCGTGCCGCTGCTGTCGGCGCGGATCAGCCGGTCGGTCGCCTGGGACAACGTGTCCATCGCCTCGCGCACCGGCGGCAGGTAGCTCTGCCCCGCCTCGGTCAGCGCCAAAGCCCGGTTCATTCGGCGAAACAGCGGTAATCCGAGCCACTCCTCCAGAGCCTTGATCTGATGGCTGACGGCGGCTTGCGTCACATGCAGCTCTTCGGCGGCCTTTGTGAAGGAAAGATGGCGGGCGGCGGCTTCAAAGGCGCGCAGCGCGTTCAGCGGGGGCAGGCGGCGGGACATGGGGCGGTTCTGGGCCGGAGGTGGATTCGGATTAGCAGGGCTAATCGATTCTATGAGAAAGCGTCGTTTGTCGGCAAGCGTCCCGTGCCCCATCCTCAGTTCCACAAGCGATCACACTGAACGGAGCGGCGAGGCCGATGCCCCGCTCCCCCTCCAGCGAAGGAAAGAGGATCATGGCAAAGGGAACGCAGTCGCAGTTTTCCGCCGCAGAGCTGTTCGTCGCCAAGCCGGTGCAGGCCAACCCCGGTCTGGGCGAGCGCGTTGTGTCGCTGTTCGACCGTCTCGCAACCTGGAACGAGCGCCGCCGGCAGCGCCGTGCGCTGGAGGCATTGCCCGATCATCTGTTGTCGGACATCGGCATTTCCCGTGCCGATGCCGACCATGAGGCCGAGAAGCCGTTTTGGCGGGGTTGAGCGATGACCGACGCGACGGCAGGGGGAGAGCAGGTCTGGACCGGCGGTTGCCTGTGCGGCGGTGTGCGCTATGCCATCGACACGCATCCTGAGCCGATCTCCTTCTGCCACTGTTCCCAGTGCAGGCGCCAGCACAGCCATGTCGGCGCCTACACCGGCCTGCCGCGTGCGGCGTTGCGTCTGCTGAACGACGCCACGCTGACATGGTATGCCTCTTCCGACCGGGCGCGGCGCGGCTTCTGTGCGCGTTGCGGTGCCGGGCTGTTCTGGGAGGCGCTCAACCAGAGCGGCGCCGAGGATGGTCCGCGCATCACCGTGACCGCCGGCAGCCTGGACGATGCGTCGGGGCTCCGGGTCGAGCGCCACATCTTTGTCGACCACAAGGGCGCCTATTACGACATCGGCGACGACGGCGTCGAACGCCGGGCCAGCACGGGAGAGACGGTGGAATGAGCGAACAGGGCAGGGCACTTTCCGGGGGCTGCCTGTGCGGTGGCGTGCGCTTCCTGCTGGCCGAACGGCCGGACGGGGTGGTGACCTGCCATTGCGGGCAATGTCGCCGTTTCCATGGTCATATCGGCGCCTACATCACCGTGCCGCGCGACACGGTCGCCTTCGATGCCGACGCGACCCTGTCCTGGTACCGCTCGTCCGGCATCGCGGAGCGTGGATTCTGCGGCCGGTGTGGATCGTCGCTGTTCTGGAAGGGCGACGGCAAAAGCGAGATCGAAATCGCGGCCGGCAGCCTGGACCAGCCGACCGGGTTGACGACGCTCCGCCATGGCTATGTCGCCGGCAAGGCCGACTACTACGAGATCGCCGACGGGCTGGAACAGTTCCCGGGGTCGTCGGAACCGGAATAGACGGGCCGGGATTTCAAGCACGGAAAGTCAGCGAGGACAGTTGTTTGTGGACGGCCGCATTCCTGCCGGGTGCGCGTTTCCGTCGCAGGTGCGTTGCGGAGCCTGCGGGTGCCTTTTCATTTGACCCTCGGTGGTTGGGGTGAGAATGATTTTCAGAAGCAAAGGCCCCCAGCCCCCGAGGTTTTCCGCGAATGCGCCGTGTTTCCCTGCTCTCCGCCGCCTGCGCCATGGCTCTGTCCGGCGCTGCGTTCCTGAGCGCCGCTCCGGTCCGGGCCGACGATGCGATCACCATCGTCATCAAGGACCACAAGTTTGAACCGGCCGAGGTCAAGGTGCCTGCCAACAAGCGGGTGACCCTGCTGGTCGACAACCAGGACGCCACGTCGGAAGAGTTCGAGAGCGGCGAGATGAAGGTCGAGAAGATCGTCGGCGGCCGCAAGCAGATCAAGGTCATGGTCGGTCCGCTGAAGCCGGGGCGCTATCCCTTCTTCGGCGAGTTCCACGAGGCGACGGCGCAAGGTGCCGTGATCGCCGAGTGACGCAGTCTTAAGACCGTTCGATGCAGTCTTAGGGCGCAGTCTTAAGCCAGAGACCGCCCCGTACCGGAGACGACCATGCTCGCCAGTCTGATCATCGTCTTTCGCGAGGTCCTCGAAGCGGGCCTCATCGTCGGCATCGTGCTGGCCGCCACCCAGGGGGTGGCCGGGCGCGGCCGGTGGATCGCGCTCGGCATCGTCGGCGGCATCATCGGGTCCTGCATCGTCGCCGCCTTCGCCGACGGCATCAGCTCGCTGTTCGCCGACACCGGGCAGGAGCTGTTCAACGCCACCGTCCTGCTGATCGCCGTCGTCATGCTGGCTTGGCACAATGCCTGGATGGCGCAGCATGGCCGCGAGCTGGCGCGTGACATGAAGGCGGTCGGCCATGCGGTGCGGAGCGGCGAGAAATCGCTGGCCGCACTGGCCATCGTCATCGGCGTCGCCGTCCTCCGTGAAGGGTCGGAGATCGTGCTGTTCCTGACCGGAATCCTGGCCTCGGAGGAGGGCGGCATCGCCACTGTGGCCGCCGGTGGGCTTGGGGGCGTGGCGCTCGGTGGGCTTGTCTCGATCCTGCTCTATGCCGGGCTGGTGCAGATCCCGACGCGGCACCTGTTCGCCACAACCACCTGGCTGCTGACACTGCTGGCCGCCGGCATGGCCGCCACAGCGGTCAATTTCCTGGCGCAGGGCGGTATGCTGAATGCAGGCGGGACGGTGCTGTGGGACAGCTCGGCCATTCTGCGCGACAACAGCCTGATCGGGCAGGCGTTGCATGTTCTGGTCGGCTACACCGACCGTCCGACCGAGGCGCAGCTGATCGCCTATGTCGGCGTGGTCGTCGGCATTCTGCTGCTGACCCGCTGGGCGGCCGGCAATTCGCCGTCCAACCGGTCGCGGGTTGCGTCCGCCGCGGAATGATCAATAGCATGACGGTGTAGGGCCGGGCTGACGGTCAAGCGTCTGGCCTTGCCCGTTGAAATCGCGTCATAGTGCCGCTGCGACAGTCGAGCGGCGGGGAATATGGCGGAGCTTGTGACGTTGGTTGTGCTGCTGGCGGCGATGGTGGTCGCCGTGCCGGTGGCGAAAAGGTTCGGGTTCGGGGCGCCGCTCGGCTATCTCGCTGCCGGACTGGCGGTGGGGCCTGCGGGCCTTGGGCTGGTGACCAATGTGGGGGCGATCGCCCACGCCTCGGAACTCGGCGTCGTCATGCTGCTGTTCCTGATCGGGCTGGAGTTGCGGCCCGCCCGCCTGTGGGTCATGCGCAAATCGGTGCTGGGGCTGGGCGGTGCGCAGGTCGCCGTCACCGGTGCGGTAATCGCCGCGCTGTGCGGCTGGGGGCTGGGGCTCGCCTGGCCGACCGCGGTGGTGCTGGGCTTCGGTTTCGCCCTGTCCTCGACCGCCATGGCCCTGCCGATGATGGCGGAGCGCGGTCTGCTCGCCAACCAGTCCGGGCGCAACGCCTTTTCGATCCTGCTGTTCCAGGACCTCGCCATCATCCCGGCGGTGGCGCTGCTGCCGCTGCTGGGCAACGGCTCCGTTCCGCAGGCCGACGGCGCCTGGATGGCGGTGGCCAAGGCGGTGGTCGCGGTGGTGCTGGTTCTGATCGGCGGGCGCTATCTGCTGCGGCCGATCTTCCATGCCGTCGACCGGGCCGGCGCGCCGGAGATCTTCACCGCCACCGCCCTGCTGATCGTCATCGGCACCGCCGTGCTGATCCAGGAGGCCGGCCTGTCGATGTCGCTGGGCGCCTTCATGGCCGGCGTCCTGCTGTCGGATTCGGAATACCGGCACGAGGTGCAGGCGGACATCGAGCCGTTCGAGGGGCTTCTGCTCGGCCTGTTCTTCGTTTCGGTCGGGATGGGGGCTGACGTGCCGACGCTGATGGCGCACCCGATCCGCTTCCTCGGCCTTGCCGTGGCGTTGCTGGTGGTGAAGGGGGCGGTTCTGCTGGTTCTGGCCCGCATCGCCGGTGTGCCCTGGGCCGGGGCGGGGCGAATGGCGACGGTGCTGAGCCAGGGCGGCGAGTTCGGCTTCGTCCTGTTCGGGCTGGCGGTCGGCGGCGGCGCCATGGCGGGGGAACAGGCGTCGGCGGCCATGCTGGTGGTCACGCTTTCGATGCTGGCGACCCCCTTCCTGTTCGCCGCGGAAGAGCGCTGGCTCGCGCCGCGCCTGATGAGCGGCAAGCCCAAGCGGCCCTTCGACACCCCGCCCGACGAGAATCCGCCGGTCATCATCTGCGGCTTCGGCCGGGTCGGGCAGGTGGTCGGCCGCGTGCTGCGGATGCGCGGCATCGCCTTCACCGCGCTGGAGAGCAGTGCGGCGCAGGTCGACTTCGTTCGCAAGTTCGGCAGCAAGGCCTATTACGGCGACCCGACGCGCGTCGAGCTTCTGCGCGCCGCCGGGGCGGACAAGGCCAGGGTGCTGGTGGTGGCGCTGGACGACATGGAGCAGTCGCTGCGGGTGGTGGAGATGGCGACGCGCCATTTCCCCAACCTGACCATCTTCGCCCGCGCCCGCAACCGCCGCCATGTCCACCATCTGATGGACCGCGGCGTCACCCACATCGTGCGCGAGACCTTCGACAGCAGCATCCGGCTGACCGGCGACGTGCTGCGCCAGATGGGCATGCCGGAGGGTGAGGTCGGGCGGACGCTGGAGACCTTCCGCGCCCATGACGAGCGCACCCTGATCCGCCAGCATGCCGTCCACAATGACGAGACCAAGCTGATCCAGACCTCGCGCGATGCCGCCGCCGAGCTTCAGTCGCTGTTCGAGGCAGACCGCGAGGACGCCGTGCAGGGAGAGGCGGAACCGAGAACCGCCAGCGCCTAACCGATCAGCAGGCTGTCGTCGCTGATCTCCGCCCCGCCGCGCTGTTTGGCGAACAGCGCCAGCAGGTGCGGCACGTCCAGTCCGGCGCGCTCCTCTCCCGCCACGTCCAGCACGACGCGGCCCTCGTGCAGCATCAGCGTGCGGTCGCCATAGTCGAGCGCCTGCCGCATCGAATGTGTGACCATCAGCGTGGTCAGGCGGTTGTCGCGGACGATGCGGCGGGTCAGATCCAGCACGAAGTCGGCAGTGGCCGGGTCAAGTGCCGCCGTATGCTCGTCCAGCAGCAGGATCTTGGAACCGGCGAGCGTCGCCATCAGCAGGCTGACCGCCTGACGCTGGCCGCCGGACAGCAGGCCCATGCGGTCGTGCAGCCGGTTCTCCAGCCCCAGCCCTAGCGCAGCGATGCGGTCGCGGAAGCCCTTGCGGCGGTCGCCGCCCAGCGCCGGCGCCAGACCGCGGCGGCGTCCGCGGGCAGCGGCGAGTGCCATGTTCTCCTCGATGGTCAAGGTGGCGCAGCTGCCGGCCATCGGATCCTGGAAGACACGGGCCACCAGACCGGCGCGGCGCGGCGTGTCCCAGCGGGTGACGTCGGTGCCGTCGATAGCGATGCGCCCCTGCTCCGCCAGAACGTCGCCGGCCAGCGAGCCGAGGAAGGTCGACTTGCCGGCGCCGTTGGAGCCGATGACGGTGACGAACTGGCCTTCGGGAATGGTCAAATCGACGCCGCGCAGTGCATGCTTTTCCAGCGGCGTGCCGCGCCCGAAGGTGACATGGATGTCTTCGACGACGATCATCGGGCGGCTTTCGTGCTACGGCTGGCCTTCGCCTTCAGGCGCGGCAGGATCAGGGCGACGGCGACCAGCACCGCGGTCACCAGATTGAGGTCGGAGGCCTGCAGGCCGATGGCGTCGGCCGACAGCGCCAGCTGGACCGCGAGACGGTAGAGGATCGACCCGGCGACGCAGCCGATCAGCGCCAGGGCCAGGGCGCGGGCGGGTAGAACGGTCTCGCCGACGATCACGGCGGCCAGCCCGACGACGATGGTGCCGATGCCGGTGGTGACGTCGGCGAAGCCGTTGGTCTGGGCGAACAGGGCGCCGGCCAGACCGGTCAGGGCGTTCGACAGGGCGATGCCGGCATAGACATGGGCATCGGTGTCGACCCCCTGCGCCCGCGCCATCCGCGCATTCACGCCGGTGGCCCGCATCGCCAGCCCGAACTCGCTGCCCAGGAAGCGGGCGAGCAGCAGGACGACCGCCGCGACGATGACGCCGACCACCAGCGGACGGACGATGTGGTCGGGAATCCCCAGCCCATAGAAGGGCGTCAGCACGGTGTCCTGCATCAGCAGCGCGACGTTCGGCCGGCCCATGACCCGCAGGTTGACCGAGAACAGCGCGATCATCGTCAGGATGCTGGCGAGCAGATGCAGGATCTTGAAGCGGACGTTCAGCGTCGCCGTGACCAGCCCGGCCGCCGCACCGGCAAGTGCCGCCGCGAGGCTGGCCAGCCACGGGTTGACCCCGGCGATCAGCAGCACCGCGCAGACGGCCGCCCCCAGCGGAAAGCTTCCGTCCACCGTCAGGTCGGGGAAGTCCAGGATGCGGAAGGACAGATAGACGCCAATGGCGACCAGCGCGTAAACGAGGCCGATCTCGATGGCGCCGAACAGGGCGATTTCAGTCATTGCGGTGCTTTTGAAAGGGCTTGGCGGGGGAAGCGTTCCGCTCCCCCTGATGTTCGCTTACTGCCCGACAACCTTCGTCGCGCGCTTCACCACCGCGTCGGGCAGGGTGACGCCCATGGCGGCGGCGGACTTGGGATTGACGAACAGGTCGGTGCCCTTGGCGAGCGCCACCGGGATGTCGCCCGGCTTCTCGCCCTTCAGGACGCGGGCGACGATGGCGCCGGTCTGCTTGCCGACCTGGAAATAATCGAAGCCGACCGAGGCGACCGTGCCGCGCGCGACGCTGTCGGTGTCGGCGGAGAAGATCGGCAGCTTCGCCTGCTGGCCGACCGCGATCACGCTTTCCAGGGCCGAGACGACGGTGTTGTCGAGCGGGATGTAGACGGCATCGGCCTTGCCGACGAGGCTGCGCACCGCCTGCTGGGCATCGGACGATTTCGGCACGGAGGCCTCGACGACGCTCAGGCCAACCTTGGCCGCCTCGTCCTTCAGCGCCTTGACCAGCACGATGGAGTTGGGCTCACCGGGGTTGTACAGCACGCCGATGCGCTTGACCTGCGGCAGGATCTCGCGGATCAGCGCCACATGCTCGCCCACCGGGGCCATGTCGGACAGGCCGGTGATGTTGGCGCCGGGCTTCTCCATCGACTTCACCATCTGGGCCGAGATCGGATCGGTCACCGCAGTGAAGACGACGGGGATGTCGCGGGTCGCCGCCGCCACCGCCTGGGCCGAAGGAGTGGAGATCGGCACGATCACGTCCGGGCGGGATCCCACGAACTGGCGGGCGATCTGCGCGGCGGTGGCCGGATTGCCCTGCGCGCTCTGGTATTCCACCTTCAGGGTCTGGCCCTGGACGAAGCCGGCGTCCTTCAATGCCTCCACGATGCCGTCGCGGGTGGCGTCGAGCGCCGGGTGCTGGACGATGGCGGTGATGGCGACGGTCTTGCTCTGCGCCATGGCCGAAACCGGCGCGGCGATCGGACCGACGAAGGCGGCGAGTGCCGCCGCGGCGCACAACAGGCGGGTGAAGGACATGGCTTGGAAATCTCCGCAACGGAAAGGTCTTCCCCTAGACCGCGCGGGCGCCGCCGTCAACTCGGCAGCAGGGGCGTCCAGGCCAGGATAGGGCGGCATGCCGGCCCTGCCCGCAATCGGGAGTGTGGTTTGCCGAAGAAGAGCCTATATTGTGGGCAACACGGAAGGAGTGGCCATGATCGCAGGGACCGGAACGGCTCCGTCGAAGTTTCTCGCCTCCTTCCGCGGCCTGATCGGCTGCTGCCCCAATTGCGGGCGCGGCCGGCTGCTGCGGAACTTCCTCAAGCCGGTCGACCGGTGTTCGGCCTGCGGCGAGGCCTATGGCCATCTGCGTGCCGACGACGCACCGCCCTGGATGACGATCCTGATCGTCGGCCACATCGTCATTCCCGCCCTGCTGTCGGTTGAGCAGAGCTACGAGCCCCCGACCTGGGTGCATTTGACGATCTGGCCGTCGCTGACCCTGTTGCTGACGCTGCTTCTGCTGCCGCGCTGCAAGGGGCTGGTGCTGGCGCTGCTGTGGAGCACCGGCGCACCGGGGTCGGAACATGGCGAAGGAGTCGGTTGACGGGAATTCCCGCCAGGATCAAGCTTGCTACCGATCATTGCGGTGATGGGTGGTCAAGTGTGGATCATGAACAGGCCATCAGGTATCGGCAGCCTTCTCATCGGCTTGAATCCGTCGTTGGCGGAAAGGATCGGCCCTTTGGGACTGGGAACGGTTTGCGGCGCCATCGTTGCGACCGCAGGTCAGGCAATTGTGTGGGGTTTCGCCCATGCCGGGATTCTTGAGGGCAGCCGGTGGTTCCTGGGCTTTCCTGTGCTGATCGGAGCCTATTGCGGCGCTCTGAATGGATGGAAGGGCTGGAGACAGAGTTTCGACGGTACCAGCCGTTTTTGAGCGGGTTTTAGAGTGTCCGGACATGAAAACGGCACCGTGCGGTTCAGGCGCGGTGCCGTAACTCTATGTGCAAACAGCCTCCCGCCGCTCGCGGCAGGGCAGCCTGCCGTCAGCGCGCGCTCGGCAGGGCGGTGCCATGGTCGGCGCGGGCGCCGGACAGGCTGGCGCGCAGACGGCCGAACAGCTCGCGCAGGTACTCGGCGCGCATCCGGCGGGCGGCCAGCATGATTTCGTCGTGGCTCCGGGGATCGCGGACTTCGTTGATTGACATGGTCATGGCTCTGGGAATCTCCACGTGAGGTGAGAGACGTCCACTCCCTTTGGCATTGTTTGCTTTGTGAAGATCAAGATAGGGCAGAGCCGCTGTCCCATGAAGCGCGGTCCGTGCAAGGCCGACCGACGTTTTCCGTATCAGCTTCCTCAATCAACGGAGGTGCGAACTATTGCCGCAGGACACGGTTCGCAGCGGACTGCGGGCAACAGTTCGCCTGTCCGGTCACTCGCGGTCGCGCGCGCCGTCCACCGCGACGTTGCGGTCGGAGACGATGCGGTCGCTGTGGCGTTCTCCCGCCTGCCCCTGCGGCCGGTCGGGCTGGCGCGGCGGCAGCGGGCCGGTGCCGAGACCGCCGGCCTCCTCGCTGCCGGGGATGCCGAAATCCTCGTCGGGCTGGTCGACAGGGCCGTCGGCGCCGGGACCGATGATGCGCTGAAAGCCTTCGATCTCCTCGTCAACGTCCAGATGATCGCGCGTCTCGCGGATGTCGAGCGGGATGTCGCGCTCGTCGATGCCGCCGTTGTCACCGGGAGCATTGTCGCCGGGGCCGGTGGCGTTGCCGGTCTTGCGGCCGTCATTGCGGTCATTGGTGGCCATGGGTGCTCTCCCGTCTGCTGTGTCGAGGTTTCGCTTTCCTCAACAGGGCGGAAGGGCACTTGTCACCGACCGCACGTCGAACCAGCCGCCGACGCTGTGGCGCAGATCGTGCCGACGGTCCTGCTCGGGCGCCGGGGCGATGTCCCACAGCCAGGACATGTCGGGGGCGGGAAGGGCAAGGCCCCAGGTCGAATCCTCCACCTCGGTCACGGTGCCGCCATGGATCCAGGAGGCATCGATGTCGGTGAACAGTGCCGCATGTTCGGCGATGGCTGTCAGCCAGCACAGATGGCCATGGACCATGCGCTGGGCGAAGGCCATCCGCTCCGCCGCCGGGATCTTCGGCGCACGGCGTTCCACCGCCTCCAGCGGCAGCAGGGGCAACTGGGACAGCAGGTTGCAGGAGAGAGCGAAACGGAAGGGGGCTTCCTCCGGCAACGGCGCAACGAAGCCGGTCGGCAGCGGGCTGCGGCTGTCGAGCGCCGCCGCAAGCGGAGCCAGGGCGCCGCTGACGTCCATCTCGACCAGCCGGACGTTGGGCAGGGCCGCGGCCCGGCGGCGGACGGCGCGGCTGTGCAGGATGTCGACCAGCACCACCTCGTCGAAGCGGGCCGTCAGCCTTTCCAGCGGGATCTCGATCAGCAGCCCGGACCCGGCGACCAGCGCCCGCCCCCCCGGAGTCGCCCATTCCATGGCCTGTTCGACGAAACGGTGGCAGGCGGCGACGTGCGGCGCCCATGCCCGTCTCTGCCGCCGGTAGCGGGCGCCCAGCGCCACCATCTCCGACAGATAGCCGAACCTGCGGGCCAGTGGCGGGCAGGGTGTGGTCAGATATTCCAAGGCTTCGCGCAACATCGCCGGCCAATTCCCTCCAGTCGGTCTTTCCCTGGCGCCTCGCTTTTTGGCCCTCTCACCCCTTGACCCGCGAGGGTGGCAAGGTACCTATGGCGCCATGGTCGAGATCAAGAGGAAAGCGGCCCTTGTCACTGGGGCCGGCAAGCGCATCGGGCGGGCCATCGCGCTCGATCTGGCGGGGCAGGGATGGGACGTCGCCGTCCATTACCGAAGCTCCCGCGCGGAGGCCGACGCCGTCGTGGCGGAGATCGAACGGGCGGGCGGACGGGCCGTGGCCTTCGCTGCCGATCTGGACCGCGAGGCCGAGGTGAAGACCCTGGTGCCGGCGGTGACGGAGCAGCTCGGTCCACTGACCCTGCTGGTCAACAACGCATCCCGGTTCGAACGCGACGAGGTTCCCGACGTGACCCGCGAATCGTGGGACGCGCATATGGAGGCCAACCTGCGGGCGCCCTTCGTGCTGTCGCAGGACTTCGCGTCGCGGTTGCCGGAGAGCGAGAGCGGGCTGATCGTCAACATCATCGATCAACGCGTCTGGAACCCCACGCCGCATTTCGTCTCCTACACCCTGTCGAAGATGGGGCTGTGGGCGCTGACCCGGACGATGGCGCTGGCGCTTGCCCCGCGGATCCGCGTCAATGGCATTGGTCCCGGTCCGACCCTGCGCAACGACCGCCAGACGGTGGAGGAGTTCGCCGAACAGTGGGACTCGACCCCGCTGCGGCGCGGCACCACGCCCGAGGAGGTTTGCGCCGCCATCCGCTTCATGATCGCCGCCCCGGCGATGACCGGACAGATGATCGCGCTGGACGGTGGGGAGCATCTGGGATGGGCGCAGCCGGCGCATGGCTTCGTGCCCACCGAATGACGGCGTGTTACAGCGCCTGAACATGGGTGGACGCACCAGCCCCGGTGCCGGACGGTGGGCGGGATCGAGGCGGTCGATGGCGGGGGCGAGGAAAAGGACCGCGCGTTTTACACAGGTGCCCCACCCCGCGCAAGAGGCGCCTGCGCCGCAGCGACGATTTTGTGTCAGCGCGTCAATTCCCGCCATTGACTTGAAGCTGCCCTAGTGAAATCAATGACTTAGCAAAAATGCTCAAAAAATAGGCATAAGCATGCGATCCCTTGCGGCGCCTAGCTCCGGGCGGGCTACTCCCTCCGTTATCGACAAACTTATCCACAGGTTTCGTGGATATTCTTTCGGAGGGGTAAGTCGATCCACATGCGACCTCCCTGTGCCCAACAGTTGACCCGCGGCGGCCGCTCGACGACATTCTGGTCATGTCCGAAACGCATTCCTCACACCCCCTGGATTCCCCCTCGGCCGACGATGCCGCAGCTGGTTTCGCTGAAGATCGCTCGGCCGAAGACGGTTCGACCGATTTGGCCGCCCCGACCGACGCGGTGCCGGCAGGGGAGGGTGCCGTCGCGCGCCCGAAGCGGCGCCCGGCCGACATCGACCGGGGCGTCGAGACCATCCGGGAGCATCTGAAGACCCTGCCGCAGACGCCGGGCGTCTATCGGATGCTGGCAGGCGACGGGGCGGTCCTGTATGTCGGCAAGGCGCGCAACCTCAAGCGCCGGGTGACCAACTACACCCAGGTGGGAAAGCTGCCGGTCAGGCTCCAGCGCATGGTCGCGGAGACCGAGACGATGGAGTTCGTCAACACCCACACCGAGGTGGAGGCGCTGCTTCTCGAATCGAACCTGATCAAGAAGCTGATGCCGCGGTACAATGTGCTGTTGCGGGACGACAAGACGTTTCCGCACATCATGATCACCAAGGACCACGACTATCCGCAGCTGACCAAGCATCGCGGCGCCCGTGGGCGCGACGCCGATTATTTCGGTCCCTTCGCCTCGGCCGGGGCGGTGAACCGCACGATCACGGCTCTGCAGCGCGCCTTCCTGCTGCGCAACTGCGCCGACACGGTGTTCGCCGCCCGCACCAGGCCCTGCCTGCAATTCCAGATCAAGCGCTGCACGGCGCCCTGCGTCGGCCGCGTCACCCCGGAGGAATACCAGGCCCAGGTCAATCAGGCGCGCGCCTTCCTGTCGGGAAAGAGCCGGGACATCCAGACGGAGTTCGCGGACCGGATGATGGCCGCCTCCGATGCGATGGATTTCGAGACGGCGGCGCGCTACCGCGACCGTATCCGCGCCCTGACGGCGATCCAGGCCCACCAGGACATCAATGTCGAGGGGGTGGTGGAGGATGCCGATGTCATCGCCGCCTATGCCGAGGGCGGGGTGACCTGCATCCAGGTCTTCTTCTTCCGCGGCGGCCGCAACTATGGCAACCGCGCCTACTTCCCCAGCCACGACAAGGCGGCGGATACCGACGAGGTTCTCGCCGCCTTCATCGCCCAGTTCTACGAGAACAAGGCGGCGCCGCCGCTGGTGCTGGTCAGCCACGCCCTGCCGGAACTGGACCTGCTGAGCGAGGCGCTGGCGGTCCGTGCCGGGCACAAGGTGGAGTTGGCGGAGCCCAAGCGCGGCGAGAAGCGCCGGATCGTCGAGCATGCGCTGACCAACGCGCGCGAGGCGCATGGCCGCCGGCTGGCCGAAAGCTCCAGCCAGGCGCGTCTGCTGGAGGGGGTGGCCGCCGCCTTCGGGATGGATTCGCCGCCGGAGCGGGTGGAGGTCTACGACAACTCCCACATCCAGGGCGCGCACGCCATCGGCGGGATGATCGTCGCCGGTCCGGACGGCTTCATCAAGAACGCCTACCGCAAGTTCAACATCCGCACGGAGGGTGCCGCCGGCGACGACTTCGCCATGATGCGCGAGGTGCTGACCCGCCAATTCGGCCGGGCGGTGAAGGAGGATCCGGAACGCAGCCTGGGAAGCTGGCCCGATCTGGTGCTGATCGACGGCGGTCTCGGCCAGTTGAACGTCGCGCTTGAGGTGTTCGCGGAGCTTGGCATCGACGATGTGACGCTGGTCGGCATCGCCAAGGGGCCGGACCGCGATGCGGGGCGCGAGCATTTCTTCATGGAGAACCGTCCGCCTTTCCAGATGGAGATGCGCGATCCGGTGCTGTACTTCCTGCAACGGCTGCGCGACGAGGCGCACCGCTTCGCCATCGGCACACACCGGGCCAAGCGGACCAAGGCCATCGGCAAATCGCCCATCGACGAGATCGCCGGCATCGGTCCCGCCCGGAAGAAGGCCCTGCTGCACCATTTCGGCAGCGGTGCCGCCGTGTCGCGCGCCGGGCTTGCCGATCTGGAGGCGGTGGAAGGGATCAATCGGACCGTTGCGAAAAAGATATACGATCACTTCCATCCCGATGGTTAGAATGCAGGCACACGAATTCAGCCGGCTCTCTCACGGGCGCCGTGCGGCGACATCCTCCAGCGGTTCGAGTTCTCCGTCATGCTGACCAGCCTGCCCAACCTGCTGACCCTGTCGCGCATCGCGGTGATCCCGGTGGTGGTCGGGCTGTTCTATGTGCCGGAGGCGTGGGCCGCCTACACCGCCTGCTCGCTCTATGCGGCGGCTTGCATCACCGACTGGTTCGACGGCTATCTGGCGCGCGCCTGGGCGCAGGAAAGCGTGATCGGCAAGTTCCTGGACCCCATCGCCGACAAGCTGCTGGTGGCGGCGACGCTGATCATGCTGGCGGGCTTCCACCGGCTGACCGGCCTGTCGATCCTGCCGGCGGTGGTGATCCTGCTGCGCGAGGTTCTGGTGTCGGGCCTGCGCGAGTATCTGGCCGGCCTGCATGTCGGCGTGCCGGTGACCTGGCTGGCGAAATGGAAGACGACGATCCAGATGATCGCGCTGGGCTTCCTGATCGTCGGCGACTATGGTCCGGCCGAACTGCCGGTGACCTTCATCGGCACGGTCGGCCTGTGGATCGCCGCGGCGCTGACCTTCTACACCGGGTGGGATTACATGCGCGCCGGGTTGACCCACATGATGGCGGAGCAGCCGGCCAAGCCCGGTGCCGCCCGTTCGGCCCGAAGCGCCGGTTGAAAGTTTCCGACATGAAGATTTTCGGGCTGACCGGCTGGAGCGGCAGCGGCAAGACCTCGCTGATGGTACGCCTCATTCCCGCGCTGACGGCGCGTGGCCTGCGGGTTTCGACGGTCAAGCATGCACACAAGGGCTTCGACATCGACCATCCCGGCAAGGACAGCCACAACCATCGCATGGCCGGCGCCACGGAGGTTCTGGTCAGCTCTCCCCGCCGCTGGGCGTTGATGCACGAACTGCGCGACGCCGAACCGGAACTGACGCTGGACCAACTGATCGGCAAGATCGCTCCGGTCGATCTGCTGCTGATCGAGGGATTCAAGCGCGACCGGCACGAGAAGATCGAGGTCTGGCGGGCCGATGTGGACAAGGCGCTGATCGCACCGGACGACCCTACCATCGTCGCGGTGGCGAGCGACAGCGCGGTTCCGGGATGCCCGGTTCCGGTGCTGGACCTCAACGATGCGGATGCGGTCGCGGCCTTCATCGTTGCGCGTTGCGGGTTGGAGTGAGGCTGAGCCTTCACGCGGTCAGACGGTAATATGGGCGGCATTTCCTCCTTCACCCGGCGGGCGCCCGGCCCTGATGTCTATCGGCTCGCCATCTTCGATTTCGACGGGACGCTGGCCAACTCCTTTCCCTGGTTCGTCGGCGTTCTGAACGGTGTCGCCGACCGCTATGGCTTCAACCGCGTACAGGCGGACGAGGTCGACCTGCTCCGTGGTTATGACGCGCGGCAGATCATGCGGCACCTGCGGGTGCCCGGCTGGAAGCTTCCTTTCATCGCCAACCACATGCGCCGGCTGATGGCGAGCGACATCGACGGCATACGGCTGTTCGACGGCGTGCCGGATATGCTGTGGGCGCTGACCGACCGGGGGGTGACGGTCACCATCGTCAGTTCCAATTCCGTCGAGAACGTCCGCCGCATCCTGGGGCCGGAGGCGGCGGGGCTGGTCGTTCATTACGGCTGCGGCGCCTCGCTGTTCGGCAAGGCGGCGAAGTTCCGCAGGATGCTGCGCATCACCGGCGTTCCGGCGTCCCAAGCCATCACGATTGGCGATGAGCTGCGCGACATCGAGGCGGCCCGGACGGTGGGTATCGCCTGTGCCGCTGTCGCCTGGGGCTACACGCGCGGCGATGCGCTGGCGGCGCTGCGGCCGGATCGGCTGCTAAGTCGGGTCGATGAGATCCCCCGGCTGTTCGGCGGCTGAATGCCACGTCCCGGAAAGCGCGCCTTTTCCCTCTTCGCACCCGGCGTCGCAACGGACTAGAGTGGCGGCCATGGTGCAACTCGACAATGACTGCTTCGCCTTCGGCGGACCGATGATGGCGCTGGAGCCGGCGCTGGCGCTGCTGGCCGGACGGGTCGGGCCGGTGACGGCGACCGAAGCCGTGCCGCTGTCCGATGCGTTGGGACGGGTTCTGGCTGCCGATCTGGTGGCGCCCTTCAATGTGCCGCCGCACGACAACGCCGCGGTGGATGGCTATGCCGTGTTCTTCGACGACCTCGACGCCGATGCCTCCACCACTCTGCCGGTGACGGCGCGGGTGGCGGCCGGGCAGTGGCTCGGCCGGCCGGCGGCGCGGGGGGAGGCGGTGCGGATTTTCACCGGCGCGCCGATGCCCACCGGCATGGACACCGTCTTCATGCAGGAGGATTGCCGCAGCGCCGGGACCGGACGCGATGCAACCGTCACCCTGCCACCCGGCATCCGCCGTGGCGTGAACCGTCGGCTGGCGGGAGAGGATGTGCGCGAGGGCTCGGTCGTGCTCTCGGCCGGACGCCGCCTGCGGCCGGAGGACATCGCGCTCGCCGCTTCGCTCGGCCATGCGGTGCTGGGCGTGCGCTGCCGCCTGCGGGTGGCGGTGTTCTCCACCGGCGACGAGCTGCGGCAGCCAGGGCAGGCGCTGGAGCCCGGTGCCGTCTATGACGCCAACCGCTTCGCCCTGATCGCGCTGCTGACCCGGCTGGGCTGCGCCGTCACCGATCTCGGTATTCTGCCCGACCGGTTCGAGGCGATCCGCGACGCTCTGGCGGAGGCCGCGGCCGGCCATGACGCGCTCATCACCTCCGGCGGCATGTCAACCGGCGAGGAGGATCACGTCAAGCCGGCGGTCGAGGCGAACGGGCGGCTCGATTTCTGGCGGTTGGCGATCAAGCCGGGACGGCCGGTGGCGCTGGGGCGGGTGCGCGATGCCGTGTTCGTCGGCTTGCCCGGCAATCCGGTCGCGGTGGTGGTGACCTTCCTGCGCATCGCCCGGCCGATTCTGCTGACGCTGATGGGGGCATCCGGTGAGGCGCCAAGGCCGATCCCGGTGCGCGCGGGCTTTGCCCACAAGAAGAAGCCCGGCCGGCGCGAGTTTCTGCGCGGGTCGCTGATGCGCGGCGTAGACGGTACGTTGGAGGCGACCAAATACCCGCGCGATGGGGCCGGCGTGCTCTCGTCGCTGGTGGAGTCCGAGGGGTTGATCGAACTGCCCGAGGATCTGGCGCGGGTCGAGCCCGGCATGACCGTCGATTTCCTGCCTTTCAAAGAATTCCTGTAGAGGTCGCGTGATGAAGATTCTCTATTTCGCCTGGCTGCGCAGCAAGATCGGCGTGCCGACCGAGACGGTGGACCTGCCGGCGGAGGTCGCAACGGCCGGCGATCTCGTCGAATGGCTGAAAACCCGCAGCCCCCGTCATGCCGAGGCGCTGGCCAACAGCAAGGTGGTCAAGGTGGCGGTGAACCAGGAGCATGTGCCCTACGACCACCCGATCTCGGCCACCGACGAGGTGGCGCTGTTCCCGCCGGTGACGGGAGGCTGACAGATGGCGATCCGCGTCCAGGCCGGGGATTTCGATGTCGGCGCCGAATATGCCGCCTTCACCGCCGGCCGCACCAGCGTTGGCGGGGTGGCGATGTTCGTCGGGCTGGTGCGCGACGTCGCCGGCGGTGCCGCCGTCAGCGCCATGACGCTGGAACATTACCCCGGCATGACCGAGAAGCAGTTGGAGACCATCGAGGAGGAGGCGCGCCGCCGCTGGCCGCTGGACGATGTGCTGGTGATCCACCGCCATGGCCGGTTGGAGCCGGGCGACCGCATCGTGATGGTCGCCACCGCGTCGGCCCACCGGGACGCTGCCTTCGAGTCCTGCCGCTTCCTGATGGACTGGCTGAAGACCAGGGCGCCCTTCTGGAAGCTGGAAGCCACGCCGGAGGGCGAGCGCTGGGTCGAGGCCAAGGACAGCGACGACGCAGCGGCAGCGCGGTGGGCGACGTAAAGGATCGCCGGGAGGCCGGGCGCGCTCAGGCGTGCCCGGCTTCGCCCGACAGCATGGAGACGCTGACACCCAGCTTGCCGATGGCGCGTTCCCATTTGGCGTCCAGGTCGGTATCGAACAGCAGCTTCTCGTCGCAGGGCACGTTCAGCCAGCCGTTCGCTTGGAATTCGGCGTCGAGCTGCCCCGGACCCCAGCCGGCATAGCCGAGCAGCAGCAGGTTGCGGCGCGGGCCGCGGTCTTCGGAAATGGCGCGCAGGATGTCGATGGTGGCGGTCAGGGCCACGTCGTCGTTCACCACCAGGGTGCCGTCGCGGACATAGTCGGTCGAATGCAGGACGAAGCCACGGCCCGAACTCGACGGGGCCGCCGTAATGCACCGGCAGGTTGTTGACCGGCTGCGCGATGTCCATGTCGAGCTGTTCCAGCAGATCCTCGAACGTGATCGACCCGAACAGCCGGTTGACCACCAGCCCCATTGCGCCGTCTTCATTGTGGGCGCAGACATAGATGACCGTACGCTGGAAACGCGGGTCCTCCATTCCGGGCATGGCGATCAGCAGCTGGCCGGTCAGCGATTCCGTGGTCTTGGAGTCCGGAGACTTGGTCAGGCGCGGCATGGGCGATTATCCTTGTCGTCGGTCCGGTGCGGGAAACCGCTGCCCGTACCCACGTGCGGTTGTGGTTGGCGCTCTGGCGACGCTTTCACCGGAGTGTGACAGCACCGGCCGAGCTTTGTCACCATTATATGGGCTATCATATAGGGTGTCGGGGACGCGGATGCGCCCCTTCCAGGGAAGAGAACAGTGCGCGCGATGAAAAGACATGCCCTCGCCCTTCTGCTGAGTCTGGCCGCGCTTGCCGGTGGCGGTACCCCTGTTTTTGCGCAGGATGCGGTCGGGGCCTGGACCAAGGCAGGACCGGTGGAGGCGCGTCTGGTGTCGGCGGTGCGCGGCACCGGCGATCTGGCGGCGCTGCCGTTGGGACTGGAACTGCGGCTGGAGCCGGGATGGAAGACCTATTGGCGCTCCCCCGGCGATGCCGGCTTTGCGCCGCGCCTGGACTGGAGCCGCTCCGGCAATCTGGGGGAGGCGACGCTGTCCTATCCGGCGCCGCACCGCTTCTCGGTTCTGGGATTTGAAACGGCGGGCTATGACACGGCGGTTCTCTTCCCGATCGAGGGCAAGCCGGCGACGCCCGGAAAGCCGGTCGATCTGGCGCTGACCGCCGAACTGCTGGTCTGCTCGGAAATCTGCGTGCCGCAAACTCTGGAGCTTGCCCTTGCTCTTCCGGCCGGGCCGGCCGAGCCCAGCGACGTCGCCAACGACGTGGCGCGTGCGCAGGCGCTGGTGCCGAAGGGGCCGAACGGTCTGCTGCGCATCAACTCCGTGCAGGGCAAGGGGGGCGCCCTGGAGGTCGAGGCGACCGCCGCCGATGGCTTCGTCTCCCCCGATCTGTTCGTTGAGACGGACCCGCCGCTGACCTTTTCCGCCCCCAAGACGGTCTTTTCCGACAATGACCGCCATGTCCGCCTGACCCTGACGGTGACCGATCCGCAGCAGGGCCTCGATCTCGCCGGGCGCGCGATGACGCTGACCCTGGTCGACGGCGACAAGGCGGTCGAAGCACCGGCAACCGCGTCGGCCGGCGGCGCCGCGTCGGTGCCCGGTGGTGTGGGTCTGCTGGCGATGCTGGGGGTGGCCCTGCTAGGCGGCCTGATCCTGAACCTGATGCCCTGCGTGCTGCCGGTGCTGTCGCTGAAGCTGATATCGGTGGTCAAGCATGGCGGGCAGGCGCCGGCCGCCGTGCGTGCCGGCTTCCTGGCGAGTGCCGCCGGTATCCTGACCTCGTTCCTGCTGATGGCTTCTGTACTGGTCGGGGTCAAGGCGGCGGGCGGGGCGGTCGGCTGGGGCATCCAGTTCCAGCAGCCGCTGTTCCTGGTCTTCATGGTCGTGCTGGTCACGCTGTTCTCGGCCAACCTGTGGGGCCTGTTCGAGGTGCCGTTGCCGCGCGCCATGGCCGACCGGCTGGGCGGCGACGGGCTGGCCGGGCCGTTCGCCACCGGCATGTTCGCGACCCTGCTGGCGACACCCTGTTCCGCGCCCTTCCTGGGCACGGCGGTGGGATTCGCCCTGTCGAAGGGGCCGGTGGAGATCTACGCGATCTTCGCGACTCTGGGCGTCGGGTTGGCTCTGCCCTATCTGGCTGTCGCGGCATGGCCGCGGGTGGCGGGCTGGCTGCCGCGTCCGGGGAGCTGGATGGCGACGCTGAAGGCGGTTCTGGGGTTCGCGATGATGCTGACGGCGCTTTGGCTGCTGTCGGTGCTGACCGCGCAGATCGGCGATGTGGCCGCGGCCACGGTCGGGCTGATGATGGCGGCGCTGGTGCTGTCACTGTGGGTCGGGCGGAGCGCGCGGGGCGCCGCGCGGACGGCGGGGCCGGCGCTGGCCGGCGTACTGGCGGTCACCGCCTTCGCCATGCCGGCGGCGGTCGGTCCGTCGGCCGGTGCGGCGCCGGTGCTTGCCGAGTCCAAGGCACGCTGGGTCCCCTTTGCCGAAGCCACGATCCGCGAGCATGTCGCCGCCGGACGCACGGTGTTCGTCGACGTGACCGCCGATTGGTGCATCACCTGCCAGGCAAACAAGAAGCTGGTGCTGAATCGCGGCGAGGTTGCCCAGCGGATGGACGACCCGGCCGTCGTGGCGATGCGCGCCGACTGGACCCGCCCGGACGCGACGATCGCGAAGTTCCTGTCCGACCATGGCCGTTACGGCATTCCCTTCAACATCGTCTATGGCCCCGGCGCACCGGACGGCCTCGCTCTGCCGGAATTGCTGAGCGAAGGCGCGGTGTTGGAGGCGTTGAGCAAGGCGGCGGGCAAGTCAGCAGGCAAGGGTGTCTGAGCAGGGTCCGGAAAAGGCCTATGGCCGTTGCGGCTATTCTGCGGTAACAGGGCGGCTCCGGGAGAGCATCCCGCGCCAAGAGGACGATGATGGACGATCAGATCAACTGCCCGCAGTGCAGCTCCGAAAACGCCTACAATGACGGCAGCCTGTGGAACTGCCCGGACTGCGGGCATGAGTGGAACCCCGACACGGCTGCCGCGGCCGTGGATGGCGAAGCCGGGCAGGGCGTGCGCGATGCCAACGGCAACCCGCTGGCCGACGGCGACAGCGTCACCGTCATCAAGGACCTGAAGGTCAAGGGATCGTCGCTGGTGGTCAAGGGCGGGACCAAGGTGAAGAACATCCGTCTGGTGGACGGGGCCGACGGGCACAACATCGCCTGCAAGATTGACGGCATCGGCGCGATAAATCTGAAGTCGGAGTTCGTGAAGAAGGCTTGATCACGGTTGTGCCGTCTGGTCAGCCGCGCCTTGCGGGCGCTCGCCGCGAGGGATAGAAGGGATGCAGGGCCGGGCTCCGCAAAGAGGGTCCGGCCGGACCCGAAAACGGGCCAAACCCAAAAACCGGAAGGGTTAGAGACGATGAGCATCCAGGTTGGCGATACCATTCCGTCCGTCACGCTGAAGTGGCTGACCGACAACGGCATGCAGGAAGTCACCACGGACGAGCTGTTCAAGGGCAAGAAGGTCGTCCTGTTCTCCGTTCCCGGCGCCTTCACCCCGACCTGCTCCGCCAAGCACCTGCCGGGCTTCGTCCAGCAGGCCGACGCGCTGAAGGCCAAGGGCGTGGACAGCATCATCTGCCTCGCCGTCAACGATCCCTTCGTGATGCGCGCCTGGGGTGACAAGGGCAGCGTCGGCGACAAGGTCAAGATGCTGCCCGACGGCAACGCCACCTTCACCACCGCTCTCGGCCTGACCATGGACGGCTCGGCCCATGGCCTGGGCACCCGCGGCCAGCGCTTCGCCCTGGTGGCCGAGGACGGCAAGGTCACCCATGTCGCCGTCGAGGCCCCCGGCAAGTTCGAGGTGTCGTCGGCCGAAGCCGTGCTGGAAAAGGTCTGATCGTAAAGCGCCCCCTCCTCGGGAAGGTCCGGGGAGGGGGCGCCTGTTCAGCTTCTGGCCCGCACGTCGGCCACGCCGCGCCGCGCCAGTTCGTCGGCACGTTCGTTTTCGGGGTGGCCGGCGTGTCCGCGCACCCAGTGGAACTCGATCTCGTGCTGCCGTTTCGCCTCTTCCAGGCGCTGCCACAGATCGACGTTCTTCACCGGCTTCCTGTCGGCGGTCATCCAGCCCTTGGCCTTCCAGCCATGGATCCACTTGGTGATGCCGTTCTTCACATATTCGCTGTCGGTGAAGAGACGGACGGTCACCGGCTTCTTGAGGGCCTCCAGCGCCATGATGGCCGCCATCAGTTCCATGCGGTTGTTGGTGGTCGCCGGCTCGCCGCCGTAAAGCTCCTTCTCCACCTCGCCATAGCGCAGGATGGCGCCCCAGCCGCCGGGGCCGGGATTGCCGCTGCAGGCGCCGTCGGTGAAGATGTCGACGGTCTTGCCGCCGGCTTCGGGCGAAATGGTGCTGTCCGTCATGCCGTCAGCTCCTGCCCGCATCCGAGTCGTCGAGGAAATAGTCGCCCAGACCGCGGACCGACTGGTGGAAGCGCAGCTTGCGCAGATATTCCAGCGGATCCTTCGGCCGCACGAAGGCGCCCGGCGGGTGGTTTAGCCAGTCATAGAGACGGGTCAGCAGGAAGCGCACGGCGCTGCCGCGGCAGAGCCAGGGCAGGGCGTCCAGCTCCTCGCGGGACAGCGGCCGGACCTTGCGGTAGTTGGACAGCAGCAGCCGGGCCTTGGTGGCGTTGAACGAGCCGTCGATCTCGAAACACCAGGCATTGATGCAGATCGCCACGTCATAGACGAGGAAGTCGTTGCAGGCGAAATAGAAGTCGATCAGGCCGGACAGGCTGTCGCCGCGGAAGAAGACGTTGTCCGGGAACAGGTCGGCGTGGATGACGCCCGAAGGCAGACCGACCGGCCAGTTGGCCTCCAGCGCCGCCAGTTCGGCATCCAGGGTGGCGCGCAGGCCGGGGGCCACCTCATCGGCGCGCTCGGCCGACTTGGCGAACAGATCCTTCCAGCCGGGCAGGGCCAGCGCGTTCGGCCGCTCCATGCGGAAATCGCCGACCGCCAGATGCAGCCGCGCCAGTGCTTCGCCCAACTGGGCGCAATGCTGCGGCGTGATCCGGCGCGGCCACATGCCGGCCAGGAAGGTGACGATCACCGCCGGGCGGCCGCACAGCTCGCGCAGAGCCACGCCGTCGCGCGCCGCCACCGGCAGCGGGCAGGCGATGCCCTTGTCCGCCAGATGCTCCATCAGGCCGAGGAAGAAGGGCAGATCCTCCTTCCGCGTGCGCTTTTCATAGAGCGTCAGGATGTAGGGTCCGCGTTCGGTCACCAGCAGGAAGTTGGAATTCTCCACCCCCTCCGCGATGCCCTTGCACGACAGCACCGCGCCCAGATCGTACTGGGCGGCGAAGGTGCTGAGATCCTCGTCGGTGACTTCGGTGTATACGGCCATGATATGCAGCGCCTTACCGGGTTTCCGGCTTGCGGTCAATTTCGGGAGTGATCGGCTCGTAATATTCCGGGCCGAAGCCGGCCAATTGACGGCTGGCGGTGTTGAACGGGCGCTTCAGCCCGCCGCGGAAATGGCGGCCGACCAGCTCCTGCCACAGGGCGACCGGCTCCGCCCCGCGGTCGGCACAGAGATGGACGAACCATCGGCGGCCGGCGGCGACGTGGCCGATCTCCTCGTCATGGATGGTCTGGAGCAAATCGGCACTCTCCGCGTCGCCGAAATCGCGCAGGCGGCGCACGGTCTCCGGCGTCACGTCCAGTCCCCGCGCCTCCAGCACCATCGGCACCACCGCCAGCCGGGCGGCGAGGTCGTGGGCGGTCTCGGTCGCCGCCTGCCACAGCCCGTCATGGGCCGGCAGGTCGCCATAGGAGGACCCCAGCGCGTTCAGCCGGGTTTCCAGCATCTGGAAATGCCGAGCCTCGTCGTCGGCCACCTGGATCCAGTCGTCGGTGAAGCCCTTCGGCAGGCCGAGAGGCGCGAATCGGGCGACGATGTCCCAGGCGAGATCGATGGCGTTCAGTTCGATGTGCGCCAGCGCATGCAGCAGGGCGATGCGGTTCTGGGCACTGCCGCCGCGCCCGCGCTTGGGCATGTCGCGAGGCAGCTTCAGCTCCGGCCGGTCGGGACGGGCAGGGCGGTCGGGCGGCGGTGCCGGCACGTCGGGCGACAGAAGACCGTCGCGCCATGCGGCGGCGTGACGGCGGGTCAGGCGCACTTTCTCCAGCGGCGCCGCGGTGGTGAGCACCGCGGTCGCCGCTTCACCCAGGCACGATACGGAAGATGTCATTTCCAGCCGTAGGCGACGAAGTTCGGATTCAGGATGTCGTCCTTGCCATAGACCAGGGGCGAGCCGTCCGGCTGTTCCACCCGGCCGCCGGCACCGATCAGCACGGCGTGGCCGGCGGCGGTGTCCCATTCGCTGGTCGGTCCGAAGCGCGGGTAGAGGTCGGCCTTGCCGCTCGCCACGGTGCAGAATTTCAGCGAGCTGCCGCAGGATACCCGGTCCTTCACCGCATAGTTGCCGAGGAACTCGTCCAGCACCGACCCGCTGCCGTGGGACCGGCTGGCGACGACGGTCAGCCCGTCGGCCGGCGGGTTGCGGACGGAGATCGCGTGGTCGTGGCGGCCTTCCGCGCAATGGACGGCGGTGCCTGGGCCGGCCGCGGCATAGAGGTCGCCGGTGGCGGGAGCGTAGACGACGCCCAGCACTGGGGCGCCATTCTCGATCAGGGCGATGTTCACGGTGAACTCGCCGTTGCGGGAAATGAACTCCTTGGTGCCGTCGAGCGGATCGACCAGCCAGAACCGGCCGCCGGAGATGTCGGGCTTATGGCCGGCGGCCATCGCCTCCTCCGCGACAACCGGGACGCCGGGCAGCAGATGGTGCAGCGCCGGAACGATCACCGCCTCCGCCGCATGGTCGGCCTGCGTGACAGGGCTGCCGTCGACCTTGGTGGCGACGTCGATGCCGTCGTTGTAGAAGCGCAGGATGACCTGACCGGCCTCGTGAGCGATGGTGCGGACCGTCGGCAGCAGGCGCGCCACAGCGGCATCGGGCATGGGGTGAACTCCCTATGGTATGAAGAGTCAGCATACCGTGCCCGATGGCGGGCCGGAAGCTCTTGAACGGGTGTGGAACGGAGAAGGCGGATGACGGCCGGGTTACAGTCGCACGGTGAACGGGGAGAGGGCCGCGGAGCATCGGCCCTATGGCGTGCTATGACCGCGGCCGATCTGGATCGGGTCCTCGCCATCGCGGACATCGTGCATCCGGCCTATCCCGAGGAGCGCAGCGTGTTCGAGGAACGGCTGGCGCTTTACCCCGCCGGCTGCCGTGTGGCCGAGCGCGGCGGAGAGGCCATCGGCTACGGCGTCATGCATCCCGGCAGGCTCGGCGTGCCGCCGCCCCTCGATACGCCGCTCGGCAGCCTGCCGGCCGATGCGGACTGCCTGTATCTGCATGACATCGCGCTGCTGCCGGAGTCGCGCGGCACCGGCCTGGGGGCGGCGGTTCTGGGCTATGCGCACGGGCTGGCGGCGCGGGAGGGCTGGCGGTGGCTGGCGCTGACCTCCACGCCGGGCGCGCGGAGCTATTGGGACCGGGCCGGTTTCACGCCCTATGCGGACGGTGGGCCGGCGCTGGAGGCCAAGCTGGCCAGCTATGGCGGGGGAATGAGCTACATGACCGCACCGGTTCGGGCGTGGGAGTGAGGCTCAGGCGGCCAGCATCGCCATTTCCGGATCGGTCACCACGGCCTGGAAAGCCGGCTTGGCGAACAGGTAGCCCTGCATCAGGGTGACGCCAAGATCGCGCAGGGTCTTGGCCTCGTCCGCCGTCTCGATGCCCTCGGCGATGGGCGTGATGGCGAGATCCTCGCACACCGCCAGGATGGCCTTGACGATGCTGCGCCGTGCCCGCTCGGTGTCGATGTTGCGGGTCAGCTCCATGTCCAGCTTGATGATGTCGGGCTGGAACTCGGCCAGCAGGTTCAGGCCGGAATAGCCGGAGCCGAAATCGTCGATGGCGGTCAGGAAGCCCTGGCGCTTGTATTCGTTGAAGATGCTTTTCAGATGGTCGTGGTCCACCACCCGCTCGTTCTCCGTCACCTCGAAGATGATGCGGTCGGTGGGGAAGCCGGTGCGGCGGGCGGCGGCCAGCGTGGCGCGGATGCAGGCTTCCGCCTTGTAGACGGCGTTCGGCAGGAAATTGATCGACAGGCGGGCGCCGTTCATCGGCAGGGACGATGCCAGTTCGATGGCCTTGATGCGGCAGGACTGGTCGAAGGCATAGCGGGTGGAATCGGTCACCTGTCCCAGGACCCAGCCTGCGCCCTGACCCTCAAGACCGCGCACCAGCGCCTCATGCGCCCAGACACCGCCATTGGCGACGTCGACGATGGGCTGGAACGCCATCGTGAAGTCCAGATCGAGACGGTCAGCACATTGTCCGCCACACCCACCGTCACCAAACGCCATCGCCCTACCCCTGCCAGTCAATAGATTGCCACCTTTAGGTAAGGAACAATGCCATGGATTTCATCCGACGGAGGTGTGGCAAGTGCCGCACCTTCCGACTAGGACTTTCCCTTACCGTTCCGGTAAGCCTCGCTAAACAGCCTACTCCGCAGCCATCCGGGTTTCGGCACGGCGGATTGCCGCCCACACGGTTTCCGGCGTCGCCGGCATGTCGATGTGGGTGATGCCGAGGTCGGACAGCGCATCGACCACCGCGTTGATGATGGCTGGCGGCGCGCCGATGGCGCCGGCCTCGCCGGCGCCCTTCATGCCCAGCATGTTGGTGGTGCTGGGCACGCTGTTCAGCTTCACCTCGATCGGCGGCATGTCGACCGCCCGCGGCATCTGATAGTCCATGAAGGAACCGGACAGAAGCTGGCCGCTGTCGGGATCGAACACCACGCGCTCCTGCAACGCCTGACCCAGCCCTTGCGCCACGCCGCCATGGATCTGGCCGATCACCAGCATTGGGTTGATGACCGTGCCGAAATCGTCGACGACGCTGTAGCGCAGAACCTCGACGATGCCGGTGGCGGGATCGATCTCCACCTCGGCAATGTGGCAGCCGTTGGGGAAGGTGCTGGCCGGTGGGGTCCAGCGCGCCATCTCGGAGAAGGCGATGCCGCCGGTGCCGCCGTCTGCCGCCTTCGCCGCCACCTCCTTCAGAGACACCGAGCGGTCGGTGCCGACGATGGTGAAGCGGCCTTCGGCGAACTCCACATCGACCTCCGCGGTTTCCAGCAGGTCGGCAGCAACGGCGGTCGCGGCCTTCACCACCTTGGCCGCCCCCTCCGCCAATGCCGAGCCGCCGACCGGGACCGAGCGGGAACCGCCGGTGCCGGACCCCCAGCTGACTCGGTCGGTGTCGCCCTGCACCACCTCCACATCTTCCGGCGGGACGCCGAGCCGGTCGGCGAGGATTTGCTTGTAGGCGGTCTCGTGCCCCTGGCCGTTGGTCTGGGTGCCGATCATCAGGACGACCTTGCCGTCTCCGTTGACCTGGACGGTCGCCTGCTCCGGCCCGCCGCCCGAACAGGCCTCGATGTAGGTGGCCAGGCCGGCACCACGCAGCTTGCCGCGGGCCTTCGCCTCCGTCTTGCGGGCGGGCAGGCCGGCCATGTCGGCAAGGATCAGCCCGTCCTCAAGATTCTGGACGAATTCGCCGGTGTCGTAGACCTGCCCCATCGGCGTGGCATAGGGCATGGCGCTGGCCGGAATGAAGTTGCGCCGCCGGATCTCCGCCGGACCGAGGCCGGTGACGCGGCCGGCATGATCGATCAGCCGCTCCAGCAGATAGGCCGCTTCCGGCCGCCCGGCGCCGCGATAGGCGTCCACCGGCTGGGTGTTGGTGAAGACGCCCTTCACCCGGACATAGACGGCAGGCGTCCTGTAGGAGCCGACCAGCATCGCCGATCCGGCATCGGTCGGAATGAAGGGGCCGTAGTTGGACAGGTAGGCGCCGAGATTGGCGACGGTATCGACCCGCAGCCCGAGGAAATGCCCGTCGGCATCGAGCGCGAGGCGTGCCGTGCTGACATGATCGCGGCCATGGTCGTCGCTGATGAAGCCCTCGATCCGGTCGGCCGCCCATTTCACCGCGCGGTTCAGACGGCGGGCGGCGAACAGGCAGGCGACATATTCGGGATAGTTGAACAGCTTCATGCCGAACCCGCCGCCGACATCGGTGGTCAGCACGCGGATGCGCTGTTCCGGTTCGTTCAGGATCTTGGCGAACTGCTTCTGCAGGCCATGCACGCCCTGGCTGGTGACATAGATCAGCAGCCGGCCGGGTGCGCCGTCCGCCCCGGATTCGACGCCGGCGACGCAGGCGCGGCCCTCCATCGGATTGGCGACGACGCGGTTGTTGACCAGTTCCAGCTCGATCACGCGGTGGGCGCCGGCCAGTGCGGCCTCCACTGCCGCCTCGTCGCCGGTGTCCCAGTCGAAACAGAGGTTGTCCGGCGCCTCGTCCCACACCAGCGGGCGGCCGGGCTCCAGCGCCTCCAGCGTGCCGGTGACGGACTGGCGGTCTTCGTAATCGATCATCACCAGCTCGGCGGCCTCGCGCGCGGCCTCCAGCGTTTCCGCCACCACCATTGCGACCGGGTCGCCGACATGGCGGGCGAAGCCGCGGGCCAGCGCCGGGCGGGGCGTCTGGACATAGTCCGACCCGTCGCGCTGCTTCAGCGCCGCCTGGCAGGGGATCATGCCGATCTTCTCGGTATCAAGATCGGCGACGGTGTAGACCGCCAGCACGCCGGGCTGCGCCAGCGCTTCCGACGCATCGACCGCGCCGATGGCGGCGAAGGCATGGGGCGAGCGGACGAAGGCCGCATAGGCCTGTCCGGGAAGAGACACGTCGTCGGTATAGCGGCCGCCGCCGGTCAGCAACCGGGCGTCTTCGGTGCGCGGAACCGCCTGTCCGATGCCGAACTTCATGGGTGAACTCCCGCCTTCCGGTGCGATGCGATTGGTCTGCCCCGCGAAGATAGGCCGGCTTGAGCGCCAGGGAAACCCCGGCCGCCGGTATGGGTGACGGTTGTCCGTTGCAAGGATTGTCGGTGGAACGCAGCGACGTTTGGGAATGCGGCTGGCGCACGGAACCTTCCGGGGCCATATTCCAGGGCATGTGTGGACGAATGCTTCTCACCACCCCGGTCAGCGAGGTCCAGCGACTGTTCGGCGTTCCCGAACGGCTGAACCTGATGCCGCGGTGGAATATCGCCCCGACCCAGGACATTCCCATCATCCGGCGGGAGGAGGACGGCCGCCATCTGGCAATGGTCCGCTGGGGGCTGGTGCCGCCCTGGGCCGACGATGCCGCCATCGGTGGCCGCATGATCAACGCGCGCGGCGAATCGGTGGCTGACAAGCCGGCCTTCCGCGATGCTTTCCGCAAGCGCCGCTGCCTGGTCCCGCTGGACGGATTCTATGAATGGACCAGCGTGGGGGAGGGGGCCAAGCCGCGCAAGCAGGGCCATGTCATCCGCCGCCGCGACCGCGGCCTGTTCGCGCTCGCGGGCTTGTGGGAACGCTGGCGCGGACCGAAGGGCGCCGCTCCGCTCGATCCGCCGCTGGAAACCGCGACGGTGGTGACGACAGCTACCAATGCCACACTGTCATTCCTGCATGACCGCATGCCGGTGGTGCTCGACCCCGCCGACTGGGATGCCTGGCTGGACCCGGCCACCCCGCTGCCGGTGCTGGAGCGGCTGATCCGCTCGGCACCGGAGGAGTGGCTGGACGTCGTGCCGGTGGGGCCGAAGGTCAACAGCGTCCGCAACGACGACTGCTCCTGCCTCGACCCGCCGCAGGAGACCGTGCCGGCGAAAGCGAAGGACAAGCGGGGCGATGACCAGCCGAGCCTGTTCTGAGGCGATGGCGCTGGCGGCGGCCATGAGGGTTGCGGCGGTCGTTGCGGTGCTGTTGCTGGCCGGCTCCGCCGCGGCGCAGACCAACCAGTCGGCCAAGAGCCGCGGCCCGATTGCCAACACACCGGACCAGACGATCAAGGGCACCGCCATGGCGGTGGAGGGCGATCTGTTGACCGTCAATGGGACGGCGGTGCGGCTGATGGGCATCGATGCGCCCGATCCGGGGCAGAAGTGCAAGAACCGCTACGGCCACGAGTTGGACTGTTTCAAGGTCGCCACCGCGGTGCTTGCCAACATGGTGAAGGGCGAGGAGGTGACCTGTACCGTCACCGAACAGGACCGCACCGGCGAGAAGAAGGGCGAATGCCGCGTGCGCGGTGTCGATCTGGGGGCTGCGATGGTGGCGCGCGGCTGGGCCTTCCAATATGCCAGCCTGTCGCCCGCCTATCAGAAGGGCGAGGCCTATGCCCAGAGCAAGCGGCTGGGGCTGTGGGCCGGGCAGGTGGAAAAGCCCTGGCAATGGCGCAGCAGGCAGATTCGCCAAAACGCCAAGTGATGCGTGCGCCAAGTGACACGTGCGTAAAGTGACCGGAAGCCAAGCGACCGGCCGGCTCGACCCTGATCGGAGCTTACTGACCGGGCGATGACCGCCCACACCCCCATTTCCCAGTCGACCCCTCCGCCGGTCGTGGTCAGGATCCGGAAAAGACGACGGACGATCATCAAGCAGGTTCTGTGGCCCGATTGGACAGGGCCGGCGCGATTCCAGAGCGGCAACTCCCACCGGGGAGCGGAGTCACGGGTATGCTCGTTTACGAATGCGAACTGTTCGAGGTGGTTCCGGTGCTGCGCCGCTATGCGCGCGCATTGACCGGCGCCACAGACCGTGGCGACGCGCTGGTAACCCGCTGTGTCGAGGCTGCGGTGATGGCACCCACCCGTTTCGGGCTGGACCGCGGCGGCGACGGCGCCCGCCTGTCGATGTACGCCCTGTTGAACCTGCTGTTCGACCGCTCTCCTGAGGAATTCGGGCCGCCCGGCCGCCCGTTGCCCTCTCCCCATCCCATCGAACGTGCCCTGGCCGAACTGCCGGAGCCCGACCGTCGCCTGTATCTGCTCACCGCACTGGAGGGGCTGTCCCTGCCGCAGGCGGCGAAGGTCCTGCAATTGAGGACGGGGGAGGCGATTGCGCGGCTGAAATCGGCCCGCGCGCGGGTGCGCAGCACCATGGTGCAGCGGGTCATGGTGGTCGAGGACAATGTCCTGCTGGCGATGGAACTGGGGGCGCTGGTCGCGGAAATGGGCCATGTCGTCTGTGGCACCGCCGGCAACGAGCCGGAGGCGCTGGCGCTGCTGGATGCCGAAAAGCCGACATTGGCCCTGCTGGACGTCCGGCTGGCCGATGGCGGCAGCGGGATCGAGATCGCCCGGCGGCTGAAACGCGTGCGCGACCTGCGCACCATCTTCGTCACTGCGTTCGACGATGACATCCTGGCCCGCGATGCCCGCCATCTGGGGCAGATCGTGCGCAAGCCCTTCACCAATGCGGGCATCCAGGCCGCCATCTCCCGCGCCATCTTCATGCCGCAGCCGGTGGCGTTGGCCTGATGCCGATCACGCAATGAAAAAGGGACCGCCGGTCGTCCCGCGGTCCCTTTTTCATGTCCGACCTGCAGGCAGGCCGGCATTTCTCTGAACCGTCCTTACACCGTCGTGCGGCGGCCGGCGATCATGCGGTAGATGGCCAGGATGATGATCGCGCCGACGATGGCGCCGATGAAGCCAGCACCTTCACCCGGCCGGTACCAACCGACGGCAGCACCCAGATAGGTGGCGACGAAGGCGCCGGCGATGCCCAGCAGGGTGGTGATGATGAAGCCGCCCGGATCGCGACCCGGCATCAGGAACTTGGCGACGATGCCGGCGAGAAAGCCGATGATGATCGTCCAGAGAATGCCCATGGTGATTTCCCTTCCGTTGCGGGACCGTCTTCCCATGCCCAATAACGGGCAAAGAGGGATTTGGTTCTCGCCACCGGCGGATCTTTTGGACTGGTATTCTTTCGGTAGGGCAGAACCTGCCGGCCCTACGCCGTATCCTCCCGACCGCCTCTCCGAACGAAAACAGTCCCGAAAGCGCTCCCTGATCGGGGGCGCTTTCGGGGCCGCAGTCATTCTGACCGGGTCAGCGCAGCGCGCTGATGTTGGCGGCGTACTGCTCCGGCCCACCGGTGAAGGTGGCGGTACCGGCCACCAGCACGTCGGCGCCGGCCTCGATGGCCAGACGCGCGGTTTCCGGGTTGATGCCGCCGTCCACCTCAAGGTCGATCTGCTTGCCGAGCGCGTCGATGCGGGCGCGCAGGTCACGGATCTTCGGAAGCTGGCTCTTGATGAAGCTCTGGCCGCCGAAGCCGGGATTGACCGTCATCACCAGGACGAGGTCGATGTCCTCCAGCACATGCTGGATGGCGTCCACCGGCGTGGCAGGGTTCAGCGACACGCCGGCCTTCTTGCCCAGTGACTTGATCAACTGGATGGTGCGGTGCAGGTGCGGACCGGCCTCCGGATGGACGGTGATGATGTCAGCACCGGCCTTGGCGAAGTCCGGAACGAAGAGATCCACCGGCGAGATCATCAGATGGACGTCGAAGACCTTGGCGGTGTGGGGACGCAGCGCCTTCACCACGCCCGGCCCGATGGTCAGGTTCGGCACGAAATGGCCGTCCATCACGTCGATATGGATGTAGTCGGCGCCGGCGGCATCGACCGCGCGGACCTCCTCGCCCAGCCGGGCGAAATCGGCGGAGAGAATCGAGGGGGAAATCTTGACGGCGCGCATGGGGCTTTCCTGGTGCGGGAGGTGGCTTGGACCGGGTCCGATCAGCCGAACTTCCTATCACGGCGTAGCAAGGCAAGTCATGACATGATGTGAACGCCCGATATGCGTGCACAGGTTCGGCGTTTGAGATCCGGATCCAGCGTCGGCCAAACCGTTTGCGCTTTACCGCAAATGCGAAGCGCTGTATCCGTTGGAATATAGATGAAATGTCTAATCCGGCAGGAGGTGGCGATGGTTGGGTTGCATGGGGCTCTTGGGCGCGGCCGATTCAGGTCGGCGATGTCGGCGGTCATTCTCGGTGTCGGGCTGACGCTCGCGGCACCGGCGGCGATGGCGCAGGATGTGCTGGTGCTGGCGGCGGCCTCCACCAAGAATGCGGTGGAAAAGCTGGCCTCGCAGTTCAAGGCGAAGACCGGGGCCACCGTGACCTCCTCCTTCGCCGCTTCGTCGGCACTGGCCAAGCAGATCGAGAACGGCGCTCCGGCGGACATCTTCATCTCGGCCGATCTCGACTGGATGGACTATCTCCAGCAGCGCAGCCTGATCAAGACCGACAGCCGGGTGAATCTGCTCGGCAACGAGCTGGTGGTTGTGGTGCCCAAGGGATCAACTCTGAAGCCCGACCTGTCCAAGGGCGGCAAGCTGGCGGAGCAACTGGGCGACGGGCGGCTCGCCACCGGCGACCCGTCGAACGTTCCGGTCGGGAAGTACGCCAAGGCCGCGCTGGAGAAGCTGGGCCAGTGGGCGGCGGTCGAACCGAAGCTGGCGCGGGCCGACAGCGTGCGCGCGGCCCTGGTTCTGGTCAGCCGCGGCGAGGTGCCGGTCGGCATCGTCTATCGCACCGATGCCGCCGTCGATCCGGGGGTGGAGGTCGCGGCAGCCTTTCCGCCCGACAGCTATCCGCCGATCACCTATCCGGCGGCGCTGGTTGCGTCCTCGAAGAATGCAGCTGCCGCGTCCTTCCTCGACTACATGAAGTCGCCGGACGGCATGGCGGTCTGGACGGAATTCGGCTTCGTCCCGGCACCCAAAGCACCGTAAGCTCAGCGGCATGGAAATCCTGACGCCGATGGAGACCACCGCGTTGCTGCTGAGCCTGCGTGTCGCGGGCGTCGCCATCGCGTTGGGATTGCCGCTCGCCGTGCTCGCCGCCTGGGTGCTCGGCCGTTATTCCTTTCCGGGCAAGACGCTGTTCGACGGGCTTGTCCATCTGCCGCTGGTCCTGCCGCCAGTTGTCACCGGCTATATCCTGCTGGTGACGATGGGGACGAAGGGAGTGGTCGGCGGCTGGCTGTACCACACCTTCGGGATCAAGCTGATCTTCACCGCCGAAGGCGCCTCGCTGGCGGTGGCGGTGACGTCCTTCCCCCTGATGGTGCGGGCGATCCGCCTGTCGGTGGAGGCGATCGACGGTGGGCTGGAGGCGGCGGCGCGCACGCTTGGCGCCGGGCCGGTCGACCGTTTCTTCACCATTCTGCTGCCGCTGATGGCGCCCGGACTGCTGTCCGGCGCCATCGTGGCCTTCGCCGCGGCGATGGGCGAGTTCGGAGCGGTGATCACCTTCGTGTCCAACATCCCCGGCAAGACGCAGACCCTGCCGCTGGCGATCTACGCCGCGACGCAGGAACCCGGCGGCGATGCGGTGGCCGCAAGGCTGGCGGCGATCTCCTTCACCGTGGCTTTGCTGGCGCTGATGCTGTCTGAATTCCTGGCGAACCGGGTTCGCCGCCTGATCGGGCAGGTCTGATCATGCTCGACCTGCAAATCCGCCAGAGGCTGGGCGCCTTCACGCTCGACGTCGCCTTTGCCGCCGAGGAACGCGGCGTGACGGCGCTGTTCGGCCGCTCCGGGTCCGGCAAGACCTCTGTCATCAATGCGATTGCCGGGCTGACCCGGCCGGACGAGGGGCATATCCGCGTCGGCGACACCGTGTTCTTCGACAGCGCCCGGCGCATCGACGTGCCGGTGGAGAAGCGGCGCATCGGTTACGTCTTCCAGGATTCCCGGCTGTTTCCGCACATGACCGTCCGCAGCAATCTTGAATACGGCCTGCGCCGTGTGCCGGTAGCGGAGCGGCGCATCGCCTTCGGCCCGGTGGTGGATCTGCTAGGGCTCGGCCATCTGCTGGACCGCCGGCTGCGCGGCCTGTCCGGCGGCGAGCGGCAGCGCGTCGCCTTCGGCCGCGCCCTGCTGGCGCAGCCGCGCCTTCTGCTGATGGACGAGCCGATGGCCTCGCTCGACGCCGCCCGCAAGGCGGAGATCATGCCCTACATCGAGCGGCTGCGCGACGAGATGAACATTCCGATCGTCATGGTCAGCCACGCGCTGGACGAGGTGGTGCGGCTCGCCACCACCATGGTGCTGATCGGGGAGGGCAGGGTGCGTGCGTCCGGACCGGTCGGAACGGTGATGGGCCGGCTGGACCTGTCGGCGGTGACCGGCGCGCAGCATGCCGGTGCCGTGCTGGACCTGACGGTCGAGGCCCATGTTCCGGAAGACGGTCTGTCGGTGCTGGCCTTCGACGGCGGACGGCTGACCGTGCCGCAGATCGACCGCCTGCCCGGATCCCCAGTGCGGCTGCACATCCATGCCCGCGACGTGATCGTCGCATTGCAGCCGCTGGCCGGCGTCAGTCTGCGCAATGCGCTGGCCGCGACGGTGATCGAGTTGGCGGAAGCCGGCCCCTCCTCCGCCGACGTGCGGCTGGCGGTGGGCGGTTCTTTCCTGATCGCGCGCATCACCCGTGCGGCGGTGCGCGAGTTGGGACTGATGCCGGGCCGCGAAGTGGTGGCGCTGGTCAAGGGCGTCGCCTTCGAGCCTGACAGCGGCGGTGCCGTGTCGGACCGGCACGGGCGGGTGGTGGACGTATAAGCGGACGGCCCCTCACCCGCGAACGGGAGAGGGGCCGCAAATTCACAGTTTTTAGTGGCCGCCGATTTTACTGCCCGCCCGAGGGGGTGGCGGATTCCGCCGGTGCTGCCGCCGCCGCCGGCCGACCCGCCGGCGGTCGATCCGCCCGGCACGGTTTGGGTGGCACCGGTGGTCTCGTTCATCGAGTTGCCGGAGGTGCCGCCCTGCACCGGCACGCCGGTCGAAGGCGGCGGGACGGTGGTGGAACCGCTGCTCGACCCGCTGCTGGTGGTCGGGCTGGTCTGGTTTGACGCGTTGGAATTCTGGGCATTGTGGTCGTCGCAGGCGGCCAGACCCAGAAGCAGGGCGGGCAGGGCCACGATCAGAAACTTGCTGCGCATGAGTGTTGCTCCTCAGCCAGTGGGCGGCGCCATCGACGGGACTTGCTGTGCGAGTACGAGGCGGACTCGGTACGGCCCCGGTGATGTCGTATGCGTCCAAACACGCCACCGCCGGTTTCATTCCATGGACCTTGGTGCTATGCCGGGTGGGTGCCTGTTCCGATGAACAGGTTCCGGTCACCGGATGCTTACGGTGACTGATGAGAACTTTACGGGAACATCGTCGCGACTTGTGGCCTGGGCGCCACGGATGTCCATTATTGGGTTGCGCAAAGAACACGAACCTTTTGCGACTTGGTTTTTCCATCTTTTTCGTTTGACCGGTGGAAAGTCGCTGTGATTCCATCATGCCACCATGACGATGATCGCCGATCTCACCGACACACTCGCCCGCGCCGCCAAAAGCGCGATCCGCCAAGCAATCATGCCGGCGCTGTGCGCCTGCGTGGTCGCCTACTTCGCCTACTACGCGGTCCATGGCGACCGCGGGCTGGTGGCGATGAAGCAGATCCAGGGGGAGATCGCCCAGGCCGAAGGGGTCCTCAACCAGCTCCGCACCGAGCGGGAGGACATGGAACGCCGTGCGCAGCTGCTGCGCGGCGACGGCCTCGACCGCGACATGCTGGAGGAGCGGGCGCGCCTTATGCTGAACTTCGCGAACGCGCGCGACGTCATCGTAAAGCTGCCGAAGCTGGCGGAACAGGAAGGGTCCGGCCAGCAGAAGTAAGGGGATATCAGCCGATTAACCGTTTCGCGGTTAATCTGAAATAGCGCTGCAAAAACAGACGTTTGCGCGCCTCCTGAAGCTCGTGTACTGTGCGCGCCATATTCGCTTCCGGTGCGGGCTCTCGTATGCCCGCAACGCGCGGCGGCAAAAGGTTTTGTCAATGACCTTTGCCGCTTGAACCCTGGGGAGGAATCATGGCCGCGTCCCGACGCCGTTCCACCAAGGCGCTGACCGACACCGCGCCCGCTCAAGCCGTCTCTTCCGAAGAGCTTCTTCATTATTATCGCGAGATGCTGCTGATCCGCCGCTTTGAAGAAAAGGCGGGCCAGCTGTACGGCATGGGTCTGATCGGCGGCTTCTGCCACCTCTACATCGGCCAGGAAGCCGTCGTGGTCGGCGTGCAGGCCGCCCTGAAGGATGGCGACAGCGTCATCACCAGCTACCGCGACCATGGCCACATGCTGGCCTGCGGCATGGAAGCCAAGGGCGTGATGGCCGAGCTGACCGGCCGCATTGGAGGCTACTCCAAGGGCAAGGGCGGCTCGATGCACATGTTCAGCCAGGAGAAGAACTTCTTCGGCGGCCATGGCATCGTCGGCGGGCAGGTCCCGCTCGGCACCGGTCTGGCCTTCGCGCACAAGTACAGCAACGACGGCGGCGTGGCCGCCGTGTATTGCGGCGACGGCGCCATCAACCAGGGCCAGGTCTACGAGAGCTTCAACATGGCAGCGCTGTGGAAGCTGCCGGTGCTCTTCATCATCGAGAACAACAAGTACGCCATGGGCACCTCGCAGGAGCGCGCCTCCGCCGGCGAGCTGCACCAGCGCGGCGCCGCCTACGGCATCCCCGGCTATCAGGTCAACGGCATGGACGTGCTGGAGGTCAAGGCCGCGGCGGACCAGTGGGTGCCGCACATCCGCGGCGGCAACGGCCCCGTCATCCTCGAGATGAAGACCTACCGCTACCGCGGCCACTCGATGTCCGACCCGGCCAAGTACCGGACGAAGGAAGAAGTCGAGAAGATGCGGTCGGAATCCGATCCCATCGATCAGCTGAAGGCGAAGATCCTGTCCGGCAACCACGCCGACGAGGACAAGCTGAAGGAGATCGACCGCGAGGTGAAGGCGATCGTCACCGAATCGGCCGAATTCGCCCAGCAGAGCCCGGAGCCCGATCCGTCGGAGCTGTGGACCGACATTCTCGTCTGATCCTGACGTCAACGATAAGCGGGAGCGGCGCCTTGTGGGACGGGAAACCGGACTCCCCGCGCCGCCGGAGGTTGAGGAATGCCGATCGAAGTGCTGATGCCGGCCCTGTCGCCCACGATGACCGAGGGCAAACTGGCGAAATGGCTGAAGAAGGAAGGTGACCAGGTGAAGTCCGGCGATGTCCTCGCCGAGATCGAAACCGACAAGGCGACCATGGAGGTCGAGGCGGTCGATGAAGGCCGCGTCGGCAAGATTCTGATCGCCGAGGGCACCGACAACGTCGCCGTGAACACCCCCATCGCCGTCCTGCTGGAAGAGGGCGAGGACGAGAGCGCGCTGAGCAAGGGCGGCAACGCCCCGACTGCCGCCGCTCCGGCCGCCCCCGCTCCTGCCCCGGTGGCGGAAGCCGCTCCGGCTCCGGCACCCACGGTGCCGGCGGCTCCGGTCGCGGCGCCCGCGTCGGACGAGGACAAATTCATGGCCAAGACCGTCAAGAAGACGGTCCGCGAAGCGTTGCGCGACGCGATGGCCGAGGAAATGCGCCGTGACGACAAGGTGTTCGTCATGGGTGAGGAGGTCGCACAGTACCAGGGCGCCTACAAGGTGACCCAGGGCCTGCTGCAGGAGTTCGGCGAGCGTCGCGTCATCGACACGCCGATCACCGAGATCGGTTTCGCCGGTCTTGGCGTCGGCGCCGCCTTCAAGGGCCTGAAGCCGGTCGTCGAGTTTATGACCTTCAATTTCGCCATGCAGGCGATCGACCACATCATCAACTCGGCCGCCAAGACGCTGTACATGTCGGGCGGACAGATGAGCAACTCGATCGTGTTCCGCGGCCCCAACGGCGCCGCTGCCCGCGTCGGCGCCCAGCACTCGCAGTGCTACGCCTCGTGGTACGCGCACTGCCCGGGCCTGAAGGTCGTGTCGCCCTGGTCGGCGGCCGACGCGAAGGGCCTGCTGAAGGCGGCGATCCGTGACGCCAACCCGATCGTCTTCCTCGAGAACGAGATTCTCTACGGCCAGAGCTTCGAGGTTCCGGAGGACGAGGAGTTCGTGCTGCCGATCGGCAAGGCCAAGATCGAGCGCGCCGGCAAGGACGTGACGATCACCGCCTTCTCGATCATGGTCGGCCATGCCCTGGCCGCCGCGGAGATCCTGGCCAAGGAAGGCATCGACGCGGAGGTCATCAACCTGCGCACGATCCGTCCGTTGGACACCGAGACCATCGTCAACAGCGTCAAGAAGACCAACCGCCTCGTCTCCGTCGAGGAGGGCTGGCCCTTCGCCGGCATCGGTTCGGAAATGTGCGCTCTGATGATGGAGCAGGCGTTCGATTATCTCGATGCGCCGGTGGCCCGCGTGGCCGGCCTGGACGTGCCGATGCCCTACGCCGCCAACCTGGAAAAGCTGGCGCTGCCGCAGGTCGATCACATCGTCAAGGCCGCCAAGCAAGCCTGCTACCGCTGAGAGGAGGGCTGATAGGATGACCGTTCAGATTCTGATGCCTGCCCTCTCGCCCACGATGACCGAGGGCAACCTCGCCAAGTGGCTGAAGAAGGAAGGCGACACGGTGAAGTCCGGCGACGTGCTCGCCGAGATCGAGACCGACAAGGCCACCATGGAAGTCGAAGCGGTCGATGAGGGCCGCATCGGCAAGATCCTGATCCCGGCCGGCAGCCAGGGCGTGGCGGTGAACACCCCCATCGCCATCCTGCTGGAAGAGGGCGAGGACGAGAGCGCGCTGGCGTCCGCCGGTTCCGCTCCGGCCCCGGCAGCTGCCGCTCCGGCCGCTGTGCCGGCGCCCGCGGCAGCTCCGGTTGCCGCCGCTGCTCCGGCCGCTCCTGCTGCCGCTCCGGCGGCAGGTGGCGAGCGCGTGTTCGCCAGCCCGCTGGCCCGCCGTATCGCCGAGCAGGCCGGCGTCGACCTGAAGACCGTCAAGGGCACCGGCCCGCACGGCCGCATCGTCAAGGCCGACGTCGAGGCCGCCAAGGCCGCCGGCCCGGCCAAGGCCGCTGCCGCCCCGGCCCCTGCTTCGGCTCCGGCTGCCGCCGCTCCGGCTCCCGCAGCGGCTCCGGCCCCGGCGAAGGCCGAAGGCGTGGATGCCAAGGCGCTCGCCGACAAGCTCGGCATGGCCTACACCGCCGTGCCGAACAGCGGCATGCGCAAGACCATCGCCAAGCGTCTGGGCGAGGTGAAGCGCACGGTTCCCGACTACTTCCTGACGGTGGATGTCGAGATCGACGCGCTGATGAAGGTCCGTGCCGAGCTGAACGGCCGGTCCGACGCCTACAAGCTGTCGGTGAACGACTTCATCATCCGCGCCGTGGCTCTGGCGCTGAAGAAGGTCCCGGCGCTGAACGCCGCCTGGACCGACGAGGCGATGCTGCAGTACAGCCACGCCGACATCTCGGTCGCCGTCGCCACCCCGACCGGGCTGATCACCCCGATCGTCAAGAAGGCGGAGACCAAGGGGCTGGCCGACATCTCCAACGAGATGAAGTCGCTGGCCAAGAAGGCGCGCGACAACGCGCTGAAGCCGGAAGAGTATCAGGGCGGCACCATCTCCATCTCCAACCTGGGCATGATGGGGATCAAGCAGTTCCAGGCGATCATCAACCCGCCGCAGGCCTGCATCCTGGCGGTCGGCGCCAGCGAGCAGCGCCCGGTGGTGAAGGACGGCGCTCTGGCCATCGCCACGGTGATGAGCCTGACCGGCACCTTCGATCACCGCGTGGCCGATGGCGCCGTCGGTGCGGAATTCCTTGGAGCGGTGAAGAAGCTGCTCGAGGATCCGCTCTCGATGCTGCTCTGACGGCTGGAGGACCGGTTCCATGTCGAAAAGCCTTGCCCCGCTCCGCGCCGAGATCGACGCCATCGACGACGAGATCGTCGCGTTGCTGGGCAAGCGCCTGTCCGTCGTCCACCGCGTCGCAGCGGTGAAGATGGCGGAGAACCTGCCGGCCGTCCTGCCCGACCGCGTCGAAGCGGTCAAACGGCGGGCGGCCGAGGCAGGCAAGGCCTACGGCCTGGATCTGGACTTCATGGCCACCCTGTACCAGACGATCATCGACGAGGCGTGCCGGGTCGAGGAAGGCATCTTTGCCGCCGGCCGCGAGGATGCGCCTCGCTCCTGAATGGGGAGAACACCCTTGGCCGACATCAATTACGACGTCATCGTCATCGGCGGCGGACCGGGCGGTTACGTGGCGGCGATCCGCGCCGCGCAGCTGGGCCTGCACACCGCGGTCATCGAGCGTGAAAACCTGGGCGGCATCTGCCTGAACTGGGGCTGCATCCCGACCAAGGCGCTGCTGCGCTCGGCCGAGGTGCTGCATCTCGCCAAGCACGCGTCCGATTATGGTCTGGTCATCCAGAACCCGTCCTTCGACCTCGACAAGGTCGTCGCCCGCTCGCGCAAGGTCGCCGGGCAGCTGAACGGCGGCGTCAAGCACCTGCTGAAGAAGAACAAGGTCGCGGTGATCGAAGGCTCGGCCAAGCTGCTCGGCAAGGGGCAGGTGGCGGTTTCCAAGGGCGAAGCCCCGGTCGGCACCTTCGGCGCCAAGCACATCATCATCGCCACCGGTGCGCGCGCCCGCACGCTGCCGGGCCTGGAGGATGACGGCAAGCTGGTCTGGACCTACCGCAAGGCGATGACCCCGGACAGCATGCCGAAGTCGCTGCTGGTCATCGGCTCCGGCGCCATCGGCATCGAGTTCGCCAGCTTCTACAACGCGCTCGGCGCCAAGGTCACCGTTGTCGAAGTGATGGACCGCATCCTTCCGGTGGAGGATGAGGAAATCTCCGGAATGGCCCGGAAGGCCTTTGAGAAGCAGGGCATGCGCATCATCACCGGCGGCAAGGCCGGCAACCTGCGCAAGGCCGCCGACAGCGTGACCGTGGCCGTCGAAGCCGGCGGCAAGACCGAGGACATCACGGTCGACCGCGTCATCGTCGCCGTCGGCATCAGCCCGAACACCGAAGGCCTCGGCCTGGAGAACACCAAGGTCAAGACCGACCGCGGCCACATCCAGACCAACGGCATGTGCGAGACCGACGAGCCGGGCGTGTACGCCATCGGCGACGTGACCGGCGCGCCCTGGCTCGCCCACAAGGCCAGCCATGAAGGCGTGATCGTCGCCGAGCACATCGCCGGCAAGCATCCGCATGCGCTGAACGTCCGCAACATCCCGGGCTGCACCTATTCGCACCCGCAGATCGCGTCGGTCGGCCTGACGGAGAAGAAGGCGAAGGAAGCCGGCTACGAGATCAAGGTCGGCCGCTTCCCGTTCGTCGGCAACGGCAAGGCCATCGCGCTCGGCGAGCCGGAAGGCCTGATCAAGACCATCTTCGACGCCAAGACCGGCGAGATGCTGGGTGCCCACATGATCGGTGCGGAAGTGACCGAGCTGATCCAGGGCTACGGCATCGCCAAGTCGTCGGAGCTGACCGAGGCCGAGCTGATGCACACGGTGTTCCCGCACCCGACCTTGTCGGAAATGATGCATGAGTCGGTCCTTGATGCCTATGGCCGGGCGATCCACTTTTAACTGATGTTTCCGAGGTGACGTTCTTCCCAGCCGGATGGGGCCATGGACCGCAGCAGCGCCGCGTATGACGAGGATTTCTATGCCTGGACCCAAGCCCAGGCGCAGGAGCTTCGCCGTGCCGGCGCCGAGCGGAACAATGCCCCGGTCGACTGGGGGAACGTCGCCGAGGAGATCGAGAGCATGGGCCGCAGCCAGAAGTCCGAGATCGACAGCCGGCTGCGGGTCCTAATGACCCATTTGCTGAAGTGGTTGTTTTGTCAGGATCTGCGCGAGCGGTGCGAACGCGGCTGGCGTCGAACGATACGCGAGCGGCGCGACCGACTGGTGGATGAGATTGCTGCCAGCCCCAGCTTGCGGCCCTATATCGCCGCTGTGTTCGAGAAGATCTATCGCAAAGCCCGGCTGGATGCCGCCGACGAGGCGGATACCCCTGACGGCCATTTCCCGGTCGAGCCGCCTTTCACGCTTGACCAGGCGCTCGATCCGTCCTATCCGGCCGAACTGTTTCCGCCGGAATGGCGGGTTTGACATCCTCATCGCACCTATTGTCGGGGCCGGGCATCGCGTCGGCCATCGGGAGCTTTAGACCATGACCCTCGTCGACCAAACCGAGAAGCTGCGCCACCCCGAGAAGGCCCACAAGCCCGACAACCCTATCCAGCGCAAACCGGCCTGGATCCGGGTCAAGGCCCCGATGAGCCAGGAATACAACGAGACCCGCCAGTTGATGCGCGGTCTGAAGCTGAACACCGTGTGCGAAGAGGCCGCCTGCCCGAACATTGGGGAGTGCTGGAAGCAGAAGCACGCCACCTTCATGATCCTGGGCTCCATCTGCACGCGCGGCTGCGCGTTCTGCAATGTCGAGACCGGGCGTCCGGATCTGCTCGACCCGCATGAGCCGGAGAAAGTCGCGGAGGCCGTCGGTCAGCTGAAGCTGTCCCACGTCGTCATCACCTCGGTCGACCGCGACGATCTGACCGACGGCGGTGCGGAGCATTTCGCCCGCACCATCCGCGCCATCCGTGCGGCGTCGCCGACGACCACCATCGAAATCCTGACCCCCGACTTCCAGAAGAAGAAGGGTGCGGTCGAGGTGGTGGTGGAGGCCAAGCCGGACGTGTTCAACCACAATCTGGAAACCGCGCCGCGCCTCTACCCTACGATCCGTCCCGGCGCGCGCTACTTCGCCTCGCTGCAGCTGCTGGCGCGGGTGAAGGAGCTGGATCCGACGATCTTCACCAAGTCCGGTCTGATGGTTGGCCTGGGCGAGACGAAGGAGGAGATCGGGCAGGTGATGGACGATCTTCGCTCCGCCGATGTGGACTTTCTGACGATTGGGCAGTATCTCCAGCCCACGCCCAAGCATGCGGCGGTGGATCGCTTCGTGACTCCTGAGGAGTTCGACGGTTATTCCACTGTTGGCCGCGGCAAGGGCTTCCTGCTGGTGGCCTCGTCGCCGCTGACGCGCTCGTCCTATCATGCGGGTGCGGATTTCGAGAAGCTGCGCGAAGCCCGGCTGCGCAAGCTGGGGGTCGCGGCCGCCTGATCCAGGCGGCTCAATAAGAAAGGACACGATACGGGCATGCCGACGCACGCGGAGAAGAAGGTTCTTCCCTACACGCCCCAGCAGATGTACGACCTGGTCGCCGATGTGGAGAAGTATCCGGAGTTTCTGCCCTGGTGCCTGGCGGCCCGCATCCGCAAGCGCGAAGACAACGTGATGTTCGCGGACCTGATCATCGGCTTCAAGATGGTCCGCGAACGCTTCACCTCGCGGGTGGAGCTGCACGAGCCCGACTGCCGGATCAACGTTCAGTACACCGACGGGCCGTTCCAGTATCTGAACAATCACTGGATCTTCAACGAGCATCCCGGTGGCTGCTGCGTCGACTTCTTCGTCGATTTCGAGTTCCGCTCGAAGATGCTGCAGAAGATCATGGGGCTGCTGTTCAACGAGGCTGTCCGCCGCATGGTCCAGGCCTTTGAAACGCGCGCGGCCCAGCTTTACGGGCCGGGCCGGGCGACGCAGCCGGCCTGACGCCGGCCGCGGACGATTGAGACGGGTGGTCGGTCAGCTCTTGTCCGACCACAGCTCCCCGCCGCTCGCCCAATCGCTCTTCTTCACATCCTGAAAGATAATGTCCACCGCGGACGGCGAGCAGCCGAGGACCTTCACGGTCGCCTCGGTCAACGCCTTGGCATAGTCGCGCTTCTGTTCGACGGTGCGTCCTTCGAACAGCTGGATGTTGATGGTCGGCATCGGGTCTTTTTCCCTCATTGTGAAGAGTTTGTCGGCAAGTCTTCAGCGCAGGCTTCCGGTCGGCCGGGCGAGCCGAAGCCGCTCCAGCGCCGCCTGGACCGTCGCCATCCTCACGGCGTCGCGGTCGCCGGGGAAGGTGTATTCCTTGGCCTTGGCGGCTCCGCCGCGCACGGCCGTCGCGACATAGACCCGGCCCACCGGCTTGGTTTCCGTGGCCCCGCCGGGGCCGGCGATTCCCGTCACCGCCACCGTCACGTCGGCGCGCGATTTCGCCAGCGCGCCGACCGCCATGGCGACCGCCACCTCGGGACTGACGGCGCCATGGGCATGCAGCAGGCTGGCGGGGACGGCCAGCACTTCGGTCTTGGCGATGTTGGTGTAGGTGACGAAGCCGCGGTCGACCACCTTGGACGAGCCGGCGATATCGGTCAGGGCACCGGCGATCAGGCCGCCGGTGCAGGATTCGGCGGTCGCCAGCATAAAGCCGGCGAGGCCGTATTCGGCGAGAGTCTGGGCGGCGAGGTCGCGGATGATCTCGGGAAACATGACGGCCTCTCCCGGTTCGTGTCGTCGGACAGGATGTTAGCCCGGAAGTCGGACGGTCGCCACAGCCTGGGCCGCAATGCCCTCGCGCCGGCCGGTGAAGCCCAACTGCTCGGTGGTCGTCGCCTTGACGCTGACCCGTCCGACCTCGATGCCCAGAATCTGGGCAATACGTTCCGCCATGGCGGCGCGGTGGGGTCCCACCTTCGGCCGCTCGCAGATGACGGTCACGTCGGCATGGGCGATGACGCCGCCGCGCTCCGCCACCAGATCGGCGGCATGGCGCAGGAACTTGGCGCTGTCGGCACCGCGCCAGCGCGGATCGGTCGGCGGAAAGTGGCTGCCGATGTCGCCGGCAGCCATCGCCCCGAGGATGGCGTCTGTCAGGGCATGCAATCCGACATCCGCATCCGAATGGCCTTCCAGCCCATGGCTGTGCGGCACCCGCAGGCCGCAGAGCGTCACGAAATCGCCGTCGGTGAAGCGGTGGACATCGAACCCGCTGCCGGTCCGCACGTCCCACAGGCTGCTCATGATCGCGCGGGTGGCGCGGCTCAGGTCGTCGGGGGTGGTCACCTTGAAATTGTCCTCCTTGGATGGAACTAGCGCCACGGCCAGCCCGGCGCGCTCCGCCACTGCGGCATCGTCGGTCAGCGACAGGCCGGCGGCGGCGCGGTGGGCTTCGAGAATGGCGGGGAAGCGGAAGCCCTGCGGTGTCTGCGCCCGCCACAGCCCGTCGCGGTCCACGGTGCCGGCGATGGCGTCACCGCTCCCGCGCTTGAGCGTATCGGCCACCGGAACCGCAGCGATGGCGCCGGGCGAGCTGTCCAGCGCCGCGATCACCGCAGCGATGGTGTCGGCATCGATCAGGGGGCGGGCGGCGTCATGGATCAGGACGAGGTCGGGCGCGCCGTCGGCAGCCAAGGCCTCCAGCCCATTGCGGACCGAGTCCTGACGGCTGGCGCCGCCGGCAACCGGGTCGGGCAGGGCAAGCCCGGACAGGACGGCGTCATAGGCATCGCGCCATGTCGGGTCGATGACCACGCGCACGCCGGTGACCTGCGGATGGCCCAGGAAGGCCTCCACCGTCCGGCGCAGCACCGGTTTGCCGGCGAGGTCGAGATACTGCTTCGGCCGCTCGGCCCCGAACCGCTGTCCGGATCCTCCGGCCACGATCAAAGCAATACAGCTGGGGGCGATGCAGGTGGGCATAAGGCAAACCGTAAGATATGATAGCCACTTGACGGAAACGTCGCGGAGCCTAGCCTGTCGCCGTGGTTCCGCCAAGTGCCGAGCCTTGCCGCCGAGACGCTCCGGACAATGTCAGGGAGCCGGCCGGCACGCTCGGCAGCATGATGGCGGGAAGACGGGAGTGCATTCGGGTCCATGTCGCAGAACATTCTTTTGAGCCTGACGGCGTTGGTGGCCCTGGTGCCTGCCGCCCTCTACCCCTACCGGCGCATCGCGGGGCAGGGCGTGGACGGGCGTGGCTGGGCCTTCTGGGGCGCGTTGTTGCTCGCCGCCGCCGGGCCCGGCATGTGGGCGATCCTCCAGGTCGCCGGCCAGTGGCAGACTGGATTTTCGACGGCATTGTGGGTGACGACGGCCGCCTGCATGGCCCTGTTCATCGGGCTTAGCCTGTTCCATGCCACCGCCTGGAGGCTGGCGCCGCTGCTGCTGCCCTATCTGCTGGTGGTCTGCCTGCTCGCGACCCTGACCGAGGATGCGCCAGCGCCAATTCTACGCGGCAACGCGCCGGGCGTGTGGATCGACCTGCACATCGCCGTGTCGGTCTTCACCTATGCCCTGCTGACGCTCAGCGCCGTGTCGTCCTTCGCCGCGGTGATCCGAGACCCGGGCGCTGAAGTCCAAGCGGCCGACCCCGCTCAGCCGCTTCCTGCCGCCGGTGGCGGAGAGCGAGCGGCTGCAACTGCGCCTGCTGATCGCGTCCGAAGTGGTGCTGGGTGCCGGCCTCGCCACCGGCATGGCGGTGCTCTATTTCGAGCAGGGTTTGCTGTTCCGCACCGACCACAAGAGCCTGCTGTCGCTGGCGACCTTCATCGTGATCGGCGTGCTGCTGCTTGCCGAATACCGGACCGGGGTTCGCGGAAAGACGGCGGCGCGCACCATGCTGATCGTCTACCTGCTGGCGACGCTTGCCTATCCCGGCGTCAAGTTCGTCTCGAACGTACTGATCGGCCAGTGGACCTGGAGCTGAGCCGGAAGTCGGCACAAGCCGATGCAAGATCATGGGTTTAGGGCAGGGCCTGAGAGTGGCGGTGGGGCTTCGCCCTTGCGCACGACTGTCGCCGCGTGATAACTTGCCCAAATTGACGGCACTTTGTTGATTTGCCCATCAATCGGGCAGGTGAGAATGACCATACAAATCGGACCCATCACGCTCGCCGGACCGGTGATCCTGGCGCCCATGTCGGGTGTCTCCGACCTGCCGTTCCGCCGTCTGGTGAAGCGCGCGGGCTGCGGCCTCGTCGTGTCTGAGATGATCGCCAGCCAGGCGATGATCCGCGAGAACCGCCAGACCCTGCGCATGGTGGAAACCGAGCCGGAAGAGTTTCCGATGGCGGTCCAGCTCGCCGGCTGCGAGCCCGTGGTGATGGCCGAGGCGGCGAAGCTGAACGAGGATCGCGGCGCCGCGGTCGTCGACATCAATTTCGGCTGCCCGGTCAAGAAGGTGGTGAACGGCCATGCCGGCTCGTCCCTGATGCGGGACGAGGCACTGGCCGGCCGCATCTTGGAGGCGGTGGTGAAGGCCGTCGGCATTCCGGTCACGCTGAAGATGCGGCTGGGCTGGGACGAGACCAACCGGAACGCCCCCAACCTCGCCCGCATCGCCGAGCAGTGCGGCATCAGGATGGTGACGGTCCATGGCCGCACCCGCATGCAGTTCTATACCGGCACCGCCGACTGGACCTATGTCCGCCATGTGAAGGAGGCGGTGAAGATCCCCATCGTCGTCAACGGCGACATCGCCAGCTTCGAGGCGGTGGACCGTGCGCTTGCCGAATCCGGCGCCGACGGCGTGATGATCGGGCGCGGCAGCTATGGGCGTCCCTGGTTCCCGTCTCAGGTCATGCATTACATGCGCACCGGCGAAATGCTGCCTGACCCGCCGCTGCCCGAGCAGATGGACACGCTGCTGGAGCATTTCGACAGCATGCTGAGCCATTACGGCACGGACGGCGGCATCAAGGTCGCCCGCAAGCATGTCTCCTGGTACTCGACCGGCCTGCGCGGCTCCAACGAGTTCCGGCAGGAGATCAACCAGCTGGGCGATCCCGGCGCGGTGCGCGACCGCATCCGTGCCTTCTATGAACCGGCAATCGAAAGGATGGCCGCCTGATGGATCCCGTACCGATGACCGCTCCGGGCCAACGTGGCCGCAACCGGTCGGGTGCCGCCAGGGCGCCGCGGCTGGACTCGCTGGTGGTGCTGAACAGCCTGCCCGATCCAGTGCTGGTGGTGGACGGCAACGGCGACATCCGCTTCGTCAATCTGGAAGGGCAGGAGTTCTTCGACCTGTCGGCCAACGCCATGGAAGGCATGCCGCTGCCCGACCTGCTGCCGCCGGACAGCCCGGTGATGGGTCTGATCGAACAGGTGCGCCGGGGCAGCCGCCGGGTGTCGCAGGACGGTGTCATCATCGATACGCCCCGCATCGGCCCGCACCATGTGACGGTGCAGGTGGCGACCATGGGCGACCCGCCCGACCATGTGGTGCTGACCATCCATGAGCGGTCGCTCGCCCGCAAGATCGACCACTCGCTGACCCACCGTCATGCCGCGCGCTCCGTCACCGCCATGGCGGCGATGCTGGCCCATGAGGTGAAGAACCCGCTGTCCGGCATCCGCGGCGCCGCCCAGCTGCTGGAGGAGAACGCCAGCGACCAGGACCGGGTGCTGACCCGCCTGATCTGCGACGAGGCCGACCGCATCGTCGCGCTGGTCAACCGGATGGAGGTGTTCTCCGACGAACGGCCGCTGGAGCGGGCCGCGGTGAACATCCACACCGTTCTGGAACATGTGCGGAAAGTGGCCCAGAGCGGCTTTGCCCGAAAAATACGCTTTGTCGAGCGCTACGACCCGTCATTGCCTCCTGTTTACGGCAATCGCGACCAACTTGTGCAGGTTTTCCTGAATCTGGTTAAAAATGCGGCAGAGGCTGCACCGAAATCGGGCGGCGAGATCACGCTGACGACCTCCTACCAGCATGGTGTGCGTATGGCGCTGCCCGGCGGGGATGTGCGCCGGCACCTGCCCCTGCTGGTGACGGTTCAGGATAACGGCGACGGTATTCCGGAAGACCTTCAGTCCAACCTGTTCGATCCGTTCGTGACCAGCAAAGTGAACGGGACTGGCCTTGGTCTTGCATTGGTGGCGAAACTGATAGGCGACCATGGCGGAACCATCGAGTTCGACAGCCAGCCTCGCCGGACCGTCTTCAAGGTGTCGCTGCCGATGTACGATGATTCGAAATACGATGAACCGAAACTTTCCGGGGACTCGAAGATTTCTGACGCTGGCTTGCAGTCCAAGGGCGGCCGGGGAACTCGTTGATGAGCGCAGCGACCATTCTCATCGCGGATGACGACCGCGCCATCCGCACCGTCCTGACCCAGGCCCTGGCCCGGCTCGGGCACGAGGTCCGCACCACCGGCAACGCCGCGACGCTGTGGCGCTGGGTGGCGGACGGGCAGGGCGATCTGGTCATCACCGACGTTGTGATGCCGGACGAAAACGGCCTGGACCTGATCCCGCGCATCAAGAAGCTGCGTCCCGAAATGCGCGTCATCGTGATGAGCGCGCAGAACACGCTGATCACCGCGGTTAAGGCGGCGGAGCGTGGGGCCTTTGAATATCTGCCCAAGCCCTTCGACCTGAAGGAACTGGTTTCCGTCGTCGAACGGGCACTGAACACCAACACCCCGCCGGCCGCCATGCCGGGCGGCGACGTGGAGGGCGAGGAACAGCTGCCGCTGATCGGCCGCTCGCCCGCCATGCAGGAAATCTACCGGGTGCTGGCCCGCCTGATGGGCACCGACCTGACGGTGATGATCACCGGCGAGTCCGGGACCGGCAAGGAGCTGGTCGCCCGCGCGCTGCACGATTACGGCAAGCGGCGCAACGGCGCCTTTGTCGCCATCAACATGGCCGCCATCCCGCGCGAACTGATCGAATCCGAACTGTTCGGCCACGAGAAGGGCGCCTTCACCGGCGCGACCAACCGGTCGACCGGCCGGTTCGAGCAGGCGCAGGGCGGAACGCTGTTCCTGGACGAGATCGGCGACATGCCGCTCGACGCCCAGAACCCGGCTGCTGCGCGTGCTGCAGGAGGGCGAATACACCACCGTCGGCGGGCGCACCGCGATCAAGACCGACGTGCGCATCATCGCGGCGACCCACCGTGACCTGCGCACCCTGATCCGCCAGGGGCTGTTCCGTGAGGATCTGTTCTACCGCCTGTGCGTGGTGCCGATCCGCCTGCCGCCGCTGCGCGAGCGGACGGAAGACATCCCGCTGCTGGTCCGCCATTTCCTGAATCTCGGCATCAGCCAGGGACTTCCGGCCAAGAGCATCGACCAGGCGGCGATGGACCGGCTGAAGCGCTATCGCTGGCCCGGCAACGTCCGCGAGCTGGAGAATCTCGTCCGCCGCCTTGCCGCGCTCTATTCGCAGGAGGTAATCGGGCTGGATGTCGTGGAGGCGGAACTCGCCGACGCCACCCCGGCCGCCCAGCCGGTGGAGGAGCCGCAGAGCGAGGGCCTGTCCTCGGCCGTCGAGCGCCACCTCAAGGACTATTTCGCCGCCCACAAGGACGGCATGCCGTCCAACGGCCTGTATGACCGGGTGCTGCGCGAAATCGAACGGCCGCTGATCTCGCTGAGCCTGTCGGCGACCCGCGGCAACCAGATCAAGGCGGCACAACTGCTCGGCCTGAACCGCAACACGTTGCGCAAGAAGATCCGCGACCTCGATATCCAGGTGATGCGCGGCATCAAGTAGGCCGCATCCGGCAGCGCGTGCGGGGAGGCTCGGCATCGCAGCCGATCCGTGCCAAAATTGTGACACAGCGCAGTCAGGGGCGGCGGGCAAACCGCCGCCCATTCACCACTTGGCGCCTTCTGCACCTTTTCTGACGCCGTCCGGCGTAGACTATGCTGTCCGAAAGGCAGATTCGTTGAGGCTTGGCAGGGCCGCAACAGAGGTGTATCTTTCCGGCAACAGATTAGCGCCGGACCATGCCACCGAATTCCGACATCGCAGCAGCCGGCCAAAGGCCGGTCTGGCAGAAGATTCTTCAATGGTCCAGGCGGGTCGGCCTGGGCAAGCGGTTGGCCTTTGCCCTGTCGCTGGCGGCCCTGGCCGCCGGCTTCGCCACCTACGCGGCGATGACGGAAAGCGCGCCGTTCGGACAGGCCAACCCGCGGACCGTCACGCTTCTGCTGACGCTCGACCTTGCGATCCTGCTGACGCTGGGCGTGCTGATCGCCCGGCGCATCGTCGCCATCCTGATCGGGCGGCGGCGCGGGCTCGCGGGCTCGCGGCTGCACACCCGTCTGGTGCTGGTGTTCAGCGTGCTGGCGGTGGCGCCGGCCATCATCATGACCGTCTTTTCCACCTTGTTCTTCTATGTCGGGGTGCAGAGTTGGTTCAGCGACCGTGTCCGCACGGCGGTGAATGAATCCCTGGTCGTCGCCAGCGCCTACCTGCACGAGCACCAGCAGAACATCCGCGCCGACGCACTGGCGATGGCCAACGACCTGTCGCAGGAGGCGCGTTTCTCCAGCGACCCCGAGCGGTTCGAGCAGGTCGTCGCCACCCAGGCGATGCTGCGCGCGCTGTCGGAGGCGATCGTCTTCAACGGCACCACCGGCGCCATCGTCGCGCGGGCCGGCTACACCTTCACCCTGGAATTCGAGCCCATTCCGGAAGACAAGATCCAGCAGGCCCGCACCGGCGAGGTCGCGCTGATCGTCAAGGAATCCGACGACCGCGTCCGTGCCCTGGTCAGCCTGGACCGGGTGTCGGACACCTTCCTCTATGTCGGCCGCATGGTGGAGCCGCGGGTGCTCCAGCACATGGCCTCGGCCGAAGGGGCGGTGAAGGAATACACCGCGCTGGAGAACCAGCGCGGCAGCCTGCAGGTCACCTTCACGCTGATCTTCCTGGTGGTGGCAATGCTGCTGCTGCTGGCGGCGGTGTGGGCCGGGCTGAATTTCGCCACCCGTCTGGTCCGCCCGATCAGCGCTCTGATCGGTGCCGCCGAGCGGGTGCGCGCCGGCGACCTGACCGTCCGCGTGTCGGAACCGCCGGGCGAGGACGAGTTCGTCCTGCTGTCGCGCGCGTTCAACCGCATGACCACCGAGATCGAGGGGCAGCGGCGGGAGCTGCTGTCGACCAACCGCCTGCTCGACGAGCGCCGCCGCTTCACCGAGACGGTGCTGTCCGGCGTGTCGGCCGGTGTGCTGGGTGTCGATGCCGACGGCGTCATCAACCTGCCGAACCTGTCCGCCGCCCGCCTGCTGGGCGAAGAGGATCCGGAGCGGATGATCGGCATGTCGCTGGTCGAGCTGCTGCCGGACATCGGCGACCTGCTGGAAAACGCGCCGAAGAAGCCCGGCCGCGTGGTGCAGGACCAGAATCCAGATCCGGCGTCCGGGCAAGACGACGCTGACGCTGCTGGTCCGCATCGCGGCGGAGGTGCGCGACGGCACCGTGCGCGGCTATGTCGTCACCTTCGACGACATCACCGAACTGGTGTCGGCGCAGCGCAAGGCGGCCTGGGCCGACGTGGCACGCCGCATTGCACACGAGATCAAGAACCCGCTGACGCCGATCCAGCTGTCGGCTGAGCGGCTGCGCCGCAAATATCTGAAGGAGATCTCCAGCGATACGGAGGTCTTCACCATGTGCACAGACACCATCGTCCGGCAGGTCGACGACATCCGCCGCATGGTGGACGAATTCTCCGCCTTCGCGCGGATGCCGCAGCCGGTGATGAAGCCGGTCAACATCAACGATCTGGTCCGGCAAGCGGTGTTCCTGCAATCGAGCGCGCACTCCGGCAGGATCCGCTTCGACACCCGGCTGCCGTCGGGGCCGCTGACGGTGGCCTGCGACAGCCGGCAGATCTCGCAGGCGCTGACCAACCTGTTGCAGAACGCGGCCGACGCAATCGAGGGTCGTACGCCTCCAGCGGACGGGTCGGACCTGCCGCCCGGAGAGGTGGCGATTGCGGTGGAGGACGACGGCGAGAAGGTCGTCGTCACCGTTCAGGACAACGGGAAGGGCCTGCCCGGCGGCGAACAGCGCGACCGGCTGACCGAACCCTATGTGACGACGCGGGCCAAGGGCACCGGGCTGGGGCTCGCCATCGTCAAGAAGATCATGGAGGACCATGGCGGCGTGCTGACCCTTGAGGACCGCGAAGGCGGATCCGGGGCGCGCGTGACCCTGGTCATTCCACACCCGGTTACGGTCGCGAACGACGCGGGCGGCCGTGACGACAGGCCGGCGGAGACCGGCGGAGAGATGAGGCACGAAGCCCATGGCGCATGACATTCTGATCGTCGACGACGAAGCCGATATCCGGATGCTGATAGCCGGCATCCTGAACGACGAAGGCATCAAGACGCGCGAAGCCGCCGACGCCGATCAGGCCTTCGCCCAGGTGGCGGCGCGTCGGCCGAGCCTCGTCGTGCTCGACATCTGGCTCCAGGGCAGCAGGCTGGACGGCTTGCAAATCCTGGAACAGCTGATGCGGGATCATGGCAACCTGCCGGTGATCATGATCTCCGGCCACGGCAACATCGAAACCGCGGTCCAGGCGATCAAGGTCGGCGCCTACGACTTCATCGAAAAGCCGTTCAAGGCCGACCGCCTGCTGCTGATGGTGGACCGCGCCATCGAGGCGGCACGGCTGAAGCGCGAGAACCAGGAACTGAAGCTGCGCGCCGGCGGCGACGCGGAATTGATCGGCAAGTCTTCGGCGGTCAATCAGGTGCGCCAGTCCATCGACAAGGTGGCGCCCACCGGCAGCCGCGTCCTGATCTCCGGCCCTCCCGGTGCCGGCAAGGAGGTGGTGGCGCGGCTGATCCACGCCCGCTCGCGCCGGGCCGGCGGTCCCTTCGTCGGACTGAACTGCGCCACCATGCGGCCGGAACGGCTGGAGATGGAGCTGTTCGGCACCGAGGCCGGCGTCGATGGTCCCGGCCGCAAGATCGGCACCTTCGAGCAGGCCCATGGCGGCACGCTGCTGCTGGACGAAGTCGCCGACATGCCGCTGGAGACCCAGGGCAAGATCGTCCGCGCCCTTCAGGAACAGGTGTTCGAGCGCGTCGGCGGCGGACAGCGGGTCGAGGTCGACGTGCGCGTCATCGCCACCTCCAACCGTGACCTCCAGGCGGAAATCGAGCAGGGGCGCTTCCGCCAGGATCTGTTCTACCGTCTGTCGGTGGTGCCGATCCGCGTGCCGTCGCTGGCCGAGCGGCGCGAGGACATCCCGGTGCTGGCCCGCCATTTCATGCAGCGGTCCGCCGAAGCGTCCGGCCTGCCGACCCGCGAGTTCGGCGAGGACGCCATGGCCGCCCTCCAGGCCTATGACTGGCCGGGCAACGTGCGCCAGTTGCGCAACGTGGTGGACTGGCTGCTGATCATGGCCCATGGCGATCCCAAGGAGCCGATCCGCGCCGACACCCTGCCGCCGGAGATCGGCGCCATCACCCCGACGGTCCTGAAATGGGACAAGGGCGGCGAGATCATGGGCCTGCCGCTGCGCGAGGCCCGCGAGGTGTTCGAGCGCGAATATCTGCTGGCCCAGGTCACCCGCTTCGGCGGCAACATCTCCCGCACCGCGTCCTTCGTCGGCATGGAACGCTCGGCCCTTCACCGCAAGCTGAAGTCGCTGGGCGTCCATGGCAGCGAGAAGGGGAAGATGTTCCTCGAGTGATCGGTGCAATCGCTCGACGCCAATGGCTTCTCCGTCCGTCCGTCATTCCCGCGACGGCGGGAATCCAGCGTCTGCACAGAAGTTGCTGTGGGGCAACCTGGATCCCCGCCGTCACGGGGATGACCTCCAGGTGAGGGCGGCCTCGTGCCGCCCTTCCCACGTCTACCGGAGCATCTCCTTGTCCTCCCCCATCACCCTGCCGCGCGCCGTCCTCTATGACTGGGACAATACCCTGGTCAGCAATTGGGACACGGTGCGCGAGGCGCTGAACCATGCGCTGGTGTCCTTCGGTCTCGCCCCCTGGAGTGCGGAGGAGGCGCGCGAGCGGATCAAGGCATCGCTGCGCGACAGCTTCCCGCGCATTTTCGGCGAGCGCTGGACCGAGGCGCGCGACCTGTTCTACGCCTATTTCGCCGCCCACCATCTGGACGGGCTGACGCCGTTGCCGGGTGCCGAGACGCTGCTGCGCCATTTCCACGAGCAGGGCGTCTATCAGGCCGTCGTCTCCAACAAGAACGGCAGGTTCCTGAGGGCGGAGGCCGATGCGCTGGGCTGGACCCGCTATTTCGGCAAACTGGTCGGCGCCCAGGATGCCGAGTTCGACAAGCCGCACATCGCCCCGGTGCGGATGGCGCTGGAGCCGGCGGGGATCGCGCCGGGTGGGGATGTCTGGTTTCTCGGCGATGCCGACATCGATATGGAATGCGCCCATGGCGCCGGTCTCGTTCCGGTGCTAATAGGGCTGGGCGAGGGGAGTGGCTTCGACCGCTTCCCGCCCGCCCATCGCCACACCGACTGTACGGCGCTTCACCGCGTCCTGTATGGCTTGGTGGACGGCAATGGTGATACCATATCCCTGCAGACGGCTGTCGAGACGGTACCGACGCGGACCACACCTACACCGTGAAACGGGGAGCGGACCGCCTAGCAAAGGGGTCCCAAGAACATTGAAGAAGGGGGCATGAAAAATGTCTGAAAAAAGCCAGAACGTGCAGGACGTGTTTCTCAATCACGTCCGTAAGAACAAGACTCCCGTAACCGTCTTTCTCGTGAACGGCGTGAAACTCCAGGGCATCATTACTTGGTTCGACAACTTCTCGGTACTTCTGCGGCGCGACGCGCATTCCCAGCTCGTCTACAAGCACGCAATCTCCACGGTCATGCCGGCCCATCCCATTCAACTTTTCGAGCCGCCCAAGGAAGGTGAAAGCGTCTGATCCCTTGACCAATGGTAACGGCGCGGCCCCTGACGGCGCCGCGCGGGCCATCGTGGTCCACCCCGTCCTCCGCAGTGAGGCGGACGGGGACATGCGCCCTCCCGAATCGCGGCTTGAGGAGGCGGTCGGTCTTGCCCAGGCCATTCAGCTGGACGTCGTCCATGCGGAATGCGCCAAGGTGAACCGGCCGCAACCGTCGACCCTGCTTGGCTCCGGCACGGTGGAGCATCTGGCACAGGTGGTGGAAGAGGCCGAGGCTTCGCTCGTCATCCTCGACCACGCCCTGTCGCCGGTTCAGCAGCGCAACCTCGAGCGGTCGCTGAAGGCGAAGGTCATCGACCGCACGGGCCTGATCCTGGAGATCTTCGGTGCCCGCGCCCGGACGCGTGAGGGCATGCTCCAGGTCGAGCTGGCCTCCCTGACCTACCAGAAATCCCGGCTGGTGCGGTCCTGGACCCACTTGGAACGGCAGCGCGGCGGCTTCGGCTTTCTCGGCGGCCCCGGCGAATCGCAGCTTGAGCTTGACCGCCGCCTGATCGGCGACCGGATCATCAAGATCAAGAAGGAACTGGAGGAGGTGCGGCGCACCCGCGGCCTTCACCGCAAGGCACGTGCGAAGGTGCCTTATCCCGTGGTGGCCCTGGTCGGCTATACCAACGCCGGCAAATCGACGCTGTTCAACCGGTTGGCGAATGCCGACGTCTTCGCCCAGAACCTGCTGTTCGCGACACTCGATCCCACCATGCGGCAGGTGACCCTGCCGTCGGGGCGCAAGGTGATCCTGTCGGACACGGTCGGCTTCATCTCCGACCTGCCGCACGGCCTCGTCGCCGCCTTCCGCGCCACGCTGGAGGAGGTTGACGCCGCCGACATCATCCTGCATGTCCGCGACATCGCCCATATCGACAGCGACGCCCAGAAGGCCGACGTCCATGAGGTGCTGTCCGACATGGGCATCGACCCGGAAGCGGACGACCGGGTGATCGAGGTGCTGAACAAGATCGACGCGCTGGACGAGGAAAGCCGCGCGGCGATCCTGGCCCAGACCGGCCGCAATCCGCGGGCGGTGGCGGTCTCCGCCCTGTCCGGCGAGGGGATCGACAACCTCGACCGCCTGCTGGACCAGCGGATGAACGTCAACCGGCAGGTCGTCGACCTTTCGGTCGACCTTGGCGACGGGGCGGCGCTCGCCTGGCTTTACGCCAAGGGCGAAGTGCTGGACCGGCGCGACGACGAGGAGCATGCGCATCTGCATGTCTCCATCGACCCTGTCGATCTTGCCCGGTTTGAAAAGCGGTTCCAGCCCGACAGTCAGCCTGAGCCGCAACCTTAGGCGGTACGTCCGGGTATCCTGGCTAAACGGAAAGGGGTGCAGAGAGGCCTATGACCTGTTGCACCCCACTCCGGTCTTAAGACGAATGCGGCGTGGTTATTTCCCCGTTGGGGTCCGATGATGGGAATGGAGCGGTCGTGCTCCCCCTTGAGGAGGACTGCCAATGCGGTTGCAAACCGATCCGTCGTGCTTCTCGATTACGGCATTTCTCGCCGATCAGGTAGCTCTCGTCGCCCGTCAGGAAAATCTGCCGCCGGGTGCGGCCCTTCTGCGTCTGCAGGAGCTTTCGCGTACGCCGGAAGGCCGTGCCACCCTGATGCATCTGATCGAGGCCGCCGGCGAACGGGAACCGAATGCCGATGAGGCAGCGAAGATTTCGGCGATTTGCCGTGAACTGACCGCCTGGGGCTATGGCGGCTTCACCGGCGGGCCCCGCCATGAGCCTCGCCACGATCAGCGCGCCGCGGCATGATGCGGCATGACGGTGATTTGACACATGCTTGAGGGATGACGGCGCCTGCGATGGCAGGTCATAATGAGCCGTTCGCCATCGCCGCGGTCCCGAATTGCTCCGTTCCCCTTCACGAACCATCCTGACCGGTGCCGGCCGTCTGATGCCGGCGCTGCCGTTGTTGCTGGCGTTCGTCCAGCCACTGGCGGCGGCGGAGCCGTTGCGACCGGGAACGCCGCTGCCTCCCGGCTATGTGGAAGAACCGGAAACCCCGCCTGAAGACCCGCTTCCTCCGCCGCCGAAGCCGCTGTCGGTGGCGCCCGACGAACCGCAGGTCGTCGCCCCCGATGCCGCCGGTCTGCTGAAGGAGTGCAAGCAGCAGACCTTCACCGACTGTTTCCGCCTGTGGCAACCGCCTCCTCCTCCTCCTCCACCGCCGCCGCCGGAGCCCGAGAAGGATACCGCCGCGGCGCCTCCGCCACCGCCGCCACCCGACCCCAAGGCGCCACGCCAACCGGCGCAGGGCGGACCGGTGCCGCCTCCGCCAGCCGATGCGGCCAAGGAAGCCGCCGCCGCCGCGGCCGACCGTGCCACCTTCGATGCGCTGTCGAAGGCGCTGAAGGACAGCGGACTGGACGGCAAGGTGCTGCTGACCGATCCGAAGGGCGGCGATCCTATGTTGAAGCTGGACAGCGTGCCCGGCAGCAAGCCGGCGGCAAAGCGCTGACCCTCTCCGAACTCAAGCCGTAAAGGGCCAATCGACCATGACGGGTTTCCCGCTTCCCGACATTGACTGCGTCGCGGATTCTGATCCGCTCCGTCGCCCGGACGGAGATCATGCCCTATTTCCAGAAGCTCGACGCCGCCGGCATCCGGCAGAAGACCGGCCCGACCGACCTCGTCACGCTGGCGGACGAGGCGGCGGAGCGGGCCTTGACCCCGGCGCTGTCGGCGCTGCTGCCGGGCAGCCGCGTCGTCGGGGAGGAGGCCGCATCCGAGGACGAGCGCGTGCTCGAACGCATCCATGGCGACGACCCGGTCTGGATCATCGACCCGGTGGATGGCACGATCAACTTCGCCCAGGGACGGCCGATGTTCGCGGTGATCGTCGCGCTTGCCTGCAAGGGTGAGACGATCGCCGGCTGGATTCACGATCCGGTCGACGGCCGGATGGCGACGGCGGTGAAGGGGCAGGGGGCTTGGCTCGACGGGCGCCGCGTCCATGTCGCGCCGGCCGTGCCGTTGCGGCAGATGGTGGGCGCACTGTCCACGCGCTTCTGCAGCGAGGAGATGAGGCTCAGATTGGAGGAGCGCAGCGTCGGGCTGGCGGAGCGCGTCTGCCTGTCGAGCGCCGCCCAGGAGTATCTGCGGCTGTTGGAGGGACGGGCGCAGTATTCGCTCTATCACCGGCTGATGCCCTGGGACCATGCGGCCGGCGTTCTGCTGCATGCCGAGGCGGGCGGCCATTCGGCGCTGATCGACGGGACACCCTACCGGCCTGGACTGTTGAACGGCAGCATCCTGCTGGCGCCCGACCGCGAAAGCTGGCAGGCGCTGCACGGACAGCTTTTCGGCTGAGTGCGTCCTTGGGGCAGGAGGGCGACAGCCCTCCCGCGCCCCTTCAATGTGCCAGCAACGCCGGCAGGGCCAGCCCGTCCAGCACCGTGCGGGTCGCCCCGCCCAGAACCAGTTCGCGCAGGCGGGAGTGGCCGTAGGCGCCCATCACCAGCAGGTCGGCGCCCTGGTCGGTGCAGCAGGACAGGATCATGTCGCCGACCTCGCCGCCGGACGCGATGACCGATTGCGGACGTGCGGCGATGCCGTGGCGGTGCAGCCACTCGACCAGGGTCGCGGCTTCCCTGCTCTGTTGCCCGAGCGGCTCCACGGTCAGCACGGTGACGGATTCCGCAGTTTCCAGAAAGGGCATGGCGGCGCGGACCGCACGGGTGGATTCGCGCGTGTTCTTCCAGGCGATCAGCACATGGCGGCCGATGGGCGCCGCCGCCGGCTGCTTCGGCGGCAGGACCAGGACCGGCGTGGCGGTCTCCAGCGGCAAACGGTCGGGGATGTGGTGCAGAGACACCCGCTCGCCGGCCCGCACCGCCGCGGATTGCGCGACCACGATCAGGTCGGCATAGGCGGCGCGCTCTGCCAGCAGATCGACGTGGTCACCCTCTTCGACCGTCCAGTCGTAGGGCAGCCCGTCAAGCGACTTGCGGACCTCCTGCTCGATCCGCTCGGCATTCTCATGGGCGATTGCGGTCGCCTCCGCCATGAAGCCATAAGACGCGGCGCGGCCGGTGGCGCCCGCCGGCATCGACACCGGGGTGGCGATGTAGAGCGCCTGGATATGTGCGGAGAAACGCTTGGCCAAAGCCGCGGCCACCGCCAGACGGCTGGCGTGGGCGTCGTCGTTGGCCATGTGCAGCAGGATGGTCTTGATCGGCATGCCCTCGCGTCTCCCAACATTATGATCGGTCCACCATCAGCCGGCGGAGCGGTTTCCCTCTAGGTAACGCTCCGCCGGGGTCGATGGCAACGCCGGTCAAGGGAAAGGCAGGCGGTTACTTCACAACCACCGCATATTGGTCGATCGGCGCCACGGCCTTGATCAGACCGCGGGCCTTGAGGAACTCGGCGAAGCGGGTGTAGCGCTCGGCATCCAGGGCGGCCGGGCTGTGGGCGAAGCGCGGTAGCGTGTCGGCCCAGGCGCGGCGGTTCAGCTCGTCGTTCAGTTCGGGCCGGCCCTTGACGAAGGCGGCCTGCGACTCCTCCGGATGGTTCAGGATGTAGAGCGTCGCCCGCTCCACCGCCGCCAGGAAGCGCTTGAAGCGGGGATCGTTCGCCTTGTCCTTGCGGGCGACCAGAATCAGCTCGTCATAGGGCGGAACGCCCTCTTCCTCGGGATAGAAGGCACGGCCAGGGTGTTTCTCGATCTCCATCTGGTTCAGTTCAAAGTTGCGGAAAGCACCGACCACCGCATCGACCTGGCCCGACAGCAGCGACGGCGACAGGGAGAAGTTGACGTTCACCAGCTCGACATCCTTCAGGCTCAGCCCCTGCTTCTCCAGCATGGCGCCCAGCAGAGCGTCCTCGAAACCGGCGATGGAGTAGCCGACCTTGCGGCCCTTCAGATCCTTCAGCGTCTTCACCGGCCCGTCGCGCAGCACGACGACGGAGTTCAGCGGCGTGGACACCAGCGTGCCGATGCGGACCAGGGGCAGTTCCTCGGCCACCTGCAGGATCAGCTGCGGCTGGTAGGAGACGGCGATGTCGGTCCCGCCGGCGGCCACCAGCTTCGGCGGGTCGTTGGGATCGGCCGGGGCGGTCAAGGTGACCTCGAGACCGGCATCCTTGAAGAAGCCCTTCTCCTGCGCCACCACCAGCGGGGCGTGGTCCGGGTTGACGAACCAGTCCAGCATCACGGACAGCTTGTCCTGGGCCAGCGCGGGAAGCGAGGTCATCAGGCCGGCGGCGATCAGGCCGGCGGTGAAAAGATGCTTCATCGAGTGTCTCTCCCCCTTCAAGGGTTGGCGTCTTCGGCAGGTTGGGTATCGGGTTGCCAGGGCAGGGCACGGCGGGCGAGCGCATCGACGGCGGCATAAAGCGAGACGGCGAAAAGTCCCAGCACCAGCACGGCGGCGAACAGAAGGTCGATCTGCATGCGGGCATTGGCGTGCAGCATCAGGTAGCCGAGACCGGAGGACGACCCCACCCATTCGCCGATCACCGCCCCGATGGGCGCCACCGCGGCGGCGACCCGCACGCCGGACCAGAAGGCGGGCAGGGCGGCCGGCAGGCGGATGCTCCACAGGATCGCGGCGGGCGAGGCGCCCATGGTGCGGGCAAGGTCGAGCCAGCCGGGATCGGTGCGCCGCAGCCCGTCGAACAGCGCGGTCGTCACCGGGAAATAGATGACCAGCACCGCCATGGCGATCTTGGACGCCATGCCGTAGCCGAGCCACAGCACCAGCAGCGGCGCCAGTGCGAAGACCGGGATGGCCTGACTGACCAGAAGCAGCGGCATCAGCCAGCGCCGCGCCGTGCGGAACCGCGCGAGCAGCAAAGCGCTAACCCCGCCCAGCACGACGCCGGCCACGAGCCCGATCAGAATCTCGGCCAGCGTGGTCAGGCCATGGGTCAACAGCAGGGGAGCCTGCCGCTGCATGGCGTCCGCCACCGCCAGCGGACCGGGCAGCAGGTAGCGCGGCAGCCCGGTGGCCCAGACCAGCGCCTGCCAGCCGGCGACCAGCACCAGCAGGGTGATCGCGCCGCGCAGCAGCGCCTTCATTCCGCCAGCCTCCGCAACAGTTCGGCCTGATGCGCCAGCAGGTCCTGATCGTCGACGCGGCGCGGCACCGGGCCGGAGGGCTCCAGCGCCGGTCCCATGATGGCCGGCCGGCCGGTCATCACATGCAGTCGGTCGCCGATGCGCAGCGCCTCCAGCGGGTCGTGGGTGACCATCAGGACGGTGCGGCCGGCCAGCGTCTCCGCCGCGGTTTCCTGCAAACGCAGCCGGGTGATGGCGTCGAGCGCGGAGAAGGGCTCGTCCATCAGGACCAGCGGTCTGTCCTCCATCAGGGTGCGGGCCAGCGCCACGCGCTGCTTCTGCCCGCCGGACAGGGCGGCCGGACGGTCGCGCTCGCGCCCCGCCAAACCGACGCGGTCCAGCAGCGCACGGGCCTGCTCCACCCGTGCCGGGTCGGGACGGCGATGGCGCAGCCGGTCGCCCAGCAGGACATTGTCGAGCACGGTCAGCCAGGGCAGCAGCAGGTCCTGCTGCGCCATGTAGGCGATCCGGCCGGCCAGCGGCTGCCAGTCGCCGGTGACCACCTCGGTCGGCGGCTCCGGCTCGGCCAAGCCGGCGAGGATGCGCAGGAGCGTGGTCTTGCCGACGCCGCTCGGCCCCAGCAGGCAGGTGGTCCGCCCGGCCGGCAGCTCCAGCGTCAGCTCGGAGAACAGCAGTGTGCCGCCATAGGTCAGCCGCGCGCGCGAGATGGTCACCGAAAGCGGCGTCATCGCAGGCACGCGGGCATGCATCGTGGACTGGCGGAGATGGAGAGGGTGCGGTCCCGCATCACTGATCCCTACGCCGGCATGAACCGGATCAGGTTCCAGGGGTCGTCCCGCAACAGGACCTCTCAGCCGCCCATCGGCTCCCCCCAGTGAAGGCGGCGACTATAGGCGCGGACGATCCGTGACCGCAAGCATTGCCGGATGCAGCTTCCGGGATGCGGAAGCGGGCTGCTTGACCGCACCGCCGCAGCGCCTAGTTTCTGACGGGCATCTAAGCAGGTTTTCCGAACTCCGCCCACAGGCGGGCGGGCTCGGGAAACCTGCAAAACCATAGAGTCCGCAGGTTTCTCCAGGCCGGGCCTGTTGCCCGATCTGGAGAAACCTGATTAGGAGTGCCCGTCCTGACCACGCCCTTCCGCACACCGTTGTTCATCGGCGGGGAAATCTACCGCGGCTCGACCTATGGGCCGAAGCATCCGCTGGCGATTCCGCGCGTGTCGACCGCCATCGACCTCAGCCGCGCCATGGGCTGGCTGCCGGACGAGGTCTATCTCGACACCCATGTGGCGAGCGAACGCGAACTGGCGCGCTTCCACACATCCGACTACATCGCCGCGCTGAAGAGGGCGGAGGCCGAGCAGCGGGTCGACGAGGCGACCGCCGCCCGCCACAATCTCGGCAAGCTGGAGAATCCCATTTTCGCCGAGATGTACCGGCGGCCGGCCCACAGCAGCGGATCGGCGTTGCAGGCGGCCAGGATTCTCGGCGACCGGCCCGCCGGTCTGGTCTATGCGCCGGCCGCCGGGACGCATCATGCGCGGCGGGACCGGGCAAGCGGCTTTTGCTATTTCAACGCGCCGGTACTGGGCATTCTGGAATTGCTGGACCATGGGCTGGAGCGGGTCCTCTATGTCGATCTCGACGCCCATCATGGCGATGGGGTGGAGGAAGCCTTCGCCGACGACGACCGGGTGCTGACCGTGTCCATCCACGAGGACGGACGTTGGCCCTACACCGGCAAGGTGGAGGACCGCGCCGGCGGCATGGCTCGCAACCTGCCGGTCCCGCCGGGCTTCAACGACAGCGAGATGGAGCATGTGATGGAGGCGGCGGTCCTGCCTCTCGCCCGTGCCTTCCGACCGCAGGCGATGGTGATCCAGACCGGCGCCGATGCCTTGGCCGAGGATCCGTTGAGCCGGCTGGAGCTGTCCAACCTTGCCCTGTGGGACGCCGTCGCGGCGCTGCTTCCCCTGGCGCCGCGGGTGCTGGTGGTCGGAGGAGGCGGCTATAACCCGTGGTCGGTCGGGCGTTGCTGGGCCGGGATCTGGGCGGTGATGAACGACATCGATCCCGCCGTGCGTCCGACCGCGGAGGCGGAGGCGGTGCTGCGCGCCCTGACCTGGAACCGTGCCGCCGGCCGCAACCCGCCGGAACATTGGTTCACCACGCTGGGCGACGAACGGCGTCCCGGTCCGGTGCGGGATGCTGTGAAGCGGGTGGTGGAGATTGCAATGTCCTGAAGGGTGGAGGTGTCCTGCCCCGCAGCCGACCGACTCATTCCGACGAAATTCGAACCAACCTGTGACGATTCGTTGACGGGGTCGGATTGTTCGTTGATTCTTACTTCTGCTGCGCCGGTGCAGCTTCCGCATCGGGTGATGCGGGCTTCGGCGGGATTTGCGGTAGGAGAACGGGCGGGCGGATGTCGAACACCACGCTGTTCCTGATCGCCATCGTCATCATCATGCTGGCTGCCGTCCCGGTCGCCATGATGCTGAAGGATTTCCTGCCGAACATCATGGAAAAGAGCAACGGCCTGGACCAGATCGAGAACCGCATCTACGTCCTTCATGCCGAGGCGCAGGAGCTTCAAAACCGGGTGAACCATCTGGTCCAGCGTCGGAACAGCCAGTCTTCCGACCGCAACCGGCTGGAAAGCGATATCCGCAAGGCGGAAAAACAGGTTCGGGACCTGTCGGACCAGCCGCCGATGTTCGTGCATGAGGTCGGCGACCCGCAGGCCGGACTGATGAAATTCGTCGCGACGGTGACGCAGGAAAAGGCATCGGCCGCTGCCCGCGCCGCCGGCGAGCGGGCGCAGGTCAACCCCATCTGGCGCTGCACGAACGTGGCCGAGGTCTGGGCGTCGAGCTTCGACGAGGCCAAGCAGATGTGCGACGTGGCCTTTCCGTTCAAAATGGGTTTCCAGAAGACGTTCATGCGCGGCGATGCGCGGGCCGGTGGGATGGCCGGAGGCAGGGCCGCCGGCAAGGGGGTGCCGACGCCGCCCGCAACCGCCCGGGCGAAGGCGGGTGCCGCCACATGATGATCAACTTCATCATCGTCCTGGCCATCGTCGCCATCGGCGCCTGGCTCGGCAACATCTTGATGAGCGTCGAGCAGCGGGTCTCGCAGGCGCGCCAGCGCGTCCGCGGTGTCCGCAACAACCTCGACAAGCTGGATGCCACCATCCACCGCCTGCATCGGGAGGAGGAGACTCTCCATGCCGAGATCGAGGAGCTGACCCGGGAGATGGTGGAACTGTGCAAGAAGCAGGTGGAGGTGCAACAGCGCCTGACCGAAGCGCAGTCGAAGCGTCGCCCCCAAATCCTGATCCTGACCGACCGGCGCAATCCCGGCGACAAGGAATGGCTGGTCACCGTGGTGAACCAGCAGATCGGCGAGATCGATGCCGCCCACCCGTTGGCCGTCGAATGGGCACGTGGGCGCCAGTATCTGGTCTGGGCGGAGTCGGACCGCGAGGCCGGCGAACGTGCCAACCGCCGCTTCAGCGCCCGGCCCGGCTATCAGGTGCGGTCGGTGGCCCCGGTGAAGGACGATCTCTACAACGCCAGCCCGGCCCAAAGCGCGGCTTAGAGCACGGCGGAAACAAGCACCGCCCAGTCTTCGGAAAAAGCAAAAGGCCCTTCTTCCGGTCGCGGAAGAAGGGCCTTTGCGCTGCTCGGTCTACTCCGAACCCGGACGTCAGCGCGCCTTGGCGGTGGCCGGGGTCTGGCGGAAGGCGTCGTGCAGGTAGGGCGACAGCGACTGGCGCATGTTGCGCAGCCATTCATGGATGATGATCAGCGAACGGGAGGCGACCGGCGGGGTCATGCCCAGCTTCACCAGATCCTCGCGGGTCATCGTCGCCACCTGATCCAGCCGGTGGCCGGTCAGGCGCGCCCAGGCCGGGGCGGTGCAGGGCTGCATGGAGATCACCTGCAGGCCCTCGCGTTCCACCATCTCCGCCTTGCGGCGGGCATACTGGCTGTCCTCCAGCTGGGAGAACGGGCCGGAGAAGCCGTTTTCCACAAGGACGCGCTTGGCCTTCGGGGCGATGGTCGCCACCCGCTCCAGCGTCGTCATGCCGGTGGACAGCGAGGCGAGGTCGACGGTCACCGGGACCATGAAGGTCAGCCGTTCGCCTTCGCCAACGTAATAGTCGAAGCCCGACACCTCGGCCCAATTGAAGAACCACTGCGAGATGTTGCCGCCGAAGTCGTACAGGCGGCCACCGCGCTGCAATTCCGGCCCGATCAGGTCCCAGAACTCGTAGAAGCCGTCGCCCGAGCCCATCATGTTCATGAAGTCCTGGGTGATGCGGCGGTGTTCGACCACGTCCGGGCCGAACAGGCGGGCGAGACGCTCGTTCACCTCGTACTCGACGACCTTCAGCTGCAGGCCTTCCAGCATGGCGGTCGCCATCAGGTGATGGGACAGCAGCGTCTTGCCGACGCCGCCGCGGTCATTGAGGACGAAGATCGTGCCCAGCATGCGATCGCCTTTCCAGTATGCGTTTGTTGAGTCGTCTTGGGTCATCGTGGCAGGCATCGGCGGGAATACAGGAGAGCCGGTGCCCGGCGCAACCGCCGTGGACGTCTGATGGGAAGCCGGCTGCGGTTCCGGCCTGGTCATTGCGGGTTCGGGAGGCGTTTCATCCTCCCCGGTTCCGGTCTCGTCCTCCGCCGGCCGGTCTTCGGCAACGGCGGTCGCCGGTGCGAGAAGGTCCAGGGCAGGGGAGGCGGGTTGTGAGGGTTCCTCGACTGCCTTCGGGGCCGGTTTGCCCTCTTCGGCGGGCGCAGGCTCTTCCTGAGTTGGCGGCTCATCCGCGACAGCGTTCGCCCGGGCATCCTCGCCGTCAAGCTCGCTATCAGGATCTGTCGTCTCGGTCAGCAGTTCCGCATCGGAGTCGGCAGCCTCCGTCACGGGCTCGACGGCGGAATCGCTCCCGCCATCCTTCCCGTCTTCCTTCTCGGGGCCATCCTCATCCGGGCCGTGCTCATCCGCATCTGCCGCTTCGTCCTTCAGGCCGGCGGACAGGGCGGCTTCATGCACGGCTGCCAGGGTTTCGGCGGGAAGGGCTGCGGCGCCATGGTCGCCGGCGGCCTCGCCGCGTCCTTCGTTTCCGACGAGGAAGAAGGCGGAGCGCAGGGTAACGGGAGAGATCGGCTGGTTGTCGCGGGCAGTCACCCCCAGCTTGGCCAGCAGATCGGAGATCTCGGCCCAGGACAGGCCGCGCTCGCGCATCAGCCCGATGTCGGCATAGCTTTCGCGCACCGCCTGCATGGCGCTGCGGTTGCCAGCCGGGCGATCGGCAAGGAGCCGTTCAAGTTCCGAGCGGTCGATCGACACCGTATGGGATTCCGGCAAGATGAAATGGCGACGGGGAAGCGCCTGGATGTTGGATCGCAAGGAATCCATTCCCCTGGGGCCGAAAAAATAGTACAAGCGGCCATCACGCGCAAACGGTTTCCAAACGACATCAACGGCGCTAAACAGTGTTGCCCGATCGTGAACCCATCGGTGACGCCGGGCAACTTCGCCGACGCTCCGGCAAATGGCGCCATGACGTTGGCTTTTGGAACCGCCTGCCGGTTGCGCGGGTTGCCATAAGGGTGGGCGCCGCCGTTTCCGACGGATCGGACGTCTTCATCGGGCTGGGCTTGGAACCGGGGTAAGGCCAGGATGCCTCACGATTTTGGTTCGTCACGCGACCGGCGATCCGCACCCTTGCCGGGGGCGGGCATCGGCTTTCACGAGTTGCGGCAAGCGTGCGAAATCTCTGCATTGCGCGAGGATCTGGAGCGGCTGGCCCACGAGGCCGGCGCCCTGCGTGATGGCGTGGAGCAGGCCGTGGAGACGGTACGCGACCGTTTTGCCGCGCTCACCGCCGAGGAAATGGCCGACCCGATGGTGCTGGCGCCGCTGCTGCAACTGGCGGTCACCACCCTGCTGGAAATTCGCGAGCAGGCCCGGCAATTGAACACCCAAACCGGCCCGTTGTCTGACGACGAGCGTCCGTCCTGGTTGGGAGCCGCCGACGCTCCCCGCCTGCGACAGCCTGCCGCGATGGCCTGGGGGAAGGCGGCCGAAGAGGGAATGTCCGACGAAGGAATGTCCGGCGGCCGGGGCGGCGATGATGGGCTGGAGCGGAACGACGAACCGCTTCAGGCCGTTGGCGCGCCGCCGCGTCCGGCCGATTTGCCGGTGGCCGATTTGCCGGTCCGGCCGTCCCGGCCGGCTCTGGCTCCGCCGGCTTCGCAAGCGTCTCCATCTCCCGGCCCCCTGGAACCGGCCCTGCCGCAGGCTGCGGCGGTAAAGCCATCCAGCCCAGCCTCTCCGTCGTCGGCCCCGGCGCTTGCCCGACCGGCCGAAGGGCAGGCACCCTGGCTTGCCAGAGAACCGGCGCCACCACCGCCGCCATCCCGTGCGGCAACGGTGCGGGCCACCGCCAACGCTGGCCAAAGACCCAAGGGTGGAATTGACTGGCTGGGTCCGGCCGGACGCTGACATCGGCTAAAAGCCCGATTCTGACAGGCGTCGGACGCGCTGCGATTCGCGGCGCCCTCGCCCCCTTCTGCGCTCCACGCGAAAGGTCAGATTCTGAACGATTGAGCTTGCAAATTCGGGGAGGTTCTAGTACAAACGGCGTATCGGTAAACGAAATTTTACCAAGATTTGCCGCATACCGCGCAACAGTTGCAAAGTCCGAGGTCGGTCGCATGCTCCGGGTCGACGCCATCGCCAAGCAGCATCTGCCCCACCGCACCCGTACGCCAGGGCAGCCGTTGCGCGTCATTCTGGTGGAGCATGACCCCGCCATCGCCGACGCCCTGTCGGTGGCGATGGCGGATTTGGGGCACACCGTCTGCGGCATTGCCCGGACAGAGTGTGAGGCGGTCGAACTGGCACTGCGCGAACGGCCGGACCTTGCAATGACCGATGCGCATCTCGGCGGCGGGGACGGCATCGCAGTGGCGCGCCGGCTGAATCTGGACCACGGATTGCGGTCCATCTTCCTGTCGGGCAACAGCGACCATGGCACCATGGCGCGCATCACCGAAACCTATCCGCTGGGCGTGGTGCACAGGCCCTTTTCGCATGCACAGCTGAAGATCGCCCTGGATCTGGCGGCGCGCCGCCTGCGCTGATCACAGCGTCGACTGCCGGGTTTCCTGCGCTAAGCCGAAGGATTCGGTTTTCCCGCGCCTGTTCCTCTGCTATATTTGTTCATGGAGTGTTCTGGTGCGGAGCGGCAGGGCGAGTGCGCCGGTCCGAACATCGCCGGAGCATTTCCGACGGCGGTTGACCGGCGTCGGTCCCTCGTGCTTCGTTGCGCGGGACCGGGGGGATGGTCGCCATTGAACAGCCGGCCCTGCGAATGGGAACCCTCGGCATCTGGGTGCCTCCGCCGGGCATCCTGACGGGTCGGCATGGATGCTGGGACACTCGCGCTTAGGAGCAACGAGCGATGAATGTTTGGACGTTTACGGGACGCCTGGGCGCGGACGGCGAATTGCGCACGACCCAGAGCGGCGAAAAGGTGCTGGGTTTCCGCGTCGCCAACGATGTCGGCTTTGGCGAGCGCAAGACGACTCAATGGGTCGATTGCTCGATATGGGGTCGCCGCGCCGAGTTGCTGGCTCAGCACCTGACCAAGGGCAAGAGCGTCGTCGTTTCGGGCGAAGTGACCCTGCGCGAGTATGAGAAGCGTGATGGCACCCGCGGCGCCGGCCTGTCGGTGCGCGTGGCCGAAATCGACTTCACCGGCGGCGCCCGTGAAGAGGGTGGCGGCGGCAGCTTCGGCGGCGGCGGTGGCGGCTACGAATCGCGTGGCGGCGGAAGCGGCGGCGGCTATGGCGGCGGCAGCGGTGGTGGTGGCAATTACGGCGGCGGCTCCTCGGGCGGCAACCGTGGCGGCGGTGGCGCTCCGCCCCGTCACGAGGATCTCGACGACGAGATCCCGTTCTGACGCAATCCGCCGAAGCGGTGCGTTCCATCGGCCGGATGCCAGTCATCCGGCCGATTTCTTTTTCGGCATCCGGCAAGTCAGTTCGGCAAGTCAGCCGGCCAGCATCGCGCGCAAGCGCGGGGCCATATGGTCGAGAAAGGCCCGGACACGGCGTGGCGCACGGTCGCGGCCGGTATAGACGGCGTGGATTTCCTCGGTGTCGACCAGCGTGTCGTCCAGCACCGCGACCAGCCGTCCCTCGCGCAAATCGTCTCTGACGTGGTATTCGGCGAGCCGCGCCAGCCCCAACCCCAGCAACGCCATATGGCGAACCGTCTCGCCATTGTTGGCCAGGATGCGGGTCGGCACCTCGCGGTCCACCAGCCGTCCGCCGGACTTCAGCGGCCAGACCGCGGCGGCACGGCGGAAGTTGAAGCCCAGACAGTCATGCGCCTCCAGATCCGCGGCGGTCATCGGTACGCCTTTGCGGTCCAGATAAGCGGGGGAGGCGACGATCCTGCGCCGGACGACGCCCAGCCGCTGGGCCAGAAGCGCCGAATCGCTCAAGGGGCCGGCACGGAAGGCGACATCGACACGGGCGGCATAGAGATCCACCACCTCGTCGGTCATCGTCACGTCCATCGTGATGCCGGGATGGTCGCGCAGGAACTCGGGCAGCAGCGGCAGCAGGCAGTGCTGGCCGAACGGCACCGAGGCGTTGGCGCGGATCAGGCCGGTCGGCGCGCGGGCGCCGCCAGCAATCTCCGCATCCAGCGCGTCCAGCTCTCCCAGCAGCGTCTGTGCCCGCTCCCGATACAGTTCTCCCTCGGCGGTCAGGCGCAGCTTCCTGGTAGAACGTTCGACCAGCCGCACTCCCAGCCGTTCCTCCAACCGACCGACCAGCTTCGCCGTGGATGACGGCGTCATGCCGACATCGCGCCCGGCGGCGCTGAAGCTGCCCTGGGCGGCAACCCGCAGGAAAACCCGCATTTCCCAGGCGCGCGGATCGCTCATTCCGGCATCTCCATCCTTGCCTTATCCCTGAATGACAAAATCATGCGAACTGGGCTGGTATTCCCCTTCCTGACCTTATGGCGCACATCGTCTCCCCAGCACAGTCCTTCTTGGAATGGAGACCTTGGAAATGCCACTTGCACTGCTGGCGCTGGCGATCAGCGCCTATGCGATCGGGACAACGGAGTTCGTGATCGTCGGCCTGCTCCCCACCGTGGCGAGCGACCTGGACGTCAGCCTGCCGCTGGCCGGCATGGTGGTCAGCGTCTATGCGCTGGGCGTCACGTTCGGCGCGCCCATCCTGACCGCGCTGACCGGCCGGGTGCCGCGCAAACCGCTGCTGCTCGGATTGATGGGGGTGTTCGTCGCCGGTAACCTGCTGGCCGGCATCAGCCCCAATTACGAGACGCTGCTGGTGGCACGGGTGCTGAGCGCCTTCGCCCATGGCGTCTTCTTTTCGGTCGGTTCGACCATTGCCGCCGATCTGGTGCCGGAGGACCGGCGCGCCTCGGCCATCGCCATGATGTTCTCCGGCCTGACCATCGCCATCGTCACCGGCGTGCCGCTGGGCACTTGGATTGGACAGACCTTCGGCTGGCGCGCCACCTTCCTGGCGGTGTCGGCGCTTGGCGTCGTCGGCGGGCTGGGCGTCGCGGCGCTGGTGCCGGCACGGCTCAGCCAGCCGCCGGCCGCCGGACTGGGCACGCAGTTGGGCGTATTGACGAAGCCGCGGCTTCTGCTGGCCTTCGCCATCACCGCACTCGGCTATGGCGGCACCTTCGTCGCCTTCACCTTCCTGGCGCCGATCCTCGAGACGATCACCGGCTTCTCGAACTCGACCGTCAGCCTCGTCCTGGTTCTGTACGGTGCCGCCATCGCGGTCGGCAATGTCGTCGGCGGCCGGCTCGCCAACCGTCGGCCGGTCCGGGCGCTCGCCTGGCTGTTCGCCTTGCAGGCTCTGGTTCTGATCGTCTTCACCTTCACTGCGGACGCCAAGGTTCCGGCGCTGGTCACGCTGGCCGGCATGGGGGCGTTGGCCTTCGCCAATGTCCCGGGCCTTCAGCTTTATGTCGTTCAGCTGGCGCAGCGTCACGCGCCGGAGGCGGTCGATGTCGCGTCGGCGCTGAACATCGCCGCCTTCAACCTGGGCATCGCGGCTGGCGCCTTCTTCGGTGGGCAGGTTGTTTCCTCCCCGCTCGGTCTCGGCGCCACGCCCTGGGTCGGTGGGCTGTTCGTTCTGGGCGGTCTCGTCCTGACGCTGGCGAGCGGTGCGCTCGACAGGCGGGAGACCGACCGCCGGGCGACTGTTCCGGCGACCTGCTGAACCGGCCTGTCAAACCGGGTCCGCCTCCAGCGTCAGCGTGTCGAGCAGGAAGCTGCCGTCATCGGTGATGTCGAAATGGGAGCGGACCTCTGCCGCCGCACTGCGCTGGAGCGAGCGGATGGCCTGGGCGTGGAGGTCCGGGGTGCGGGTGCGGGCGGTCCACACCGGGAACTCCATGCGCAGGCGACGCGGCGTCAGCGACCGGACGGCGAAGCCCGCCCGCGCCAACGCCGCCATCCATTCAGCCGCCGTATAGTTGCGGACATGCGACGGGTCGCGCAGCACCTCGACCACCTGCAAGTGGGTGTCCAGCATGGCGGCGGCCGGAGCGATGCAGTCGATGAAGACCGCAATCCCACCCGGTGCCAGCACCCGCCGCGCCTCCCGCAGTCCGGCCTCGAAATCACGCCAATGATGGGCGGTGAAGCGGCAGAGCACGACGTCGAACCGGCCATCCTCGAAGGGCAGCCGTTCGGCGGGCGCCTGCCGGGTGGCGATGTTGGACAGGCCGCGCTCCGTGGCGGTGCGGGCGACCACCTCCAGCATCTCCGGCGTCAGGTCGACGGCCACGACCTCCGCCACATAGGGAGCGGCGCGGTAGCTGACATGGCCGCCGCCGCAGCCCAGGTCCAGAACCCGCGCATCGGATCGGCCCTGCAAGGCCTGCTCGATCTGGTCCAGGTCGGCGCCACCGGCATGAACTGCGCTGGACACATAGGCATCGGCCCGTGGACCGTAATTCTCGGCAACAACGCCATGGTGATTCCGGGTCATCGAGGGCTTCCTTGTAATTCGGTGGCTGATTTGGCGAGCGTTGCGCCATTCGTAACCGGGTACAAGGCAGGTGGTTATCCTGGTATAAGCACTGCCACCATGATCCGCACATCCGCCCCCACCGGTCAGGCTCCCGCCGATCCAATGGCCGACCGCCGCCGCCTGCTTGCCTCCTTTCTGCGGCGTCACCGCGAACGACTCGACTCCGGCAGAGGCCGGCGTTCGAGCCGGTTCCGCCCGCCGTAGGACGCCCGGCCTGAGGCGGGAGGAACTGGCGCAGCTCTGCGGCATCAGTCCGACCTGGTACACATGGCTGGAACAGGGCCGCGACGTTTCGGTTTCTCCCGCGGCATTGGCGCGTCTGTCGAATGCGCTGCACCTGACCCCGGCTGAACGGGCCTATCTGTTTGAACTGACCCGCAAGCGCGACCCGGACATGCCGAGAGCGGGGCAGGCGGACGGCCCCCCGGCGTCGCTGCTTGCGGCGCTGGCGGCGATGACCGCGCCAGCCTATCTTCTCGACCGGTGTTGGAGCGCCGTCGGTTGGAATTCCCGGGCGGAGCGGCTTTTCTCCGGTTGGCTGGGCAGCGTCGAAACCAATCTGTTGCGCTATGTCTTCCTCGACCCGTCGGCCCGCGATTTCATTCAGGATTGGGAGAATCGTTGCCGCCGGCTGCTGGCGGAGTTTCGTGCCGAAACGGCCCGGCACCCGGACGACCCGACGCTTCGGCAACTGGTCGAGGAACTGCGGCAGGCCAGCCCGCTGTTCGCCCGGTTGTGGGAAGACCAGAGTGTTCTGGAGCGCGAAGGAGGCCTGCGCCGATTCAATCATCCGCTGGATGGCGCCCTGACGTTGGAGCAGGTGACCCTGCGTCCGGGTGACCGGTCCGCATTCACCTTGGTGATGCTGGTCGAGCCTTCCACGAACGAGTTCGCGGAGATCCAGGAGTAGGGCTGCCGATCCGACTGCCCTGCGCCGTTTGGCACCGGTTCACGAGCGGTCCGGGAGAACGGGTCGCAATTTTCTGCCGCAAGCCATTGCAGAAAAATGCAGTTGCATGTTTTTCGTACCCTGAGGTTGTGCTACCCTGAGGCTGTTTTCGTTCAGCTTGAGCGACCTTGAAATCATCATACGAATAAAACGCATCAAGCTGAAGGCGAACGTAACAAAAATCAGGGGAAGGCCTATGGCACGCTTTATCGCGGGTGGTGCGACCGGGGTTAACACCGACAATATCTATATCGCCGATCTTCTGTTTGCGCAGATATCGGGTGCAAACAGCACTTATATTGCAGCGAATTACGGCGGTGGTGCAGTCACCGAGTTCTATGGAAATTTCGCCTACAATTCGACCGGTACCAATGTGGTGGGGGGAACGATCTCCACCATACGCTCCCTGTCGAACGGCACGCCGACCTATACGGTCGATAATCTGGCGGTGCCCGCGACGACCTTCCTCGGATGGCTGTCGAGCGGCGGGAGCAGCACCGCACGCTCCTCGATCCTGTCCGGTGCCGACACGATGTTCGGCTCGGAGTTCAATGATACATTGCGGGGTTATGCGGGGAACGACACCATTCTCGGTGGCGGCGGATCGGATCTTTTGGATGGCGGGTCCGGCAACAACATCATAGACGGTGGGGCCGGTACCGACACCGTCCAGCGCAGCGGGAGCACGACGTCCAGCACCGGCTTCAGCTATGGCGGGTCGGTCTATGTCTACGACTCCAGCGGTTACGATCAGTTGATCGGGGTCGAATTCATCCGATTTACTGACCGGACGGTTGCAACCTCAAGCGTTTCCGCGTTCGATCCGCTGTCCTACCTTGCGGCCAATCCCGACCTTGCGGCAGCATTTGGCGGAAACACCGCGCCGGTGCTGAGCCATTATCTGAGCGCCGGCATCCGCGAGCGCCGCTCGACGACATTCGATGCCGCAGGCTACCTTGCGGCTAATCCCGATCTGGCCGCCGCATTCGGTGCGAACACTGTCGCCGCCACCCAGCATTATATCAATGCCGGACGTCTGGAGGGTCGCAGCACCAGCTTCAACGCGATGAGCTACATCGCCGCCAATCCGGATCTCATCCAGGTATTTGGAACCAACACGACAGCTGCGGCGCTCCACTATGCCACCGCAGGACGGCTTGAAGGCAGGTCGACGAGTTTCAACGCGTCTGCCTATCTTGCGCGGTACTCGGACCTTCGGTGGATGTATGGCACCAGCGAACTCGGCGCCGCGACGCATTATGTGACGTCGGGGTACCGTGAGGGACGGTCTGCCGCACCGTTGACGACATCCACCAGCCGTTCGGCGCAGTTCCTGGCGTCCGAACAGGCTTCGGCTTCGCTGGCCGCCGCTCTTTAAGGAAAGATTGGCTCGGGAGGTACGGAACGCCTCGCGTTCCGTACCTCGTGGCCAGTGCCGATCTCGAAAGGGGGCGGTGCTGGTCCGGCCGCCGGAAACGCGAAAACCCGCCGAAGGGCGGGCTTAAAGTTTACTGATTTAAAAATTGGGAGAGTTGGCTGGGGCGGCAGGATTCGAACCTGCGGATGGCGGTACCAAAAACCGCTGCCTTACCACTTGGCGACGCCCCAACCGGCGCGGCGATCTCTCGTATCGCCGGAAGGAGCGGCACCTTAATCGGAAGCCCGGCCGAACGCAACAGGCTGTTTTCAGAAAATTTTCGCGGTCAATCGGCCCTCCGCGACGGCGCTCAGCGGCCCTCCCTGCGCCATGCCATCAGCAGCCCACCCAGCACCAGGGCCAGCACCGCACCAACGGGCAGCAGCGGCACGTCGGTCACGCCGGTGACCGTATAGTCGCCGTTGGCGCGCAGGCCGATCCAGCCGGACCCGGTCTGGCTGCGGTCGGGCTGGGTGCGGCGCACATCGATGCCGGGATTGGCGCCGGTGTCGGTGTCGGTCACCCAGTGGATGCCGCCGCCGGTCGCCTCCGCCACCGGCTGCATGCGGTCGCCGGTTGACCGCACATCGGCCAGTTCCGGCGTATTCACCGCGCCTACCACCGCCAGCGTCGTCCGATCCCCATCGGAGATGCGGTAGATGCCAGGGGCTGCGGCGGTCACGGTGGCGACGGCCCGGCCGGTGCGGTCGTCGGTCAACTGCAGCGTGCTGGTCCGGTCGGACGGATCGGTGATGGTGACGGAACGCGGATCTGGAGTCAGGGACCGGCGTTCGACCGTGATGCGGTTGCCGTCCACATGGGCGCGCAGGTCGTTCTCCTCCAGCTCCGGCTCCTTCATCAGCCAGTGGGCGAGACGGCGCAGAAGCTCCGCCTGCGGACCGCCGCCCTCGAAGCCGCGGCTCCACAGCCAGATCTGGTCGGAAGCGAGCTGCGCCACCCGACCCTTGCCGACGCGGTCCAGCACCAGAAGCGGGCGGTTGCCGGCACCCTGCATCACCACCGTGCCGCTGTTGGGCGTCACATCCACCTGATGGAACCAGCGGCCCCAGCTCGGCGCCGCGTCCAGCCGGTCGCCGGGCAGTCCGGCGGTCACCGGATGGCGGCGGCCGACATCGGTGACGGTCGGCAGGAACGGGCTGTCCACCGTCTGGCCGCTGGGCGCCGCCGGCAGGATCGATCCCAGCGGCGTACGGTACAGAGACAGCGGCCCGGCATAGCCCTGGCCGGAGGTTTCCAGCAGGGCGCCGCCCTTGCGGACATAGTCGGCGATGTTCTCCAGATACATCTGCGGCAGCACGCCACGGCGGCGGTAGCGGTCGAAGATGATCAGGTCGAACTCGTCCAGCTTCACCTCGAACAGCTCGCGGATCGGGAAGGCGATCAGCGACAACTCACGGATCGGCGTGCCGTCCTGCTTCTCCGGCGGGCGCAGGATGGTGAAATGGACCAGATCGACGGCCGGATCGGCCTTCAGCAGATTGCGCCATGTGCGCTCGCCGGCATGGGGTTCGCCGGAAACCAGCAGCACGCGCAGCCGGTCGCGCACACCGTTCACCACCACCGCCGCGCGGTTGTTGGCGAGGGTCAGCTCCTGCTTCGCCGGCTCGACCTCCAGTTCCAGGACATTCTGGCCGCCATGGGTGATCGGCAGGTCGACGCGCACGTCGCGGCCGACCGGCACGCGGATGGTGCTGGGGGCGCCGCCGTCCTGGCGCAACGTGACCGCAGCGTCGGCGGACTGGCGGCCGGGCATGTCGTCGACACGGATGGTCAATTCGACCGGCTTGCCGACAAGGCCGTAGTTCGGCGCCTGCACGATGGCGATGCGGCGGTCGCCCTCATCGCGGTCGCCGGTCAGCAGCGTGTGGATCGGGCCGATGTCGGCCAGTTTGCCCGGCACCTGCGGAACGTCATGCACCTGACCGTCGGTGATGAAGACGGCACCGGCCATGCGGCGGCGCGGCACATCGGCCATGGCACGGTTCAACGCATCGAACAGATGGGTCTCGTTGATGGTGCCGCCGGTCTCGCCGCCCTCGGCGCTGCGGACGACGCGCACCTCAAGGTCGTTGAAGCGTTTCAGCCGCTCGGTCAGCTGTTCCGCCGCCCGTTCGGTGCGGGCGCGGCGGTCGCCGATCGCCTGGCTCGGCGAATCGTCGATCACCACGATGGCGACATCCTTGATCGGGTCGCGCTTCTCCTGGACAAGCGAGGGATTGATCAATGCCAGGGCCAGCACCGCCACCGCCAGCAGGCGCAGCCATATGCCGCGGGCCCGGCGCAGTGCGGCGATCAGCACCACAAGCAGGGAAAATCCGAAAAGAACGCCCAGCACCGGCCAGGGCAGCAGCGGCGCCAGCGCCACCGAAAGTCCGGAGAGCAGATCGACGGGCATCACTGGCCGAGCCTTTCCAGGATGGCGGGCACATGGACCTGATCGGCCTTGTAGTTGCCGGTCAGCGCGTACATCACGAGGTTGACGCCGAAGCGATAGGCGATTTCGCGCTGACGCTCGCCGCCGGGGATGACCGCGAACATCGGCTGGCCGTTGCGGCCGACCGCCCAGGCCGAGGCCCAGTCGTTGCCGCCGATAACGACGGACGACACGCCGTCATTCGCCGGCCCCTCGCGTGCTTCGATCCACAACTGCCCGCCGGCATAGCGTCCGGGAAAGTCGGTCAGCAGGTAGAAGGACTTGCGCAGCACATGATCCTGCGGCACCGGGGCGAGCGGCGGGATGTCCAGGCCCTGCACCAGCTGTTGCAAAACGGCCGGGCCGCCTCCCGGCGCCTGATCGCGGGTGTCGAACAGGATGGTGCCGCCGCTGCGCATATACTCGTTCACCCGCTGGCGCGCCTGATCGGACAGGGCTTTCTGCCGATCCGACACCGGCCAGTAGAGCAGGGGATAGAAGGCCAGCTCGTCCTGTTCGGGGTTGACGCCGACCGCTCCGGCCGCTTCGACGGCGGTGCGCAGGCCGAGCACGCTGACCAGCCCCTCAAGCCCGGCGCGGGCGGTGTCGTCGACGCTGCTGTCGCCGGTCTGGACATAGGCGAGGTAGGTCTCCGCCGTCACCTTGACCGCCTTGTCCTGATCGAGCGCGCGGGCGGGCTGCGGTGCCGAAGACAGGGCGAGTGCCAGCAGCAGGCCGGCCGCCGCGCCGCCGGCCCCGCGCCGCAGGCTGGGCGGGCGCAGCAGGCCGCGCAGGGCCAGCGCGATCAGCAGGTCGATGGACAGCAGGGCCAGGGCCGCCGCCAGCAGCGACGGCTTCAGCGGAACCTCGCCGCGGCCGCCATAGCCGTCGCGGCCGATACCGGCCGGCATCGGCGGCAGCGGGTCGATGGCGGTGACGGCGGCGGACAGGTTCAGCGCACGCCGGGCGTCGTCAGTGCCATAGAATCCCGGCGGATGGCGCGGTCCAATGACATCGGCTGTGGCGTTGCCGGGGATGGGGAAGGCGGTGGGCGGCGGCGGGACCAGCCGGCCGGTGCCGTCCAGCACCTCGACGGGATCGAGCGAGGCGGTGGCCGCCGTCCCCGTCACGCCGCCGCTGAGTGCCACCAGCCGGCGCAGCATGTCGACGAACAGGCCCGACAGCGGCAGGTTCGACCAGTCCGGGCTGGCGGTGGTGTGGACCAGCACGATCCAGCCGTCGCCGCGCTTCTGCGAGGTGACCAGTGGCGTGCCGTCGGCCAGCCGCGCCCAGGTGCGGTCCGCCAGATCCAGGGCGGGTTCGGCGAGCACCTGCCGGTTCACCTGGACATCGGGCGGAATGGTCAACCCCTCGAAGGGCGATTTCGGTGGGAAGGGCTGGAGTTTTGCCGGCTCGGACCAGGACAGGGCACCGCCCAGCGCGCGGTCGCCGATGCGCAGCCGCTCCGGCACCAGCGTGTCGGCATGTTGGGCCAGACGCGGACCGGCGAAGCGGACCAGCACGCCGCCCTTCTTCACCCAATCCTCGATGTCCTGAACCTCGGTCCCGGTCAGGGCGCCGATGTCGGACAGGATCAGCACAGCCAGATCGCGCTTCAGCAGATCCAGCGTCTCGCCGCGCCGCACCTCGTTGTAGGGCGACAGCGCGCGTTCGAGATAATAGAGATCGGACAGCAGCGGCTGGCTTTCCCCCTCCGCCCGGCCGGATGCGAGACCGACGGGGCGGCGGCGCCAGCGCTCGTCCAGCAGGACGGTGGCGCCGGCGGTGGTGTCGCCTTCGACCCGCAGGCTGGCGGCGTCGTTGCGCAGCTCGGTCGGCACGTCCAGCCGCACCTCCCGCATCTTCTGGCCCGGCTCGAAGGTGACGGTCTGGCGGGTCAGCAGCCGGCCGTCGGCGGCGGCGAGGCGGACGGTCACCGGCTCCGGCTTGGACGGATCGGCGCGGACGATTCGGGCGGTCAGTGCCGTGCCCTCGCTGGAGGGCGGCAGCAGCAGGTGGGGGGGATGTTCGGCGGAATCGTCGAGGACATCGGCGGAGCCCAGCCGCTGCAATCCGGCGGCGAGAGCGGCGGCCTGTTTGTCGCCGACGCCGTCGCTGAGCCACACCGCATGGATGGAACCGCGCCCGTTGGCCTGTGTCGCCACCGCCTTCAGGGCCTCCAGCGCCGCGGCACGGTCGGTCGGCCAGGGCAGGGGGGCCATCGCTTGGGCCACGCGGCGCGCTTCGGGTGCCGGCAGTACGGCGCTTGCATGGATCGGCTGTCCGTCGGCGGCCGGGGCGGTGGGCAGCAGGATCACCGGCCGCTGCTGGCGGTCGGCCTGGGCGATCAATTCGTCCATCGTGCGCTTGCGGGTCGGCCAGTCACGTCCGGCGGCCCAACCATTGTCCACCACCAGCAGCAGCGGCCCGCCGCCGGGCAGTGCCGCCCGCGGGTTCAGCAATGGACCGGCCAGGGCCAGGATGATCAGCGCCGCCACGATCAGCCGCAGAAGCAGCAGCCACCACGGCGTCCGGGCCGGCGTCTCCTCCCGCGCGGTCAGGTCGCGCAGCAGACGGATGGCGGAAAACTGGATCGCACGCGGGGCCGGCGGCGTCACTCGCAGCAGCCACCAGAGGACCGGCAGGGCTGCCAGTGCGGTCAAGACCCAGGGGGCGGCGAAGGCGATCGGTCCGAGACCCAGCATTGGCGCGTCTTCACGAGGGGGAGGGGCGAGAAAGGGTAGACCGGCGCGTCACACCGCCTCCATCGCCATCGCACCCCAGAGGGTGAGCAGCGCGGATTGCGGCGAACGGTCGGTGCGATGAACGGCGAAACTCCAGCCGGCGGTGCGGGCAAGCGCCGCCAGCCCGTCCTGCTGTGCCTTCAGACGCTCGCGATAGGCGTCGCGGACGGCCTCGACACGGGGAACCAGCAGATTTTGTTCGCCCTCCAGGCCGTGAAAATCGACACGGCCGTCATAGGGCAGCGTCTCTTCCGCCGGATCGAGGATCTGGACCAGATGGCCGCGCAGGCCCCGGCCGGTGAGGCCGGCGACGATGGCGTGGATCTCCGGCAGGGGGGACAGCAGGTCGCCGAACAGAACCGTCTGCGCATGGCGGGGCAGGGGCTCCACCCGCGGCAAAGGGTCGGGTGCGGCAGCGGCGCGCGGGTCGGTCATCAGACGGGCGATGCGGTCGATGGCGGTCTTGCCGTGGTCGGGCCGCACCCCGCTGTTCAGCAGGGCCACCCGCTCGCCGCCACGGGCCAGCAGCACGGCGGTGGCGAGCGTCAGAAGATCGGCGCGCTCCCGCTTGGTCGGCAGCCCGGCAGCGGAGCGGAAATCCATGGAGGCGGAGCGGTCGCGCCACAGCCAGACGCTCTGCGCCGCCTCCCATTCATTTTCGCGGACATAGACCGGCTGCGTCTTGGCCGACTGGCGCCAGTCGATCATCGACGGCGCATCGCCCGGCTGATAGCGACGGAACTGCCAGAAGGTCTCGCCCAGACCGACACGGCGGCGGCCGTGCACCCCCTGGGCAACGGTCGCCGCCACCCGTTCCGCCGCGACCAGAAGCGGGGGCAGGGCGGATGCCAACTCCTCCGCGCGATGCCGCGCCAACAGGGTGTTCGACAGCTGACCCGACGGCTGGTTCTTCTGCGGGGAGGTTGGGCTTCGCGGCATTGCGGCTCCGCTTCGAGGGGTCAGGCCAGGGGCGCGCAGAGGCGGTCGATGACGTCGTCCAGCGTCACCCCGTCGGCCCGCGCTGCGAAGTTCAGCGCCATGCGGTGCTTCAGGATCGGCTTGGCCAGCGCCACCACATCGTCCAGCGACGGCGACAGGCGGCCGTCCAGCACCGCACGGGCACGGGCGGCGAGCATCAGCGACTGGCTGGCGCGCGGGCCGGGGCCCCAGGCGACATGCTGGCGCACCTCCATCAGTTCCGACGTCTCCGGCCGGCCACGGCGGACGAGGTCGAGGATGCCGTCCACCACCCCTTCGCCGACCGGCACGCGGCGGACGAGGCGCTGTGCCGTCTGCAGATCGGCGGCGGACAGCACCGTCACAGCGCGCTCGTCGGTCGAGCCGGTGGTGGCGATCATCATCCGCCGTTCGGCCTCGCGGTCGGGATAATCGACGTCGATCTGCATCAGGAAGCGGTCGAGCTGGGCTTCCGGCAGCGGATAGGTGCCTTCCTGCTCCAGCGGATTTTGGGTGGCCAGAACATGAAAGGGCTGGGGCAGGGGGTGGTACTGGCCGGCGACCGACACCCGGTGCTCCTGCATCGCCTGGAGCAGGGCCGACTGGGTGCGCGGGCTGGCACGGTTGATCTCGTCGGCCATCAGCAGCTGGCTGAACACCGGACCGGGCAGGAAGCGGAAGGACCGGCGTCCGTTGTCGCCCTCCTCCAGCACTTCGGAGCCCAGGATGTCGGCGGGCATCAGGTCGGGCGTGCACTGGATTCGCTTTTCGGCGAGGCCCAGCACGGTGCCCAGCGTTTCCACCAGCCGCGTCTTGGCAAGGCCGGGAACGCCGATCAGCAGGACATGGCCGCCGGCCAGCAGCGTGACTAGCGTGCGGTCGATCACCTCCTGCTGGCCGAAGATCACGCGGCCGATGCGGTCGCGGACGGAGGCAAGGCGGTCGCCCAGCGCCTCGATCTCTTCCATCAGCCGTTGCGGGTCCTCCGGCACGGGAGGCTGCCCCCTCAGGATGTCCTGTGCGCTCAAGGTCTGCTGCTCCCCGATGGTGGGCCGATCGGTGTCATGGTCGCAGGATTCCGCGACGCGAAACACGGGATCCGCATGGTTGGCCCTGTTCCGGCACCTTGTCGACACCCATTTTCCGAATCCCGCCGGCGGATGTGCCGCCGGACGGGTGGTGGCGCCAGGACCATTGGAGTGGACCTAGCGGCCGAGTGTGGCGAAAATGCGCATGTCCGGGGACAAAACGGTTCCCAATTCCATGAAAGTCGGTAACGCGATGGCGAATGACAAGCGCTCAGATGGGCAAACCGGTTCGGAGACGGCGCCGGACCTGCCGTCCGGCTTGCCGGTGGCGCTGGGACGGACGCCGACGCTGGAGCAGTACGACATCCGCATTGCGCGCGACGGCACCTGGTTCCACAATGGCGATCCCATCCGCCGGATCGAACTGGCGAAGCTGTTCTCCACCGTCCTGAGGCGCGACGACGACGGCGATTACTGGCTGATCACGCCTGTCGAGCGCGGCCGGATCGTCGTGGACGACGCTCCCTTCGTCGCGGTGGAGATGACCGTGGCGGGCAGCGGGGCCGATCAGGTCCTGTCCTTCCGCAGCAACCTCGATCATTGGGTGGAGGCTGGCCCCGAACATCCGATCCGCGTCGCCGTGAACCCTGAAACCGGGGAGCCGGCACCCTACATCGAAATCAGAAGCCGGCTTGAGGCGAGAATCCTGCGCCCCGTGTTCTACGACATGGTGGAGCGCAGCGAGACGCGCCGCACCGAAACCGGCGAGTCCGAGGTGGGTCTATGGAGCAACAAGGTCTTCTTCACGCTGGGCAGGCTGCCTGGCGACTGAGCCTGGAGGAAGTCCGCCGACGTTTGCCGGCGATGAGCACCGATGCGGCGGTGGAAAGTGCCGTCCGGTCGAACCGGATGGCGCCGAAGCACGCCGCCAAAATCCGGGGCGACCACGACCTCAATCCGGAAATGGGCCCGCCCTCCACCCTGCGCGAGGCGGCGGTGCTGGTTCCGCTGGTCGACCGGCCGGAGGAACTGACCGTCATCTTCACCCAGCGCACCGCGACGCTGAGTGCCCATGCCGGCCAGATCAGCTTCCCCGGCGGGCGGATGGAACCGGAGGACGGCACTCCGGAGGAAACCGCGCTGCGCGAAACGGCGGAGGAGATCGGGCTGGAGCGCGGCCGGATCGAGATCGTCGGCCGGCTGGACACTTACGTCACGCGCACTGGATTCCGGGTGACGCCGGTGGTGGGGGTGGTGACGCCGCCCTTCATCCTGACGCCCGACCCGACCGAGGTGGCGGAGGTGTTCGAGGTGCCGCTGTCCTTCATCCTCGACCCGTCGAACCCGCAGCGCCACAGCCGCGAGTTCCTGGGCAAGCCGCGCTGGTTCTACGCCTTCCCTTACCCGCAGCGCTATATCTGGGGGGCGACCGCGGGCATGCTGGTGAACCTGCGCGACGTGCTGGGTGCCGCCGCCGGCAAAACGGGGGAGGGGGCGGATTGACGCCTCCGAACCCGAAGGCCAATCAAAAGGCCCGGAACCCGACAGCGGTGGAATGGGGGCCGGGAATCGGATAGCGTCGCGCGCCATGACCGTTGCCGCTCGCCTGTCGCCCCAGCCCTGGATGACCGCCCCCGAAAGCCTTGCGCTGTTCGCTGCCCTGGCCTCGGGCGGTGCCGACGCGCGATTCGTCGGCGGCTGCGTGCGCGATGCGTGGCTCGGCCGGCCGGTGAAGGACATCGACATCGCCACCCATGCGCCGCCCGAACGGGTCATGGAACTGCTGGAGGCAGCGGGGATCCGCGTCATCCCGACCGGCCTCGCCCATGGCACCGTCACCGCGCTGTGCGGCGGCAAGCCCTATGAGATCACGACGCTGCGACGCGACGTGGAGACCTTCGGCCGCCATGCCCGTGTCGAATTCACCGACGACTGGATCGAGGACGCCGCCCGCCGCGACCTGACCATGAACGCGCTGAGCTGCACGCCGGACGGCGCGATGTTCGACCCGTTCGGCGGTCTGGCCGATCTCGCCGCCGGACGTGTGCGCTTCGTAGGCGAAGCCCACCGGCGGATCGAGGAGGATGTGCTGCGCCTGCTGCGTTTCTTCCGCTTCCACGCCCATTACGGCCGCGGCGAGCCGGATGCCGAGGCACTGGCCGCCTGCCGCGATCTGGCGCCGCGCTTGCCGGCGCTGTCGGGCGAGCGGGTGCGGGGAGAGCTGTTCCGCCTGCTGACCGCCCCCTGCGCCGCTTCGGTCTGGCGGTTGATGATGGGGCAGGGGATCATGGTCCATCTGCTGCCGGAGGCGATGGACACGGACCGGCTGGAGCGGCTGATCGCGGTGGAACGCGATCTTGGGGTGACTCCCGACCCCACCCGCCGTCTGGCCGCCGTGCTGGACAGCGACCGGCCGGGCGCGCTCAGGGCTGCCGACGCTCTGCGCCTGTCCAACCACGAACGGGACCGCCTGCTGGCCCTGGTCGAGCCGCCGGTCGCTGTGGCGCCGGCGGACGACCGCAAGGCCCTGCGTCAGGCGCTGTACCGCGTCAACGATGCGGAACTGTTCGGCGACCTGCTGCTGATCGCCGCCGCCAGCCATGACGGTCCGCTGGACCTGGGCGCGTTGCGCAAGGCCCTTGCGGTGGCCGAAGACCTGCCGGGCTTGAAGCTGCCGATTGCCGGTCGCGACCTGCTGGAGCTTGGCGTTCCACGCGGCCCGCTGGTCGGCCAAACGCTGAAGCGCGTCGAGGCCTGGTGGATCGCCGAGGATTTCCAGCCGGGTCGCGACGCCTGCCTGGAGATGGCGCGTCGCCTTCCCGATCAGGCGTCGGGCCGTTCGGCGTAGCGGCGGCAATGCTCCAGATAGGCCGCTTCGTGACCGACGACTAGGTCAACGATGCTGGACCACAGCCAGGACGGCGCATCCAGGCTCTTGGTCCGGTTGCGGGCCAGTTCACCGCGCCATGACTTGCGCGTCGCCTCGTCCATCTGGCGGGCATGCGCCTTGCCGACCACGGCGGCCAGATAGAAGGCGACACGGGTCGCTTCCTCGCGCGTCAGATGATCGAAGTCGAGCTTGATGTCCTGCGGCAGCAGTTCGCGCAGGAAGACGGCGCGGTCGAGCAGGCGGGCAGGGCGCATGCGGTCGCCGAGATAGGGCGAGAGATTCTGCGCGCCGGTCACCACGCGTTCTGCATTGTCGCGCGGCATGCCGTTCTTGGCGGCACGCGGTGCTGCGGCCTGGACCGCCTCCTTGATGTCGATCAGGCTGAGGCCGCCCTCGTCGTAATGCCCCTCGCCGACGCCGAGAAGCACCGCGATCCGCAACCGGCCGAGCGAACTGCAGCCCTTCACCCAATAGGCCGCATCCAGAAGCTCGATCCGGTCGTTGTCGTCGCGGGAATGCAGGGCGGTCACCAGGCGGCGGACCTGATCCTTTGCGAACAGCTCCTCGACGGCGGCGCGCTCCTCGTCGGTCAGCGGCCAGAACCGCTTGCCGAGCGGGATGGTCGGCCGGATGTCCTTGATGCGGTCCCGGGCCAGATGCTTCCAGGTGCGGCCGATGGCCTGACGCATGCCCAGGCGGACGACCGATGGCCTCTTCCGCACCGCATCGCCACCCAGCTCGCCGTCGAGGGTCATCATGTAGCCCTCGATCATCCGTTCCAGCATCAGCGCCGTGGTGACGCCGGGCAGGTCGGACCCGCGTGCCGCGGTGGCGAGCGACAGGCCGAGCCGGATCAGGTCATGGGCGGGGTTGCCGACCACCGTCTGGTCGACATCGCGAATCTGGATGCCGATCCGGCCCTTGGCATTGGCGACCGGCCCGAGGTTGCCGACATGGCAATCGCCGCAGATCCAGACCGGCGGACCGTCGGGGACCTTGCCGCTGGACTGCTCCAGCCATTCGTAGAATTTCACGGTGCTGCCACGCACATAGGCGTGAGCGGATTCGGCCATCTTGAGATTTCGGCGCTGGGACAGGACCGCTTGGCGCTGATCGGGCGGGGTGGGCTGGTTTTTCGACGACATCATCCATCCGGATCCGAAGTTGCGACGACGGAAATGGGCAACGCATCGGTCATCCGCCATGCCGCAACCGGTCAACCCACAACGACCCAGCCATGCATGCTTACGGGGCATGTTCGGGAGAGCGTCCCATGCGAGCGACTAATGTTACGACCGTTTAGAGCCGCTCGCTCAAACCCAAAACCGAAGCCGCCGACCCGACCCCGCGGCGACCGCTCAGCACATCGCCGAGAACCTCGACGCGTTGCAAGTCCCGTTCGCTCATCGTGATCCAGCCTATCGCCAGCCTCCCAGCCGTCGCAAACCCGACGGAAAACTGACAGTTCTATGTTGCGAGGGACTGACAGTTTCACATTGCGCCTACAGAACAAAGACACATAAGTTAGGTTATGGAAAACAATTCCGCAACCGTCCGCTTCGGTCTTGCGAATTCGAAAGCAAGAATCGGATAGCCTTAACCTGACCGGTTTCGCGACTTTCGGGCCGTTCATCACATGGGAGAATGGCAATGAAACAGCTGGACGGAAAGATTGCAATCGTCACGGGCGCCAGTTCCGGGATCGGGCGCGAGGCGGCGCTGCTGTTCGCCGAGCACGGCGCGCAACTCGTTCTGGTGGCACGGCGGCGTGACGAGTTGGAACGGTTGGCGGATGAGATTCGGGGCAAAGGCGGCGATGCCGTCGCCGTGGCCGGCACCGTCGCGGATGCCGACGTCGCACGCGATGCCGTCCAAACCGCCATCCGCCGGTTCGGCGGACTGGACGTCGCTTTCAACAATGCCGGCACCACCGGCATGCAGGTTCCGCTTCCCGATATGACGGCTGAGATGTGGCACGAGGTGATCGATACCAACCTGACCAGCGCCTTCCATGCTGCCAAGCACCAGATTCCGGCGATGCTCTCCCGCGGCGGCGGATCGCTGATCTTCACCTCGACCTTTGTCGGCCACACCGTCGGCTTTCCCGGAATGGCCGCCTATGCCGCCAGCAAGGCCGGATTGATCGGCCTGACGCAGGTGATCGCGGCGGAATACGGGCCGCAAGGCATCCGCGCCAACGCCCTGCTGCCGGGTGGTACCGATACGCCGATGGGACGGGCGGTGTCGAACACACCGGAGGCGCTGGCCTTCGTGCAGGGGCTTCACGCCCTGAAACGCCTCGCGACGCCGCGGGAAATCGCACAGTCGGCGCTCTATCTGGCGTCGGACGCGTCCAGTTTCACCACAGGAACCGCGCTGCTGGTAGACGGAGGCGTGTCGATCACCCGGACCTGACACGAACGGGCAGGGCCGCACGCCATTCACCGGCGTCCGGCCCTGCCCTATCCCTCCTGCCCTATTCCGCCGCCTGAGGCCGCAGCGGCTGGACCACGTCGCCCTTGAGATTCATCGCCTTGGCCAACGCATCGATGCGGCGCTGGACCGCTTCGCCGGCCGGGACGCTGCCGTCGTCGGGCAGGGTCAGCACGATACGGCCATCGCCGACCTTCAGGCTCGTCCGCTCCAGCAAGGCCGTGGCGCCGCCCGACAGCGTGTGGGCAAGGCGCAGGGCCAGCCCCAGCACCAGCGCCTTCATGCCCTGCCCTTCGCTCACCAGCGTCCGCACCGGCGCGGTCAGCGGCATATCGATGGTGCCGGCATAGCGGGCATGGGCGGCAAGCGCGAGGAAGGCACGCTCGTCATGGTCCAGCGCCGGAAACGGATAACGCAGCACGCGCAGGAAGGCATGCTCCGCCCGGTAGTCGGGATGGTCGGCCCAGCCGACGTCGCTCAGCAGGCAGGCGGCATGGCGCAGCCGGATGGCGTTGTCGTCCTCGCCGGCGAAAAGCCCGGCGGTCCAGGACATCAGCAGGGCCGGATCGCCCATCCGCACGAAACGCCGCGCCCAATCGGCGGCCGACGCCATCAGCGGATCCTCACGCTGCCCCTCCGGCGAGAGCAGAGAATAGAGATGCCCTTCGCGCAGGCCGTAGGCGGAGAAGACCAGCTTCGACGGTTGGGCGATGCGCAGCAGCCGTTCCAGCACCAGCCCGGCGAGAGGCAGCGTGTCGAGCCGGCGGCGCGATCCCGCCATCTTCTCCAGCGACGAGCGGCTCTGCCGGCCGATCAGGCCGGTGAACTCCCGCGCGTCGGCGGATGGAATGGTGTAGTGGTGGATGATGTGCAGCGGGTGGCCGGACTGCTCCATATGCAGCTTGGCGATGGCGCGCCAGCTGCCGCCGACCGGGTAGAAGGGCCGTCCCTTCATCGCCGGCAGCCAGGGCAGCGATTCCAGATGCTGGTCGATCAGCTTGGCCGGGCCGCCCTTGGTCGAGCCGACCTCCATCAGCCGCAGCGGGCCGAGCGGCAGCGTCACCTGCTTGCCGATCACCCCGCGGTCGAGCGTCACCAACTCCAGGCTGCCGCCGCCGAGATCGCCGACGAGACCGTCCGCGCCGGGGGTGCCCGACAGCACGCCCATGGCCGACAGCCGCGCCTCCTCCTCGCCACTGATGACGCGGACGGTCAGGCCGGCCCGGCGCCGGATGGCATCGACGAAGGCGGCACCGTCGCGGGCATCGCGCACGGCGGCGGTGGCGATCACGTCGAGCCGGCCGACGCGCATGCCCTGGGCCAGGGTCGCAAACCGCTCCAGCGCCGCCAGCCCCTGGGCGACACCGTCGGGGTTCAGCACGCCGGCCTTCTCGACGCCGCGCCCCAGACCGCACAGCACCTTCTCGTTGAACAGGGCAAGCGGCGAGCGGGTCAGCCCATCATAGACGACGAGACGGATGGAGTTCGACCCGATGTCGATCACGCCCACCCGCTCTCCGACGCGCTCACCGGCGGTCGCAACGCCCGAAGCGCCGACGCCAAAAGATCCGACACCCGCCTGCCCCAGCTCGCCGAAATTGGCGGCGGCGCGTTTCTCCATGCTCATACTCTCACTCCCGTCACCCGCCCTCAGGACACCGTGTGCAGCATCAGCCGCGGCGGCGTGCGCTTATTGCTGAGCGCGCTGCCCCGGCCGGACAGGCTGGGGTTGGTCATGAAGTAATTATGGGCACTGAACGCATCGGGGCCAGCCTTGATGCGATGGTACACGCCATCGGGCCCCAGCTTCCAGGTGCTCGCGTCGTCCTTCATGTTGGCGACCATGATCTGGTCGAGCACCTGTTCGTGCACCGTCGGATTCTCGATCGGCACCAGCGTCTCGATGCGGCGGTCCAGGTTGCGGGTCATCCAGTCGGCGGAGGAGATGAAGATCTTGGCCTGGTTGCTCGGCATGGGATGGCCGTTGCCGAAGCAGATGACGCGGCCATGCTCAAGGAAGCGGCCGACGATGCTGCGCACCCGGATGTTTTCCGACAGCCCCTTCACCCCTGGCCGCAGGCAGCAGATGCCGCGGATGATCATGTCGATCTGCACGCCCGCCTGCGAGGCCTTGTACAGCTTGTCGATGATGACAGGATCGACCAGGGAGTTCAGCTTCACCCAGATGGACGCCGGACGCCCGGCGGCGGCATGGGCGATCTCCGCCTCGATCAGGTCCGAAAGCCGCTGGCGCAGCGTGATCGGCGCTATGGCGATCTTCTCCAGCACCTTCGGCGTGGCGTAGCCGGTCATGAAGTTGAACATCACGGCGGCGTCGTGGCACAGCGCCGGGTCGCAGGTGAAGAAGGAGAGGTCGGTGTAGACCTTGGCGGTGATCGGGTGGTAATTGCCGGTGCCGAAATGGACGTAGCTGCGCAGCGCCTTCTTCTCGCGCCGCACCACCAGCGACACCTTGGCGTGGGTCTTCAGATCGACGAAGCCGTAGACGACCTGGGCGCCGGCACGTTCAAGATCGCGCGCCCAACGGATGTTCGCCTCCTCGTCGAAGCGGGCCTTCAGCTCGACCAGAGCCGTGACCGACTTGCCGGCCTCCGCCGCCTCGATCAGCGCGGCGACGATGGGGCTGTCCTTGCTGGTGCGGTAGAGCGTCTGCTTGATCGCCACCACCTGCGGGTCGCGCGCCGCCTGCCGGATGAACTGCACCACCACGTCGAACGACTCGTACGGGTGGTGGACGACAATGTCCTTGTGGCGGATCGCCGCGAAGCAGTCGCCGCCGAAATCGCGGATCCGTTCAGGGAAGCGGGCGTTGAAGGGACGGAAGACCAGGTCCGGCCGCTCGTCGACGATCAGCAGCTTGGTGTCGGTCAGGCCGATCAGCCCGTCCAGGATGAAGACGTCGTCCGACGCGACGTTCAGTTCATGCCGCAGGAACTCACGCAGGTCGGCCGCCATGCCGCTGTCGGTGGCGAGCCGGATGACGCTGCCGCGGCGGCGGCGCTTCAGCGCGCTTTCAAAGGTGCGGACAAGGTCTTCCGCCTCTTCCTCGATTTCGATCTCGCTGTCGCGCAGCACGCGGAAAACGCCATGCGCCTTGACCTGGAACGGAGGGAACAGGCGGTCGATGAACTGCATCACCACCTTTTCCAGCTGGATGAAGCGGATGTCCGATCCCGGCAGGCGCAGGAACCGCTCAAGCTGGGTCGGCAGCGGCACCAGCGCGTCGATGTGCCGGCCCTTGACCGGGTCGTGCAGCTGGAGCGCCAGCGAAAAGCCCAAATTCGGCAGGAACGGGAAGGGGTGGGCCGGATCGACGGCAATGGGCGTCAGGATCGGGAAGATATCGTCCAGGAACTTGGCTTCCAGCCAGTCCAGTTCGCCTTCGCTGAGGTCGGCCGGATCGACGACCGAGATGCCGGCACCACGCAGTTCACCTTTCAGCGAACGCCACGTGGCCTGCTGGCTCTCCATCAGGGCGGCGATGCGCTGCTTCACCGCGACCAGCTGCTGGGCGGGCGTCAGAATTCTCAGGGCTGGGCGTTTTCACGCCGGCGGCGACCTGCCCTTTCAGGCCGGCAACGCGGACCATGTAGAATTCGTCGAGGTTGCTGGCGGAGATCGACAGGAAGCGCAGTCGCTCCAGAAGCGGGTGATTCGGGTTGGCCGCCTCGTCCAGGACGCGCTGGTTGAAGGCCAGCCACGAAAGCTCCCGATTGATGAAGCGTTCCGGGGCGTTTGGCTCGATACCGACCGAATCGAGTTCCTGGAGATGCGTCACGTCGACCTCTGAAATCGTGAAATCCCGAACGCCGGCGCTTGGCTTTGAACCATGCCGACGACGGTTATATGGTGGGCAGACAGAGTATCCCATATGCGTTACGGTTTCAGGACTCCCATTTGGTTAAACACTGCGACTTCTTCCCGCTTCGCCCTGCCCCACCCCTCGCCCCTCCCCTGCCGGTCGATTTCCGCCATGAAGACGCTGTTTCTGCTGCGCCATGCCAAATCCTCCTGGGACGATCCGTCGCTGGGCGACCATGACCGCCCGTTGAACGCCCGCGGAGAAAAGGCGGCCACCCTGGTCGGCGCCTATCTGGCCAAGCACAACGCGCACATCGACCTCGTGCTCTGTTCCACCGCCGTGCGGGCCGTGGAGACGCGCAAGCGGGTGATGACGGCGATGGGTGCACCCTATCCGCCGGTGGAGCATGAACGCGGCCTGTATCTGTGCGGCGCCCACACGCTGCTGGAGCGCCTGCGCGACGCACCCGATTCCGCGACCGGGCTGATGCTGGTGGCGCACAATCCCGACCTGCACGAACTGGCGAACGCCCTGACCGGCAGCGGCGATCATGGCCTCCGCCACGATCTGGCCGACAAATTCCCGACCGGCGCCTGCGCCGTTCTGGTCTTCGAGACGCTGCATTGGGCCGACCTGGAGATGGGCGCCGGCAGGCTGGCGGATTTTGTGCAGCCGCGTAAACTCTCTTAACCTGCGGCGGCGGTTGGGGTATCCACGGATCCACCTGATACGCTCCAGGCCGGTTCGGCCGCAAGGCCGCGCCCCGGCCGGATTCGGGAGGAAGCCGACCCTTGACCCCCGTCAGCCCGCCCACGGCACCGCCCGTCAGCCCGCAGTCCGGCCCCGACGCCCAGCCGGCCGCCTCGACGTTCCGCGAGGTGGAGTTGAAGCTGCATGCGGCGACGGCGGATCTGGCGCGGGTGGCGGCGCTGCCGGGGCTGTTGGCGATTGCCGACGGTCCGGCAGCGACCCAAAGGCTGCGAACCGCCTATTTCGACACGCCCGACTTCAAGCTCGCCGCCAACGGGGTGGCGTTGCGCGTGCGGCAGGAGGGGGACCGTTTCCTCCAGACCCTGAAGACGGTCAACAGCGCCAGCCCCGGCGATTCGGCCGCCGTCGCCGTGCGGCGGGAGTGGGAATGGGTCGTCGCCGGCGAGGCCGTCGATGTCGGCGCGTTGACGGATCCCAGCGTCGCCGGGCTGGTGCCGTCGGCGGCGCTCGATGCGCTGGATTGCCTGTTCATCACCGATTTCCGGCGCACCACCCTGCTGCTGCGCCCCGATCCGCTGACCGCGGTCGAGCTGGCCGTCGATGACGGCGGCGTCTATGCCGGCGGCAACTCCCTGCCGATCAGCGAAGTGGAACTGGAGCTGAAAGCCGGCAAGGTCGCCAGCCTGTTCGATCTGGCGCTGATGCTGCAGGCTGCCATTCCCATGCGCATCGGCACCGAAAGCAAGGCGGAGGCCGGCCTGCGGATGGTCACCGGCAGGGCGCCGGGACCGGCGGAAGCCGAACCGCTCGGCCTGTCGCCGCTGACCACCGTGGCGGAAGCCTATCGCCACATTCTGCGTCAGGCGCTGCGCCAGTTCCTGGCCAACGAGTTCCTGCGCGCTGGCCGGCGGCGACGTGGAGGGGCTGCATCGCATGCGCGTGGCTCTTCGCCGGCTGCGCACCGCCCACCGCCTCTTCGCTCCGCTGATCGCCGCGCCGGAGGCCGACCGGCTGGTCGAGGAAAGCCGCGGGCTCGCCAAGCGGCTGGGACCGGCACGCGGCTGGGACGTGCTGATGTCCGGCGTCCTCGCTCCCCTCCTTGCCGACCCGACGGCGGCTCCGGGCATCGACCGTGCGGAGTTGGGACGGCTGGAATCGCTGGCCCGCTCCGCCGGTGCCGGTCCGGCACGCGAAGCGATGGCGGCGATTCTGGCGCCCGGCTGCACCACCACGGTCCTCGGCCTCGCCGCGTGGCTGGAGCATGGCCTTTGGATGTCGGAGGCGGAGGGCGACCGGCGGGCCATGCTGTCGGCGCCGGTCACCACGCTTGCCGGCGGCTGGCTGTCTGCCCGCATGGCAAAGCTCGGCAAAGCGGCGAAACCGCCGGAGGATGCCAAGGGGCGCGACAAGCTGCGCCGGCGGCTGCGCACGCTGCGCTATACCGCCGATTTCTTCCGGGGACTGTATCCAGAGGCGGCCACCCTGCCCTTCTTCGCGGCGCTGGAACAGTTGCAGGCGGCGCTGGACGCCGATCAGGACGCCGTCACCGGCACCCGCATGCTCGCATCGCTGTCCGGCGCCGACCCGAAGACGGTCGGCGCGGTCGCCGCCTGGATCGAGCGCCAATCCGAAAAGCGGCGCAAGGCTCTGCCCGAGCTGTGGAAGCGGTTCCGGGCCGTTCCGCCCTTCTGGTCATGACCGACCCGCGCGGGGCGCCGGTGGCAATACCGCGCCTGGCGCATATATCGTCAGCCGACCGGCGGGAGGGGGCCAATTGAGCCATTTCCTCTGCCGGCCGATTTTCGTCATGCGTCGCGGCGCCTTGCCGCTTTCCATCCGGAAAAGCTTCGGGTAAAAGAACACTCCATGAACAAGTACATCAGCGTCCGCGGCGCGCGGGAACATAACCTGAAGAACGTCGATGTGGATCTGCCGCGCGACGAGCTGATCGTCATCACCGGCCTGTCGGGATCGGGCAAGTCGTCGCTCGCCTTCGACACGATCTATGCCGAGGGGCAGCGGCGCTATGTGGAGAGCCTGTCGGCCTACGCGCGCCAGTTCCTCGAGCTGATGCAGAAGCCGGACGTCGATTCCATCGAGGGCCTGTCGCCGGCCATCTCCATCGAACAGAAGACGACCTCCAAGAATCCGCGCTCCACCGTCGGCACGGTGACGGAAATCTACGACTATATGCGCCTGCTCTGGGCGCGCGTCGGCATCCCCTATTCGCCGGCCACCGGCCTGCCGATCGAAAGCCAGACGGTCAGCCAGATGGTCGACCGCATCATGGCGATGCCGGAGGGCACGCGCCTGCTGCTGCTGGCGCCCTTCGTCCGCGGCCGCAAGGGCGAGTACAAGAAGGAAATCCAGGACCTGCGCAAGCGCGGCTTCCAGCGCGTGCGGGTCGACGGGACCATGTACGAGATCGACGAGGTGCCGGCGCTCAACAAGAAGCTGAAGCACGACATCGAGGTGGTGGTCGACCGCATCGTGGTCCGCGAGGGGCTGGGCAACCGTCTGGCCGATTCGCTGGAGACCGCGCTGGGGCTGGCCGACGGCATCGTCTGGGTCGAGAATGCCGAGACCAACGAGCAGACCGTCTTCTCGCAGAAATTCGCCTGCCCGGTCAGCGGCTTCACCATTCCGGAGATCGAGCCGCGGCTGTTCTCCTTCAACAACCCGTTCGGCGCTTGCCCGGCTTGCGACGGGCTGGGCAGCAAGATCTATTTCGACCCGATGCTGGTGGTCCCGGACGAGCGGCTGTCGCTGTCCAAGGGAGCCATCGCGCCGTGGGCTGGGTCCACCTCCAAATACTATGACCAGACGCTCGAGAGCATCTGCGAGCATTTCGATGCGTCGATGACAACGCCCTGGCAGGATCTGCCGGAGAAGGTGCGCAAGACGATCCTGTTCGGCTCGGACGGGTCGGCCATCACCATGACCTATGACGACGGCCTGCGGCGCTATGAGACCAACAAGGCGTTCGAAGGCATCGTCAACAATCTGGAGCGGCGTTTCCGCGAGACCGACAGCGCCTGGACGCGCGACGAGCTGTCGAAATACCAGTCCTCCCAGCCCTGCGAGGTTTGCAAGGGCGCCCGCCTGAAGCCGGAGGCGCTGGCGGTCAAGATCCGCGGCCGCAACATTTCCGAAGCGGCGGAACTGTCCATCGCCGGCGCCGGTGCCTGGTTCAGCGAACTGAACGAGCATCTGCGCCCGAAAGACCGCGAGATCGCCTACCGAATCCTCAAGGAGATCAACGAGCGCCTCGGTTTCCTCAATGCGGTGGGGCTTGAGTACCTGACGCTCAGCCGCGGGTCGGGCACGCTGTCGGGCGGCGAGAGCCAGCGGATCCGGCTCGCCTCGCAGATCGGCTCCGGCCTGACCGGCGTACTGTATGTGCTGGACGAACCGTCCATCGGCCTGCACCAGCGCGACAATGACCGGCTGCTGGAGACCCTGAAGCGCCTGCGCGACATCGGCAACACCGTGGTCGTCGTCGAACATGACGAGGATGCGATCCGCAGCGCCGACTATCTGGTCGACATGGGACCCGGCGCCGGCCAGCATGGCGGTTCGGTCATCGCGCAGGGGACACCGGAGGAGGTTCAGAAGAACCCCGACAGCATCACCGCCCAGTATCTGAACGGCACCCGCTTCGTTCCGGTGCCCGACACCCGCCGGCCCGGCCATCCCGGCCAGTTCCTGGAGGTGCAGGGCGCGCGGGCCAACAATTTGCAGAACGTCTCGACCAAAATTCCGCTCGGCACCTTCACCTGCGTGACCGGCGTGTCCGGCGGCGGCAAGTCCACGCTGATCATCGAGACGCTGTACAAGGCGGTCGCGCGCAAGCTGATGGGCGCCCGCGAGCATCCGGCCGAACATGACGCCGTGCTTGGGCTGGAGCATCTGGACAAGGTCATCGACATCGACCAGTCGCCGATCGGCCGCACCCCGCGCTCCAACCCGGCGACCTATACCGGGGCCTTCACGCCGATGCGCGACTGGTTTGCCGGACTGCCGGAGGCAAAGGCGCGCGGCTACGGTCCGGGCCGCTTCTCCTTCAACGTCAAGGGCGGGCGCTGCGAGGCCTGCCAGGGCGACGGTGTCATCAAGATCGAGATGCACTTCCTGCCCGACGTCTATGTCACCTGCGATGTCTGCCACGGCAAGCGCTACAACCGCGAGACGCTGGAAGTCACCTACCGCGACAAGACCATCGCCGACGTGCTGGACATGACGGTCGAGGAGGGCAAGGAGTTCTTCAAGGCGGTTCCCGGCATCCGCGACAAGCTGGACACGCTGGAACGCGTCGGCCTTGGCTACATCCACATCGGGCAGGCGGCAACCACCCTGTCGGGCGGCGAGGCGCAGCGCGTCAAGCTGTCCAAGGAATTGAGCCGCCGCGCCACCGGCCGCACGCTGTACATCCTCGACGAACCGACCACCGGCCTGCATTTCGCCGACGTCGAAAAGCTGATGGAGGTGCTGCACGCGCTGGTCGACCAGGGCAACACGGTGCTGGTTATCGAGCACAATCTGGAGGTTATCAAGACCGCCGACTGGATCATCGACCTGGGGCCGGAGGGCGGGACCGGCGGCGGCGAGATCGTCGCCGAGGGCACGCCGGAGGAAGTCGCCAAGGTCGAGCGCAGCTATACCGGCCGCTATCTCGCCCCCTACCTAAAGGCGAAGCCGGCGGTGCGGAAATCGGCAACCCGAAAGAGGGCGTGAACAAACGCAAGCTGCGCCTTGTTCTTGCAGGCAGACTTCGCACTGCATGGGAGACGAGGGGCATGAGCAAGACGCTTCTGACCGGTGTGGGGGCCGCCCTTGGTGCGGCCCTGCTGCTGGCGGCCTGCGGGTCCGACAAATCCACCACCAGCACGACCACCACGACGACGACGACCCCCAGCTATGGCTCGACCACCGTGGCGCCGGCTCCGACCGGCTCCACCACCGTCGAACGCAGCACGACGACGAAGAGCGAGTGAGCCACTGCTTGGTTGACGCCCCAGGCTCACTGTTCCGCTTGGCTCGATGTTCTGACTGACTCCTGATCGACTTGCAGCCGGCCTTCCCCGTGAAGGCCGGCTGATCTGTGTCTGACGGCAGCCGTTTGAGGACTGTCGTTTTGGAAGCGGACAGCCTAGATTGCGCGTCAATCATCCGCAGTCTTCTGTTTGGAAAATCGCTTCTATGACCGACACCCTTCGCCCCGTCCATGTCATCGGCGGCGGTCTCGCCGGCTCGGAAGCCGCTTGGCAGCTCGCCTCCCGCGGCGTGCCCGTCGTGCTGCACGAGATGCGGCCAGTCCGCAAGACCGAGGCCCATGATACCGACAAGCTTGCGGAGCTGGTCTGTTCCAACTCCTTCCGGTCGGACGATGCCGAATACAATGCGGTCGGGCTGCTGCATGAGGAGATGCGGCGCTGCGGCTCGCTGATCCTGCGCTGCGCCGACGCGCACAAGGTGCCGGCCGGCGGCGCGCTGGCCATGGACCGCGACGGCTTTGCCGATGCGGTGACGGAAGCCGTCTCCACCCATCCGCTGATCACCATCCAGCGCGAGGAAGTTGCCGGCCTGCCGCCGGAGGAGTGGGACAGCGTCATCGTCGCCACCGGCCCCCTCACCTCCCCCGCCCTTGCAGAGGCGGTGCGCGACCAGACCGGCGAGGAGTCGCTGGCCTTCTTCGACGCCATCGCCCCCATCGTCTATCTGGAGAGTGTGGACCTGTCCAAGGCATGGTTCCAGTCGCGCTACGACAAGCCCGGTCCCGGCGGCACCGGCAAGGACTACATCAATTGCGCCTTCGAGAAGGACGAGTACCGCGCCTTCATCGCCGCGCTGATCGAGGGCGAGAAGCTCGACTTCAAGGAGTGGGAGAAGAACACTCCCTACTTTGAAGGCTGCCTGCCGATCGAGGTGATGGCGGAGCGCGGCGTCGATACCCTGCGCTACGGCCCGATGAAGCCGGTCGGCCTGACCAACCCGCACAAGCCGGAACGCCGCCCCTATGCGGTGGTCCAGCTGCGCCAGGACAATGCGCTGGGCACGCTGTACAACCTCGTCGGCTTCCAGACCAAGCTGCGCCATGCCGAACAGGCCCGCATCTTCCGCATGATCCCCGGCCTGGAGAATGCCGAGTTCGCCCGGCTCGGCGGCATGCACCGCAACACCTTCCTGAACAGTCCGCGCATCCTGGACGGCGCCCTGCGGCTGAAGTCGCTGCCGCGCCTGCGCTTCGCCGGTCAGGTCACCGGCTGCGAAGGCTATGTGGAGAGTGCGGCGGTCGGCCTGCTCGCCGGCCGTTTCGCCGCGGCGGAGCGTCTGGGGCAAGAGATCAGCGCTCCCCCGGTGACCACGGCGCTCGGCGCCATCCTCGGCCACATCACCGGCGGGGCGGAGGCGGAAACCTACCAGCCGATGAACGTCAATTTCGGCCTGTTCCCGCCGGTGGACGACAGAATCCGCGGCCGCGACCGCAAGCTGGCCTACACCCGCCGGGCGATGGCCGACCTTGACGGCTGGCTGCACGGCTGACCGGCGGGTTTCCGCGATGCCCGGGCGTCAGTAGCGCCCGCGCATCGCCGCCCAGCCCATCCGAAGCTGACGGAATGGATTGGCCAACAGGACGCGCGGGGCGAACACGTCGTTGCCCTCGCGCGCGATCACGCCCAGATGCAGGTCGGCCAGCGTCGCCGGTAGCAGCGCCGGAACCGCGGCCTTCGGCAATTCGCGGCGCAGCTTGCGGGCCTCGGCCAGATGCCCGCGCGCCACATCGGCGATCTCGCCCACCACCGGCCGCAATTCCGGCGTCGAGCGTCCGGCGAACAGATCCTCAGCTTTGGCACCATGGCGCTGCATCAAATCGTCCGGCAGGCGCAGACGGTGCTGACGCGCCAGGAACGGCACCGCGCGCAGGATGCCGGACAGGGCATAGGCGATGCCGACATGGCGCCCGGCCGCCATCGCCGCCGCATCCCGCGCGCCCAGGATCTCCAGCGCCAACTGGACCAGCGGCGCCCCGGTCACTTCGGCATAATTGACCAGACAGGTCAGGTCGGCCGGCGGCGTGTCGTCCAGATCGGCTTCCCGGGCGTCGACCAGCCGGTCGAACAGGGCACGGCTCAATCCCAGCCCGCGCGCCGCCTGCGCCAGGGGCTCCATCACCTCATGCCGGGGTACGGGTCCATCCTCATAGACGGCTTCGATCCCGTCGCGCCAGAATTGAAGTCTCATCTGGCCAAGGATCGGTTCACTGACCACCTCGCGCGTCTTCGCGATCTCAAGGTTGAAGGCGTAGAGTGCGAACGTCGCCTCGCGCCTGTCGGCGGGGGTGAACAGACCTGCCAAAAAGTGGTCGTTGTCATATTTCCGAACCTCCCGTCCGCAATAGGACAGGTCGGTCGCAGCCTTCACCATGGGATGCCCGATTGGAAAAAGAGGGGAGGAGCGATGGAAGGACGGGCCAAAGCCTGTTGCTACGCCTATATGAAGCACACACGGTCGCACCGCCAGCCCCGACGCGCAGCAGGCAGGGATCCCATGACGGATTTCAACATCGCCCCGACGAAACCCCGCAAGACCGGTCCGGTCGCACGCAAGGACGAATCGGGAGAGAATTTCCCCGTCGCGTCCCGGCTGATACCGAAGCACCTGCGTCCGCATGTGATCGCCTTCTACCGCTTCGTGCGCTTGGCCGACGACATCGCCGATGATGCGGATCTCGAACCGGAGACCAAGCTGGCTTACCTGGAGGCGCTTGAACGGGCGCTGACCTCGGGCCAGGCCAAGCATGCCTATCTGAAGCCGGCCACCGATCTGCGGGAGAGCCTGCAGAAGACCGGCGTCAGCGACCGCCATGCCCGCCAAATTCTGCGCGCCTTTCGCCGCGATTCGGTCGGTGCCCGCTGCCACAGCTGGAGCGACCTGCTTCTCTACTGCCGCTTCTCGGCCAATCCGGTCGGCCGCTACCTGCTGGAGCTGCATGGCGAGGGTGTGGCCGCCGGGCCGGCGTCCGACGCGCTCTGCTCCGCCCTGCAGGTGCTGAACCATCTCCAGGATGCACGGGAGGACTGGACGCAGCTCGGGCGCTGCTACATCCCGCTGGCCTGGTTCGACGAGGCGGGAATCAGCGTCGAGCGCCTTGTGGAGGGTGAGAGCGACGCGCGCATGCGCGCCATCTTCGATCAGGCGCTGGAGCATACCGACCGCCTGCTGGAACGCGCCGCTGCCCTGCCCGGCCTGATCCAGCATCGCGGCCTCCGCATGGAGGCGGCGGTGATCCTCAGCCTCGCCGAATCGCTGTCACGGCGCCTGAAGTCCCGCGACCCGATGAAGACGCGGGTGACGCTGGGTGCCCACCACAAGCTGGCCGCCGTGGCGCGGGGGCTGGCGCGGAGCTTCTCCGCCGCATAAACTCCGGGGCCACACGTCGCGACGTGCACCGTCAGGCACGTCACGACGTGCAATGCCCAGGATGCTACAGATGACCCCTCCGCCGCTGGAGACGGCCCCGCTGGAACCGGTATCCACGACGTCGCCGGACAGGAATGCGCCGGATAGGAAGGTGTCCGATACGGCGACGTCCGTCACCGCCAAGTCGGGCAGCACCTTCTATTGGCCGATGCGTCTGCTGCCCGCCTCCAAGAGGGCGGCGATGTTCGCCATTTATGCCTTCTGCCGCAGGATCGACGACATTGCCGACGAACCGGGCGAGCCTGCCGACAAGCGGGCCGCCCTTGACTCCTGGCGGCGCGACATCCGCGACCTTTATGTCGGCGGCGTCCCCGGCAGCCCTCTGACCGCTGCGCTGAAAGGCGCCATCGAGCGCTACGGACTGCCGCGGGCCGAGCTTGAGGCGCTGATCGACGGCATGGCGATGGATGTTGCCGGCGAGGAGGCCGGCGGCTTCCAGGCGCCCGATCTCGACACTCTGCGGCTCTATTGCCGGCGCGTCGCCGGCGCCGTCGGCATGCTGGCGATCCGTGTCTTCGACCGTGCCGACCCAGACACGGAGCGCTTTGCCCTGGCGCTGGGCGAAGCCCTGCAACTCACCAACATCCTGCGCGATCTGGCCGAGGATGCGGAATTGCACCGGCTGTACCTGCCGCGCGAACTGCTGCGGGCCGCCGGGATCGACGCCACCGACCCGGAGACGGTGTTGGCCCACCCCGCCCTGCCAAAAGCTTGTGAGGCGCTGGCCGATCTCGCGGAAGCCCGCTTCGCCGAGGCACGCTCCGCCATTGCCGGGCAGGCGCGCGGGTCACTGTGGGCCGCAACCGCCATGATGGTGCTGTACCACCGCCTGCTGAAGCGCCTGCGGGCGGCCGGCTGGCGCGACCTGAAGGCTCGAGTCCGCGTCGGCCGGCGGGAAAGCGCCTGGGTGGCGGTGCGTTGCATGCTCGGCATCCCTCCGGCCGGCTGATGAGCGGCACCGGAACCGTCCATGTCATCGGCGCCGGGCTCGCCGGGCTGGCAGCCGCTGTCCGGCTGGTGGAGGCGGGGCGATGCGTGGCGCTCTACGATCAGGCACCGCAGGCCGGCGGCCGCTGCCGGAGCTTCCATGACGCGACGCTTGGCCGGCTGATCGACAACGGCAACCATATGGTGCTCAGCGGCAACCGGGCTTTGCTCGACTACGCCCGGCGGACCGGTGGAACGGATGCGCTGGAGGAACTGCGGCCGGCGGCCTTTCCCTTCCTCGATCTGCGCGACGGCGCCGCCTGGACCCTGCGCCCGGGAGGGCTGTGGCTGTTCGACCCGGCGCGCCGGGTGCCGGGCAGCCGGCCGCTCGACTATCTCGCCGCCCTGCGCTGCCTGACGGCCGGGCGAGCGCACTCCGTCGCCGACCGCCTTCCTCCCGGTGGAGCGCTGTTCGAGCCGCTGTGGCGCCCTCTGGCGGTGTCTGCGCTGAACGGGCCGATGGAGCGCATCTCGGCCCGCCTGTTCGGCGCGGTGCTGCGGGAGACGCTGCTGCGCGGTGAGGCCGCCTGCCGGCCGGTTCTGGCGCCTCGCGGCCTGTCCGCCGCCTTCGTCGAGCCGGCCCTGGCGCGCTTGCGGTCGGCCGGTGCGGCGCTGCATCTCGGCGCCCGGGTCGATGGGCTGACCTTCGATCAGCACCGCGTGAGCGGATTTGCCGCCGCTGGCAGCGCCGTGACGCTCGGACCGCTCGACAGCATGATCGTCGCGGCACCGGCCTGGGTGGCGGAACGACTGGTTCCGGGGTTGACCGTGCCGCCGCCGGGGCCAGCCATCGTCAATCTGCATTTCCAGCTCGATGGGCCGGTGCGGCTGCCGGGCGGCCTGCCCTTCGTCGGGCTGGTCGGCGGGACCGCGGAATGGCTGTTCGCCCGCGATGACCTGCTGTCGGTCACCGTCAGCGATGCGGATGCGCTGGCCGATCTTCCGGCCGGGGAGATCGCCGGCCGGCTGTGGGCGGAGATCGCTCCCCACCTTTGCCCGGCACCGCGACTCGGGGGCCCAATTCCGCCCTTCCGCGTGGTGAAGGAGCGGCGGGCGACCCCCGACCAGTCTCCCGAATCGGTGACGCGTCGACCGGTGACGCGCACGCGGCGGAGCAACCTGACGCTGGCCGGCGACTGGACGGAAACGGGACTTCCCGCCACCTTGGAAGCCGCCGTGCGCTCGGGAAACCGGGCGGCGGAGGCGACTTTGTCGAATGGAAATAACCCTATACGACGTTCGAGAGTGTTTCCGGCCTTCACAAGCTTCCGTCATCGGCCTATTTGGACGGACGGAGGTGCCGTGCTCGCAAGGCCCGGCCCGGAAGGACAATCAAAGAAGAGAGGGTAAATCAAATGGCGTTCGAACTTCCGCCGCTTCCGTATGCGTACGACGCTCTGGCTCCGTATATCTCGTCGGAGACCCTGCACCTGCACCATGACAAGCACCACCAGACCTACGTCACCAACCTGAACAACCTGACCAAGGACACCCCGCTGGCCGACGCCAGCCTGGAGGAGGTCATCAAGGCCTCTGCCGGCAATTCGTCCAAGGTCGGCATCTTCAACAACGCCGCCCAGGTGTGGAACCACACCTTCTTCTGGCAGTGCCTGAAGAAGGACGGCGGCAAGATGCCGGCGGCCCTGGAGCAGCGCATCGTCGCCGACTTCGGCAGCGTCGAGAAGTTCAAGGAAGAGCTGACCCAGGCCGCCCTGACCCAGTTCGGCTCGGGCTGGGCCTGGCTGTACCTGGACGGCGGCAAGCTGAAGGTCGGCAAGACCGGGAACGCCGACACCCCGCTGGCTCACGGCCAGAAGCCGCTGTTCACCATCGACGTGTGGGAGCATGCCTATTACGTCGATTTCCAGAACCGCCGCGCCGACTTCGTGAAGGCGGTCATCGACAATCTCGCCAACTGGGACTTCGCCGCCGAGCAGTTGGCTGCGTAAGGTTCCCTGTCGAGGGATGAAAAAGCAAAGGCGCCCGAAAGGGCGCCTTTGTCGTTTCTGGAGAGGATGACCGGCCTTAAACCGGCAGCATCGCCGCCGCCACCCGCCGGCCCTCAGCCAGCAGGACATTGTAGGTCCGGCACACCGCACGGCTGTCCATCAGCTCCACCACGACGCCCTGCTCGCGCAGTTCGAGACGCAGCGCCTTCGGGATCATGCGCATGGTGCCGCCGGTGCCGAGCAGCAGGATCTCCACCTTCGGCTCAGCCGCCAGCACCGGAGCGAAGTCGCCCACCGACAGGGAGGCGACGTCGGTCGCGTCCCATGCCAGGGTGCGGTCCGGCAGGACAATCACCGAGCCGACGCGCCACTGGCCGGAAATGCAGAACTGTCCCGGACCGTAGCCGTCGATGACCTGACGGTCCGACGGGATCATCGGCATGATGTCGGCCATGCTGCCCTCTCCTTCCCCAAACGTCCGGCGTTACGGTGTGGTCGCCGGGGTGTTGCCCGCCGAAGCGGCGTCGGGAGAACCGCGCCGCAGGCGGTTCTCGCCGAGGAACAGCAAGATGGGGGCGGCAATGAACACCGACGAGCTGGTCGCAAGGATAACGCCGAAAATCAGCACGATGCCGAAGTCCTGCAACGCCTCGCCGCCGAACAGTGCCAGCGGAATGATCGACAGCAGGGTGCAGACGGAGGTGCCGACGGTGCGGTTCAGCGTCTCGTTGATCGACATGTCGATCAGGTCGCGCAGCGGCATCTTCTTGTAGATGCGCAGATTCTCGCGCATGCGGTCATAAACGACGACCTTGTCGTTCACCGAATAGCCCATGACGGTCAGGATCGCCGCCACGGCCGTCAGGTTGAACTGGATATCGGTGATGGCGTAGAAGCCGACGATCTTGGTGATGTCGAGGATCAGCGTCACCACCGCGCCGAAGCCGAACTGCCATTCAAAGCGGAACCAGATGTAGACCAGCATCGCCAGCATGGCGAGGCCCAGCGCCAGCATGCCGTTGGCGAACAGCTCGCCGCTGACCGACGCGCCGACCGCTTCGACACGGCGGACCTGGGTGCCGGGGATGGACTGGGCCAGCGTGTTGCGCACCTTGTCGGCAGCGACCTGCTGGGCGGCGTCATCGCCGGGCTGCCGCTCGAGACGGATCAGCACGTCCTGAGGCGACCCGAACTCCTGCAATGCCACCTGCCCCATGCCGAGGCCGGACAGCGTGTGGCGCAGCGAGGCGAAGTCGGCGGCCTGCGGCGTGCGGGCCTCGATGACGATGCCGCCACGGAAGTCGATGCCGTAATTCAGGCCGGGGTGGAAGAACAGGATGACGGACGCGATGGACAGGATCGCCGACACGACGAGGCCGGCGATGCGGCCGTTCATGAAGGGGATCTTGGTGTTGTCGGGGACGAGGCGGAGATGGAACATCGGATGACCTCTCAGACCGGCAACACGGCCGGACGCGTCCGGCGCAGCCACGTCACCATCATCAGGCGCACAAGCACCGTGGCGGTGAACATGGAGATGAGGATGCCGAAGGTGATGGTGACGGCGAAGCCCTTGATGGTGCCGGTGCCGAAGACGAACAGCAGCGCCATCTTGATGGCCGTCGTCAGGTTGCTGTCGACGATGGTGCTGTAGGCGCGGCTGAAGCCGGCCTCCATCGAGGCGAAGACCCCGCGGCCCTTCTTCGTCTCCTCGCGGATGCGCTCGTTGATCAGGATGTTGGCATCGACCGCCAGGCCGAGCGACAGCAGCACGCCGGCAATGCCCGGCAGCGTCAACGTGGCCTGCAGCAGCGACAGCGCCGCGAGCGTCAGCACGAGGTTGATGAACAGCGCCGAGCAGGCGAAGGCGCCGAACAGCCCGTAGCAGGCGATCATATAGACGCAGACCATCACGAAACCGACGACGACGGCAGTCAGGCCGGCACGGATCGAAATCGGCGCCCAGGTCGGGACCGACGGTCCGCTCCTCGATCACCTTCAGCGGGGCCGGCAGAGCGCCAGCACGCAGCAGGACGGCGAGGTCGTTGGCGTTGGCGGCGGTGAAGTTGCCGCTGATCTGGCCGCGGCCACCGGTGATCGGCTCGCGGATCACCGGGGCGCTGATGACCTTGTTGTCGAGCACGATGGCGAAGGGTCGGCCGACATTCTGCTTGGTCACCTCGGCGAACCGGTTGGCGCCGGCGGTGTTGAACTCGAAGTTCACCACCCATTCGCCGGTCTGCGGGTTGGTGCCGGCCGACGCGTTCTGCAGCGTGGCGCCGTCGACCTCGACCTTCTTGCGGATGACGTATTTGGACTGGTAGCGGTCGCCCTCGGTCGACGGCAGGATCTCGGATCCCGGAGGGGCGCGGCCGGTGCTGGGATCGGCGTTCACGTCGACCAGGCGGAAGGTCATCTTGGCGGTGGTGCCGAGCAGCCGCTTGATGCGGTCGGGATCCTCGACGCCGGGCAACTGGACCAGGATGCGGTCGTTGCCCTGGCGGGCGATGGTCGGCTCGTTCACGCCGGTCTCGTCGATGCGGCGGCGGACGATCTCGATCGACTGCTCGATGGCCTGGGTGGCGCGGTCGCGCAGCGCGACCTCGCTCAGCGCCACGGTCACCGTGCCGCCGTTGACGGTCACGTCAAGGTCCGGCTGCCCACCACCCAGAGCCGTGCGGCCCACCGGGCTGGAGAGCTGGCGCAGGGCCTTCACGGCTTCCTCAGCCTGGGCCGGGTCGCGCAGCTGGACGGTGACGGCGCGCTCGCCGGCGTTCAGCGCGGTGTAGCCGACATTGGCGGTGCGCAGCTGCTGCCGTGCGCCGTCCACCAGACCTTCCACGCGGTCGCGGATGACGGTGGCCATGTCGACTTCAAGCAACAGATGCGATCCGCCGCGCAGGTCGAGACCCAGCGACACCCGGGTGTTGGCGTACCAGGACGGCAGCGCCGCCAGCGTGTCGCGGCCCATGAAGTTGGGCAGCATCAGGATGAACCCGGCGATGCAGGTCGCCAGGATCAGGTAAATCTTCCAGCGCGAAAAATAGAGCATGCGTCACTCGAATCCGATCAGACACCCGGTCCGGGCGACCGGCCCGCCCCGTCGACGGGGCGAGCGGCCGGACCGGACGGGAAGCGCCTTCGGGCCGACCCGTGGAAGAGGGGCCCGGCTACGGCTTACTTGCGGCCGAACAGCTTGCCGATCCCGCCGGCGGCGGTGGTGTCGGCCGGCTTGACTTCACCCTCGGCGGCCGGAGCGGCGTCGCCACCGGACTTGCCGGCCGGCTCGGTCTTGGCGAGCACCAGATTGACGGTCGAGCGCAGGCAGCGCACGCGCACATTCTCCGCGATCTCGACGGTGATCTCGTCGTCGGTGCCGACCTTGGTGACGATGCCGATGATGCCGCCGCCGGTCACGACGCGGTCGCCGCGGCGGATGGCCGACAGCATCGCCTTATGCTCTTTCATCTTTTTCTGCTGCGGACGGATCAGCAGGAAGTAGAAGACGACGAAGATCAGGATCAGCGGCGCGAACTGGACGAGCATGTCACCGCCGCCGCCAGCCGGGGCCGCCGTCTGTGCATAAGCCGTCGAAACGAACATCTGGAAGCTCCTTACAGGTTTGGTCTCGGCACCGGATCGGCGTTCCGCCGGGACGCCGCGACTATAGCCGCCCATGACCGGGATGCAATGGTGATGCGCCACAATCCGCGGGCGCACCACAGCTTGTGTGCTTGCCTTGCTGTGTTACGGTGCGAAGGCGTCGGAAAGATGGCTGCGCGGGCACCCACTTTCCATGGAACATCCAGAAAAAATTTCCGGAAAATTATGTCGCAATCCATCGAAAAGTCCGGTGCCGATCAGGCGCTCGTCCCTTTGCTGACCCGCATCGCCGAGGCGCTGGAACGTCTCGCCCCGCCGCCGGACCGGCCGCTGGACTTCGGTGCGGCGGACGCCTTCGTCTGGCATCCCGATCCCGACCGCCTGGAAGGGGTTCCGGTGGTCAACCGCGTCGACATCATGCTTCTTCAGGGCATCGAGCGGCAGCGGGAGATCCTGCTGGACAACACCCGCCGCTTCGCCGCCGGCCTGCCGGCCAACAACGCCCTGCTATGGGGGGCCCGCGGCACCGGCAAAAGCTCGCTGGTCAAGGCCGCCCACGCCGCCATCTGCACAGAGCGGCCGGGCGAACTGGCGCTGGTGGAAATCCACCGCGAGGACATTCCCACTCTGCCCCGCCTGCTGAGCCGGCTGAAGGGCGAGGCACGCCGCTTCATCCTGTTCTGCGACGACCTGTCCTTCGACCATGACGACGCCCATTACAAGTCGCTGAAGGCGGTGCTGGACGGCGGCATCGAGGGGCGGCCGGACAATGTGGTGTTCTACGCCACCTCCAACCGCCGGCACCTGATGCCGCGTGACATGATCGAGAACGAGCGGTCGACCGCCATCAACCCGGCGGAAGCGGTCGAGGAGAAGGTGTCGCTGTCGGACCGCTTCGGTCTGTGGCTCGGCTTCCACAACTGCGACCAGGACACCTACTTCGCGATGATCGAGGGCTATGTCCGCCATTTCGGCCTGGAGATCCCGGAAGACCGCCTGCGCGCCGAGGCCGTCGAATGGTCGGTCACGCGCGGAAGCCGGTCGGGCCGGGTCGCCTGGCAGTTCATCCAGGACTTGGCTGGCCGCCTCGGGAAGCCCCTTCGCTGACCTTGCGGTCCATCTGGTCGCTCGGGTCGACGGCCTGGCTGCCCTTGCGCAGCTCGAAATGCAGCTGGGGCGAGGACACGCCGCCGGTCTGGCCGACCCGGGCGATCACCTGCCCCCGCTTCACCGAGGCGCCGCGCTCCACCTCGATCTTGTCGAGGTGGGCGTAGGCGGTGATCCAGCCGTCGGAATGCTTCAGCAGCAGCAGGTTGCCGAAGCCGCGCAGCTCGTTGCCGGCATAGGCGACAACACCGTTGTCGGCGGCGACCACGGCGGTGCCCTTCGGGGCGGCGATGTTCAGCCCGTCATTGTGCAGCCCGTCCGGCTTCGGCCCATAGCCGGAGAGCAGCTTGCCCTTCACCGGCCACAGGAAGCGGGCGCCGCCGCGCGGTGGCGGGGCGCCGACCTCGGCCTTCGGTTCCGGCTTGGGCGGCGCGGCTGCGGCAACCTCCTGCTGCGGAGCGGCGGCAGGCGGAGCGGCTTGTGGGGCTGGTGCCGGAATCGGCGTTGCCGCCGGCTTGCTGCCGGGCGGACGCAGCATGGTCGGCGCCTGGCCCGGCTGATAGGCGGCGTCGCCGGTTGCGGCAGGAGGCGCCGCGGCCGGTTCCGACGCGGCCCCAGGCTTGGACGGCGGCGGCAGCGGCGTTGCGGCGATGCTGCCGGAGGAGGACGCGCCGGGCGGCGGAAGCTCCGCCGCTTGTACCGACCCGCGACCGGCAGGCGAGCCCTGCGGCGTCAGCGGAACGGCACCGCCGGAAGCGACCATGGTTCCATTGCTGTCGTTGCTGCCCGGCAGGCGCAGGGGCTGGCCGACCTGCACCGCATAGGGCGGGGTCAGGTTGTTCAGACGGCTCAGTTCGCTGACGTCTACATTGTGCATCCGGGAGATGCTGTAGAGGCTGTCACCCTTCTGCACGATGTATTGACGCGAGGTCGGCAGCACCAGCCGCTGGCCGACCTCCAGCCGGTAGGGCGGAGCCAGCCTGTTGGCCTCGATCAGGTCGCGCAGCGGAACATTGTAGCGGCGCGACAGGCTATAGGCGCTGTCGCCCTTCTGCACGCTGATGGCGCCACCGGCCAAATCCGGCACCTCGGAAACCGTGGTGAAGGGGGCAAGCCCCCCACCCGCTCGCAGGCGCCGAGCGCCAGGACGGCGGTGGACAGGACCAGGGCGGGCAGGACGCGCTTGGAAAATGCGGGTTTCATGCGGAACGGACCGATTGCGGCGGGTCGGACAGCAGCGGAACGAAACGGACGGGCCACAGGTCCTCCCGGATAAGGCCAGCTTCGGAGCGCCGGAAACGCACGACCCTCTGGTCGCGGTGATCGGTCCCCAACGGAATGACCAAGACACCATCAATGGCGAGTTGATCCGTCAAGTCTTTTGGCGGCTCCGGCCCGCCCGCGGCTGTGACCAGTATACGGGCGAAGGGCGCCTGCTCCGGCCAGCCCCGCGTCCCGTCGCCGAGCCGCGTGGTGATGGTGCCGATGTCGAGCGCCCTGAACCGCCCCTCGGCCTCACGCAGAAGCGGCTTCAGCCGCTCGATGGTGAAGACCCGGCGGCAGAGCCGCGACAGCACCGCCGCCTGATAGCCGGAGCCGGTGCCGACCTCCAGGACAAGATGTCGCGGGAGCAGTTCCAGCGCCTGGGTCATCAGGCCGACCACCAGCGGCTGGCTGATGGTCTGGCCCTGATCGATCGGCAGCGCCGTGTCCTCCCACGCCCTGTCCTGGAAAGCCTCCGGGACGAACAGCTCGCGCGGGATCCGCTCGATGGCCGCCAACACCCGTGTGTCGGTGACGCCGGCCCCGCGAAGGGCCATCAGCAAGCGGATCTTGCGCGGGTTGTATGTCACACGAAGGCCTGCCTCAACGTCTGCAACGTCGGCGTATGGGTGAGGTCGAGATAGACGGGCGTCACCGAGATGCCGCCGTTGAAGACCACATGGATGTCGGTGTCGTCCGCCACGTCGGCTTCGCCGCGCAGCGTGCCGATCCAGATATAGGGCTTGCCACGCGGGTCGACACGCTCGAACAGCTCGTCGCCGATCTTGCGCTTGCCGTGGCGCACCACCTGGATGCCGGTCACTTCCGCGGCCGGGCGGGCCGGGAAGTTGACGTTCAGCAGCACGTTCTTCGGCCAGGCCACCGTCACCGCCTTGCGCACCACGTCGGCGCCATGGGCGGCGGCGGCGGACCAGTCGATCGGCTGGCCCGGCTCGTAATGCTGGCTCATGGCGATGGCCGGCACGTTCAGCAGCGTCGCCTCCATCGCCGCGGCGATGGTGCCGGAATAGGTCACGTCCTCGCCGATGTTGGAGCCCTGGTTGACGCCGGACAGGACCAGCGTCGGACGGGCGTCCTTCATCACATGGTTGACCGCCAGCAGCACGCAGTCGGTCGGCGTGCCGTCGACGGTGAAGCGGCGATCATCCAGTTTGCGCAGGCGCAGCGGCCGGTTGATGGTCAGCGAATGGCTGGCCGCCGACTGCTCCATCTCCGGCGCCACGACCCAGACGTCGTCGGACAGTTCGCGCGCGATGGCTTCCAGGACCTTCAATCCCTGGGCATGGATGCCGTCGTCGTTGGTGACGAGGATCCGCGTGCGGGACAGGTCGAGCGGCAGGTCGAACATCAGATGGAAATCCTCTCCACTCCGCGCATGTAGGGGCGGAGCGCTTCAGGAACCAGGATCGAACCGTCGGGCTGCTGGTAATTCTCCAGAACCGCGATCAGGCAGCGCCCGACCGCCACACCCGATCCATTGAGGGTGTGCACGAATTGAGTTTGCTTCTCGCCCTTGGCCCGGCAACGGGCTTTCATCCGCCGGGCCTGGAAATCGCCGCAATTGGAAATGCTGGAGATCTCGCGGTAGGCGTTCTGGCCCGGCAGCCACACCTCGACGTCATAGGTCTTGCGCGAGGAGAAGCCCATGTCGCCGGTGCACAGCACGATGGTGCGGTAAGGCAGGCCCAGCCGCTCCAGGATCGTCTCGGCACAGCGGGTCATGCGCTGATGCTCGTCCTCCGACTGTTCCGGGGCGGTGATGGCGACCATCTCCACCTTCCAGAACTGGTGCTGGCGGATCATCCCGCGGGTGTCGCGCCCGGCCGATCCGGCTTCCGCCCGGAAGCAGGGGGTCAGCGCGGTGTAGCGCAGCGGCAGCTCCTCCGACGCGACGATCTGGTCGTTGACCAGATTGGTCAGCGGCACCTCGCTGGTCGGGATCAGGTAATGGTCGGACGAGGTGGTCTTGAACAGAATCCTCCTCGAACTTCGGCAACTGGCCGGTGCCGAACAGGGCGGTGTCGCGCACCATCAGCGGCGGCGCGATCTCGGTGAAGCCGTGCTCGCCGGTGTGGATGTCCAGCATGAAGTCGGCGAGCGCGCGCTCCAGACGGGCCAGCCCGCCCTTCAGCACGGTGAAGCGGGCGCCGGACATGCGGGCCGCCGCCTCGAAATCCATCAGGCCCAGCGCCTCGCCCAGCTCGTAATGCTGCTTGGGATTGGCGATGTCGGCCGGCGTGCCCCAACGGCGGACCTCGACGTTGGCGGTCTCGTCGGGTCCGTCCGGCACGTCGTCGGCCGGGATGTTGGGGATGCCGGCCAGGATGGCGTCGAGTTCGGCGCCGAGCGCGCGTTCCTCCTCCTCCACCTGGGGCAGGCGGTCCTTCAGGGTCGCCATCTCGTCGAGGATCGGTTGGGCATCGCGCCCTTCGCGCTTGGCGAGGCCGACTTCCTTCGCCGCCTCGTTCCGACGGGCCTGCATCTCCTGCATCTGGGTCTGCGCGGCGCGGCGGCGGCCGTCGAGGTCGAGCACGGAGGACGACATCGGCGCCAGTCCACGACGGCCAAGGCCGCGGTCGAAGGCTTCGGGATTCTCACGGATGGCGCGAAGGTCGTGCATGGCTCGAACAATCAACGAATTGTGTGGGGCACTGGTTATACGGCGCGACCCCGCCAAGGTCCAGTGCGAGGCCATCTCAGCACCTCCCCTGATACGGATATGAAGGCGGCCTCCAAGGCGACTTGCGCGGACGGCATGGCGGCTGCGCCCCGGCAATGGTTGGAATGGGCAGGCACGGCAGGGCAATGTCCATATTGCGCCGCAACCAGCGGCGAAGGATCGAAGCAGGAGCCGAGCGCGTGCGCGACGAGATCGAGACCGGTGGCGAGGCCCCCTATCTACAGGCCGGAACGCCCGCCTATCGCCGTGCCAGCCGCATCCTGTTCGTCGCCGGCTTCTCCACCTTCGCCACGCTCTATTGCGTCCAGCCGCTGCTGCCCGACTTCGTGCGGGAGTTCGGGGTGACACCGGCGGAGTCGAGCCTGTCGCTCTCCCTGACCACCGGTATCCTGGCGGTGGCGCTGCTGGTGGCCGGCGCCATTTCCGACGGCATCGGCCGCAAGCCGGTGATGGTCGCAGCACTGCTCGGCGCCGGCATTCTCGGGATTGTCGGCGCGCTGATGCCGGGCTGGCATGGTTTCCTGGCGGTGCGGGCGCTGGAGGGGCTGGCGCTCAGCGGCCTGCCGGCGGTGGCGATGGCCTATGTCTCCGAAGAGGTCGATCCGAAATCGGCGGGCGTCGCCATGGGGCTCTATATCGGCGGGACGGCCATCGGCGGCATGTCGGGCCGGGTGCTGACCGCCATCGTCACCGACCTCGGCAGTTGGCGGCTGGCGGTCGGGATTGTCGGTGCGCTGGCGGTTGCAGCAGCCGTCACGGTCTGGTTCGCCCTGCCGCCGTCGCGGCACTTCGTCCGCCGCGCCGCCGGGCTGCCGGCCCTGATGCGGGCATGGCGCGGATTGCTGACCGATCCGTCTCTGCTCGGGCTCTTCTCGCTCGGCTTCCTGCTGATGGGCGGCTTCGTCACCATCTTCAACTATATCGGCTTCCGCCTGAGCGAGCCGCCGTTCGACCTGCGCCCGGCCATCGTCGGCGCGGTGTTCCTGGTCTACAGCTTCGGCGTCGTCAGTTCCCCTCTGTTCGGCGGCTGGTCTGGCCGATTCGGGTCGAACCGCACGCTGGCGGCGGCCGTTGCCCTGATGGTGGCCGGGCTGGCGCTGATGGAGATCGACAGCCTGTTCGCCATCGCCTTCGGCATCGCCCTGTTCACCTTCGCCTTCTTCGGCGCCCATTCCATCGTGTCGGCCTGGATCGGCCGCCGCGCCGCGGTGGCGCGCGGCCAAGCCTCCTCCATCTATCTGTTCTGCTATTATCTAGGCTCGACGCTCGCCGGGACGCTCGGCGGATTGTTCTGGCACGGCTATGGCTGGACGGGGGTGGCGGCCTTCGTCGGCCTATTGCTGGCGGTCGCGGTGGCGGTGACGGTCGGCCTGCAACGCGGCCGCTGACGGTCGAGCTGCGGCGCTACCGTCGATGCGCGGCGAACGGTCGCTGCTGCGATTCGGCTTATTGCGCTGCGTCGGCCGGAACTTCACGTTGTACGCGTCCATTCGGCGGGAGTGCGCGCGGTGAGCGATCTGACGGTATATCTGGAAAGCGATGCCCACCGGCCGGAACTCCGCACCGCCGATGCGGCCCTGATCGCGGCTCATCTCGCCCATGCCGGTATTCTCTATGAACGCTGGAATGCCGATACCTCCCTGCCCGACGACAGCGATGAACAAGCCGTGCTGCAAGCCTATGCCGTCCCCATCGAGCGGTTGAAGCAGGCGCGCCGTTTCCTCAGGGCGGATGTCGTCCGCGTCACCCCGCAGACGGGCGGCATCGCCGCACTGCGTGCCAGATTCCTCGATGAACACACCCATGGGGAGGACGAGGCGCGCTTCTTCGTCGAGGGTGCCGGCGCCTTCTATATCCACCTGAAGGCCCGCGTCTTCCGCGTGGTGTGCGAGGCCGGCGACCTGCTGAGCATTCCCGCCGGCACGCCGCACTGGTTCGACATGGGGCCGACGCCGCGCTTCACCACGATCCGGTTCTTCGGCCGTCCCGATGGCTGGGTGGCCGCCCTTACCGGCGACGCCATTGCCGCGCGCTTCCCGCCCTTCGAGCCGGACGCTGTGCCGGCGGCCTGAATCCGCCCTATTCCCGCCTCAAAAAATTCACTTGAATCACGGGCGGAAAAGCGTAAATCAATCGGCACGACGCACCCGCACGTGCCTATGGCCCTCTGTGGTTATGCTACGACGTACCGCGTCCTTTTTGGCAGAACCGACCATTCCAGTGGGTCGGTCCCGAGAGGGAGGTCAGTATGTACGCTGCCCACGGTGGGGCTGTGAGACGGTAGCCCTTTAGCCGGTAAACGACGCGCTGTTGCCTGGAGCTTCACAGCCCGGGGCCGCTGCTCGCACCGGCTTTTTCCGTCTCCCCCCTTCCCAAATCCGATCAATCGGCGATTCCGCTGCGCCACCTGCGCCCAGTCTTGTGCTGGGCAGCTCGTGACGCGGCCGGGGATCGCCGTCTGCTCACCGGACCGGCCTGCATGCCGCCGTCCGGGGATAGGAGTGCGCCATGGGTTTCCTGCGTTCCCGTTCCGCCGTCACCCCGCTCCGCCGCGTCGGCCTGAACGACAGCAGCGCCGTTTCGCTGTCCACCGGCCGCCGTTCGACCGTGACGCAGGCCGTCGCCCTGCACCGCCCGGAAGAGCCTATGCACTGCATCCGCCCCGGCGTGCTGGCCGACACCGCCGACAGCTTCCTGAAGGCATTCGCCGGTGCGACCGAGGCCGTCGGCCGTGGCGGCGACGTGCTCTATGCCGTGAAGTGCAACCCCGAGCCGGCGGTGCTGCGTGCACTGTGGGCCTGTGGCGTGCGCCATTTCGATGTCGCCTCCCCCGGCGAGATCCGCCTGATCCGCCAGATGTTCCCGGACGCCGTCCTGCATTACATGCACCCGGTCAAGGGCCGTCAGGCGATCCGCAACGCCTATCACCAGTATGGCGTCCGCGACTTCGTCCTCGACAGCCGGGAAGAGCTGGACAAGATCCTGGAGGAGACGGACTGCGCAGGCGACCTCGGCCTCGTCGTGCGGCTGTCGCTGCCGAAGGGCAACGCGGTCTACGACCTGTCGGGCAAGTTCGGCGCCGCCATCACCGATGCGGTGGAGCTGCTGCGTGCCGCCCGCGCCGTGGCTCCGAAGCTCGGGCTGTCCTTCCATGTCGGCTCGCAGATGCTGGATCCGTCGGCCTACGAGCGCGCCATCGCGCTGGCCGGCTATGTCATCGCCGAGAGCGGCGTCGACCTCGACGTTCTGGATGTCGGCGGCGGCTTCCCCGTGTCCTATCCGGGAGTCACCCCGCCGCCGCTCGGCGACTTCATGGCCGCCATCGCCCGCGGCGTTGCCGCCATCGACCTGCCGGCGCACTGCCGCCTGTGGTGCGAGCCCGGCCGCGCGCTGGTTGCCCCCGGCGTCTCGCTGGTCGTTCAGGTGGTGAAGCGGCGCGGCAGCGAGCTGTTCATCAATGACGGCGTCTATGGCGCGCTGTCGGACGCCGGCGTGCCCGGCTTCCGCTTCCCGGCGCGGCTGATCCGCCCGTTCGAAGCCATGACCGATGCCGGGGACGAGGCCTTCAGCTTCTACGGCCCAACCTGCGACAGTGCCGACAAGATGGCCGGTCCCTTCCACCTGCCGGCCGACGTCAAGGCCGGGGACTGGATCGAGCTTGGCCAGCTCGGCGCCTATGGCTCCTGCCTGCGCACGGCCTTCAACGGCTTCGACCAGGCACGCGTCGTCGAGGTGTCGGACGCCCCCCTGCTCGCCACTCCCGGTTACGAGCTTCGCTCCTGCGCTGCCTGAACGCGAAGCCGGTTTCTGTGGATAAAGCGTAAAGACATCCGTAACATTCAGTCGCCCGGCGCGTCCCGTTTCCGCTTCTCCGAAGTGGGCGGGAGCGCCGGCTTATGTCGTCGGCCTAAACTACCTCGGGGAGACAAAAAATCATGGCCCTGGACACGAAGCTCTGCACGTTCACAGGCCGCATGGTCATCGTTGGATTCGGTTCGATTGGCCAGGGTGTCTTGCCGCTGCTTCTCCGTCACATCGACGGACTTACGGCCGACCGGATCACCATCGTCACCGCCGAGGAGCGCGGGCGCGAGGAAGCGGAGCTTTACGGCGTCGCCTTCCACAACAACCCGCTCGACAACGACAATTTCTTCCAGGTTCTGAAGCCGCTGATCGACAAGGGCGATTTCCTGGTCAACCTGTCGGTCGACGTCTCGTCGCTTGCGTTGATCGAGTTCTGCCAGCGGGTCGGCGCCTTCTACACCGACACCTGCACCGAACCGTGGGCGGGTGGCTACACCGATTCCAGCCTGTCACCGTCGCTGCGCTCCAACTATGCGCTGCGCGAATCGGCGCTGGCGCTGCGCGGCCGTTACGAGGGCGGCCCGACCGCGTTGATCACCCATGGGGCGAATCCGGGTCTGGTGTCGCATTTCGTCAAGCAGGCGCTGCTGAACATCGCCGCCGACACCGGCGTGGAAACCGATGTCCCGACCGACCGCGACGGCTGGGGCCGGCTGGCGCAGAGGCTTGGCATCAAGACCATCCATGTGGCCGAGCGCGACACCCAGGTGTCGAACCAGCCCAAGCAGATCGGCGAGTTCGTCAACACCTGGTCGATCGACGGTTTCGTCAGCGAAGGCTGCCAACCGGCCGAGCTGGGCTGGGGCACGCACGAGAAGGACTTGCCGCCCGACGGCCGCCGGCACGAATTCGGCTGCGACGCCGCCATCTACCTGATGCGCCCCGGTGCTGCGACCCGCGTGCGCACCTGGACCCCGCTGGAGGGGCCGTTCCACGGCTTTCTCATCACCCACAGCGAGGCGATCTCGATCTCCGACTATTTCACCGTGCGCGACGGCGACCGCGTCGTCTACCGGCCGACCTGCCACTATGCCTATCACCCTTGCGACGACGGGGTGATGTCGCTGCATGAGCTGGCCGGCAAGAACTACAACATGCAGGCTGAGCAGCGGCTGATGATGCATGAGATCACCGGCGGCATGGACGAGCTGGGTGTCCTGCTGATGGGCCATCCCAAGGGCGCCTACTGGTACGGCTCGCGGCTGGACATCGACACGGCGCGCTCGCTGGCGCCCTACAACAACGCCACCTCGATGCAGGTGACCTCCACCGTTCTCGGCGGCATCGTCTGGACGCTGGAGAACCCGAATCGGGGGTTGGTGGAACCGGACGAAGTCGACTTCCGCCGGGTGCTGGACATCGCCACCCCCTATCTCGGCGAGGTTGTCGGCGCCTATGGCGACTGGACTCCGCTGCAGGACCGCAACGTCCTGTTCCCGGAAGACATCGACGAGGACGATCCCTGGCAGTTCAAGAACTTCCGGGTGAATTGAGAGAGCTTGGATGAAGCGCCGCAGCCGCAGCCGTCAGTTCAGGCGCACCGGCTGCGGCAGCGCTGCCACAGGGGGGACGGCGACACGGTGACATTGCCCGCGCAAGGGTCTTGAAACCGTTGACTTGGGCTTTCGCTTCCCCCAATCGTTCCGACATGCCCAAGCACGTCTCCCGGCGCGCCCGCGCCAAAGCTCCGACCGTCGCCAACCCCATTCTGCGCTCCGGCATCGTCGGGCTGATGGTGGCGTGTGGGGTCGCCGCCGTGGATCTCGCCCTCCCGGAGTCGGCCAATGCCCAGACTCCGGCCAAGCAGGCGCTGACTCCGAAGCCGACTCCCAAGCCGGCCGACGGACCGCTTCCGGGCAGCAAGCCTGCCGCTCCGGCCCAGGCCGGCGCGACCGGCACCGAATCCAAACAGGACCCTGTCCTGCTGACGGCCGATCAGGTCACCTTCGACGAGGTGAACAGCGTCGTCACCGCCAGCGGCAATGTCGAGCTGGCCCAGGGCAAGCGCAGCGTCCACGCCGACAAGATCACCTACAACCAGAAGACCAAGGTCGTCACCGCAACCGGCAAGATCCGGCTGGTAGAGCCGTCGGGCGACATCGTCTTCGCCGATTACGCCGAGCTGACCGACGATCTGAAGGACGTGTTCATCGAGAACATCCGCGTCCTGATGACCGACAATGGCCGCATGGCCGGCAACGAGGGCGAGCGGCGTGAGGGCCGCCTGACGCGCGTCAACCGCGGCGTCTACAGCCCTTGCGACCTGTGCAAGGAAGACCCCACCCGTCCGCCGCTGTGGCAGAATCCGCGCCGTGCGCATCGTGCACGACAACGAGGAGCACGAGGTCCGCTACCGCGACGCGACGATGGAGATCTTCGGCATCCCCGTCGCCTACACGCCCTATCTGTCGCACCCCGATCCGTCCGTCGACCGCAAGAGCGGGTTCCTGACGCCGTCCTTCGGCAACAACTCCAATCTCGGCGCGATCCTCAAGACCCACTATTACTGGGACATCGCGCCGGACCAGGACGCCACCTTCGACCTGCATTACTACTCGCAGCAGGGGCCGCTGCTGGGCGGCCAATACCGCAAGCGGTTCGAGAGCGGACGGCTGGAGCTGGAAGGCGCCATCACCCGCGGCGACGTGGCCAACACCACCATCGTGCCGAAGGAAACGCGCACCCGTGGCTATGTCGCGGCGCGCGGCCTGTTCGACATCGACGAGACGTGGCGCGCCGGCTTCGACATCAAGCGGGCCAGCGACCCGACCTTCCTGCGGCGCTATTACGATTTCCGCGAGGATTACCTGACCAGCAAGGCCTTCGTCGAAGGTTTCCATGGCCGGAACTATGCGGCGATCACCGGCTACAGCTTCCAGGACATGCGCTACGGGAACCCGATCCCGGAGCCGGTCACCCTGCCCTATGCGCAGTACAACGCGCTGGGCGAGCCGGGCAGCCTGCTGGGGGGCCGCTGGTCGTTCGATACGAGCTTGCTGGCGGTGTCGCGCTTCAGGAATGCCGGCCCCGACACCCAGCGCGTCATGGTCCAGCCGGGGTGGGAGCGCAACATCGTCTCCAACGCCGGTTTCGTGACGACCCTGTCGGGCAGCGTGCTGGTCGCCGGCTACAAGGCGCAGCAGTTCAACTACAACGACCCGACGGTCCGCGGCGACGACAATATCAGCCGCTTCCGCTTCTTCCCGCAGGGGCAGGCCACCGTCCGCTATCCGTTCGTCCGCTACGGCGAAAGCTCGTCCCAGCTGGTGGAGCCCATCGGCCAGTTGACCTTTGCGCCGAAGCTGCCGAACGGCCGGCTCTTCCCGAACGAAGACAGCCTGGACGTCGAGTTCGACGATGTGAACCTGCTGCAGCCCAACCGATTCACCGGCATCGACCGGCTGGACGACGGCATGCGCTTCACCTACGGCTTGCGCGGAGCGATCTACGGCTACACCCAGGGATCGGCCAGCCTGTTCCTGGGCCAGAGCATTCGCCTGAGCGACAGCAGCGCCGGTTTCTCCGGCGATTCGGGCCTGGAGGAGCGGGTGTCCGATTATGTCGGCCGCCTGGATCTGCAGCCCGCCGACTGGCTGGACGTCAATTACGGCTTCCGCGTCGATCACGAGACCTTCCGTCCGCGCCGTCACTCGCTGAACGCCTCGGCCGGCGTGCCGCTGCTGCGGCTGTCGACCTCCTACACCTACGTCGACCAGACGACATCCCGCAACGCGGTCACCCGCAACCGGGTGGAGCAGGCGAACTTTGGCGTTTCGTCGCAGTTCACCGATCGCTGGAACATCGGCATCGCCCACACCCAGGCGATGGAACCGCAGCCGGGTCCGCGCTCCAGCCTCGCCGTGCTGACCTATGGCGACGAATGCCTGCTGTTCCAGACCATCGCCCGGCGCGACTACACGATCAGCACCACCGGCGAGAAGGACGGCAACACCATCTTCTTCCGTCTGGTCTTCAAGAATGTCGGCGAGTTCAAGAGCCCGGGCATCAACGCAGGCTTCCTGGGCGGCGGGTCGGCCAACCAGTAGTCGCCTTCGGGAAAAGACGGCACAAACCAACGGCCAGGGGGTTGCATCCCCTGGCCGTTGCCATTAGCCATTGAGGTCCGACGAGACAGCCCGCCACGATCGAAATCATGACCCTGGGACGTTACGACTACGAAAGACGGTACCGCAAACGCATGCGGGCCGGCGTGATCAAGTTCATGCTGCTGGCGGCACTCGTGCTGGGGGTCGGGCTTTTCTCCTACCAGATGGGAATCGAGCAGCTGAAGGGCCGCGACGTGACCCTGCGCGAGGAGATCGCCACGCTGTCGCGCCAGAAGGCGGAGCTGGAGCTGCTGGCCAGCCAGATGCAGCATGCCGCCCGCACCGCCGAGGCGCGCGCGGCCGAACTGGAAGGCCGCCTTCAGCGCGAGGTGCCGACCGGCGATCTCGCCAAGCTGAGCCAGCTGGTGGGGGAGCGGCTGAAAAGCGGACTGGACGCCAACCGCCTCGCCTTCGTCATCTCGCAGGCCCAGGTTCCGCGCAACTGCCAGCCGACCGACACCAAGCGCTTCACGCTGAGCACCCCGCTGCTGAAGGGCGGCGCACGCGGCGTCACCTTCGGCAACGGCACCGTCACGGTCACCGGCGAGGGGCAATCGGCGCACAACCCGCAAGGCAATGCTGAAAGCTGGTTCGATCCCGGCCAGCCGGTAACGATCCGCATCGCCGGCATGGGTGGCAAGGGCACCACGGTCAGCGGCGTCCTGCCTCTGCACCAGTCCCTGGTGGTCGACAACAGCGAATACCGCTTCACCATCGCCGCGGCCCAGCGCTCCTTCGTCGAGGTGACCGCCGACCGCTGCGCCTATCCCTGAGGCGGAACGGCAAATCCGCGCGGCGGCTCTCCCGCCGCGTGGATGTCCCACATGGTCGTGAAAGCCAATTCGATGGAACGGGCGAACCGGTCGGTGTCGAATAGGGGAGCGGTGGCGCGAGCCCGCTCCAGCCGCAGCTTGAGAGTGGCCAGTTCGGCAGGCTGCACCGCCAGTCGCTGCGCCGTCGCTTCATAGGCGTCCCAATCCGCCACAGCCAGTTCGGGCAAACCGGCCGCGTGCAGCAGGCTGGCGGCAACCCGCCCGGCAAAGGACCGGCCGGGGGCCGTCAGCACCGGCAGCCCGGCCCACAGCGCGTCGCTCGCCGTGGTATGGGCACCGACTGGGGCTGAATCGAGGAACAGGTCAGCCAGCCGGTGGCGCGCGAGATGCGCCGGTCCCGGAAGGCGCGGGGCGAAGACCAGGCGTTCCGGCGCGACACCGCGGTCCTCAGCAACACCCCGCAGGTTGGCGGCGACCTCGGCCGGCCCGTCGAGCAGCCACAGGACCGATCCCGGCACGCGTTGCAGAATCCGGCACCAGCGACCGAACAGGTCCGGCCCGATCTTGTAGGACGCATTGAAGGCGCAGAAAACAACGGCCTCGGCCGGCAGCCCGCAGTCGGCGCGGCTTGGCATCGGCCCGATGGCGCGGTGCCGGTCGTTCGGCTGGTAGCTGTCGGGCAGATGGACGATGCGCTCGCTGTAGAAGCGCTGATGATCGGCTGGCGCCACCACCGGGTCGGCGATGACGTAATCGATGGCCGTGCTGCCCAGCGTGCCCGGATAGCCGAGCCACTGCGCCTGCACCGGTGCCGGCCGGTATGCCGCAATCCCCGGACGGGCATTCTGGGTGTGGCCTTTCAGATCGACCAGAATGTCGATGCCTGCCTCATGGATCAGCCGGGCTGCCGCCTCGTCGGTCAGGGCCGACAGGTCGAGAAGGCGGTCGAATGCGGCGACCAGCCGCCTGCGCAACGGCCCGCCGTCGTTGGGGCCGTGGGAGCAGCCAATGATCTCGAAGCGGTCGCGGTCGTGCCGTTCGATCAGCTCGGCGATCAGCACGGCGGTGGCGTGCTCGTGGAAATCGGCGGACAGATAGCCGATCCGCAGCTTTGCACCGCGGTCGGTGCGCTTCGGGAAGCCGGGCCGGATGCCCCGCGTCTTCCAGCCGGAATAACGCTCGGCACAGGCACGCTCCAGCGCCGGCCCTGCCCCTTCCCCCAGGAAGATCCAGGGGTGTGCCTGCTGCGTCCGCCCCTCCCGCACCAGATCGACCAGCCGGGCGGACAATGCCGGCAGCCCATCCCAGCGGCAGAGATGGCGGCGTTGCTGCACCAGCTGCGCCAGAACGCCACCGGCATCGGGCAGGCCGATGCGCAGCGCGCGGTCGAAGCCGACGATGCTTGCTGGCGCGTCCTCCACCGGACCGCCGCGCTGGCCGCGCTCCTTCAACGCAAGGGCAAGGTTGGCCTGTCCCTCTGCCAGATCGGGCCGCAGGCACAGGCAGGTACGGAAACCGGCGGCGGCGCGCTCCAGGTCGCCGCGGTCGCGGTGCAGGGCGGCCAGGGCCAGCCGGGCCGGCACCAGCTTATGGTCAAGTTCCAACGCCCGGCGCAGAGCCGCTTCCGCCTCGTCCAGCCGGCCAAGCTCGCGCAGGAGCACACCCTGGTTGCACGGCGCCGGTGCGAAGCCGGGCATCAGCCGGGCGGCTTCGCCATAGGCCGCGGCGGCCTCCGCCGGACGGCCGAGCGCCTGCAGGGTCACGCCCCAATTGTAATGGTTGCCGCCGAAATCGGGAAGCCAATCCAGCGCCTTGCGGTGATGCGCCTCCGCCTCCGCAAGGCGGCCCTGACGCCGCAACGCCTCGCCGAGGTTGGAGCGGGCGACCGCCTCCTCGGGCGTGCCGGCCTGCCCCAGCGTGTCGAGTGCGGCGAACAGGGCCGACAGCAACGCCGCGTCGCCCGCCTTGCCGGCAAGGCGGCGGCGCAGATCGCCGATGGCGCCCTTGCCGCTTTCCTTTCCGGCCTCCTTCAGGGTCGGCGGCGGCGAGGTCACTTGCGCTGCCACTCGCCCGCGGCGGTCATCACGAATTGTCCGGCCGGAGTGCGCTCGATCAACTGCTGGCCGGCAACCGCCTGGACCTTGTCCAGCGCCGTGCCGTTGCCCTTGGCGATCTCCTGATAGCGGGCGAGGCGCTGGGCGTTCACCTGCTGGGCCAGCGCCTGAGCGGAAGCAGGCGCGCCCGGAACCACGCCGACCATCCCGTCCGGGCGTTCGCCCAGCTGACCGGCGGCTTTGGCGGCGGCCAGCGCATCCTGGGCCAGCACCAGTTGCGGCATCGCGACCGCCAGCAGGCCGGCGGCGAGTGTGGAGAGGGCAAGCCGGTTGAAATGCCGGCGGCTGAGGGGGCTTCTCGTCATCACTTCTTCCCCTTCGTCGAAGAAGGCGCGGTATCGGTGGGAAGGCCGAACAGGGCGGGGTCGTTGCGGATCGCGTCGTCGACGTCGCGCTCCAGCTTGACCCGCACCTCCTGCTCGATCCGGACATTCAGGTTGATCTCGATGGGCTTGTCGGGCGCCTCGATCTTCACCGTCGGGGCGCAGGCGGCAACGGCGGTGGAGATCAGCAGGGCGGCCGTCAGGCCGATGTGGGAAAGTCTGGTAACCATGGTGGCGATCAGTGGTCCTTCTGGTCGGAGCCGGTCATCCGCTCCCGCACTGTGTCGGGAATCCGGTAGACGTCGAGGTTCTGGCGCAGAATCCGGTCGAGCGCGCCGGACAGCTTAAGGTTAAGCGCAACCGGATAGCCATCGTAGAATGACGGGTTGGCCCCGCGCAGGGAAAAGCCGGCGCTGAGTTCGCCGCCGGCCTGCCCGTCGATGGTGATCCGCAGGGTTTCGTAATGGAAGTCGGTCAGGGCGCCCATCAGCATGGCGGTCGGGCTGCCTTTCTCCCCCTTCAGGCCGGATGGCGGCTGGGCGGGGTCGTAACGCAGCGTGCCGGGGCCCGCCGATTCGAGGACACCGCCGTTCAACGTGACGGTATCGCCGGCAAGGACCACAGGGAGGGTGCCGGCCAGCTTGCCGCTTGCCTCCAGCCCATCCACGGCGATCAACTCCAGCAGCTTTGCCGCATCGATGCCGTCGGCATGCAGGGTGACAGTTCCCTTCGGCTTGTCGGGTGACAGTTCGAACGGGTCGGCATGGAGCGTGCCGCCGGCCCAACGCCACTCGGCCCGGTCGACATCGAGACGCCCGTCACGGCCATAACCGAACAGAAGCGTCCCATCGGTCAGCGGAATGCCGACATCCAGCAGGCCGATGGACAGCTTCTGTCCGTCCGGGATCACCGGGGGCGACAGGCTGGACAGGGCGACCGTACCGCTGACACCGGCAACCGTCACCGGACCGGCGGCGCCGGCCAAGCCCTTGACCACCGCTTGACCGGCCGTGGTCAAGCCCTTGGGGGTCAGGGAAAGCGTGGCCTTCCCGGACAGCGTGCCGGACGCTTTCTCCAGGAAGGTCGCGCCCAACGGCGAAATGGCGACGAGACCGGGTCCGTTCCCGGCAAGTCGGATCGGCTTCGCCACCGCCTCCAGCCGCCCGGTGCCGGCGGTCTGGTCATAGGTACCGTTAAGCGTAACCGTGAGAAGGCCGTTTGCGCCCTTGGCGGTGCCGTCGATGGTCCACGGAGCTTCCCCCGCCTGAACCGCCTGCATGGTGACGGCCAGAGGCACGACGGGCGCCGGCTTGGCCGTATTGGTCAGCCGTACGACGGTGCCATCCGCCCGCCGTCCGGTGCCGTCCTGCCCCAGCCGCAGCACGACCTGCTCGGCCCGCAGACTGCTCGTCGGCATGTCGAGGCGCGGCGCTTGCAACTCTGCCGCGACGGTCATGGAACCGGGCGCCCAGCGCAGAAGCTCACCCTTCCGCGCGGCGCACAGCGTCGCTCCCTGCGGCAGGTCGAGACGCTGGCCGGAAACCGTCAGTCCGTCCGCCTTGGCCGGCAGGCAACCGTCGGGGGTCACGGTCACGGCGCCGCCATCCGTCCCGACTACCAGCGCGCCGAACAGGACCAGCCGTCCCGACATCGGCAAATCCAGCGCCTTGGCCGCCGCTTCGAGCGGGCCGCTGTCGCCGGTGATTTCGAGCCGCAGCCCCTGCCACCCGTCGGCGATGCGCAGTCCGGTGACGGTCACACTGGCACCGGTGAAGCCGGTCCCACGCAGCACTTCGGTCGCGGTGGCGCCGATCAGCGCCGGTCCGGCCAGGATCACCCCGCCCAGCCCGACGACGCCAAGCGTCACCGCCACCGCCACCGTCCCCGCTATCGCCCTCCCCAGCCTCAATGTTCCTGCCCCTTCCCGTCTGCTCGTCAGGACCGGCATGCCACGTCCACGCCCGGATGAACACCCGGACGAGCGGCCGTCATCCGTGACCTTTGGCGGAATCTTTCGGGTGTCAGACCGACCGGCCCGTCTATCGATTGGCCGACCGGTCGAACTCCCCGCCAGCGCGGCTTTGCATTCCGCCGCTTTTCCCCTATGGTCCGGGGCGCGGATTTCGGCTCATCGGAGTGTTTCGCATGAAGCGGTGGACCCGCGCATTGCTGGCGGCTCTGTTCGCCACAATCTTCACAGTCTCGTTCTTTACAGTTTCTCAAGGGGAGGCGAAGGCCTTGGATCCGGAAAACACCATTTACCTCGACCTGAAGGACGGTCGCGTGGTGATCGAACTGCGGCCCGACCTGGCGCCGAACCACGTCGCCCGCATCAAGGAACTGACCCGCCAGGGCTTCTACAACGGCGTCGTCTTCCACCGCGTCATCGACGGCTTCATGGCCCAGACCGGCGATCCGACCGGCACCGGCATGGGCGGCTCCGGGCAGAAGCTGAAGGCCGAGTTCTCCAGCACCCCGCACATCCGCGGCACCCTGTCGATGGCCCGTGCGCAGGATCCGAACAGCGCCGACAGCCAGTTCTTCATCTGCTTCGCCCCGTCCCAGTTCCTGGACCGCCAGTACACCGTCTGGGGCCGGGTGGTCGAGGGCATGGAGTTCGTCGACATGATCAAGAAGGGCGATCAGGCCCGCAACGGTCAGGTCTCGAACCCGGACAAGATCATCAAGATGCAGGTCGCTGCCGACGCGAAATAACGTCGCCGGATCAGCCGATCAGAAAAAGGGGACCGGTTCGCCGGTCCCCTTTTTCTTGCGCGCCGATTCCGAACCCGGAGTCCGGCCTCAGCCGCCGGACAGCGCGTTGGTCATGGCCCGAAGCAGATCCTTCATCGATTGCGGCCGGTTCTGCCAGCGCATGGACAGCCCCGACAGAAGCACCTTCTCGAATCCGGGCGCCAGCGCCACGCCCAGTTCCGACGGCTTCGGCACCCTGTCGTTCATGAAACGGGCAGTGGCGTCGGGCGGCGTACGGCCGGTCAGCGCCAGATAGATGGTGGCGCAAAGCGCATAGACGTCGGACCAGGGGCCTTGCCGCCCCTCATTGGAATATTGCTCCGGCGGGGCATAGCCCGGCTTGAGGATCACGGTCATGCCGGCCCCCGGACGGGCGGTCTGACGCGCGGCACCGAAGTCCAGCAGCTTGCGGTCGCCGCCATTGGTCAGGAAGATGTTGTCCGGGCTGATGTCGCGATGGATCAGCCCCTGGTCGTGGATGGCCTGCAAGGCCTTGGCGATCGGCATCACCACGGCCAGGGTCCGCTTCACGTCGATGCGTCCGCCGCTGTCGACCAGATACTTCTTCATGGTGCGGCCCTCCAGCAGCTCCATGACCAGATAGGCGGTGCCGTTCTCCTCGAAGAAATCCTGGACGCCAACGATCTCGCGCACGTCGCGCAGCCGGGCGAGCGTCCGCGCCTCCTCCAGAAACTTCTCCAGACCGGCGGCGAAGGTCTCCGCATGTTCGTCCGAGAAGGGGGAGACCGCGGCGGCGTTGGGAACCCGGGCGATCAGGTTGGCCGGATAATATTCCTTGATCGCCACCTTCACCTGCAACCGGTCGTCCCAGCCCAGATAGGTGGCGCCGAATCCGCCCTGCCCCAGCACCCTCCCGGCCCGGTAGCGGCCATGCAGCAGCGTGCCGGGCACAAGATGCACGCCCGGCCGGTTGTCGGACTTTTCGGGGAAACCGCAGGCGGCGCAGGTGCCGACACTTCCTTGGGCACCTTTTGGGGGGCTTCCTTGTGCCGTGTAGCAGCTTGGGCACAGGCCGGGCCTGCCGGAGGAGGCCGGCTTCGACACCGCTGTGCCTGTCGGCTGCTGGCTGACCGGGTGAAGGATTGTCTCGGCGCCGCGCATGCCTTTTGGGAGAAGCGCGGGGGCCGGAAGCTGTGGCACCTCCACGGTGTGCTGCACCGCCGCCTGAGGAAAAGGCGGCAGAACGGGAGGCGGGGCGGGCGAGGTCGCCAACTGGCGCAGCCGGTCCAGCAGTTCCAACAGACGCCGGACCTCGGCCTGGGCGACTTCGCTCTCCGGCTGGGCAAGTTCGGCCTGGAACTGCGGTTGGCGGACGATCTCGAGGATGTGCTGGCGGATCAGCGGCAGCGCCCCGTCCTCGCGGATCAGACCGGAGCAGGCGACCTCCGCCAGCCGGACGGTACGGCGGCGCAGGACCGGTTCCACCTGCCTCAGGCGGACGGCGAGCTGGCCGGTCTTCACATAATCGTCCACCGCCCGTTCGGCCCTTGCGGCGATCCGCTCGCAGGTGTCGGCCGGCAGCGGAGCGGAGCGGATCGCCGCCAGAGCACGGAGGAAGTCCCGCTCCAGCAGAGCCGTGTCGGGCGTCTGCACCAGCATGTTCTCGATCAGCAGCTCGTTGCAGACGGCGGCCTCCAGCGAGGCGAGGATCTCGTCGGCATGCCGTTCGGCGGCGGAGACCGCGGCGACGCGGGTCAGGTAATGGATGCGGCAGATCAGGTCCGATTGCCCCTCGCCAAGCCCGACGATCGACCGGCGATAGGCGCTGGCTCCCCCCTGCTCCAGCCGGCGCGAATAGCGTACAGTCAATGCATCGGCCATCGCCGCGCCGCCGATCAGCCCGTCGCGGGTCAGCAGATGGCCGACCAGCGTCTTCAGCATCTCCGCCTCCTGATCGAAGGCGCCACGTCCCAGCGGCTGGGGCGCCTTCAACTGGCGGCGGATGCGGTCGAGCACCGCGGCCTTCGCCTGGGGAAGCTTGTTCTGGCGGAACAGGGCGTTCAGCACGCCGACGCGGTTCGGTCCGATGGCTTCCATGCCGATCCGGCCGAACAGCAGGTCGCACAGGGTTCCCAACAGCGCGCCGGGCAGCAGGTTGGAGCCGAACAGCTCCGCACCCGCCGCGGACGAGGCCAGGATGTCGCCGATCACCCCATCGACCGCCGCGGCCAGCCGTTCATCCCGATCCCGCTGGTGCAGTTCCAGCAGCCGGTCCAACTTGCCGTTCCAGCTCTTGAGCTCGACAAGCTCCAGGCCGATGGCGACGCGCAGGTCATAATCCGCATCGCCGGTTGGTGTCTTGCTCCCCTGGGACAGCAGCCAGTCGACGGAGGTGCGGCCGCGCGGCATGGCGGCGAAGGCAACCTGGGCGACCCGGGCTTTTGCCCAGCTCTCGTCCACCGCGGCACGGATGGCGCGGCGGCGAACCTGAAGATCCTGCCCCGGCGAGCGTGCCTGGATCGTCGCGATCCTGGTGATGGCCGCCTCGACCAGGGAGCCCTGCTCCAGGCAGGATTTCAGTGGCTTGGCGAGATGGATCAGCTCCGTCGGCGTCAGAAGCAGCGGGTCCAGATACGACCGCATCGCCACCCCGATCACCAGACGCGCCGGCAGCGCATGGTAATCCGCCAGCGCGCCGCACAGCTCCGCCTCATCGAGCATGGCCATGGCCGGCTGGGGTGTCGGCGTTGCGCGGCTGAGCTGGGGACTGGACACTCAGGGCCTTTCCATCAGATGGCGGATGGTTGCAGCCGGGACGCAACAACAGCGCCGCGCCTGCGTTGTCGATCGAACCGGCGCGCCGCGCCGGTCAGGGCACACCGCCGGAACATACCGCCCGGGAAGCATGGTTGCGCAGCGAGTGTAAATGACGGGTGTACGATACCTGCATTTTTCATCAAAAACACAAGAGTTGTGTCAGCATTGCGCCATGCTGGCCGTTGACTGCGGGGGCCGTTCCCTTCGCTCTTCGCATGTGCGATAAAAAATGGAACGCTGACGATGGGGGAAACGCATGATCCGGAACGGCACCATCATCGCGTTGCGACACGGGCCGATGACTCTCACGGCGGCCCCCCACTGCGGTGGCTCGCTGGCGAGTTGGAGCCTGTCCACCGCCGATGGTCCGGTAGAGCTGTTCCGTCGGGCGTCCGACCAGGCGCTGGCCGGCGATTTCGCCCCCGACATGGCCTGTTTTCCCCTGGTTCCCTTTTCCAACCGCATCGGCGGCGGCCGGTTCGTCTTCCAGGGGCGCGAGGTGAGACTGGCGACCGATCCCGGATCGCCGCACCGCATCCACGGCCATGGCTGGTCCACCCCGTGGAGTGTCGAGGCTGTGACCGACGATGCCTTGCGGATGGGCTTCACCCACCGGGCGGACGATTGGCCCTGGAGCTATCGCGCGGCGCAAACGGTGGCGCTGGACGGCGAGGGCTTGACCGTCACCTTGGATCTCATCAACGAGGCCGACAGCGACATGCCGGCCGGACTGGGGCTGCACCCCTATTTCGTCAAGACGCCGGGCAGCCGGGTGACCGCCGATGTGAATGGCGTGTGGGAGAATGACGAGACCATCCTGCCCTGCCGCAAGCGCCCGCTGCCCCCGGCCTGGGATTTCCGCCACGGCGTGACGATGGACCGTGTGGCGCTGGACAATGGCTTCACCGGTTGGAGCGGTTCGGCGACGCTCGACCGCCCGCAGGAGCGGCTGCGCCTGACCATGCTCGCCGACGGGCCGGCCGCCCACCTGATCGTCTATGTTCCGGCGGAAGAGCCTTACCTGTGCCTGGAGCCGGTCACCCACATGACCGATGCGCTGAATCATCCGCAGGAGCCCGATGCCGGCGTCATCGCCCTGCCGCCGGGCGAACGGCTGTCCCTGACCGTCCGCTTCCTGCTGTCGCGGCTTTAGCGGCAGCGCACGAATTCTGCGGCGAAGGTCGCCGGCGGCTGCATGCGCAGGACCAGCCGGTCGAGGCGCGGCGAATCGGCCGGCAACAGACGCAAGGTCGCCAGGGGTGCCGGTGTGCCTTCCGCCGGACCGGCGGGCAGGAGTGCCACCCCCCGGAGCGGATCGCCGTCGGTCGCCAGCGTACCGTTCAGCGGAAACTGCGGCAGCCGCGCATCCACCGCGTGCAGGCCGCGATCTGCCCCGATCTCCAGATAGGAGCTGCGGCAATCGTCGATGGCGGCGCGGTCGGTCGGATCGGCCTTGGCCCAGCGCCCGGTGAGTGTCGACAGCGCCACCTTGCGGCTGAAGGGCGGGAGGTGCGGCTCGGGTGGGTCGAACCGGCGGGCGGCGGCACCGGCGACGGACAGCGGCAGGTCGCCGACCGGATGCGAGCGCGCCTGCCGCTCCGTCTCCAGCGCGGCCGTGCGCTGGCGAAGAACGCGCAACAGGCAGTCGCTGCGGGTCTTGCCGGCCTTCGAGTTGGCAAGATCGGCCGCGGTCACCTGACAGGCCTCGTCCCGGCGCGCCCGCCAGACGGTCTGGGCGTCCGCAATTGCCGCACGCCCGGTGTCGTCGGTGGTGGCCCCCAGCGCCGCCAGCGCGGCGTCCATCGCCGCACTGGCCTCCGCAAGCTTCGGATCGCGACAGGTCAGCTGCGCCACCGGCGTCTCCGCCGTTTCGCAGCCGGGCGCAGCCGGCGCCGCCGCTTCGGGCGACGGGGTATCCGCCGAAGCCGAAAGGGCGGGGACCGCGGTCATGACCGAGAGCAGGGAGCCGGCAGCCAGAAAACCGCCAACCAGGGACAGGGCGCGCATCGCAGGAAACCTTGGATGGGGAAACGGGACGTCACGAAGCGGGGAAAGCCTCCAGCACGGCCTTGACCTGACGCTGGAAATCCTGGTCGGTGCGATAGCGCGTCACGACCGACTTGTCACGCTCCACGAAAAACAGCATGTCGTCGCGGCTGGGCAGCATGCGCGGGTTGGGCTTGTCCAGCAGCTCGCCATTCCAGTCGAACTCGGGCCATGAAATAGACGGCTCGGGCGAACAGCATGAACAGCTTGTTGTCGGGCGCCAGCTTTTCCCGCCGCAGCAGAGCGAAATAGTAGTAATTGCGTCCGTGGAAATAGCTGGTGTGGATGGCTTGCAACGCGGCGAAGCGCTCGTCGGGACTGTTGACCTTCTTGATCTGCTTTTCCAGCCGGAAGCCGGCGAAAAAGTATTCTCGCGCCTCATGCTCGAAGGAGAAGGGGCTGCCTTTGATCAGCGCCATCTGCTCACCGTAGCGCTTCAGCGCACGGGTCATCAGCAACTCGAGAAAACGCCGTTCCGCCGCATGGGTGTCGGGGATGTTCGGCAGCATCTCGAACACATGGCGCAGATGATAGGGGTGGCGCACGACGACGATGGGAACCGACAGCGTCTTGCTCTTTGCCGGCGCCCGCTTCTCCGCAACCAGCGTGACGGCGGGCGACAGCGACGCCATCGTCGCCTGGATGGTGTCGTACAGTTTCCAGCGTAGGCGGGTCTCCGCCGACTGGCTTCCCAGATTCATCCGGGCAAGAAACCGCTTCACCCGGCTGCCGAAGGTCTCCTTCGGCAGCTTGTGCGTCGGCAGGTTGGGTACGACCAGCGGGTTGCCGAGGATGTCGGCCGGAGGAGGCAGCGGCTTGAAGTTGAAGTATTTGCCGGTGACGACGCCCCGCCCGGCGCCGCCCAAGCCTGCGTCGCCCATACCGCCGGACCCCCGGTTGCTGCCCGTTGATGAAAAAGCCGCCACCGACACCATCCAGACGCGAATCCCCGCCGCAACGCCAGCCCGTTCGCTTAGGATATAAAGGGTAACGCGAACGGAAGAAAGCCGCAGCGCGCGTCACAGGCAACTTCGTGACTTTTTCGCAACTGCGGTAGGGTCGGCGCCGGGGCACCCTGTCGGGGCGGATTTATCGGTGTTACCGTTGCGGTGGCGACCCTGGACCTAACCATGGCGCGAACATCATCGAACAGGCATGAGGCGGGGTTTTCAATGGCGATCCACGTCGCGCTGAACCACAAGACGATCTATCGCTACGACCGGCCGGTCTCCCTCGGCCCTCAGATCATCCGGCTGCGCCCGGCGCCCCATTGCCGGACACCGATCCTCAGCTATTCCCTGAAGGTCACGCCCAAGCAGCATTTCCTGAACTGGCAGCAGGACCCGCAATCGAATTTCCAGGCCCGATTCGTTTTCCCGGAAAAGACCCGCGAGTTCGTTGTCGAAGTCGATCTCGTCGCCGAGATCGCCGCGATCAACCCGTTCGACTTTTTCCTTGAGGAGAAGGCGAGCCACATCCCCTTCGCCTACGAGGACTGGCTGCAGCGCGAGTTGCGCCCCTATCTGGAGACGGAGGTGCCGGGTCCCGAGCTGGCCGCCTACCTGACGGACATCCCGCGGGACAAGACGCCGACTATCGACTTCCTGGTGGCGGTGAACCAGCGGCTTCAGCAGGACATCGGCTACGTCATCCGGCTGGAGCCCGGCATCCAGAGCTGTGAGGAAACGCTGACCAAGCGCACCGGGTCCTGCCGCGATTCGGCATGGCTGCTGGTGCAGATTCTGCGTCACCTGGGGCTGGCCACCCGCTTCGTCTCCGGCTACCTGATCCAGCTGACCGCCGACCAGAAGGCGCTGGACGGCCCGTCCGGTCCGGAAAGCGACTTCACCGACCTGCATGCCTGGGTGGAGGTGTTCCTCCCCGGCGCCGGCTGGGTCGGGCTCGATCCCACCTCCGGCCTGCTGGCGGGCGAAGGGCACATCCCGCTGGCCTGCACCCCCGATGCGTCTTCCGCCGCCCCCATCTCCGGCCTCGTCGACGAGGCGGAGGTCGAGTTCGGCCATGAGATGTCGGTCACCCGCATCTACGAGGCGCCGCGCGTCACCAAGCCCTACAGCCCCCATCAATGGGCGGCCATCGAGGCGCTGGGCCACCGCGTCGACGAGGTTCTGAAGGCCGAGGATGTCCGCCTGACCATGGGCGGCGAGCCGACCTTCGTGTCCATCGACGACATGGACGGCGCCGAGTGGAACACGACGGCGCTCGGTCCGCAAAAGCGCAGGATGGCCGCCGACCTGATCCATCGGCTGATGGCGCGCTTCGCCCCCGGGGGCCTCCTGCATTTCGGCCAGGGCAAATGGTATCCCGGCGAATCGCTGCCGCGCTGGGCGATGACCGTCTATTGGCGCCGCGACGGCGAGGCGCTGTGGGCGAACAGCGACCTGCTGGCGCGCGAGGACACCGATTACGGCCACACGGCGCAGGATGCCGGCGTCTTCCTGATGGCGCTGGCAAAGCGGCTGGGCCTCGACCCGAACCTCGTGCTCGGCGCCTATGAGGATCCCTGGCACTACCTGCGCAAGGAATCGCAGCTTCCCATCAATGTCGATCCACTGAACAGCAGGCTGGAGGACAAGGAGGAGCGAGAGCGGCTGGCGCATGTCTTCACCCGCGGCTTGGCGGAGCCGGTTGGCTTCGTCCTGCCGATCAACCGGCGCATGACCCAGCAGGGCCCGGTCTGGCTCTCCAGCACATGGCCGCTGCGCCAGGAAAAGCTGCTGCTGATCCCCGGCGACAGCCCGGTCGGCTACCGCCTGCCGCTGGGGTCCCTGCCCTGGGTGTCCAAGACCGACTATCCCTATGCCTGGGAAACCGACCCGTTCGAGGATCGCGGCCCCTTGCCGCCGCATCCGGTGCAGCGCCGGCAGGAGATCCGCGGCGCCGTTCAGGAATCCGACCGCGGCGTCCATACCGACAAGCGGATCGCGCAACGCCAGCGCATCATGGCGGAAATCCGCGACGAACTGCCGGAGGACGGCAAGTCGGCCTGGTGGGTGGTGCGCACCGCCCTGAGCTGCGAGGCTCGCAACGGGCGCCTGCACCTGTTCATGCCGCCGATGAGCACGCTGGAAGACTATCTGGCGATGCTGGCGGAGATCGAGGCGACGGCGGTCGAGTTGGACATGCCGGTGGTCATCGAGGGTTACCAGCCGCCGAAGGACCCGCGGCTGAACTCGCTGGCCGTCACCCCGGACCCCGGTGTGATCGAGGTGAACATCCACCCGGCCCACAGCTGGGACGATCTGGTGCGCAACACCGTCACCCTGTACGAGGATGCGCGCCAGTCCCGCCTGGGTGCAGAGAAGTTCATGATCGACGGGCGCCATTGCGGCACCGGCGGCGGCAACCATGTGGTGATGGGCGGCGCCACCGCGGCCGACAGCCCCTTCCTGCGCCGCCCCGACCTGCTGCGCAGCCTGATCACCTACTGGCAGAACCACCCTGCCCTGTCCTACGTCTTCTCCGGCCTGTTCATCGGCCCGACCAGCCAGGCGCCGCGGGTGGACGAGGCGCGCGACGACCAGCTCTATGAGCTGGAGATCGCCTTCAACCAGATCGATCAGGCGGCGGCGAGCGGCAATTGCCCGCCCTGGCTGGTCGACCGGGTGCTGCGCAACCTGCTGGTCGACGTGCAGGGCAACACCCACCGGGCGGAGTTCTGCATCGACAAGCTCTATTCGCCTGACAGCTCCACCGGCCGCCTCGGCCTTGTCGAGTTCCGCGCCTTCGAGATGCCGCCGCATGCGGAGATGAGCCTGACCCAGCAGCTTCTGATGCGGGCGCTGGTCGCACGCTTCTGGAAGCACCCCTACAAAGGCCGTCTGGTGCGCTGGGGCACCGACCTGCACGATCGCTTCATGCTGCCGCACTTCCTCCAGCAGGACATGGCCGACGTGCTTCTGGATCTGCGCGACCATGGCTATCCGCTGGAGGACAGCTGGTTCGCGCCGCACTTCAACTTCCGCTTCCCGGTCTACGGACATGTCAACCAGCGCGGCATCACCATGGAACTGCGCATGGCGCTGGAGCCCTGGCACGTCCTGGGCGAGGAACCGGGCGGCGGCGGCACGGTGCGCTATGTCGACAGCTCGGTGGAGCGGGTGCAGGTCCGCGTCACCGGCCTGATCGACGCCCGCCATGTCATCACCTGCAACGGCCGGCGCGTGCCGCTGATCCCGACCGGGGTGGAGGGCGAGTTCGTCGGCGGCGTGCGGTACCGCGCGTGGCAACCGCCCTCCTGTCTGCATCCGACGATCCCGGTCCATACCCCGCTGATCTTCGACATCCTGGACAGCTGGGCCGGCCGGTCCATCGGCGGCTGCACCTATCACGTCATGCATCCGGGCGGACGCAACTACGAGACCTTCCCGGTCAATGCCAACGAGGCGGAGGGGCGCCGTCTGGCCCGCTTCTTCCCCTTCGGCCACACCCCCGGCCCGATGGACAGCCCGGCGGAGGAACGCAACCCGCAATTCCCGATGACGCTGGATCTGCGGCGGGGCTGAGTCCCGACGACCCGACGGCGTCGGATCGGTCTGCAATTTCCGGCAAGCCGGAGCGTCGCATTGCGCGGCGCTCCGGTTTTTTCGTTTCAGGACATCGGCCTGCGATCATCCATCAATGACGGGATCGCCACGGAATCTTTCCTCTTTCGGATGGATCCCCGGCCCACCGGCCTTGCATCGACGGGCTGGGACGTTCAGACTGTTGCTTCCTTCATAGGCAATACGCACCAGTCAGACCTTGTCCCAGCCCGATCAGCCATTCCGCGCGCCGGCATCCGTGGTCCCGTCCGGGATGCCGCCGGTCCCTTTCACCCAGGGATCGCTGTTCGGCGAGGCCGATGCCATCGGCTATGGTTCCGGACAGGTCTATGACGAGATGGTGAACGGCCAGGGCCGGCTGCGGCCGCACTGGCAGACCTTCATGAGTTCGCTGGGGCCGCTCGATTCCGAACAGATGGCGCAACGCTGGGAGGAAGCGCGGCGGCTTCTGCACCAGAACGGCGTCACCTACAACATCTACGGCGATCCCAACGGGATGGAGCGGCCCTGGCCGCTCGACATGATGCCGCTTCTGCTGCCGGCCCATGAATGGAAGGCCATCGAATCGGGGCTGATCCAGCGGGCGTCGCTGCTGAACGCCATCCTGACCGACATCTATGGACCGCAGACGCTGACCCGCTATGGCCGGCTGCCGCCGTCGGTAATCCATGCCGACCCCGGCTTCCGCCGCGCGGTCCATGGCATCCGGGTTCCGAACGACGTCCATCTGCATTTCTACGCCGTCGACCTCGCCCGTGCACCCGACGGTCGCTGGTGGGTGCTGTCCGACCGTACCCAGGCACCGAGCGGCAGCGGCTATGCGCTGGAAAACCGCGCGGTGATCGCCAAGGTCCTGCCCGACAGCTTCCGCCATTGCCAGGTGGAGCGGCTGAGCGGATTCTTCGACACCTTCAAGGAAACGCTTTTCTCCATCGCGCCGCGGACCAGCGCCGCTGGGCGGTTGCCGCGCGTGGTGCTGCTGACCCCCGGCCCCTACAACGAAACCTACTTCGAGCATGTCTATCTCGCCCGCTATCTCGGCCTGACCCTGGTGGAAGGGGCGGACCTGACGGTGCGCGACCGGACGGTCTATCTGAAGACTTTGTCCGGGCTGGAGCAGGTGGACGTGATCCTGCGCCGGCTCGACGCCGATTTCGCCGACCCGCTGGAGATGCGCGCCGACAGTTCGCTCGGCGTCGCCGGGCTGATCGAGGCGGTTCGGGCCGGCACCGTCGTGATGGCCAATGCGCTCGGCTCCGGCCTGATGGAATCGATGGCGATGAAATCGTCGCTGCCAACGCTGTGCCGCCATCTGCTGGGGGAAGAGCTGCGGTTGCCCGGCGTCGCCAGCTGGTGGTGCGGCAACGATGCGGAACGCGCCTACGTCATCGACCATCTCGACGGCCTGGTGATCAAGCCGGCTTTCCCATCGCTGTCCTTCGAGCCGATCTTCGGCGCCCAGCTGTCGGCCGCCGAACGCTCCGCCCTGACCGAGCGGATCAAGCGCCGCCCCTGGTATTTCGTGGCGCAGGAGCAGATGGCGCTCTCCACCGCCCCGGTCTGGCAGGATGGCCGGCTCCAGCCGCGCCCGCTGGTGCTGCGCGTCTTCCTCTGCGCCACCCCCAGCGGCGGCTATGCGGTGATGCCCGGCGGCCTGACCCGCGTGTCCAGCGAATCGGGACGGCTGGTCGTGTCGATGCAGAGCGGCGGCGGCAGCAAGGATACCTGGATCCTGGCGCCGCGGCGTGCCGACGTGGCAGCCAACCAACCTCGTCCGTCGGCGCTGGCAATGGAGCCGACGGCAAGCGGTGCGCGACCGTCCGCCAACGACTTGCCCAGCCGCGTCGCCGATGGCCTCTATTGGCTCGGCCGCTATGCCGAACGGGCGGAGGGGGCGCTGCGCCTGCTGCGCGCGACGCAAAGCCGTCTGATCGACAGCAACATGCCGGGCGCCACCTTGCAGCAACGCCCGCTGCTCGACCTGCTCGGCTCGCTCGGCATGATCCCCGCGGAACTGGCGCGGGTGACGGAAAGCGGCACCAGCCGCGGCCTGCGCGACGCGCTGCACGCGGCGGTGACGGACCCGGACCATCCGAACAGCCTGCGCGCCCAGGTTCTGAGGCTGCACCGCACCGCCTATTCGGTGCGCGACCGTCTGTCGATGGACATGTGGCGGGTGGTGTCGGCAATCGACCGCCAGACCCAGCAGCCGAAGGGACGCATGGACGCGGCCTCGCTGCTACTGCGGCTGGACGACGCGATGATCATGCTGGCCGCCTTCTCCGGCCTTGAACAGGATAGCATGACGCGGGGGGCCGGCTGGCGCTTCCTCGACATCGGCCGGCGGATCGAGCGGTCGCTGCATATGGTCGCGCTGATGCGCGGGGTCCATGTCGCCGATCTCGACCGCCAGGACGAGCCAATGCAGGCCGCCACCCTGTCGGTGCTGCTGGAGTTGGGCGAGAGCGTGATGACCTATCGCGCCCGCCACCTGACCAGCGTGCTGCGCACGCCTGTGCTGGACCTGCTGTTGGGCGAAGAAGCCAATCCCCGCGCGCTGGCGTTCCAGCTGGCGGCACTCGACCGGCACATGCGGGCGCTGCCCAGCCAGGGCGTCGGCACCGGGACGGACCCGACCGGCGGCGCGCTGGCCATCGTCGCCGCCGCGCGCAACAGCCTGGAACGCACCGACGCCATGGCCTCCAGCGAGGCGCTGCGCACGCTGCTGGACACGTTGGCGATGACGCTGCCGGACGTGTCGAATTTCCTGGCTCACGCCTATTTCAGCCATGCCTTCGCAAGATCGGCCTGACGCGATGACGCCTCCGCCCTCCGCTCCCGCTTCCGGCAGCAGCGGTCTTTCCACCCGCTATCGCCTGCGCCATGCCACAGCCTACGACTATGGCGAGGATGTGCCGATCTCCCACCATCTGCTGCACCTGACCGCCCGGCCGCACCCGCGCCAGCGTATCCGGCGCAGCCTGATGACCATCGACCCGGTCCCGGCCGTGCGGACGGAGCGGGTCGATTATTTCGGCAACACCGTCACCTACGTCGCCGTGCAGGAGCCGCACCGGACTTTCTCCGTCATCGCCGAAAGCGAGGTGGAAGTGTTCGATCCGCCCGCATTGGTGCCCGACGATTCGCCAGCGTGGGAGCATGTGCGCGACAGCCTGCGTGGCCTGACCGGGCCGGACGACGGCGCGGAGATCACGCAATACTGCTTCGACAGCGCGCTGGTCGCTTCCAGCCCCGAACTGCTGGATTATGTCCGGGGCAGCTTCACGCCGGCCCGTCCGGCGGTCGCGGCGGCCATCAGCCTGATGAACCGCATCAACCATGAGTTCGCCTTCGATCCCACGGCCACGACGGTCGCGACTCCGCTGGCGGCCGTGATGCGCAACCGCCGCGGCGTCTGCCAGGACTTCGCCCATATCGCCGTCGGCTGCGCCCGCGCCATCGGATTGCCGGCGCGCTATGTCTCGGGTTATTTGCGCACCCTGCCCCCGCCCGGCCAGCCGCGGCTGGTGGGCGCGGACGTCAGCCATGCCTGGGCCTCTGTCTGGTGCGGGGCAAGCGCCGGCTGGCTCGACATCTGCCCGACCAATGCCTGCGTCGCCAACCGCGACTTCATCACGATGGCCTGGGGACGCGATTACGACGATGTCAGCCCGGCCCGCGGCGTCCTGCTTGGCGGCGCCGGGCATGGCCTGACCGTCAGCGTGGACGTCGAACCGCTGGAAGACTGAAGGGAAACGCCTCAGGCCTCTAGGTCGGATCGACAATCACCTCAGCCAAATTGAGATGCTTGCGAGGCTGAGAAAGCCATTGAAGTGTATTTTCCTGCGGTCGTAGCGAGTGGCGAATCGCCTGAAGTGCTTGAGGCGGTTGAAACATCGCTCGATGCGGTTTCGATGTCTGTAGGCTTCGGCATCATGAGGAATGATGAGCTTGCGAGAGCGGTTGGAGGGGATGACGGCTTTGGCATTCATGGCGGCAATCGTCTCCCGCAAGGCATTGCTGTCATAGGCTTTGTCGGCGAGGACAGCGGCGCCGGACTGCCCTTCCAACAAGGCTTCGGCCTGAGTGATGTCGCCGACCTGTCCGGCGGTGACAATCAAGCGCAGAGGTCGGCCGAGCGCATCGGCCAGCATGTGGATCTTGGTGGTCAATCCTCCTCGGGAACGCCCCAGCGCCTGATCCTTGGCCCCCCTTTTCCGCTCGCCGCCTGCTGATGCGCACGCACGATCGTGCTATCGATCATCAGGTACTGGTTATCCCGGTCGGCAGTCAGCGCCTCGAACACCCGCTCCCAGACCCCGGCGTGGCACCAGCGGCTGAAACGGCGGTGGACCGTCTTCCACTTGCCATATCGTTCAGGCAGATCGCACCAGTGGGCGCCGGAACGGAGAACCCACAGGCAGCCATTGACGAACAGACGATTATCGCCACCCGAGCGGCCGGGATCGCCAACCTTGCCGGGCAGCAATCCTGAAATCCGTGCCCATTGGGAATCCGTCAGTTCGTAGCGTTTGATCCCCATCGACAGCTCCGCCTCAAAATAGCGGAAACCCATGAATCACAACTCAGTCCCGATGGGAACCATGAATGTCGATTGGGCCTAGCGGTATGCCCAGCATACGGTGCAGCGTGGTGCAGATGGTGCGCGGGTTGACCGGCTTGCTGAAGATCTCCAACGGCTTCCAGCGCTCCTGCTTCAGGTCGCTGTCCTCCGTCAGGTAGCCGGTCATCACCACCACCGGCAGGGTGGTGTCGCGTTCACGGATTTCCCGGATCAGCGTCTCGCCATCCATGCGCGGCATGCGCAGGTCGGTCACCAGCGCGTGGATCCGCTCGCTGGCAAAGCGCTCCAGCGCCTCCGCCCCATTGGCGGCGACGGTCACCCGGAAGCCCTTGAAGGACAGGAAGTCCTCCAGCGCCATGGCTGCCAGCACCTCGTCCTCCGCGATCAGGATATGGAACCGATCAGGCATGCGAGAACTCCCTGTCGACTGAGGAGACCGGCTGGCTCGGCAGCGTGATGGTGAAGCGGACGCCGCGGCCTCCCCCCTCCAGATCGACGTTGCGCGCTTCGATCCGCCCACCCATGCTGTCGATGATTCCATAGCCGATCGACAGCCCCAGGCCGGATCCCTTGCCGACCTCCTTGGTGGTGAAGAAGGGATCGAATATCTGTGGCAGCACCGCGGGATCGATCCCACCGCCATCGTCGGTCACCTGGATGACCACGCTATGCCCGTTGGGATCGTCGCCGACCGCCACCATGATGCGTCCCGCTGCTCCACCCGTTGCACGAAGCGCGATGATCGCATCGCGCGCGTTCGAAAACAGGTTGAGGATCACCTGCTCCAATTCAAGTGGCCGTCCGGATACCGCCAGTTGCGCCGCCCAGCCTTTCTCGACGATCTCGATGTCTTCCTGACGATATTGATGGCGGACAAGCTCGACCGCACTCTGAACGCAGTCGGCGGGATGGAAGGAGCGCATGCTGCCGCCGTCCCGCCGGCCAAAGGTGCGGACATGGTCGATCAGCTTGCCCATGCGCTCGGTCTGCTCGATCACCAGCTTCAACGCCTTCTCCGCGCGAGCGGGTTCGAGCAGATTGTCATGCAGCCGGGCCAGGGTGTTTTCCGTCCACAGACGGATGATGTTCAACGGCTGGCTCATCTCGTGCGCCATGCCGGCAGCCAGCGTGCCCAGCGTCGCCAGCTTGGAGGTTTGGATCACCTCTTCCTGCAAGCGCTTGCGTTCGGTCACGTCGCGGCCGCTGCCGAGGATCTGGACGACCCGGCCGGCGGCGTCCTTGACCGGCACCAGCATGGTGTGGAAGACGCGCTGGCCGGCCGGCATGTCCAGCGTCTCTTCGTAATCGATGGCTTTGCCGCTGTCGCGGCAGGAGGTGTAGCGGGGAATGACCAGATCGGCCAGTTCCGGCTTCACCGCATCCCGGACACGGCGATCGCGCATCTGTTCGGGGTCCAATCCGCCGATCCGCGCCAATGCCGGGTTGATGGCTTCATAGGCGAAGTCACCGTCGGGAAGAACCTGGACGATGAACAGCGCCTCGCCCAGGTTGTTGAAGAAGCCCGAATAGCGGGCCTCCATTTCGCGCCGGGTCGCCACCTCCAGCGCCAGCGCGCGGTTGCTGGCCTCAAGCTCCCGCGGGCTGGGCAGGGCCAGCAGGCGCGGCATCAACCACCAGAGCGCCGCCGCCGTCGCCAGCGACGCGAAGGCGGTAATCAGCTTCACCAGACCTTCGAGCACATAGTCGGGTGTCCACAAGGTCCAGACCGACAGGAAATGGGTGGTGCCGCAGGCGATGATGAACAGCGCAAACAGCAGCGCCATCCAGCCGAAGGCCACGTCGCGGCGGCGCATCACGAAATAGATCAGGGCCACCGGAATCGAGAAATAGGACAGGCCGATCAGTACATCCGACGCGACATGCAGCATCAGGATGTCGGGGCGCCAGAGCAGGCAGACCCCATGGGGAACGAAACCGCCGGTGTCCAGAAGCTCTTCCAATCCCACGGCCATGTCCGCCTCTTTCCCAACGGTGCCCGTCCGACGGAGGACGTTGATTATGCGTCGAAACCATCTGACACATCGGCACACGTTCCGCCACCGGACCGACTCCGTCAAGCCGTCAATCCGCTAGGGTGGGTCTTTGAGATTTCTCTACTGAAAGGACGCCCGCTCCGCGGCCAAGGCCACGTGAGCGGGCGTTCGCGTCACGCGGCGGTGTGGACCTTGCGGTTCTGCTCGCGTGTCTTCAGGAAGCGCAGCGCCGGGAAATCCTCCTGTGCGCGGTTCAGGTGCCAGGCGTTGCGGGCGAGGAACACCAGCGCGCCGTCATGGTCCTCGGCCAGGGCCGAGCGGTTCAGCTCGATGAACTTTTCCAGCTGAACCTTGTCGTCGGTCTCGACCCAGCGGGCGGCGTCCAGCCCGGCACCCTCGAATCGAGCGGCGATGCCGTACTCCGCCTCGATGCGCGAGGCCAGAACCTCGAACTGCAGCTGGCCGACGACACCGACGACCCAGTCGGCGCCGGTCAACGGCTTGAACACCTGCGACGCGCCCTCTTCGGCGAAATGCTCCAGCGCCTTGCGCAGGTGCTTCACCCGCATCGGATCGTCGGGGCGGACACGCTGCAACAGTTCCGGCGCGAAGCTCGGCACGCCGGTGAAGCGCAGATCCTCGCCCTCGGTCAGCGTATCGCCGATGCGAAGGCTGCCATGGTTGGGGATGCCCATGATGTCGCCGGGCCAAGCCTCCTCCGCAACCTCGCGGTCGCGGGCAAGGAACAGGACGGCGTTGTTCACCGCCATCAGCTTGCCGGAGCGGATGTGCTTCAGCTTGGCACCGCGCTTGTAACGGCCGGAGCAGAGACGGACGAAAGCAATGCGGTCGCGATGGTTCGGGTCCATGTTGGCCTGGACCTTGAACACGAAGCCGGTGACCTTCTCCTCGTCCGGCTCGACGGTGCGCGGATCGGCGGGCTGCGGGCGCGGCGGCGGGGCATTCTCCGCCAGGCCCGACAGCAGCTCGCGCACGCCGAAATTATTGATGGCGGAGCCGAAATAGATCGGAGTCAGATGGCCGGCGCGATAAGCCTCCAGATCGAAGGCCGGCATCAGGCCGCGCGCCATCTCCACCTCTTCGCGCAGCTTGGCGACGGCGTGGGCGGGAAGCAGTTCGTCCAGACGGGGATCGTCCAGGCCGTTGCACTCGATGCCCTCGTCGATCTCGTCGCCCTTGCTGCGGTCCATCAGGATCAGCCGGTCGCGGATCAGGTCGTAGCAGCCCAGGAAATCGCGGCCCATGCCGATGGGCCAGCTTGCCGGCGTGACCTCCAGCGCTAGCGCGCTCTCGATCTCCGAGATCAGGTCGAAGGGATCGCGCGCCTCGCGGTCCATCTTGTTGCAGAAGGTCATGATCGGCACGTCGCGCAGACGGCAGACCTCGAACAGCTTCAGCGTCTGCGCCTCGATGCCCTTCGCGCCGTCGATCACCATCACCGCACTGTCGACCGCGGTCAGCGTGCGGTAGGTGTCCTCCGAGAAGTCCTCGTGGCCCGGCGTGTCGAGCAGGTTGAATGTACGCCCGTCGAAATCGAATGTCATGACGGAGGCGGTCACCGAGATGCCGCGCTCGCGCTCCACCTTCATCCAGTCCGACTTGGCGCGCCGCTGCTCGCCGCGCGCCTTGACGGCACCGGCCATCTGGATGGCACCGCCGAACAGCAGCAGCTTTTCCGTGAGCGTGGTCTTACCGGCGTCGGGGTGCGCGATGATGGCGAAGGTCCGACGGCGGGAGACGGCGTCCTGAAGTTCGGACATGCGCAGAATCCCGTGACTTGAAGGCGTTATACGGTACGAACGGCGAAAGGGCCGGCAGGCGAAACACGCCCATCGGCCCCCGTCGCATTACATAGCAGTGACTGCCCTGGGATTCCAGAGCCTTGGGATCGGCCCCTGGGATCGACCTTGGCCGGTCGCCTTACAGCGCCAGCTCGGCGATCTGCACCGCGTTCAGGGCGGCGCCCTTCAGCAGCTGGTCGCCGCAGACGAACAGGTCCAGGCCATGGTCGCCGAAGACGATGTTGGTGCGGATGCGGCCGACCTCGACGTCATACTGGCCGGTGGCGTTCAGCGGCATCGGGTAGGCGCCGTTGGCCGGATCGTCCACCACCTTCACGCCGGCGGCATCGGCCAGGACGGCACGCGCGGCGTCGGGCGTGACCGGCTGGATGGTCTCCAGCGTGATGGCCTCGGAATGGGCGCGGTAGGTCGGGATGCGGACGGCGGTGCAGCTGAGCGGCAAATCCGGAACCTCCATGATCTTCCGCGTCTCCCACGTCACCTTCATCTCCTCCTTCGTGTAGCCGTTCTCCTGGAAGGCGTCGATCTGGGGGATCAGGTTGAAGGGGATCGGGTGGCGGAACACGCTGTTGGTGACCGGCTTGCCGTCCAGCTGGTTGCGCGTCTGCTCTTCCAGCTCGGCCATGCCCTCGGCGCCGGCGCCGCTGGTCGCCTGATAGGTGGAGACGATGGCGCGCTTGATGCCGAAGGCCTTGTGCAGCGGACCGAGCGCCACGACGGCGATGGCCGTGGTGCAGTTCGGGTTGGCGATCAGGCGCGACCCGGCGGCGTACGCCTCGCGGAAGACGTGGGCGTTGATTTCCGGAACGATCAGCGGGATGTCGGCGTCGTAGCGGAAGGCGGAGCTGTTGTCGATCACCAGCGCGCCGGCCGAGGCCAGATCCTTGGCATGCGCCTTGGCGAAATCGCCCGACACAGCCAGCAGGACAACGTCGTACCCCTTCACCACCGCGGCATCGAAAGCCGTCAGGGTCAGGGCGCCATAGGGGGTGTCCTGAACCTTGCCGGCGGACCGCTCGGAGGCGAACAGGCCGAGTTCGGCGACAGGGAAGTTGCGGTCGTGAAGGACCTTGACCATCTCGCGGCCGACGGCGCCGGTGGCGCCGACCACGGCGACGCGGAGGGACTTGGAAGAAGCGGAGGCGTTGCTGCTGCTCATGGCGGGGTTCCGTCCTGTCTATCGCACTGTTGATCGGACCGGCCTATCGGTCGTTCGGACAGCGGACCCCGGATACGACGAGGCCCCGTCCGTTGTCCGGCGGGGCCTGCCTCGTGGAAGAAACGCTGGTCGATCCGATCAGCACGCACCACGACGCTGCCCGCCGAAGCGAGTCGCTTTTTTGGTCGTAGTGGTGGTGATGGCCTTGCGGTTCATGACGCCTTCTTATCCGAACGCGCAGGCATTGTAAAGCGCCTGCGCGTTCGCCCTTTCAGAAATTACCGGCTTTACCGGAAGCCCTCGCCGTCATGGCTCGGCTTGACCGGGTGTACGTCCCAGACCTCTCCGGCATACTCGTTGACCGTACGGTCGGACGAGAACCAGCCCATGCTGGCGGTGTTCAGGATGGCCTTGCGGGTCCATTCCTCCGGGTCGCGGTACAGCTGCATCGCCGCGTCCTGCGCCCGGCAATAGTCGGCGAAGTCCGCCGTCACCAGGAAATGGTCGCCGCCGTCGGTCAGCGCCTGGACGATGGGGTGGTAGCGGTTGCGGTCGTCCGGCGAGAAGGCGCCGGTCGAGATCATGTCGAGCGCCCGCTTCAGGCTGGGGTTCGACGCGATCACCTCGCGCGGGTTGAAGCCGCCGCTGGCGCGCAGGTCGTTCACCTCATCCGCGGTCATGCCGAAGATGAAGATGTTGTCCGCCCCTACATGCTCGCGGATCTCGACGTTGGCGCCGTCCAGCGTGCCGATGGTCAGCGCGCCGTTCAGGGCCAGCTTCATGTTGCCGGTGCCCGACGCCTCCATGCCGGCGGTGGATATCTGCTCCGACAGGTCGGCGGCCGGGATGATGATTTCCGCTGCGGTGACGTTGTAGTTCGGCAGCAGCACGACCTTCAGGTTGTCGTGCACCGATGGGTCGTGGTTCACCACCTTGGCGACGTCGTTGATCAGTTTGATGATCAGCTTGGCCATGTGATAGGACGGCGCCGCCTTGCCGGCGAACACCTTGGTCACTGGAACCCAGCTGACCGTCGGATTGTCGCGCATCTCGTTGTAAAGCGCGATGGTGTGCAGCACGTTCAGCAGCTGGCGCTTGTACTCGTGCATGCGCTTGACCTGCACGTCGAAGATGCTGTCGACCAGCACCTCCTCGCCGGTCTGGCGGGCGATGTAGGCGGCCAGACGCTTCTTGTTCTTGCGCTTGGCCCGGCGGAATTCCTCGCGGAACACCATGTCGTCGGCCTTCTCGCGCAGTGCCGCGATCTGCGACAGGTCGGAGATCCAGCCCTCGCCGATGCGGGTGGTGATCAGCTCCGACAGGGCCGGGTTGGCCTGCTTCAGCCAGCGGCGCGGGGTGATGCCGTTGGTCTTGTTGTTGATGCGGTCCGGGAATTCCTCGTGGAAGTCGGCGAACACCGTCTGCTTCATCAGATCGGTGTGCAGGGCCGACACGCCGTTGACCTTGTGCGAACCGAGGAAGGCCAGGTTGCCCATGCGGACGCGGCGCTCGCCGCGCTCATCGATCAGCGACAGGCGCGACAGCTTGGCGTTGTCGCCTGCGGCCTTGGCCTTGGTGCGGTTCAGGAACTTGGCGTTGATCTCGTAGATGATCTGCATGTGGCGCGGCAGCACCCGCTCGATCATCCGCACCGGCCAGGCTTCCAGCGCCTCGGGCAGCAGCGTGTGGTTGGTGTAGGCAAAGGTGGCGCGGGTGATCTCCCACGCGTCGTCCCAGCGCAGGGCGTGCTGATCGACCAGCAGGCGCATCAGTTCGGCGATGCCAATGGCCGGGTGGGTGTCGTTCAGCTGGATCGCCGCCTTGTTGGGCAGGTTCTCGAAGGTGGTGTGGTGCTGCAGATAACGGCGCAGGATGTCCTGCAAGGACGCGGAGGTGAAGAAATACTCCTGCTTCAGCCGCAGTTCCTTGCCGGTCTCCGTCGCATCGTTGGGATAGAGGACGCGGCTGAGATTCTCCGACAGGATCTTCTGCTCGACCGCCTTCATATAGGCGCCGTCGTTGAAGTGGCCGAAGTTGAAGTCGCGGGTGGCGCGGGCCGACCACAGGCGCAGCGTGTTGATCGTCTCGCCGCCGAACCCGACGACCGGCGTGTCATAGGCCATCGCCAGCACGCGGTCGGCATCGACCCAGCGGTAGGCGCGCTCGCCGACGCTGTCGCGGAACTCCTCGACGCGGCCGTAGAACTGGACCGGATACAGCACCTCCGGACGGGCAAATTCCCAAGGGTTGCCGAATTGCAGCCACTGTTCGGGATATTCGACCTGCCAGCCGTTCTCGAAGCGCTGCTCGAACAGGCCGAACTCGTAGCGGATGCCGTAGCCGTAGCCCGGCAGGCCCTGCGAGGCCATGCTGTCGAGGAAACAGGCGGCCAGGCGGCCGAGGCCGCCGTTGCCGAGCGCCGCATCCGGCTCGGCGTCGACCACATCCTCCATCGACAGGCCGAGGCGGTCGAGCGCCTGACGGCACTCGTCCACGATTCCCAGGTTCGACAGGCTGTTGGTCAGCAGGCGCCCGATCAGGAATTCCAGGGAAAGGTAATAAACGCGCTTGGCGTCTTCATGGTAATAGCTGCGGGTCGTGTCCATCCAGCGGTCGACGACGCGGTCGCGCACGGCCAGCGCCACGGTGTGGAACCAGTCGCGGCGCGTGGCGGCGCGGGCATCCTTGCCGACCGAATAAACCAGCCATTCCAGGAACGACCGTTTGAGGCCATCGACATCAAGGCTGCGGCGTTCGATGTCGCGAGATTTGAACCGAGCGTCCATGTCCTGACTTTCTGCGTGAAAGGCCAATAGGAGCGGGCGGCTGGAAGGACGGCGCTCCGTATATGGGGGAAGTGTCTGCCCTGTTGGTTAAGCAAAGCTTTCCCAGATGGAGCATACCGTCGTTTCGCTGTGGTAAAAGGGAGTAGGTTGTCATCCCCTCCCCTATTTCCCACCAACGATGCGTCACGAATCCGATCCTGTCCACTGCGATGCAGCATGCATCGGCATCCGCCGCGCCGAAATGGCCGATATTCCTGCGCTGCTGGCGATCGAGGAGCAGAGCTTCGCGACCGACCGGATGACGCAGCGCAACTTCCGTTACGCGATCCGGCAAGCAAAAGGTATGGTGCTTGTGGCATACCGCCAAGTACCGAAGGTGCAGGAAGCGTCGCTTGCCCATCAGCCCGGTGACTATGGGCCCAGTGCCTATGGTGTTGTCGGTTTCCACGCCGGGACGCCCTTCGCCCGGCTGACCTCCTTCGCCGTGGCCCCCGACAAACGCGGGCAGGGACTCGGCCGCAGCCTGCTCGCCGCCCTGGAGAAAGCCACCGCCAACCATGGCTGCCGCGGCATGAGGCTGGAGGTGCGGGCGGACAATGCTGCGGCAATCGCCCTCTATACTGCCGCCGGCTACCGCCGTTTCTCCGTCTATCCGGATTATTACGAGGACGGAATGGCGGCGCTGCGCTTGGAAAAGCTGCTGAGTCCCGGCCACTGACTGTTGCAGGGTCGCACCGGCATCCGCATTCGATGGTGGTAAGCCCGGCAAGCTGAACCTGGACCGGAATCGCTGGATTCTGCCACCGATGTCACTCTTTCCGAATCCTGCGGTGGAACATCCCCGGCGCACGGTGCGTTTAGCTCCCGACACGATCAACGACGGGCAACAACGGGACCGCCTCAATGACGCCACCGCCGACCGGATCGTTCCGCAACACCCCGCAGGGGCAGCCGACCCGCGCCGGATGACGGGCCGGCCCCTGGGCAGCCGGGAGACCATCCCCAGGATGCCCTGAACGCCCGCACCCTGAACGCTCAAGATCGAAAAAGCACTGTCAGCCCTTCGAACCGGCGCCGCCGCCCGTGCGCGCCGGAAAGCCCAACGCCGTCCCCGCTCCGCGCCCCGCCTGACCGCGACGGGTGCCGCCGCCGACCAGGCCGGCGGGAGACGCACACAGACCGTGGAGGAAGGAAAGACCATGGCGTACTCGTTCGAGAACGAACTGATCCGCTGCATGCCGAACCTGCAGCGCTATGCCTGCAAACTGACCCGTGACGCCAACGCCGCAGAGGACCTGCTGCAGGACTGCTTGGCCCGCGCCTTGTCGCGCCAGCATCGTTTCGAACCCGGCACCAACATGCAGGCATGGCTGACCACCATGCTGAAGAACCTGCACTTCAACAACCTGCAGCGCGACCGCCATGTGACGAAGGTGGAGCTGTGGGACGGCGCCATGTCGGTCGATGCGGCGCAGATGTCGAGGTTGGTTTTCCGCGATGTCGACCGCGCTTTTTCCTCCCTCACCCCCAGCCAGCGCAAGGTCGTCAAGCTGGTCGCCATCGAAGGGCGTCCTTATCAGGAAGCGGCGGAGACGCTGAATGTGTCGATCGGCACCATCCGCTCGCGCCTGTGCCGGGCGCGGGAACGGTTGAACAACCTGATGACCGCCTGATCCACCGGAAATCCTCCACGTCGGCGCCACGTCAGCGCCAAATCGGTCATGAACGCCCTCCGCAGTCCCCTGCGGGGGGCGTTCGCGTATACCCGCCGGGGCCTGGAGACACCGACAGCGTCGGATGACCAGGGGGAAGCTCCGGTGCCGCTGGCGTCGAGGCCTTCCACCTGCTGTCCGTCAGCCATTCACAACGGTGCCGCCATTCGGGTGCAGCACCTGACCGGACATATAAGAAGAGTCATCGGACGCCAGGAACACATAAGCCGGCGCCACCTCGTCCGGTTGGCCGGCGCGCTTCATCGGCACGTTGCTGCCGAACTTCTCCACCTTCTCCTCGTCGAAGGTGGATGGGATCAGCGGGGTCCAGATCGGACCGGGCGCCACCGCGTTGACGCGGATGCCGCGGTCGGCCAGCGACATCGACAGCGACCGGGTGAAGGCGACGATGGCCCCCTTGGTCGCGGAGTAGTCCAGCAACTCCGGACTGCCCTTGTAGGCCGTGACCGACGTGGTGTTGATGATGCAGCCTCCCTCGCGCATGTGCGGCAGCGCGGCCTTCACCATATGGAATTGGCCGAAGATGTTGGTGCGGAAGGTGCGCTCCAGCTGTTCGGCGGTGATGTTCTCGATCGATTTCTGCGGATGCTGTTCGGCCGCGTTGTTGATGACGATGTCGATGCGGCCATGCTCGCCGACAAGCTGCTCCACCGCCTTGCGGCAGATCTCCTCGTCGCCGACGTCGCCGCTCAGGATGGTGCAGGGTTGACCTTCGGCTTCGACCAGCCGGCGGGTCTCACGGGCGTCGTCATCCTCGTTCAGGTACAGGATGCCGACCTTCGCACCCTCACGGGCGTACAGCACGGCGATGGCCCGTCCGATGCCGCTGTCGCCGCCGGTGATCAGCGCAACCTTGTCACGCAGCTTGCCACTGCCGCGATAGCCGGGCCGGGTTTCGGAGGGCTGCGGTACCATGGGACCTTGATGGCCGGGCCGGGTGTCCTGATGCTGGGGCGGCTGCCTGCTTTCCTGTTGAGCCATAGGGATTCTCCTTGGTTGGCAAGCCGTTCGGGTATGGATGGGATGAGTTGCACATTCACAACAAACCCCAATGCACGGCGTTCCTCACAGAAGAGCGCCGGAACAATCGGCGACATTGCCTTGTTACTTGGCCGGGCGACGCGAAAGAGGATGGCAGTGCCGGATTGCTCGCCTCGAAAGTGAGCAATGATCGCGCCGTTTGTCGGACTGGTATGGCGGAGGATCATGCCCATAAGATGGGATAGGGGTCCTTTCGGCCGAACCGTCCGCCAGCGGTGGAGCCACCGGACGTGTCACGGTTGATCGTGTCCCAGGGGAGAACCCCGGCGACCCATCCGGGAACGACAGAGATGAAGCGTGTAACGATGACCGATATAAACGCCTATCTGGACGGCGCCCTGGACGACCGGGAGCGTGCCGAATTCGAGAGCGTGGTCGAGAGCGATCCCGACGCCAAGGCGCTGCTCGCTCAGCATCGCCAGCATGTCGAGGAGCTTCATCGCCTTTACGACCCAGTCCTGAGCGAAGAGGTGCCCTCCCGAATGCTGGAGCTGCTGCGCAAGCGGAACGGCTGACGGCCCTCCGGCGCGCCCCGCGTTATTTTCTCTCCGTCCGGCAGCACATTGCGCTATTGCATGCGGCAGGCCCATCTTTGGGGGAGGGGCCGGTTCGGACGGATGAAGCATGGCGCCCAGACGAGCGGAGCCGAGCATCCTGCTCGGCCCAATCCTGTACTTCCGTGGAGAACAGCGCGACCGCTGGTGGCTGTCGGCGCTGTTCGTTCTGGATGGGGATGTCGAGCCCGACGATCTGCGGGTGGACGGTGTCACCCTGCCCGTCCCGCCGCGTCACCTGATGGTCTGGCGCCGCCGCCAAGTCTGGCGCTTCGACTTCGCCGTTCCCCGCGGCATGCGCGACACCGATGTCACATACGGTTTCCCTGGCGGTCCCCGCTGGAACGTGATCGTTCCGGGCCGTCATTCATTTCCCCGCCTCGCTATTCTTTACGGAAGCGGAACGAGTGAAGATGCCGGTCCCGACGCCAATGCGCCGACCGCTCTCTGGCCGGACCTGATCTCCCGGCATACCGCCGACCGCTATCACCTGTTGGTTCAGGCAGGCGGGCAGATCGATGGCGACGCGGTGATGTCAGCCTCCGCCCAGGCCCGGGGATTGCTGACGGATGCCTCCCGACGGCTCGGCCCCGCCCTGCCCGGTGTGGCGGAGGAGCTGATGACCGCCGGCTTCGACCGGATGCTTCGGGTCTGGAGCGGTGCCGCCGCGGCGTCGGCGCTGGCCTCCATTCCGTCGGTGATGATGTGGGATGGCGCCGATCTCGGCCGTCTGCTGGCGGGCGCCTGGAGCGGCCGGGATGAGGGCGACTCCACATCGCGCAGCCTGCGTCCGTTGCTGATGGCGGTGCGGCGTCAGGTCCAGCTGTTCCAGACCGGGTCGGTGGCGGACAACCCGCCGGATTGCCTGTGGGGGTCCGCCTGCGGAACGCTGGCGCAGGGCTTCGTCCTGGGCGAAGCCGGCCTTCTTGCCCTCGATCTGTGGACCGACCGCAACAGCCGGCGCCTGCTGTCCGAACGGGACTGGAGCCTGCTGCCCGATTGGCTCGACCGCTTCGCCGGATGCCGGCATCTGATCCTGGTCAGCGGTGGGCCGCTTTTGTCTCCAGCCGCCGCCTTGCTCGACCGCCTGGGAAGCGCAATCCCGGACCGGATGCGCAACCGACTTGGCGACCGGCTGGGAGACCGTTTGTCGTCGACCGGACGCCATGCCGATTGGGAGCGGATGCTGCGCACCCTGGGCGATTTTTCCCGGCGAAGTGGCTGCCGAATCACCGTCGCATCGCGTGGCCTTGCAGACGGAGCGGGAGCGCGGGGCGTGCTGCGCGGTGGCGGGCTGGAGATGTGGCAGCTCTTTACCCCCACATTCACCGCAACCGGCCGGCCGGTCGGCTGGCGCTCGCGGCTTGCGGAACCACTGGCGATCCGCCCCGACCATCCCCTGCCGGCCCACCGATTCGAGATGCCGCCCTTTGCGGAAAACGGGCGACGCCTGCTGCGGGGGGCCGGATGGATCGCATGCAGCTTCGATTCGAAGGGTCAGCTGCATGTCCGCTGGTGCCTGCCCGGCGATGGCGGCCGGTACACCCAAGCCATCTGATTAGGGGCATCCGCCAAAGAGAATGTCGAGGTTTGCGGCGCCTCTCCTACGGCGCCGCCCGCTCCACCACGAACAGCAGGCCGGGAACCGGCACGCCTTTCTCCCGGCGCGGAGTGCAGGACTCCATCAGGCGGATCGTGAACCCGGCCATGCCCGCAGTTTCCCGGACATAGCCCTCGGCATGGGCATACCGCCGGGTGGCGCCGAGGACAAAGGGATCGACCGCCGCTTCGTCGGCCAGACGCTCCACGGTCGCGGCGAAACGGCCTCCCGGCGCCAAAGCGCGGGCCGCCGCGGCGAAGACGGCTGCGAGATCGCCGATATAGACAAGGACATCGGCGGCGACCAGCAGGTCCCAGCCGCCGGGCGTCCGCTCCATCGCCTCCACCACGTCGCCGACACTCAACTCATCATAGAGCATGCGCTGGCGCGCCTTCTCGACCATCCTCGGCGACAGATCGACCCCGGCCAGATGTGCGGCAAGCGGTTTGAAGGTCACCCCCGCCAGCCCGGTGCCACAGCCGAGATCGAGAATCCGCAATGCCGCGGCCCCGGGCATCGCCCGGTCGACCGCAGAGCGCAGCAGGTCCGGCGCCGCATAACCGAGCTTGCCGACCAGAATCCTGATCGAAGCGGTCGGCATAGCGGTCGAACAGGGCGCGGACATAGGCGGCCGACAGGTCGGCTCCCTCCCCGGCTTCCAGGGCGGCGATCGACCGTTCGATCGCCGCCGCCTCTTCCCCCTCCGCGCGGTCCCGGGCGTGACGGAGGGCATCCAGGGCCTTCACCGGTTCACGAAGGACAAGCCAGCTGCGCCCCAACGCATGATGGACAGCCGGATCGCCCTCGTACCGGCGGGCGAGCGGCTGAAGCAGTTCGACCGCCGCCAGTGCATCGCCGGAAGCGGTCAGTGCGTCGGCCAGTGCCAGCACGGCATCGCGGTCGTTGGGGCGCAGAGCCACTGCCTCCCGGAACTCCTCCAACGCCTCGTCTGACCGGCCAAGTTCAGCGAGGCAGCGGCCGAGCCCGAGTCGGACCTGCGCCGAATCGCTGCGCTCCGCCGCCAGACTGTGGAAAAGCGCATGTGCAGCATTGATTTCGCCGCACTGCCGCAGCGCATCGGCAAGCATCGACCGCCATCCCCAGTTCCCCGGCTCAAGCGTGACGGCGCGCCGGAAACAGGCTGCGGCCTGCCCCGCCGGACCATGTCCGCCTTCGGCTTCGGCCAGTGCGGACCATGCTTCGCCGTTGGCGGGGTCGACAATGACGGTGGTACGGAATGCCAGCCCGGCACCGGCATGATCCCCGGCATAGAGCCGGTCATATCCATCCCGGAACATTTGATCGAGATTGTAGATTTGCGGCTCGTCGCCGAAGGAGGGATCCGCTGACACGGATGAATGTCCTCTGGTGTCGGGCTTCGGCCAGGGAGATGCCGCCGGCCCGGAGAACCCGCCTCCGCCCGCCATCGGGCCGTCCCGGGCGACGCTGCGGCTCCGCCAATCCCCAGGCATCCGAGTCCCGGGAAATAAGGCGGCGGAGTTTACTGCCGCAACATGCTGCGCTGCGCAAGGGGGGAACGAAAATCCTTCCGAAGTGTGATTCCGGCGACACGCGGTCGCAGTAGCCCTATTTGCGGACCCTGTTCAAAAGGATAGCGGACCCAGCTTGGCTAACCCTATCGTTATCGCCGGGAAATGTGGCAATTCAATGGCTTATTACCCATGTCGAAGGGCCTAAGCCGTCCGTTTCGGAGCCCGGCGTGACATCTGCCGGACGAAAGCTGTGGTATTACCAGGGTGCAAGCGGGTTGACGATGGATCAAATTTTTGGAAGTGTGGCCCCGGCGCCCAATTGGGAGGCGCTGAACATCTGGGTAGGAGGCGGTCGCCGTAAGCAACTCGGTGACCGGAACAACGGCCCCGCGCGGGGGGTCAAACAGCCGCCGTAGAACACGGGGCGACAGCAGAAGGAGGTTTGGGATGCGGGGACGAAATCAGCGCGTAGGCGCCACAGGGTGTGGACGCTTCGCACTGGCTGCGGGACTGCTGACGGCTTCCATGGCTGTCCTGACCGTTTCCGGCACGGCCCAGGCCCAAAGCGCGACCCAGTCGAAGGAAAGCTGCGTCACCCACGCAGTGGAAGCCGAGCAGAAGCTGGGCATTCCGTCCGGCATGCTGGTCGCCATCGCCCTGATTGAGAGCGGCCAGGACGGCGCGCCCCACCCCTTCGCGATGAGCGTCCAGGGTCGCCCCTATTATGCCCGCAACGTCAGCGACGCTGCCCGCCACCTGCGCGACCATCGCGGCCAGCTTCGCAGCAACACCTATGTCGGTTGCATGCAGCTTTCGGTCGCGTCTCACCGAGGCGAGTTCCAGCCGCTGGAAAAGATCGTCGAGCCGCGTGACAACGTGTTTTACGCCGGCCAGCTTCTCGTCCGCTTCCACGGCGAGGAAGGCAACTGGAAGACCGCGCTGACCCGCTACAACGGCAGCTCGGGCCGCCGCGCCCAGGCTTATGTCTGCAAGATCTGGCAGAGCCTGTCCGAACTGGACACGCAGAGCGCCAAGCTGCTCGCCTCCTCCCGTTGTGAAGACAGCGATCCCGTCAGTGTCGCCCCGCGCACCCGCCGCAGCTTCCGCAATGCCCAGCAGGTCGCGGCCATCAACTGACAGCCGACCAACCGATAGCCGTGCTGCGTGAAGGCAGCCGTGAGAGCGCTGGCGCGGCGCTGTCGGATCGGGTAAACCCCGACGCATGAACTACCGCCATATCTTCCACGCCGGCAACCCGGCCGACGTGATGAAGCACGCCGTCCTGGCGCTGATCCTGGATCATCTGCGCGCCAAGCCGGCGCCTTTCTGCGTGCTCGACACTCACGCCGGGATCGGCCGCTACGACCTGACGTCCGAAGCGGCCCGCAAGACGGCGGAGAGCGACGAGGGCATTGGCCGGCTGTTCGGCCATTCCCTTCCGCACCCTGCCCTGGCACCCTATCTCGGCGCCGTGCAGGCGCTGAACCCGGACGGGGCTCTGCGCTGGTACCCCGGTTCCCCCCGCGTCGCCCGCGCGGCCCTGCGCCCGCAGGACCGCATGGTGCTGGTGGAGCTGCACCCTGACGACGCCCACACACTGAAGGCCGAATTCGCCGGAGACCGCGCCGTCGCCGTCCATCAGTCGGATGCCTACGCAGCGCTGAAGGCCCATCTTCCGCCCAAGGAAAAGCGCGGGCTGGTCCTGATCGACCCGCCCTTCGAGCAGCCAGACGAGTTCGCCCGCATGGCGGAAGGGCTGGCGCTGGCGCACCGCCGCTGGTCCACCGGCATCTTCGCCCTGTGGTATCCGATCAAGGAACGCGCGGCTGTCTGGCGGTTCCAGGATGCGGTGGAGAAGACCGGCATTCCGAAAGTGCTGATCGCCGAACTGACCTGGCACCCCGAAGACACCCATCTTCGGCTGAACGGCTCCGGTCTCCTGATCGTCAATCCGCCCTGGCAACTCGACGAGACGCTCAAGGCGATGCTGCCGGCCCTGCACGACGCCCTGCCTTCCACCGGCGGCGGCACGGCGGTCAGCTGGCTGACGCCCGAGGCGTCGTAAGGAAAGCCAATTCGGGGGAAAGCCGGTCCAAGCGCAGAAAAAACCCCGGTCTTGTCGGGCCGGGGTTCAGTCAGGATGGAGACCGTTCGTTATCGATGACGTGCCGTCATCGGCGGCGCGGTGGTCAGAACCGGCGCTCCGCCTGCTGTGCCGCACCTTCCAGTCGGGCATTCAGCTTGCCGATGGCGGTGTTGGCGGTGTTGGCCGACAATTCGGAGATTTTCACGCTGCGGCTGAGGACCAGTTGCATGTTGTCCTTCAGCATGCGGCTCTGCGCGGCGTAGAAATCGGGGACGCTCCGGCTGCGCATCAGGGCGTTCATGCCCTCCGCGTTGCGGGAAGCGACCTCCTGGGCCAACCCCATCCATTCACGCCAGGCATTTTGGAGACCGTCGGCCAGCACGCTGCTGCACTGGGCCATGACGTCCATGGTCTCACGAGTCTGGCTCGCGACCTCGCCCTGGGCTTCCTTGGACAGGCCCAGAGCGCGCTGGAACTGCTCCGACGTACGGCCGGCGGCATCGGTGGCGGAACCCATCGCCGACCTGGCGGCTTCCGCGCCACGGCGGGTCATGTCGGCCCCGGCATCCATCGCCCTCTGTCCGGCATCCAGACCGGCATCGGCAGCGTGGACTCCCGTTTCCGTCGCGGCTCCACCGATCGAGCGCGCGGCATCGGCGGCGCGGCGGGTGGTGGTCTCGCCGGCGCGCGTCAGATCGTCGAGCGCGCCCCTCGCCAGATCGGCGGTGTCGCGCACACCGGGTGTGGTGTCCTTGTCCATAGCCATGCGGGATGCTCCTCGAATATTTTCGTCCGGGATGACGCTTCGTCCCATATCTCGCGTCGGCCATTTATGCTGCACCGCCGAACGAGTTCATTCCTATAACACCAGGAAAACAGAACGTTCCAGGACGCAAAATAATATCGCCGCACACTTTCTTTCGAGGTATGCGATATTTTGAAATCGAACTGTCTTTTGTGTGAAACAGTTCTTATTCGATTTGATCCATCTTAATCAGCGCCGTTATCCGGAGCGGCTCTGCTTTCCAAACCGCGCCTGAATTTCCCCGGCAATGCCGCGGCGGAAGACCAGCACGCAAACGACGAAGATGCAACCGATCACCACCGGCACGGGAAGGCTTGTCGCCGCCAGATAATTCTCCAGTGTCACCACCAGAGCAGCTCCGATCACCGGCCCGGTCAGCGTGCCCATGCCGCCCAGCAGCGTCATCAGCACCACCTCGCCCGACATCTGCCACGTGACGTCGGTCAGCGTCGCCAATTGGAACACAATCGCCTTGGTGCCACCGGCCAGCCCGGCCAGCGTCGCCGACAGGACGAAGGCCATCAGCTTGTAACGCTCGGTGCGGTAGCCCAGGGAAATCGCGCGCGGTTCGTTTTCGCGGATCGCCTTCAGCACCTGCCCGAAGGGCGAATGCACGGTCCGCCAGATGATGGCAAAGCCGATCAGGAAAACGCCCAGCACCGTATAGTACATCGCCAGCGGGTTGTTCAGGTCGAAGACTTCGAACAGCACGCCGCGCGGAACCGCCTGGATGCCATCCTCGCCATGGGTAAAGGGCAATTGCAGGGCGAGGAAGAACACCATCTGGCTCAGCGCCAGCGTGATCATGGCGAAATAGATGCCCTGGCGACGGATCGCGATGCTGCCGAACAGGATGCCGAGGAACGCCGAGGCCGCGGTGCCAAGCAGAATCCCCAGTTCCGGCGACAGTCCCCACACCTTTACCGTATGGGCTGTGACATAGGCGGCGCTTCCGAAGAAGGCGGCGTGACCGAAGCTGAGCAGACCGCCGAAGCCGATCAGCAGGTTGAAGGCACAGGCGAACAGGGCGAAACACAGCACCTTCATCAGGAAGACGGGATAGAGCAGAAAGGGAACCGCCAGCAGCGCCACCAGCACGGCAAGGGCGCCGACCCGCGCCAGCGTCGACCCTGCAGCCGGCGCATGCACGGCCTTCCCGGATGCCTGGACGCCGCTTTGCGAATGAAGGCTCATGCGCTCACCTCTCCCGTCCGAACAAGCCGGCTGGCTTGATCATCAGCACCACCGCCATGATGACGAAGACCACGATGTTGGAGGCCTCCGGGTAGAACACCTTGGTCAGCCCCTCCAGCAGGCCAAGCCCATAACCGGTCAGCACGGCACCCAGGATCGACCCCATGCCGCCGATCACCACCACGGCGAAGACCACGATGATCAGGTTCGATCCCATCAGCGGTGACACTTGGTAGATCGGCGCCGCCAGCACGCCGGCAAGCCCGGCCAACGCCACGCCGAAGGCGTAGGTCAGCGTGATCATCCGCGGGACATTGATGCCGAAGGCCTGGACCAGCACCGGATTTTCCGTCGCCGCGCGCAGATAGGCGCCCAGCTTCGTCTTCTCGATGGCGATCCAGGTGCTGATACAGACAATCAGGGAGGCGACGACCACCCAGCCGCGATAGTTGGGCAGGAACATGAAGCCGAGATTCTGCCCGCCCTTCAGCGCGTCGGGGATAGGGTAAGGCTGCCCCGAGACGCCATACTGGTGGCGGAACGCGCCCTCGACGATCAGCGCCAGCCCGAAGGTCAGCAGCAGGCCGTAGAGATGGTCCAGCTTGTAAAGCCGCGACAGCAGCGTTTTTTCCAGAACCACCCCGAACAGCCCGACGACAAGCGGCGCCAGCAGCAGCGCCCACCAGTAACCGATGCCAAGCTGGGTCAGCAGCAGCCACGCGACGAAAGCGCCCATCATATAAAGCGCGCCATGGGCGAAGTTGATGACGTTCAACATGCCGAAGATCACCGCCAGCCCAAGGCTGAGCAGCGCGTAAAACGATCCGTTGATCAACCCCAGCAGAAGCTGGCCGAACAGCGCCTGGGGCGGAATGCCGAAAATCGTTCCCATCATGAGCGTCGCTCTCCCCAACGGCATCCCCGCCGAACCGGTCCCCCAGGACCGCCGCGGCGGGGATCCCGCTCCGTCACGTCATGGCTTTGTACCGGCCGGCCATCAGTTCGGCACCGTCATTTCGGCAGCTTGCAGCCGCTCTCCTCGAAGCTTGCGAAGGCTTCCTTGCCGGGGATGGTGCGCAGGATTCTGGTAATAGTCCCAAGCACCCTTCGAATTCGGACGGCTTCTTCACGCGGGCCAGATACATATCGTGGACCATGCGGCCGTTCGGCAGGATGGTGCCGTTCTTGGCGAACATGTCGTTGACCGGCATCTCCTTCATCTTGGCGGCGACGGCCGGGCCGTCGTCGGTCCCTGCGGCCTCGATGGCTTTCAGATAATGACGGACGGCGGAATAGCTGCCGGCCTGCACCATCGTCGGCATCTTGCCGTAGCGGTCGAAGAACTTCTTGGACCAGGCGCGCGATTCGTCGTCGCGGTCCCAATAGAAGCCGGTGGTCAGCACCAGATCCTGGGCGACCTGAAGCCCCAGCGCGTGCACGTCGGACAGGAAGATCAGCAGGCCGGCAAGCTTCTGCTGGCCGCCCTGAGTCAGGCCGAACTCCGACGCCTGCTTGATCGAGGTGATGGTGTCGCCGCCGGCATTGGCGAGGCCGACGATCTTGGCGCCCGACGCCTGCGCCTGGAGCAGGAAGGAGGAGAAGTCGGCGGAGTTCAGCGGCGCCTTCACCGAACCGACCACCTTGCCGCCCGCCTTCTTCACCTCGACCGAGGTGTCGGCCTCCAGCTGATGGCCGAAGGCGTAATCGGCGGTGATGAAGAACCAGCTGTCGCCGCCTTCCTTCACCATCGCCTGACCGGTGCCGACGGCCAGAGCGTGGGTGTCGTAGGGCCAGTGGAAGCCGGTGGGGGAACAGGCGTCGCCGGTCAGACGCGAAGTGGCAGGACCTTCCATCAGGAAGATCTTCTTCTTCTCCTTGGTCACTTCCTGTACGGCCAGTGCCACGCCGGAATTGGGCACGTCGACGATCACATCGACGCCGTCCTGGTCGATCCATTGGCGGGCGAGGTTGGCACCGATGTCCGGCTTGTTCTGGTGGTCGGCAGAGATGATCTCGATGGGCTTTCCGAGAATCTTGTTGCCGAACTCCTCCGCCGCCATGCGGGCGGCAATGACCGATCCCTCACCGCCGAGGTCGGCATAGAGGCCCGAACGGTCATTCAGCACACCGATCTTGACCATGTCACCGGACAGCTTGCCCTGCTGGGCCAAGGCAGGCCCGGTGGACGCGACACCGATCGTCAGGGCAGCAAGGGCGGCACCGGCCAGAAGACGTGCGATCATGCGTGAATTCCTCCCCCTCAGCGTTGCATTGCGCATAGTGCGGGCGCCCGTCCGGATTGGATCGCTCGGATCTTTTTGTCCGGCGGGTCCCGGACGGTCGTTCCGGCCTGTCCATTTGGTTTCATCGGAAACCGTCAGACCGTGCGCGCCGTCCATTCCCGTCCACTATGCAGGGGCATCGTCTTGTACGGAAAGCTGAATTTCAGCTTCACAAACAATTTTCATCAAGGATCGGCCGAAACACCCGCTTTTTCCATTCGGCGGTGTATGGAGGCGTCCGGCGACGGTTCGGCGGACTGCCGGCGGCGGTCGATCCGCTGCATGATCGGCGTCACCGTGGTGCCGTGAACGAGAATCGAGAGCAGCACGATCAACCCGGTGATCGCCCACAGCGCGTTCGGCACATCGAATTCCGCAGCGTTCAGCGCATAGGCGATGTAATAGATGCTGCCCATGCCGCGGATGCCGAAGAAACCGATGGCCAGCTTCTCGCCGACCGGCATCTCCACGCCTGTCAGCCCGACCACCCCTGCCACCGGACGCACCAGAAGCAGGATGACCACCGCCGCACCCACGGCGCTCCAGGACAGGGCGTCGATCAGGCCATGCGCAATCGTCCCGCCGAACAGCACCAGCATGATCATCATCATAAGTCGCTCGGTCTGCTCGACGAAGTCGTGCAGGCGCTCGTGATATTCACTGTTGCGCTCCGCGTCGCGCAGGGCGAGCGCGGCGACGAAGACGGCGACGAAACCGTATCCGCTGGCCAGCTCCGTCAGGCCATAGGCGATCAGCGTGATGCCGAGCGATACGAACCCGTCACCGGTCCGTGACAGGTTGGCACGGTTCGGCACCCGAAAAGTGACATAGCCGAGGAACCGCCCGACCAGCCAACCGACACCGACTCCGGCAATCAGCTTCCAGATCACATCCAGCAGCACCCAATGTTCCAGCAGGTTCCAGGGCGGGTTCCCGTTGAGCAGAGCCACGCCGATGGCGAGATGGACGAAGGGAAAGGCCAGACCGTCATTCAGCCCGGCTTCGGACGTCAGGCTGAACCGGATCTCGTCCTCCTCCCCTGATTTCGGCGGGCCGACCTGGATGTCGGAGGCGAGGACCGGATCGGTCGGCGCCAAAGCCGCCCCCAGCAGAATCGAGGCCGGGAGTGGAAAATCGAGCCAGTACCAGCCGATCAGGGCGATCATGAGAATCGACAAGGGCATGGTGATGCCCAGCAGGCGCCACGTGATGATCCAGCGCCGCCAACCGATGCGGCGGTCCAGCTTCAGCCCCGCACCCATTAGGGAAATGATGACGATCAGTTCCGTCAGCCGCTCGGTCGCTTCCGGAAAGGCCAGCGGCTCGGGGTTTTCCAGTTCCAGCGTTCCGAAGACCAGAAAGCCCAAACCGACGCAGATGATCGGCAGGGAAAGCGGCAATTCCCTCAGGACCATCGGCAGCCACGCCACCAGCAGGATCAGGAATCCCAGCCCCACCAACATGACCGTGTAAGACATGCGCCGCCCATTGCCATGATCGCTCCGGCACGGCAAGAGGGCCGCGCCAAGGCCAATCCACGACAACGCATGAAGTCGCGAATGGGTTCAGCTCACACGCAAGAAGGCTTGCGGAATGGACGGTGAAGGTGCCGGCTCAATCGGTCTCGCTTCCCTGCCCCGACTGTAAGGCCGCAATGGGAAGCTTGAACCCGATGCCGCCCGCGGGAGCCGGAACCGCGGGGGCCGTCGCAAAATCGGCCGGTCAGGCCGCCGAGGTCATCGGAAAGCCGCTGTAGTCGAGCGAGGCCGACCAGAACCGTTCCAGCTTGCGCAGGGTCTCGTTCGCCTTGGTCAGTTCCTCGTCGCTGAAGCCGGCCTTTTCCAGGGCGGTCAGATGACGTTCAAACATGACGCTGATCTTCTCGCGCAGTATCCAGGCCCTTCTCCGACAGGCGGACACGGACCGAACGGCGGTCGTGCGGGGAGCGTTCCTGGCCGAGATAGCCGTTCTCGACCATCTTCTTGACGTTATAGGAGACGTTGGAGCCCAGATAGTAACCGCGCGCGGTCAGTTCGCCGACCGTCATCTCGTCTTCGCCGATGTTGTACAGGATCAGGCTCTGGACGTTGTTGATGTCCTGGATGCCGAGCCTGTCCAACTCAGTCTTGAGCACTTCAAGAAAGTGGCGGTGAAGCCGCTCGATCAACAGAATGCTCTCATAATAAGGTTTGCGCACCGCGGTCTCCTTTGGCTCTAACCGGCCGTTCCCCGCGCAAGGACGATACCGGGACCTTAAGGCGAGATTAACCGATCATTCGTCGGCAATCATCTTAATAATTCCAGAAAAAGTCTGGCACAACCCGTCTGTACAGGCCCCTTTCGCAGAGTGCCCCCGGCGAAAGGCTTTCTACCGGGCGGCAGGTCCCGCATAAGCAAAAAGGGGAAGACCACGCAATCGGTGCGTGACCTTCATCCCTTCGACATCGCCTATGGTCAGTCCCGGAACACGAGATCGCCGCCCGACGGTTCGGCGAAGTGACGCTCGACATCCGACGGACCCACATCGGTCAGTTCGGCCGGCTTCCATTTCGGGTTCTTGTCCTTGTCGACCAGGACGGCGCGGATGCCCTCATAGAAATCGTCGCCGGCCAGGCAGGCGAGGCTGAGGCGCAGTTCCTGCACCATGCAGCCTTCAAAATCCAATTTGGCGCCACGGCGCAGGGCAGCCAGCGTCACCTTCAGGCTGGTCGGCGACACCCGGCGCAGGATGGCGATCTGACCGGCCGCCCACTCGGTTCCCTCGGCTTCCAGTGCCTTGACGATGGCTTCGACGCTGTCGAAGGCGTAGCAGCGGTCGACCGCCGCGCGGATGCCGCTCACAGCCGCATCGCCCGCTTCGCCCCGGTGGGCGGCGACGGCTTCGTCGGCAGGGACTCCTGCCGCCAGATCGTCGATCAGCGCGTCGATCCGGGCGCTCGGCACGAAGGCGTCGGCGGCACCGATGGCAAGCAGGTCGGCCGCCTTCAGACGGTCGCCGGTCAGCCCCAGCCAGATGCCGACCTGCCCCGGCAGGCGCGGCAGGAAATAGGTGCCGCCGACGTCGGGATAGAGGCCGATGCCGGTCTCCGGCATGGCGAACAGGGTGCGCTCGGTGACGATGCGGTGGGTGCCGTGCACCGACAGTCCGACGCCGCCGCCCATCGAGATGCCGTCGATCAGCGCGACATAGGGCTTGGACAGGCGCTTGATCAGCCGGTTCAGCACATATTCCTCGCTGAAGAAGGCGCGGACCGGCCCGGTGTCGCCACGCCCCTCCCTGGCGGCCTTGCCAGCCTCATACAGGCTGACGACGTCGCCGCCGGCGCAGAAGGCCTTTTCGCCGGCACCGCGAATCACGACGGCCTTGACCTCCGGATCGGCGTTCCAGGCCCGCAACTGCGGATCGAACAGCCTGATCATGCCCAGCGTCAGCGCATTCAGCGCCTTGGGCCGGTTGAGCGTGACGAGGCCGATGGCGCCCCGACGTTCGAACAGAATCTCAGCAGCGTCGCTCATCGTCTTGTATTTTCTCAATTATCGTTACGAATCGGGCGGTGGCGGGCCTCCTGCGCCATCCCTGCCGTGCATCCTTTTGCGCGTCAGGACGGCAGCGTTGGCCAACAGCGATGATACGGGAGCGGGCGGCGCTGTCAAACCCACCATACGGATCCGGATGTTCGCCCGTGACGGTCCGGCACAGCCAATCAGGAACATCACCGCTCTTGGACCGTTGCGCTCACGCTCTCATCTGAAGACGAGACACCATTCGACTTCTCAGGGAAGGTTAGATGCCGATGCCGCTCAACAGCCTGCCGGGTGCGCCATGAAGATCGGAATCGTCCTGAACCGGCAGGCGGGCTCACTGGTCGATCGGCCTATCGACCGCGCCGAGGCGGCGATCCGCACGGCGTTCGAACGGCATGGTGCGACCGTAGACCTCCATACCGTCGACGGCGCGCAATGCACCGATACGATCCAACGGGTGCTGGACTTCGATGCCGAGGCCGTTGTGGTCGGCGGCGGCGACGGCACGCTGCACAGCGCGGCGAAGCTGGCACTCCCGAAGGGCAAGACGCTGGGCGTGATTCCGCTGGGCACTCTCAATCTATTGGCTCGTGATCTTCATGTTCCGCTGGAACTGGAGGATGCGGCGGAGGCACTGGCCGCGGGGCGAGTCCGCGCCATCGACATTGCCGAGGTGAACGGAGAGCCCTACCTCAACAGTTCGGTTCTGGGCTTCTATCCGCAGGTGGTCCAGGAACGTGAGCGCCAGCGCAAGCAGCACCGGCTGCTGAAATGGCCCGGTGCCGCCGTGGCCCTGGCGAAGACGCTGTACCGCCTTCCGATGCTGGATGTGCGGCTGGAGTGGGGCGAGGGTCCGCGGCGGATGCGCACGCCGATTCTGGTGGTTTCCAACAATGTCTATGACGACGGGTTCGGGCTGGTCCTCTCCCGCCAGGCGCTCGATGCCGGAAAACTCGGGGTTTATGTGGCCCGCGAACGGAACGCCTTTGCAATGTTGCGGTTGATGGGACGTCTGGTTGCGGGTTCGTGGAAGCAGGACGAAGGGCTGGAGACCTATGCGGTCACCAGCCTCACGGTCCACAGCCGCAGGCACCACCTGAAGATGGTCAACGATGGTGAGATCCGGAAACTGCACACCCCGCTGCATTATCGGATTCTCCCCGGTGCACTGAAGGTTCTGGCGCCCGGCTGAGAGAAAGGATGAGGATGGCGTGAAACGGCTCGCTCACATTTCCGACCTGCATTTCGGGCGGATCGATCCGCGCGTTGTCGATGGCCTGCTGGCCGACCTGACCATGCAGGCTCCCGACCTGATCGTCATTTCAGGCGACTTCGTCCAACGGGCCAAGCCGCGCCATTTCGAGGAGGCGCGGGCCTTCCTGCAGAAATTGCCGTTTCCCTACATGGCCGTACCGGGCAATCATGACATCCCGGTTTACAATGTGTTCAAGCGCTTCACCGACCCGTTCGGCCATTACCGGCGCTACATCACCAGCGACTTCAGTCCGCTGCACATCGACGACGAGATCGCGGTGCTGGGCATCAACACCGCCCGCCCCGTGATCATGGATTTTTCCGAAGGGAGGATGAACAAGCGGCAGATCGCGCGGGTCCGCGAGGTATTCTGCGGAATGCCGGACAGGATGTTCAAGGTGCTGTTCACTCACCATCCCTTCCTGCCGCCGCCCGACCTGCCCAAGACCCAGCTGGTCGGTCGCCACAAGCTGGCGCTGCCGGCGTTGGAAAGCTGCGGTGTCGACTTGCTGCTGGCCGGGCATCTGCACAAGGCCTATTCCGGCGACATCATGAGTTTTCACACCCAGGTCGCCCGGTCCATCCTGGTTGCGCAGGCCTCCACCGCCACCTCGACCCGTCTGCGGAACGAGGCGAACGCCTATAACCTGATCACCGTCGCCCATCCCAATGTGACGTTCGAAGTGCGGTCCTGGGAGGGCGCGGCCTTTACCGGCGGACTGGTGTCCAGTTACCGCAAGGAAGGCAATCGCTGGGCTCTACAGACACAGGACACCGGTTTCCGCCCGGTCGGCGCCGACGATTCCGCCGTTGCCGATCCGATGGCGGCGCAATGGGAGTCGGTTGCGCGACAGGCAGGCGGCGAAGCCCATGGCGGGGCATGAACCCTGCGCAAGGCTCATGCCCGGTCCCCAGGGACTGGAACGGCCCCCGCGGCTTGAGTTCACTATGAGGGAAGGCGTAGGATCGCCGCACTCGTTCTAAGTGCGTGGTTCTCCCGATGCCGATCACCCTGCCCGCCGCCTTCCCGCGCACCCGACTGCGCCGCAACCGCGCCGATGCCTGGACCCGCCGTCTGGTCGCCGAGAACACGCTGACCGCCGACGACCTGATCTGGCCGGTCTTCGTGATCGAAGGCGAGAACCGGCGGGAGCCGGTCGCCTCAATGCCCGGCGTGGAGCGCCTGACCATCGACCTGCTGTGCGAGGCAGTGGTGGAAGCCGGTGCGCTGGGCATTCCCTGCATTGCGCTGTTTCCGGTCGTCGGTTCGGAGGGCAAGTCGGAGGATGCGGCGGAAGCCTACAATCCCAAGAATCTGATGAACCGCGCCATCCGCGCGGTGAAGGCCGCCGCCCCCGATGTCGGCATCCTGGGCGACGTGGCGCTGGACCCCTACACGACGCATGGGCATGACGGCCTCCTGCGGAACGGTTACATCCAGAATGACGAAACGGTCGAGGTTCTGATCCGTCAGGCCCTGTCGCAGGCCGAGGCCGGTGTCGACATCGTCGCCCCGTCCGACATGATGGACGGCCGCATCGGCGCCATCCGCGACACGCTGGATGCGGAGGGGTATCAGCTGACCCGCGTCTGCTCCTACGCCGCCAAATATGCCTCCGCCTTCTATGGCCCGTTCCGCGACGCGGTGAATTCCGGCGGCTTCCTGAAGGGCGACAAGACCACCTACCAGATGGACCCCGCCAACACCGACGAGGCCCTGCGCGAGGTCGCCTGCGACCTGCAGGAGGGTGCGGACATGGTGATGGTGAAGCCGGGCCTGCCTTATCTCGACGTCATCCGGCGTGTGAAGGACCAGTTCGCGGTTCCGACCTTCGCCTACCACGTGTCGGGCGAATACGCGATGCTGCGCGCCGCGTCGGGCAACGGCTGGCTGAACTACGACAAGGCTCTGCTGGAAACGCTGATGGGTTTCAAGCGCGCCGGATGCGATGCCATCCTCACCTATGGCGCGGTGGATGCGGCGAGGCTGCTCAAGCAGGGCTGAGCAGGTCGGGATCGTCTTTGAGCCGTTCGGGGCCGCGGAGTGATCCGCGGCCCTTTATCGTCAGGGCATCCCGAACGACGGAGATGCCCGATGACCGCCAAATTTCCCGCCCGCATGGCTCTGCTGGCCGCCCTGCTGCTGGCCGCATCGCCCGCCGCGGCATTCGACCTGCACAGCCCCGACTTCACCGACAAGTCGCTGATCCCCGAGCGCAATGTCTTCGCCGGATTCGGCTGTACCGGCGGCAACCAGTCGCCGGCCTTGAGCTGGACGGCGCCGCCGGCCGGCACGCGCAGCCTGGCCGTCACCATCTACGATCCGGATGCGCCGACCGGCAGTGGCTGGTGGCATTGGCTGGTGTTCAATCTGCCGCCCGACAGCCGTGGCCTACCGGCCGGTGCCGGCGATGCTGCCAAGCCGAACCTGCCCGCCGGTGCCATGCAGAGCCGCACCGACTTCGGCATCTCCGGCTACGGTGGTCCCTGCCCGCCGCAGGGCGACAAGCCGCACCGCTATGTCGTCACCGTCCATGCGCTGAAGGTCGACAGCCTGCCCCTGCCCGCCGACGCATCGGGCGCCATGGTCGGCTTCAACCTGAACGCCGCCAGTTTGGGCAAGGCGACGCTGACGGCCCGTTACGGCCGTTGATCGCCCAAGCCGACCGGCCCTAGACTCGGCCGAGGCCGAAGGATGAATGCCATGGGTCCCGATCTGCTCGCCCGCCTGTCCCGCTTCGCCGCCCGCGATCTCCGTCCCGGCGGCGGCGATCGGCCACACCAGCCGGAACTGTGGGCCTTCATCGCCCACGACCGTGAGCGTCTGGCCGAGGTGCAAATCGAGCGCACCGCCCTGATCGCGGTGCTGGAAGGCACCAAGGAACTGACCGACCAATCCGGCGCAACCCACCGCTTCCCGGCCGGCAGCGCCATGCTGCTGCCGCCGGGCTGGTCCGGGGCGGTGGTGAACGATCCCAGCTACGGCGGACGTTACCGTGCGCTGGTGCTGGAGTTCCCGGCGGAGATGGTCCGGCGCCTTCTGCGTGCCCATGGCACGGACGGGCTGACGCAGCGCAGCCGGCCCGGCGATTGGCATGTCATCCTGACGCCATCCCTGACCGACGCCATCCACCATGCCGCCGCCGGTCTCACCGCCGACCCGCCACTCTCGCCCAAGCTGGCGGAGCATCGCTGCATGGAGGTGTTGCTGGCCTTGCTGGAGGATGGTGTCTGGTGGCTGGGACCGGTGGCGCCGACCGGGACCACCGACGCGGTGCGCCAGTTGCTGCGGACCCAGCCTGACATTCCCTGGACCGCGGAGCGTGTGGCCGGGGCGCTCAACCTCAGCACCGGCACGCTGCGCCGCCGCTTGAGCGATGAGGGGTGTTCGGTCCGCAGCATCCTGACGGAAGAACGGGTTGCCCATGCCCGCGACCTGCTGCAAAGCGAGGGACTGAGCGTGCAGGAAGCGGCGGAGGCCTGCGGTTATGCCAACCGCTCCCACTTCGCCCGCCGCATTAGGGAAGCGATGGGCGTCAATCCGTCGAACCTGCGGGGACGCTGATCGGCGCAGCACCGTAGGCGCGGATCAGGGCTGCGACCGAATTGGCGATCACCGTCTCCGGGTCGGCGGTGACCGGCAGGCCCAGCATGGTCGGCCAGAACAGAACCTCCTTCATGCCGCCCAGCAACTGGGTCGCCACCACATGCGGATCCGGCGCGTTCAATCGGCCGCGGGCATGCTGGGCGGCGATATAGTCGTCGAGCAGTGCATAGGCCTGGCTCTTGCCGCCCTCCAGATAGTCCTGCGACAGCTCGGGAAAGCGCTGGTGCTCGGCGATCACCAGGCGCAGGAGGCCACGCACCTCCGGCCGGCCGGTATGCACCAGCAAGGAGCGCAGGAAAGCCGGCAATGCCTTCTCCGGCGGTTGGTCGTGGCGCAGCAGGCTTTGTCCGTCCTCGCTGCGGAACCCCTCGTAGAGTTCCGATACAACGGCCTGGAACAGCTCCCGCTTGCCGGGAAAGTGGTTGTAAACGGTACGTTTCGACACATTGGCGTCAGCGGCGATGGCGTCCATCGACGAAGCCTCGTAGCCATGTGTGAGGAAAGCGCGTGTCGCCGCTTCCACCACCGCATCCCGTTTGACCGAACCGCGCGCGGCCCCCCCCGCCTGAGACGTTGACATTCCCCACCCTCAAAGTACACTGCACAGTGTAGTGTAGTTGTTGCCGCAGGCTTCCAGGGTAATCCGCCCGGCCGCGGCACGGGAGGGGTAAAGCGATGAAACAGCGCAACATCGGTGGCATTCTCTCGGTTTCCGAAATCGGCCTCGGTTGCATGGGCATGTCGGAGTTTTATGGCCCGACCGACGATGCCCAGTCGCTCACCACGCTGGACCGGGCATTGGAGCTTGGCGTCACCCACTACGACACCGCCGACATGTATGGCAGTGGACACAATGAAACGCTGCTCGCCCGTTTCCTGGCCGGCAAGCGCGACCGGGTGACGCTCGCCACCAAGTTCGGCATCGTCCGCCAGCCCGGCGAGTATGCCCGCCGGGTCGATACCAGCGCGGCTTATGTGGCCCAGGCCTGCGATGCTTCGCTGAAGCGGCTGGGGGTGGAGACCATCGACCTCTATTATGCGCACCGCATCAACCCGGACATTCCGGTGGAAGAGACGGTCGGCGCCATGGCCGATCTGGTCAAGGCGGGCAAGGTCCGCGCGCTCGGCCTGTCGGAGGTGTCCGCGGCCACCCTGCGCCGCGCACACGCCGTCCATCCCATTGCCGCGGTGCAGAGCGAATATTCGCTGTGGACCCGCGATGTGGAGGCTGGGGTGCTGCCGACCTGCCGCGAGTTGGGCGTCTCGCTGGTCGCCTACGCACCGCTCGGCCGCGGCATGTTAACCGGTGCGGTCAGCAGTCCCGACCAGTTTGCCGAGAACGATTTCCGCCGCGTGGCACCACGCTTTGCTGGAGACAATTTCGACCGCAATCTGGCGCTGGTCGAGCAGGTGAAGGCACTGGCGGCACAGAAGGGCTGCACCCCGGGACAAGTGGCGCTGGCATGGCTGCTGGCCCAGGGGCCAGACATTTTGCCGATTCCAGGCACCAAGCGGATCAAATATCTGGAGGAAAATGTCGGCGCCGCAGCGGTGACGCTGACCGTTGCGGAGGTCAAGGCGCTGAGCGATGCGCTGCCTCCGGGAGTGGCGGCAGGGGACCGCTATACAGCTGAAGGGATGCGCGGCGTGAATGTGTAGGACGCGATGACGGAAGATGGGAGGAGGCATCGTCTGCCGCCTCCCATGTCCACATGTCCTACTTCGGCGTTCCCGACCACACTTGGAACTGTGTGGTCTCCATCAACATGTCGCTGTGGCCGAACGCCGCCTTGAACAGCTTGCCGACGCCGGCAGTCCGTTGTGTCACCGCCACCAGGGTGCCGCGCAGCTTCAGATACTGCTTCGTCCCCGCCACCAGCGCGTCGAGCATGCCGAAATCCTCGTCCTTGCCGCGGTGGAGCGGCGGGTTGGACAGGATCAGGCCGAAACGTTCGCGGGCGCCCAGCCCGGCCAAGCCGTCGCTCAGCACCAGTTCGGCGTCCGGCACATTCTGACGGGCGGCGTGCAGGGCCACCGCGTCGATGTCCAGCAGGGTCAGCGGCGCGTCAGGCTGCTGCTCACGCACGGCCCGTGCGATCACCCCGGCGCCGCAGCCGAAATCCAGCACGCGGGTGCCGGCCGCCACCTCCGGCAGCACCTTCAGCAGGCATTCGGTGCCGGCATCCAGATGGCCGTGGGCGAACAGGCCCGGATAGGACACCAGCTCCAGCGTCCGGTCGGGCAGAGTGAGGGTGACGGTCTGCCGCCAATCCTCCAGGGCCCCTTTGGCCGGTGCATCGGTGCGCCGGGTCAGCAGCAGCCGGGCGCGCCGCTTGATGATCAGCGTTTCCGGCTCTTCCGCCAGCCCGTCCAGATGCTTCGCGGCACTGGTCACGCCTTCGTCGTTGCCGCCGGCGATCCACAGCGGGGCACCGGGGGCAAGGCGAGAGGCGAGCGCATGAAGCGCCATCTCGAATCCGGCCCAGCCGCGCGGCAGGCGCAGAACGGCGCCGTTGAACGGCCCCTCCGCCGGCCAGGGCGTGGCAGCCTGCCCGCCTGTGGCGAGACGGTTCCACACCACCACGTCCGCACCGCCATCACGGAGTGCGTCGGCGATGGCGCCGTCACTGTCGAAGGCGACGAGAATCCGGCCCTGCGGCCGGATTTCGGACAGGGCTTCGGCGGCCACGGCGGCGACGGTGGAGTCGCGGTCCGTGGCCCGATTGTCGAGGCGTGCCACCGTATCAACCCTTGTCGCGCATCAGCCGCGCCTTGTCGCGCTGCCAACTGCGTTCCTTCTCGCTCTCGCGCTTGTCATGTTTCTTCTTGCCGGTGGCGAGGCCGATCTCGACCTTGGCATAGCCGCGGTCGTTGAAATAGACCGACATCGGCACCAGCGTGACGCCCTTCTGCTTGATCCCGGCCGCGAGCTTGTCCAGCTCGCGGCGACGGACCAGCAGCTTGCGCGGCCGCTTCGGCTCGTGCTGATCGATGCGGCCGGCCTGGAGATATTCGGGGATGTACGCGTTGAACAGGTACAGCTCCCCGCCCTTCAGACCGGCATAGGCCTCGTTCACACTGGCGCGGCCGCCGCGCAACGACTTCACCTCCGACCCGGTCAACATGATCCCGGCTTCGAGGACATCATCGATGAAGAAGTCGAACCGCGCGCGGCGGTTCTGCGCCGCATATTTTTTTGCTTCCTCGCGCGTCGCCAAATCTCTCTCCTATACGGCCTGTTCCGTCACTCAGGACAACAGGCCGGCTTTGGTCATGGCTCCACGCACGGCGGTACGGGCGGTCTCGGTCGCCGGAACCAGCGGCAGGCGCACCTCGTCGCTGCCGAGGCCGAGCAGGCTGGCGGCGAACTTGACCGGCGCCGGGCTGGTCTCGACGAACATCGAATCGTGGACCGGCGACAGCACGTCGCGCAGGCGGAAGGCCTCCTTCAGGTCGCCCTTGGCCCAGGCGGTCTGCATGGCGGAGCACAGCGCGGGCGCGATGTTCGCGGTGACGGAGATGCACCCCACCCCACCCTGCGCGTTGAAGGCCAGAGCCGTGGCATCTTCGCCCGACAGCTGGATGAAGTCGGGACCGACCTCCTGCAGCAGGCGGGACGGGCGGGACAGATCGGCGGTCGCGTCCTTCACACCGACGATGTTGGGCAGCTTTGCAAGCCGCGCCATCGTCGCCACAGACATATCCACGACACTGCGGCCCGGAATGTTGTAAATGAAGATCGGCAAATCCGCCGCGTCATGGATCGCCTTGAAATGCTGGTACAGACCCTCTTGAGACGGCTTGTTGTAGTAGGGCGTGACCACGAGCGCCGCCTGCGCGCCAGCCTGCTTGGCATGGCGGGTCAGGGCGATGGCTTCGTCGGTCGAGTTGGAACCGGTTCCGGCCATCACCGGAACCTTGCCGCCGGCCGCCTCGATGCACAGCTCCACGACGCGGTTGTGTTCTTCATGGGACAGGGTCGGCGACTCGCCGGTGGTGCCGCAGGGCACAAGACCGTGCGTGCCCTGCGCGACCTGCCACTCCACGAAGGACTGGAAGGCCTTCTCGTCCACTTTCCCGCCCTTGAACGGAGTCAGAAGGGCGACGATGGAACCGTGGAACATGGCTGCCTCCTCAGTCGGCTTAGCTGGAAAAAAGAGTTGCGCACATTATCCCTCCCCGCCGCCCTCGGCAAGAGCGCCCGAACCTCTGTTTTCGCGGGTCTCCTCACCCTTTTCGCGGCGCTTCCCGGCGCCCTTCCCGCCGCGGCGCTGAGCCCGCAGGACATCGCGATCTACCGCGAGGCCTTCAGGCTCGCGAATGACGAGCGTCTTTCGGAAGCGCTAGCCTCGGCGTCGAGCGCGCAAGACCCGTTACCGGCGAAGGTTCTGCGCTGGATCGCGCTCGCCAACCCGGGCGGCGGCAGCTTCACCGACATCGCCGCCTTCATCCGCGAGAACCCGGACTGGCCGAACATGGCGGCGCTGCGCCGTCAGGCGGAAATGGCGATGCCCGACATCCCGCCGGCCGACGTGGTGGAGTGGTTTCGCCAGAGCCCGCCGCAGACCAACGACGGCTTCGTCCGCTATGCCGACGCGCTGATCGCGACCGGCAGCGTGGAGCGTGCGACCACCCTGATCCGCAAGCAGTGGGCCGACGCCACCTTCACGGCGGACGAGGAGGCCACCTTCCTCTCCCATTACACGCCTTATCTGCGCCAGCAGGACCATAAGGCGCGCATCGACCGGCTGCTCTGGGCCAAGCAGGAGGCTCCGGTCCGCCGGATGCTGCCCTTCTTCGACGAAGCCTATGACGCGCTGATCGAGGCGCGCATCGCGCTGGACGGCGACAGTGCGGGCGCCGAGGCGATCCTGTCGCGCGTGCCGCCCAGCCTGCTCAACGACCCGGGCCTGATGTTTGACCGTGCCCGCTATTTGCGGCGCAAGGGCGATGATGCCGGCGCGCTGGAAATCATCGCCCAGGCCGGCACCGACATGGGCCGTCCGCAATCCTGGTGGTCGGAACGGCATCTGCTGGCCCGCCGGGCCATGGAGCGCGGCGACTACAACCTCGCCTACCGGCTGGTCAGCGCCAACGGGATGAGCGAGGGCAGTTCCTTCGCCGATGCGGAGTTCCTGTCGGGCTTCCTGGCGCTCCGCTTCCTCGACAAGCCGTCGGAAGCGTTCACCCACTTCCACAAGCTGTACCGCTCCGTCACCGCGCCGATCAGCAAGGCGCGCGGCGCCTACTGGTGCGGCCGTGCCGCGGAGGCGCTGGGCCAGACCGGGCCGGCACGCGACTGGTACGCCAAGGCGGCGACCTACCCCACCACCTTCTACGGCCAGTTGGCCTTCCGCCATGTCTCCGGGGGTGCCGTAACCCTGCCGACGCCACCGACCGTGTCGAGCGCCGAGACGGCCGCCTTCAACAGGCGCGAGGTGGTGCGCGTTGCCCGCCTGCTGGCGGAGATCGGCGGCAACGCCTCCGATCAGGTGACCGGGTTCGTCCGCCGACTGAGCCTAGACGCCAAGACGCCTGCCGATTACGTGCTCACCGCCCGGCTGGCCAGCGACGTCGGCCGGCGCGATCTGGCCGTTGCCGCCGCCAAGGACGCTGCCCAGAACGAGGTGTTCCTGGTCGAGGCCGGCTATCCGATGATCGATGCCCGTCCGGCCGCACCGGAACTGGCACTGATCCACGGCATCATCCGGCAGGAAAGCACCTTCAACCCCACCATCGTCTCGTCCGCCGGTGCGCGCGGGTTGATGCAGCTGATGCCGACGACGGCGCAGCTGGTGGCGGGGAAGCTGGGGCTGAAGCACACCAACGCGCGGCTGACCTCCGACCCTGGCTACAACGTCACGCTGGGGTCGGCCTATCTGGCCGAGCTGATCGACCGCTTCAACGGATCGTGGGTGCTGGCCATCGCCGGCTACAACGCCGGTCCGAACCGGGTGCGCCAGTGGCTGCAGACCTATGGCGATCCCCGCACGGAGACCATCGACGTGGTCGATTGGATCGAACTGATTCCGATCTCCGAAACCCGCAACTATGTCCAGCGCGTGCTGGAGGCCGTGCAGGTCTATCGTGCCCGCCTGAACGGCGACCGGGCCGAGCCGAACCTGGACAAGGATCTGCGGCGGTAGGCAGGTTTCGTTCGGGGAGGGGAGCGGCGACAAGCCCCCTCCCCCGGACCTTTTACATTACAGCGACACCGTCACGCCGTCGTCGGGTTCGGCATGCCCGGCATCGGCTCGTCGGCCGGCGGAGGGACTTCCGGCAGGATGCCGGGGTTGTCGGGCACCGGATAGGGATCGGGCGTCGTCGGACGGTCGGGCTGCGGCGGGTTCGGGTTGGACGGCGGCGGAATCTCGCCGGGGGTGGACGGCTTCTGCGGTTCGCTCATACGGGAACTCCTTCGCGAGGGTGGTCCAGGGGGTGGCCCTGGGATAACGCGTCAGTCGACGGTCCGTTCAATCGCCCGGCCTCCGGCCTGGACGTCCTGCCCAGCGCCCTCGACCGTGTTGCAGCCGGTCAGCATGGCTGCCAGAGCCATAAGGAAAGTCAGGATCACCATCTCGCGCGCGGGGAACGGGATGGCGCGGGCGGTGGCGCGCTGCCGGCGGTTCTTGGCGTGCTGCATGGTGTCTCTCCGGTCTGGGATGGGGCTGGGAGAAGGGGATGAGCGATTGCGATTGGGCGATGGCCGGGGCGTCGTTGGTCTCTGTTTCTGACAACGCAATGACAGCGGCTTGGTTCCGCACCCCACCTCGCCGCCATGCAGTGAATGCAACCGTCCTTTCGAGGCGACCGAAAACCTTGACGCGGTACGCCCACCGGGCAAGATGACCAGCTTTTGCGCAGTCTGCCCGCTTTCCGGTCAAGCCTTACGGTCCGGCGGCATGGCTCAGGCCGCGACACCACCATCTTCCACCACAGGTTTCGTCATGAGCACCGCCACCCTGCCCGCCCCGGAGCCGTTGCGCGCGCGCCTTGCCGCCCACATCGGCGAACTGCTGCGGCTGGCGGCGCCGGTCATCGTTTCCCGAGCCGGACTGATGGTGATGATGGCGGTCGACACCGCCATCGTCGGCCGTTTCTCCGCCCAGGAACTGGCCTATTACGGGCTGGCCCACCTGCCCGGCAACATCATGGTCGGCACCGGGGTCGGGCTGCTGATGGGCACCGTGATGATCACCGCCCACGCCTTCGGCGCCGGCAGCGATGCAGACTGTGGGCGGGCATGGCGGCGGTCGGTCCCCTATGCACTGCTGCTGGGAGTGCTGTTCGCCCTGGTCTCGCTGCTGGGTGTTCCGCTCTTCCAGGCCGGCGGCCAGACCGCGGAGATGTCCGCCGGCGGCGCCCATGTGTTGGCGGTTCTGGGCCTTGGCGCGCCGGGCATGATGCTCTACATCACCACCGGATTCTTCCTGGAGGGCATCAAACGCCCATGGCCGGGCATGGTCGCCATGGTGATCGGCAACATCGTCAATGCGGCACTGGCCTGGGTGCTGGTGTGGGGCCATGTCGGGCTGGAGCCGCTGGGCGCGGTCGGCTCCGCCTGGGCGACCACCATCGTGCGCTGGGCCATGGGGCTGGGGCTCGTCGCCTATGTCTGGTGGATGCGCGACCATGACCGCTGGCAGGTCCGCCGGCCAGTCGCCGACTGGTGGAGCGGAGCCGCGCGCCAGCGTCACCTCGGCTATGCCGCCGGGCTCAGCATCGGGGTGGAGAGCGGGGCTTTCGGTGGGCTCGGCCTGTTCGCCGGCATGATCTCCCCGCTGGCGCTCGGTGCCTACACGGTCGGGCTGAACCTGACCGCCCTGCCCTTCATGGCGGCGGTCGGACTTGCCTCGGCCACCGCGGTGCGGGTCGGCGTCGCCTATGGCCGCGGCGACCGCAGCGACATGGCGCTGGCCGGCTGGACCGGCCTCGGCGTCACCAGCGCCATCCTGGCCTGCGTCGGCATTCTCTATCGCAGCGTGCCCGACGCGCTGGGGGCCATCTACTCCAACGATCCGCAGTTGCTGGAAGCGGTGGTGCCGCTGATCTCCTTCACCGCCTGGATCCTGATCGCCGACGGTGGGCAGACGGTGATGGCGAACGCGCTGCGCGGCCGGCACGACGCCTGGATCCCGACGGCGCTGCACTTCTTCTCCTACGCGGTGGTGATGATTCCGGTGTCGGCCTTCCTGGTCTTCGGTCTCGGCCACGGTGCCCACGGGCTGTTCGAGGGAATCCTGATCGCCAGTCTGGTATCGGTCACCATCCTCTCGCTCCGATTCGCGTATCTGAGCCGGGGCTGAGCCGGCTTTTCAGCCCCGAATCGTTGTGTGCAATTGCGAGAGTTGCTATATTTCCTGGGCAAAACCTTCGGCCCGCAAGGCCAGTGACTGCCGCGGATTCGTCAAGCGGCGGCGCATACGAAGAATGAGTGTCCTGCTTGAGCAATACGCCCCTTCCTCCCGCCTCCGACATCGCGCCGATCAACATCGAAGACGAGATGCGGAAATCGTATCTCGACTACGCGATGAGCGTGATCGTGAGCCGTGCCCTGCCCGACGTCCGCGACGGGCTGAAGCCGGTGCACCGGCGCATCCTCTACGCGATGAAGGAGGGCGGGTACGAACTCGACCAAGCCCTATAAGAAGTCGGCGCGCATCGTCGGCGACGTGATGGGTAAATACCATCCGCACGGCGACAGCGCGATCTACGACGCCATGGTCCGCATGGCGCAGGACTTCTCGATGCGCCTGCCGCTGATCGACGGCCAGGGCAATTTCGGTTCGATGGACGGCGATCCGCCGGCGGCGATGCGCTACACCGAGGCGCGTCTGGCCAAGGCGGCGGAAGCCCTGCTGGACGACATCGACAAGGACACCATCGACTTCCAGGCCAGCTACGACGATTCGGGCCGTGAGCCCACCGTCGTCCCGGCCCGCTTCCCGAACCTGCTGGTGAACGGCGCCGGCGGCATCGCCGTCGGCATGGCGACCAACATCCCGACCCACAATCTGGGTGAGGTGATCGACGCCTGCTGCGCCTACATCGACAATCCCGACGTCACGCTCGAAGAGCTGATGGAGCATGTGCCCGGCCCCGACTTCCCGACGGGCGGCCTGATCCTCGGCCGCTCGGGCAGCCGGGCGGCGCTGCAGACCGGGCGCGGCTCGATCATCCTGCGCGCCAAGACCCATTTCGAGGAGGTGCGCAAGGACCGCACCGCCATCGTCGCGACCGAGATCCCCTATCAGGTCAACAAGGCCAAGCTGATGGAGCGCATCGGCGAGGTCGTGAACGAAAAGATCATCGAGGGCATCGCCGACCTGCGCGACGAATCCGACCGCGACGGCGTCCGCGTGGTGGTCGAGCTGAAGCGCGACGCGGTACCAGACGTCGTGCTGGCGCAGCTGTTCCGCCACACCCAGCTCCAGACCTCCTTCGGCGTCAACATGCTGGCGCTGAACGGCGGACGTCCGGAGCTGATGCATCTGTTGCAGATCATCACCGCCTTCGTCCGCTTCCGTGAGCAGGTCATCACCCGCCGGACGGAGTTCCTGCTGGGCAAGGCCCGCGAGCGGGCGCACACCTTGGTCGGTCTGGCGGTTGCCGTCGCCAACCTGGATGCGATGATCGAGCTGATCCGCAGCGCCCCCGACCCGGTCTGGGCGCGCGAGGAGATGATGAACCGCGAGTGGCCGGTCCATGACGTCGGCCCGCTGATCGAACTGATCGACGAACCGGGCCGCGGCGTCAGCGAACAGGGCACCTACCGGCTGTCGGAAGTCCAGGCCCGCGCCATTCTCGACCTGCGCCTGCACCGCCTGACCGGGCTGGAGCGCGACAAGATCGGCGCCGAGCTGACCGACGTCACCGACCAGATCGCCGATTTCCTCGCCACGCTCGCCAACCGGCCGAAGCTGATGGGGATCCTGCGCGACGAACTGGTCGAGATGAAGGAGCGGTTCGGCACCCCGCGCCGCACCGAAATCCAGGATCTGGAATTCGAGGCCGACATCGAGGACCTGATCCAGCGCGAGGACATGGTCGTCACCGTCAGCCAGTCCGGCTATGTGAAGCGGGTACCGCTGTCGACCTATCGGGCGCAGAAGCGCGGCGGCAAGGGCCGTTCCGGCATGTCGATGAAGGCGGAAGATGCGGTCAGCGACCTGTTCGTCGCCAACACCCACACGCCGCTGCTGCTCTTCTCGAACCGCGGCATGGTCTACAAGCTGAAGGTCTACCGGCTGCCGCTGGGCAACCCGCAGGCGCGCGGCAAGGCCTTCGTCAACCTGCTGCCACTGATCGACGGCGAGACCATCACCACCGTCCTGCCGTTGCCGGAGGACGAGGCCGCCTGGTCCGACCTGCACGTCGTCTTCGCCACGTCGAAGGGCAACGTGCGCCGCAACCGTATGTCCGACTTCGCCAACATCCGCTCCAACGGCCTGATCGCCATGAAGCTGGAGGAAGAGGGCGAGCGGCTGATCGGTGTCCACACCTGTTCGGAAACCGACGACATCCTGCTGGCGACCCGCGGCGGCAAGTGCATCCGATTCCCGGTCGACGACGTGCGCGTCTTCGCCGGCCGCACCTCCACCGGCGTGCGCGGCATCAAGCTGGCCGACGGGGACGAGGTGGTGTCGCTGTCGATCCTGGCCCATGTCGACGCCACGCCCGAGGAACGCGCCGCCTTTTTCAAGATGAAGCGCGACGAAGGGCTGGAGATGGAGGGCGAGGCCGCTCCGGAAGCCGATGAGGTGCCGACCGACAGCGTCACCCTGTCGCAGGAGCGGTACGAGGATTTGAAACAAAAGGAACAGTATATTCTCACCGTCTCCGACCGCGGCTATGGCAAGCGCAGCTCGTCCTACGAGTATCGCACCGCCGGACGCGGGGGCCAGGGCATCTGGAACATGGAGATGGGCGAGCGTAACGGCTCCATCGTCGCCGCCTTCCCCGTCGAATCGAACCATCAGGTGATGATGGTCACCAACGGCGGCCAAGTGATCCGCATGCCGCTGCACGATGTGCGGGTGGCAGGCCGCAAGACGCTGGGCGTCACGCTGTTCCGCGTGGGGGCGGACGAGCGTGTGGTGTCCGTCGCCACCATCGCCGAGGAAGAAGGCGAGAATGGCGTGGGTGAGAACGGCGTCGGGGAGACTGGGGTCGAGGACGGCGGTGACGCCAACGGTTCGGTCGGGTCGGTCGGCGATGCTGGCGACGCTTCCGGGCCGAACGAATAACGGACGGGCCTAAAGGGGAACCCATGGCGACCAGCCAGACCGAGACCAGCAAGGCCGAGATCAGCAAGGGTCATCGAATTGGTGTCTATCCGGGCACCTTCGATCCGATCACCAACGGTCACATGGACATCATTCAGCGCGCCGCCCGACAGGTCGACCACCTGATCATCGGCGTCGCCCGGAATGCCGGCAAAGGGCCGCTCTATTCCACGGACGAGCGGGTCGCCATGGTTCGCGAGGATGTGGCCGCGCTGAATGCCGGCGGGGCCAGCATCGAGGTGCGGGCGTTCGACAATCTGCTGATGCATTTCGCCATCGAGATGAACGCCCGCGTCATCATCCGCGGCCTGCGCGCCGTCTCGGACTTCGAATATGAATTCCAGATGGCGGGCATGAATGCCCGGCTGAACCCGAAGGTCGAGACGATCTTCCTGATGTCGTCGGAGAAGCACCAGTTCATCTCCTCGCGCTTCGTCAAGGAGATCGGGCGCCTGGGCGGCGACATCCGCCACTTCGTATCTGCCCGTGTCGCCGAACGGCTGGCCGAACGCTTCGCTCTGGAGGCCGGCAACGGCACGGTTCCGACGACCAGCCAGACCTGAACCTTACGACCACGGGCTTGATGCAAAATCCTGCATTTTCCATCAAGCCCGTGGTTGACCTTTCAGGCGCGTCTTTCTATGGTGCGCCCACTTCCGGCGGGGGCCAGTTTCCCACCGCCGCGCTGGATGATCCGGTAGCTCAGTTGGTAGAGCACGTGACTTTTAATCATGTGGCCGTGGGTTCGAATCCCACCCGGATCACCACCCCTTGAAATTTTCATCATGCGCGATCACCGATTTCTCTCAAGCCACATAAACGTGGCATTTTGAGCCGCGCATCGGAAAAATTCGATCCCCCTTCCAGCGTTTCCCTTCATAGGCCATGAAAGGAAATCGATAAGGGTAAGCCCCAATTTAATCTCCTTGTGATTCTATTAAGACTCACAATGATTAGAGATTAAAGGGTTCAGCCATGGATCGGTTGGTGAACGCATCTGTCCGGACGAAGGTGATTGCGGCCTTCTTGGTGCTCTTGATCGGCACTGCGCTGCTTGGTCTGTTTGCGATCAACCGCATGTCATCGGTGAATGACGAAGCGGCGGAGATACGCGACAATTGGTTGCCTTCGGTCGTCGCCGTCTCCGATCTCTATTCGACCTTCTATTCCTACCGGACCGGTGAAGGCGCCTTGATTGCGGTACAGGACGAGTCCGAGATCCGCAAGGAAGAGGAAAGCCTGGAAAAAGTCATCCGATTGATCGAACAAAAGCGCTCAGTGTATGAGAGCATGCTGACACCGGGCTGGGAAACCGAGACCTATCGAAAGCTTGTCGATTCGTTCAATCGGTATTTCACCATCAGTCGGGACAGGTTGCGCCCTCTTGCGCGCAAGAACGACACGGTTGCGATCTCCGGACTGTTTATCGGTGAGTCGCGGCAGGAATTCCGCACTGCCGTGGCGATTCTGGAAGAGCTGGTGAACTTCAACCGGGTCGAGGGAGTGAAGGCTGCGGACAACGGCGCCAAGATTTACGACGTCTCCCGCAACTGGATCATCGCTGCAATCCTCGTGGCGGCTATGACCGGCGTCGGTGCTGCCCTGCTGATCCTCACCGCGGTCGTGAAGCCGCTCCACACGCTGACCGGCACCATGGGCCGGTTGGCGAACCGGGAGATGACCACCGAGATCCCCGGAACGGCCCGCCAGGACGAGTTGGGCTCCATGGCCCGCGCGGTCCAGGTGTTCAAGGACAACATGATCGAGGCCGACCGCCTCGCTGCCGTCGAAGCCGCCGAACAGCAGGCCAAGACACGCCGCGCCCAAGCCATCGAGCAATTGCTCACCGGCTTTGAGAATTCGTCGACCACCGCTTTGCGCACCGTGGCAGCGGCCGCTTCCGAACTGGACGCCACCGCGCACAGCATGTCGGCGATGGCGCAGCAGACCAGCACCCAGGCCACCGTCGTGGCGTCGGCCGCTGAACAGACCAGCGCCAATGTCCAGACCGTCGCCACCGCCACCGAGGAGATGGCCAGTTCGATCCGCGAGATCGGCACCCAGATCGCCCGCTCCGCCGACATCGCCGGCAAGGCGGTGAACGAGGCCTCCCAAACAAGTGACGCGGTCCGCAGCCTCGCAGAAGCAGCGCAGAAGATCGGCGAGGTCGTCGGCCTGATCACCGACATCGCAAGTCAGACCAACCTGCTCGCTCTGAACGCCACCATTGAAGCGGCACGGGCGGGAGAGGCCGGCAAGGGCTTTGCGGTGGTCGCAAGCGAGGTGAAGAGCCTTGCCGGCCAGACCGCCAAGGCGACGGAGGAGATCGCCAGCCAGATCGGCGCCATCCAGCAGACGACGCAGGGGGTCGTGACGGCGATCACCGGCATCGGCGGCACCATCGGCAGCATCAACGACATCACCACCGCCATCGCTGCCGCCATCGAGGAGCAGAGTGCCGCCACCAACGAAATCTCCCGCAACGTCCAGCAGGCCGCAGCCGGGACGCAGGAAGTGACTGGAAGCATCGTTCAGGTGACGCAGGCGGCAGGCGAGGCCGGCAACGCCGCCGGTCAGGTGCTGACCGCTGCCGGCGAGTTGTCCCGGCAGGCAGAACTGATGCGCCGGGATGTCGAATCCTTCCTGGGAGACATCAAGGCCGCCTGACCGCCGGCCTCGCAACCCCAATCAAAAAAGCCCCGCTTGAGCGGGGCTTTTCTTGTTCTGCAACAGACTGCCGAGATGGCGACCCCAGCTGGATTCGAACCAGCGACCTGCCGCTTAGAAGGCGGCTGCTCTATCCAACTGAGCTATGGGGCCTTATCCCGGTTTTCCAGCCGCTTGCCAGTGGCGACTTCGAACCGACGCCGACTTCGCGCTGTCGATCAGAAGCGCGGACGGTCGGTGCGGAAGTTGTCGGCGTAATTGCGCGGACGGACGCGGCGGACAGCAGCCTCCTGGACGGTATAGCTCCAGCCCTCACGCTTCGCGAACGCAATGGCCTCTTCCTTCGTCTCGAAGGACAAGCGCACCTGGTTCAGCGTATCGCCCGAGCTGGTCCAGCCCATCAGCGGCTCCGGACGGCGCGGCGTCTCGATCTCGTAATCCAGCATCCAACGGTGAGTCTTGGCCCGGCCGGATTGCATGGCCGTCTTGCTCGGCTGATAGATCCGGACGTTCATGGCTCGCTCGTCTCCCCAAATGCCTGCCGTTGCGTCCTGGCACCATGGCTTGGACGCGGATTTGTCCTCTGGCGATGGTCGGGGCGCCCGGATTCGAACCGGGGGCCTCCAGTACCCAAAACTGGCGCGCTGACCAGACTGCGCTACGCCCCGTCGCCGCGTTGTGAGATACACGAACGCCACGCCCACGGCAAGCGGACGGGCACTGCTTTCGCGGTCTTTTCCATCCCGCCTGCCTTGTTGGTCGTTCAGTGCGGCATTCGGTCGCTCAACAGCCTGTCGTCAACACCGTTCCGGATCCGTTTCGTTGCCGTCACTCACCCTCGCACCGCTCGCCATCATCCTGTTCGTGCCGGACCTTGCCGACCGGCCGCACCGCCGCTCCGCCATCGACCTCGCCCACGAACTGCTGCGAATGGGTGCGGCGGTGGATGTGGTGGCGCCGATGGGCGGCGGACCGCTCCGCGCGGAACTGGACCCCGCCGTCGGGCAGATCGACCTTGCCAAGCGCCATGCCGCCACATCCCCGCTCGCCCTGGCGCGCATGGTGGCGGAGCGGCAACCGGCGCTGCTGGCGGTTCCGCGGGAGGTGGGCTGGGTCGGCCGGCTGGCGTTGTGGCTGGCACGCAGCACGGTGCCGCTGGTCATATTGAAGGGCGAAGTTGAGGCCGACCTCGCGGCTATTCGTGCCGCAACGCCTCGATCGGGTTGAGGCGGGCAGCCCGTCGGGCGGGGTACAGGCCGAAGAACACGCCGACGATGCCGCTGACCACCACCGCCAGGATGACGGAGTCGATCTGGATCAGCGTCGGCCATCCGGCCAGAGTCGCGACGCCCATGGCGGTGCCGATGCCGAGCGCCACGCCGACTGCGGCGCCGATCAGCGACAGGGTGGTCGATTCGATCAGGAACTGCACCAGGATGTCGCGCCGCCGCGCCCCGATGGCAAGCCGCAGCCCGATCTCCCGCGTGCGCTCGGTCACCGACACCAGCATGATGTTCATGATGCCGATACCGCCGACCAGCAGCGAGACCGCCGCCACGGCGGCCAGCAGGAAGGACAGGGCGCGTGACGAGGCATCGCGGGTCGCCGACACCTCCGACAGGTCGCGCATCCAGAAATCGTCGTCCTGACCGGCAACCAGCCGGTGACGCTGGCGCAGCAGGTCTCGGATCTGCGCTTGGGCCCCGGCCATGTCGGTGCCGTCGCGCATCTTCACCACCATGGTGTGGATGAAGCGCGGGTTGCTTTTCGCCATGCCCGGAATGTTGCGCTTGGCGGTGGACAGCGGCACGAAGATGACATCGTCCTGGTCCTGGCCTTGCGTGTTCTGCCCTTTCTCCGCCAGCACGCCGACGACGGTCAGCGGGGTGGAAAAGACCCGCACCGGCTCCCCGATGGGGTCGCCGCCGCCGAACAGGGTGCGCACCACCGTCTGGCCCAGTACCACCACCTTGTTGGCCTGCGCCACATCCTCGTCCGACAGGCCGCGCCCCGCCGCGACACTCCAGTCGCGGGCATCCATATAGTCGGGCGTGATGCCGAACAGCACGGTACCCCAATTCTGGTTGCCGGCGACGATCTGCAATCCCCAGCGCACCGACGGCGCCGTCACCACCACCCCGGGGATATCCGCCAGCACCGCCAGCGCATCGTCCTCCGTCAGGGAAGAGGCGGTGCCGGCCCCCAGCTTGACCCCGCCGCGGGCGATGCTGCCCTGCCCCACCATGATCAGGTTGGTGCCCAGGCTGGCGATCTGGCGCAGCACCTGATCGCGCGCACCGGCCCCCACCGCGACCATGGCGATCACGGCGGCCACGCCGATGACGATGCCCAGCATGGTCAGCGCGCTGCGCAATGGATTGGCCCGCAGCGAATCGAGTGCTGCACGCAAGGCATCCCAGGCGGTCATGCCGCGACCTCCGGCGTCTGGTTCAGGTCGCCGATCAGCCGGCCGTCACGGAAATGCAGGACTCGGGACGCGAAGCGCGCCACCTCCGGCTCATGCGTCACCAGCACGATTGTGATGCCGCGCCGGTTCAGACGCTGGAACAGGCCGATGATCTCCAGGCTGGTGGAAGTGTCGAGCGCGCCTGTCGGCTCGTCGGCCAGCAGCAGCAGAGGGTCGTTGACCAGCGCGCGGGCGATGGCGACACGCTGCTGCTGCCCGCCGGAGAGCTGGGTCGGCCGGTGCCTTGCCCGCTCGCGCAGCCCGACCGCCTCCAGGGCGGCGAGCGCCCGCTCGACCCGCTGGGCGTGGCCGACGCCGGCGTAGACCATCGGCAGCATGACGTTGTCGAGCGCCGTCTGGCGCGGCAGCAGGTTGAAGGATTGGAAGACGAAGCCGATGCTGCGGTTCCGCACCGCCGCCAGCGCGTCGGAAGATAGTCCGGCGCCCTCTTGGCCCGCCACCTCCTGACGATCCAGCCGGTAGGTGCCCGAATCCGGACGATCCAGGCAGCCCAGCAGGTTCATGAAGGTGGATTTGCCGGACCCCGACGGCCCCATCACCGCAACGAACTCGCCACGCTGGATGACGACGGAGACATCGTCCAGCGCATGGACGATCTGCGGCCCCATGCGGTAATGGCGGGTCAGGCGCTCGACCGCGATCAGAGGCACGGCCTCAGGCTCGGCCGGTTCAGAAGCCAAGGCGCGGTCCCCGGCGGGTGTCGCGGTCGGCGGCGAGGATACCGGTGATGACCTCCTGCCCCGCCCGCAGATCGCCGGACACCACCTCGGTGAAGCTGCCGTCGCCGATGCCAAGCCGAACCGGCACCCCGACAGGGCTCCCATTGCCGGGGCTGGGCACCCAGACGGTCCGCGTCGCTTCGGCTGCCCTGCCGGGATCGACCAGCGACTCGAAGCGGTCGCGCTGCGCCGGGTCGAGCAGTCCGGCCATCCGCTCGAGCGTCGCGGTGCGGATGGCGTTGGCCTCCACCCTGCGGCGTTCCGGATCGCCGCCGTCCGCATCCAGCGCCGCGAAGCGCTCGCGGGCCTCGGCGACCAGGGCGGCGATGTCGCGCCGCTTGGTCTCGTCCAGCTTCAGCCCGTCCGTCACCCGTTTGGCGGAAGCCTCCAGCGCCGCGGCGCCGCGCCCGCCATTCAGGCCGCCGGTGGTCGGTGCCGGCGCCTCGGCGGAAGAATCGACGCCCGGCGGACGAAAGCGCAGGGCGGCATTCGGCAGTTTCACCGCTGATGGCCGCTCGTCCACGGTGATGCGCAGGTTGGCGGTCATGCCGGGCAGCAGGCGCAGCTCCGGATTCTCCACCGTGATGACGACGATGTAGGTGACGACGGTCTGATCCTCCTTCGGCGCCAGCCGCACCTGCGCCACCCGGCCGGTGAAGCTGTCGCCGGGGAAGGCGTTGACGGTGAAGCGCACCGCCATGCCTTCGCGGACCCGGCCGATGTCCGCCTCGTCGATGTTGGCAAGCACCTCCATCTGCCGCAGATCCTGGGCGATGGTGAACAGGGTGGGCGCCGACAGGCTGGCCGCCACCGTCTGGCCGGTGCTGACCGCCCGGTTCACCACCACGCCGTCGATGGGCGAGCGGATGACCGAGCGGTTCAAATCGACACGGACCAGCTGCAAGGCCGCCTCGCGCTGGGCCACCTGGGCACGGGCGACATCCACCTGGGCGGCGGCAACCGCCAGCGATGCTTCGGCTGATGCCGCCGCCGCTTCCGCCTGCCGCTTCTGCGCGCGGGCGGCGATCAGCTGGGCCTGGGCGCTGTGGGCTGCGGTTTCCGCCTTTTCCAGATCGGCGGCGGCGACCACGCCACGGCCCTGCAGGTCACGCCGCCGACGCAGATCACGCTCCGCATCGCGCTGGGCAAGGTCGGCGCGGACGATCTGCGCATCGGCATTGGCGATGCTGGCCTCCGCATTGGCAAGATCGGCCCGTGCCTTGTCGAGCAGGGCCTGCTGCTGGATCAGCGCGGCCTTGGCGGAATCGACATCGGCACCGGCCTGGGCCAGCCGCGCGGCAAGCTGGTCGCCGTTCAGCCGGGCAAGGATCTGCCCGCTGGTGACCCGGCTGTTGAAATCGGCATAAAGCTCGGCGATCTGGCCGGAAAGTTGGGAGCTGACCTCCACCGTCACCAGGGCGCTCATGGTGCCGGTGGCGGTGATGGCACTGACCAGCGGGCCTTGCTCGACCCGCGCCAGACGATATGAGGGACTGGGCTCGGCCCGCGCCAGCACGACATAGGCGGACAGGCCGGCCGCGGCGCTGAGCGCCAGTCCGAGAAAAATCGCCGCCCGCCTGCCCATTGCGCCCCTCCGCACCGCGCCACCCACGCGATGAATCTGGGGGAGTTTACGCGAAAGTCATGGGCTGCGAGCCCTCTTTCAACGGCGGGGCTTTGGCCTCAAGGCTTGGCGATGTCCGGCGAGACCACCCGGTCGCCGGGACGGATGCCGAGCCGCGAGGCCATGCCGCCGTTCAGCTCCAGGATCGCCTTGACCGGACCGTCGGAGTTGACGGAGTCCAACGATTCCGGCACCGCCCGCTCATGGATGTTCACGATGCGGCCGTCGGCGGCGATGAACAGCATGTCGAGCGGGATCAGGGTGTTCTTCATCCAGAAGCTGGCGGGCTGCACCCGATCGTATATGAACAGCATGCCGGCATCGGCGGCCATCGACTGGCGGAACATCAGCCCCTGCGCCTGCTGGCCCGGTGTCAGCGCCAGCTCGATATCGAAGCGGAACTTGCCGCCGCCGGCCGTCTCGACGGTCAGCTTGGATTTCTGGAAGCTCTCCAATGCCAGGGCCGGAAAAGCGACCACCAGCAGCAGGAGTGCGGCAATCACACCCCGAAAACTCCGACCGACCATCATGCATGTCCCCGAAGGCTGACCCGACCCGTGGATGCGGGAGAGGCGCCAGTGAAGCACGGCGCCCCGCCCCAGCCAAATTAAGCCTGTTTAGGACTTCGCCAGACGGTCGAAGGCCTGGAGCTTCGCCAGCAGCGCCGGCATATCCTTAAGCGGGACCATGTTGGGGCCGTCGCTGGGGGCGCAGTCGGGGTTCTCGTGCGTCTCCATGAAGACGGCGGCGACGCCGACGGCGATGGCGGCACGGGCCAGGACCGGCACGAATTCCCGCTGGCCGCCCGAAGTGGTGCCCTGCCCGCCCGGCTGCTGGACGGAATGGGTGGCGTCGAACACCACCGGGAAGCCGGTCTCCGCCATGATCGGCAGCGATCGCATGTCCGACACCAGCGTGTTGTAGCCGAAGCTGGCGCCGCGCTCGCACAGCAGCACGCGCTCGTTGCCGGACGCGACCAGCTTGGCGGCGACGTTCTTCATGTCCCACGGCGCCAGGAACTGGCCCTTCTTGACGTTCACCGCACGGCCGGTCTCCGCCGCGGCGATCAGCAGGTCGGTTCTGGCGGCAGAGGAAGGCCGGGATCTGCAGCACGTCCACCGCCTCGGCGACCGGGGCGCACTGGGTCGATTCATGCACGTCGGTGATGACCGGGCAGCCGAACCGCTCGCGGATTTCCGCGAAGATCGGCAGGGCCTTGTCCATGCCCAGACCGCGCGCGGTGGTGATGGAGGTGCGGTTGGCCTTGTCAAAGCTCGACTTGTAGATCAGCCCCATGCCCAGCGCGCGGGTCATCTCCACCAGCGCGGACGCGGTCTCCATCGCATGGTCGCGGCTTTCCATCTGGCAGGGGCCGGCGATCAGGACGAAGGGACGGTCGTTGGCAATGGTCAGGTCGCCGACCTGAACGGCGCGCGGCGTGGTCATCGGAGTGCTCCAAAACAAATCGAGGCGAGAGGGCGCCGCCCTCCCGCGCTCACCCGACAGGGGTTCGGGCAAGGGTCGGAAGACCCTTGCATCCCACTATTCAGGAAATCGGTCAACGGCGCTGGCGTCAGGCCAGATGCGTCCGGAAGAACTCCACCGTCAGCCGGTTCGCCTCGTCGGCCGCATCCCGGTCGTAATGCTCGCCGCCCGGCCGGGCAAAGGCATGGTCCATGCCCGGATAGACCTTGGCGGTCACCCACGTGTTGTCCTTCACCCCGGCGACCACCGCGTCGCGCTTCTCGGGGCTGGAGAACTTGTCGTTCTCGGCGATGTGCAGCAGCAGCGGCTTGGCGATCTTGTCGGCCTCACCCAGTAGCCCCTCCAGCCCGACGCCGTAATAGCCGACATTGGCATCGGCGTCCGACCGCGTCGCCATCATGAAGGCAAGCCGGCCGCCCAGGCAGTAGCCGACGCTGCCGGCCTTGCCGGTGCAGCCATCCTGCCCGCGCACCCAGGCCAGCGCTGCTTTGAGGTCGTCCACCGCCTTGTCCTGATCCATGCCGTTCAGCAGGGCGAAGGCCTGGTTCCACTCCTCTTGCGTCTTGTCGGTCAGTTGCACGCCCGGCTTCTGGCGCCAGAACAGGTCCGGGCACACCGCCAGGAAGCCCTGCGAGGCGTACCAGTCGCACATCTCGCGCATCACCGCGTTGACGCCGAAGATTTCCTGAATCACGACAAGCCCGCCGGCGGGGGCCACCGTGGGCTTGGCGACATAGGCTGAGAAACGGCCACCATCGGCGGCATCGATCATCACGTCTGACATGGCGCTGCTATCCTCCCGTTGGCAAATCCGCCCCTGATATGGAGCGGACTTGTCCCCGGTCACCTGTCTTTCGTCAGAAACCGACGCTGACGCCGACGAAGCCGCCGTAATCGCGGCGGTTCTCCTCGCCCAGCCTGGCATTCAGGCCCAGCGTGCCGGTCACCGACTCCGCCAGCTTGAAGGAGGCGCCCGCCGTCAGGTCGACATAGCTGCGGTCCGGCTTCGCCACCGCCACATCATAGGCCAGCGTGGAAATGCTGCGGCTTTCCACCGTGATGGAGCGCTGGTCGTCCTTGAACTCCCGGTTCAGCGTCACCTTGGCATAGGGCAGGACGCTGCCGAAATCGTAGGCCGCCTGATAGCCGATGCTGCCGACCAGCGAATTGCGGGTCTGCGAGCGGTAGGTGAAGCCGAACAGGCTGTTGTCCTCACTGAATCCCTCGACCTCGACATGCTGGTATCGCAGGCCCAGCACCGGACCATGGGTCAGCCCGCCGGTCATGAACTCGTAACCGCCCTCGGCACCGATGGAGGCGTTGATGCCCTCGGTGTTGCCGCTGGTGGAATGGTCGGTGCCGTTGATGCTGACGCCACGGCGCAGGTCGTAGTCGGCGAAGCCGATGGAGCCGACGCCGTTCACGAAGGCACCGCCCATGCGGTAGACGCCGTAGCCGCTCAGCACATACTCCCGCTGCTTGTAATCGCCGCCGGTGGAGAAGCTGCCGCGGTAATGCGACGCCGTGCCGGCCACGCCGAGCAGAAGATTCTCGGTGAAGCGCTTATCGATGCCGACGCTGACCGACAGCGGCGTGCCGCGCACCTCCGCCTGACCGCCGGCCCCAGGGTCGCCAGTGCGATCGCTGGTCAGCCGGCCGACCCCGCCGCTGATCCAGGCGCCACTGGTGCCGGGCTTGCGGCTCCACAGGCTGGTCGCCGCCTGGGCCAGGATGGTCGAGGTCAGCCGGTCGCGGGTGTGGATCGGCGATTCGGCGAGCTGGGCGACATTGCCGGGAGCGGTCAGCGCGTTCAGCACAAAGTCCGATACCGCGCGATGCCCGGCGGTGGTCGGATGGACACCATCGGCGAACAGATAGGTCTGCGCCGCGTTGGGCGCCGCCAGCGTCCCGGAGGTGCAGAGCAGCGAACTGCTGGTGGTGCAGGCGGTGCCGGTCACATTGGTGAAGCCGTAGGCCGCCGGATCGGCCACCGCCGCCCGCAGCAGGGAATAGGTGTCGATGGGAATGACCGATACGCCGGCATTCGCCAGCCCCAGCGTGACCAGCTGGTTATAGCCACTGACCAGCTGCGTGATCTGTGCCGCCGCGGCTGAGCCCTGCGCCCGCCCGAACGGCGTCGATCCAATGTCCGGCACCGTCGGTACCAAGATCGTGCGCGCCCCGGCGGCGCGCAGACGCGCCACCTGCGTCACCAGATCGCCGGCGGCCTGCGTCGCCGTCGCCTGTGCGGTGGCGGGGTTGGTGAGTGCCGTGAAGATGTCGTTCGCTCCACCCCAGACGGTGTAGAGCGCATTCGGATCGGCCCGGCCGCCGCTGGAGGCCAGATAGCCGGAGATTCGTGTCGCCACGCTGGGGGCGAGCGCCGTCGGGCCGGTCGCTGGAAAGCCGACCGAGGTATTCACCCGCGCGCCGCCGACCGCATAGTCGGTGCCGCCCCGCGCCGCCGTGGTGGCTGAGGTCCCGAGCGTCCCGGCGACGGTCTCCGCCCACACCGGCCCCGGGTTGGTGGTGAACTTGCCGCCGACGGGCAGGAGCGACTGGAACGCGCCGCTGTCGGTCAGGCTGTCGCCGAAGAAGATGGTGGAGGAGTAATCCGCCGCAACGGCCGGAACCGCGGCGACCGCGGTCAGACAGGTGGCGAGCGCGGCGATCCTGACGCGGTTCATAGCCCTTCCCCGATCATATTGTTTGATTGTCCGATTTTCAGACGATCGTCGCACAAGGGTACCGAACGCGCAAGAAACATGACGTATAGGGAAGGTTGCCGGCAGCAAAAAGCCCCGCCTGTGAGGACGGGGCTTTCCGTAACTGAGGACGGTCGATCTGAAACGGTCAGACCAGCCGGCTCTGATCGATGGCCGCCTTGATGAAGGCGGTGAACAGCGGGTGCGGCTCGAACGGCTTGGACTTCAGTTCCGGGTGGAACTGCACGCCGATGAACCAGGGATGGTCGGGGATCTCGACGATCTCCGGCAGTTCCCCGTCCGGCGACAGGCCGCTGAACCGCATGCCGCAGCGCTCCAGACGCTCCTTGTAGTACACGTTCACCTCATAGCGGTGACGGTGCCGTTCGGAGATATCGGTGGTGCCGTAGACCTCGGCGACCTTGCTGCCGTCCAGCAGCTTGGCCGGATAGGCGCCCAGACGCATGGTGCCGCCCAGATCGCCTACTTCGGCACGGCGTTCCAGCGTGTTGCCGCGCATCCACTCCGTCATCAGCCCGACGACCGGATTGCCCGGCTTGCCCAACTCGGTGGAGCCGGCATCCTCGATCTTCGCCATGTTGCGGGCGGCTTCGATCACCGCCATCTGCATGCCGAAGCAAATGCCGAAGTACGGCACCTTGCGCTCACGCGCAAACTGGGCAGCCCGGATCTTGCCTTCCGTGCCACGGGAGCCGAAACCGCCCGGCACCAGGATGCCGTGGACGTTTTCCAGCCGCTTCACCGCCGCGTCGTCATCCTCGAAGATCTCCGAATCGATCCAGTCGAGGTTGACCTTGACGTTGTTGGCGATGCCACCATGGGTCAGCGCCTCGGCCAGCGACTTGTAGCTGTCGAGCAGGCTGATGTACTTGCCGACTACCGCAATGGTGACCTCGCCCTGCGGCTTGCGCACCCGGTCCATGATGCGGGTCCAGCGCGACAGGTCCGGCTCCTTGTCGGTCGGCAGGCCGAAATAGCTCAGGACCTGGGTGTCGAAGCCTTCCTCGTGGTAGCTGATCGGCACCTGGTAGATCGAGTCGACGTCGAGCGCCGCGATCACCCGCTCCGGACGGATGTTGCAGAACAGCGCGATCTTCTTGCGCTCGTTCTCCGGAATTGGACGGTCGGCACGGCACAGCAGGATGTTGGCCTGGATGCCGACGCTCAGCAGTTCTTTGACCGAATGCTGGGTCGGCTTGGTCTTCAGCTCGCCGGCGGTCGGGATGTAGGGCAGCAGCGTCAGGTGGATGTAGAGCACATTCTCCTGGCCGACCTCGTTGCCGAACTGGCGGATCGCCTCCAGGAAGGGCAGCGACTCGATATCGCCCACCGTGCCGCCGATCTCGATGAGGACGAAGTCCTCGTCGGTGGCGTCGGCGCGGATGAACTCCTTGATCTCGTCGGTGATGTGCGGAATGACTTGGACGGTGCCGCCCAGGTAATCGCCGCGACGTTCCTTCGCGATCACGGTGGAGTAGATGCGGCCGGTGGTGATGTTGTCGCCCTTGCGGGCAGACACGCCGGTGAAGCGCTCGTAATGGCCGAGGTCAAGGTCCGTCTCGGCCCCGTCGTCGGTCACGAAGACCTCGCCGTGCTGATACGGGCTCATCGTGCCGGGATCGACGTTCAGGTACGGGTCCAGCTTGCGCAGCCGCACCTTGTAGCCGCGGGTCTGGAGAAGCGCCCCAAGCGCCGCCGATGCCAGACCTTTGCCCAGCGAAGAAACGACGCCACCGGTGATGAAGATGTAGCGAGTCATGTCCGTCCGAAGAGCTTGAGAGCTGTTCCATGTCCCCTGAGGGGACGGATTTGCCATGTCCCCTTAGGGGGCGGAGTTTTCACGCCCCCCGATGGAGGCGAATGTTCCAGTCCCCGGAGAGCCGCAGCGGCGCCAGCCGCAATCAGCCCTCAAAAGAAAGAGGCGGCTTCGGGGAGGCCGCCTCGCTGTCCGCTTCGCACCCGTGCGCTGGGAACTGTCCCGTTACTGGGACACCGGCGGCGCAGGTTGGGCCGGAGCGGCCGGCTGGGCCGGGGCCGTCGAAGCCGCCGGGCTCGCCGGCAGCGTGTCGATGATCGACGCCGGCCGCGAATGACCGCCGGCCAGGATCGCCAGCACGATGCTGGTGGCGAAGAAGCAGCCCGCCAGAATGCCGGTGGTCCGCGTCAGCAGGTTGGCCGTGCCGCGGGTGCTCATCATGCCGCCCATCGTGCCGCCGCCGATGCCGAGCCCGCCGCCTTCCGACCGCTGGATCAGGATCACACCGACCAGCCCGACGGCGATCAGCAGGTGAATGACCAGAATCACCAATTCCATGCGATGCTCACCCCACACCATCCCAAAAATCGAATAGCGCGCCACAGGCCGTCTTAAGGGCCCGTGGCGCGCGCCCATTGTTTGTACCGCGCCATCGCGCGATATGCCAGCGCCAAAATACCTGAGCCTTATCCGTTGGCGGCATGGCTGACACCGCTTGCGCGCCATGCCGCCAGCGAAGTCCGGCGTCAGCGGCAGGCGGTGCCGATGGCCCAGAAATCGTCGGCCTTCAGCGATGCACCGCCGACCAGGGCGCCATCGACATTCTCCACCGCCATCAGTTCCGCCGCGTTCCCCGGCTTGACCGAACCGCCATAGAGGATGCGGACCTTGGCGGACTCCGCGATCTTGCCGTCCAGCTCGGCGCGGATATGGGCGTGCATCGCCTTCACGTCGTCCGGAGTCGCGGTCTTGCCGGTGCCGATGGCCCAGACCGGCTCATAGGCGATGACAGTGTTGTCGGCCGTCGCATCGGCGGGGATGGAGCCGGACAGTTGCCCCGACACCACGGCGTTGGCTTGGCCGGCATCGCGCTGAGCTTCGGTCTCGCCGACGCAGATGATGGCGACGAGGCCCTCCTTGTGGGCGGCCACCGCCTTGGCGTTCACCACGGCGTCGCTCTCGCCATGGTCGGCGCGGCGCTCCGAATGGCCGAGGATGACGAAGCGGCAGCCGGCGTCCTTCAGCATGGTCGGCGCGACGTCGCCGGTGTGGGCGCCGGACGTCTTCGGCGCGCAATCCTGACCGCCCAGCGCCAGCGGGCTGTCGGCGATCGCCTCGCCCACCGGGAACAGCAGCGGAAAGGGCGGGCAGACCAGCATGTCGAAAGCGACCGGCCCGGCGCCCTTCAGCCGCCCGGCGAGGTCGGAGGCGAGGTCCAGCCCGTCGGCCTTCAACCCGTTCATCTTCCAGTTTCCGGCGATCAGCTTCCGGTTGGCGGTCATGGTCGTTTCCTTCTTGTCTCGGCTTTATATGGGAACTTGTGGAACGTTCTTGGCCTCTCGTGGTCAAAGCCCATAGCAAGCCCGCCGCGGAATTTCCACTCACCCGACCGGCACATCTCCCCCCGAAAGCCATAAGAGACATCTTGTAGCAGTCCCCGGCAGAGGCCGGCCAGACGCCCTCCGGCAAGGCCGGATCACATCCTCGGCGGAGCCGCACCATACGAAGTGCCATGTTGCGGATGCCCCTTTCCGGAATAGCATCATTTGCAGCGCACCAACTCCCCGCGGCGAAGGCCTGACCACGATGAAAAACTTCTCGGACCTGACGGAAAAGGAACTGCTGGCACTCGCCATCGCGCTGGAGGAGGAGGACAGCCGCATCTACGACGAGTTCGCCCACGGTCTTGCCGACAAATACCCGGACACGGCGAAGCTGTTCCGCGCGATGGCGTCGGAGGAAAGCGGGCACCGTCATCGGCTGCTTGAACTGTTCCAGGGACGATTCGGCGACCACATCCCGCTGATCCGCCGCCAGGACGTGAAGGGCTTCGTCGAGCGCAAGCCGGTCTGGCTGACCCGCCCGCTGGGACTCGACACCGTGCGGCGGCAGGCCGAACTGATGGAGGCGGAAACCAAGCGCTTCTACACCCGCGCCGCCGAACGGTCGCAGGACACCGCAATCCGCCAGCTTCTGGGCGACCTGGCGGAAGAGGAACGGCGGCACGAGGCCAAGGCCGAGCGGCTGGAGGCGAAATACGTCTCGCCCCAGGTGCGGGAGCAGGAGCACGAATCGGAACGGCGTCTGTTCCTCCTGCAGATCGTGCAACCGGGTCTCGCCGGGCTGATGGACGGGTCGGTGTCCACGCTGGCCCCGCTGTTCGCCGCCGCCTTCGCCACCCAAAGCAGCCACGAGACCTTTCTGGTCGGCCTCGCCGCCTCCATCGGCGCCGGGATCTCAATGGGGTTCGCCGAGGCACTGTCCGACAACGGGTCGCTGACCGGGCGCGGCAGCCCCTGGCTGCGCGGGCTGGTCTGCGGCGCCATGACCACGCTTGGCGGGCTCGGCCACGCCCTGCCCTATCTGATCCCGCATTTCTGGACGGCGACCGCCGTCGCCATCGCCGTGGTGGCGGTGGAACTGGCCGTCATCGCCTGGATCCGCAACCGTTATATGGACACGCCGCTGTTGTCCGCCGCCTTCCAGGTGGTGGTCGGCGGGCTGCTCGTCTTCGGCACCGGCATCCTGATCGGCAGCGCCTGAGTGCGGGAGGAAAAGCCGTTTTCGGGAACGAGCTTGTTCTTGTAACCGGACGCACGATTGTTTATGTCTGAGTTGCTGTCCTAATTAGAACAAATCGAACCGACCGCGTCGCCATGGCTGACCTTAAAGCGGGTGTGAACCAGCTCTTTCTCCGTGAGGAGGAACTCCGAACCGGGATGGAGCTGCTTTTCTACGCCTATCGCGAATTCACCGCCGAGCCGGACGAAATTCTGGCCGAGATCGGCTTCGGCCGCGCGCATCACCGCGTGATCTACTTCGTCGGCCGTTATCCGAAGATCACGGTGTCGGAACTGCTGGCGATCCTGAAGATCACCAAGCAGAGCCTGTCGCGCGTGCTGGGCGAACTGGTCCGCCAGGGCTTCATCGACCAGCAGACCGGTGCCCGCGACCGAAGGCAGCGGCTGCTGGAGTTGACGGAAAAGGGCGTGGAGCTGGAGCGCCAGCTGTCCGAAACCCAACGCCAGCGCATCGCCCGCGCCTATCGCATGGCGGGCGCCGAGGCGGTGGAGGGGTTCCGCAAGGTGATGATGGGCATGCTGGACGAGGAGGACCGGGCAAAATTCGCGCCGCCCGTTCCCCCTGCCCGTCTTGCCGTCAAACGCTGATCCGGAAAACGTCGAAGCGGATCAGCCGGCTTTCGATTCGATGGTCTCCACCGGAGCTGCGGTTTGGGCCTCCGCCGGGGTTGCCTCGGTCGGCTTGGCTTCGGTTGCGCCGTCGGCCGGCTTTTCAGCGGCCGTCTTCGCCTCGTTGGGATTGCGGCGGCGGAAACCACCCTTGCGGTAAACCACGTTTTCGGAAGCGCCCGGTGGGCATTGAACGATATTCCCGCCCTTTGCCAGGAAGGCACGGGTCATGTCGGCGAGGTCTTGGGCGTCCAGGTCCCGGGGGTCGTTGGACCTGTTGTGGTCGGCCATCGTGATCGCTCCTCGTGTCTCTCGGCCCTCAGCGGAGGGCACATGGAGATTAACACGGATCAAGGCCAAAACGGCCAAGCGCTTACACGACTGCCCGCCATGCATACCCAAGATATGTTCCGCAGGCGCCTCTATGTCGATTGCGGGGAGCCGCGTTATAGTCCGGCCATGACCGAAGATCAGCCCCACATCCTGGTCGTCGACGACGACACCCGCCTGCGCGAACTCTTGCGCAAATACCTCGCCGGCAACGGCTTTCTGGTCAGCACCGCCCGCGACGCCGCCGACGCGCGGGCACAGCTGGGCGGGCTGGCCTTCGACCTGCTGGTGCTCGACATCATGATGCCGGGCGAATCGGGGCTGTCGCTGACCGAATCGCTCCGGCGCGAGCGGGACCTGCCGATCCTGCTGCTGACCGCGCGGGACGAGCCGGACGACCGCATCGCCGGACTGGAGGCCGGAGCCGACGACTATCTCGCCAAGCCCTTCAACCCGCGCGAGCTGCTGCTGCGCATCAACTCCATCCTGCGCCGGCAGGCGGCACGCCCGCCAGAACCGACGGCGCCGCCAGCTGCTCCGGTCCGGCTCGGTCCCCTCACCTACATGCCCGACCGGGACGAGTTGCGCCAGGGCGACGAGGTGATCCGCCTGACCACGGCGGAGGCCAGCCTGCTGCGCATCCTCGCCACCTCGCCCGGCATCACCTTCACGCGCGACGAACTGACCGAACGCAGCAAGGTCGCCGGCAATGCCCGCACCGTCGACGTCCAGGTCACGCGTTTGCGCCGCAAGATCGAGGCCGACCCGCGCGAGCCGCGTTACCTCCACACTGTCCGCGGCGAGGGGTATGTGCTGAGGCCCGATCCGTGACCGCGAGCGGACAGGCCGGAGCCGACAATGCTGCGGCTAGGCGGGCGGCGGCCCGCCGGGCCGAGCGGCGGCGGCGTACACCGTTTCTGAAGAGGTTCCTGCCGCGCACCCTGTTCGGCCGGTCCCTGCTGATCATCGTCACGCCGGTGATATTGGCCCAGGCGGTGGCGACCTGGATCTTCTATGACCGCCATTGGGACACGGTGACGAACCGGCTTGCCTATGCGGTCGCCGGCGACATCGCCACCGTCATCGCCGTGCTGGAACACGACCCGACGCCGGAGGGTCGCGACTGGACGCTGGCCACCGCCGCCCGCACCACCGACCTGATCGTCACCCTGGAGCCTAGCCAGATCCTGCCGGAGCAGCGCCGCCAGCAGAGCGGCCTGCTCGGCGGCCTGCTGGAACGTACGCTGGGCAAGGCGCTGGAGGACCGGGTCGGCCGTCCCTTCACCATCAACACCCGCGTTGCCCATGAATGGTACGAGATCCGGGTGCAGATGGCCGACGGCGTGCTGTCGGTGATGTCGCCGGAGCGCCGGCTGTTCACGCCCACCAGCTACATCTTCATCCTTTGGATGGTCGGATCGGCCATCGTGCTGTTCGCCGTTGCCATCCTGTTCATGCGCAACCAGATCAGGCCGATCAAGCGGCTGGCAATCGCCGCCGATGCGCTGGGCAAGGGCCGCGACGTCTCGAACTTCAAGATGGAAGGGGCGACGGAGGTACGGCAGGCTGCATCCGCCTTCCTGCTGATGCGCGAGCGCATCCAGCGGCAGATCAACCAGCGCACCGAGATGCTGGCCGGCGTCAGCCACGACCTGCGCACGCCGCTGACCCGGATGAAGCTGGCGCTCGACATGATCGAGGATCCCGACCTCGACCCCGAGGTGGAGGAGTTGAAGGCCGACGTCGCCGAGATGGAGGAGATGATCGAGGGCTACCTCGCCTTCGCCCGCGGCGAGGGGACCGAGGCGGTGCAGCCGACCGACCTGACCCGCCTGCTGAACGAGGTCGCCGCCGGTGCCCGGCGCGAAGGAACCGAGGTGACGCTGACCGCACCGGAGGGACTGTCCCTCCCGCTGCGGCCCAATGCGGTCCGACGCTGCATCGCCAACCTGCTGGTGAATGCCGGCCGCCATGCCGGCAGCGCCTGGGTCAAGGCGGACCGGAAGGATGGCGTGATCGAAATCACCGTGGACGACGACGGCCCCGGCATTCCCGCCTATCTGCGCGACGACGTGTTCAAGCCCTTCTTCCGCGTCGACAGCAGCCGCAACCTCGACACCGGCGGATCCGGCCTGGGGCTGACCATCGCGCGAGACGTGGCGCGCAGCCACGGCGGCGACATCACGCTGGACGACAGCCCTTACGGCGGCCTGCGCGCGGTGATCCGGCTGCCGATCTGATGCGATGGGGTGTTTCCATGAAAAAGCCCGCCTTCATTCAGGCGGGCAATTCATGTCATGCAATGACTGCCTCGTCCCCCACCCTCCCTACGTGCAGTAATGCGCAGGCAGGAAAGGTGGGAACGGGGGCAATGGACGAGCGCGTGGTTACTGGTTCGCCGCCGCCGCGACGACATTGGCGCCGGCAAGCTCGCCGCCGATGCCGTTGTTCAGCGCCCAGATGGCGGCCTGGGTGCGGTTGGAGGCGTTGATCTTGCGCAGCAGGCTCTTCAGGTGAACCTTCACGGTGGCTTCCGTGATGTTCAGATGATTGGCAATCATCTTGTTGCTGTCGCCGTTGAGCAGGCAGCGCAGGATCTGCACTTCGCGCTGCGACAAGCCCTTGCGCGACACCGGCATCTCGGTGCCGTTGCCGTTGACGCGGCCGGAGATCAGCAGAGCCGCCAGATGGGTCGGGAACACCTTCTCGCCCATCATCACCAGCTTCAGCGACTGGGCCAGTGCGTCGGACGACAGATCCTTCATCAGATAGCCGTCGGCACCGGCTTCCAGCGCGTTCGCCAGGCGGCGGGTGCACAGGTCGCTGGTCAGAATGACCAGCCGGGTTTCCGGCAGCAGAGCGCGCAGGCGGCGCATGCCGTCGGCTTCCTCGTCGCCGCCATTCTGCAGGTCAAGAAGGACCAGCTGGGGCCGAATGCCGTTCTCAACCGAACCCAGCGCCTCCCGCAGGTTTCCCGCCTCGGCGACGATCTGGAAGGGCGAATTGTCGAGCAGGCGCTTCAGCCCCTCGCGAAACAGCTTGTTCGAGTCGATAAGAAAAGCGCGCACTGAGTTCATCGTCCGCTCCCGCAATTTTGGTCGATCGTCATGACGTCGTGGCCAGGGTGAAGGCCGTTGTACAGAGGAAGGTCCCGACGCATTGGCGATTTGGCGATTACCCCTCGATAGCTTCGGCAGGCCGTTATTTAGGGGGAGGTTACCCCCGTGTCGTGTCCTACGGTACCACTCTCCGGAGTTAAAAGAAGAACGCATTGGGCATATGCGCAAAGCCTCTCCAAGATTTCCGGATCCAAAGATATCACAGCAGCGAACATTGTTATGCGCAAAGGAATTAACTGTTTTGTTAACCACCACTTATTTGCGTATGAGCGTATCTCCTAAGCAATCAATGCCGCAAAATTCTCACACCGGGTTGCTCCGCTCTCTGCCGAGAGGATGACGCCAACAGATACCCCGGATGGAGCATCCGTACTTTCGGCATAGAAGATGCCGCCGCCATCGTCGTAGCCTTGACCCTGCCCGGTCGCGCATGCGCATTTCCGCCGGCTTCCGCCACCCGGCGGAGAGAGGATGAGGACAGGATGGGCTGGCAGATCATCGCCGCCGCCATGGCGGGCTATCTGGTGCTGCTGGGACGCAGTGCCTGGAAACAGGGCGAGTTCCGCCAGTACCTGCGCAGCCTCGCCATCGTCGCCACCCTGTGCGCCCTGCTCGCCGGCGCCGTCGCCCTGGCGATGCTGCTGGACGGAGCATAGGGCACATCGCCAGCCCCTTCTCCGACGGTCCACAAACGAAAAGGGCGCCGGCGGTTTCCCGCCGGCGCCCTTTTGTTGCCCGCAGCCGATCAGCTGAGCGGGATCGCCACGAAGCGCAGGTCGCCCTTTCGGTCGACCAGCAGCAGCACCGACTTCTTGCTCTGCTCCTTGGCCTTCTGGACCTTGGCGGTCACGTCCTCGGGCTTGCGGACCTCTTCCTGGCCGACCTCGATGATGACGTCGCCGGCGCGCAGACCCTTTTCCGCCGCGGTGGAGTTGCCCGCCACGTCGGTGATGACCACGCCCTTCATGTCGGGCTTGATCTCGTACTGCTGGCGCAGCTCCGGGGTGATGGCGGTCAGCTTCATGCCAAGGGATTCGGTCGGCTTCTGGGCCGGGGCCTTGTCCTTCGGCTGCTGCTTCTCGTCCGGACCGGCGGCGAGCAGACCCTGCTCCTCCGCGGCCTCAAGCTCGCCGACCTTGACCTGGACGGTCTGCGACTTGCCCTTGCGCCAGACTTCGACCGGAACAGCCTTGTCGATGGAGGTTTCGGCGACGACGCGCGGCAGGCGGCGCATCTCGTCGATTTCGCGGCCGTCGAACTTGGTCACGACGTCGCCGGCCTGGATGCCGCCCTTGGCGGCCGGGCCGTCGGGGGTGACGGAGGCGACCAGAGCGCCCTTGTGGCCGGGCAGGCCCAGGCTTTCGGCGATCTCCGGCGTGACCGCCTGGATGCGCACACCCAGCCAGCCGCGGCGGGTCTTGCCGTAATCCTTCAGCTGCGCCACCACCTGCTTGGCGAGGTTGGACGGAATGGCGAAGCCGATGCCGACCGACCCGCCCGACGGCGAGAAGATGGCGGTGTTGATGCCGATGACCTCGCCGTTCAGGTTGAACATCGGGCCGCCGGAATTGCCGCGGTTGATCGAGGCGTCGGTCTGGAGGAAATCGTCGTACGGGCCGGCGTCGATGTTGCGCTGGCGCGCCGAGATGATGCCGGCGGTGACCGACCCGCCCAGGCCGAACGGATTGCCGATGGCCAACACCCAGTCGCCGACGCGCATGGCGTCGCTGTCGCCGAAGGGAACGGCGACCAGCGGATGGCTGGTCTTGATCTTCAGCAGGGCGAGATCGGTCTTGCTGTCCTTGCCGACCAGTTCCGCCTTGATGTTGGTGTCGTCCTGCAGGATGACGGTGATCTCGTCGGCGTCCTGAACGACGTGGTTGTTGGTGACCACATAGCCGTTCTTGGCGTCGATGATGAAGCCGGAACCGAGCGACGTCGCCTTGCGTTGCGGCTGGTCCTGCTGCTGCTGGCGGTCGAAGAAGTCCTTGAAGAAATCCTCGAAGGGCGAGCCCGGCGGGAACTGCGGAATCTCCGGCCGCTGGCCCTGCGGACGCTGCGGCGCGTTCTGGCTGGTGGAGATGTTGACGACCGCCGGCAGCAGCTTTTCCGCCAGATCGGCGAAGCTGCCCGGCGCATTGCGGTTCGGCGTTGCAGCTTGAGCCTGGGCCGGAGCGGCAGCGATGCCGCCCATCACGGCGCCGCCGGCCATGACCGACGTCATGCCCCAGACGATGGCTGCGACCAGCGGCCGGACGCCCGCCTTGCGAGGCCGGGCCTCGGCCACGGCGCCGCGCGTGGCGGGTTCGAAGTTGGGTATGCGAATCAACGTGCTCTCCCTACCAGACGTCCGGCCGATTCCATGGACGGGAGCGGCCGCCCAGTTCTGGGCCATATATGTGTTGGGCCAAGAGTATGGCCGCAAGATGGCGTGCCGGTCCAGTCGGCACCAGTGGAAAACTTAAGGCCTGAGTTTTCTTTTGAACTCTTGCTGCGGACCGTCGGTCCAGTGGCTCGCCCGGCCCGACAGCACTGCGGCCGGACCGGGAGAAACCCCGGTCCGGCCGCAAGCCGTTTCGACCCTGTCGCGCGGCGTTACTGCGCCGGAGCGGCCGGAGCAGGGGCCGGAGCCGGTGCGGCAGCAGGTGCCGGGGCACCACCGCCGACCTGCGGGCCGGCGCCGTTGAAGTAACGGAAGAATTCGCCGGTCGGCGACAGCACCATGGTGGTGTCGTTGCCGTTCAGCGACTTCCGATAGGCTTCGAGCGACCGGTAGAAGCCGTAGAAGGCGGGGTCCTGCGAGGTCGCCTCGGCGATCAGCTTCAATGCGCTGTTGTCGCCTTCACCGCGCAGGATTCTGCGCATCGCGCTGGGCCTCGGCGATGATGACCGTGCGTTCGCGTTCGGCGCGCGACTTGATCTGCTGCGACTGTTCCTGGCCCTGGGCGCGGGCCTCGGACGCTTCGCGTTCGCGTTCGGAGCGCATGCGGGCGAAGATCGACTGGCTCGTCTCTTCCGGCAGATCGGCGCGGCGGATGCGGACATCGACGATCTCGATGCCGAAGCGCTTGGCCTCGTCGTTCACCTGCCCCTTGATGTCCGTCATGATGCGGGCACGCTCGTCCGACAGGACGGCCAGCACCGTGACGTTGCCGAGCACGCGGCGCAGGGCGGAGTTGACGATGGAGTTCAGGCGGGTTTCTGCCACCGCCTCGGTCCCGGCGGTCTGGTAGAAGCGCAGCGGATCGTGGATGCGGTAGCGGGCGAAGGCATCGACATCCAGGCGCTTCTGGTCGGCCAGGATGACCTGCTCCACCGGCGGGTCGAGGTCGAGGACGCGGCGGTCGAGCAGCCGGACCTCCTGGATGAAGGGGATCTTCATCTTAAGGCCCGGATCCTGGATCACCCGGCGCGGCTCGCCGAACTGCAGGACGAGCGCCTGCTGGGCCTCGTTGACGGTGAACAGGGCGGACGACGCGACGACGCCGAGGGCGACGATGGCGATACCGGCGATGGCGAGGGTGCGTTTCATGATGCGATCCTCCTCACTGGCCGGACATTGACGGATTCTGGGGCAGCGCGGACAGCGGCTGCGTTCTGCGTGCCGGAGCGCGCCCCCCCCTGGCTGGACGGGGCCTGGCGCGGCGCCTGCTGCTGCGGAGCCGGCGTAGCGTTCGGGGCCAACTGGTTCAGCGGCAGGTAGGGCACGACGTTCTGCGCCGAACCCTCGATGATGATCTTGTTCCGGCCGCGGAAGATCTCCTCCATGGTCTCCAGATACATGCGCTTGGAGGTGACGTCCTTGCTCAGCGCATAGGCCTCGTAAACCTTGCGGAAGCGGTCGGCGTCGCCCTGCGCCAGGCTGACAACCTGCTCGCGGTAGGCCGAGGCCTCCTGCACCAGCCGCTCCGCCTCGCCGCGGGCGCGCGGGATGATGTCGTTGCGGTAGGCTTCCGCCTCGTTGCGGGCGCGTTCGCGGTCGGCACGGGCACGCTGCACGTCGTTGAACGCGTCGATGACCGGCTGCGGCGGGTCGGCCTTCTGCAACTGTACCTGGGTGATCTCGATGCCGGCCTGATACTCGTCCAGCATGGTCTGGAGAAGCTGGCGGGTCGAGGTTTCGATCTGCTGGCGGGCCTCGGTCAAAGCGGGCTGCAGGTCGGTGCGGCCGATGACTTCGCGCATGGCGCTCTCGGCGGCCTTCTTCACCGTCACTTCCGGCTCGCGGATCTTGAACAGGAAGTTGCCGGCGTCCTTGATGACCCAGAACACCGTGAAGTCGATGTCGACGATGTTCTCGTCGCCGGTCAGCATCAGCGACTCGTCCGGCACGTCGCGGTCGTTGCGACCGCCGCCGACGGAGGACCGGTAACCGACCTCGATGCGGTTGACGCGCGTCACCTTGGGCAGCAGCACCGTCTCGATCGGCGACGGCAGGCGATAGCGCAGGCCGGGCTGTTCGGTGCGGGTCCACTCGCCGAAGCGCATGACCACGCCCTGCTCGTCCGCCTCGACGCGGTAGATGCCGCTGGCGAGCCAGATCAGGCCGAGCACGCCGGCGACCAGCGCCACGCCGCGGCCGCTGCCGAAGCCGCCGGGCATGGCACGCCGCAGGCGGTCCTGGCTCCGCCGCAGAAGATCCTCAAGGTCGGGAGGCTGCGGGCCACCGCCACCGCCGCCATTTCCTCCGCCCTGGGGACGGCCCCACGGGTTGCCCGGGCCATTGTTGCCCGGCGGGGGACCCCAGGGGCCGCCACCTCCGCCCCCACCTTGATTGTTCCACGGCATCCGACTCAGTCCCCCTCTGCGATTTGTCCCATCATGTGGAAGCGCAATGGCTTAAGGCCCGCGCATCCCTTTACCGATCTCGTCCGTCGGTCCTATAGTCCCCCATACCCTTCGGCAAGGATTCCACCAACGGATATCCGCCAATATCGGGAAGACAGCGGAGTTTTCAACCATGGCGCAGATCAGCGAAGCTCAAGTCATGCAGGCGCTGAAGACCGTCATCGACCCGGACCGGGGCGGCGACATCGTCAGTTTGGGCATGTTGTCGGGCCTCGTGGTGCGCGACGGGCATGTCGCTTTTTCCATCGAAGTGGACCCCAAGCGCGGCGCGCAGGCCGAGCCCCTGCGCCATGCCGCCGAGAAAGCGGTCGATGCTTTGCCCGGCGTCCTTTCGGTCACCGCGGTACTGACCGCCCATCGCGCGGCGCCGCAGGGTGCGGCACAGAGCCACACGCATTCGCATGGTGGGCAGCACAGCCACTCCCATGGTCATTCCCATGGAGGGGCACCGCAGGGTGCCCCGCAGAACGATCCGCAGAAGCCGCTGGTCCCCGGCGTGAAGGCCATTGTCGCGGTGGCGTCCGGCAAGGGCGGCGTCGGCAAATCGACCACCTCGGCCAATCTGGCGCTGGCGCTGGCGGCGAACGGGCTGAAGGTCGGCCTGCTCGACGCCGACATCTACGGCCCGTCGATGCCGCGCATGATGGGCATTGCCGGCCGGCCGAACAGCCCCGACGGCAAGCGGCTGGAGCCGATGGAGAATTTCGGCATCAAGGTGATGTCCATGGGCTTCCTGGTCGCCGAGGACACGCCGATGATCTGGCGCGGGCCGATGGTGATGAGCGCGTTGCAGCAGATGCTGCGCGACGTGAACTGGGGCACGCTCGACGTGCTGGTGGTTGACATGCCGCCCGGCACCGGCGATGCCCAGCTGACCATGGCCCAGCAGGTTCCGCTGGCGGGTGCGGTGATCGTCTCCACCCCGCAGGACATAGCCTTGCTGGACGCCCGCAAGGGGCTGAACATGTTCCGCCGCGTCGATGTACCCGTGCTGGGCATCATCGAGAACATGAGCTATTTCTGCTGCCCCAACTGCGGCCACCGCACCGACATCTTCAGCCACGGCGGCGCCCGCAAGGAAGCCGACGATCTGGGCATGGAGTTCCTCGGCGAAATCCCGCTTCACCTGTCGATCCGCGAGACCTCCGACCAGGGCCAGCCCATCGTGGTGTCGCAGCCGGACTCCGAGCATGCCCAGGCCTATCGCCGGATCGCGACGCGCCTGTGGGAGAAGATCGGCGGCGGCACCGGCGGCCGTGCGGCACCGCGCATCGTCGTGCAGTGACCGGTCAGGGGTGGGGGGTCGCCTCCCACCCTGTCCCGTTCATCCGTAGCGCCGCAACGCCTCCACCGTCAGCCCCAGGCCGACGGAGCCGAAGATGTTGCCCTCCACCACCCGTGCCCCCGGCGCCTCGGCCAGGATCGCCGCGCGCACCTGGGGCAGAAGCGTGGAGCCGCCGGTCAGGAACACCGCGTCGATGCGGTCGGCGGTCACGCCCGCGTCGGCCAGACAGTCGCGGATGCGCGTGCCGATGCGCGCCGCCAACGAGCCGGTGGCGCGGTTCAGCGCCGGACGGTCCACTGCCAGCGACAGATCGCCGTCGCCCCAATCCAGCGCCAGCTGCGTCGCCTCATGGTCGGACAGGGCGATCTTGGTACGCTCCACTGCCATCGCCAACGCATGGCCCTGGCGATGTTCGACCACGCCGATCAGGCGCCCGATCTTCTCCGGCTCGGCGGAATTGCGATGCAGGCGCTCCAGTTCGGCCATCGCCTTGGCGGTGTAAAGGAAGTTGATCTTCGACCAGGTCGCAAGGTCGAAATAGATGCTCTTCGGCGCCAGCAGCCCGGCACGCTTCATGGCGCTGCCCAGCCCCAGCTCCGGCATGGCGGTGGCGAGGCTGAGGTCGCGGTCGAAATCGGTGCCGCCGACGCGGATGCCGTCGTTGGCCAGGATGTCGCCGGCCCGGTCGGCCTTGCCGCGCCGCTCCGGCCCGATGCGCACGACCGAGAAGTCGGAGGTGCCGCCGCCGATGTCGGCGATCAGCGCCAGTTCCTCGCCTGCCACCTGCTGCTCGTAATCGAGGGCGGCGGCGATGGGCTCGAACTGGAAGGAGACGTTGCGGAAGCCGGCGGCCCGCGCGATCTGGCCCAGCGTCTCTTCCGCCGCGGCATCGCCGGCCGGGTCGCCATCGACGAAATGGACCGGGCGGCCGACCACGACGTCGCCCAACTCGCCGCCCAGCGCCTCCTCCGCCCGCTTCTTCACCAGATCGAGGAAGGTGCCGATCACCGCGCGGAAGCTGATGCGGCCCTTGCGGAGTGCCGTGTCGGCATCGATCAGGTCGGTGCCGAGCATCGACTTGATCGACCGCATCAGACGCCCCTCCACGCCGGACACATAGCCGTCGATGGCGGCCTGTCCGATGGTGGTGCGATCATGTTCAAAGTCGAAGAACACCGCGGTCGGCAGGGTCGTCCGCGTACCGTCCAGCGCCAGCAGCCGGAAGCCGTCCGCATCCTGCACGCCCAGCGTCGTGTTCGAGGTGCCGAAATCGAGCCCGCACGCCGTCATGTCCCGCCTCCTGCCCGGATGACCGGTGCGGCCAGCCGCCGCACCGGAAAAGGGGCGAGCGTATAACGGCTCCCGACCGCCGGATCAAGCACCCTGCCGATCGATCGTCACATCTGGCGCATCGCCCTGCCCGCCAGAGGACGGCTGGCCAGCACCACCGGCAACAGGAACAGGGTCAGGTTGGTCCAGGAGAAGGCATGCCCCTGCCCCTCCACCCTGCCCCGGCCTCTCCCCCTGCCGCGCTCCGGCTGCCGCTCCATCCAGCCGCCGCTTGCGCCCTGAAATTCGGGCATGGCCGCCAGCACGCCGCCAGCCGTGTCGGGGGCGGAGCGGTTCTCGAACATGTCGCGCTCGATGGTGTGAGCGAGCGCCCGCTCGGTCATCTGCGGCGCCATGGCGTTGCCGACGGCGGCGAGACGCCCCTCGGCGCCGACGAACAGCTCGCGCTGGGGATTGGCCGCCAGCGACAGGATGGCCGCGGCGACCTCCTCCGGCGGATGGATCGGGTTCAGCGGCTTGATTGCCCGGCCGGTGTAGTTGGCGGCATGCTGCCACAGCGGGGTGTCGATGGAGGCCGGCATGACCATGCAGACATGGATGTCAGGCTCGTCCACCAGTTCCTGCCGCAGGGATTTGGAGAAGCCGCGCACGGCGAATTTCGCCGCGGTGTAGGGGGTGGCATAGCGCTGGCCGATGTTGGACACCATCGACGCGGTGTTGATGACGATGCCCTCCCCGCGGTCGAGGAAATGGGGCAGCACGGCGCGGCAGCCATGGACCATGCCGAAGAAGTCGGTGCGCACCACCTGCTCGAACACTTCGTCGGGGATGTCCTCGAAACGGCCGAAGGCGATGACGCCGGCATTGTTCACCCAGACGTCGATGCCGCCGAAGGCCTGGATGGCACGGTCGGCGAGAGCCTGCATCGCGCGCTGGTCGGTCACGTCGGTCGGCACCACCATGGCCCGGCCGCCGGCTTCGATGCACTCCTCCGCCACCTCGTGCAGGGCCGCCATCCGCCGGGCGGCCAGGATCACGGCTGCCCCCTGGCTGGCGAACTCCAGCGCGGTCGCCCGGCCGATGCCGCTGGAGGCGCCCGTGATGACAACCACCTTGTCGCTCATAACGCTGCCCGGCCGCTTCGCCATGACCGCCGTCCTTTCATCAAAGTTTCTCAGGGCAAATTCCTTGCTGTTGCGCCGTACAACAGCGCCGGGGCCGGAAAATTTCGGACGTGGGTCGACCGCAGCGCATGCGAATTCCCCGCTGCCGGTGTGGAGATGCGGAGGCGAACCGGCTACAGTCACATGTCCTTGTTAAGGATTTCGTCCTCAACCAGTGTGGAGCGGGCGCGGTGCCGGCGAGAGAGCTTGACGTGAAGGGGCTGCATTGCCCGTTGCCCATCCTGCGCACCCGCGCCCTGCTGAACGGAATGGCCGCCGGGGAGGAGCTGGTGGTCTACGCGACCGACCCGGCCTCCGTCATCGACTTCAAGCATTTCTGCAACACGACCGACAACGCTTTGCTGTCGCATGAAACCCAGCCCGACGAAATCCACAAGACGGTCTTCGTCTACCGCATCCGCCGCGGCGTCTGAGGCGTCCCTCGCCGCCCGTCCGCCGTCCCGCGAAAGGTCCATGCCCAGATGCCGCTTCCCCCCGCCATTCTGCCGCCCCTGCGTCCCGGCGCCGTCATCCATGGGCCCGGCTCCCATGGCGTCGACACGCTGCTGGACGGCTTTTCGGCGGAGTTGAAGCGGCGCGGATTCCGCGTCGGCGGGCTGGTCCAGCGCAACCACGGGCCGGGCGACGATTGCGCCGAGCGGATGGAACTGGTCGATGTCGCCACCGGCCACGCCTATGACATCACCCAGAAGCTGGGCCGGGAATCGCAATCCTGCCGCGTCGATCCGACCGGCGTGGCGGAGGCCAGCCAAGCGATCCGCAATGCCGTCGCGTCGGGTGTCGACCTGCTGGTGGTCAACAAGTTCGCCGGGCTGGAATCGCATGGCGACGGGCTGTCGGACGAGCTGCTGGCCGCCATCGCCGAGGGCATTCCCGTGCTGACCAGCGTCGGCAGCCGCTATCTCAACGAATGGCAGACCGCGACCGGCGGCTTCTGCGACCTGCTCTCCCCGGTGGCCGATGCGCTGTGGCGCTGGTGGGGACCGCAGCGGATGTACCAGGATCTGGTGCAGGGCGTCGCCGATGCCGACGTCCGCCGCGTCGTCACCGGCGACAAATGGGTGGTGGTGGAAACCGCCGATGGCCTCGGCGTCGCCGCAAGGCAGGCGCCGGCGGCAAAGGGCGCAGCAGCGGGCGCTGCAGAGGACAATGCGCAGCGCTGGACCGGGCGGGGCCTGCGCGACCTCGCCGCCATGGCCGCTCAGTCCTGGGATCCGCTGGAGATCGCCGTCGGCGTCGCCGCACTGAACGCGCATTACAACCGGCCAGACGTGACCGGCGTCCCCGGCAACGGGCTGGACCTGTTCGCCTCGGTCGAGGGCCGGGTCGTGGTGATCGGCGGCTTCCCGCAGCTTGCCCGCCGCCTGCCCCGAGCCAAGGTGATCGACATGAACCCGCAGGAGGGCGAATACCCCGAGGCTGCCTGCGACTGGCTGCTGCCGGGCGCCGATGCGGTGGCCATCACGGCGTCGGCCTTCGCCAACCGCACCCTGCCCCGCCTGCTGCGGGTTTCGGCGGGAGCGGAGGTGGCGATGGTCGGCCCCGGAACGCCGCTGACCCCGCGCCTGTTCGATTACGGGATCCGATCGCTGGCCGGTTTCGTCGCCATCGACCGCGAGGCGGTGGTGCGCACCATCGCCGGCGGCGGCGGTTCGCGCGATTTTCATCCCCATGGCCGGATGGTCACGCTGCACCGGCCACCCCACTCTTAACTGAACAAGAATACCGGAGGAGTTGAGATCCCATGGCCGATCTGGACCACCAGACCCGCATCGAACTGGAAGCCGCCGCCTTCCGCGGTCTGGTCGAACATCTGCGCAAGCGCACCGACGTGCAGAACATCGACCTGATGAACCTCGCCGGCTTCTGCCGCAACTGCCTGTCCAAGTGGTATGCGGCGGCTGCCAAGGAGCGCGGTGTCGAGCTGTCCGACGAGGATGCCCGCATCGCCGTCTACGGCATGCCCTATTCCGAATGGAAGCAGAAGCACCAGAAGGAAGCCTCGCCCGAACAGCAGAAGGCGTTCGAGGATACCAAGCCGCTGCACGCCGAGATCAGCGGCCACCGGTAAGTCCCCATATCCTTCACCATGCCCCCTTCCCGCGCCGATGCACGGAGAAGGGGGCAACGCCTCAGGCGTTCACCGAAAAAGGCTGCACCACCGCCTTGAACTCCGCCATCGCCTCGCAGGCGTGGGAGTGGGCGGCGAGCGCCGGCCAGCGGGAGCGGTCGAACACGGCCGGGTGGGCTTCGCCGACGAAGCGCAGGGCGCAGCCGGCGGCGATGTCGGCATGGCCGATGCGGTCGCCGAACCACCAGGGACCGGCGGCGGCGGCGCGGTCGGCCTCCAGCACGTCGAGGACGGCACCGATCTGGCCGGTGCAGCGCTCCATCCACAGATCGGACCGTTCCTTGTGCAGGACGCGTTCGTAGACGAGACTGACCGCCTTGTCGGCCAATCCCGTCGCCAGCGCTGAGAGCTTCAGCGACCGCCGGCGCTCCGGCCCCTGGCGGGCGATGAGCGCGCGGTCCGGTCCGGCGATCTCGTCCAGATGATCGAGGATGGCACCGCTTTCGATCAGCACCTCCCCATCCGCCAGCACCAGCGTCGGCACCCGTTTCAGCGGGTTGAAGCGCGCGACCTCCGCCGCGTCGGAAAAGACCGACCAGGGCCGATGCTCGTACGCCATGCCGTAGAGTTGCAAGGCGACGGCGACGCGGCGCACGAAGGGCGAAGTCATACTGTCCGATCAGAATCATCGATTGTTTCCTTGATGATGGCCCTGACGATGGCCCTGACGATGGATGGGCCGCTGGCTGAATATCCGCATCCATCCTATACCGGATTTGTCCCGATACCGCATTCGTTCAACGCGGTTCAGTCCCGCGCCACGATCGGGGTCAGTTTGTAGCGGGCGGCGATGCTCTCCAGCCGACCATCCGCCTTGATCGCGGCAACGAAGGCGTTGACCCGGTCCAGCCAGCCTGCATCGCCCGGCGCCACCGCATAGGCGTAAGGGGTCGGCTGCACCGGCACGTCCGGCACGATCAGCCGCGCCCAGGGGTGGAAGGCCAGCATGCGCTGTCCATAGGGATAATCGGTCAGGAAAGCATCGGCACGGCCGGACTGCACCTCCTCCTCCCGTTCCTGCGCGCGGGTCACGGCGACGATTCGCGCAGCCTTCATGGCGGAGCGGGCATAGCCGTCCATGTAGGTGTCCTTTTGCACCGCCACGACATTGCCGGTGCGGTCGAGATCCTCCCACCGCTGGATGCCGCCGTTGGTCTGGGTGGTCACCGCATAGATGCCGCTGCGCAGATAGGGTTGGCTGAAGGCGACATGCTGCGCCCGTGCCGGAGTGGCGCCGATGGCGAACATGCCGATGTCGCAGCGGTCGGCCAGCAAATCCTCGATGAAGCGGGGAAAGCTGCTTTCCACCACCGTCAGGCGAACGCCCATATCCTTGGCGAATTCCTGCGCCAACTCCGCATCCAGCCCCTCAAGCGCGCCGGTGCGTGGATTCCGGAACGAGATCGCATAGTAATCGGGCCAGGAGCAGACACGAAGTTGCTTTTGTTCTGCAATTTTCTGAAGTCTCCCGTCCACCGCCATGGTCGGTGACACGATTCCGACCGACAGAATCGACAGAATTGAGAAGCTGACCGCCCAAAGGCCCCGCGTCGCCATGTCACACCTTTCGTTAACCAACCATCGCTGTTCTTTGCGACCTGGAAGCAAGGCCGCAAAACCGCGGCGGTATCTTAGCATCGACCGGTTCACGACGGCAGCGGATGCTTGGCGTCGGGTGTGGGTAGCTGCTATTGTCCCAGGCGCAAACTTCGACCAAGAGGTTGGGCCCAGCGCATTGATCCGACTGCGATCCGGTCGCGGACCGCAGATGACGGACGGGCTCGGACCCATGCAACCTGCGGCTTGGTCGCTCCACCACTTCTGACCGTCCGGAACGAACGTCCTGTCCCCGTCCCCAGTCAAAGCGGATCTGAAGGGTCTCTTCGAAAAGCGGGGCGGAATCATCGCCTTCGCCCTTCTTGCGGTTTTCGCCCTGCTGATCAACCAGGGCCAGCAGTTGATCACAGCGCGCCAGACAGCTCTCGACTCGGCCGAGGCCAGCCTCACCAGCCTTGCCGCGGCGCTGGAGGTCTCGACCACCCGCACGGTGCAATCGGTCGATGTGACCCTGTCCTCCATCGTCGATTCGCTGTCGGACGCCAACTGGACGGGGGAGGACGGCGCACCCGGTCCCGACCTGACGGCCATGCTGACGGACCGGCTGCGCCGGTCGCCCCACCTGCGCGGGCTGACCCTGCTCGACCGCACCGGCCGGATCGTCGCCACCACCGAAGGTGCTTACCCCGCCGCCACCTACCTGACTGAACTGGACGTGTTCCACCAGCAGGCGGCCGCCCAGGGCAACGGGCTGGTGATCGGCGATCCACGCCCGGGACGCAGCCTGATCGACCGCACGCCGGCAGGCGAACGGTCCGGCCGCTGGCTGCTGCCCATGAGCCGCGCCCTGCGCGAGGCAGACGGCACGCTCCAGGCGGTCGTCGTCGCCACCGTCAATCCGGATTACTTCCAGGGCCTGTACCGGGCTGTGCAGGGTGGCGCGGGCGCGGGAATGGGCGACCGGATCGCGCTGTACCGCTATGACGGTACGCTGCTGACGGTCCAGCCGCAGACCGGGACCGAGATCGCCAAATCCTTCGCCGCCACCCCGCTGTTCCGCCATTATCTGCCGCAGGCGGAATATGGCGTGTTCCGCCACTCCGGGGCGGATGTCGACGCCGGCCCGGGAACGCGAATCGTCGCCTACCGGACGACACCGGTCTGGCCGCTGATCCTGACCGTCAGCGTGCGCACGGACACGGTTCTGGCTCCCTGGCGCGACAATCTGCGGATGGCATCGCTGCTGTCCGGCGGCATGATCCTGCTGCTCGGCCTGTTCGGGCTGCTGCTGGCGCGCTCCCTTGCGGCACAGCGCGAACAGGGCAAGGAGCTGGAAGAGACCAATGCCCGCCTGTCCGCCATCGTCGATACCGCGGCGGAGGGCATCGTCACCGCGCGGCCGGACGGTGTGATCGAAGCGGCTAACCCGGCCGCCCATGCCATCTTCCGCTGCGCACCGGGCGAGCTTGTCGGTCGGCTGGTGGTGGATTTCCTGCCGGCGGACAGGCGGGCCGACGTTTCCCGCATGCTGGAAGAGATCGCGCGCGGCCGCCGCACCATGGATCTCGCCACCCGCGGCGAGATCATGGCGCTGCGGGTGGCGGCCGACGAAGCCGGGGATCGGACGGAAGGCTTCCCGCTGGCCTACTCCATGGCCTTGGTGAAGACCGCCGCTGGCCCGCTTTATGCCGCAATCCTGCGCGACCTGACCGAGGAGAAGCGGCTGGAGCACACGTTGCGCGACGCCAAGGAGCGGGCGGAGGACGGCCAGCGCATCAAGATGGAATTCCTCGCGACGATGAGTCACGAGATCCGCACCCCGATGAACGGGGTGATCGGCATGGCCGGGCTGCTGCTCGATACGCCGATGGAGGCCGAACAGCGCACATATGCCGAGACGATCCGCGATTCCGCCGAATCGCTGCTGGTCATCATCAACGACATCCTCGACTTCTCGAAGATCGACGCCGGCCGGCTGGATTTGGAGGTTGGAGAGTTTGAACTGGTGCCGATGGTCGAGAGCGTCGCGGAGATTCTGGCGCCGCGCGCCGCGGCCAAGGGACTGGACCTTGCCAGCTTCGTGCCGCCGGGGCTGCGCGGTCCCCTGCTGGGCGATGCCGGGCGGCTGAGGCAGATCCTGTTGAACCTTGCCGGCAACGCTGTGAAATTCACCGATTCCGGCAGCGTCACCATCCTGTTGAGCGAGGAGCCCGACGAGCGGCAGGACGCGGACGGTCCCGATTCCGGCAAGGCGGAAGACGGCGTCCGTGTCCGGTTCGAGGTGCGCGATACCGGCATCGGCATCCCGGAGGAGGAGCGGCCGCGCCTGTTCGCCATGTTCACCCAGGTCGATTCGTCTCCCGCGCGGCGCCATGGCGGCACCGGCCTGGGGCTGGCGATCTGCAAGCGGTTGGCCGAGTTGATGGGCGGTCGGATCGGCGTGGACAGCGAGCCGGGGACGGGAAGCGTCTTCTGGGTGTCCGTCCCGTTGAAACGCAGTGTCGGCAGCGCCCATCCGCCGTCCCCCATCGGCAATTGGGCCGGGCGGCGCCTTCTGCTGGTCGATGACATCGCCGTCAACCGCGACCTGCTGACCCGGCAGATCGACGGCTTCGGCATCGTCGTCGAGACGGCGGAGAGCGGAGAGCAGGCGCTCGACCGGCTGGTCGCCGCCGCCCGTCTCGGCACGCCCTTCGACGCGGCGATCCTCGATCACCGCATGCCCGGCCTGACCGGACCGGACGTGGCACGGCGTATCCGCGCCATCCCGGAACTGGCCGGCATCCGGCTGGCGCTCGCCTCCTCGCAAAGGCTGGAGGGGCAGGAGCAGGAACGCGCGCCGGTGGACACCCACCTGCCCAAGCCGATCCGTTTCAGCACCCTCTGCCAATGTCTCGCCCGCCTGCTGGAACGGCCCGCGCTGTCGCTGGCTGGCGCCCCGCCTGCGTCCTGGCCCGATGCTGCGCCGGGGAGCGGTCCGGCCGCCGGGACCGTCATTCCGCGTCCGAGCGACAGCACGGCAGCGGTGCCGCCGACCGCCGCAAGAATCGAGCCGGTCTCCAACGGCCAACCGACGCCGCGCGTCCGCGTTCTGGTGGCGGAAGACAATCCGGTCAATCAGCAGCTGACGCTGGCCCTGCTGCGCCGGGCCGGGGTCAGCGCGGAAGCGGTGTCCAACGGCGAGGAGGCGGTGGAGGCGGTGACCGCCCGGCCCTACGACCTCGTCCTGATGGACGTGCAGATGCCGGTGATGGACGGGCTGACGGCGACGCGGCGGATTCCGCCGGCTGTCCGGAGCGGTGGCCCGGATTCCCGTCGTGGCGCTGACCGCCAACGCCATGCAGGGCGATGCCGCCATCTGTCTGGAGGCCGGCATGGATGACTATCTGTCCAAGCCGATCAACGCCCGCAAGCTGCTGGACACCATCGCCCGCTTCATCCCTCCGTCGGAGGACGACAAGAGCGACGGCGGGGGCCCAGCCGCATCGCCACCTAAGGCGACCCCCGGACCCGCCACCGTCAACACCGAGAAGATCGAAGAACTGCGCGACGCGCTGGGCAAGGACGGCTTTGCCCTGCTTCTCGAAACCTTCTTCGGCGACAGCCCGCAGCACCTCGATCTGCTGCGCGCGGCCATTGCACGAAGCGACCGTACCGGCATCGAGCGGGAGGCGCACATCCTGAAGGGCTCGGCCGCAAATGTCGGCTTCGACCGGCTGGCGGGGACCGCTCACATCCTGGTCGACGCCGCCCGCCGTGGCGACCTCGATGCCCTGACCGCCACCGCCGGCGAACGCGTCGCCGACGAACTGTCGGCGGCACGGAAAGCAGCTGTGGCGCTTGTTGCGACTGACGATTGATATCCACAACTGGTAATGCTGCGACGCAGTGCCGCCGGTGATTGTACGATTGCGGCGGTTTCGGTAAAATGCCATGAAATTTCCCCAATCGTGCCCCGAACCGCTGGAGTACACGCCGACCATGGCCGATGCCGTCACCGCTCTGGTCGTCGATGACGAGGAAATGACCCGCGCCATCGTCGCCGGCTATCTGTCCCGCATCGGCTATCGAACGCTGGAGGCGGAGACGAAGGCGCAGGCCTGGGAGATCCTGTCGGCCAGCGGATCGACCATCCATGTCGTGCTGCTCGACCGCCGGCTGTCCGACGGCGATGGGCTGGAACTGTATGAGCGGATGAAGCGCGAGCCGCATCTGGCCGACATCCCCGTCATCGTCCAGACCATCTCCGACAGCAGTTCCGAAATCGCAGCGGCAATCCGTGCCGGCGTCTTTTACTACCTGATCAAGCCCTATGACGGTGCCCTGCTGCGCTCCGTCGTCCGTGCGGCGGAGGAGACGACCGGAAGGCTGAAGAGCCTGCAAGGAGACCTGCGGTCACGCTCCGACGCCATCGGTCTGCTGCGCGACGGGCGCTTCCGCTTCCGCACCCCGCAGGAGGCGCAGAATCTGGCCATCACCCTATCGTCGGTCGCCGCCACCGCTCACAGCCTGACCTTCGGCCTGTCGGAGATACTGGTGAACGCAGTGGAGCACGGCAACCTCGGCATCGGCTTCGAGGCGAAGGGGCGGCTGAAGGCCAGCGGCATGCTGGCGCGCGAGATCGAGGCGCGGCTGGCCGCGGCCGAACATCGCGAAAAATACGCCACCTTGCATGTCGAGCGCACCGACAGCCGCGTGATTTTCACCGTCACCGACATGGGGTCGGGCTTCGATTTCAACCGCTACCTGTCGGTCGATGCCTCGCAGTCGGATGCCACCCACGGCCGCGGCATCGCGCTGGCCCGCATGGTCGGTTTCGACCAGCTCACCTATGTCGGCAACGGCAACCGCGTGGTCGGCATCGTCAATCTGGGCCGGACCGCGGACGGACGCTCCGACTGATCCACAGCACCGTCAGATCGTCGGCCAGCAGCCGGGGCACGGTCGCGAAATAGCGGTCGAGCATAAGGTCCAGCGGCCGCTCCAGCTCATCGTCACCGAGCCCCCGCACCAGATCGGTCACGCCGCCATAGCCAAACATTTCGCCGTCCCAGCCACGCGCCTCGTACAGCGCGTCGCTGAACAGCAGCAGGGTCGAGCCGGGCGGGAAATCCAGGCTGTGGTTGCGGTACCGCGCCCCGCCCGCCAAGCCCAAGGGCAAACCGCAACTCGGCCCCACCTCCAACCCACCGTCCCTCTGGCGGACCAGCGGTTTCGGCGCGCCGGCGGTGGCGTAGACCAGCCGGTCGGCACTGACATCGACCACGGCATAGATCATCGCGGCGAACTGCGCCTCCGGCAAAAGCCCGACCAGCAAACCGTTCAGCGTGCGCAGCGTCTCGGCCGGATCGTCGGCCGGCAGGTCGGTGCGGGCCAGCAGCGTGTGCAGCCGGAAGGTGTTCAGCGCGGCCGCCACCCCGTGGCCGGTGAAGTCGCACAGGAACAGGGCGAAGCGCCGGTCATCGAGTGGACGCGCGCCCCACAGATCGCCGCCCAACTCCGAACTCGATTCGAAGTGGCTGTCCATCGCGATGCCATAGCGCCCTTCCAGCGACCGGCAGGCAGCGGCAGCGGGCAGCAGTCCCAACTGCATCTGCCGCGCCAGCGCCATCCGCTGCATGGCGCCGTGATGGTAGGCGTGCAGGCTGCGGATAACCTCCTGAAGGGAGCGGTCGAGGCGACGCCTTTCCAAATGCACCGACAGGCGGGCGGCCAGTTCTGCCAAAGTCAGCGGACGCGCCAGCAGGTCGGTCGCCCCTGCCCGCATCAGCTCCGCCCGGCGGGAGCCGCTGGCAAAGCGGCCGAGGACGAGGATGGGCACGTCGCGCAGTTGCGCCATCTCCCGCAATCCCACCAGGAGATCGGGGCCGAATCCTGGCAGCCCGGCATGCAGAAGGAGAAGCTGAGGGGGATCGGCCGTGGCTTCGGCGACGGCCTGCGCCAGCCCGTCGCCATCCACCACGGCGACGCGGCGAACCCCCAGCCGGCCCAGGACATCACGCAGCGGCCCGGCGGCGGATGGACGAGGGTGGCCGATGACGACCGGCGGACCGCCGCTCACCGGTTAGAACTCGCAGGGGATGATGGTGTGGAACTCGGAAATCTCGATCAGGTCGCGGACCTGACCGCGCGGATGCTTCAGGCGGAAGGTAATGCCGGCCTGTCTGGCAGCGTTGTTCGCCATCACCAGAAGCCCCAGCCCGGCGGAATCCATGTAATCGACGGCGGACAGGTTGAGGACGCAATCCGCGATGCCTGCCGTCTCCCACTCCCCGAGGATCGTCCGGAAATCGGTGTCGGCTTCGAAGGTGATCTGCCCGCGCATCTCCAGTTCGCGCAGGGTGCCGCTGTCATGCACCGTGTAGTCCATCGCCGCATCCCACCTTGCCAGCCGTCAACCCGACGGCCCGGGCATCGGCGCGTCTCCGCGATCAAGGATAGCATAACGCAGAACAGGAACCAGCCTTCAGGCTACATTCCAGGCTCGAACACCGCCACAAGGTTGCGGCCGAGATGCTTGGCGCGATAAAGCGCGAGGTCGGCACGATGGATCGCCCGCTCCAGCGTGTCGGTCGCCCCCTCCAGCCCGGCGATGCCGATGCTGACCGTCAGGCGGAAGGTGCCGTCCGGCGCCTCGATCGGCATGCGGGCCAGATGGCGGCGCACCCGTTCGGCCACCACACGGCTTTCATCGGCGGTCGCACCGGGCAGGACCACCACGAACTCCTCCCCGCCCAGCCGGCCGAGGATGTCGTATTCCCGCAGGATGGCCTGACAGCCGGCCGCCACCATGCGCAGCGCATCGTCGCCGGTAGCATGGCCGAAGCTGTCGTTGATGCGCTTGAAATGGTCGACGTCGAGGACGAAGACCGACAGCGGTTCGTGGAAGCGATGGGCGCGGGCCAGTTGGGCGCGGGCCATGTCCATGAAGGACCGCCGGTTGAAAATTCCGGTCAGCGGATCGCGCGACGCCATGTCGCGCAGCGCCTCTTCCATGCTGCGGCGTTCGGTGTAGTCGTAGATCCAGGCCAGATTGACCGCCGTGCCCTGGATCACCGCCTGATTGACCGTGAACAGGGTCCAGAAGGGCGACCCGTCGGCCCGCCTGAACTGAACCTCCATGTTGGTGACGCCGCCGCCGCCGCGCAGCCTCTCCAGCACGCGCAGGCGCTGGTGGCTGTCGAGGTAGTAATCACGGGCGCGGCTGCCGATCAGCCTCTCGCGCGGCAGGCCGATCAATTCGGCGAAGCGGGTGTTGACGAAGATGATGCAGCCGTCGTCGCGGCGGGACACCGAAACGCCGATGGGGCTCTGTTCGAGGATGGCTTCAAGCCGTTCCTCGTTCGGATGCAGGTCATTCAATTCCCGGGTGACACCGGCAATACCCGACTCGTCACGGAAGGCGTCCTTGGCCGGGAAGCGGGTCGCCCCCTCCGCCACAAGGACCGGTGCCTCGTACCGGACATTGCCGCCATAGTCCCGCAACGTTCCGGCAGCCGGACTCCCGGCCTGCGATGCATCCTCGTCCGCAAGGATGGCCTGCCGATACACCGCATCGACGTCCGTCACCGTCACCAGCCGCAGGCTTTCCGCCCCTCCTTCGGCCTTCGTGCCGGATGGAAGCGCGGTCCAGGGCGCATCCGCCACCGTCACCCGGCAGACGGATCCGTCGTTCCGCAGCACCCGGTGCGCCCGCGCCGGATCGGCGACCGGACCGCCGCCATCGCAGCTGTCCAGCCCGAACTCGCACAAGCTACGTCCCGGCAACCCGCCCGGTTCGCAGGCCAACAGCGCATGGAGCGCCGGATTCGCGTGATGAATGATCCCCGAAGCCGCAACAACGCAAACCCCGACCGGAAGGCGGTCGAGGATCGACAACGCGGCATCGCGTCCGTCATGCGCATCACGGCCTGAGATCATTGCCATGCAACCCGGAACCGGCATGGCCGAGAGTGTCTCATTGACTTTTGATTCCTCGCAGCGCCGGTGGTTTCCGACAAGGTCGAACTGGAAGGGCCGGACTTCTAAGAACGGTTGAGTGTATAAAATTTTCGGCGATTGTTCAAGACGCGGACATTTTACAAGGTTGCATCGCCCAAACTTGTTTCCGGACAAGTGCGCCATCAAGACGACTCCATGCCGCATCGTCTCCCGGCAGTCCGAAGCGCAGCCAATCCGGCCGGTGCTCGAACCGGCGCACCAGGATCCCGGCCTCGCCCAATGCCCGATAGAGCGCCGGTGCCCGATCGTCCTCGACAAGACGGAACAGCTCCGTCCCGCCGGCCACCTGCAATCCGGCTGCCGCCAGCAGCCGGTCCAACTGCGCGGCGGCAGCGGTCAGGCGGTCGCGCGTGGCAGCGATCCAGCCGCGGTCGGCGAGAGCCGCGGTGGCGATGTTCAATCCCGGACCGGACACCGCCCAGGGTCCGATGGACTCGCGCATTGCCGCCGCCAGATCGATCGGGGCCAGCGCTATGCCGAGGCGCAGCCCCGCCAGCCCGAAGAACTTGCCGAAGGAGCGCAGGATGACCAGTCCCGGCCGGCCGGCATGCGCGGCGGCACTGTCTTCGGGCCGCATATCGGCGAAGGCCTCGTCCACCACCAGCCAGCCGCCGCGCGCGGCCTGCGCCGCGGCAAGCTCCAGCAGCCGGACGACAGGCCAGCGCCGGCCATCGGGGTTGTTGGGGTTGACGACGACCAGCACGTCGGCCTCAACCACGTCCGCCGCCATCCGCACATCGTGGCCGGCCAGCGCCCAGCAACGGGCATGCTCGGCATAGGTGGGTCCCAGCACCGCCACGCTGCCCGGTGCACGCAGCCGCGGCAACAACTGGATCAGCGCTTGCGAACCGGAGGCCGCGGCAACCAGCTCCGCCGATGGCACGCCATAGCAATCGGCCGCCGCCGCACGCAATGCCGCCTCCTCGCCGCGGCCGGGCAGCCGGGTCCAGGCGTCCTGCGGCACCGGCGGCAGCGGATAGGGCCAGGGGTTGATGCCGGTGGACAGGTCGACCCACGGCAGCAGCGCACCGGGAAAGGCGGCACGGGCACCGTCCAGGTCGCCACCATGCAGAAGGACGCCTTCGGTCGCGTCACCCTGCCTCCACGGGTCCGCCACAGGCAGGTCCGACCCAAGCGGGTCCGCCATGTGCGGCTTGGTCGCCGGGCTGTCTTCGGCCATGATCGCGCTCCTCATTTCCCCGTCGCGCGGCCAGCGGGCCGCCCCAATCCTGGAACGTCCCTGCCGTGCCGCTGCATCCTTTCCTGCTCGCCACCGCGCTGATCGTCGAGGCGGCGGTCGGCTATCCCGACCCACTCTACGCCCGCATCCGTCACCCGGTCGTATGGATCGGAGCGCTTATCGCCCAGTTGGACGGCGCACTCAACCGTGAGACCGACGGCTTCGACCGCCGCAAGGCGTTCGGCGTCCTGGCCGTGCTGGTGCTTCTGCTGACGGTCGGCGGAGTCGCGGTGGCGGTGGCCTGGGCCTGCCGGCTCCTGCCCTTCGGCTGGCTGGTTGAGGCGGCGCTGGCGTCCACCCTGCTGGCCCAGCGAAGCCTGCACGACCATGTGGCGGCGGTCGCCAAGGGGTTCCGCACCGCCGGGCTGGAGGGCGCGCGCAAGGCGGTGGCGATGATCGTCGGCCGCAACCCGGCCACGCTGGACGAACCCGCCGTCGCCCGTGCCGCCATCGAAAGCCTTGCCGAGAATTTTTCCGACGGGGTGGTGGCGCCGGCTTTCTGGCTGCTGGTCGGCGGGTTGCCGGGTCTGGCGCTCTACAAGACGATCAACACGGCGGACAGCATGATCGGCCACCGCACCCCGCGGCACGAAGCCTTCGGCTGGGCAGCGGCGCGGCTGGACGATCTGGTCAACCTGCCGGGATCGCGCCTGACCGCCCTTCTGCTGGTCGGTGCCGCCTGGATGACGGGAGGGACGGATGCGCGGCAGGCCTTGGCGTCGGTGAGGCAGGATGCCCACCGTCACCGCTCTCCCAACGCCGGCTGGCCGGAGGCGGCGATGGCTGGCGCGCTCGACCTGCGGCTGGGCGGGCCCCGGGTCTATGGCGACACCCGAATCGAGGATGTCTGGCTCGGCGCGGGACGGACCGCCGCCACGCCGGACGACATCGGCCGGGCGCTGGCGCTCTACCGCCGCGCCTGCGTGCTGCTGATCGCCGGGGCGCTGGTGCTGGCCGTGCTGGGGTGACCGGTCATCCCCGCCCCGCCCGCCGCACCATCAAGGACAGGCGCCGGCCGACCCGGCGCGCGAACTGACGGACTGCGATCAGCAGCCGGCGCGCGGCGCGGGCGGGAGCGGTCTCCTTCAGCCAGGTGAGCCAGGCCGTTACCCGCACATAGCCCCAGGCGAACCAGCCGATGGTCAGCAGCTTCGGCTTGGCGATGTGGAACAGCCGCTCCACCAGGGTGATCTTGACCAGTTCCGCCCCGATAATCACGGCGGCGCCGGCCATGGGGCGGCCCGTCGCGAACAGCCAGGCGCCGACCGGCTTCGCCGGCTCCAGCAGAGCCAAAGGCACAAGCACGAGGACCAGCGACGGATAAGGTCCAAGCCCCGCCACCCATTCTCCGAATCGCGCGAACGGCGGCAGCCGCGCGATCCGGCGGGCGACCGGACGCACCACCCAATAGGCCAATGCGTCCAGCAGGAAATACGCGATCGCGAACAGTGTCGCGACCGGACGCAGCAGGCGGGACAGCAGCCGGCGCGGCGGCGATGACGGCGGCGATGGCGGCGGCAATGGCGGCGGCGGTTCGGGGGAGGCAGGACGGTTCTGCGCCCCGGGAGGGGGAGTGCTGTTCATTGGAAATATTCCGCCGGAGGTCTTAGGTCCCTTCTACCACGAAGGCGAGCCTTTCGTTCGTGGGAAGGGACTGGCACCTTCATCCAAATTGGTTCTGTAAACGCACAATCGAGTCCGCTCCTTCCCCGAACGACCCCATACAACAGCCGAATCGACCGTGCCCGGCCATTATGACCCCCTCCTCGTCGCGTTATCCTATGTGATCGCCGTGTTCGGCGGTTATGTGGCGCTGGACCTCGCCCATCACTCCCGCAGCGGTACGGCAGGCCGATCCCTCGCGTCGGCCCTGGGGAACACGACCGGAAACGGTCCGGGCGACAAACGGCGATTGGCCGGTGCGGCGCTGGCGCTCGGTGCCGGAATTTGGTCGATGCATTTCATCGGCATGCTCGCCTACCGCAGCGACGTGCCCATCGGCTATGATGCCGGACTGACCGCACTGTCCTTCCTGCTGGCCGTCGGCGTTTCGGGAGCCGGCCTGTTTGCGGTAGCGCGCAACCGTGGCAACAACTATTTTAAATTGCCGATTGCGGGCACCCTGACCGGGCTCGGCATCGTCAGCATGCATTATGTGGGAATGGCGGGAATGCGCATGGACATGGACCTGTCCTATGACGTGGTTCTGGTCGCTGTTTCGGTGATCGTCGCCATCGCCGCATCGACCGCGGCCCTGTGGCTGGCCTTCCGGACCAGCCGCCCGCTCCAGCGCGCCGCCGGTGCCGTCCTGCTGGGGCTGGGGGTGGTGACGATGCACTATACCGGCATGGCGGCCGCCGGGATGGAGCCGATCACGGAGCTGAGCGCCGCCGCAATCGGAAGTGCTGACGCCAGCCGCGCCGCCCTTCCCCATGCGGCGTCCCACTCCGGTCATGGCATCGCGCTCTCCTCGTCCCTGCTGGCGATCATGACCGGGATGGGGACGCTGCTTCTGCTGTCGCTGGCGATGCTGTCGTCGCTGCTCGACCGCCGGCAGCAGGCCGAGCGGTCGGCGGAGCAGGAAGCGCGCTACCGTGCCATCGTCGACACCGCGGTGGACCCCATCGTCCTGATCGACGACCAGGGCATCGTGGAGTCCTTCAACCACGCGGCGGAGAAGACCTTCGGCTACCGGGCCGAGGAGGTGATCGGGCGCAACATCAGCATGCTGATGCCGGAGCCCTACCGCAGCGCCCATGACGGATATCTCGACCGCTACCGCCGAACGGGCGAGCGGCGGATCGTCGGGATCGGCCGCGAGGTGGACGGGTTGCGCAAGGACGGCACCACCTTCCCGCTCGACCTTTCGGTCGGCGAATGGAAGGTCGGCAAGCGGCGCATGTACACCGGTATCATGCGCGACATCACCGCCCGCAGAGCATCGGAGGACGCGATCCTGCGCGCCCGCGACGAGGCGGAGGCCGCGAGGGTCGAGGCCTTGCAGGCCCGCGACGATGCCCAACGCGCCGACCGCGCCAAGACCAAGTTCCTGGCCGCCGCCAGCCACGACCTGCGCCAGCCGCTGCAATCGCTGTTCTTCTTCGCCCATGCCCTGTCGGACAAGCTGGAGGATCATCCGGCCGCCCCCCTGCTGGCCAGCATGACCAATTCGCTGAACGGGCTGCGGGTGATGCTGGACAGCCTGCTGGATGTCTCCCGCCTCGATGCCGGGGTGGTGAAGCCCAGCGTCACCGACTTCGCGCTCGGCCCCCTGCTGGAGCGGCTGGCGGAGGAATACCGCATCCGCGCCGCCGAGGCGGGCCTGACGCTGCGCCATGTCCCGACGTCCGCCTGGACCCGCAGCGATCCCGCCCTGCTGGAACGCATCCTGCGCAACCTGATCGAGAACGCCATCCGCTACACAGAACATGGCGACATCCTGGTCGGCTGCCGTCACCGTGGCGGCACGTTGCGGCTGGCGGTGCTGGACCAGGGCATCGGCATCCCCGCCGACAAGACCCAGGACATCTTCCAGGAGTTCACCCAGCTCGCCAATCCCGAGCGCGACCGCCGCAAGGGCCTTGGGCTGGGGCTCGCCATCGTTCGGCGGCTGGCCGGGCTGCTGGAGCATGGGGTGACGGTGCAATCCGCACCGGGACGCGGCAGCGGCTTCTTCCTCGATGTGCCGACAGCGGTTCCGCGCCCAATCCCGAAGCCGGTGCGCGTCCCCGCGGAATTGCCGGACGCCAAGGGGCTGATCGTGGTCGTCGACGACGACACCATCATCCTGCTGAGCATGCGGGCGATGCTGGAGGAATGGGGATACGAGGTGGTCGCCGCGGTGTCCGCCGACGAGGCCATCGCCTCGCTGCTGAATCTCGGCCGGCAGCCGGCGATGATCGTCGCCGACTATCGCCTGCGCGAAGGACGGACGGGGGTGGAGGCGATCCGCGACATCTACGGCGTCTGCGGCGTGCGCGTTCCCGCCGTTGTGCTGACCGGCGACACCGATCCCGCCCGCATCGCCGAGGTCCAGCGCAGCGGCCACCGGCTGATCCACAAGCCAGTCTCCGCCCCGATGCTGCGCGAGATCCTGAACACCGCCGCATAGGGCGGCAGATCGTCCACCCGAATCGGCGGCGGCGGTGCTAAAAAGCGCCCGACTCCACCGAAGCAACCCTGGACGGGCCGGCGGCCGGAAGACTAGCATCCGCCGCCGACCGAGCCTCCCGGCAGCCCCCGCCCGTTGCCGCCCCCCTTTCTCTCCCACGGACCGTGATGCTGCGCCGTTCCCTGATCCGCGCCGGCGAGACCTGCGCTTTCCAACTCCGCGCCGCCCTGGCGCGTGCGATGTCCCGCCCGGCCCCGCCCGTTGCCCCGCCTGCCGCTCCGCCCTATGACGGTTATCCACCGCCGTCCCACCAGACGCAGCAACCCGTCCAGTATCCAGGCACGCCCTATCCAGGCGCCCCCTACCCGCAGGCGCCGCAACAGCCGGTCTATCCGCCCAGCGCTTATCCACCGAACGCTTACCCACCCGGCACTTATCCGCCGGGTAGCTATCCCCCCGCAGCCCATCCGATGGCTGCGCAGCCGCCCGGCCAGCCCTATCCTCAGCAGCCGGTGCCGCCCTACGGCGTGCATCCGCAACCGGTGCCGCCCCCTCGCAACTCCCGGCGCCCACGCCTGCGCCTGCCGCGCGGTCGCTGGGGCAAGGTCGCTGCCGTCGCCGGCGTGCTCGTGCTGCTGCCGCCGGCGGGTCTGCTCGGCACCTATGTGTGGATGCGGGCCCAGCAGCCACAGACCAGCGGCGCGGTCGCCATCCCCGGCAACGGCGCACCGGCCGAGGTCGTGCGGGACAAGCAGGGTGTGGTCCATATCTTCGCCGCGACCGAGCGCGATGCTTACCGCGCGCTGGGCTATGCCCACGCCCAGGACCGCTTGTGGCAGATGGAGACGATGCGCCGGGCCGGGGCCGGCCGGCTGGCCGAGCTGATCGGCACAAAGTACGGCGACTTCGCGCTCCGCACCGACCGGCTGATGCGCACGCTGGGCGTCCGCCGTGCGGAGGAGGCGATGGCCGCCACCCTGTCGCCCGACGCCCGCACCGCCTTCGACGCCTATGCCGAGGGCGTGAACGCCTATCTCGCCACCCGGTCGGAGGCGTTGCCGGTCGAATTCCAACTGTTGCGCCACACGCCGGAGCCCTGGACTGTCGCCGACAGCCTGGTTTGGGCCAAGCTGATGGCGCTGCAACTGTCGGCCAACTACCGCGACGAGCTGTTCCGCTCCCGCATTCTGGAACGGTTGTCGCCGCAACAGGTCGATGATCTGTTTCCGTCGGACGTTCCCGGGTCTCCCACCACGCTGGCGAGCGACCTGCGCGGCATGGATCTGCGGGAAACGGTGCGCCGCACCCTGGCGGCCCTGCCGCAGATGGGCTTCGACACCGCGTCGAACGAATGGGTCCTGACCGGTGCCCGCACCACGACCGGCAAGCCGATCCTCGCCAACGATCCGCATCTGGGGCTGGAGGCGCCGATCCTCTGGTATCTCGCCCGCATCGTGACGCCGGACTTCACCGTCACCGGCGCCACCGTGCCGGGCGTGCCGCTGACCATCCTCGGCCACAACGGCAAGGTCGCCTGGGGCTTCACCACCACCCACAGCGACACCCAGGACCTGTTCGTCGAAAAGCCCGACCCGCAGGACCCGGCGCGCTACCTGACCCCCGACGGCACCCAACCCTTCGAGACGCGTGCCGAGACCATCGGCATCGCAGGCGAGGCGTCGCAGACGCTGACCGTCCGCAGCACGCGGCATGGCCCCATCATCTCCGATCTGGACGCCCCGTCCCTTGACGGCAAGGCGCCCGGTCCGGTGCTGGCGCTGTCCTTCCCCGGTCTTGCCGACGACGATACCAGTGCGGAGGCGCTCTACCGCCTGAACCATGCCGGATCGGCGGAGGGCGTGCGCGACGCCCTGCGCCTGCATGTCGCCCCGCAGCAGAACGTCGTCTATGCCGACGTGAGCGGAGAGGTCGGCTTCATCACCCCCGGCCGGGTGCCGATCCGCCGCAAGGGCGATGGCCGCGTGCCGGTTCCCGGCTGGACCGGCGAGTATGACTGGACCGGCTTCCTGCCCTATTACGCCCTGCCGCAGGCGGTAAACCCTCCGACCGGCCAGTTCGTCAACGCCAACAACGCGGTGGTCGGGCGCGACTATCCCTATCGCCTCGCCACCGAATGGCCGGATCCCTCGCGCGCCAAGCGCATCGTCGAGATGCTGGGCGGTGGGCGCCATTCGGTCGAGGATGTGGCGCGCCAGCAGATGGACATCGTCTCCCTGCCCGCCCGCGACTTCCTGCCGGACCTGCTGAAATACCCGACGCCGCCCGGCCTCGCCAGCGACGCGGCGGCCCTGCTGCGCGGTTGGGACGGCCGGATCGACCGTAACCGGCCGGAACCGCTGATCTTCGACATGTGGCTGCGGGAACTGGTCCGTGCGGTCTTCGCCGACGAGTTGGGTGCCGACTTCGCCTCCTACTGGGACCTGCGGCCGGAGGCGTTGCGCCATGTCCTGAACAACCGGCCGGAATGGTGCGACGACGTTACCACGCCGCAGAAGGAAAGCTGCGCCGACGTGATCGGACGCTCGCTGGAAACGGCGGTCAAGGCGCTGGCCGAACGCCATGGGTCCAGCATGAAGAGCTGGCGCTGGGGCGACGACCACACCGTCGCGCTGGTCCACCGCATGCTGAGCCGCCTGCCGCTGATCGGCGGCAAGGCCGACCTGTCGGTGGAGACCGACGGCGATTTCTTCACCGTCAACCGCGGATCGACCACCATCCGCGACCCCGCCAACCCGTTCCGCCATGTCCAGGGCGCCGGGTTCCGCGCGGTCTACGATCTGGCTGACCTCGACAATTCCCGGTTCGTGATCGCCACCGGCCAGTCCGGCAATATCTGGTCCCGCCACTGGGGCGATCTGGTGACCCTGTGGCGCGATGGCGGTTCGTTGCGTATGGCCGGCGACCGTGGCACGCTGGTCTCGGCAGGGGCGGAGGTGCTGACACTCACACCACGCAACACCGGGACAAACACGAAATGACCATCACGCTGGAGGACGTGCGCGCCGCGGCGGCGCGCATCGCGGGACACCTGCCGCGAACGCCCACGGTTCCGGCTTCCCGCCTGGGGGACATGGCGGATTGCCGGATGCACGTGAAGCTGGAGAACCAGCATGCCACCAGCTCCTTCAAGGAGCGGGGTGCGTTGAACAAGCTGCTGTCGCTGGGCGAGGCGGAGCGCCGCGCCGGCGTCATCGCCATGTCCGCCGGCAACCACGCCCAGGCGGTGGCCTGCCACGCGACGCGGCTGGGCATCCGCTCGACCATCGTCATGCCGGCCTTCACCCCCTTCACCAAGGTGGAGCGGACCGAGAATCTGGGCGCCACCGTCGAACTGCATGGCGAGACGCTGAGCGAGGCAGCCGCCTTCGCCCATGACCTGGCGGCGCGCGACGGACTGACCTTCGTCCATCCCTATGACGACCCGCTGGTGGCCGCCGGCCAGGGCACTGCGGCGCTGGAACTGCTGGAGGATGTGCCGGACCTCGACGTGCTGGTGGTGCCCATCGGCGGCGGCGGGCTGATCTCCGGCATGGCGACGGCGGCCAAGGCGCTGCGGCCGGATCTGGAGATCGTCGGGGTGCAGTGCAGCCTCTACCCGGCGGTGCGTCAGGCGCTGGCTGGCCAGCCGATCACCTGCGGCGGGGCGACCGTGGCGGAAGGCATCGCGGTGAAGGCGCCCGGCGCCCTGACCCTGCCGATCATCCGCGCCCTGGTCGACGACGTGGTGGAGGTGGGAGAGGCCCGGCTGGAGGAAGCGGTCTACCGCCTCGCCACCGTGCAGAAGCTGGTCGCCGAGGGAGCCGGGGCGGCGGCGCTCGCCGCGGTTCTGGAGGATCCGCAGCGCTACCGCGGCCGCAGGGTCGGCATCGTGCTGTCGGGCGGCAACATCGACTCCCGCATCATGGCGCAGGTGCTGATGCGCGGGCTGGTCTATGAGGGCCGCATCGTCCGCCTGCGCATCGGCATCACCGACGCCCCCGGCGCGCTCGCCCGCGTCACCCGCCTGCTGGGCGAGGCCGGCGCCAACATCGTCGAGGTCCACCACCAGCGCCTGTTCCACAATGTGCCGGTGAAGATGGCAGAGGTGGATGTGGTGCTTGAAACCCGCAACCAGACGCATGTCGACGCGCTGATCGCCCGGATGAAGGACGCCGGCTATCCGACCAGCCTGATGATGGAGGTGGGGTAAGTCCCCACCCCGTCAGATGCTGTAATTGTCGGCGATCTCGGAGCGCAGTTGCTCCACCTGATCGCGGAACACCGCCCCATCCCGGCCGGCGCTGTTGCGCACGTCGCGCACCACGCGGGCCGGGGTGCCGCCCAGCACGATGATGCGGTCGGCCAGATGCACCGCCTCTTCCAGATCGTGGGTGACGAACAGAACCGTCTTGCCCGTCTCCTGATGGATGCGGCGAAGCTCGTCCTGCAAATTGTGGCGGGTGATGGCGTCGAGCGCGCCGAACGGCTCGTCCATCAGCAGGATGTCCGGGTCGACCGCCATGGCACGGGCGATGCCGATGCGCTGGCGCTGGCCGCCCGACAGCTCATAGGGCCAGCGGCGGGCATAGCCGTCGAGCCGCACGAGCTTCAACGCGGCTTCCGCCCGGTGCCGCCGCTCGTCGCGGCTGACCGGCAGGCCTTCCAGCCCGAATTCCACATTGCGGATCACCCGACGCCAGGGCAGCAGACGCGAGTCCTGGAACACCAGCCCGACCGGTCGATGGCCGGGGCGCTGGTCCTGGTGGATCGTGACGCCGCCGCTGCGCGCAGTGTGCAGCCCGGCGACGACGCGCAACAGGGTCGACTTGCCGACACCGGACGGGCCGACGATGGCGACGAAGCTGCCGCGCTCGACCGACAGGTTGACGTCGACCAGAACCGGCGGCGCATCCTTGCCGTAGCCGATGGACACGTCCTCGAGGTCGATGACGGAGGCGGTTGCGGTCTTGGAGAGGGTCACCGCTGCCATGAGAGCACCCGCGACTGAACTTGCATGAACAGGAAATCAGACACGCCGTAGAGCAGCGCGATGGTGACCATGTAGAGCACGACGATGTGGGTCGCCAGCAGGCCCGACGCCTCCATCATCCGCATGCCGAGGCCGGAGATGCCGAACAGTTCGGCCGCGACCACGGTCATCCAGCCCTGCCCCAGCCCGGCACGCAGGCCGGACAGGACGCCCGGCAGGGCGCCCGGCAGGATAATCTTGAACAGGCGCGGGATCAGCCCGCCCTGGCCGAAGGCATAGCCAAGCTCGATCAGGTCCTTGTCTACCCCGCGCACCGCGGCGTAGCTGGCGTAGTAGTTGATCCAGAACACCGTCAGCGCGATCAGGAAGGACGCCGCCCCCTCGCTGACGCCGAACCAGATGATGGCGAAGGGAATCCAGGCAATGGCCGGGATCGGGCGCAGCATGCGCACGACCCAGGCCTGGAAGGCGTCCCACTTGCCCCACAGCGCAGCGGCAGTGCCGAACGACACGCCGAGGAAGGTGCCCAGCGACAAGCCGACCAGATAGTGCGACAGGCTGGCCAGCACCATCGCCTGCCAGGTACCGCTCTTGAACTCGGCCAGGAAGGCGGCAGGCACCGCGCTCGGCGACGGCAGCAGCCGGGCCGGCACGACGCCGCTGCGCGCCACCGCTTCCCACGCCAGCAGGAAGACGACGACGCCCAGCGCCGACAGGGCGATCTTGTTATAGGTCTTCATCGGCTTGTCGATGTCCCTCACACGGCCGCCTTACTTGACGGCAGCGTCGTAGAAGCTGAAGTCGAAGGCCTCGGCCACCGGAACGGTTTCGGAAGCCGAACCGATCTCCTTGGTGTAGGCCATCATCTGTTCGACCGCCGGGACGACCGTGTGCGGATCGGCGACGAACTTCGACCCCGGCCCCTTGAAGGCGGCTTCCAGCGTCGCCGGCTCCATCAGGCCCTTGCCGAGATAATTGTTCACGATCTTGGCGGAACCGGCCGGATCCCTGGCGATCAGTTCGACCGCGCGGATGTGGGCCTTGACCAGCGCCTTGATGGCGTCGGGATTCTTCTTCAGCACCTCGGCGCGTGCGGAAACCACGGTGCCGGGCTGGTCCGGGAACATCTGCGCGCCGGTGGCGACCAGCATGACGTTCGGATCCATCTGCTGGGTGACGGTCACCGTCGGCTCGCGGATGGTGGCGGCGTCGAGCGCACCGGCCAGCAGGGCCTGCTGCGTCTTCTCGATGCCCATCGGCACCAGCTCGACATCGGCGGGATCGACCTTCACCACCTTGAACAGCCAGTGCTTCAGCACGGTATCGGGAACCGAGCCCGGCGGCTGGGTGCCGATCTTCGGCTTGCGGCCGGTGTCGGCGGCGAATTTCTTGAAGGACTCCGCGGTCGGCGTGGTGCCCACCGCCTTGGCGAAGGGGCCGCGGGCGGCGACCACCATCTCTTCCACCGCTGAATTGGCGATGACCGAGATGTCGGCACCCTTGGTGCGGGCGACCAGCACGGGAGCGACACCGGCATAGAGCAGGTCGATCTGGCCGGCGGCCATTGCCTGGATCGCGTGCGGGCCGGATTCGAAGCGGGTCAGCTTCAGCGCAATCCCGGCATCCTTGGCCCAGCCCTGCCCATCGATGATGAACAGCGGCGACGCTGCGAGAATGGGAATATAGCCGATTTCCAGCTTCACCGGGTCGGCGGCGTGTGCGGTGCCCGGCATGACGGCAGCGGTCGACGCGGCAGCCGACGCGAGGGCGACCAGGGCGGCAAGGGTGGAGCGACGGGTCAAGCGGAGCATCGGATCGTCCTCGGCTAAGGTTCCGAAGCTATTTAGCACGGTTGCCCGAATGGGGAAGAGAGATTTTCACATAACAGGAAAAGGGAATTAGCAATTTAACACGTTATCATCGTATTATCCTTGGGCCGAAACCGCCTGGAACCGCGGAAAATGTGGGTTCGGCGCGGCGCTGGCGGTTCGGCTTCAGGTCTCGGTCAGCAGGTAGAGCGACACGCCGCAGAGCGAGAACTCCCACCATCAGGATCGCCATGGCGATGCGCGTCCAGAGCGTGATGTGCGAATCGAGCGGGTCGCAGAGATCGTCGTCATCCATGGTCGGGTTTCCGTCACTATGAGGAAGCCGGCGTAAGGCAGCCGCCGGCTTTCGGTGACGGTAAGCGTTAGCGGTGCCGTGTTGCGGCGATGTGTCCCGCGGACGGTTCTGTGTAACGCTTGGTAACGGCTTCCCTGATGGCTACAGGGTGCAGGTTACAGCCCCTCCACCACGATCATCTTGAAATCGGCGGCATCGCGCCGGGCCTCGCGGGCCTTGCGGTATTCCGGGCTGTCGTAAAAGGCCTTGGCAGCCGCCACGTCGGGGAATTCGAGGATGACGATGCGGTTGGGCTGCCACCCACCTTCCAGCACCGCCGTCTCGCCGCCACGGCTGAGGAAGCGTCCGCCGTTCTTGGCGATCGCGTCGGGGGTCAGCGACTTGTAGACCTCATAAGCGACCGGATCGGTCACACGCACGTCGGCGATGATGTAGGCGGTCATCGGTTCCACACCCTCATTGATGGTCTTTGAGCCCAAAAGGAACGGGCGCGGGAAGCCTCGCCTCCCGCGCCCGTTCCGGTCAACCGCTTGATGTGCCGGTCAGGCTTCCATCGCCTTCACCACCTCTTCGGTGACTTTCTTGGCGTCGCCGAACAGCATCATGGTGTTGGGGCGGAAGAACAGCTCGTTCTCGACACCGGCATAGCCGGCGGCCATGCCGCGCTTGATGAAGAACACCGTCTTGGCCTTCTCCACGTCCAGGATCGGCATGCCGTAGATCGGGCTGGTCGGATCGGTCTTGGCGGCCGGGTTGGTCACGTCGTTGGCGCCGATGACGAAGGCGACATCCGCCGTGCCGAAGTCACGGTTGATGTCCTCCAGCTCGAACACCTCGTCGTACGGCACGTTGGCCTCGGCCAGCAGCACGTTCATGTGACCGGGCATGCGGCCCGCCACCGGGTGGATGGCGTACTTCACGTCGACGCCCTCGTGCTTCAGCACATCGGCCATCTCGCGGAGCGCATGCTGGGCCTGGGCCACCGCCATGCCGTAGCCGGGGACGATGATGACCGACTGGGCGTTCTTCATGATGTAGGCGGCATCTTCGGCCGAGCCGGCCTTGACCGAACCCTGCGGGCCCTTGGCAGGACCGCCGGCCGCGGCACTCTCGCCGCCGAAGCCGCCGAGGATGACGTTGAAGATCGAGCGGTTCATGCCCTTGCACATGATGTAGGACAGGATCGCGCCCGAGGAACCGACCAGCGCGCCGGTGATGATCAGCAGGTTGTTCTGCAGCGTGAAGCCGATGCCGCAGGCCGCCCAGCCCGAATAGCTGTTCAGCATCGAGATGACCACCGGCATGTCGGCGCCACCGATCGGCAGGATCAGCAGGAAGCCCAGCGCCAGCGCCACGACGACGATCAGCCACATCGCGACATCGGCGTTCGACTGTACCAGCCAAATGATCAGGATGACGGTCAGCACGCCCAGCGCCGCATTGAGCGGGTGCTGCATCGGGAAGACCAGCGGCTTGCCGGTGACCAGCCCCTGGAGCTTGGCGAAGGCGACGATGGAGCCGGTGAAGGTGATCGCACCGACCGCGGTGCCGAGCGCCATCTCGATCAGCGAGCCCTTGGCGATGGCGCCGCGCAGGCCGATGCCGTAGGCCTCCGGCGAGTAGAAGGCGGCGAGCGCAACGAACACCGCGGCGAGGCCGACCAGCGAGTGGAAGGCGGCGACGAGCTGCGGCAGCGCCGTCATCTCGATCTTCTTGGCGACGACGTAACCGATGGCGCCGCCGATGGCGATGCCGAGCACGATCATCCAGTAGGACTGGACGATGGGCGAGGCCAGCGTGGTCAGGATGGCGATGGTCATGCCGACCATGCCGTAGATGTTGCCCTGGCGCGAGGTCTCCGGGCTGGAGAGCCCGCGCAGCGCCATGATGAAGCAGATGGAGGCGACGAGATAGAGAAGGGCGGACAAGGTTTCCATGGTCTTACTTGCCCTTCTTCTTGAACATGGAGAGCATGCGCTGGGTCACCAGGAAGCCGCCGAAGATATTGACGGACGCCAGGATGACGGCGAGGAATCCCAGGACCTTGGAGAAGCCGAAGCCGGCCGGGCCGGCGGCGACGAGCGCGCCGACGATGATGACCGACGACACGGCGTTGGTGACGGCCATCAGCGGCGAATGCAGGGCCGGGGTGACGCGCCAGACGACGTAGTAGCCGACGAAGCAGGCCAGCACGAGCACCGTCAGGCCGGTGACGAAGAAGCTGCCATGACCGCCGGCGGCCTCCGCGGCGGGCTGCGCCGCGTGCGCGACCTGGGCGGCCAGTTGGTCGGCCTGCTGGCCGAGCGCCGCGAGGTTCGCCTTCAGCTCGGCAATACGGGCGGACAGTTGGGTCTGATCCATTGCGGTAAGTCTCCTCGGGCGCCCGGTCAGCCGGCGAAGGCGGGGTGAACGACGGCGCCGTCGCGGGTCAGCGCGATGGCCTTGACGATCTCGTCGTCCCAGTTGACGACGATGCCAGTGTCCTTGCCGTGCAGCGACGTCAGCAGCGCCAGCAGGTTCTTGGCGTAGAGCAGCGACGCGCTCTCGGCGATGCGGCTGGCATAGTTGGCGTGGCCGACGATCTTCACGCCGTTGGCCGTGGTCACCACCTCGCCCAGCTTGGCGCCCTCGACGTTGCCGCCCTGCTCCACCGCCAGATCGACGATCACCGAGCCCGGCTTCATCGACGCCACATGCTCCGCCGTCACCAGGATCGGCGCCTTGCGGCCGGGGATCAGTGCTGTGGTGATGACGAGGTCCTGCTTCTTGATGTGCTCGGCGACCAGGGCTGCCTGCTGGCGCTTGTAGTCGTCGGACATCTCCTTGGCATAGCCGCCGGCGGTCTCGGCCTGCTTGAACTCGTCGTTCTCCACTGCGACGAAGCTGCCGCCCAGCGACTGAACCTGCTCCTTCACCGCCGGGCGCACGTCGGTGGCCGAGACGATGGCGCCGAGGCGCTTGGCGGTGGCGATGGCCTGGAGGCCGGCGACACCGACGCCCATGATGAAGGCTCTCGCCGGCGGCACGGTGCCGGCGGCGGTCATCATCATCGGAAAGGCGCGGCCATATTCCGAGGCGGCATCGACGACGGCCTTGTAGCCGGCGAGGTTGGCCTGGGAGGACAGCACGTCCATGACCTGGGCACGGGTGATGCGCGGCATGAACTCCATGGCGAAGGCGTTCACGCCGGCATCGGCGTAGGCCTTCACATGGTCGCGGCTGTTGTAGGGATTGAGGATGGCGAACAGCAGCGCGCCCTTGCGGATCAGCGCCAGTTCGTCCTCACCACCTTCCGCAGCGATCAGAGGGCGCTGGACCTTCAGCACGATGTCGGCATCGGCCAGCGCCGAAGCCTGGTCGGCGGCGATGACGGCCCCCGCCGCCTCAAAGGCTGCGTCGGTGATGCTGGAGCCGAGACCGGCCCCGCTCTCCACCACCACGTCCAGTCCCAACCCCTTCAGTTTCTTCACCGTTTCCGGTGAGGCGGCCACGCGAAGTTCGCCCGCACGTCGCTCCTTTGGAATGGCGACTTTCATTAGATAAAACTCCCCTGCCTCAAATACGCCGATCCCGGCATCCCCCATGGGTTATCGGCACAGACGACGCGCATACATGCCGGATCCATGTGACTTTGTGAAGCCGAACCCACCGATGGTAATACCAGCCTATTGGGTGCGCCGCAACAAAGGGAATGGCTGCGTAGGCCTATCGTACGATTGTTTCATCGGAACAGACAAATCAGCCACGGGCTGTTCAAATTCCGGCGACGCTTTCGCTTGTACGAAGGAATTGCCGCGACGCGATGACGCAGCCGTGCCCCTGCCGTGCACCGGCGCGGCACATCGCCGGCTTGCCATTCTCCCCGCCCGCCGATATTGTCCCGCCCCGTTCACGAACACCCCCATCGTTTGAGGTTTTGCCATGTCCGACGTCGGCGGCATCGCGGCGGATCGCCTGAAGTCCTTTGTCGAGCGCATCGAGCGTCTCGAAGAGGAAAAGCGCGGTCTGCAGGAAGACATCAAGGAAGTCTACGCCGAGGCGAAGGGCACCGGTTTCGACACCAAGATCATCCGGCAGATCATTCGCCTGCGGAAGATGGACAAGGCCGACCGCCAGGAGCAGGAAGCCATCCTCGAACTCTACAAGGAAGCGCTGGGCATGGTGGAGTGACGGGTTTCCGCCACTCGCCCAAGCCACAGGATTTACCGAAGCGGCGGCCCCATCAGGCCGCCGCTTCGCGTTCAAGCGCCTCGCCGGCACGCCCCGCCAACGTCCCCATGACGTTGGCGATCAACGCCAGACCGGCCCCGCCGCCAGCACCATCCAAAGTCAGGATCGATTCGGGGTGGAACTGCACGGCAGCCAGCGGCAGCGACCGGTGCTCGATCGCCATCACCGTCCCGTCCTCCGTCTCCGCCGTCACCCGCAGGTCCGGCGGCAGGCTGTCGCGCCGCGCCACCAGCGAATGATACCGGCCGGCCCGCATCCCCTGCGGCAGCCCGTCGAAGAGCCCGCTCCCCTGATGACGCAAGCTTGAAGCCTTGCCATGCATCGGCTCCGGCAGGCGGTCCAGCGTCGCACCGAAATGCTCGACCATGCCCTGCAGTCCCAGGCAGACGCCGAACACCGGCACACCGAGATCGAGCGCTGCCTGCACGCTGCCGCCGACATCGAAATCGGCCGGCCGCCCCGGTCCCGGCGACAGCACCAGCAGGTCGGGCGGATCGTTGCGCAGGGCGGCACGCGCGTGGGTGTGACGCAGCGTCGTGACGCTGGCGCCGGTCTGCCGGAAATAGTCGGCCAGCGTATGGACGAAGCTGTCGTCATGATCGACCAGCAGCACCCGCTTGCCCTCGCCACTCCCTTGCCCGCTCCACCGGACACCGCTCTCAACCACCGACAGCCGGGGGCCGGCACCGCGCACCGCGTCGAGGAAGGCCGACGCCTTCAGCCGGCACTCGGCGTCCTCGGCATCCGGATCGCTGTCGGACAGCAGGGTGGCGCCGGCGCGGACGAAGGCAACCCCGTCCTTCATGCGGATGGTGCGCAGGGTCAGCCCGGTGTCCATCCCGCCGTCGAAGCCGATGCGTCCGAACGCCCCGCCGTACCAGCGGCGCGGCGAATGTTCGGTATCCTCCAGGAACTGCATGGCCCAGCGCTTGGGCGCACCGGTCACCGTCACCGCCCAGGTGTGGGTGAGGAAGGCATCCAGCGCGTCGAAACCCTCGCGCAGCCGCCCTTCCACATGATCGACGGTGTGGATCAGGCGGGAATACAGCTCGATCATCCGCCGGCCGATCACGCGGACGGAGCCGGGTTCGCACACCCGCGCCTTGTCGTTGCGGTCGACGTCGGTGCACATGGTCAGCTCCGCCGCATCCTTGGCCGAGTTCAGCAGCGTCAGGATCTGCGTCGCGTCGGTCAGCGCATTGCTTCCGCGTGCCACAGTGCCGGAGATCGGACAGGTCTCCACCCGCCCCTGGCCGACACGCACATACATTTCCGGGCTGGCGGCGACCAGGAACTCGCCGTCGCCGAGGTTAATCAACGCCTCGTAGGGGGCGGGGTTGGCAGTGCGCAGACGGCGGAAGATCGTGGCGGGGCTGTCGGCGCAGGGTTCGGCGAAGGTCTGGCCGGGGACCACCTCGAACAGGTCGCCGAGGTTGAAGGCCTCCTTGGCCGCCCGCACCACCTGCTGGTACTCGCCGGGGGCATGGTCGCACTCCGCGGCGGCGTTGGTGTCGGGTCGGTAGCCATGGGCCCTCCCGCCACCCGCGACACCCTCAGTCGAGACGCCGTCCACCACGAACTCGTAGGCGAAGCGGCGCGCCACCCCGGCGGCATGGTCGACCACCAGCAGCCGGTCGGGCAGATACAGCACAAGGTCGCGCTGGTCGTCCGGCCGTACCAGCCGGCGGCGGATCGGCTCGAACTGGAAAGCGAGATCGTAGCCGAAGGCACCATAAAGCCCCAGGAACGGCTCGTCCGGGCAGGCGAACAGTGCCATCAGCGCCCGCAGCACGCTGAAAACGGAAGGCTGGCGACTGCGCTCCTCCTCGGCAAAGACCCCGGCCGGACGGCGCACCAGGGCGGTGACCCGGCCGGCAGTGATCTCCAGCCCGACGAGCGCCTCATGCCCGTCCAACGCCCCGGCCACGGCCGGCAGCAGCAGGCGCCCACGCGGATTCAACGCATCGATGCGCACGGTCCGGCCGCGGGCGGTCACCGACAGCGGCGGATCGACGAAGCCCAGCGCCTGGCGCCGGTAGCGGCCGGGCGCCTCCACCCCGCCGGACAGCAGCAGCCCGCGCCGCTCGTCGAGCGCAGTGACCAGCGCATCGACCGCCTCGGCCGGCACCACCGGCTCGGCGGTGCGGTGCAGGCCGAGGCCACCACCGGTCGTGGCCGCGAACGGATCGAGGAAGGCAGGATCGGCAAGGAACAGGTGGGACGGGATCATGACGGCGGTGCTCCGGTTCGGGCGTCTTTTCGGTGACGCCACCCGGTGCTTCCGCCTGCCTGTCCGTTCTTCCGCTGGGCGACCCGCTGTGACGGGTCAGGAAAAAAGGCCGCTCCGGATGCACCGGGCGGCCTTTTGTTTTCAATCCACGCTCACGCGCGTCGCCAGGCCGGCCCGTTGGAGACGGGCCACCACCAATGCTGCGACAGGAGGGGCGAGGACATGTTCATGACCGCAACCGCAACACAGGGCGGGCTGCCTGTCAAGTGCTCCCTTTCAAGCGTTCCCTGTCACACCCGATCCTGCGGCGGGGCGACGGCGTAGCTGCTGAGGTCCTCCTTGCGGCGCTCGTCCGACGGCAGACGGCCCTTGACCAGGAAGCTGATGTTCTCCGCCACGTTGGTGGCATGGTCGCCGATGCGCTCGATCGACTTGGCGGCGAACAGCAGGTGGGTGCAGCCGGTGATCTGCGCCGGCGTCTCCATCATGTAGGTCAGGAACTCGCGGAACAGCGCGGTGTAGGCGGCGTCCACCTCCCCGTCGCGGTCACGGACGGAGGTGGCAAGCTCCGGATTCTGTTCGGTATAGGCGCGGCGCATGTCGCCGATCATCGCCTGCACCATCCGCCCCATGCGGACCAGCGAGGCAACCGGCGGAGCCACCGGCAGGGTCGACAGCGTGACCGCGCGCTTGGCGACCGAGCCGGCGAAATCGCCCATGCGCTCAAGGTTGGAGGCGATCTTCAAAGCGGCGACGATCTCGCGCAGATCCTTCGCCATCGGCTGGCGGAGGGCCAGCAGACGGACGGTCATCGCCTCCACCTCCGCCTCCAGCCGGTCGATCTCGGCGTCGCCTTTCAGCACTTCGCCGGCGATATCGGCATCGGGGCCGGCCAGCGAATCGAGCGCCAGCCCGACCTGCCGCTCCACCAGTATGCCCATGCGGTCGATGGCGCTGCGCAGCGCCGCCAGTTCGGTATCGAAAGCAGCAAGCGTGTGTCCACCCGACATAATCCCCAACTCCTTGTTCTCACTTGGCTGCGACCGGCGTTTCCGCGCCCGGCGCCCCGCAGATGGGGCCTGACGCCGTCGACGCCAAGCCACCGCAGCACTGGAAGCGGCATTAACCTTTGGCATAGATTATTTCGGAACACTGGTCTATCGATGGACCACGCAACCATGCAGACCGGACAGGATCGATGACACCGCACGAGTTGGTTGCCGTGCTGGAAAAGCACGAGCGCTGGCTGAAGAGCAAGTCGGGCGGTTCGCGCGCCAACCTGACCATGGCGAACATGGAAGGGTCGAACCTGTCCGGGGTCAATCTGGCCCAGGGCAAGCTGTCCGGCGCCAACCTGTCCCATTGCGACCTGTCGAACGCCAATCTCAGCACCGCCGACCTGTTCGCCGCGCACCTGACGAAGGCCGACCTGTCGGGCTGCAACCTCTATCGCGCCGACCTGCGCGGCGCCCATATGCGTGGTGCCAAGCTGAAGCGCGCGATCCTCAAGGAGGCCGACCTGCGCGGCGGCGCCCTGCTGTATGGCGGACATGGCGGCAAGAATGGCAAGGGGCTCGATTTCGTCCGCTCCGACCTGTCGGGCACGGATTTCGACGATGCGTCCCTGAACAACGCCAACCTGTCGGGCGCCGACCTGACCGACGTGTCGATGAATGGCGCCGATTGCGAGGGTGCGCTGCTGACCGGCGCCACGCTGATGCGCGCCAGCATGAAAAGCTGCAATCTCGCCCGCGCCGACCTGCGCGGCAGCAACCTGTCGGGCGTGAATTTGCAGGGAGCGGTGCTGCGCGACGCCAACCTGACCGGCGCCATGCTGGCCGGAGCCAACCTGCGCAACGCCGACCTCCAGGGGGCGAAGCTGGAGGGTGCCGATCTGGCCGGAGCCGACACCACCGGCGCCAATCTGGCGCGGTCGGCCGATAATTTCTCGGTCCAGATCCAGCAAGCGCTGCACAGCCATTACACCTGGATCAACACCAATGGGACAATGGGCGCCAGGGCCGACCTGACCGCTGCCGACCTCAGCCACATCGACCTGACGGGGGTCAACCTGTCGGGCGCCAATCTGAAGCGGGCCAATCTCAGCGGCGCCAAGATGCGCGAGGCGCTGCTGATCATGTGCGACATCTCCGAAGCGGTGCTGGACGGCGCCGATTTCAGCGGAGCGATCCTGGACGGCGCCAATCTGCGCGGCGCCAACATGACCGGGATCCGGCTGGACGGGGCAGGAGTCGGCTGGGTCGATATAAAGGGACCGGATGGCCAGCCGACCGGTCGCCTGTGGGCGGCGAACCTGACCGGTGCAAAGCTGACCGGCAGTTCCTGCGTCCGTACCAATCTGCGCGGGGCCAATCTGTCCGACTGCGATTTCAGCAACGCCAACCTGACCGGGGCGATCCTGAGCGACGCCAACATCCGCGACGCGAAATTCACCGGTGCCAACCTGACGGGTGCCAGCCTGCCGCCGCCACCGGACCCGGACGACGATTGACCCGAGAGGCGGCTGATCGAAAGGACGGCCGCTCCGGGCAGGTGTTCCGAGATCGACTGAAACGGGACGGAGGGAGCGGAGGTCCGAAGCGGCCGAGCGCTACCTCTCGTCCCGTCCGCCGCCGTCTTCGCCGTCACGGGCAGCCGCACAGGCGGCGTTGAGGTTGGCGCCGACACGGCGCAGAACCTCCAGAGTCAGGTCCAGATCTGCCGGCGCAATGCCGTCGATGGCGATCTGGGCGATCTCCGACGCGCTGGGCATCATGGTCTGACGCAGGGCCCGGCCCTTGTCGGTCAGAAAGACGTTCATCTTGCGGCGGTCATGGCTGTTGCGCACGCGCTGAACCAGCCCCTGGCTCTCCATCACGTTGACCGCGGTGACCGTGGTCGGCTCCATCATGCCCACGCGGTGACTTAGCTCCCGCTGGGTCAATCCGTCCTCTTCCCACAGGGCACGCAGAAAGAACCATTGCCCCATGCTGACCCCCGACCGCGCGATGCGTGTCTGGAGGGCGCGGGCGAAGGCGCGATTCACGTCCCGGACGACGAACGATAAAGCACCGTCGGCCGAACCGGCCGCGTCTTCCGACTCGCCGGGGCGTTCCGACTCCCACCCCTTGACAGACGCCTCCATACCGACAATCTCTCTGCCGTCGTTCCCGTGCCCACAGCCACCCCAGCCCGCCGGCTGCATTGGACGGACAGCCGCCTGTCGAGGCGACGCCGCCGCAGTGCATCCACCGGGTCCATGCCTGTCTGGTAACACCACCTTGACACGAGTGGGCATGGCTGCGTCATCCAATCATAACGTGTTGTGTGCAAAGCGCAAATCAATTGCGCAGCCACCTGTCACCGGCATGCAATGATATGTCGGTTTTGGTCATCCAAATCACCGGCGGAGTAAGCAGAACACATTCACCGACTCTTCGCATGGCCGACTTGTGTCACGTCCATCTTTTTGGTGCCGTCGGTAGACACCATATCCGCATATGATGATCGATATGATCATTGCCAATTGGATCGTTTTTATTTGGCAATTCGTACAGCACCAGAGCGTTAAATGAATATTTCGCTAAATTGTTGATAATTTCCTTCCGACCACTTGCAACTGCCGCGACCTTTGGTCACACAAGCCCCGAACCGCCCGTTACAGGAGCCGTGAGCCCGCAATGACCGCTTCGCCAACCGCCCCTTCGTCCCGTACCGTCACCGTCGCCGCCACCCAGATGGCCTGCAGCTGGGACCGTGCCGCCAACGTCGATGGCGTCGAATCGCTGATTCGCGAGGCTGCCGCCATGGGCGCGCAGATCATCCTGCCGCAGGAGCTGTTCGAGACCCCCTATTTCTGCAAGGACCAGAAGCAATCGTTGTTCGAACTGGCTGCGCCGGCCGACGGTCACCCGGTGATCGAACGGATGCAAGCCCTTGCGCGGGAGCTGTCGGTGGTCATCCCCATCAGCTTCTTCGAGAGGGCCCGCAACGCCTATTACAACTCGATGGCCATGGTCGATGCCGACGGCAGCCTGCTGGGCATCTATCGCAAGTCCCACATTCCCGACGGTCCCGGCTATCAGGAAAAGTTCTATTTCAGCCCCGGCGACAGCGGCATCCAGGTGTTCAAGACCCGCTACGCCACGGTCGGCTGCGCCATCTGCTGGGACCAATGGTTCCCGGAGACGGCGCGTGTCATGGCGCTGAAAGGGGCGGAGATCCTGCTCTACCCCACCGCCATCGGATCGGAACCGCAGGACTCCTCCATCGACAGCCAGGGCCATTGGACCAGGGTGATGCAGGGCCATGCCGGCGCCAACCTGATGCCGCTCGTGGCCTCCAACCGAGTTGGGGTTGAGCAGGGGGAAAGCTGCGCGCTGACCTTCTATGGCTCGTCCTTCATCGCTGGCCCGCAGGGGGAGATCGTGGCGCAGGCCGACCGCGAGAGCCGGACGGTCCTGACCGCCAGCTTCGACCTCGACCGCATCGCGGCGCAGCGTGCCTCCTGGGGCGTCTTCCGCGACCGCCGGCCAGAGCTGTATGGCGCCCTGCTGACGCTGGACGGCGAAACGAACCCGCGTCGCTGACCGGTCGAGAGGGGAGCTGACACTGGCGACCGGCACCGGCCGCAGCGGCGTCAGACCGTCAGCCCCCTCGCCGTTCCCGAATTGCGTCCGGCATTGCCGAGCCCCTGTACCGCGCCATAGGCGGCGGCAGCGCGTGCGGATGCCGTATCGCCACCTTGCTGGCGCTGTTCCGATTGGGCTTGCAGCTTCGCCGCATCGGCCTGTGCAGCGACTCGCAAATCCTGAGGCGAGGGATCGGCCGGAGCGAGCGCCGCGGCCTTGACCTGCTCCATCTTGGCGACGGTGGCCGCCGGTTCCGATTCGGCGCTGACATCGATCGGCACCTCGCCCGCGGTGGCGTAGTTCTTGCCGTCCGGACCGCGGGTGAAGGTGAAGGAGGCGCCGCCGGCATGGGCACCGCCTGCCGCCTGATGCGCCGCCTCATGCTGGCGGACGCTGGTGTCGGCCTGCTTGAGTTTCTGGACCTGCTGCCGGGCTGCGTCGGACAGGGTGACGCTGTCGGCGGAGCCGCTCTCGCCATCCTGAGTGCCGGATGCTTGAGCACCGGATGCGCCCTTCCCATCCCGCCGCAGCGGTACGCTGCGCGGGGTGGAATAGGGTCCGATCGACGGGCTGGAGATGGAAAGGTCGGCAGCCACCGCCCGCATCCTCACTCAGATGCCGAACTTCCCATCAATTTAGGACGATTCGTCCGCACCGGCAACGGTATGACCATCCCCGCAGCCGTCCCGCTGCCTCAGTTCTGCTCGAAGCCGGTCAGGACATTGGCGACATTGACGCCCAGATCGTCGACGGCATAGCCGCCTTCCAGCACGAACAGGGTCGGCAGGCCGATTCCGGCGATGGCGGCGCCCATGCGCAGGAAATCCTCCGACAACAGGCGGAAGCGGGAAATCGGGTCGCCGCCATAGGTGTCCGCACCCAGCGACAGCACCAGCGCGTCGGCGCCGAACTCGCGGATGCATGCCGCCGCGACGGCCAGCGCCTGGGCGTAGCCGTTCCAGTCGGTCCCCCAGGGCAGCGTCAGGTTCAGGTTGGCACCTTCCCCGGCGCCTGCCCCGGTCTCATCGGCATGACCGCAGAAATAGGGGAACTCGTCGGCCGGATCGGCATGGATCGACAAGAACAGCACATCGCCGCGCTCCCAGAAGATCTCCTGGGTGCCGTTGCCATGGTGATAATCGACGTCCAGCACCGCCACGCGCGCAGCCCCGCCGTCACGCAGGGATTGCGCCGCGATGGCCGCGTTGTTCAGGAAGCAATAGCCGCCGTAGAAGGCGTGGCCGGCATGGTGGCCGGGGGACGGCACAGCGCAAAGGCGCTGCGGTCACCGGCCCGCAGCCGGTCGGCGCCTGTCAGTGCGCTGTCGGCTGCGGATGTCGCGGCCCGCCACGTGCCCGCGGTGATCGGCGTCCCCGCATCGAAAGAGTAGAAGCCGAGCCGCCCGTCGATGGACCGGGGCACCCGCCGCCGCGACATTCCCGGCGCCACCCAGTTCAGCGGCAGCGCGTCGATGTCGGCACCATGCTCCGCCACCCAATCGTCCCAGGCGGTCCGGAGAAAGCCGAGGTAGCCGGCGTCATGCACCCGTTCCAGCGGGTCGATGCCGTGACGGGTGGGCTCCACGACCGGCCCCAGCCCGACCGCCTCAATCCGCGCCCGGACGATGTCGGCACGCGCGGGCTTCTCGTAACAGGGAACGAGTTGGCCGTCGTTGAGTTCGGACCGGCCGGCCTGCAGCCGGTGCTCTTCGCTGTGGATGACGATCACGCCGTTGACTTTCTTGACTGTTTCGCCGCCCCGGAAAGGTTCGGACCGGCGGAAGGCGGCCTCATCATAGCGCCGCCCCGCCATCCATGGATGCCACCCTTTTGCATGGCGCCCCGGACGCAGGCCATTGCCATTCGGCCTATTGCACGCGATAGTGTTCAGCGTCGATCACTCGCGCTGTGCGGGTGATTGCTGGGGTTGTTGGACATCCATGTTGGCTGCTGCGTGCAGGATATTCGCCCGAATTGCGCCCGGGTCGGCGTTGATTCTGTGGGCGTGCGCCGTGTCGGCCGCCGGGCCTGCGCGGAGCGATCCACTATTGCCGCGTCCTCAGCCGGCATCGACGGACTCCCCCCTGGAGGCGGCCTTCTCCATACGTGCGGGAGAACCGTTGCGCCAATTCGGCTATGACCTGTTTGCTTCTGCAACCGATGCGGATTCGACGGCCGAGGCCGCGCCCGGCGCCATCCAGGGCGACTATGTCCTGAACACCGGCGACACCGTCCTGGTCACCCTGCGCGGGCAGAAATCCTTCAGCAAACGCTTCACCGTCGACCGAAACGGCCAGCTGGTGGTGGACGACCTGCGGCCGCTGACGGCTGCCGGCCTGACGCTGGACGTCCTGCGACGTGACCTGTCCGCCACCGTCGCCGCCACCTGGCCCAGCACCGATGCCTTCGCGTCGCTGGCGGAGGTGCGGCGGATCGGCGTGCTGGTCACCGGCGCCGTCCGCCGCCCCGGCCGGCAGGAGATCAGCGCCTTCGCCACCGTGCTCGATGCGCTGTCGGCCGCCGGCGGCGTGGATCGCGGCGGCAGCCTGCGCGCGGTCAGGCTGATGCGGTCCGGCGGTGCGGTCATGGTCGACCTCTATGCCCTGCAAATCGCCGGTGCGACCGGCAATGCGGATATGCCGGTGCGTGACGGCGACCGCCTGTTCGTCCCGCCGCTCGGCGCCACCGTCGCAATTGCCGGACCGGTGAAGCGGCCGGGCATTTATGAATTGCCGCCGGGTGGCGGCCCCTTGTCGGCGTCGGAGATGCGCGACCTTGCCGGTGGCGCGCTGCGGCCCGGCCGCGGCCGGCTTGTGCGATTCGGCATCGGGCCGTCGGGCGAGGAAACGGCGGAGGAGATCGCCGACGCCGACGCCAAGCGGTTCGGTGACGGCGACCTGCTGTTGATCGTGCCGGAACGGGAAGACCGCCGCGGCGAGGTTCGGCTCGACGGACATGTCCTGCGTCCCGGCCCCCGTGCGCTCACCCGGGTTAAATCCTTGCCCGGACTGCTTTCCCGTGCGGACCTGGGCCCATCGGCCTATTTTCCCTTCGCCGCCCTGGAGAGCACTGCCCCAACGACGGCGGCGCGCAGCCTGCGGCCGGTCGACCTGTCGGCCGTTCTGAACGGACGCGACCGCCGACAGCTTTCGGACGGCGACACGCTCTATGTCCTGGGGACTGCCGACGTCGATTTCCTGACGTCGGAGGCGGTGCTGGCTCTGCTGCGCGGCGAACGCCAGCCGCCGCCGGATGCCTGTCCCGGTCTGGTGGCGCTGGCCCGCATCCTGGCGGCGGAGCCGGCCGGTCCCCTCGCCACCGGTCCGCAGGCGCGCGCCGCCGCCACGCTGACCGGTTCCCGCACACCCTGCCCGCCCCTGTTCGCAACGGTGCCGGACCTGCTGCCGCTGGCCCTGCGCCATTCCGTTCTGCGGCTTACCGGTGCGCCGCGGCCCGGTTTCTATCCCGTGGCCGATGGGCCGGAGAGCGCCGGCGCGCGCGAGACCATCGTCGAATCGGAAGCGCCTCACTATGAGCTGCTCGGCCATGTCCGCCGGCCCGGCACCCGCCGTTTGCCGGCCGGTGCCACGCTGCGTCAGGCGCTGGCGGAGGGCAAGGCGCTGAAGCGGGACGTGTATCCGCTGCTCGGCATCGTCGAACGCTATGACCGGCGGACCTTGACCCGCGTCTATCTGCCCTTCTCCCCACAGGAGGTGGCTGCCGGACGCGCCGACCGTGCCATGAGCGACGGAGACCGCATTCACCTGTTCGCCGCCGACGACATCCGCGGCTTGGTGAAGCCCGCCGAATCGAGGACGGACGGCAAGGCGGACGACGAGTCCGAACCGCCGATGCTGGCGGCGGTACTCGATCCGGCCATCGTCGCGGTGATTGGCGAGCGGACCGTCCAGCTGCGTGGCGCCGTGCGCGATCCCGGCGGCTATCCGGTCGCCGACCTCACGCCGCTGGCGGCCTTGGTCGCGGCGGCAGGCGGGCTCTCCACCGACGCCGACCCCACGGTGGCGGAACTGACGGCCGCCAACGGCACGCGTAGCGCCATCGACCTGACCCGCGACGGCGCCCGCAGGATCGGCCCTGGAGATGCGCTGCGGATCAACCCGCGCCCGCAGGCGCTGGAGGCCCGCGCGGTCGCCATCGAAGGGGCGGTGCGCCGTCCCGGCCGCTACGACATCGGCCGCGGTGAGACGCTGTCCTCCCTGATCGCGCGGGCCGGCGGCCTGATCGACGATGCCTATCCGGCTGGGGCCGTGCTGACCCGCGAGAGCGAACGCCGCCGCGAGAGGGAGCAGTTCCAGCTGCAAGCGCGTGAACTGGAGCGCGCGCTGGCGCTGGAGGTGGAGAAGGGCGAGCCGGTGAAGGCGGAGAATGTCGCACTGGCCCGCCAGCTCGCCGCCCAGCTCCGTGCAGCCGAACCGCTCGGCCGCGTGGTGGTGGAAGCGGACCCGGCTGTCCTGCGCAGCCGCCCGGCTCTCGACCCGCTGCTGGAACCCGATGACCGGATCGTGATCCCGAAACGACCGCTGACCGTGGCGGTGTCGGGCGAGGTTCTTCACCCGACCGCGGCACAGTTCGTCAGCGGCAAGGGTGCCGAGGATTACCTGAACGAGGCGGGCGGCCCGACCCGCGATGCCGACACCGGTCGCAGCTTCCTGGTTCTGCCGGACGGACGGGCACGGCCGCTGGCGCTGTCCTCCTGGAACCATCGGGTGGACGTTATCCCGCCCGGGTCGATCCTGGTGGTGCCGCGCGACCCCCGCCCCTTCGACGGGCTGGACGCCACCAAGGCCATCGGCAACATCCTGAGCCAATTGGCGATCACGGCGGCCTCGATTTCGGTGATCACGCGATGACGGCGCCCGCCCCGCTCCGACTCGCCATGCTGACCGTGGTCCGCAACGACCGCGCCGGACTGGCCGACACCTATGACAGCCTGCGCGGGCAGCTCGGTCCCGGCATCGTCTGGCTGGTCGCCGATGGCGCCTCCACCGATGGAACGGCAGAGTGGCTGGCGGACCATGCCGATGTCCCGCTGTGGTGGCGCTCAGCCCGCGACTCGGGGCTGTACGATGCGATGAACGATGCGCTCGCCGCCGCGGGCCGGCTGGGGTGCAGCCATGTGCTGTTCCTGAATGCCGGCGACCGGCTGGCGGAGCCGGACAGCGGCATCCGGCTTTTGCAAGCGATTGCCCGGCATCCCGACTGCGCCCTTCTCTATGGCGATGCGCTGGAGCGGCTGGGTGACGGACGTATCCTGCTGAAGCGTGCCCGCTCCCACCGTTGGGCATCGCTGGGCATGTTCACCCACCATCAGGCGATGATCTACTCCGTGTCGGCACTGGCAGGGCTGCGCTTCGACTCCGGGTACCGGATCGCGGCCGATTATGACTTCACCTTGTCGGTGCTGAAGCGCGGACGGGCCGAACGGCTGCACTGGCCGGTCTGCCTGTTCGCGGCCGGCGGCCTGTCGCAGCGCGACGCAACCGCTGGCAGGCATGAGCAGACAGCGATTCGACAACGGCATTTCGGCCATGGGGCCGCACACGCGGCAATGATCGTCCTGGCTCGACGAGTCGCACTGGCATTGCGCCACCATCTTCCCGCTCTATACGCGAAATTACGTTTCCGATGCCCTGAAACTTAATGTCTTTCGCACTCTTCCTCCCCCTTCCACCCAAACGGACCGTTGATACGCACAAATGGTTGCATAGAATTTACTTTCTGAACTAAGCATTCCCGCGGCGCCTTCCCTCTGGCTTTCCTTTTGAGGTACGACTTATGAGCGCGACCAAGACCAAACTCGCCCCCGCCCACACCCTGTCGCGCCGCGGCGAAGGTCCCAACCCCATCGACATCCATGTCGGAGCCCGCTTGCGGCTTCGCCGGACCCTGCTTGGCCTGAGCCAGGAAAAGCTGGGCGAAGCGGTTGGGATCACCTTCCAGCAGCTCCAGAAATACGAGCGTGGGTCGAACCGCATCAGCGCCAGCCGCCTTTACAACCTCTCCCAGGTTCTCGGTGTGCCGGTCAGCTACTTCTTCGACGACATGCCGTCGCCCGACCAGATTGCCGCGGAAGTTCCGTCCGAAGCGATGAGCGAGACGGACGAGTTCGAATTGATGGCCCGCCGCGAGACGCTGGAACTGGTGCGCGCCTATTACCGGATCGAGGATCCGGGCGTGCGCAAGCGGACCTTCGACCTGCTGAAGGCGCTGGGTGGCGACCGGATCGCGCTGCTCGAAGAATAAGGGTCGCCCGCCGGACGGACAGTCCGGACAGGCTCGGAAGCGGCGCGGATGGACGGGAAACGGTCGAACGCTCCCGGTCCCATTGCCGCCGACCGCATCTTGAGCCCGACCTGCCAATAGTAGAACGCGCGCGCCAGCGCGTGGTCGAGCCCGGCTGCGCCATCGAGGACGCCAAGGCGCAGCACATAGGCATGCAGAAATGCCAAGAGCGGCCGGCCCGGCAGGCGCTGGAAAAGCCGCTTCTGCATACGCCGGCCAAGAAGGGCGCGGAGGCTATGAGGGGCACTGGAGCCGCCATCCGGTTCACCCGTTATCAGCCGCTCCATCCGGCCGTCGGCACGAATCGCCGCCTCCCAGTCGGAATACCGGTTGTGGCGGTCGAACCAGGCCGAGAGCGGCTTGGCATCCTCATGGTCCATCGGGTGGCGAAGCCGGCCGGTCGTTCCGGACACCTGCGGCTGGTAATGCCCCTCGACCTCCCACATCGCGGCGATATCCAGGTCGGGTTGATCGGGAAAGCGCGCGCGCCGACGGTCCAGCAGAGCAAGCTTGCGATTCCAGCAGCCGAAACGCAGCCGCCGGCCGCGGACGACCGGCCTGCCGTCGATCCAGTATGCTGCGCAGGCAGGGCCAGCCGCCATCAGCCGGGCGATCTCCTCAACCAGCTCCGCCGTCAGCCGCTCGTCGGCGTCGACGAACAGAACCCAGTCATGGGCGAATGGCAGAGTATCCAGGCACCACTGCTTCTTCTTGGGATAGCGGCCATTCCAGCGGAAGGGGATCAGGCGGGCGCCATGTGACCGTGCGATGTCCGGCGTGCCGTCATCGCTGCCGCTGTCGACCACGAAACACTCGGCGAATCGGGCGAGCGGCGGCAGGCACTGCGGCAGGTTCGCAGCCTCGTTGCGCGTCATCACCACCACGGAGACCGGGATGGCGGTCATGGCGGGCGCAGGCATGGTGGAAATCCTCATGGCGCCGCCTCCACCCCCGTCGTCCGTTCCCGCAGGGCGTGGGAGACGGACAGGGCGAATCCGGCGGCGACAAGCCCGACCAGTCCGGCCAGCGGAATCACCACGGCCGGGTTCGGCCAGTCCGGCAGGGTGGAGGCAGCCGGCGGCTGGATCATGTCGGCGGCAAAGGGCAGATCGACGCCGATCATCATCGCCACCCGCTCCTGGTCCAGCAGCAGGTCGCTCAGCGCCTGCCGGTGTTCCGCCACGGTGACGGCGCCGAGACGAAGCTTGATATGGGCGATCTGGGCGGCACTGCGCCGCGCCGCCTCCGCCCGCAGATGGGCGTCGGTGGCCGCGGCAATCCGCCCGAGCAACTCCACTGCAATCGCCCGGTCGGGATGGCGGAAGGTGATCCGCCGCATCGGACCCGACCGCAGCATGTCGACAACCAGCCGATCACGCAGGGCGCGCGCCACGCGGTCGCCGTCCGGCTCAACCCAATCCTCGCGGCCGACCATCGCCAGCAATGCCCGCTTCAGCGTCGGGAACAGTCCGGGTGGCGGACTCCAACGCTCCGCCTCCGCGTCCCAGCGCTCGGCAAACAGGGCGCGCAGGATGGCCGGGTCCGCAGCCAGACGGTCGGCCACCGGTCCCGAACCGAACAGCTCAAGATAGCGGGCGAAGTCGGACAGCGATTCATCTCCCGCCCCCGGCTCGGCAACACCGGCGGAGTCACGGCCGTTGAGCGTCGGCACCCGTGCCCCCATCGCGGCGGAGCCGACCCGGGCCGTCGGTCCGATCACCATTGCCGCGGTGTAAGCCGGCGCCACCAGCCACAGAGCCGCCACCGCCAGCGCCAGACCGCCCAACCAACCGCCGAGCAACCAGCACCAGCCGGTCCGCAGGGTGCGAACGAAGCCGCGAAAATCACCCTCCCCTCCGGCCATCGGCAGAGCGAGCGTCATCGCATGCGGCCGAGGCTGGGTGTGACGCGGGGCGATGACGCCGTCAGGCATGGGGCAACGGCCTCCCCAACAGGGGCCGGACGGCGCGGCGTGCCTCGACCAGACGTTGGGCCAACCCGACGAAGGCCGCGGCGGCACGGTCGGCGCTCCAGGCTTCAGCCCTTCTGGCAGCGCACGCCCCCTCCGCTGTGCAGCGGTCGGGGGCGGCGGCATAGGCGCGCACGGCTTCGGCAATGGCGACCCCATCGAACGGGTCGATCACCATGCCGCATCCATCCATATGGGCCGCTGCCTCGCTTCCCTCTGGTCCCAGGAAGAGGCAAGGCCGGCCGGCCGCCTGCACCCCGGCCAGCTTGCTCGGCACCAGAAGCCCCTGCGCCGCCGGGTCCATCGCCACCAGATGCAGGTCGGCGGCGGACAGACACTCCGCCAGCCGGTCGGCGGGCTGCCAGGGAAGCCGGTGCAGGTTGCGCAAACCCGTGAGGCGTGCGGCCTCTTCCACCGCGGCGAATCCCCTGCCCTCGCCGACCAGCAGGAAAATCACGGATGGATCGCTGTGCTGCAGCCGGGCCGCCGCCTCCAGCACGCCGTCCATCGGATGGGCAAGGCCCAACGTTCCGGAATAGGCCACCAGAAAGCGTCCGTCCCCCTCCGTCAAACCCAGTGAGCGGCGGAGGCTGTTGCCGGCCTTCTCCAGGGGACGGATTGCCGGATCGGGCCAGTTCGGCAACAGGGTCACGCGATCCGCAGCCACGCCGGATGCGACGATGCGTTCGCGCATGCAGCGGCCGATCGCGATCACCCCATCCTGCCGCCGCAATGCCCGCGCCATGCCATCCCCGGCGACGCGGAGGAGCAGTTCCGGCATCCGCACGCCCAGCACCGGAAGAAGGTCCGGGTAAAGATCCTGGCACCAGTGCAGCGACGCCGCACCATGGCGCGCAGCCAGAACCGGACCGGCCAGCGCCAGCATCGGCGGATCGGTCATCGTGACGACGAGGTCGTGGCGCGGCAGGCGCAGAGCCCGAGCCGTGAGTTCGGCAAAGCGAATCGAGATAGGCGCGCGTGTCGGGCCGCTCACCCTTCCTTACCCCGCGGCCGGTGCGGACAAGCGTGACCCCGTCCGGAACGGCGCGGTTCGGCACCTCAACGCTGCCCTGCTCGCCATCCGTCACCACCGTCACCCGCCAGCCGGCAGCCGCGATCCGCGCGGACAAATCCGACAGGCAACGGCCGGTCGCCCCGCGGTCAGGCGGGAACACCCGGTTGACGAAAATGATGGACGGTTGGTCGAGCGGCACGGCGCACCGAAGCATGAATTACACGCGAAAGTATGAAGATCCTCTACGGATCAGACAACCCCTTCCTGCACTCGGCCGCCAAAAGCATCAGCGTCAGGATGACGCCGGTGTCGAGGTACTTGAAGCTGGTGTGGAGGCAGAGCGCCATCGCCAGCGGAGGCACCACCGCCAGGGCCAGCGGCGGATCGGCAGCCAGCAGACCGCACCAGGGCCTGACCAGCGCGCCAAGATAGGCCGCCAGCGCCATCATGCCGCACAGTCCGGTCTTCAGCAGGCTGTAGCTCGCCAGCGTGTGGGTATAGCTGACCCGCCAGCCGCCGACCGCCGGGTTGGCGATCCGCGCGCCCCAGCCGTCGCCGAACAGCAGCACCCAGGGAGAGGCGACGGCATGCTCGATCACCGCCGCCGCCTCTTCCCACCGGGCATTGATTCCGGTCAGCCGCGTCTTCTCCGCCGCCTGCTGCCACGCACCGAACAATGCATCCCCACCGACGGCGACCGCCAACCCCAGACCGATCAGCAGAGGCAGGGCCAGCCACGCCTGCCGCCGTGCCCACCACAGGGCGATCAGCGCCAGCGACAGCAGCGCCAGTCCCAGCGCGGTGCGGTGGACCGCTCCGGCCAGCGCGGAAAGGCAGAGAGCCCCGCCGACGGCACCGGGGATCGCGGCAAGCCACCAGCGGAACCGGCCGCCGATGCCGACCAGCGACAAGGCCGTAGCCGGCAGCACCACGGCGGCGAACAGCACCGCAGGCGCATTGAGCAGATAGGCGCCACCATCGGCCATTGCCCGCTGTCCGATGGCGCCGAAACCCCAATCCGCCTGCCGCCACCAGCGCAAGGCCAGCAGCAGGCCGGCAATGGCAAGCCCACCGATCAAGGCCCGCACGGCGGTCCGCCCCGCGGCGCGCAACGCCGGCACCAGAAGCACGGGAAGAAACAGGTACAAGAGGGGCACGACGTCGCGAAGGATATCGACCGGGTCCGACCCCAGCGCCGCCCCGCGCAGCAGCGGCACCCACAGCAGCCAGGCGAATGCCGCAACTGCCACCGGCATCCATTCCATGCCGGACGACATCCATCCAGCGCCGGGGGGCGTCCGCAGCGCATGGCCGCTCGCCACCGCCAGCGGCCATTTCCAACCGATCGACAGCAGGATCAGAAGGCCGATGGACAGTTCCGCCCCTCGCAGTGCCGGCGGCGCCGGCACGCTGAGGCCGCCATACAGAAGCAGGGCTGCCGCCATCGACAGCGCGCCCATCCGTGCGGCGGCCACCGTCATGGCCGCCCCTCGCGGAAATCGGCCGCCTGGGTCAGGCCCAGCGCTGCTCGGCACGGTCCAGACGATAGAACAATCCCTCCTGCGGGCGCAGCCGCAATGTTCCGGTCAGGGTCAGCGGTTCCCGCGTCGCCGGCAGGGCGATGGATGTGTGGACATGCATCATGGTCGCCGGTCCGGGGCTTTCGCAGGCGGGACAGCCCATCGGATTGGCGGACAGAATGAAGCGGTTGTGGCTGGCTCCGTCGGTCAGCGGCACCATGAAACCGCGCACGGTGACCGGACGGCCGTCCAACGCCGATACCTTCACCGGAAATTGCGGATCGCCGGCCAGACCGCCCATCCGCACGGCGCCCAGGTCGCGCCAGATCGCGGTTGACTTGTCCAGCGGCAGATGGAAGGGACTGGCGGGATGGCTCGGCGCCTCCGGCGTCCCGGCAGCCCAAACGGCCCAGCCGGCAATGGGGGCAAGCGCAAGCGGCAACAAAAACTGGCGCCGGCCGGGCATGGCCGTGCCAAGACGGGTGGCGGTGGTCATGGTCGCTTCTCCCCTGCTGCGTTGCTTCGTCACCGGGGCTGCGAAATCGGGGCGCCGTATGTTGTCGAAGTCTTTTGTCCGGTCGCCTGGGAACTATCCGAGGAACAGCTTTGTCCGGTGCGGGGCGACGCCTTCTGCCGGGCGGTCGCCGATTGCGCGAAAGTCTCCGGCAAGCGCAGCTCAAGGTCAACCGGCAATTCTGCCGGGCGCAGCAGGAAATGGAACGCGTAAGGATAGGTTTCCACCGCACCGGCATCCCGACTCTTTCAAAAAAACGCAATCTGTTTGACGGGGTGCGGCACCGCCCGTCATAGTCCCACCGCTGGCCCTGCCGCACTGCACACAGTGTGGCGCAAGCCGTTCCGATGACGAGACGAGCCATGGAAACCTTCCGCTTCCAGCCGGGCGAAACCCCGGTCCTGCTCAGCATTCCGCATGTCGGGACCATGATTCCGCCGGACATCGCCGCAACGATGACGCCGGAGGGACTGGCGCAGCCCGACGTCGACCGTCATCTGGACCGGTTGTACCACTTCGCACCCGCACTCGGAATCGGTTTCCTGACGGCGCTCTGCTCGCGCTATGTGGTGGACCTCAACCGCGATCCCGACGGCGTCGTGCCGCATCCGGGGCAGGATCCCACCGAAATCTGTCCCCTGACGACGTTCGACCGCGCACCGATCTATCGACCGGGACTGGAACCCGGCCGTGCGGAGATCGACCGGCGGGTCGGCGCCTATTGGCGTCCGTATCATGAGCAGATGCGCAGCGAGCTGCGCGCCTTGCGCGACCGCTATGGCGTGGCGATCCTGTTCGACGCCCATTCGGTGCGCAGCGCGGTTCCACGCTTCTTCGACGGCACCCTGCCCGACTTCAACCTCGGCACCGGCGAGGGCAGCAGCGCCGCCCAGCCGCTGGTCGTCCGGCTGATGAACGTGCTTTCGGCATCGGAGCGCTATTCAGCCGCGCTGAACGGCCGTCTGCGCGGCGGTTTCATCATCCGCAGCTATGGCCAGCCGGAAGAGAACATCCACGCCATCCAGCTCGAACTGACCCAGTCGACCTATATGGACGAGGCCTCCCCTTATCACTTCCGCCCGACACTGGCGGCAGAGGTGAAGCCGTCGCTTGAGCGTCTGCTGAGCGTCGTGGTCGAGTGGGCGTGGCAGAAGGCCAGCGGCCAGCGGCGGGCGGCGTTCCTGTAACGCCCCACCGCCTGCCAAAAGACCCGCCATGCAAAAGGGTCCACCATGAAAGAGTGGCCCTCCCCCGTCGCCGGGGAAGGGCCGAAGGACGGCCTGATCGGGGATGGATCAGATCTGGCCGCGCTCGCTGGCCTGACGCATCAGGACATATTGGCGCATCATCTGGTTGCGGAAGCGGTAGCGCTCCATTCCTGGCTCGACCACCGGGGCCAGGACGCCGCCATGGTCCTCACGCGTCAGGCGCTTCAGCAGGTCGAGCGTCGAGGCGCTCGGCAATTCTCCGCTGTCACCAGCCAAGTCCTTGGGATCGAACACGCCATAGGCATCGGCCGGACACAGCGCCGCAGCCAGCAATGCATCCTCCAGCTCGGCCCGGCGGTCGGCAGCCAGCGCACGGGCATAGCTTTCGACAATGCCGCGCTCGGCTTCCTGCAGGCAGCGGGCGACGGCATAGGCCAGATCCGGCCGCTCCACCAGCTTGCTTCCGCGGCTGACGGCGCTGCGCGCCGCATGCAGGCCGAGAAGCTGGGCGTAGTACGGCAGGCCGCGCACGAACTCGGCGATCCGCCGCACGACGTCGGGGGCGAACTCGATGCCGGCATTCTGCGCACCGGCCTGGATCAGGCGGCCGATCTCCTGATCGGTCATCAGCGGCAGATGAACCGGAACAAGCGAGCGCTGGATCGACGGATGCTTACCCAGCAGCTGGTCGAGATTCTCGGCGACGCCGACCACCAGCAGGGTGACCGGGATCGAGCTGTCGGTCAGGTTTTTGAACAGCTCCGCCAGCTTGTTGCGGAAATCCTCGTCCTGGACGCGGTCGTACTCGTCCAGGATCAGCAGCACATGGGTGGCGTGGATGCCCGACAGAACCTCGTTCAGCTCGGTGACGCTGAAGGTGCCGTCCGGCAGCAGCTCGTTCAGGCTGGCGAAGTTGCGCCGCGCCGCGAACGGATTGTCGAGCGCGGAACGGTAGTAGGTCGACGGGATTTTCTTCAGGAAGTGCCTGAAGATGTCCTCGAAACTCAGTTCTCCGCTGCAGGTCAGCTTCAGCGACAGATAGCCTGCCTGCCCCGCGATCTTTTCGATCGCGTTGGCGACGGAGGTCTTTCCGCGGCCGCGGTCGCCATAGAGGATGACGTGCGCCCGCTCCTCTTCGATGGCCGAGATGATGCGGCGCAGCGTGTCGTTGCGGCCGATGAACAGACCGTTCAGTTGTTGCTTCGGCCGGGTCGGCGTGAAGGCTTCGCGCAGAAGGCCGTTCAGCTCCGGCGTCAGGCCCTTCAGCATGGCCGGCGCATTGGCGCCCATGCCGCCGCGATAGCCGCCGTTGACGGACATCGTAAAGCGCGGCAGGTCGTGCTCGCCCTCGGCATCCCTGCCGCCCGGCTGCGGGAACATGTGGCCGCGGCGGTCGCCGGTGGCCTCGTTGTCGATGATGTCGGGCAGCCGCGGCGCGGCCGGACCGCGCATCGTGTCGAATCCGGCACGGGCACCGATGCCGGTGCCGATGCCGCCACCCATGTTTCCGTCCACCGGACGCAGGTGAGCCCCACCGGGCCGGGCAAATCCCGGTCCGTTGGAGAGGCCACCGGCCCCGGCATTGCCCATCCCAGGCCCCGCAACGCCGGGACCGCCCATGCCCGGTCCGCCGGTCAGCGGGTTAAATCCAAGGCCGCCACCGGCGGCCGGCATGCGCTCGTCGGCCACAGCGGCCGAACGACGCTTTCGAAAGAAATTCCGCATCCGTCCCAATCCCCACGCGTTGTCGGCGTTCGCGGAACCGCCCCCCTTTCGGCTTCTCGAATGGGCCGGGGACGGGTCCGCGTGTTCCCGATGTAAGCGCTGCGCCGGCCGGGGTGGGCTGGGATTTCGGATATAATACCGACGCGGCATTCCCCCTTTGGGGACCTCTTCCGAAGGGATGCGCCCCCGAAACCCACGGGCGCATCCCGGCCAACCTCAGCCGATCAGAATCGGCCCGACCGTGGCCCAGCCGTAGAGCACCGCCAGGAAAAAGGCGAGGGTCATGCATTCGCGCAGGAAAGCCAGAACCGACATGCCAACCTCCGTTGTTCGCGTCTTGTTCCAATAGAGCTATCAGAACGGACGAAGAACGGCAACCGGCTAGTTCTGCCTATGTTCCCGTTACGGACTCCAATGTTCCATTCCGGACACAGATCGAACGGACAGGTGGTTAGAAAGTTACGTGTCGAATGCAGGAATCTGTCAGCCCGGATCGGCATCGTCGTAGCGGATCAGATCGGTCCAAGCGCGCTCCAGCCTGCGCAGCGTGCGATAGGTGGTTTCGAAGTCGGCACCGTCGCTGTCGGTGCGCAGCAGCGTATCTGCGCGCGTCGCTTCCAGCTTCTTCAGCGCTTCGCAGGCGGCCAGCCCCTGGGCGGAGAGCTTGAGCCGGGCGGCCCGCCGGTCGCGCTGGGACGGGCTGCGGTCGACATAGCCCGCCTCCACCAGATGCTTCAGATTGTAAGACGCGTTGGAGCCCAGATAGTAGCCGCGCTCCAGCAGGTCGCGGACCGACAGCTCCTCGGTGCCTATGTGCAGCAGCATCAGCGCCTGTGTCGGGCTGAGGTCGGTCACACCGATGCGGGCCAGTTCCATCCGAAGCACGTCGAGGAAGCGCCGGGTGATGCTTTCCATGACGCGGCCAAGGTCGGTGTAGACCGCGGGGGCCGCCACACTCTGCTGCATGCTCATCGTTCCTGTGCCAGTGGCTCGCAAAAGCCGTTGTCCGGTCGCCGCGGCACTGCCGCGTTTTGCCGACCGGCGGACCGGGGAAGCGGCGCCCGAGCCGATGCTCGAGCTCCCCTTCCCGTCGCCGTTTCTTAATGGCCTGTGACGATGGGCGGATTTTATTGCGAATTGGAGAGACAAACTTGAGACGCGGCGGCGTCCCGTCTTCCAATACCGCAGGTTACATCGTGCCGGGGAAGGCTCCACCATCCAGAAGGATGTTCTGTCCGGTCATGAAACCGGAGCTTGCGGCACAAAGAAAGGCACAGGCAGCCCCGAATTCCTCCGGATCGCCGAATCGGCCGGAGGGATTCGACTTGCGCCGCAGTTCCATCTCTTCGTCGATGCTGCGTCCGCCGGCCTTCGCACCGCCTTCCATCGTCTTGCGCAGGCGGTCGGTTTCAAAGGGACCGGGCAGCAAGTTGTTGATGGTGACGTTGTGCTTCACCGTCTGGCGCGACAGGCCGGCGACGAAGCCGGTCAGGCCGGTGCGGGCACCGTTCGACAGGCCCAGAATCGGGATCGGCGCCTTGACGGCGGCCGAGGTAATGTTGACGATCCGGCCGAACCCCCGGGACATCATGCCGTCCACCGTCGCCTTGATCAGGAAGATCGGCGTCAGCATGTTGGCGTCCAGCGCGCGGATCCAGTCCTCGCGGTCCCAGTCATGAAAGTCGCCGGGCGGCGGACCGCCGGCATTGTTGATCAGGATGTCCGGCTCCGGGCAGGCGGCGAGCGCCGCGGCCCGCCCCTCCTCCGTCGAGATGTCTCCGGCGGCGGTGGTGACCGTAACGCCGGTCGCCTTGCGGATCTCCTCGGCGGTCGCCTCCAGCGCATCGGCACTGCGGGCGGTCAGGGTGACATGCACGCCCTCGCGGGCCAGCGCGAAGGCGCAGGCGCGGCCCAGCCCCTTGCTGGCGGCGCAGACGATGGCGCGGCGGCCGGCGATACCCAAATCCATGATCGTCTCTTCCCTTGTCGGTGTCAGAGGGTCGTTTTGGAACCGGATCGTTGCGGTTCCATCCGTTGCAGGTCCGAAAGGACTTCCCGCGCCAAAGGCACGGTCACGCCACGATGGGCGGCCAGCGACGCATGGTCCAGCGCCGCCACCAGACGGCGGGCAAAATCGAGCGACCGCTCCATCCGTGCCAGCAGATAAGTGACGACTTCCATCCCCGGCCGCAACTGGCGGTCGGCGAACAGCTTGACCAACACCGCGGCGAGCAGCGCGTCGTCGGGCGCCCGGACCTCGACCGCCGGCGCGCCCTTGATGCGCGACCGCAGGTCGGGAAGCGTCGTCCGCCAACGCGACGGCGCCTTGCGCGACAGAAGCAGAAGATGGCCCTGTTGTTCACGGGCGAGGTTGTACAGGTGGAACAATGCCTCTTCCCGCTCCGGTCGGCCGGCGACCATGTCGGCATCCTCGACGACCACGGCGTTGGCAGGCACCAGCAGGGACGGGACGACAGCCGTATCGAGGGCATCGCCGCGGGTCACCAGGGCATGGCTGCGGGCGCGCCAGACCTGTGACAGGTGGGTCTTGCCGCAACCCGCGGGTCCGTACAGCGTCAGTGCCGGGGCGGGCCAGGATGGCCAGCGGTCCAGCCACGCCACAGCATCGGCGTTGCTGGGTGCGACAAGGAAATCCTCGCAGCCCATCGCCGTCCGGTGCCCTAGATCGAGCGGTATCTGCGCCGGCAAGCTCATGCGGACACACCCATCAGCGTTCCGCGTCGGTGCCGCGGTAGTACGGGCTCGAGAGATACTGGCGCAAGGCGAAGCGGGTCAACACGCCGATCACCGCGGCGACCGGAACCGCCAGCAGCACGCCGACGAATCCGAACAGGCTGCCGCCGGCCAGCAGGGCGAACATCACCCACACCGCATGCAGCCCGACCTTGTCGCCCACCAGCTTCGGCGTCAGGACATTGCCTTCCACCGCCTGCCCGAACAGGAAGATGCCGATGACAATGGCGACGCGCCAGAACTCGTCGAACTGCAGCAGGGCAAGGCCAGTGCTGGCGACGAAGCCGAACAGGGTGCCGACATAAGGGATGAAGGACAAGAGCCCGGCCATCAGACCGATCACCAGTCCGAAATCCAGCCCTGCCGCCGACAGCGCCAGCGCATAGAAGACGCCGAGCACGACGCAGACAGTCGCCTGCCCGCGCACGAAGCCTGACAGGGTGACGTTCACCTCACGGGCCTGCTCGCGCACCGTCTCGGCATGTTGGCGCGGCAGCCACGAATCGACCTTCCCCACCATCAGGTCCCAGTCGCGCATCATATAGAAGGCGACGACGGGGGTGATGAACATCAGGGTGACGATGTCGAACAGCGCCAGCCCGCCCGACAGGATGCGGGTGACGACGCGGCCGACCAGCCCCGCCAATTCACCCGCGTAGTTGCCGGCGGCGGCACGAAGCCGCTCGACATCGTCGGCCGGCAGGCGGTGGATGAAGCGGTTCAGCGCCGGGATCAACCGCTCCTTCGCCAGCGTCGCATAGTTCGGCAGCACTTCCAGCAGGTGGGAGACCTGCCCCTGCACCAGCGGCAACAGGAGCAGCGCCATCAGCACCATGACCAGCACGAAACCCAGCAGCACCAGCGTGGTGCCGAGCCAACGCGGCAGCCGTGCCGCCTCCAGACGGTCGACTGCCGGGTCGAGCAGATAGGCGATGGCCAGCCCGACCACGAAGGGAAGCAGCATGTCGGCCAGCAGCCACAGCGCCAGCACGAACAGCCCCAGCCCGACCAGCCAGAAGCGGAGCTGCTTCGCCGGCGTCACGGAACGCCGCCGAGCCGGTTGAACAGCAGGGCTCCACGCCGTGCGTACATCACGCCGGACAGCACCGTCGTCACCGTGCAGACATACACCAGCACATCGACCAGCTCCCAGCCATTCAGATGGATGTCCGGCAGCCCCAGCGCCGGCGGCGCCAGCACGGCGGCGGCCAGCGCGATCTGCACCACCGTGTTCACCTTGCTGATGTAGAGCGGCTGCATCGCCAGCGTCTCCTTCAGCGTGAACAGCAGGATGACGCCGCCGATGATCATGATGTCGCGGAACACAACCATCATCGCCAGCCACAAGGGGATGGTGCCGACCCAGGCCAGGGCGATGTAGACCCCGACGATCAGCGCCTTGTCGGCCAGCGGATCGAGATAGCCGCCCAGCACCGTACGCGCGCGGAACATGCGGGCGATGGCGCCGTCCAGCGCATCGGACAGACCCGCGGCGACGAAGAGGGCGAAGGCCCACTCCATCCTGCCGGTGAGGATCATGTACATCGCGGCCGGAACCGCCACGATGCGCAGGAAGGTGATGATGTTGGGTACGCTCACGGTGCGCTCTTCGCCGGCAGCGTTCCCAGGTTGCGCGGCGGGGCGCCCATCGTGCCCACGGCACCCGCATCCATCGGCGCCGACGGCGCCAGCGACGTCGGGGAGGCCATCGGCGCGGCGGAGGACGGAACGGCACCGGCCGACGCGGCACCCGACCCGCGCGGCAGCAGCGTCAATTGCCAGTCAGCCGACGGCACCGGAGCACCGGGATAGCCGGCGGCAACCGGGGTTGCGACGGGAGGCGCGGCATGCGCGAAGCCCAGATCCTGGCGGGCAAGCGCCTGGGCCAGCTGCTCGGGCGCACCGCGATAGGTCAGGGTGATCAGCGCCTCGCTGCGGGTCATCGACATCAGGGTGTTGCGGGTCACCGCATTGACGGCGGACAGGCGCTTGCGCGTTTCCACCCAGTCGTTCACCGCGGTCAGCGGCACGCGGACGAGGGTGTTCTGCTCGGGACCGGTGGCGGTGGTGTGCTCGCGCTTCCACGACTCATCCACCTGGGATCCGACCGATGCGACGGCGCGGTTCAGCAGTTCGTCGGCAGTTCCGCCGCCCTTGACCTGAACCGTCTGGCTCTCGCGCGTCCCGTCCACCCCGTAGCGGGTGACGTCAACCGTCAGGCCGCGGGCCGGATCGGGGCCGTTGGCCGGAAGATCGGTTCGGGCGACCACCACTCCGCCCGCCTTGTAGGCCTGGGCGATGCGGGCGAGCGCGTCGGCGTTGCCGGCGACAGCGTCCTCGCCGCTGATCGCCTGGGCATCTGACAGCTCGCCGTCCGGTACCACCAGCGGCACCAGCGATGCGGCGGGCTGCCGCGCCTCCCAGGCCGCGCGCCAGGGGGTGCGATCCTGCCACAGGATGGTGCGCCCGTCGGTCAGCGTCACCGGCAGGATGACGAAGGGCCGCGACGGCGGCTCCACATACTGGGCGGCACCGCCGCTCTGGCCGAGGGCGTCGCGCACTGCATTGGGCCGGAACCGCACGGTGATGGCGCCGACATAGCGGCTGGCCGACACCTTCTCCTCGTCGATCTCGAAGCCCTGGACCAGCTTGGCGATCTCGCCGTCGGACAGGCGCGGAGGATTGCCGCCGCCGGGAACGAGCCGGCGGTACAGCTCCACCCAGGCCTTGGCCTGCGCCTCGCGGATCGCCTGATCGCGTACGGTGGTCGGGTTGCTGCCGTTGATGTCGACCCGGACGCCGGACACCGCGAAGGGGTCTGCAGCGGACGGAGCGGCGGCAGCGGAAGCGGCGGCCGGCGGCGGGGAACCGGTCTGCGCCCCGGCCGGCCCGGTCATCGTCACGACCAGAGCGGTGGACATGGCAGCAAGACCGGCGAGGAGCGGCGCGCGGCGGCGGTGGAGCATTGCAAAGCCTTCCGATTCGAGTATGTTCGGCCCGAGCCCAAGGCCCGGTATATAGCTCAGCCCAAGCGAGGATACCATCAGCACCCAGTCCTATAACATGTCCGACGCCTACAAGCAGGCCGGTGTGGACATCGATGCGGGCAACGCGCTTGTCGAAGCGATCAAGCCGCTTGCCCGCTCCACCGCGCGTTCAGGCTCCGACGCGGGCCTGGGCGGTTTCGGCGCGCTGTTCGATCTGCGCGCCGCCGGCTACCAGGATCCGCTTCTGGTCGCGACGACCGACGGCGTCGGCACCAAGCTGAAGGTGGCGATTCTCGCCAACCGTCACGACACGGTCGGCATCGATCTCGTCGCCATGTGCGTCAACGATCTGGTGGTGCAGGGCGCCGAGCCGCTGCTGTTCCTGGATTACTATGCCACCGGCAAGCTCGACGTGGCGGCCGGCCGCGACATCGTCGCCGGCATCGCCGAAGGCTGCCGTCAGGCCGGCTGCGCGCTGGTCGGCGGCGAGACCGCCGAGATGCCCGGCATGTATTCCGAGGGCGATTACGACCTCGCCGGATTCTCCGTCGGTGCGGTGGAACGCCAACACGCCCTGACCGGTTCCGCCGTGCAGGCGGGAGACGTGGTTCTCGGCCTCGCCTCCACCGGCGTGCATTCCAACGGCTATTCGCTGGTGCGCAAGCTGGTCGAGAAATCGGGCCTCGGCTACAACTCCGCCTGCCCGTGGGACGCGTCGAAGACGTTGGGCGAAGCGCTGCTGACGCCGACCCGCATCTATGTGAAGAGCACGCTGAAGGCGGTGCGCGCCGGCACGGTCCGTGCCATGGCCCACATCACCGGCGGCGGCCTGATCGAGAACATTCCGCGCGTCCTGCCGGACGGGCTGGGTGTCGTTCTCGACGCCTCGACCTGGACCCTGCCCCCCGTCTTCTCCTGGCTGATGAAGACCGGCGGCATCGCCCCGTACGAGATGGCGCGCACCTTCAACGTCGGCCTCGGCATGGTCGTCGTGGTTCCGGCTGACAAAGCGGCCGAGGCCATCGACATCCTGCGCGAGGGCGGCGAGACGGTCTTCACCGTCGGCACCGTCACCGCCCTGAAGGACGGCGATGCCCGCGTGACCGTCACTGGCATGGACGCGGCCTGGACCGCCTAAGGGACGCCTCAAGGATTCGTTGATGAGCAAGTTGAAGCTCGGCGTCCTGATCTCGGGGCGCGGCAGCAATCTGCAGGCGTTGATCGACGCCTGCGCTGCGCCGGAATTCCCGGCCGAGATCGCGCTGGTGCTGTCCAACAAGGCCGAAGCGTTCGGCCTTGAGCGTGCATCCGGCGCCGGGATCGCCACCGCGGTGGTCGACCACCGCCGCTATCCCGGCGACAAGCCGGCCTTCGAGGCGGCGATGGATGCCGCTCTTCGCGAGGCCGGCGTCGAACTGGTCTGCCTTGCCGGCTTCATGCGCCTGCTATCGCCCTGGTTCGTCGGGCAATGGCACAACGCGCTCATCAACATCCACCCGTCCCTGCTGCCCTCCTTCAAGGGCTTGGACACCCATGAGCGGGCGCTGGCCGCCGGCGTCCGCTTCCATGGCTGCACCGTGCATTACGTGCGTCCGGAAATGGACGAGGGCCCGATCATCGCCCAGGCGGCGGTGCCGGTCCTGCCCGGCGACGACGGCCACAGCCTGGCCGACCGAGTCCTTTTGTCGGAACACAGGCTCTATCCGCATGCCGTCCGTCTGATCGCCGCGGGCCGTGCCCGAGTCGATGGCGATCTGGTGCGGATCGACGGTCCGGTTCCGGACCTTGCGGCCTTGGTGAACCCGCCGCTTTAGGACCCTGTCCTTTCCGATCACCACCCATCCGGCATGGTTGACGGTTCCACTCGGAATCTGTTGCGTTTCTGTGCGTCCGCGTCAAAATTTGCGGGCAAAAGAAACTGTTGGAGGGTTGATCGATATGGCGGCCGTGAGTCCCAACCCGGTCAGTGCGGAGACCGTCCGCTCACATCAGGCGACCTGGATCGCCTTCACCAAGTTCATGAAGCTCAGCATCGCCGGGGTCATCGCGGTGCTCGTGCTGCTGGCGATCTTCACGCTGTAGCGGACGGATGGGAAGGGGGCCTGTAACAAGCCCCCTTCCCCCACACATCAGCCGGCCAGCATCTCCAGCGCCTTCTGCAGCTTGTCGCGGGCCTGATCGGCGGCCTCGCGGCGGTCGCGCTGCTCCTCGATCACCTCTTCCGGAGCCTTGGCCACGAATTGCTCGTTCGACAGCTTGGTGTCGATCTTCTTGATCTCGCCGGTCAGCTTGTCGATCTCCTTGGACAGGCGCGCCTTCTCCTTGTCGAGATCGACGATGCCTTCCAGCGGCAGAACCAGCGTCGTCTCGTCCAGCACCGCCTGGACGCTGCTCTTCGGAACATCGCCCTGGAGCGGCTCGACGCTCGACAGGCGGGCCATGCGCAGGATCAGGTCGCGGTGGGTGTCCAGCCGCTTCAGGCTAACCGCGTTCGGATCCTTCAGCTTCAGCTCGATCTGCGCAGCCGGCGGGACGTTCATCTCCGACCGCATGGAGCGGACCGAGGTGATCAGGCGCACAACCCAATCCATCTCGTCGCGCGACGCCGGATCGACGCTGTCGGCGGCGAACTCCGGCCATTCAGCCGAGATCAGCCGGTTGGCACGCGCCGGCGACAGCTGCTCCCACAGCTCTTCGGTGATGAAGGGCATCAGCGGATGCAGGATGTGCAGGATCTGGTCGAGCACCCAGGCGGTGGTCGCCCGCGTTTCCGCCTTCGCCGCTTCGTCGGTGCCGGCGAGGATCGGCTTGGTGAACTCCATGTACCAGTCGCAGAAGGTGCCCCAGGTGAACTGGTAGGCGGCACCGGCGGCCTCGTTGAACTTGTAGGCGTCGATCGATTCGGCAACCTTCTTCGCCGCATCGGCCAGCGCGCCGACGATCCAACGGTTGACCGTCTGGGTCAGACCGACCGGCTTGTAGCCGGCGACCGGATCGCAGCCGTTCATCTGGCAATAGCGGGCAGCGTTCCACAGCTTGGTGGCGAAGTTGCGGTAGCCCTCGACCCGGTTCACCGCCAGCTTGATGTCGCGGCCTTGGGCTGCCATCGCCGACAGGGTGAAGCGCAGCGCATCGGTGCCGTACTGGTCGATGATCTCCAGCGGGTCGATGACGTTGCCCTTCGACTTCGACATCTTCTGGCCCTTCTCGTCACGGACAAGGGCGTGGATGTAGACGGTGCGGAAGGGCACGTCCTTCATGAAGTGCAGGCCCATCATCATCATCCGGGCGACCCAGAAGAAGATGATGTCGAAGCCGGTCACCAGCACGTCGGTCGGGTAGTAGCGGTCCAGCTCCGGCGTTCTGGTCCGGCCAGCCGAGCGTCGAGAAAGGCCACAGCGCCGACGAGAACCACGTGTCGAGCACGTCGGCGTCGCGCGTCAGTTCGACATCGCTGCCGTAATGGATCTTCGCGGCAGCGCGCGCCTCCTCCTCGGTCTCCTCGACGAAGAAGGTGCCGTCCGGACCGTACCAGGCCGGAATCTGATGGCCCCACCAGATCTGGCGGCTGATGCACCAGGGCTGGATGTTGCGCATCCATTCGAAATAGGTGTTCTCCCACTGCTTGGGCACGAACACCGTCTTGCCGGTCTCCACCGCCTCGATGGCGGGCTTCGCCAGGGTCGCGGCATCGACATACCACTGATCGGTGAGCCACGGCTCGATGGCGACGCCGGAGCGGTCGCCGTGCGGGACCATGTGGGTGTGCGGCTCAATCTTCTCCAGAAGCTCAAGGGCTTCCAGCTCGGCGACGATTTTTTTGCGCGCCTCGTAGCGATCCAGCCCGCGATAGGCCTCGGGAACGTTGTCGTTCAGCCGGGCATCGCGATCCATGATGTTGATCTGCTCGAGCCCACAGCGCTTGCCGACCTCGAAGTCGTTGAAGTCGTGGGCCGGCGTGATCTTCACGGCACCCGAACCGGTCTCCGGATCGGCATACTCGTCGCCGACGATGGGGATCAGGCGGCCGACCAGCGGCAGGCGGACCATCTTGCCGATCAGGTCCTTGTAGCGCTCATCCTCCGGATGCACCGCCACGCCGGTGTCGCCCAGCATGGTTTCCGGACGGGTGGTGGCGACCACGATGAAGCGGCCCTCTTCCCCGTCGATGGGGTAGCGGAAGTGCCAGAGGTTGCCCTTGATCTCCTTCTGCTCGACCTCGAGGTCGGAGATGGCGGTGTGCAGCTTCGGGTCCCAGTTGACCAGCCGCTTGTCCTTGTAGATCAGGCCCTGGCGGTGCAGTTCGACGAACACCTTGCGGACGGCGCGGCTCAGCCCCTCGTCCATGGTGAAGCGTTCGCGCGGCCAGTCGGGCGAGGCACCCAGGCGGCGCAGCTGGCGGGTGATGGTCCCGCCCGATTCGGCCTTCCACTCCCAAACCTTGTCGATGAAGGCATCACGGCCGAAATCGTGGCGGGTCTTGCCGTCCTTCGCCAGATTGCGCTCGACCACCATCTGGGTGGCGATGCCTGCATGGTCGGTGCCGGGCTGCCACAGGGCGTCGCGGCCGCGCATGCGGTTGTAGCGGGTCAGCACGTCCTGGATGGTGAAGGTCAGCGCATGGCCCATGTGCAGGCTGCCGGTGACGTTCGGCGGCGGCATCATGATGGTGTAGGGCTTGCCGTTCCCCTGCGGCTGGGCGGCAAAGGCGCCAGACTCCTCCCACAGGCGGTAGTGCTTCTCCTCGACCTCGGCGGGCCGGTACGTCTTTTCCAACATCACCACGAACTTTCGCTAGAAACGTCTCAACCAGGGCTCAAAAAAGCGGGTCTCGGAAAGACAGGATCAGAACTTCTGTGACCGCCGGATCATGCGGTCGATCTCCTGCTGGACCAGCCGCTCGACCACCGTCGGCAGATTCTCGTCCAGCCACTCCTTCAACAGCGGCTTCAGCAGTTCGCGCACCACCTCTTCCACCGTGCGGATGCCGATGGGCATCGGGCCGATGGACAGGTCGTCGCCCAACTCGCGCGCCAGATGGGTCAGGTGGTGCGAGGCATCCTCCGCCGTCCGGCGGGAGATCAGCCCGGCATCCGGATCGACCGCGCGGCGGCGCGGACGCGGCGGGGGCGGCGGCTCGTCATCCTCGAAATCGTCGAAGGCCGGCATCGGCCGCCGGGCGGCAGGACGCGGCGGCGGCATCGGTTCGGGCTCCGGCTCTTCCCAGCGCGGCGAGGGCGGAGGGGGAGGTGACGGCTCCGGAAAGGCCGGTTCCTCCGGCCAGGGGTCGGGATCGGGCTGGCCGAAGTCGGGCCGCTCGTCCGGTTCATCCTCCACCATCTGGGTCAGTTCCAGAACGTCGTCGTCCTCCTCCACCATCGGGGGTGGCGGGGGCGGCGGCGGAGGGGGCGGCGGAGGTGGAGGCGGCGAAGGCGCCTGAGTTTCCGATTTGGCAGGCTCGCCGTCCTCGGAAATGATCCGCCTGATGGAGGCGAGGATTTCCTCCATCGAAGGTTCTTGCTGGCCCTTATCGCTCATCTTGGCAACCCGAGACGTCAACCTGCCCCAAACCTAGGGCAGGGCTGGCAAAAAAGCCATAATACAAAAACGGCCCGCTTTCGCGGGCCGCTGCATTCATTCGGTCACCGAAGTTCCGAACCACTTGCCCCGCGTCTTGTCGTAATTCGCGGTCGGGTCGTATTTCTGAACCGGCAGGTTCAGCCGGTCCGCCGTCAACTGTCCGCTGGATGCCAGTACATTGAAGGCCGCGACCATTTCGTCGTGCTGGGCACGGACAAGGAAGACGCGGGCGTTCAGCAGTTCCTGTTCCTGGTTCAGCACGTCGAGCACGGTGCGCGAGCCGACCTGCGCCTCCTGACGGACGCCTTCCAGGGCGATCTGGGCCGCCTTGATCTGCGCCGAGTAGGACTCGATGCTGGCGCGGGCCGTCTGCAGGGCCTGCCAGGCGCTGACCGCCGATTCGGTCACCTGGCGGCGGGACTCCTCGATCTGCAGGCGGGCCTGGTTGGCGGTCTGCTTGGCCTCGCGGACCAGGGCTTCCGGCTGGCCGGCCTGATAGAGCGGGATGGTCACCTGGGCGGTGACCTGCGCACTGTCGGAGCGGTTCAGGTCGATGCCGGAAGAGCGGCCCGGATCGTATGTGCGGGTGCCGCTGGCCGAGAGATTAACCGACGGCAGCAGGCGGCCGTACTGCTGGTCCACCGCCTCGCGCTGCGCCGCCTCGGTGTAGGAGGCGGACAGGACGTTCGGGTTGTTGGCACGGGCAAGCTCGACCAGCTCGTCCAGGTTCTTCGGCAGGCGGAAGGCTGGCTTCGGCGCCTTCAGCTCGCCGGGAGCGGCGCCGACCAGACGTTCGTAGGTGGCGCGGGAGGCGCGCAGCGTGCCTTCGGCCGAAATCTTGGAGGCGATGGCGGCCGACAGGCGCGACTCGGACTGGCTGACGTCGGTGCGGGTGTATTCACCGACGCGGAAGCGGTCACGGGCGGCGTCCAGCTGGCGGCGCAGCACCTGCTCGTTGTTTGTCTGCAACTGCAGGATGGCCTGGTTCTGGACGATGTCCAGATAGGCCTGGGCGGCGGCCAGCAGAACCGACTGTTCCGAGGCGATCAGGGTGGCGCGCTGCGCCTCGACCAGCCGCTCGGCGCGGCGGACGGCCGGGGCGACGGTGGCGTCGTAGATCGGCTGGGTGGCGGTGACGCCGACGCTCTTGGCGTTGGCTTCCGAGCCGGTCGAACCGCCGTCGAACTTGCTCTCGCCCATCGAGCGGGAGATGCCGGCGGTCACGCGGGCGGTCGGACGGTAGCCGGACAGCGCCTGGGGCACGCCTTCGTCGACGGCGCGCAGGCGGGCGCGCTGGGCGCCGATCGTCGGGTTGTTGGCATAGGCCTGGGCGAGGGCCTGTTCGAGGGACTGGGCCTGGGCCGTACCACCGCCGGTCACTGCTGTGCCCATCGTAGCGGTCAGGGTCAGGGCCGTAGCCAGCAGCCAGCGGCGCGCAAAACGGCTTCGCACGGTCATGTTCAGTAGACCTTCATGTTCGGGTCGATTCGGCGCGCCCAGGCATCGACACCGCCATCCAGGTTGATGGCGCGGTCGAAGCCCCTGGAACGCAGCCACATGGTGACCTGCGCGCTGCGGCCACCGTGGTGACACACGACGACGACATCGCGGTCCTTCGGCAGCTCGTCCACCCGACCGGGAAGCCCGTTCATCGGGATGTGCAGGCTGCCGTCGATGGCGCACAGCGCAAACTCCCACGGTTCGCGCACGTCGAGGACGACCGGTTCGTCGCCGGCCTGGCGGCGGCGGTCCAGTTCTTCCACCTCGATCTCAAACGGTGCGGCCATGGTTGCTCACTTTCGTGCAAGGGCGACGGCGACGGTAGCGCAGAACCGCGCAGAGGTAAACTGCACGGTTCAGTTCAAGACCACTCCAACCGGCGAATCCGGTCAGAACACGAAGGAGGCCTTCTTTTCAAAGCCCGGCAGGGCATGCGGCTGGGCCTCGAACAGGATGCGGCTGGACACCACGCCGGCGGTGCGCTGGAACAGCCGGACCTCGCCGACGCTGCCCTTGCCCTGGACGATGGCGACCAGACGCCCGCCTTCCGCCAGCTGGTCGGTCAGCGAAGCCGGCACCTCCGGAACGGTACCCTCGAGGACGATCACGTCGTAAGGGGCGTTTTGGGCGTACCCCTCCGCCAGCGGACCGGTGACGGTCTTGGCATTGGCGATCCCCTGCCCGGCCAGCGCCGCGGCCGCGGCCGCGGTCAGCTCTTCGTCGCAATCCAGGCCGACCACCGACGAGGCGAGCCGCCCCAGCACCGCGGTGGAATAGCCGCCTGCGGCCCCGACGTCGAGCACGCGGTCGGTTTCCTGCACGGCAGCAGCCTGCAGCATACGGGCGAAGACCATCGGTTCCAGCAGGAAGCGGCCCTTGCCGATGGGGAGATCGTCGTCGACATAAGCGACGCCGCGCGCCGACGAAGGAACGAAGGCTTCGCGCGGAAGCTCAGACAGGACATCGACGAGACGTTGATCCGTCACCTTGTTGGGGCGGATTTGTCCCTCGACCATGAAATAGCGTGCGGCGGCGAAATCGGTCATGGCGGTCGCTTATTGATGTGTTGTGACGACACCGGCACCAAGCCGCACAGCGAACGGCTTTCTGCCATGGCGGTATATAGCCGCAAAGGCTTGGCGAACACAACGTCACGAGCGATAGGCGGGCGGGCTTTGCCGAAGGCCGGGAAAACGGCAGGCCGGGACGTCGACTAAGGAGCGGTCATGCCGGTCCGATCGACGATGTTCAAAAATCGTCACCATTCGCCTTGACCGCTCCGTTCCAGGCCGCTATACCACCGCTCCACACCGAGGGCGCACCGGAAACGGCGCGCCGGTGCCGGTCAGGATGGCGCGGTGGCAGAGTGGTGATGCAGCGGACTGCAAATCCGTGTACGTGGGTTCGATTCCCGCCCGTGCCTCCATACCTGACAGCAGTATAGATTACGACCGGAACAGTCGAACGCAGCCCCGCTCCCAGCGGGGCTTTTTGCGTTTGGGCCTTGTTTTCCTTTGCAGAATGGCCGTCGGCCACCCCTTTGCCCGCCGCCGAAAGAAAATTCACTTTTCTGTCGGAATTGGCTTGGCAGGTCCGAATGGTTCGGCTATACACCCGCCACGCCAACAACGGCGGCGGCCGAAAGGTCAGTCACCGATCCCGGTTAGCTCAGTTGGTAGAGCAGCGGACTGTTAATCCGCTTGTCGCTGGTTCGAGTCCAGCACCGGGAGCCAGATCGAAAAGGCCGGATGCCACACGCATCCGGCCTTTTTGTCTTTCTACACTCTTGCAGCTTGACTGTGGCCCTTAAGTAACCGAATTCGGTTTAAAGCAGTTGGGCTAGGACTGACGGTGCCCCGCCACGGCATGAACTAGTCCCAAAAGACGATCCTGCCCTGCCGGAAGCGAAATGCCGCGCGCGTCTGCACAGGGTTAGACTTGATAACAATCCGGGCCGAGCCTTGGGCCGGGCGTCTCCAGCCGATGGAGGACCGCCGTGCTTCTGCCATTCCAATCCGAACATTTCCGCACCGCCCCTCCGGTCGGCAGCACCGGCAACCGCTCGTCGGAATCCGACGAGCGTCCGGTCCGGACAATTGACTGCGTCACGGCAATGCTGCTGTTCCTGGTTGCCGTGCTGGTCGCCCTGCTGGCTTTCAGCGCCGATTGGACCGGGCCTGCCGCCGACCGCAATCCGCAGGCCTACGAGAACACCCCGGTTCTGGTGATCCCGCCAAATCCGCGCTGAACGCTCGGGAGCAAGGCACCGGTCATCGAGGCGCCCTACTCCACCAGATCGTCATAGATGCTGTCGTCGGACTCCGATGGGTCGCCCCCCACCGCGGCAACCGCCACCCGCTTCCATTCCCCGCACCAGTCGGTGGACAGGGTGATCGGGAAGTCGCCTTCCGGACTTCGCGGGGTCACCACCGGCGGATAGCGCCGGCAGGTTCCCTTCGGCCCGCGCTGGCGGAGCCCCTGCCCCTCCCAGAAGCGGCAGGTGTAGCAGGTGTCGAGTTGCTTCATCGCGGACCGCTCTCCTTAATGATGGCCGGCTTCAGGTCGGTCGGCCATTCGGGCCCGCTTCGCCCTCCGTCAGCCGGTGGAGGGCGGCTTGGCAGGCCGCATCGTGTCTGCGCATCTGGCGTAGTACGACTTGATGTCCGCGTCCAGAACGCTGCGGCGGCGTCCCTCCTCGGACCCCTCCGGTGCATCGCTCAGGCGCTGGAACTCCTGGACGGCCTGTTCCAGCTCCTGTTCGCTTTCGATGGGCATGTTGTCTCCTTTCCCCGTTGATTGCGGGACCCGGACAAGACAACAGCGACCGACGGCGGTATGTTTCCATCACCATGGTCGCGCTTGTGGTGGACGACCGTGCGATGACGGCTTGATGAGCCGCGACTCGAACGCAATGTCATGCTTGTGTCACCCGAGTCGCGACGGACAGGGCCGCGCGGCGCCGGGGGTGCCCTTGGCCCTGCCTTGCGCGGGAGTGCGGCGTCATGCGGGTCGTCTCAACACCGGTTGTGCCGCGTCTGGCGGCGACCGTCCTTTTCCTGATCGGCCTGCAATTGGCCGTCCCCGGCATTTCCCCGGCCGAAGCGGCGGAGTCCGCGCAGCTCGACCCGGAACGTGTCGTCCGTTCCGTCGTCGGCATCACCGCGACCGTGCCGGCGGACAGCCAGAGCGCCCGCACCCTGGGCACCGACCGCGAGGGCAGCGGGGTCGTCATCGACGGTTCCGGCCTGATCCTGACCATCGGCTATACGGTGATGGAGGCGTCGCAGATTCAGGTCATTGCCGCCGACGGACGCAGCTATCCCGCCAACATGGTGGCCTACGACCCCGTCAGCGGCTTCGGGCTGCTGCGGGCGGAGATGGGGTTTTCGGCCCCCTGGCTGCGGCTGGCCGGTCCGGGCGCGGTGAAGGAGGGGGATACCCTGCTGGCGCTCAGCGGCGGCGGCAATCGCGGAGCCACCGCCGTGAAGGTGGTCGGAAAGCGGGAGTTCGCCGGCTATTGGGAATATCTGCTGGACGAGGCGCTGTTCACCTTCCCGCCGATCCGCGCCTTCAACGGCGCCGCCCTGGTCAATCGCGACGGCCGGCTCGTCGGCATCGGATCGCTGCTGGTGGCGGAGGCGGTGGAGGGGCGCAGCCTGCCCGGCAACATGTTCGTGCCGGTATCGGCGCTTGAGCCGATTCTGGCCGACCTTCTGGCTTACGGACGACGGCAGGAGCCCGCCCGTCCCTGGCTGGGTGTCACCCTGCGCGAAGAGATGGGGCGGTTGCTGGTGGAAAAGGTTTCGCCTCGCAGCCCGGCCGAGTCGGCCGGCCTGCGCACCGGCGATTGGATCGTCGGCGTCGGCGGGCAGCGCTTCAATGGACTGGCGGATTTCTACCGCAAGCTCTGGGGGCTGGGGCCGGCCGGCATCGTCGTTCCGCTCGAGGTGATGCGCGGTTCCACCCTGACCCCGGTTCCGGTGACCTCGGCCGACCGCGTGCGGTTCCTCAGGCTGAACCCGACCCTGTGATGCCTGCCCCTGAGCTGCCCCACCAAGGGCCGGGTGCCTTCCCGGGTGCTTGTGGATGGCGTGCCGGCGTAGCACCTTGTGGGAAACAGCCATCCATGGACCCACGCCGATCATGAACCATCCCGACATCGAGATCCTCGACAAGAAGACCCCCTACAAGGGCTTTCTGACCATTGACGTCTACCGCCTGCGCCACAAGAAGTTCGACGGCACCTGGACCGACGTGCTGCCCCCGCGCGAGGTGTGCGACCGCGGGGCCGCGGTGGGCGTCCTGCTCTACGATCCCGATCTCGACAGCGTGGTGATGATCGAGCAGTTCCGCGTCGGCTCCGCCGCGGCCGGCGGCCCGGCCTGGATGACCGAGATCGTCGCCGGCATGGTCGGCGAAGGCGAGAGCCCGGAGGAGGTTGCGCGCCGCGAATTGATGGAGGAGGCCGGCTGCGCCATCCGGGAGATCGAGCAGCTCTGCGATTATTACGTCAGCCCGGGCGCCTTCACCGAGGTCGTCACCGTCTTCTGCGGCCGGGTCGACAGCCGCAACCTCGCCGCGACCGGCGGCCTGGAGGAGGAACATGAGGACATCCGCATCATGGCCCTGCCGGCCGACGAGGCGATCCGCCTGATGGACGAGAACCGTCTGCGCAATTCCGTCGCCATCATCGCCATCGGCTGGCTCGCCCGCCACCGCGAATCCCTGCGCAAGCGCTGGCTGGGTCAGGGGTAGGGCGCGGGGCGTTCTAGGCTCCCAGGCTCCACCGCTTAATTCACGCACATATCTCGTTCAATGCAGCATTTCACACTCCTCGCCTTGAAAGCGAAGCCCTGTGCCCTGATAGTATCGGCAGCAATCCACACCTGACTTTGGGAGTACTCGCCTTGGACATCCGCAACGGCTTCATCGGCGCCATCGGCAACACGCCGCTGATTCGCCTGGAAGGGCCATCGAAGGCGACGGGCTGCGAAATCCTGGGCAAGGCGGAGTTCCTGAACCCCGGCGGGTCGGTGAAGGACCGTGCCGCTCTCGCCATCGTCCGCGACGCGGAAGAGCGCGGGCTGCTGCGACCCGGCGGCACCATCGTCGAGGGCACGGCGGGCAACACCGGCATCGGGCTGGCGCTGGTCGGCAATGCGCTCGGCTATCGCACCGTCATCGTGATGCCGGAAACGCAGAGTCAGGAAAAGAAGGACATGTTGCGCCTGATCGGCGCCGACCTGCGGCTGGTCCCGGCAGTCCCCTATTCCAACCCCGACAATTACGTCCGCTATTCCGGCCGTCTGGCCGAGGAGTTGGCGAAGACCGAGCCGAACGGCGTCGTCTGGGCCAACCAGTTCGACAACACCGCCAACCGCGAGGGTCACCGCACCACCACCGGACCGGAAATCTGGGACCAGACCGGCGGCAAGCTCGACGCCTTCACCTGTGCGGTGGGAAGCGGCGGCACGCTGGCCGGCATCGCGCTGGCCCTGAAGGAGCGGAACCCGAACATCCGCATCACGCTGGCCGACCCGATGGGCGCCGCCCTGTTCAGCTACTACACCAACGGTGAGCTGAAGTCGGAAGGCAGTTCCATCACCGAGGGCATCGGCCAGGGCCGCATCACCGCCAACCTGGAAGACGCGCCGATCGACGATGCCGTGCAGATCCCCGACGAGGAGGCGCTGCCGATCGTCTTCGACCTGATCAAGACCCAGGGTCTGGTGCTGGGCGGCTCATCGGGCATCAACATCGCCGCGGCCATGCGGGTGGCGCGCGACCTCGGCCCCGGCCACACGGTGGTGACCATCCTGTGCGACGGGGGTCAGCGTTACCAATCGAAGCTCTTCAATCCTGACTTCCTCCGTGAGAAGAATCTTCCTGTGCCAGACTGGCTGGCCTGACTCTCTTCGAGGGGGATATGGACGCGCTTTTCCGTGAGGACGCCTACGCCCGCAACTGCGTCGCCACCGTTACGACGGTGGACGAGCGTGGCATCCGGCTCGACCGCACCGTCTTCTATCCGACCGGCGGCGGCCAGCCGGGCGATACCGGCGTCCTGCGTTTCGACGGTTTCGAAGTCCGCATCAAGGACACGGTGAAGGGCGACGGCGGTCCCGACGACGTCATCCATGTGCCGGAAGACGGGCAGGAGCTGCCCGGCCCCGGCACCGCGGTGGAGGCGGAGATCGATTGGGAGCGCCGCCACCGCCACATGCGCATGCACACTGCCCTGCACCTGCTGTGCGCGGTGGTGCCGGGCTCGGTCACCGGCGGGCAGATCGGCGCGGACAAGAGCCGGCTGGACTTCAACGTCCCCGCCGAAGCGCTGGACAAGGACGCCATCACCGAGGCTGTGAACCGGCTGATCGCCGCCGACACTCCCGTCGGCACCCGCTGGATCACCGACGATGAGATGGCGGCGCAGCCGGACCTGGTCCGCACCATGTCGGTGAAGCCGCCGACCGGCAGCGGCCGGGTGCGCCTGCTGGATGTGGAGGGCGTCGATTTGCAGCCCTGCGGCGGCACCCATGTCGCCCGCACCGGCGAGATCGGCGGAATCGAGGTGACGAAGATCGAAAACAAGGGCAAGCAGAACCGGCGCGTCGTCATCGCGCTGAAGGATTGAGCCCATTTCGCCGATCCGTTGCCCGACAGCCCCCTCTTCAAGGACGCGCAGCATGAGCGACAGCATTGTTGAAGCGCTGACCGGCCCCGTCATCTCCACCGACTGGCTGGCCCGCAATCTCGGCCGGCAGGGCCTGAAGGTTCTCGACGGGTCCTGGCACATGCCGGCCCTGAAGCGCGATATCCGGGCGGAGTTCGCGGCGTCCCATATCCCGGGCGCGCGTCTGTGCGACGTCGATGAGGTGGCGGCGCCGAACACCGCCCCCATGCCCCACATGGTCCCGGACGAGGAGAGCTTCGCCGCGAAGATCGGCGCGCTGGGCATCGGCGACGGCGACAGCGTCGTCGTCTATGACAGCGCCGGCATGGCGACCGCCGCGGCGCGTGTCTGGTGGCTGTTCCGCCTGTTCGGTTTCGACCGGGTGGCGGTTCTGGACGGCGGCCTGCCGAAATGGCTGGCGGAAAACCGCCCGGCCGAATCGGGCGAAGCCGCTGCGGTCCAGCCGGTAGTCTTCACGGCGCACAAGCGGCCGGACCTGATCCGCAGCGCCGATCAGGTGCTCGCCAACATCGATGCACAGGCCGATCAGGTCGCCGACGCCCGTGCCCAGCCGCGATTCGAAGGTGCAGTGGCCGAACCCTGGCCCGGACGGCGCAGCGGCCGCATTCCCGGCAGCTTTAACCTGCCCCACACCGACCTGATCGACGCCGACAGCAAGACCCTGCTGCCACCGGAGATCATCGTGCAGAAGGCGCGCGCAGCGGGGCTGGACCTCGACCGTCCGGTGGTCGCCTCCTGCGGCAGCGGCATCACCGCCTGCGTCATCGCGTTGGGGCTCGCCACCGCCGGCAAGCCGGACGTGGCGATCTATGACGGCTCCTGGGCCGAATGGGGTCTGCGGGAGGATCTGCCTCTGGAGACGGGGCCGCGGCAGCCGTGAGCGGGTCTATCACTGTCAGGTCCTGCGCAGCGGAGGATCGCGACGCCGTCGTCGCGCTATGGACGGCCTGCGGCCTCGTGGTGCCGTGGAACGACCCGGCAGCCGATTTCGCGCTGGCACTGTCGAAGAGCAGTTCGACGGTGCTGGCCGCCATCGAGAGCGGGCGGATCGTCGCCACCGCCATGGTTGGGCAGGACGGGCATCGCGGCTGGATCTATTACGTCGCCGTCGATCCGGCGTTGCAGGGCCGGGGACTCGGTCGCCGGATGGTTGCGGAGGCGGAGGGTTGGCTGGCCGCGGCCGGCATGCCCAAGGTCCAGCTGCTCGTCCGCGAGACCAACCAACGGGTGCTGGCCTTCTATGAGAGGTTGGGCTATGCCAGATCGCCCGTCACGATGATGCAGAAATGGCTGACCAACCCTTCTCCCTGACCCGCCCCGCCGTGCCCGCCGCCAGCCGGCCGGGCCATCTGCCGGTGATCGTCACCTATCTGGAGATGACGGCGCCGCCGGCCCATGCGCCGGTGCGCCAGCCGTCCGGCAACCTCACGCTGGTGCGCTCCAATCCGCCGAGCTGGTCCTTCTACCGCTATCTCTACGACACGGTGGGCGAGCCCTGGCTGTGGCACGAACGCCGCCGCATGCCGCGCAAGGAGCTGGAGCGCTCGATCCTCGACCCGCGGGTGGAGGTGTGGGTGCTGTATGTCGACGGCACGCCGGCCGGTTACGGCGAACTGGACCGGCGGACACAGGAAACCGACCTCGCCTATTTCGGGCTGATCCCCGACTTCATCGGCCACAAGCTGGGCCCCTGGCTGCTCGACACCATCATCCGCAAGGCGTGGGACGGCGGCGCGACGAAGCTGGTCGTCAACACCTGCACCTTCGACCATCCAAAGGCCCTGCCGCTCTACCAGAGCATGGGTTTCGTCCCCACCCGCCATGTCGCCCGCGAGGTTCGCGACCCGCGGCTGGACGGTGTGCTGCCGCGCAGCACGGGGGATCATATTCCGCTGGCGGGGTGAGGCCGGGGAAGCCGGCACACCTCTCCCCTTGACCACCCCGACCAACGCGCCCCATCTACCGCGGAACGCCGGAACCCCGTGACGGACCGGCGCGTTCCTTCAGACAGGCGGAAGCTCCGCCATGACGAGCGTGAGGTGGGGCCTTGATGGGTTGGATCATTCGGACGCTGGTGTTGTGCTTCATCGTCGGCTTCGTGCTGTCGTTCCTGCGCATCGATCCGGCCAGCATCCTGACGAACAGCTGGCAGACGGTGCAGGACATCGCAGCACTGGTCATCGAAGCCGGGAGTTGGGCCCTGCCCTACATCCTGATCGGTGCGGTCGTGGTGGTGCCGCTGTCGCTGATCGGGCTGGTCATGCGCTGGAACCGCTCGCGCCCGCCTTCCTGAATCCGGACAAAAAAACAGGAGGCACCGGAACCGGAGCCTCCTGTGAAACAGGGAGGGTTAGAGACAGCCACAGGTCTACGCCCGATCACCCCGTCCTGCGTTGATGCAGGTCAACCGACCGGCACTTTCCCGGACCCTGACTGAAACTTCCGGCCGAAAAAGAAAAAGCCGGAGCCATCCATGCGGATGCTCCGGCTCAGTGATACAGGGAGGTTTAGAGACAAGAGGGACCTTATGTCGAAACGCATAGGTCGTTCGTTGATCTGAATCAAAATCCCTGAATTTTTTTGTAAGCCACCCGCATCGTCCGCCGCTGTGCTCAGCCGAGAATCTCCGCCAGCGCCACCACCAGCGCCTTGTTCTCCTCCTCGCGGCCGACGGTGATGCGCAGGCAGTCCGACAGACCATATTCGGTCACTGCCTTCACCAGGATGCCGCGGTGGGCGAGATGGTCGATGACCGCCTGGGTGCCCAGCGACGGATCGGTCGGCACGCGGGCCAGCACAAAATTGCAGACGCTGGGATAGACGCGCAAGCCCACCCGTTCCAGTTCGCGCGACAACCAGGGCAGCCATTGCGCATTGTGGGCGAAGGTCGCCTCTTCATGCCCGGCGTCGCTCAGCGCGGCGGCGGCGGTCAGCTGAGCGGGCAGCGAGACGTTGAAGGTGCCGCGGATGGCGTTCACCGCCTCGATCACCGTCGCCGGACCATAACCCCAGCCGACCCGCAAGCCCGCCAAGCCATGCATCTTGGAGAAGGTGCGGATCAGCATGACGTTGTCGCAATTCTCGACGATCTCGGTCCCGTCGCTGTAGTCCGGCAGGCGGCAGTAATCGGCATAGGCCGAATCCAGAACCAGCAGCGTGTGCGACGGCAGCCCGGCGCGCAGCCGCTGCACCGCGTCGGCCGGGATGTAGGTGCCGGTCGGGTTGTTCGGGTTGGCGAGGAAGCAGATCTTGGTGCGCTCGCTGGCGCGGTCGATCAGCGCCTCGACATCCACCACCATGTCGCGCTCCGCCGCGATGACCGCGGTGGCGCCGGCGGCGCGAATCGCCTTGAGGAAGCCGCGATAGCCACGTTCGTGGCACAGCACCTCGTCACCGGGCCCGGCGAAGGCCTGTGCTACCAGATGGATCAGTTCCTCCGATCCGGCGGTGCAGACGACGTGATCGAAATCGATGGAATGGCGGCGCGCAATGGCGTGGCGCAGCGGTTCCTGGTCCCAGTCGGGATAACAGTGGATGCGGGTCGCCGCCTCGCAATAGGCGTCCAACGCCAGCGGGCTCGGGCCTAGCGGATTGTGGGTCAGCGAGAGGTCGATCCACCGGCGGCCGTCGCGTGGAGGGCGAGCGGGACGGTACGGCTTGATCTGGCCAACGCTGGGACGGGGGCTGAGCAGGTCCATAACCTCGGTCTCCGGTAGCGGATCGGTCGAACAGCACGTCAGGCGACCGATTGAACCGCAAACCGGTGCGCGACGCCACAGGACATTGCGCCGCGCACCCTAAGTCGAGGTGTTTTGTTTCCGGATGGCAGGCCGAACGGAACCGCCGGCCTGCCGACCGTCTCAGTGGTTTAGAATTTGGCTGAGGAAGAGGCGCGTGCGGTCCGATTTCGGATTGGAGAAGAACGCGTCCGGCGTGTCCTGCTCCACGATCTCGCCGCGATCCATGAAGATCACGCGGTCGGCGACCGACTTGGCGAAGCCCATCTCGTGCGTCACGCACAGCATGGTCATGCCGTCCTCGGCCAGGCCGATCATGACGTCCAGCACCTCCTTGACCATTTCGGGGTCAAGCGCGGAGGTCGGCTCGTCGAACAGCATCACCTTCGGGCTCATGCACAGCGACCGCGCGATGGCGACGCGCTGCTGCTGGCCGCCCGACAGCTGGCCGGGATACTTCTTGGCCTGCTCGGCGATGCGCACCCGCTTCAGGTAGCTCATCGCCCGCTCTTCCGCTTCGGCCTTCGGCATCTTGCGGACCCAGATCGGCGCCAGCGTGCAGTTCTCCAGCACGGTCAGGTGTGGGAACAGGTTGAAGTGCTGGAACACCATGCCGACTTCGCGGCGGACCAGCTCGATGTTCTTGAGGTTGTTGGTCAGCTCGATCCCGTCGATGACGATCGTGCCCTTCTGATGCTCCTCAAGCCGGTTCAGGCAGCGGATCATCGTCGATTTGCCCGACCCGGACGGGCCGCAGACGACGATGCGTTCGCCCTTCTGGACGCTGAGGTTGATGTTCTTCAGGACGTGGAACTCGCCGTACCACTTGTTGACGCCCGTGCAGCGGATGATTTCCTCGCCGCTGAGGGCGTGCTTCGGCTTAGCTGCCTGGGACATGGCCTGGGACATGGGTTCTCGTGTCTCCCTTGACGGCGAGGATCAGCGGCGGTGGCCGCGATTGAGATCGCGTTCGAGCTTCTGGCTGTACTTCGACATGCTGAAGCAGAAGATCCAGTAGATCACGCCGATGAACAGATAGGCCTCGCGGTAGAAACCGCGCCAGGACGGATCGGACAGCGCGGCCTTCGCCGTGCCGAGCAGATCGTACAGGCCGATGATGATGACCAGCGAGGTGTCCTTGAAGAAGCTGATGAAGGTGTTCACCAGCGGCGGGATGGCGACGGCCAGCGCCTGCGGCAGGATGATCTTGCGCATCTTCTGCCAATAGCCGAGGCCCAGCCCGTCCGCCGCCTCATACTGCCCCTTCGGGATCGCCTGCAGGCCGCCGCGGATCGCTTCCGCCATATAGGCGGCGGCGAACATGATGAAGGCGATCTGCGCACGCAGCAGCTTGTCGATGGACACGCCGTTCGGCAGGAACAGCGGCAGCATCACCGACGCCATGAACAGCAGGCTGATCAGCGGCACGCCGCGGATCAGCTCGATGTAGGTGACGCACAGCACCTTGACCGCCGGCATGTTCGACCGCCGGCCCAGCGCCAGCAGGATCGACACCGGGAAGGCCACGGCCAGACCGATTACCGACAGGATGATGGTCAGCGGCAGGCCGCCCCACAGCGTGTTCTCGACATAGGTCAGGCCAAAGACGCCGCCCCACATCAGGACCGCCACCAGCGCCAGCCCGGCGGCCCAGACCAGCCCGAACCACGGCTTCCAGAAGCGGCGGTCACAGCTGGCCACCAGCAGGGCGATGAAGACGGCGATGGTCACCAGCGGCCGCCACTGCTGTTCCCACGGGAACATGCCGAACATGATGAAGCGCAGCTTCTCGCTGATGAAGCCCCAGCAGGCGCCGCCGGCATCCTGACGGCAGACGGTCGATGTCGCGTCGAAGCCGTGGGCGCGGAACAGCAGCCAGTTCATGAAGGGCGGGATCGCCGACGCCAGCAGCCCCAGGACCAGAATGGTCAGGATGGCGTTGTACCAGCTGTTGAACAGGTTGTTGCGCAGCCACGCAATCGGGCCGACGGTGTTGGCCGGCGGACGTTCGTCCGGCAGGCCGACGCTTTGCACGTTGTCGGTCATGGCCGTTACCGCTCCACCAGCGCGATGCGCTTGTTGTACCAGTTCATGAAGATCGAGATGCTGAGGCTGATGACCAGATAGGTGCCCATGATCATCGTCACGCCTTCGATCGCCTGGCCGGTCTGGTTCAGCGTCGTGTTGGCGATGGACACCAGATCCGGATAGCCGATGGCCAGCGCCAGCGAACTGTTCTTCGTCAGGTTCAGATACTGGCTGGTCAGCGGCGGCACGATCACGCGCAGCGCCTGGGGCAGGATCACCAGACGCAGCGTCGGGCTGCCCGGCAGGCCGAGGGCACGCGCCGCCTCGGTCTGGCCCCAGTTGACCGCCTTGATGCCGCTGCGCACCACCTCGGCGATGAAGGCCGCAGTGTAGAGCGTCAGGCCGGTCAGGATGGCGAAGAATTCCGGAGAGATGGAGGCGCCGCCGGTGAAGTTGAAGCCTGCCAGCTTCGGGACGTCCATCGCGAGCGGCGCGCCGCCGGCGAGCCAGGTCAGGATGGGCAGGCCGATGATCAGGCCGAGGCCGGCCCAGCCCGCCGGGAACGGCTGCCCGGTGCGCGCCTGCCGTGCCCTGGCCCAGCGCGACACGCCCCACGCGGCGACGATGCCGACCAGCAGGGCGATGCCCATGTTGGTCCAGACCGGATCGGGCGCGGGCACCGGCACGCGCAGACCGCGCTGCGACAGGAAGACGCCCGGAATCGGGTTCAGCGCCTGGCGCACCGGCGGCAGGCCGTCGGACACCAGCGCGTACCAGAAGAACAGCTGCAGCAGCGGCGGGATGTTGCGGATGATCTCGACATAGGTCGAGGCCAGCTTGGCGATCAGCCAGTTGCTGGACAGGCGGGCGACGCCGATGATCGTGCCGATGATCGTCGCCAGGATGACGCCGATGATCGACACCTTCAGCGTGTTCAGCACGCCGACCAGAAAGGCCCGGCCATAGGTGTCCTTCGGCGAATAGTCGATCAGCGACTCGCCGATGCCGAAGGCCGCTTCACGCTCCAGGAAATGGTACCCGGTCGCGATCGAGCGCCGCGCGAGGTTGTCGAGCGTGTTTGAAATCAGGAACCAGCCGACCAGGACGACCGCGCCGACCACCAGGATCTGGTAGACGATGGCACGGAACGTCGGGTCGCTGAGGGAAAACGATACGCCACCCGGCGGCGGAGCGCCTTGGGTGGTCCGGGTCTCGGTCGCCACGGACTACTCTCCCCCAACCATCGCGCCCCACACGGTGCCCACGCGGTCCCGGACGTTCTTCCGGGCATTTCCCACACCGTAGGGGATGCGACATGTCTCCCAAATGCGGCCCCCTGCGCAGGCGCTTCGCTGGCGCCTTTCGCGACCGCTCCCAAAAGAACCGGAAGGCCGCCCCCGGCAAAGGGCTGCGAGCGGCCTTCAGACGGTGACGTGCCTTACCGGAACGGCTGCGCGTACATCAGGCCGCCCTTGGTCCACAGCGCGTTCAGGCCGCGCTCCAGCTTCAGCGGGGTGCCCGGGCCGACGTTGCGGTCGAAGATCTCGGCATAGTTGCCGACTTTCTTCACGACGTTGTAGGCCCACTTCTCATCCAGGCCCAGGGCCTTGCCCATGCCCGGCGAGGTGCCGAGGAAGCGCTGGATGTCCGGGTTCTTCGAGTTGGTGAACTCGTCGACATTCTTGGAGGTGATGCCGAACTCTTCCGCCTGGATGGTGGCGAAGACGGTCCACTTCACGATGTCGAACCACTGGTCGTCGCCATGGCGCACGGCCGGGGCCAGCGGCTCCTTGGAGATGACTTCCGGCAGGATGACGTGGTCGTCGGGAACCGGGGCGACGCCGGCGCGGGTACCGGCCAGGCCGGACACGTCGGTCGTCAGCACGTCGCAGCGGCCGGCGAAGTAGGCGGCGTTCACCTCGTCGTTCGACTCGATGACGACCGGGTTGTAGGTCATGTTGTTGGCGCGGAAATAGTCCGCGAGGTTCAGTTCGGTCGTGGTGCCGGACTGGACGCAGACGGTGGCGCCGTTCAGCTCCTTGGCGCTCTTCACGCCCAGCTTCTTCGGAACCATGAAGCCCTGGCCGTCGTAATAGGTGACGGGGGCGAAGTTCAGGCCGACCGAGGTGTCACGGGTCAGCGTGGCGGTGGTGTTGCGCGAAAGCAGGTCGACTTCGCCCGACTGGATGGCGGGGAAGCGCTGCTGGGCGGACAGCGGGGTAAACTTGACCTTGTTGGCATCGCCGAAGATGGCGACGGCGACGGCACGGCAGTAATCGACGTCCAGGCCGGTCCAGTTGCCGGCGCTGTCGGGGTTGCCGAAGCCCGGAAGGCCGGCGTTCACGCCGCACTGCACGAAACCGCGCTGCTTGACGGTGTCCAGCGTGGCAGCACCGGCAACGGCGCTGGCGGAAACGACCACGGCCGCTGCGGCGGCGGCCAGGAACCCTGACTTCATATTATGAACTCCACCCTGTTCTTGCGTTCTTCGCTTTGAGCGGTCTGATGACGCGCTTGGTCACGCCGGCTCCATAATCCAACCGGAACGACCCTGCCGGACCGATCCGCCTGACAATCCGGCGGACCGATCCCCATTGGAGCCGTCCTGTGAGGATCGCGACGCAGCCATGCGCGTGGGACAAGAGTGTATCAACTTGATCCGGCTTGTCGAATCCTCTGTGCATTGGTGGTGTTACCAGAACATCCCGTCCGATGACGGCCGTTGCGCGCAATCCGCGATGGCGGCTGGGCGTCCGGGGTGACACAATGTTCGGCCGCGCCCTCCCCGCCCGCCCCGGGGTTCTCCCGGCAACGGCGGACTCGGACGGGACGGATTGCCGCTCCAGCCAAACGGACAGTCGATGAAGGACGTCACCAAGGACACGATTCTCGTGCATGCCGGCCGCGACCCGCGGAACAACCACGGCATCGTCAACCCGCCGGTCTATCATTGCTCGACCGTGCTGTTCCCGACCTTGGACGCGCTGGAGGAAAGCGACCGCAACACGCTGGAAGGCGTGCATTACGGTCGCATGGGCACGCCCACCACCTTCGCCTTCGAGGAGGCCGCGGCCGAGCTGGAAGGCGGCTACAGGTCGGTGAATACCGGCTCCGGCCTCGCCGCCATCGCCATCGCGCTGTCCGCCTTCACCAAGGCCGGCGACCATGTGCTGATCACCGACAGCGCCTATGGCCCGACCCGCCGCTTCGCCAAGGAGACACTGATCCCCTATGGCGTGGATGTGGAATTCTACGATCCCTGCATCGGCGCCGGCATTTCCGCCCTGCTGCGGCCCAACACCAGCGTGGTCTTCCTCGAATCGCCGGGCTCCCTGACCTTCGAGGTGCAGGACGTTCCGGCCATTGCCGCCGCCGCCAAGACGGTCGGCGCCACGGTGATGATCGACAACACCTGGGCGACCCCGCTGTTCTTCCGCCCTTTCGACCATGGCGTCGATCTGTCGATCCATGCCGCGACGAAGTACATGGTCGGCCATGCCGATGCGATGCTGGGTGTCGTCACCTGCCGCGACGAGGAAAGCTGGACCGCGGTGAAGAAGACCGCCACCCGCTTCGGCGTCTGCGGCGGGCCGGACGACCTCTATCTCGGCCTGCGCGGCCTGCGCACCCTGTCGGTGCGCATGCGCCAGCATCAGGAGAGCGCGCTGGCGCTCGCCGACTGGCTGGCGGCCCGGCCGGAGGTAACGCGGGTGCTGCATCCCGCCCGTCCCGAATTTCCCGGTCACGAGCTGTGGAAGCGCGACTTCACCGGCTCCAGTGGACTGTTCTCGGTGATCGTCAATCAGGTGCCGCGCAAGGCGCTGGCGGCGATGCTGGACGGGATGGAGCTGTTCGGCATGGGCTACAGCTGGGGCGGCTTCGAGAGCCTGATCCTGCCGACGCGGCCGGCGGCGGTGCGTTCCGCCACCCGTTGGACCGATCCGGGCCAGGTTCTGCGCCTGCACGCCGGGCTTGAGAGCCCCGACGACCTGATCCGCGATCTTGAGGCCGGCTTCCGGCGGATGGCCGCCGCCCTTTGAGCGCGGCGGACAGTTGAGGAGTGATTTGCCATGACGGATACACCGTCGACCGGGTCCGGCCCCTTTGAAGAGGTGCTGGCCGCCATCCGCTTCACCGACGATGGGTTGGTGCCAGCCATCGCCCAGGCCGAGGGCAGCGGCGAGATCCTGATGATGGCCTGGATGAACCGCGATGCGGTGGTCGAGACCCTGTCAACCGGCCGCGTCTGCTACTGGTCGCGGTCGCGCGGCGGGCTGTGGCGCAAGGGAGAGACCTCCGGACAGGTGCAGCGGCTGAAGGATTTCCGGGTGGATTGCGACGGCGACACCCTGCTGCTGATCGTCGAGCAGGACGGCGTCGCCTGCCACACCGGCCGGCGCAGCTGCTTCTATCGTGCTTGGCGAGACGGAAAGCTGGAGACGATCCAGGCGGTAGAAACCGATCCTTCCATCCTCTATGGCGGTCATTCGCACAGCCACGGCTGAGAGACCCGCTTTGAAGGGAGGGCCTGGAAGGAAGCCGATTCGCCACGGCGGGTGCGATTGTTGATCCACATCAAGGCGACACCCCTGCCGAAGGGTATACACACCTTCTTGTCTCTAACCCTCCCTGTATATGACTGCACCGGGCGCTCCTTTGGACGCCCGGTTATTTTTTGCCATGAGGGCTGCATCCGAAACTTCGGACGGCGACTGGCGCGTTTGCGCCAAGGATCCTCTTTCGGACGATCCGTTCCGACAGCCCGTTCGGTCGGTGGCCTATCGCCTCTCCTCCCTCTGCATCGCCTTCGTCAGCCGAACCTGTGCCGTTCCGCAGCTCAAAACCTGTCCATATGGGAGAGAAAGTCTTTATTCAGTCACAGAAAGATCCTGCTTTCGGCCACAAAAACAACGAATGAAGAAACAGTTCATTTCTTTAATTCGATCAAGTTTCAATTATCTGTGTCATCTCATCCAACCCCCTTTGTATTGCCCCTTTATCGCTTTTCGACCGCCCGGGGCCCATGGTTAACATCTGGTTAATCGTTAACAGCACGTTAACGGCACTGATGGAGAGACGCCATGCGCCAGTTCTGGGGGACTTCGAACAACGACACCATGACCGGCACCGCCTTTGATGACCGTCTCGACGGTCTGGATGGCGACGACCGTATCAACGGCGCCGGCGGAAACGACCAGCTGTATGGCGAACGGGGAAATGAACTCGCTGATCGGCGGCCTGGGCAACGACCAGCTGCATGGCGGAGACGGCAACGACTGGCTCGGCGATCCCTATGGCGGCAACGAGGCCGGCAACGATTCGATGTGGGGCGATGCCGGCAACGACCAGCTGTTCGGCGGTGACGGCAACGACTGGCTGGACGGCGGCACCGGCGACGACATCCTGAAGGGGATGCGCGGCGACGACACCATGATCGGCGGCGCCGGCAACGACACGCTGTATGACAGCTATCGCGACGGCGGTGCCGACCTGTTCCGACCGGGCACCGGCGACGACACGATGGTCAGCTACACCGACGGCCAGGTCGACCGCTTCCTGATGGAGCAGGCGACCGGCGGCTTTGGCCACGACACCATCAGTTACTTCGAGCGGGGGATCGACCAGATTGAATTCCATGGCTACACCGCGGGCCAGATGTCGCTGACCTCGAGCGGCTTCCAATCGACCTTCACCTTCGCTGACGGCTCGTCTCTGACCGTCGATCAGGTCGGGCTGACCGCCGGCCACGATTTCATCTTCACCTGACCTGTCCGGCTCCCCCTGTCCGGAAGGAGGTCTCCCGTGGGCGATGGGGTCACCCCGTCGGCGCGGGGGACCTCCGGCCACGCTCGTGTTGTTGTGGGAGCGGACACTTCCGCGCCGTCAGCAAAAAGGCCAAGAACGATGGACCACCGCCGCCTTTCCCTGCGCACACTCTTCCCCGCCCTGCCGGCCCTGGCTCTCCTGCCGGTTCTGGCGTTGGGTGCCTGCGCCAGTTCCGACATGGGCGGCGTCCCGTCGGCAGAGGTCGCGACCCAGCCTCCGGTGGAACTGGTCGGGCTGACCGTGCAGACGCCGGATGGCCGCCGCATCCTCGGCAACGTCACAGACCTCGTGATCGGGCCGACAAACCGGGTAGAGCAGGCGATCATCACCGTCGGCGCCCCCCGTTTCCCGAACGAGCACAAGGTGACGGTCGCCAGCGACAATCTGCGCTATGCCCGCAACCGTCAGGCGGTGATCCTCACCGGCATGACGGCGGAACAGTTCGCAGCGCTGCCTCCCACCGCGGGAAGCGACCGCATGGTGTCGCTCGGCAACGCCGGGGTGGTTCTGCCCGCCGGCACCGCCCCGACCAACTGGGCCGGGGCGACGACCCCGACGCGCTGACCCTTTCCCAATCGGAAACGCACAATAAGAAAGGGGGCCGGACGAACCGGCCCCCCTTTTGCTGCCCAGATTTCACTGTCTGGCTTTTGCGACGCTTCCCACTACTTGCCCTGAAGCTGCTTCATGATGTCGTCCGCCGGGCTCTGCTCCGATTGGCCAGGAGCGCCGAAGGGCGGAGCCACATCCTGATTGTCGAAGGCCGGAATCTCGATCTTCACGTCGTTCAGGTTGATCACCGGTCCCTTGTCGCGGCCGGCATCGACCAACTGCGGGAAGCCGATGACGAGACCGACCATGATGATCTGGATGATCACGAAGGGCACCGCACCCCAGTAGATCTGGCCGGTGGTGATCTTCCCGATCTTCCTGCCGGTGACCTTGTCGATGTAGTCCATCTTCGGCGCCACCGACCGCAGGAAGAACAGCGCGAAGCCGAAGGGCGGATGCATGAAGCTGGTCTGCATGTTGACGCCCAGCAGGACACCGAACCAGATCAGGTCGATGCCAAGCTTGTCCGCCACCGGTCCCAGCAGGGGGACGATGATGAAGGCCAGCTCGAAGAAATCGAGGAAGAAGGCCAGGACGAAGACCAGGATGTTGCAGACGATCAGGAAGCCCAGCTCGCCGCCCGGCAGGCCGATCAGCAGATGCTCCACCCAGAGGTCGCCGTTGACGGCACGGAACACCAGGCCGAACACGGTCGAGCCGATCAGGATGAACACCACGAAGGACGACAGCTTGGCAGTCGCGTCCATCGCCTGACGCATCAGGTCCCAGCCGAGTTGCCGCTTGGCCAGCGCCAGCAGGATGGCGCCGGCGGCCCCCATGGCGCCGCCCTCCGTCGGGGTGGCGATGCCGATGAAGATGGTGCCCAGCACCAGGAAGATCAGAACCAGCGGCGGAACCAGCGAGGTGATAACCCGCAGCAGCAGCTTGCCGCCGCGCAGCGTACGGGCTTCCGGCGGCAGGGCCGGAACCATCTCCGGCTTGATGATGCTGGTCAGCAGGATGTAGCCGGCATAGAGCGCGGTCAGCACCAGGCCGGGGATCAGGGCGCCGGCATACATGTCGCCGACCGACCGGCCAAGCTGGTCGGCCAGCACGATCAGCACCAGCGACGGCGGAATGATCTGGGCCAGCGTGCCCGACGCCGCAATGACGCCCGACGCGATCCGGCGGTCATAGCCGTAGCGCAGCATGATCGGCAGCGAGATCAGACCCATGGAGATGACCGAGGCCGCGACCACGCCGGTGGTCGCCGCCAGCAGCGCGCCGACGAAGATCACCGCATAGGCCAGTCCGCCGCGGATCGGACCGAACAGTTGCCCGATGGTGTCGAGCAGATCCTCGGCCATCCCGGATCGCTCCAGAATCAGGCCCATGAAGGTGAAGAAGGGAATCGCCAGCAGCGTGTCGTTGCGCATGATGCCGAACACGCGTTCCGGCAGCGCCTGCATCAGCGCCGGGGTCAGCAGACCCAGCTCAATGCCGATCAGGCCGAACACCAGACCGTTGGCCGCCAGGGCGAAGGCGACCGGAAATCCCATCAACAGGAAAATCACCAGGGCGCCGAACATGACCGGCGCCAAATTGGCGGATATGAACTCTACCATCTGGGGGGCGCTCCCGGTCCTTAGGAATGGCTGTGCATCTTCTCGCCGGGCTCGTCACGATGGCCGGTGAGGAAGGCGATGCGCTTGATCAGTTCCGACACACCCTGTGCGGTGAGCAGGAAGAAGCCGACCGGGATCAAAAGCTTCGCGGGCCAGCGGATCAGGCCGCCGGCATCGCTCGACATTTCGTTGGTGTGGAAGCTGTCCCAGAACATCGGAAGCGACAGCTTCAGGATCAGGATCGTCATCGGGAACATGAAGACCAGGATGCCGAAGATGTCGACCCAGGCCTGGACGCGGCGGGAGAAACGCCCCAGCACGATGTCGATGCGAATGTGTTCGTTGCGCAGGAAGGTGTAGCCGGCGCACAGCAGGAACACCGCCGCGAACAGGTACCATTGCAGCTCCAGCCAGGCATTGGAGCTGATGTTGAAGGCATAGCGGATGACCGCGTTGACCGAGCTGACCACCACGGCGACCAGCACAAGCCAGTAGGCGAGCTTTCCGATGCCTTCGTTCACGGCATCGATCAGCCCGCTTAGTCTGAGCAGACCTCTCAAAGGAGAAACCTCCCTGTTGCGGGGGCGCGGCCTTCGCCGTCCCCTTTTGCTTTTGTTGCAGCCGCATAGGCACGGCAGGTCGCAACCCTCTCTCGTTCGGAGGGTATATCAAAAGATAGGATTTGAAGGGACTATTCCTTTCCCGCCCTCCAGCGGCAAGGGCTACGTTGGAGCTACGTATAATCCCGTAGATCTCTGTCTTCCAAGTTGGGGCCGGACCGTGTCCAAGGCACGGAAACCGCAGGCGTTTTGCAAAATGCAATCCGCATATTGCCAAATCGCGATAATCCAAGACGCATCCCGTGATCAAGGGAAGCAGATAGAATATTGGATTCAAACAATATTTGATCCACAGGCATTGCAATGCCTTGTGGCGCGCCTTTTGCTCAATTTGCGGAGAAGGCGAGCGCACACGCCTCACTTCCGTAAGGGTTGAGAATCCAGGCGAACCAGACCCTCTTATTCGGACGAAATGAAGGTCGAGAGAAACCTCAGATCAGGAGCACCAGCCATGGCATTGATTTCGAACATTTCAGTTAAGTCACGGACGATTCTTGCGATCCTAATCCTTCTGCTATGCACGGCTGGTCTCGGCGTCTTTTCTTTGACCAAGCTCTCGACAATCAACGAAGAAGCCGCTGATGTACGCGACAATTGGCTGCCATCGGTCTCAGCAATTTCCAGACTTTACACAACCTTTGACTACTATCGCACATTGGAAGGCGCTCATCTGATCGCATCCACCGATGACGATATTAGGAGTGAGGATAAGGCGCTTCTGGAAATCGCCGACAGGATCGAACAGCGGCGGATGGACTACCAAAAGCTTTTGACACCGGGCTGGGAAACCGAGACCTACCAGAAATTCGTCACGAGCTATCAAACCTACATGAAAATCAGCCGGGAGCAGCTTCTGCCGTTGTCGCGCAAGAACGACAATGATGGTGCCGGCGCCATATATCGTGGTTCGTCGCGGGATGAGTTCCGGACCTCCAAAGATATTCTTCAGTCTCTGATGGACTTCAACACAGCGGAAGGCAAACGTGCGGCCGACCGCGGTGAACAGGTCTACCAAACCAGCAAGCTGTGGGTCACCGGCATCCTTGTGCTGGTCGTTGTCATCTGCGCAGGCGTGGCCTGGATGATAGTCAGCACGGTGATCCGCCCGATTCAGGAGATCACGTCGATGATGGGGCGCCTTGCCGACCGCGACATGACAGTTTCCATCGACGGGACCGGTCGTGGCGACGAGTTGGGCGCCATGGCACGCGCGGTCCAGGTGTTCAAGGACAACATGGTCGAGGCCGACCGCCTCGCTGCCGTCGAAGCCGCCGAACAGCAGGCCAAGACACGCCGCGCCCAAGCCATCGAGCAATTGCTCACCGGCTTTGAGAACTCGTCGTCCACCGCTTTGCGCACCGTGGCAGCGGCCGCTTCCGAACTGGACGCCACCGCGCACAGCATGTCGGCGATGGCGCAGCAGACCAGCACCCAGGCCACCGTCGTGGCGTCGGCCGCTGAACAGACCAGCGCCAATGTCCAGACCGTCGCCACCGCCACCGAAGAGATGGCCAGTTCCATCCGCGAGATCGGCACCCAGATCGCCCGCTCCGCCGACATCGCCGGCAAGGCGGTGAGCGAAGCCGGCCAAACCAGCGACGCGGTCCGCAGCCTCGCCGAAGCCGCGCAGAAGATCGGCGAGGTGGTCGGCCTGATCACCGACATCGCAAGTCAGACCAACCTGCTCGCCTTGAACGCCACCATCGAGGCAGCACGGGCCGGTGAAGCCGGCAAGGGCTTTGCGGTGGTTGCAAGCGAGGTGAAGAGCCTTGCCGGCCAGACCGCCAAGGCGACGGAGGAGATCGCCAGCCAGATCGGCGCCATCCAGCAGACGACGCAGGGTGTCGTGACGGCGATCACCGGCATCGGCGGCACCATCGGCAGCATCAACGACATCACCACCGCCATCGCTGCCGCCATCGAGGAGCAGGGTGCCGCGACCAACGAGATCTCCCGCAACGTCCAGCAGGCCGCAGCCGGGACGCAGGAAGTGACTGGAAGCATCGTTCAGGTGACGCAGGCGGCAGGCGAGGCCGGCGACGCTGCCGGTCAGGTGCTGAGCGCCGCCGGTGACCTGTCCCAGCAGGCGGAACTGATGCGCCGGGATGTCGAAAAGTTCCTGAGCGACATCAAGGCCGCCTGACGGCAGGTGTCAAAGGACATCGCCGCCGAAACGGACGCCGGCGATGTCCTTACTCCGCGTCACCGTCGGGCACGATGTCGAACTCGGCGCCAGCCATCCTCACCCAGGCATTCCAGCGGGTGGAACTTCGCCTTGTAGGCCATCTTGCGGCTGTGGGCGATCCAATAACCCAGGTAGACATAGGGCATGCCAGCCAGCCGCGCCCGTTCGATCAGGCCCAGGATCAGGAAGGTGCCCAGGCTGCGGCGATCCTGGGCCGCGTCGTAGAAGCTGTAGACCGCAGAATAGCCGTCCGACAGCCGATCGGTCAGCATGCAGCCAACCAGCTGTCCACGCTCGTCGCGCGCCTCCAGCAGGTTGGTGTCCGCCCTGCCCTCGTCGACCATGGCGGCGAAATCGCCCATCGCCATGCGGGCCATGTCCGAGTCGCCATGCCGGGAATTCTGGTACAGAGAGAACAGCCGGTACTGCTCCGACGTGGCGTAGGCCGGCCTTTCGCTCAGCGTCACCCCGTCATTCAGCTTCAGCACCCGGCGCTGCGACCGCGTCGGCACGAAATCCGAGACCGGCACGCGCACCGGCACGCAGGCTTGGCAGTTGGGGCAGACCGGGCGATAGATGATGTCGTGGCTGCGGCGAAAGCCGGCCCGCGACAGGGTGGAGTTCACCTCGGTCGCATAGGGACCGATCAGGCGGGTGAACAGCTTGCGCTCCACACGTCCGGGCAGATAGGGGCAGGGCATCGGCCCCGACCGGAAGAATTGCTGCAATGGACGCTGCGGCGGCTGGATGACCGACATTCTGAGCGACAACCACCACGACGGTGACGAGGAGGCGGAGGAGCGCGAAGCTCCCCCGCCGGACCCGAGCTTACTGCGACTGGCTCTGAACTGCCAGAGGAGGCTGGACGCCGAAGAAGGCTTGCGCGATCTCCGTGGTGACGACGCTCAGCTGCAGCTGTATCCAGTCGAGGTACTCGTGCAGCCCGTCGCGCAGCACCGCATCGATCGGACGGGACAGCAGGGCGGCCAGCAACTCGTCCACCCGCTCCATCGCCGCCGACCCGCCGCGCAGATCGTAGCGCGAGCGCATCCGCGTCAGCACGCCGTCGATCTGCCGCACGCACATCACCACCGAGCGCGGGAACCCCTCGTTGAACAGCATGAAGCCGGCGACGGTGGCCGGCGACATGCCGCGGGGATAGACCCGGCGGAAGGCGTGATAGCCGGCGGTGCAGCGCAGGACCGTCGTCCACTGGCTGACGTCCAGGGTGGAACCGACCTCCACCGGCGACGGAAGCAGTGTGTGGTACTTGATGTCGAGCAGGCGCGTTGTCTGGTCCGCCCGCTCGATATACTTGCCCATCTGATAGAAGTACCAGCCCTGGTCGCGGTAGAAGGTGCCCTCGGTGATGCCGGTGTGGGTCTGGCACTCTTCCTTGATCCAGGTGCAGACCTTGGACAGGTTCTGTGTCGCCACGTCCTTGACCGACATCTCCAGCAGCTTGTTGTGGAACACGTTGATCTGCGTCCACATCTCCGTCGAGATCCAGGGGCGCAGCGTCCGCGCGTTCTCCCGGGCCATCCGCAGCATCGACAGCAGCGAATTCCGGTTCTGCGGATCGAACATGTAATAGTGGATCACCGCCTCCGCCGTTGGGCGGTCATGGCGGCTGAAGAAGTCCTTCTCGTCGGCGTTCAGCTGGACGATGGAGAACCAGTTGGTGGCCCCGCGGGTGTCGCGCGCGAAGGTCTCGTGCACGTCGAGGATGCGAGCGAGATTCTCGGCCCGCTCCATGTAACGGGCCATCCAGAAAATGCACTCGGCGTAACGGGACAGCAGGTTCATGCCGCACCACCTTCCAGAACCCAGGTGTCCTTCGAGCCGCCGCCCTGGGACGAATTGACGATCAGCGTGCCCTTCTTCAACGCCACGCGCGACAGGCCGCCGGGCAGGACCCAGCTGCTCTTGCCGGTGATGGCGAAGGGGCGGAGATCGACGTGGCGCGGTTCGATGGCGTCGTCGCAGACGGTCGGGCACACCGACAGGTCGACGACCGGCTGGCTGATGTAGTTGGACGGATCGGCCAGCAGCTTGGCCCGGCAATCCTCCAGTTCCGCCCTGCTGGCGCGCGGGCCGATGGTGATGCCGTAGCCACCGGCCTCGCCCACCGGCTTCACCACCAGATCGGCCAGATTGTCGAGCGTGTATTGCAGGGCATCCGGCTCGCGGCAGATGCGGGTGTCGACGTTGGGGATGATCGGATCCTGGTCCAGGTAATATTTGATCATCCGCGGCACGTAGCAGTAGACCGCCTTGTCGTCGGCGACGCCGGTGCCGATAGCGTTCGCCAGCGCGACGTTGCCCTTGCGGTAGGCCTCCAGGATGCCGGGCACGCCCAGCAGGCTGTCGGGGTTGAAGGCCTTGGGATCGAGGAAGGCATCGTCCAGCCGGCGGTAGATCGAATGGACCGGGGCCAGGCCGTTGGTCGTCTTCATGAAGACGCGGTCGTTGTCGACCACGAGGTCGCGGCCCTCGACCAGCGGCACACCCATCTCGCGCGCCAGGAAGATATGCTCGAAATAGGCGGAGTTGTAGGTGCCCGGCGACAGCAGGACCACCTGCGGATCGTCGACCGGCGCGATCTCCACCATGGCGTCCAGCAGCTTGTGGCCGTAATTGTCCACCGGCCGGATGCCGATGTCCTGCATCAGGTCGGGGAAGACCCGCTGCATCATGTGGCGGTTCTCCACGACATAGGAGACGCCGGACGGAACGCGGCCGTTGTCCTCCAGCACGCGGAAGGTGCCGTGGCGGTCGCGCACCAGATCGGTGCCCATGATGTGGATGTAGGTGTTGAAGGGAACGTCCAGCCCGATCATCTGCGGGCGGAAATTATGGTTCCCTTCGACCAGATCCCGGGGGATCACCCCGTCCTTCAGGATCTTCTGGTCGTGATAGATATCGTGCAGGAACAGGTTCAGCGCGGTGACCCGCTGCTTGACGCCCGCCTCCAGATGCTTCCATTCCGGTGCGGAGATCACCCGCGGGATGACGTCGAACGGCAGGATGCGGTCGACGGCGTCCTTGTCGGAATAGACGATGAATGTGATGCCGAGATTGTAAAGCTCCCGCTCCGCATCCTGCGCGCGGCGGCGCAGTTCATCGAAATCGAGTGCGGCCAGCCTTTGGCGGATGAGCGCCGTATGTTCGGCCGGCAAATCCATGGCTCCGAACAACTCGTCGAAGTACAGGCCAGGATTGTATGATGACAACAGGTCGGACGGTTTGCCCTCGGGTACGCTCACAGACTCCCCCGCGCTTGTATCTGACCGATCATCGCGGGCCGGGCGGCATCGCCCCGGCCATGTCGCATTGTGCAGGAAGTATGACGCATCGCCGCGCGCTTTGAACAGGGCAAACGCGCGTACCGTTGTGCGACGCAGTGACAAAGCAAGAATTCGGACGCGAACGCTTCCGGAAATTAGCGCCAAAGTACCGGCGGTGCAGAAGTCTTATCGTGCTTTGGTGGGGGCACCGCCGCCGCCGGACTGGCCGCCGGCCGAAGGCGCCGCCTGGGTCTCGCGCAGCAGGACCATGGTGATGCGCCGGTTGCGCGGGCTGTTGGGCTGATCGGCGACAAGCGGGTCGCGGTCGGCCTTGCCGACGACGTCCTGGATTCGCGTCGGATCGATGCCGCCGGCCAGCAAGGCGCGGCGGGTGGCGTTTGCCCGCTCGGTCGACAATCCCAGTTGTCGCGGCCGGAGCCGGCGGGGAACGGCGAACTGTCGGTATGGCCGCTGATCGACAGCTTGTTGGGCAGCTTGGACAGCGCCTTCGCCACCTGCTGCACCAGCTGGCGGGTTTGTGGGTACATCTGGCCGGAACCGCCGGGGAACATCGACACGCGGTCCTGATCGACGATCTGGATGCGCAGCCCCTCCGGGGTCTGGTCTATCATCAGGTTCTGCGCCAGTGGTTCCAGTTCCGGCACCGACTGGATGGCCTGCCGGATCTCCGTGGCGGCCTGCTGGAACTGGCGGGCCTCCTTGGCGGCGCCCTGGAGGCTGTCCATCGCCTCCTTCACCCGCTCTCCGAAGTCGGACAGCTTTTCGCCGGGCTTCTGGCCGGGGATGCCCAACTGCTTGGCCATCTCCTCCATCCGCTTCTGGAATTCGGCGCGGGTTTCGTTCGGCTTCTGGTCGGCGACGTCGGCGTCGGGTGCCGCACCGCTGGCCGACTTGCCGGGACCGGTGCCCTGGCCGGGGCCGGAGGTCGATTCGGTCGGGTCGTCGGCATCCTCGGTCTGCTGCGCCGAATAGCCCGGCGGCCCGGACACCGGCACGTCCGCCGACATCGGCGAGCTGGGAGAGACCTGCGCCCCAGGCACGGTTATGGTCTTGCCGCCCAGCATGCCGCCGGAGCCGGACTGCTCGCGGCTGACCGAGACCGGCGAGAAATAGTCGGCGATGCCCTTGCGCTGATCCGAGGTGGTGACGTTCAGCAGCCACAGCAGCAGGAAGAAGGCCATCATCGCGGTGACGAAGTCGGCATAGGCCACCTTCCACGCGCCACCATGGTGGCCGCCGTGCCCGCCCTTCTTCTTCTTGATGATGATCGGCCGCTCGTCGCCGCCGGAATTCCCGCTCATGCCCTGGCCGTGGCGAATGGTTCACAGCCCGAAGGCCGATTTCCCGTATGCGATTTCTGGGCGCGGCGCCGCGGTGAAAGCAGCGGCCGGCCACTGCGGCAGAACCCTGACCGGGTTTCATTAGAATCCGTTTAACGACGTTGTCGGGGCCGGAGATGCCGTGGAGATGCAACGGAGGTGAGGTGGAGATGCGGCTTGCACCGGGTGACGTGCTGGATTAATTCCCGGTATTTCCTACCTTGTGTGTCACCTTCACCGCCACCGGAGGCGTGTGCCCCACGCCGGCCCTCCTGCCCACGCTGCTCCTCCACCCTGCCCCATCCAGGCCCACACGACAGGACGTCATGATCACCGACCAGCCGATCGATCCCCTTGCGTTCCGTTCCGCCCTCGGCTGCTTCGCGACCGGGATCGCCGTCATCACGACCATCGCGCCCGACGGGCTGCCGCTGGGGGTCACGGTGAATTCCTTCTCGTCCGTGTCGCTCGACCCGCCGCTGGTGCAGTTCTGCCTGGGCCGCGCCGCGATGTCCTTCGAGGCATTCAAGCTCGCTCCGCATTTCGCGGTGAACATCCTGGCCGCCGATCAGGAGGAGCTGTCCAACCGCTTCTCCCGCCGCGACCTGCAGGAGCGCTGGACCGGCCTGGAGACGACCACCGGCCGCGGCGGCGTGCGCCTGCTGACCGGCTGCCTCGCCACGCTGGAATGCGACCGCGAGCATCTGCTGGACGGCGGCGACCATGTCATCGTGCTGGGCCGCGTCCGCAAGCTGACCTCGCGCGACAGCGGCGACCCGCTGCTGTATTTCCGCGGCCGCTACGCCCGCCTGGGCTGAGCGCGTTTCTCAGCCGGCCGCGACCTACCCCGCCGCGCGGTGCAGGTCGCGGCCGGTGAGGTGGATGTTGGCATCGGGGTCGAGCGCGCGGGACATGATCCGCTGCTCCGTCGCCCGCTCGAACAGCGGACGGTTCATGCAGACCTGCTGAACCGCCTCGTCCGGCTTGGGCGTGTGGCCGACGATGCCCTGCAAGGTGCGGCGGGTGACGAAGACCCGGCCCTGATACTCCCCGACCTGCACCGCAAATTCCACGGCGTCGGCCTCCTCGTTCCAGATGGGGTCGTCGGGAAACAGGAAGATGGGCATCGGGTCCTCAATCGGCGTGAATCACTTCAGGACATAGGTGATATCATAGCCGCTGCGTTTGAAGCGGGTCTTCAGCAGCGTGCCGTCCGCCGCATACCAAAGATCGCGTTCCACATCGCCCTCGATGCGGTGATGGGCGGCCTCCAGCGCCTTGCCGCCGGCTTCCACCGTCTCCGCCCCGACCTTGCGCGCCGCCACCTTGTAGGGCGCCGCATCGATCACCGACAGCAACTCCCTGTGCTTCAGCACATCCGGCGTCCACAGGGTCAGCGGCAGGACGCCGGCCGGCACCTGCTGGACCTTGCCGTCCACCGTCAGGCGATAGCCGCCGGCATCGCGCGCCATCTCGATCTTGTGCGGCGTGCCGTCATCGTCGGTGGTGGCGGTCATCGATTCGAGCACCGCGCCCTTCCACATCTCCTCCCGCTTGTGGTCGTAGCGGAAGTTGATGAACAGCACCTTCACCCGCGTGGTGGCGGTGACGGTGACCCTGGTGCGGTCGCCCCCCTGGGGCTCGATCTTCACCTGCTCGCTGCCGATGGGATCCTCGCCCATCAGGATCTGGTAATTCAGCGTGCGTGCCGCACCCTGCGCGCAGGCGGAGCCTGGCAGGCCGGTCAGCAAGGTGGCCGCCATCAGGGCAGCCGACAGGGTGGCGCATTTCGTGCGCGTCGTCGTCATGTGGGTTTCCTCCCGGTTGGTCTTTCTGGCGGCTCTTCCGGCCTGCTCAGTCGTCCAGCAACTGCGCCAGCTTCATCGCGACGCCCATCGAGCCCTCGACCTTCAGCTTGCCCATGGTGAAGGCCAGCATCGGGTTCAGCTTGCCGTTGATCAGCTTCTGCAGGTTCTCCGGCGAGATGCGGATGGTGCAGTCGGCCTCGGCATCCTCGCGGCTGATGCTGATCGGGCTGGCACGGCCATCGACCCGGATCACCTCGCCCTCCTTGCCCAGCAGGAAGCGGACCGAGGCGTTGAGCGAGCGCAGATCGCCGCTGCGGCTGCGCAGTTCCTGCAGAATGTCGTCGACCATGAAAGCGTGCCCTCAGGATTGTTCGTAGGACTGGCCTTGACAGTAGGCGCGCATTACGTTTACGTCAACGTCATAACGAAAGCGTTTCAGACGCCCGACGCCCCGTTTGCCGCCTTTTGGTGCAGGCTGCCAGGCGATCCGGAACGCGCCACCGCCAAGGGGAGCGAACCATGCCCGAGCCGCTTGCGCAGAGCGCCAACCTGCCCACCGCAGCCGTAGACGTTGCCGCCGATGATGCCGCCCATCCCTGGCTGACGCACTATCCGAACGGGATCGCCTGGGACCAGCAGTTCACGCCGATGCCGCTGCACATGCTGTTCGAAGAGGCGGCCGGGCGCTATGCTGATCGTCCCTGCCTGGACTTCCTGGGCCGCCGCTACAGCTATGCCGAGGTTCTGGATCTGGTGAACCGCGCCGCCCGCGGCTTCCAGGATCTCGGCGTCGGGCCGGGGGTGCGGGTGGGCCTGTGCCTGCCGAACTGCCCGACCTACGTCATCTCCTATTTTGCGGTGCTGAAGGCCGGCGGGACCGTCGTCAACTACAACCCGCTCTATGTCGAGCGGGAACTGGAGCACCAGATCACCGACTCGCAGACCGAGATCATGGTGACGCTGGACCTGAAGCAGATCTACCCGCGCGTCGCCGCGATGCTGGCGCGCACGCCGATGAAGCGCATCGTCGTCTGCCGCATGGCGACCATCCTGCCGGCGGTGAAGAAGGCGCTGTTCAGCGTGCTGAAGCGCGGCGAACTTGCCGCCGTGCCGCGCGACGACCGCCATGTCGACTTCAACAGCCTGCTGGCCAATGACGGCAAACTGCGTCCGGTGCGCATCGACGGGCTGCGCGACGTCGCCGTGCTGCAATACACCGGCGGCACCACCGGCGTGCCGAAGGGCGCGATGCTGACCCACCACAACCTGCTGTCCAACGCCAGGCAGGTGCAGGCCTGGTTCCCCACCGTGGCGCTGGGCCAGGAGCGCATGCTCGCCGTGCTGCCCTTCTTCCATGTCTTCGCCATGACGGTGGTGCTGAACATGGGGCTGGCCTGCGGTGCGGAACTGATCATGCTGCCGCGGTTCGAGACCGAGCAGGTCCTGAAGACCATCGCCAAGCGCAAGCCGACTCTCGTCCCCGGCGTGCCCACCATGTACAAGGCGCTGCTGGGCCACCCGCAGGTCGCCCGCTATCCGATGACCTCGATCCGCTACTGCATCTCCGGCGGCGCGCCGCTGCCGATGGAACTGAAGCGCCAGTTCGAGACGGCGACCGGCTGCGTGCTGATCGAAGGCTACGGCCTGTCGGAAGCCTCGCCGGTCTGCGCCGCCAACCCGCTGAGCGGCGTCAACAAGGAAGGGTCCATCGGCCTGCCGCTGCCCGGCATCTCCATCGAGATCCGCGATCTGGAAGACCCGACCCGCAGGCTCGGCATCGGCGAGAAGGGCCAGGTGGCGATTGCCGGCCCCAACGTGATGGCCGGCTATTGGGGCCGGGCGGAGGAGAGCGACCGCACCGTGATCGACGGCTTCCTGCTGACCGGCGATGTCGGGACGATGGATGAGGACGGCTACGTCTTCCTGCTCGACCGCTTGAAGGACCTGATCATCTGCAGCGGCTACAACGTCTATCCGCGCGTGATCGAGGAAGCGATCTACCAGCATCCCGACGTCGTTGCCGCCTGCGTCATCGGCCTTCCCGACGATTATCGCGGCCAGACGCCGAAAGCCTTCGTGCAGTTGAAGCCGGGCGCCAGCATGACGGTTGAGGCGCTGCGCGACTTCCTGCGCGACAAGATCTCCCGCATCGAGATGCCGACGGCCATCGAGTTCCGCGACGAGCTGCCCAAGACCGCCGTCGGCAAGCTGTCGAAGAAGGAGCTGATCGCCGAGGCTCAACAGGCCCTGTCGAACGGAGCATGACCCCAACTTCCAGCTGCGTTGCCACCATGACATGGACGTAAAGGGAAGCCTTATCACGCGACGGCAGCTGTGCTACCAAACGGAAGGCGCACTGTGCCGAACACGAACAAAAAGGCCTTCCCAGGGATGGAACAGCTCTACACGGTCAACCAGCTTGCGGAGGAGCTGGGCATCACTCCGCGGGCCCTGCGCTTTTACGAGGTCAAGGGACTGCTGGCGCCCAACCGCGTCGGCAACAACCGGGTCTATACGAAGCGCGACCGCGCCAGGCTGAAGCTCATCCTGCGGGGCAAGCGCCTGGGCTTCTCGCTGGCGGAAATCCGCGAATATCTCGACCTCTACAACGTCAATGGCGGGGTCGAGCAACAGAAGAACCTGTTGAAGCGCGTGCAGAAACGGCTGAAGGACCTCGCCCAGCAGCGCGAGGACTTGGAAACCACCGTGCAGGAACTGCGCGACATCGAAGAGCAGGTCAACAACACCCTGGCGGAGCAGAAGTCCGCCGTGAAGGACAGCTGACCGGCCGGGCGCCCCCAGGCGCTCCGGTCGGCCCTATGAGGGGGATCGGAGCATGATGGGACAGCAATGGCTGCGGGCGGCCTGCGATGCCCTCGGGGTGAAGGGCGCGACGAATGGCGGGACGGGAGACGGGGGATGAACCTGATCTTCCGCCTGCTGACGGTTGTCGTCGCCGCCATTGTCGCCGCATGGCGCGGCCGCCGCGCCGGGCTGCTGGATCCGTCGGCGCTGCGCTTCCGGGTCTGGCCGACCGACCTCGACATCAACCTGCACATGACCAACGCGCGCTATTTCAGCGTGATGGATTCTGGGCCGCACCGACCTGATGATCCGGGTCGGGCTGGGGCCGGCGATCCTGCGCAACCGCTGGCAGCCGGTGCTGGGCGGAGCGACCATCCGCTACCGCCGCTCGCTGCGTCCGTTCCAGCGCTTCACCCTGGTCAGCCGGGTTCTGTGCTGGGACGACAAATACATCTTCATCGAACACCGCATGGAAACGCGGGGCGGGCTGGCGGCGCTGGCCGTCGTCCAGGGTGCTTTCGTCGACGCGACCGGCGTGGTCGCCCCGGCCGAGGTGCTGGCCGCACTCGGCACCACGGCGGCCTCCCCGCCGTTCCCCGATGCGGTCGCGGCTTTGCGCGGACAGGTCCTGTCCGCTGTTGCATGAGCCTTAACAAGAACACCATCCGAGAGGAGACACGTCATCATGAAGGTGCTGGTGCCCGTGAAGCGGGTCGTCGACTACAACGTCAAGATCCGGGTGAAGACCGACCAGTCCGGCGTCGAGACGTCGAACGTGAAGTTTTCGATGAACCCCTTCGACGAGATCGCCGTCGAAGAGGCGGTTCGTCTCAAGGAAGCCGGCAAGGCGACCGAGATCGTGGTGGTGTCCATCGGCCCGGCCCAGGCCCAGGAGACGCTGCGCACGGCGCTGGCCATGGGTGCCGACCGCGCCATCCTGGTGCAGACCGACGTGACGACCGAACCGCTGGCCGTCGCCAAGGTCCTCAAGGCGCTGGTCGAGAAGGAGGCCCCCAGCCTCGTCATCCTCGGCAAGCAGGCCATCGACGACGACTGCAACCAGACCGGCCAGATGCTGGCGGCGCTGCTCGGCTGGGGCCAGGGCACCTTCGCCTCGAAGATCGCCGCCGGTGACGGCACGGTCGCCGTGACGCGCGAGATCGACGGCGGGCTGGAGACGGTGAATCTCAAGCTGCCGGCGGTGGTCACCGCCGATTTGCGCCTGAACGAGCCGCGCTATGCCTCGCTGCCGAACATCATGAAGGCGAAGAAGAAGCCGCTGGAGACCGTCACGCCGGACAGCCTGGGCGTCGACGTCACGCCGCGGCTGAAGACGGTGAAGGTCGCCGAGCCGCCGAAGCGTCAGGCCGGCATCAAGGTACCGGACGTCGCCACGCTGGTCGACAAGCTCAAGACCGAAGCCCGCGTGATCTGAGGGGAATGAACTGACCATGGCCAACATTCTCGTCATCGCTGACCACGACGGCGTCTCGCTGAAGCCCGCCACGCTGAACGCCGTCACCGCCGCCGGCCAGATCTCCAAGGGGATCGGGGGCGATGTCCATATCCTGGTCGCCGGCAAGGGCGCGCGAGGTCCCGCCGAGGCAGCATCGAAGGTGGCCGGCGTCGCCAAGGTGCTGCTGGCCGACGATGCCGCCTACGAGCATCAGCTGCCGGAAGACGTCGCCCCGCTGGTGGTGTCGGTTACCAAGACTGGCTACGGCCATGTGCTGGCCGGCGCCACCTCGGTCGGCAAGAACCTCCTGCCGCGCGTCGCCGCACTGCTGGACGTCGCCGCCATCTCCGACATCACCGCCGTGGTCTCCGCCGATACGTTCGAGCGGCCGATCTACGCCGGCAACGCGATTGCCACCGTGCAGTCGGCCGATGCGGTCAAGGTGATCACCGTCCGCACCACCGCCTTCGAGACCGCAGCATCCGAAGGCGGTTCGGCCGCCGTCGAGCAGATCGCGGGTGCCGGTGCCGCCGGGCTGTCGAGCTTCGTCTCGGCCGAGCTGACCAAGTCGGAGCGTCCGGAGCTGACCGCCGCCCGCGTGGTGGTGTCGGGCGGGCGCGGCATGCAGTCGGGCGAGAACTTCCCGCTGCTGGAGGCCCTGGCCGACAAGCTGGGTGCCGCGGTCGGTGCGTCGCGCGCCGCCGTGGACGCGGGTTTCGTGCCGAACGACTATCAGGTCGGGCAAACCGGCAAGATCGTGGCGCCGGAGCTGTACATCGCCGTCGGCATCTCGGGTGCGATCCAGCATCTGGCCGGCATGAAGGACAGCAAGGTCATCGTCGCGATCAACAAGGATGAGGAAGCGCCCATCTTCCAGGTCGCCGATTACGGCCTCGTCGCGGACCTCTTCAAGGCCGTGCCGGAGCTCCAGCAAGCGCTGTGACCGAAGGGCCGGGCCTTCCGCTCGGGAAGCCCGGCCGCTTCGCGCTTGCCGCGGCGGGCCGGCTGTTCTATCGCTGGCGGAAGAGAAACCCGACAGCGGCAGGACGCCATGAGCATCGACGGCATCACCGGACTGGACCATCTGGTCATCGCGACCCGCGACCTGGACGCGGCGCGCGACGCCTACGCCCGGCTTGGCTTCACCGTGACGCCGCGCGGCCACCACACCCAGTTGAAGTCGGCCAACCACACCATCCTGTTCCCGACCGGCACCTATCTGGAGTTGCTAGGCATCGAGGAACAGAGGCCGGTCAACGCCCATTACTCCGCCTTCCTGCGTCAGCGCGAGGGCATCGCCGCCATTGCACTGAAGACGCCGGACGCCCGCGCCGCCGTCGGGCCGCTGACCGCCGCCGGCTTCCCGGTGTCGGATCCCGTCGATTTCGGCCGGCCGGTGGAGTTGCCGGGCGGCAGCCGCGATGCAACCTTCACCATCACCCAGATCGACCCGGCCACGACCCCGGCCGGCCGAATCTTCCTATGCCAGCACCACACGCCCGATCTGGTCTGGCGTCCCGACCAGCTGGAGCATGCCAACAGCGCCACCGGGCTGGAGGCGCTGGTCATCGCCGCCGCCGATCCCGATGCGGTCGCCGCGACCTATGCCACACTGCTGGGCGGCACCGTCACCGTCCGCGGCTCCGCCCGCATGGTGGTGCCGGCCGGGTCCGGTGACGGTCAGGTGCCCGTTCTGGTCGCCACGCCCGACCGCCTGCATTGGGCCTGGACCGCCGATCCCGCCTTCGCCACGGCCACCCTGCCCTTCTTCGCCGGCTTCGTCGTGCGCGTCGCCGATCCGGTGAAGGCCCAGCAGGCGTTGCAGAAAAGCAAGTTCCCGACGGTGGTCGGAGAGGGCGTGATGCGGGTCGGATCGGGCAGCGCCTGCGGCGCCATGATCGCCTTCGCCCAGGGCTTCGACCTCGACAGCCTGATACCCTGAAATTCGCGACGATTTGCGCCGAATTGGGCATAGGTCCCGCTGAATTGCTTGTGTAGTGTCCGCCGACAGTTGCGCCCATGGATCGGGCGCGGACTGTGGAGATGCACATGACGACAGCGGGTCAGGCGATGGACGTGACGGGGGCTCCGGAGCAGGAGACCGGTTCCGTACCGGCGACGCCCGGCCCATCCTCCGCATCATCCTCCGTGCTCCCGCTTTTCGATGCCCTGCCCGTCGCCGCCCTGCTCCGCGAGCCCGACGGGCGGCTGAGCGGCAATCGCCGCTTTCTCGACCGCTACGGTAACACCGATGCCTTCACCGCCGACCTTTCCGATGCCGTCCCCGGCGACGAGCGGGACGTCAGCGTCCAGTCAGCTGGCGGCGAGCCCCGCGACCTGCTGGTCCGCGTCGGCGGTCCGCCCTGGATCGCGACGGTGGAGGACGTCACCGAGCAGCGCCGCACCGCCCGCGGACTGGAGCTGGCAACCGAGAATCTCGAAGAGGCCTGTCACACCGCCAAGCTCGGCTACTGGGAATACGGCATCCAGTCCGGCGAACTGGTGCTGAGCAACGCCGGGCTGGCGGTGCTGGGCCATGAGCGCGACCGCTTCGCCGGGGGATTCGACGGCCTGCTGGGCATCCTGCACCCCGACGACCGGCCGCGCTTCGGCAACATGCTGGAAAGTGTGGTCGGCAATCCCCAGCGCGTCTATGTCGAATACCGCGTCCACGACCGTGACGGCCGCGTCCGCTACGTCTCCGCCTCCTGCGCGCCGCGGCTGGATGCGCAGCAGCGGCTGACCCATGTCTTCGGCGTGCTTATGGACAGCACCGAGCGGGCGGAGGCCGCGGCCCAGCTCGAGGCCGCCAAGCTGCGCCTGGAGGAGGCCTACCGCACCGGCCATCTCGGCTATTGGGAGTATGGCATCCACAACGGCACTCTGGTGTGGAACCGCGAGGCCTTCGGCATCTACGGCCAGGATGCGGACCGGTTCGAGCCGACCTTCGACAATCTGCTGGGCATCCTGCATCCCGACGACCGCATGTCCTTCGGCAACATGCTGGAAAGCGTGATCGGCAACTCGCGCCGCGTCTATGTCGAATACCGGGTGATCGATCCGGCGGGAGAAATCCGCTACGTCTCCTCCTCCTGCGCACCGCGCTTCGATCTGGACGGGCGCCTGACCCACCTGTTCGGCGTCATGCTGGACACCACGGAGCGGGCGCGGGCCGCCGACGCCCTGCGCGCGGCCAAGGACCGGGTGGAGCAGGCCTATCGCGAGTTGCAGGCCGCCCAGGACAGTCTGGTCCAGACCGAGAAGATGGCATCCCTCGGCCAACTCGTCGCCGGCGTGGCGCACGAAGTGAACGGGCCGGTCGGCGTGGCGCTGACCACCGCCTCCCACCTGCTGAGCCGGGCGGAGGACGTGAAGCGCCAGTTCGCCGCCAGCGCCCTGACCCGCTCGGCCCTGGCCGGCTTCCTGGAGGTGGCGCAGGAGGCCGGGCAACTGCTGGTCGGCAACACCGAACGCATCGCCGCGCTGGTCCACATGTTCAAGCAGGTGGCGGCCGACCAGACCGGAGACGAGCGCCGCACCTTCTACCTGCGCGAATACACCGAGGACGTGCTGCTGAGCCTGCACACACAGATCGGCTCCTCCGGCCACCGGGTGGAGCTGGCCTGTCCGGAGGCGCTGCAACTGGAAAGCTTCCCCGGCGCCTTCGCCCGCGTGCTGACACATCTGGTGCGCAATTCGCTGACGCATGCCTTCCGGCCGGAGCAGAGCGGACGTATCACCATCGACATCCATGCCGACGGCGACGACTGGATCGAGGTGGTTCACAGCGATGACGGGCAAGGGATCCTGGAAGCAGACCTGCCCCGGATATTCGACCCCTTCTTCACCACCGCGCGCCATGCCGGATGCGTCGGGCTGGGACTGCACATCGCCTACAATCTGGCGACACAGACGCTCGGCGGCCAGTTGAGCGTCCGCAACAGCCCCAGCCACGGCGCCGTCTTCACCCTGCGGGTGCCGCGACAGGCACCGGATCTCGGCTGATCCCGGCTGCCGCCCGCCGCCGGTCAGGCGACGGTCTGGCGTTCGCGCCGCAGCGGTTCCAGCGCCTCGGCCACCGCGCGGCGCAGATCCGCGGCGATCACCGGCTTGTGCATCACGCGGAAATTGCCGGCCTCCGCCTCCTGCGCGCGGGCGGGGGCGGTGTCGCCGGTGACGAGGATGCCCGGCAGGATGCGGCCCAAGGCCAGCCGCACCTCGCGGATGGCCTCCGTTCCGGTGCGGCCGTCGCGCAGGCGGTAATCGGCGACGATCAGGTCGGGCGCCGGCCCGCGGTTGGCGAGGTCCAGGGCCTCGGCGCAGGATTCGGCCGCCATGACGCCATAGCCCCACTCGGCCAGCATGGCCCGCAGCCCTTCACGGACGATCATGTCATCCTCGATCACCAGCACCGTCGTGGCGAAAGCCGGACAGGGAGAGCATGGAGCGGGGGCCGGTTTCGCCGCCGGGGGATCGGCAACGGGAAGCTCGACCGCAAAGACCGACCCTTCTCCGGGTGTCGACCGCACCGTCACCTGATGGCCCAGCATGACCGACAGCCGCCGCACCACCGCCAGCCCAAGTCCCAGCCCCTGGTCGCGGTTGCGGCTGGCGTTGCCGACCTGCACGAACTCCTGGAAGATGTCCTCCTGTTGGTCGGCGGGAATGCCGATGCCGGTGTCCCACACCTCTATGCGCAGCATGTGGCCGCGGCGGCGGCAGCCGATCAGGATGCGGCCCCTGTCGGTGTAGCGCAGGGCGTTTTCCACCAGATTCTGCAGGATGCGGCCGAGCAGCATCGGGTCGCTGCGCACATGGATGCTGCTCGGCACGATGTGCAGGAGCAGTCCCTTCTGGACGGCGACCGGCCGGCTGTTGGCGGCGACGCGGTCCATCACCTCCGCCAGCGCGAAGACCTCGACCTCCGGCACCACCGCGCCCGCCTCCAGCCGGGAGACGTCCAGCAGTCCGTCGAGCAGCATCTTCAAGGCGCCGAGCGCCCGCTCCATCGTGCCCAGGACATTGCGGGTCATCGGGTCGCTGACGCGGCTCGACAGCACCTCCATCAGCAGCATCAGCGACTGCACCGGCTGGCGCAGATCGTGGCTGGCGGCGGCCAGGAACTTGGACTTGGCGACATTCGCCCGGTCGGCCTCCCGCCTCGCATCGGTCAGCGCCGCCTGGGCACGCTTGTGTTCGGAGATGTCGCGGACGGTGGCGATCAGGCTGACCAGCCGGTTGTCATGATCGCGGACCGGCGACGCGCTCAGCTCCAGGCAGCGCGGCCCTTTCGGGTCCGCCCCCTCCCCGTCCGGGTCGGACCGGGTCAGTTCCACCCGCGCATCGCGTCCGACGACGATGGCGTCGCGCAAGGGCTGCAAGGCAGCACGGTCCCTGGTCGCCCGTTCCAGCGCGGTCAGGGCGCCGCTGCCCATCAGGGCGGAAATCGGCGCACCCAGCAACTGTTCGAGCGCCGGATTGACATAGACGATGGGCATGCCCGGCTGGGTAGCGTCGGCGATCATGATGCCGTCGTTGCTCCAGGCCAGCGCCCGGTTGCGCACGCGCAGCGCCCGGTCGGTGTGGCGGCGCCATTGCAACTCGACAATGAAGGCGATGACGAACAGCAGGATCACCACCGTGGTGGCGACCGCCCAGCCGATGTAGAGGCGGGCATTGTCGCGCCAGGGACCGAACACGGTCTCCACCGATTTACCGACGATGGCGACCACCGGATAGTCGGGCGCCGACCGGAAGGCGGTGATCCGCTCCACCCCGTCGACCGGACTGACCATGCGGATGTGGCCGACGGGTTGCTGCCTGATCGCCTGCCACAGTTCTGTGTTGGTGGTTCCCCGCCCCGTGACGCTGGTGGCCCCCGCGTTGCGGGCGATGATGACGCCGTCCGTCCGCAGCAGCGTCGCCGCACCGTCGGCCGGCAAGCCGAGCACGCGGTAGTAGCGGGCGAAGGATTCGACCGGAATGTCGGCGACCGCAATCCCGGCGAATGTGCCGTCGGCATTCTCCAGCCGGCGCGAAACCGGGATCAGCGGATCCTGCGTTTCGGACGATGCGTAGGGCATGCCGATCACCAGCCCGCGCGGCGCGGCGTCGCGGGCGATGCGGAACTCGTCGCGGTCGGTGATGGCACCCTGGAAGGTGGCCCGCCCCCCGCCCATGGTCAGCAGGCCCGAAGTGTCATAGACGCGAACCCCGACCACCAGGCCCTCTTCAAAGGCCCGCCGGGAATCCAGGCGCATGGAGCGGTTGCGCTCGGTGTTGGCGATCAGGTCCAGCAGCAGGTCGTCGACGCGGCGGAAGGTGGAGACCGCATGCTCCTCCACCAGACGGGCCACGACGGCGGTCTTCTCATGGGCGGTCAGGTCGAGCAAACGCTCTTCCCGATGGAGGCGGTCGAGCAGAATCCACCACAGGGCGGCGATGGCCAGCGCAACCGCCATGGCGGGCAGGACCAGACGCCCGCCGAAACCGGAAAAAAGCCAGAGCGCCCGCTTCACGTATACCCCGAACGCAGTGGATCGTCCGCCGGCCGTGTCCATCGCCAGGAAAGCGGACGCCCGCGGCAGGCGGACGCAAGCATGCCGCAACGCAGATGCCGACGCAACGCCGTAACCGGCAAGGTGGCACCGGTGGACAGTTGCTCCACCCATGCAGGCCACCCCCCAATTTCTCTCGTCTACAGCGTTCCGAGACACGCTCCGGCGCACCGGACCGCTGGGGCGCTGGGCATGCCCGGCGGCGCCAACCGCGCCGAAAAGCTGGCTTTGCCGCGCTGCCGCAGCCGGCTATACCGCCGCGATGAGCTTCGCACGCGCCATCGCCACCGTCGGCGGACTGACCCTGTTGAGCCGGCTGGCCGGCTTCGCACGCGACATTTTGACCGCGGCGGTGCTGGGCGCCGGCCCGGTGGCCGACGCCTTCTTCGTCGCGCTGAAGCTGCCCAACCTGTTCCGCCGACTGTTCGCGGAGGGCGCCTTCGGCGTCGCCTTCGTCCCGCTGTTCGCCGCTGAGCTTCAGACCCGCGGGCGCAGCGCCGCCATCCGTTTCGCGGAGGAAGCGCTGGCAATGTTGCTGGCCATGCTGCTGCCCTTCACGCTGGCGGCCATCGTCGCCATGCCCTGGTTGATGCACGGGCTCGCCCCCGGCTTCGTCGACGAACCGGCCAAGTTCGCCCTGGCGGTTGATATGGCGCGGCTGACCTTTCCCTACCTGGCGCTGATCTCGCTGGTGGCTCTGCTGGGCGGGGTTCTGAATGCGCTCGACCGTTTCGGACCGTTCGCCGCGGCGCCCATCGCCTTCAACCTGACGCTGGTGGCCGCCCTGCTGATCGCCCCGCGGCTGGGTCTGGAACCCGGCACCGCCATGGCGGCGGCGGTGACGCTGTCGGGGGTGGTCCAGGTCGCCTGGATGGCCTGGGCCTGCGCCAAGGCCGGGGTGGTGCTGACGCTGCGCCCGCCGCGGATGACGGAGGGGATGCGGCGGCTGTTCCGGCTGATCGGCCCGGGCGCCATCGGTGCCGGGGTCATGCAGATCAACCTGTTCCTGAACATCGTGCTCGCCTCGCTGCTGCCGTCGGGCGCGGTGTCGTTCCTCTATTATGCCGACCGGCTGAACCAGATGCCGCTGGGCGTCATCGGCATCGCCATCGGCACCGCCCTTCTGCCGGTGCTGGCCCGCCATGTCGCCGCCGGGGACGAGCGGATGGTCCGCCATTACCTAAGCCGCGCGCTGGAGTTCAGCCTGCTGCTCGGCCTCCCGGCCGCGGTGGCACTCGGCGTGGCGGGGACGCCCATCGTCGCCGTCCTGTTCCAGCGCGGCGCCTTCGGTCCGGAGGAGGCGCACGCCACGGCGATGGCGCTCGCCGCCTATGCCATCGGCATCCCGGCCTATGTGATCGTGAAGTCGCTGAACGCCGCCTTCTTCGCCCGCCACGACACGGTCACCCCGGTGCGCGTCGCCGTCATCGTGACGGTGGCGACCGCCCTGCTGGCTCTGGTTCTGATGCCCTGGCTGGGCCATGTCGGAATCGCGCTGTCCACCGGGCTGACGGCCTGGCTGGATGTCGCCCTGCTGGTGGCGGCGATGCGCAAGCGCAGCCTGTTCGACCTGGATGAGCGCCTGAAGCGCCGCGCGCCCCGGATCGCGGCGGCTGCGGCCGGCATGGGGGCCGCCCTTCTGGCGGGCGGGCATGTGCTGGCCCCCTGGCTGGACGCGCCTTCCACCGCAGTGCGGTTCCTGGCGCTGGCCTTGCTCGTCTCTGGCGGCGCTGCGGCTTTCGGCGCGCTGGCGACGCTGCTGGGCGGGGCCAATCCGGGAGACGTTAAAAGTATGCTGTCGAAATCCTCCTCCCCACAAGGGGCAGAGGAGACGGCACGTCATGGCTAGCCCCTCTTGACGACGGTCATAGGCAGTCGTACAAGCGGATCCACGTGGTGATTTGGTCGACCGGCTTGCGGGCCACGTAAAACAACCCGCTAAAAAGGTCCGAGCCGCGTCCGCGCCTCGACCCGATCGGTCGGGGCTTTTTTTGTTTGCGGCCGGCCTTGCCCCACCGGCGATCATCAGGGAGAGAGTCGCGGAATGTCGCGCACCGATCATCGCAATCCGAACGTCACGGGGCTGCGCCCCCGCTCCAAGCTGGTCCATGGCGGCATCCGCCGCTCGCAGTTCGACGAAACCTGCGAGGCGCTGTACCAGACCTCCGGCTTCGTCTACGGCTCGGCGGAAGAGGCGGAGAACGCCTTCGCCAACGACGGCGCGCGCCACGTCTATTCCCGATTCCGCAACCCGACCTCGGCGATGTTCGAGGACCGGCTGGCCGAATATGAGGGTGCGGAATGGGCCTATGCCACCGCCAGCGGCATGGCCGCGGTGCATGGTGCCCTGATGAGCGGCCTGCGCACCGGCGACCGGGTGGTGGCTCCGCGGGCGCTCTTCATCTCCTGCTACTGGATCCTGAAGGATTCTGTGTAGCCGCTACGGCATCGAAACGGTGTTCGTCGACGGCACCAACCTGGCGGAGTGGGAAGAGGCGCTGTCGAAGCCGGCCAAGGCGGTCTTCCTGGAAACCCCGTCCAACCCCGGGCTCGAGGTCGTCGATCTCCGGGCGGTCTGCGATCTCGCCCATAAGGCGGGCGCGGTGGTCGTCGTCGACAATGCCTTCGCCACGCCGGTGCTCCAGCGTCCGTTCGACTTCGGCGCCGACGTCATCATCTATTCGGCGACCAAGCACATCGACGGCCAAGGCCGCTGCCTGGGCGGCGTCATCCTGGCCAAGGACAAGAAATACGCCTCGGAGGTCATCCATCCCTTCCTGCGCAACACCGGGCCGACCATCTCCCCCTTCAATTCCTGGCTGCTGCTGAAGGGGATGGAGACGCTGGAGCTGCGCGTCCATGCCCAGTCGGCCGCCGGGCTCCAGGTCGCGGAGTTCCTGGAAAGCCACCCGAAGGTGGCCCAGGTGCTGTACCCGCTGCTGCCCAGCCACCCGCAATACGATCTGGTGCGCAAGCAGATGACCGGCGGCGGCAACATGCTGTCGGTCTTCCTCAAGGGTGGCAAGACCGAGGCGTTCAACACGCTGAACGGCCTGCGCATGGTGATGATCTCCAACAATCTGGGCGATTCGAAGAGCCTGATCACCCATCCCGCCACCACCACCCATTGCAAGCTTACGGATGAGGAGAAGGCCGCCGCCCGGATCGAACCCGGCCTGCTGCGCCTGTCCGTTGGTCTAGAGGATCCCCAGGACATCATGGAAGATCTCGACCGCGCGCTCGCCGAGGCGTAAAGATCGTGCCGGAACTTATGTTGCAGTGCAGCGTTGACCCTGCAGTCAGGTTCCGGCAACTATTTCTTCAGAGAGGCGACGCCCATGTCACGAGAGAATGCCGGCAATGGCCACCCCACCGACAGGCTGATGGCGGTGGCGGGCCAGCTCACCAAGACCGGCCTTCGCGGTGGCGAAATGGGCGTCGCGGCGGCGCAGACCATCGGATACCGCACCGCGATGATGACCGCGGCGCTGTCGAACCCCATCGACTTCGCCAATCCGGAATTCATCCGCATGGGTGCTGAAAAGGTGGAGGCGGCAGTGGAAGCCTTCCACGCCGTCGCCACCGGCATCGGCGAGTTCGGACAGGCCTGGATCACCATGATCACCAAGCAGACCCAGGCAGCCGCCACCACCATCGGCGGCCTCGCCAGTTGCAAGAACCCGGTAGAGATCATCGATGTCCAGCAGCGCCTGCTGGCGGATGTCGTCGATGCCGGCATCCATGCCAACCTGCGCCTGATCGAGGCGACGGCCTCCCTCGCCGCCGCCGGCATGAACCCCGCTTATCGCAAGGTGCGCGCCAACGCCCGCCGCCTTGCCCGCGAACAGGCCTGACCGATCAAACCACGTCCGCGGGAGCAAGACGGCAACAGCTGCCGTCATGCTCCACCTGGATGGTAGCGTGGCCGATGCCGAAGCGGTCCTTCAGCACCGTCGAGATGCCCAGCAGCAGCGCGTCGTCCTGCCCAATGCCTGGACGGACGAGATGGGCGGTCAGGGCGGTTTCGGTCGTGCTGATCGGCCATATGTGCAGGTCATGCACGGCGGTGACGCCGGGCAGTCCGGCCAGATAGCGCTCCACCCCCGTCCGGTCGACGCCGTCCGGCACCGCGCCCATCGCCAAGCGCACCGAATCACGCAGCAATCCCCAGGTGCCGCCAACGATGACCAGGGCGATGAGGATGCTGGTTACCGGATCCAGCCACAGCCAGCCGGTGAAGCGGATTAGCAGCGCCGCCACCACCACGCCCAGCGACACCGCCGCGTCGGCCGCCATGTGCAGATAGGCGCCGCGCAGATTGATGTCGTGCTTCTGCCCGCCCATGAACAGCCAGGCGGTCCAGCCATTGATGACGATTCCGACCGCCGCAACCACCATCACCGTCGTTTCTCCGACCGGTTCCGGATCGGCAAGGCGGTTGACCGCCTCCAGCAGGATGGCGCCGACGGCGATCAGCAGGATCATGGCATTCAGCAGCGATGCCAGGATCGAGGCGTTGCCGAAGCCGTAAGTATAGCGTCCCTGCGGAATTCGCCGCCCGAGCCACACCGCTCCCCAGGCCAGGAGCAGTCCCATCACGTCGCTGAGATTGTGCCCGGCGTCGGCGATCAGGGCGGTGGAGTTGGCGATCAGCCCATAGACCGCTTCCACCACCACGAAGCCGATGTTCAGCAGCGCCCCCAGAGCGAAAGAGCGGTCGTAGCGCACCGGCCCGTGATGGTGTTGATGGCCGGCATGGCCGTGATCGGAATGGCCGTGATCGGGGTTGTCATGCCCTGCATGATCATGGTCGAGGTTGGTCGAACCGCCATAGGAATGGCCGTGCGGCATGATGATGGGTCCCGTCGTCGGATTGTGCATCGCAGCGCACCGGAGTTTGGGCGCTCATGGTCCCTTGGACAAGCCCGACATGGAAGGCACGCCCCCTTGCACGGAACGGCGCAGTGCGCCTCTTGCGCAGATCCATCGCGGCGCCTAGCTTCGCGCGGTCACTCACGATCAACAGTGAACGAAGGAAATGGTCATGAAGGCGCGCGTCACCTGGGTGGACGGCAAGATGTTCGTCGGCGAATCCGGCAGCGGCCATGCCGTGGTGATGGATGGCGCCGTCGAAGCCGGTGGCCGCAACGCCGGCATCCGGCCGATGGAAATGCTGCTGATCGGCATGGGCGGCTGCACCTGCTTCGACGTGGTAATGATCCTGGAAAAGGGCCGCCAGCAGATCACCGACTGCGTCGCCGCCATCGAGGCGGAGCGGGCGGAAACCGACCCGAAGGTCTTCACCAAGATTCACGTCCACTTCACCGTGACCGGCCGCAAGCTGGATCCGGCGAAGGTCGAGCGCGCCATCGCCCTGTCGGCGGAAAAATACTGCTCGGCTTCCATCATGCTGGGCCAGACCGCGGCCATCACCCACGACTTCGACGTGGTAGAGGCGCCGTAAGGAGGCGACTCCATAGCTTTTCAGTTGCATCCATACGCATGACTCGCGAAGGATCGGGCACCTGCTCCGAACTTTCGCGATCATCGCGTGCGCCCCTTCCTTATCGCTTTCCTTCTTCCAATGCTCACCTCCCCCGCTTTCGCCGGAGAGACAGGGGTCAGCCTGTCCGACTGGGGTGGGATCGGGCTGTTGCAGATGCCGAACGCCCGGATGGCGCCCGACGGGTCGATGAGCGGCGGGTTGACCGCGCTCGGCGATCTGCATCGCCATTACTCGATCTCGGCCCAGCTGCTGCCCTGGTTGGAGGTCACCGGCCGCAATAGCGCTTATCCCGGCTATTACGGCCTCAGCGAACCCGGCCTGGACCTGAAACTCCGCCTGCGGCGGGAGGATGAGCATGGGCCGGCAGTCGTGGTCGGCGGACGCGACGTCACCGGCTCGGGGTTGGACCTGCCGGGCAAGGGCCGCTTCGCCGGCGAATACCTCGCCCTGTCGCGCCGCTGGTGGGATGTGGACCTGACGCTGGGCATGGGTTGGGGGACGCTGGGAGAGGCCGGCCAGCTGCGCAACCCGCTGCGTTTTCTGGGCGGCCGGTTCCGCCGTGACCGCGACCCCTCCGCCTGGCCGATAACCCGCGGCCCCAAGGTATGGTTCAGCGGCGAGCGGGTGGCGCTGTTCGGCGGTGCCGAGTGGCATTTGCCGGTCGACGGTCTGAGCCTGAAGCTGGAATCCTCCGGCGACCACTTCCGCGCCCAGCGGCAGGATGAACCGGGCTTCGATCCCGGCAGCCGCTACAGCGTGGGCCTGTCCTGGCGTCCCACATCCTGGGCCGATCTGGGCGCGGCCTACGAGCAGGGACGCCGCTTGATGCTGCGGCTGTCGGTCCGCTTCGATCCGGCGGTGGATGCCGACAAACCCGACCGCCCTCCCCCTACCATCGGCCCGCGCCCCTCCGCCGGCTCGGCCTTGTCCGCCGATGCCATCGCCCTGGTGGCCCGCAGCCGGGGCCTTCCCGTCCGCTCGGCCCGGATCGAGGGAGAGCTGGCGACCCTGTGGCTCGACCCGGCCGGGAGCGGACGGATGCCGTTGGCACGCGAGGTCGGCGATGCCGCCCGCCTGCTTGCCGATCTCGCTCCGCCCGGAGTTGAACGGCTCCGCATCGTCACCGGCGCCATAGGTCTCGACGCGGCGGCCGTGACCTTGTTCCGCCGCGACCTGGAACGGGCCGCAAACCATCGCGGCAGCGCCGAGGAGATTCTGGCAAACCACGCAACTTGCCCCGGCAGCCGAACCGCCGCCCGACTGGCACCCCTCCCTCGATCTCTCGACCCGGCTCGTCGCCACCTTCGATCTGGCGGAGCTGGGAACGCCATTGGCCCAACGCACCCACACGGACGTGATGCTGCGGGCGGAGCCGATGCGCGGGCTGGTGCTGGGCGGCGGGCTGCGCATCAACGCGCCGAGCGATCTGCAACTGCTGGACACCAATGCCCTGCCGGCGGAACAGCCCGTGCGCAGCGATCTGCCGCGTTACGCCGACCGTCGGATGTCGCTCGACCATGCCTATGGGGCTTGGCTCGCCCGCCCGGCGGATGGACTGACCACCCGGCTGTCCGCCGGCCATCTGGAGGAGATGTATGCCGGCATCGGTGCCGAGGCGCTGGTGCAGCCGCTCGCCGCCCGCTGGGCGCTGGGCCTCGACCTCAACCATGTGTGGAAGCGGCGGCCGGACAGCCTGCTCGGCTTCGACCGCACCGACGCCCGCGGCACCGGCCATGCCAGCGTCTATTGGGAATCGCCGGGGGCCGACACCACGACCGCGCTTCGGCTCGGCCGCTATCTCGGCGGCGACTGGGGTGGCACGGTGGAGGTGATGCGCCGCTTCGACGGCGGCATCGGCCTGAAAGCCCATGCCACCTGGACAGAAGGGCCGGACGGCGCGCAAAGCCGGTTCGGCGGAAGGATGGATTGGGGATTGGCGCTGGTGGTGCCCATCGCCGCTTCAGGCTGGCTTCCGGTCGGCGGCACGGTGGAGACGGCGGTGCGTACGCTGGGCCGCGATGCCGGGCAACGCCTGCAACAGCCGCTGCCGCTCTACGATCTCCGTGTGCCGGGAGGCGTCGGCCGCCTCGCCGGCACATGGGCGCGACTGCTCAACTAGATCAACGGATCGGCTTGCTGCCCGGTGTTACGACTGGATTGGCGGCCGGCGTTGTCGAAGAGTTGCGCGGGTCGAGCACCACCGTCGTCCATTGCCCCTGCGGGGTCATTGCGTTGGCGACATAGCGGTCCCCGTCCTTGCGGAAGTCGCGCACCGAGACATAGCCGGCGGCACTGAGCTGGTTGAGCAGCGTCGTCTGTTGCAGTTCGATCGGCTTCTGTCCCCGGCCGCGGCGTCCGGCGAGATCGGATGAGCTTCCTCCCGCGGAGCCGGTCAGGCTGGAAAGATCGCTGCCGGTGCTGCCCGAATGGTTCTGGCTCGAATAGGTGGAATAGCTTTGCGAATAGGTCTGCTGCGCCATCGCCACCGGAACCATAGCGACTGAGGCGGCCATTGCCGCCAGGATCAATCCGGTCTTCATCGGGTCCTCGCTCGTTGTCGTCCCCCATGGCCGGCGGGTGCCGGACCTCTCATCAAACGGAAACGCGCAGACAGCCCCGTTGTTGCATAAATGCCAGTCCGCACCAGCCCTGCGGCGCTACGATACTCCGGCCGATCAGATACAGGGAACATCGTGCCTACGGCGTTGTTCTGATCTTCGAATGCCGCCGCACCGGCTCTGCTTACCTTCACCCCGCCCCGACTTGCATGCCCAAGCAGAGGCCAGGAGATGGAGACGACGGGACGGCGGATGCGGCCACGACTTGTCTCATGCGTGACGCCGGCGGTCCTTGGTGACTATTCGGCCGAGCGAGGGAGGGTATGATGCTCTATTGGGCTCTCGTTTTCTTCGTCATCGCGCTGATCGCCGGCGCGCTCGGGTTCGGTGGAATTGCGTCGGCCAGTTCCGGTATCGCGCAAATCCTGTTCTTCCTGTTCCTGGTCCTGTTCGCCATCAGCCTGATCATGGGTCTGGTCCGGCGACGTTAGACAGGCTGCCGAACCGGCCGGCCTAAGGTTCCCGCGGTACGGAACCTCCTTCGGGCCGGCCGGTTGATCGCAGTATCTCCTGAGGCTGCAAGACTTTCTCCTCCAGAGATGCCGTCGGTGCAGCTATGCCCCGACATCGTCTCGATCGTCCCCGCCTCCGGCGGCGTCCGTAAGGGCGCCGCCGTTCTTTTTTGCTTGCGGTCTTCCATCCACGGCCGACTGCGACGGACAGAAGACGGACAGACATGGAAACGGGACGCCCGGCCACCGGGCGCCCCGCAGAAATCAACACATGCCGGAAGTTGACGAAGACGCGCCCGCCACGATCACGCGTTGGGCAATCAGGCGTCGGGCAATCAGGCGTCAGCCGCGTCCGACGGGCTTTCCCCTTCCATCAGCAGGCGGAGGGCGCGGCGGCCGCGCGACAGGCGCGACTTTACCGTGCCGATGGAAATGCCCAGGATGTCGGCCGCCTCGTTGTAGGAGATCCCTTCCAGCCCGATCAGCAGAACCACCTCGCGCTGCTCGTTCGGCAGCAGGGCCAGCGCCCGGCGGAGGTCGCGCAGCTCCATCCGCACAAACTGCGATCCCGGGGCGGCACCGATCGCGGCCTGCGCCTCCGCATCGATATCGACGACCGGCTGGCGGCGGCGCACACCGTTGATGTGCAGGTTGCGCAGGATGGTGAACAGCCAAGCCCGCAGGTTGGTGCCGGGGCGCCACAGATGCAGGCGCGACAGGGCGCGTTCAAGGCATTCCTGCACCAGATCGTCGGCCAGGGTGGCGTCGCGCACCATCGCACGGGCGAAGCGGCGCAGGCGCGGGATTTCCTCCTCGATCTGGCGGATCACCGCCGGGTCGGGCGGTGCGTTGGGGTCGGGGCGGAAATCGTCCTCCGCGGCGGCCTGGACAACCGTGTCGGCGGTGTCGGCACGATCAACATCGGTATCGACATCGGCCGGGGCTTCGTCGATTTCGGTGTTGGCTTCGGCCATCTCGGCCTCCGCATGGGCAGTCAAATGGGTCTCCATCCCGGCATCGGCTGTGTTTTGGTCAAGATATGTCGGCAGGCGGTCCGAACGGGTCCGGCCAACGGCCTCGGCGCCGAAGGGCACCGGCCCGGCCGGGACCAGCTGTCGGTGGCTCAAGGTGGTCGCGACGTGGTTCGCCATCGGTGAAACGATGCCTCCTTCAATGCCGTTCGCCACGGCTGCTCTCCGCGTCTTCATGCGGATGGCTTTGCCGGGGCCTCCGGCGCGACGGCCCCGGACAATGGATGGTCTCCGTCGTCCGGGGTCGTCGAATTCGCAGCCGATTATCTGGCCCGATCCGTACTTAATGAGCGCACAAAGGAGCTGCCAGTTGGGAAAAAGGCTAATGGGTCATACAATGGAGACAGCTAACCCCTAGAGTACCCCCGCTATCCCACACCAATCACCGTTAGGGCATTGGCTTAAAACATGGTCGTTCGTTATTTCTCCAATTCGATTGGAGGACGCATGACCAACGCGAAAAGAAAAAGACCGACCGACAGCAGTCGATCGGCCTATGTATTTTTTATTGGCGGCGCCACATCAACCTCTTACGGTGATGTATTCTCCGGCAGCCGCCCTTCCGTTTCGGCTTATGCCGCTATGCCTGGCACCCGGCCAATTGGGTGCGGCAGCGTCCTCCCTGAAAACTCTGCTTTTGACCTTTTGATGGTCTCCGAAAGCTCGAAGAAAATCATACAGGGGGGTCCGGTGGAAGACCACACGAACCTTTGCGGTACACCGTCCGCGTTTCGCGCTTCATCTCCCCTGCAGGGCAATGCCAGCCGGCGACCCCGCGGTGCGCGCATGTCGGCACTTGCCGCAGCAGTACTCCTGCCTTGCCTGCTGGCCTCGGCACCGGCCAGCGCCGGGATTGCAGAGAAAACGGTCGCCGCCCTGGAGGCGTTGGCCAACAAGGGCAGCGCGCGTGCCCAGTATGAACTGGCACAGCATTACGAACGTGCCGACGGGGTGAAGGCCGATCCGCGGCTGGCCTTATCGCTCTATTGCCGGGCTGCCCGCCAGGATTACTCCGATGCCGCGCTGATGGCCGGGCGCATGCACATGGCCGGCCTGGGCGGCGTGTCCAAGGACGCCGACCTCGGCCGTGCCTGGCTGCGCAAGGCCGCGGCACTGGGCAACGAGCAGGCGGAACGTCTGGTCGGAAGCGCCGGAGGCACGGTGAAGACGCCCGACCGCTGCGAGCCGCCCAATCTGCGCTGGGGCATCATCCGCAAGCCGCCGGCGGAAATCCGCGCGATGGTTCAGAAGATGGCGCCGACCTACGGCCTCGATCCCGATCTGGTACTCGCCGTCATCGCGGTGGAATCCGGCTATCGCGTCGATGTCGTCTCGAACAAGAACGCCCAGGGGCTGATGCAGCTGATCCCGGAGACGGCGGAGCGCTTCGGCGTGTCCGACCCGTTCAATGCGGAACAGAACATGCGCGGCGGCATGAAGTACCTGCGCTGGCTGCTGGCCTACTTCAACGGCAACGTCGCCTATGCGCTGGCGGGCTACAACGCCGGAGAAGGCGCCGTGCTGCAATACAAGGGCATCCCGCCCTACCGCGAGACGCAGGATTACGTGACCAAGATCCGCGGGATCTACGCACAGACCTATCACCCATTCAACCGCGACATCGTACAGTCGGCCGGCCTCGTCAGCAGCGCGCGAGAGGAAGTGGCCGAGCTGTCGCTTTCGACCAAGGCGCGCAGCAGCGGAAAACGATGAGAACGGAAGATTGCGACTCGGAAAAATGCGACTCGGGCGACTCGGGCAGCGCTTGGTTAACACTTTGGTTATAAACTGACGATTACCCTCGGGGAACGACGGATTTCGCAAGCGCTGGCGCCCTTCGGGACGCCTTCCCGCGTCACCCGCCAGTGTCTCACCCGCAACGTTTCATCCGAACGTTTCCCGAGGACCTGCCCGATGCCCATGGCCGCCGACGTCGACACCATCGAACGCACCTCCATCGTCGCCTACACCCTGCTGAACGAGCTTCATGAAGTCCTGGCCCTGCCCAAGGCTCCGGACGACGTCACGCTGGGCATCCTGATGGGCATGGCCATGTTCCTCGACGACAAGGTCGGTCCGATGCGCGCCAAGCGCCTGATGGCCGAGGCGCCGACCATCGTGCTGAAGACGGATGCCCACGTCACCGCCGACCAGACCCAGCGGATCATGCCGGTCCTGCGCGCCTTCGGCGATCACCTGAAGGAACTGCGCATGAAGGCGGAACGCCCGGTCACCGGCTCCGTCGGCTGACCGCAGCTGCCTCCCCGGTTGTTTCTTCGACAGCGGACCCGGCGCCAGCTCGGCGCCGGGTCCGTTGCGTCCATGGATTGTCAGACTGCTTGACCATCGGGTGAAATGGGCGGAAGCTTTGCGCCCATGGACTGGTTCACCGGGATCAGCATCGTCGCCATCGCGGCCGGCGTGACCGTCAGCCTTGTCGTGCTGGTGGCCGTCGGATCGATCCGCCGCAGCCAGAACGAGGCGGCGGCCCGCCAGTCCCAGCAAATCCGCAAGCTGACGGAGACGGTGGCGACCCTGTCCCAGCAGCAGCAGGCGGCGCAGACCCGCATCCAACAATTGACCGACGCAAACCGCAAGCTGTCCGACGAGCTGTCGGCCCTGGGCGAGCGGTTGAGCGATGCCGACACGGTCCAGCGTGTGGCCGGCACGGCGAGGCTTCTCCATTGACCGCAACCACCCGTCCCGATGCCGCCATGCCTGATGCCGGTCGCGAGCGCGACCGCTGGGCCGCCAGTGCCGATGCCTGGGACCGCTGGGCCGATCCGATGGCCGATCTGGCCGACAAGCTGAACCGCTCGCTGCTCGATGCGGCGGGGCTGGTCGAGGGGAACCGCCTGCTCGACCTTGCGTCGGGTGCGGGGGAGCCCGCCTTGAGCGCCGCGCGCCGGGCCGGTGCCGATGGGTTGGTGGTCGGAAGCGATCTGGTGCCAGGCATGATGGCCGGCGCCGTCCGCCGCGCCCGGAGCGTGGAGGGGCCGGCACCCGCCTTCACCGCCGCCGACATTACCACCCTGCCCTTCGCCGACGCCGCTTTCGACGGAGTAACCTGCCGCTTCGGCATCATGTTCGTGCCGGCGGTGGACTCTGCCCTGCGCGAGGTGCGGCGTGTCCTGCGTCCCGGTGGCAAGGCGGCCTTCATGGTGTGGGGAACGCGCGCCGGGAACGGCCTGTTCGCGGAGATCGGCGACGCGGTGGCCGACCATCTCGGCGACGATGGCAGCCTGGATCCGCTGTTCCGCTTCGCGGCACCGGACCTTCTGTCCGACCTGATGCGCGCCGCCGGCTTTGCAGAGACATCGGAAACAGAGCTGACCCCGGTGCGCAAGGCGCCGGCCAGCCAGCCCTTCTGGCGTGCCGCCCTCGACATGAGCTTCGGCCACCGGCTCGGCGGATTGACTGCGGAGCAGCGAAATGCGCTGGAGACCGACATCGCCCGTCGCTTCGACGCCAGGGCGGTGGACGGCATCGTGCCGGTGCCGTCGCATGCGCGGATCGTGGTCGGGGTGGCGGGTTAGCGCCGCCCCCTCCCGTCAGTAATCCTTCTCGTAGACCACGCCGAACTTCGTCTCGGAGTTGGCGCCGACGGATGCCGTGCCCTTGAGGTTCTTGGTGATGTCGACCTCGACCTTCGCCCGGCTCTGGTTGGCGCCGATTCCCTGCTCGACACCGACATAAACGCGGTCGCTGACATAGCGGCCGGCCTGCACCGCTCCGCCCTTGCCGTTCTCACCCTGGGTGAAGTCCAGCCGGTCGACGCCCAGGCCGCGGCGCACCTTGTCCAGGATGCCGCCGCCTCCGCCGCCGACTCCCGCCAGCGCCGCCGCGGACTGGGCAAGCTGCACCGCCTCCGCCGCGCTCAGATCGCCCACCGACTTGCCGAAGAGCACGCCGGCCAGCACCTCGTCCTGCGGCAGTCCCTGGGGCGAGGTCAGCTCGATCTTCGGCTGGCGGGCGGTGCCGCTGACCACCACGTCGGCGGTGATGCCGTTGGCGGTCGCCTCGGCCAGCAGGTCGAGCCGCGGGTCGATGGGCTGGGTCCCGTCGAAGTCGAAGATGCCGCGCTTGAACTCGAAATTCTTGGCCAGCAGGTTCAGGCTGCCTTTGAGGATGTTGAAGCGGCCGGTCACCTCCGGCGCCGCAGCCGTTCCCTTGACGCGCAGATTGCCGGCAAGCTCCGCGTCCAGCCCACGGCCGCGGACGAAGATCTGGTTCGGCGCGTTCACCGTCATGTCCAGCGCCAGGACAAAGGGTGTCGCGGCCGGCGGCGCTTCCGCCGGCTGGGGCACGCGGCGGGTGCCGCCGGCGGTGGACACCTGGGTGGTCCCACGGGCGCGACGGCCCTTGCCGACCTCCGTCACCTTCAGGTCGACGACGTTTGCCGGCATGCGGTCGGGCACTTGGATCTCGGCGCGGCGGATGTCCAGCGGCCCCGCCAGCCGGGCGTTGGCGAAGCCGCCGGTCAGGGTCAGGTTCGCCCCGATCTCCGCAGTCACCAGATCGATCTCCACCAGCCGGGCATTGTCGGCCTGGACCGCGATGTCGAGCTGGCGGTCGGCGGGAGCACCCGGACGGATGACACCGCTGGCGCTGATCGCACCACCGTTGCGCGTCCGGCCGCGGAAGCTCTGGATGGTGAAGACGTCACCGTCGCCGACCAGCCTCGCCTCGATGTTGGTGATCACCGCACCCGATGCCCGGTTCTCGTAGCGTCCGTTCGCCAGCACCACCGACCCGCCAAGCGACGGCTTGCCCACCGTCCCGCCGGCCCGCACGTCGAGCTGCAGCGATCCGCGCGCCCGGTCGCCGGAGGCGGCGAGCAGGTCGTTCGCCAGCGACAAATCCACCGTGCCGTTCACCGTCGCCTCAAGCGCCCCATTGGACGGCACGCTGACGGCATAGCTGTCGGGGTTCATCACCAACGGAAGCGCGGCGCTGGCGGTCAGCGTGCCGGCATTCTTCGGCATGGCGATCCGGCTGTTCAGCGACAGCCGGCGGTCGCGCCATTGGGCGTCCAGCGTCGCGTCGATGCCCGGAAGCCCGGCCTGCGTCGTCTGCTGCGCTTTCAACCCGCTGACCCGCAGGGTGGCGTCGGCGCGCGGGTTGCGCAGGGTGCCGCCCAGCGACGCCCGCGCGTTGGCGACGCCGTCCAGCGCCAGCGTCGGGCTCGCCAGCTTCGCCAGGGCGAGCGGCAGGCGGTCGATGGTCAGCTCGCCGCTCAGCCGGTCGCCGTTCAGGCCGAGGTCGGCGGCCAGCCGGGCATTGCCCGACGACAGCCGCAGCTCCTTCACCTCATACCGGCGGTCGGCCAGCAGGATGGTCGCCGGGGCGGTGGTCCGCAGATCCTCTCCGGCATAGCGCGCCTGCAGGCGGTCGAGCCGGATACGCGTCACCTGCCCTTCCCGCGTCAGATTGCCGGCAAGATCGAGCGCAACGGGCTGGGCGCCCGCTCCGGCGGCATTGGCCTGGAAGCCGGCCTTCGCCAGCGACCCATCGAGAGAGGCCGTGACGCTGCGCAGCTCGGTGCCGGCGGCATTGCCGTCGGTCATCTCCACCCGTGCCTTGCCGCTCGGGGTGCCGAGCGCATCGGCCACATCGGCCTTGGCCGTCAGCCGGCGGGCGGTGAGCAGTGGTCCGCCTTCCCCCTCGACCCGCAGATCGCTGGCGTCGGCGGTCAGGTTGGCCGCCTGCTTGCCGCCCTTGCCGTCCAGCGCCAGGGTGAAGCTCGCCCCGCCGCCCAGCGGCATGCCAGCCAAAGCCGACAGGCCGTTCAGGTTGGGCAGCTTGCCCTCCAGCCGCCCGGTCGCGAGCAGCGTGTCGAGCGCCACCTGCGCCTGTCCGGTGATGCGGTTGTTCCCGTTGGCGACGGTCAGCCCGTCAAGCCGCAGCGTCTGCTCCCGCAAGGCATAGCGCCCGTCCACCGACAGCGGCGTCTTGTCCAGGTTGGTCCGCGCCGAAACCGTGCCGTTCGGCGTTGCCGGCAGTCCGGCGGCGGTCGCCTTGACCTCCGTGGCGCCCAGCCGGCGCCCCTGCACCACGAGGTCGCGGGCGGTCAGCGTCGCCTGCGCCTCGATGGCGTCGAGCGGGCCGCGGGCGGTCGCCTCCAGAGTCGCCGCTCCCTCCATGGGTGTGCCGAGCGCGCCGCCCAGCGGCTCCAGCTTCGCCACGGTCAGGGTGGTGCGGGCATCGACCTTGTTGTCGGCCAGCGCCGCGTTGCCGGTCAGCTTGCCGTTGCGGCCATCGACCGTCAGGTCGGTCAGGCGCATGGCGCCGTCCGGCTCCATCCTGGCGGCCAGCGCCAGCGTCGCCTTGTCGCCCAGCACCGCATCGGCAGGCGTGCCGGTGGACAGCCGGTCGAGGCTGCCGGTCAACTCGGCGGTCAGCGTGCCATCTGCCCCGCGCTTCACCGGCCCCGACAGCGCCACCGCACCGGCCAGCGGCCGGCCGGCGAGGCCCGACAGCGGGGCGAGGTCGTCGGCGTTCGCGCCCAGCGTCAGGTCGACCGTCTGGCCCCAGCCGCCGACGGTACCTTTCGCTTCGGCCCGTGCCGCCGCAGCGGTCACCGCCAGCGTCTCCAAGCCGATCCGGCCGCTGCCGGTGTCGAGCTGTGCCTTGGCAACCAGAGTCGTCTCCGGTCCGGTCAGGCGGGACAGCGCCGGATCGTCGGCAGCAAGGTCGCGCAAGGTGGCGTTCACCGCGACGTTCAGCGCACTCAGCGCCCCTTCCGCCGAGCCTTCCACCACGCCTTCGCGCCAGGACAGCGGCACCAGCGGATGCAGGGTGGAGTCCGGCCCGGCCTGCAAGGTCCAGCGCAGGTTCAGGTTCTTGTAATCGGCGGCGACATCGCCGTTCACCGTCGCGTTCGCCGCGGCGACGGTCAGCGCCAGCGGACGCAGGCTGATGGCCCCGGACGGCGCCCGCAGGACGGTCGCGTTCAGCGTCGGGCTGGGGCCGATCAGCGGCACCACCGTATCGCCGGTCAGCCCGGCGATCAGCGGCGCGACGTTGCCGCCGGCCGCCAGCGTCAGTGCATGCCCTTCCGGCCCCTTCTTGATGGTCGCATCGGCATTCAGCGTGCCGGTGGGCGATGCCGCCTCGCCAGCCATGGCGGTCAGCTTGCCCGCCCAATCGTCCAGCGTGCCGTCACCCTTCAGCGTCAGTTCGACCGGCGGCAGGCCGGGAATCGACAGCGCACGGGCCATGACGCCGCCTGCGGGTTCGGACGCATCGACCGACAGGTTCAGCGTGTTCTTGCCGGGGTCGAAGACGGCGACCAGATCGGCCTTGCCCGGCTTGTCGTCGATGCGCGCCACGGACAGGTTGGTGTTCAGCGCTCCGCCACTGTGCTCCAGAGCCAAAGCCCCGGCGATGCGCAGCACCGCCGGCTCGCCAAGCAGCGCCGGCGCCAGCTCCAGCCGCTCCACCACCAGCTTCTTCAGATCGATGTCGACAGGCAGGCTGGGCAGCAGCGGGGCGTTGGGATCGGACGGTGCGGCCGGCTGGGTGCTGACCGGCGCGCGGGTCACCACCACGGACGCCGCCTCCAGCGCGTCGATCCTGGCGCTGCGCAGGAACAGGGCGGACGGCGACATCACCACATGCAGCCTGTCGATGGTCAGCCAAACTCCCTGGCTGTCGGACAGCGTGACGGTCGCAATGGTGAAATCGGTGGGGATGCTGCCTTCGATGGCGCCCAGCTTCAGATGCATGTCCGGCGATTCTACGGCACCCTCGATCTTCTCGACCAGCCAGTCGCGGGCGGTATCGCCGGCGAACAGCGAGAAGGCCCGAGCGGGCTGCGAGCCGGCCAGCAGGCCGGCAAGGATCGTCAGACCGACCAAGAATAAGCGAACCGCCGTCACACCATGCCCTTTCACCAGCACCATCTTCGTCTCAACCGCAATAAACGCTCATCGTCCCAAAGGATTGGGACGAAAATGCGCCATCAGAACGCCTGACCCAGGCTGAGATACAGCTGCCAGCGCGAATTGCCGCTGGCGGGATTGAGCGGAACGCCGACATCGACGCGCAGCGGGCCGAAGTCGGTGTAGTAGCGCAGCCCCAGTCCGGCGCCGACGCGCAACGGCTCGCTGAAGTCGGGATAGGCCTTGTCATAGACGGTGCCGGCATCGACGAAGGGCACCACGCCGATGCTCTCCGTCACCTTGATGCGCAGTTCCGCCCCGACCTCGAACAGCGACCGGCCGCCGACCGGATCGTCGTAGCGGTCGCGCGGCCCCGCCTTCTGGAAACCGTAGCCGCGCACCGAACCGCCGCCGCCGGCATAGAAGCGGTGATCCGGCGGAATGTCGCTCAGCGACGTGCCGAGGATGCTGCCCAGACCGATCCGGCCCGCGGCGACATAGCGCCCATCCTTGCCGAGATCGTAGTAGGTGGAGCCGTTCAGCAATATCGAGGTGAAGGGCGACTTGGTGTCGCCGCCCACCGGGAACCAGGGCGTCACCTGCAACGACGCCCGCTGGCCGGAGGTCGGGTTCAGCAGATTGTCGGTGCCGTTCCAGGCCGCCCCCAGCGGCACGCCGATGAAGGAGGTCTGATAGGTGGTGTCCTCCGTCCGCACCCGGCCGCGCTCGCCGGCCACGCCATAGCTGACGGTCAGCTGGTCGGTTAAAGGCCGCTCCAGCTTCACCGTCAGTTCGGACGCGACGCGGCTGTAGGCCGGCGGCTGGTCGTTCACCACGGCGAAATTGACCACCAGCGACTGCTTCACCGCCAGGAAGTCGGGCTTGCGGAAGTTGACGCTGAAGCGCAGGTCCGGCAGGTCGTTGCCTTTGCTCGACGTACCGCCGCTTGAGCCGGCGACGCGGCCGACATCGACGCCGACGCGAAGCTGCTCCGCCCCGCCGAACAGGTTGCGGTGGCCCCAATAGGCGTTGGCGCCCACCCCGTCCTGCGTCGAATAGGTGACGCCGCCGCCGATGAAGCGGCGCTTGCGCTCACTGACCGAGACGATGACCGGCGTCACGCCGTCCGGCCCCGGCTCGTCCGCCATCCGCACCCGCACGGTGTCGAAGACCTGGAGGGCGGCGATGTCCTGACGCGCCCGGTCGGTGGCTCCGGGGTCGTAGACCTGCCCCTCCTTCCAGGCGAGACGCCCGCGCACCGAGATCCTCGTCGACCTTCTCCAGCCCTTCGACGCGGGTGGCGCCATAACGGGTGAGCGGACCGGGATCGACGCTGTAGGTGACATCCATCGTGCGGTCGGAATGGTCGACCACCACCTCGCGGTCGGGCACCTTGGCGAAGGCATAGCCGCGCTTGCTCAGCCGGCCGACCAGTTCCGATTCGGCGTCCAGCACTTTCTGCGCGATTGCGGGGGCACCGGCGACGAGGCCGAGATCGTCGGTCGCGACCTCCTTCGGCAGGGTAGAAGCACCCGTGGCGTTGGCCGCGCCGCGCACCGTCACCGACTTTATGTGATAGAGCGGCCCCGGCGTCACCGCGACCGTGACCTTGACCGGGGGGAGCCTGTCCGCCCGCAGGCAGGGTGCCCGCCGCCGGATCGTCGATGCGGATGTCCAGCTTGGCGTCATAATAGCCGGCGGAGCGCAGCGCCGTCTGCAGACGGTCGCGGTCGCTGTCGGCCCGCCGCTCCAGCCCGATGAGCGAGGGCGGATGGTCGTCCTTCAGCTCCACCAGGGTCGAGGCGTCGCGCAGCGTGCCGCGCAACCCCTCATCCTCGACGCCCGTGATCTCCACCTCATAGGCGATGCCAGCCGGCCTCACCTCCTCGTCCGGCGGCACGGCGTCCGGCAGGGCACCCTCCAGGCGGCGCCGCGGGCACGGCGCCGGGGACGCTGTCGGGCGGCGAAGTCGCGGGCATAGCCGGCGTCGGCCGGGCCCAGCATCAGCAGGGCGGCGACCAACGGTGCGGCGATCGGGGCCTTGAGCGGAGCGGCTGCAATCCTCGTTGCAGCGGCCGCGCGGCGGCGGGAAGCGGAAGCGAAGCGGATCATCGTCCCCAATGTAAGGGCCATTGACGCATGGCTCCATCCCGGAAATTCGCCCTAGACCAAAGGGTACAACGCTTGCGTTTTTGCCACGGATCCGATATATTGCGCCGCAACAGTTTCCCCGACAGCGCCCACCGATTTCTTTCGGCGGGCCTTTTTGTTGTTTGTGGCATGACGCTGCTGCGTGTCGGGGGTGCCCTTGCGAGACCGAAGGCTCCATGAATCTCCGTAACGTCGCTATCATCGCCCACGTCGACCACGGCAAGACCACGCTGGTCGATCAGCTCCTCAAGCAGGCCGGCTCGTTCCGCGAGAACCAGCAGGTCGCCGAACGCGCCATGGACTCCAACGACCTGGAGCGTGAGCGCGGCATCACCATCCTGGCCAAGTGCACGTCCGTTCTGTGGAACGACCTGCGCATCAACATCGTCGACACCCCGGGCCACGCCGATTTCGGCGGCGAGGTGGAGCGCATCCTCTCCATGGTCGACGGCGTCGTCCTGCTCTGCGACGCGGCCGAAGGCCCGCTGCCGCAGACCAAGTTCGTGCTGGGCAAGGCCCTGAAGCTCGGCCTGCGTCCCATCGTCGTCATCAACAAGGTGGACCGTCCCGACGGCCGTCCGCACGAGGTGCATGACGAGGTGTTCGACCTGTTCGCCTCGCTCGACGCCTCGAACGAGCAGCTGGACTTCCCGACCCTGTTCGCCTCGGGCCGCAACGGCTGGGCGACCACGGATCTGGAGAACGGCGCCCGCGAGACGCTGACCCCGCTGTTCGAGCTGATCCGCGACCATGTCCCGGCCCCGAAGGTCGAGGAAGACCTGCCCTTCAGCATGCTGGCGACCACGCTGGAAGCGAACCCGTATCTGGGCCGCATCCTGACCGGCCGCATCCTGACCGGTTCGGTCAAGGTCAACATGGCCGTCAAGTCGATGAGCCGCGACGGCAAGCTGATCGAGAACGCCCGCATCAGCAAGGTGCTGGCCTTCCGCGGCCTGGAGCGCGTTCCGGTGGACGAGGCGCATGCCGGCGACATCGTCGCTCTGGCCGGCATGACCAACACCACGGTTGCCGACACCATCTGCGCGCCTGAAGTAGCCGAGCCGCTGTCGGCCCAGCCAATCGACCCGCCGACCCTGGCGATGACCTTCTCGGTCAACGACAGCCCGCTGGCCGGCCGCGAGGGTGACAAGGTCACCAGCCGCATGATCCGCGACCGCCTGTTCCGCGAGGCCGAAGGCAACGTGGCGCTGCGCATCTCCGACACCGAGGGCGGCGACGCCTTCGAGGTGGCCGGCCGCGGCGAACTGCAGCTGGGCATCCTGATCGAGACGATGCGCCGCGAGGGCTACGAGCTGGCGATCAGCCGTCCGCGCGTGCTGTTCAAGACCGATCCGCTGAACGGCCAGCGCCTGGAGCCGATTGAGGAAGTCGTCGTCGACGTCGACGAGGAGTTCTCGGGCACCGTCGTCCAGAAGATGTCGGAGCGCAAGGCCGACCTGATCGAGATGCGCCCGTCGGGCGGCAACAAGACCCGCATCGTCTTCCATGCGCCGTCGCGCGGCCTGATCGGTTATCAGGGCGAGTTCCTGACCGACACCCGCGGCACCGGCATCATGAACCGCCTGTTCCATGGCTACGCCCCGTTCAAGGGCGCCATTGCGGCTCGCCGCACCGGTGTCCTGATCTCCAACAGCGACGGCACCGCGGTGGCTTACGCCCTGTGGAACCTGGAAGATCGCGGCCCGATGCTGATCGATCCGGGCGTGCCGGTCTATCAGGGCATGATTATCGGCGAGCACACCCGCGGCAACGACCTTGAGGTCAATGTCATCAAGGGCAAGCAGCTGACGAACATCCGCACCACCAGCAAGGACGAGGCTGTCCGCCTGACCCCGCCGATCCAGATGACCCTGGAAAAGGCGCTGTCCTACATCTCCGACGACGAGCTGGTGGAAGTGACGCCGAAGTCGATCCGCCTGCGCAAGCGCTACCTCGATCCGAACGAGCGCAAGCGCCACTCGCGCGCCGCCGAAGCCAGCTGATAACCGTTCGCATATAGGTTAGAGTACCGGCGGCGCTTGCCCCCTGACAGGGAGCAGGCGCCGTCTTCTTTTTGCACCCTGATTTTTTGAACCGATGCGAGGATGTTTCCGCATGGCGATGGCGACAGACGCGAAGTCCCCCGGCTCCCCGTCCTTCTCACCCCGCCATCTCTGGGCACGCATCGGCACGACGGGGCTGTTCGCCCTGATCCTCGCGCTGCTGATCGCCCTGCCGATCCTTGCCGTCTTCGTCCAGTCCGCCGGCGTCTCCACCGATCTGTGGGGTCACATGGCGCGGACGGTGCTTCCCGGCTATATCTTCAACACGGTGATCCTGCTGGGCATCGTCGGGATCGTCACGCTGGTGACCGGCGTGGCCTGCGCCTGGACCGTCACCATGCACGACTTCCGCGGACGCGGGGTCCTGCAATGGCTGCTGCTGCTGCCGCTCGCCATGCCGGCCTATGTGCTGGCCTACACCTACACCGACTTCCTGCAATTTGCCGGACCGTTGCAGTCCTTCCTGCGCGCCAGTTTCGGCTGGCGGCGCGGCGACTATTGGTTCCCGGACATCCACACCGCCTGGGGTGCGGGGCTGGTGCTGTCGTCGGTGCTGTATCCTTACGTCTATGTCCTGACCCGCGCCGCCTTCCTCGAACAGTCGGTCTGCGTGCTGGAGGCCAGTCGCACGCTGGGCTGCACTGCCTTCGGCGCCTTCCGCCGCGTCGCATTGCCGCTGGCCCGGCCGGCGCTGGTGGCCGGGGTCGGCTATGCGCTGATGGAGACGCTGGCCGACTTCGGTGCGGTCCGCTATTTCGGCATCGACACCTTCACCGTCGGCATCTACCGCACATGGTTCGCGCTGGGCGATCCGGCCGCGGCGGCGCAGTTGGCGGCCGTCCTGCTGCTGGTGGTGCTGGCGCTGGTCGGGCTGGAACGGCTGTCGCGCGGCAAGATGCGCTTCCACCAGACCACCGGCCGCTACCGCGCCCTGCCCGCCCCGCGCCTGTCGGCCCGCGGCACAACGGTGGCGTGGATCGTTTGCCTGACGCCGGTGCTGTTCGGCTTCCTGCTGCCGGGTGCCGTGCTGATCCGCATGATCCTGCGCGGCGGCATCGAACTGACGCTTGCCCGCTTCACCGACCTGACCGTGAACACCTTCATCCTGGGCGCCAGCGGCGCGGCTCTGGTCGTCGCGGTGGCGCTGATGGTGATCCATGGCGTGCGCCATGACCGCAGCGGCTTCGCCACCGGCGCCGCACGCCTCGCTTCGCTCGGCTATGCCACGCCGGGCACGGTGATCGCCGTCGGCATCCTCATCACCGTCGGTCTGACGCGCGACTGGACCGGTTGGCCGATGGGGGCGATCCTCGGCACCACCATCGCCGGCATCCTCTACGGCTACCTGATCCGCTTCTTCGTCGTCGCCTATGGGCCGCTGGAGTCGGGCTTCGCCAAGATCGGCCCGAATCTGGAAGGGGCGGCGCGCTCGCTCGGGCACACGCCGTTGCAGGTGTTGCGCCGGGTCCATCTGCCGCTGCTGCGCCCCAGCCTGCTGAGCGCCGCCATGCTGGTCTTCGTCGACATCACGAAGGAGCTGCCGGCGACGATGATCCTGCGGCCCTTCAACTTCGACACGCTGGCGATCGAGGCCTTCCGCATGGCCTCAACGGAGCGTTTGGACGATGCCGCCCTGCCCGCCCTGGTGATCGTTCTGGTCGGCCTCGCCCCGGTCATCTATCTCAGCCGCACCATCGCGGCGTCGCGGCCTGGGCACCGCGACTGACCGTCAGACCTCCGTGCGGCTTTCCACCCGCTCTTCGTGACGAGCCTCCGCCGCCGGGATGCCCGTCCGGCACGCCCGCTGCTTTTCGCGTTCCTTCCAGCGGCGAAAGGACTGCTCGTTCCACCAGCCGCGCAGCCGCCCGCCGATATCGATGAGCCGCTGATAGAGCGGCCGGCGGCGGCTGGTCACGCGGGCCGGCTCCAGCGCCAAGCCGACGGAGGTGATGATGTTGTCCTCCATGTCGCGCACGATCAGCTCGACGCCGCCCATGCGTACCCGGTCGCCCAACTCGCAGGAACCGCCGAACTCGTTGCGCAGCAAGTCGCTCAGCGTCAACCGAGCGTTGGGCAGCGACAGCGGCAGCCCGTACATCTCGGCGATCTGCTCTACGGTCGCGTCCGGGCTCAGCACCAGATCGCCGTAGAATTCCCGGTCGTTCTGGTCGAGCGCCCGGCTGCCGCCATAGAGCCTGTCGATCAGGGTCAGCCGATGCTGCGGCGTGAAGAGATAAACATGGTCGCCGGGCTGCAACGGCTTCGCCTTGTGCAGTGGCACCACGGCACCCGAGCGGATGACCAGCGACGGCCTGGCCCAGCGCGGCATGCGCTGCCCCCTGGCCGCCGGGCTCTTGGCGTGGACGGTGTAGGCCACCAGCTCCTGGTCGGCATTGCCGGGAAGCTCCAGTTCCACGCGCTCCACCGGGCCGCGGCGCGGGGGAACGATCAGTTCCAGCGCCCGCGCCATCGTGCCGATGGTCGAGCCCTGCACCAGCAGCGACACCACCACGACGATGAAGGCGGTATTGAAGATCAACTGCCCGTTCTCCAGCCCGCCCAGCACCGGCACCAGCGCCAGCAGGAGCGATACCGCACCGCGCAAGCCGACCCAGGCGATGAAGCTGGTCTCCCGCACCGAGAAGCGGAAGGGCAGCAGGCACATCCACACCGCGGCAGGGCGGGCGACGACGATCAGGACGAAGGCCACACCCAGCGCCGGCAGGATCATCCCGGCGAATTCCCGCGGCGTGGCGAGCAGCCCCAGCATCACGAACATGACGATCTGGCTGAGCCAGGTCAGCCCGGCATGGAAACGCCGCAGCTCAAGCGCACCGCGCAGCTTGACGTTGCCGGCATAGAGCCCGGCGGCATAGACGGCGAGATAGCCGCTGCCGCCCATGACGTTGGTGACGGCGAAGATGAACAGGGCGAAGGTCAGCGTCACCACCGGATTCAGCCCGGCTTCGAAATTCGCCTTGTTGATGAAGGTCACCAGCAGCCAGCCGCCGGCCAGCCCCATCACCCCGCCCAGCGAAAAGGCCAGCACCAGTTCGCCGACGATGGCGATGGGGGACGCCAGACCGTGGGTCGCCGCCTCCACCAGCAGGATGGTCACCATGATGGCGACCGGGTCGTTGCTGCCCGATTCGATTTCCAGGGTGGAGCGGACGCGGTCGCGGAGCGTGATGCCGCCGACGCGCAGCAGGAAGAAGACCGCCGCCGCATCGGTGGAACTGCACGCCGCCCCGACCAGCAGCGCCTCCCCCCAGGCCAGCCCCATCAGGTAATGGGCGGCGATCCCCACCACGCCGGTGGTCACCGCCACCCCGACCGTCGCCAGCGTCATCGCCGGCCAAGCTGCGGCCTTGTAGCTGGCGAGCTTGGTATCGAACCCACTTTCGAATAGGATCACGGCCAGCGCCATCGATCCGATCAGGAAGGCGGAGCCGGCATCGTTGAAGGAGATGTGGCCGATCCCATCCTCGCCGGCCAGCAGGCCGATGCCGAGGAAGATCAGCAGCAGCGGCGCACCGACCCGCAAAGCAAGATAGCTGGTCAGCACACTGACGATCAGCAGGGTCGATCCGATGAGGATGATGTAGCTGACCGCCTCCATAAGCCCCGCACGCCGTTCTTATTGGGCCGCCATCCGGCGGAACTCCTTGATTTTGACGGCAACTCCCCACATCCGCAAGGAGTAGGACCCGGAGGCGGTCATTCGGATAGGCTGTACGCTTACGATACCAGTCTCCAGCTTCCGTCAGCCTGACGGCAGGCCGTGCCGCGCGCGACCTCGGTCCTGCCCTCGATAACGACCGTATGATTGTAGTCGCGGCAGGTCTGGCCGTCGGTGCCCTGATAGGTCCTCACCGGCTGGATGGTGCCGCTGTTGCCGGACTGCGGGTTGTTCCAGGTGATGGTCTGGTTGTTGGCGACCGCGCGCTCCTCCGCGTCCGACGCGCGGTTCTGGTCGGCAGGACTGAAGTGCCGGGCCAGCTGCTGGCCGGCATAGGCGCCGACCAGCGTGCCGATGGCCGTCGTCGCCAGCTTGCCCGCGCCGCCGCCGAAGCGCGAGCCGAGCAGGCCGCCGGCGACGGCGCCACCCAGCGTGCCGACGGTCTCCGACGTGTTCATCCCGCCGATGCCGCCGCCGCTGTTGTTGCCGGTCTGGCAGGCGCCGAGCGACAGAGCCGCGACCGCGGCGATGGCCGTGACGCGCAACCTGTTGGTCATGGTCCGCATGGTGGTTCCCCCGTATCAACGTTTCACGGTTAAAGTCCGGTCAACGCTTATGGAGAGAAGAAGTTCCCCCAAAGAAGCAGGACCAAAAGATCAGGGGGCGATGGAAGCAAAATGCGTTTTCGCGTGTTTAGAGACCGAACAGTCAACACGTGGAGGGTAGTATGATGTCCCGTTTGCGTCTGATCGGTGCGGTGTTCGCGCTCCTTTCCGTCACCGCCTGCTCGACTGGCGGCGTGGTCGGCGGTGCGGCCGGTGCGGCCGGCGGATACGCCGTGGACGGTACCCGCGGCGCCGTGATCGGCGGTCTGGGCGGTGCGGCGCTGGGCACCGCCATCGATCACTAAGACTGGCCGCCAAAAGGCCTCAGTCGCGCACCGGTGCACGCGTCGATTCGCGCGGACCGGTGGCGAAGACGGCGAGCGCGTCGTGCAGTTCCGGCAAGACGCGCTCCACTGCCGCCTCACCCTCGCGGATGCAATCGTCGGCCCGGTCGAACTCGGTCAGCCCGATGTGACCCAGCCGCGGCACGATGTGCACGTCCGGCGGATCGCCGGCAAGCCGTGACCGGGTGATGCGGTCGGTGACGATGCTGAGCGACGAGACCATCACGCCGAACAGGCTCGGCCCCTCATAGTCGCGGCGGAAGATCCGACGCGTCAGGGCGCCGATGCCGCTCGGCGCGCGATGGTCCGGCGTCTCGTCCTCGACCAGCCGCAACAGGTCGAATCCTGCGGCGGTCGGCACGCTCGATCCGGGCTTGCGCGCCTTGCCGAGGATATCGCCGGCCAGATTGACGGCGATCACCATCTGCGCGCCCAGCGCCCGGCAGGCCGACACCGGCACCGGGTTGACCAGCGCACCGTCGATCATCCAGCGCCCGTCGATGGACGCCGGCGGAAACACCCCCGGCAGCGAGAAGGACGCCCGCATGGCGTCGACCAGTTCGCCGCGTTGCAGCCACACCTCGTGGCCGGTCACCAGATCGGTGGTGACGGCGGCATAGGGGCATGGCAGTTCCTCGATCCGCACGTCGCCCAGATGCAGGCGCAATTCGGCCAGCAGCCGGTCGCCGCTGATCAGTCCGCCGCTCTGGCGCAGCCGCAGATCCAGATAGCCGACGATCTTCATCCGGGTCAGCGTGCGCACCCACTCTTCCAGCGTGTCGAGCTTTCCCGCCAGATGGACGCCGCCCACAAGCGCCCCGACCGAGGAACCGCAGACGATGTCGGCCTCGATGCCATAGCGCTTCAGCGCCCGCAGCACCCCGATATGCGCCCAACCGCGCGCCACGCCGCCGCCCAGCGCAAGACCGATGCGCGGACGCCGCGCGCTCCCGCCACCATTGTTACCGGCAGTGTTGACGCCATTGATGCCGCCATTCAGGCTGGTTCCATTCGGCATTGGCCTTCCCCCCATCCCCGGCGGCACCGATGTTCGCCGCCCCGATCGTCAGCATCCTCGTACGGAATCGGTAAAGGAAGCCTGTGACCAGCACCGGCGGCGGCACGTCGACCGGTGGACAAAGCCGAAGCCCATGGGCTAAGCCATCCCCATCGGACAAGATGATCGGATGCGACCGTGACGAACAAGAGCGGCAAGCCCCTGCGCCTGGATGCGGCGACCGAACGGCTGGCGGCCCGGATGTGGCGCGAATGGGTGCGCCCCTATCGCGGCAAGCTGCTGATGTCCTTCGTACTGATGGCGGTGGTGGCGGCGACCACCGGCGCCTATCCGCTGCTGATCGACCGGTCCTATGCCATGTTCTCCGCCCAGGACCGCGGCATGCTGCTGGTGATCCCGCTCGCCATCGTGGCGGTGACGATCATCAAGGGCGTGTCGCTCTATTCCCAGACGGTGGTGACCAGCGACATCGTCCAGCGCATCATCGCCGACGTCCGGCTGGCGATGTTCACGCACCTGCAAACCGCCGACATGGCGCAGCTTCACGCCACGCCCACCGGGTCGCTGACCTCGCGCTTCATCAACGACGTCGATCTGATCCGCAATGCGCTGACCCGGACGCTGACCGGGCTGGTGCGTGACATCCTGACGGTGATCGCGCTCGTCGGGTCGATGTTCTATCTCGACTGGCTGCTGTCGCTGATCGTCTTCATCATCTATCCCATTGCCGCCGTTCCCATCGTGCGGATCGGCAAGCGCCTGCGCCGTGTCTCCCGCGACACCCAGGCGCAGATGGGCGACATGACCTCGCTGCTGACCGAAAGCCTGTCGGGCGCGCGCATGGTCAAGACCTACAACCTCGAAGACTATGAGCGCGCCCGCGCCGGCCGCGCCTTCCACGAGAACTATCTGCTGACGATGAAGGCGGTGCGCGCCCGGTCGCGCATCGACCCGATGATGGAGGTGCTGGGCGGCGTCGCGGTGGCCGGCGTGATCGCCTTCGCCGGCTATCGCATGACGATGGGCGAAGGCTCGGTCGGCGCCTTCTCCGGCTTCGTCGGCGCGCTGCTGATGGCGGCCCAGCCGGTGCGCGCCATCGGCACGCTGAACGCCGCGTTGCAGGAAGGGCTTGCCGCCGCCCAGCGCATCTTCGAGCTGCTGGACCAGCAGCCGACCATCGTCGAGCAGCCGGGCGCCAAGCCGCTCTCCGTCTCCACGGGCGCCGTTGCGCTCCGCGGCGTCCGCTTCTCCTACGAGGCCGGGGCCGACACGCTGAAGGGGATCGACCTCGACGTGCCGGCCGGCAGCACGGTGGCGCTGGTCGGGCGCAGCGGCGCCGGCAAATCGACTGTCTTCAACCTGATCCCCCGCCTCTACGACGTGACGGGGGGCGAGGTGCTGATCGATGGCCAGGATGTCCGCGGCGCCACCCTGCGCAGCCTGCGCGGTGCCGTGTCCATCGTCAGCCAGGACACGGTCCTGTTCAACGACACGGTGCGGGCGAACATCTGCTTCGGCCGGCTCGATGCCGGGATGGATGACGTGATCGCCGCCGCCAAGGCAGCCGCCGCGCACGACTTCGTGTCGAAGCTGCCGGAGGGCTATGACACGGTGATCGGCGACCGCGGCGTGAAGCTGTCGGGCGGCGAGCGCCAGCGTCTGGCGCTGGCCCGCGCCTTCCTGAAGGACGCGCCGATCCTGCTGCTGGACGAGGCGACCAGCGCGCTGGACAGCGAATCGGAACGTCTGGTGCAGGCGGCGCTTGAACGTCTGACGGAGGGGCGCACGACGCTGGTGATCGCCCACCGTCTGGCGACGGTGCGCAATGCCGACCGGATCGTGGTGATGGAAGGCGGCCGCATCATCGAACAGGGCCCGCACGAGGCGCTGCTGGCCGCCGACGGGGCCTATGCCCGGCTGTGCCGGCTGCAATTCGGCGAGGACGAGGTGCGGGCGGGGGCCTGAGGCCTCCCGCCCACATCCCCGTTACCCTGCCGGAAACACCATCGCCCGCTCGGCGGCCATCGCGGCGGACAATTCCTCGCCGGCCCGCACGTCGACATGGCCGGGCAGGCGCGCATGGATCTCCGATCCGGCCAGATCCAGGCACACCCGCGTCGCCGGCCCGAGGAAGCTGGAATGGCGCACCCGCACCGGAACGGCGTCGGGCCGGGTGCCCGGTGGAAGCAGTTCCAGAATCCTCGACCCGGCAGGCGACCTCGACCTTCGTTCCACCGGGCAGGCCGGGGGCCATGATCCGGCCGAGCGGTGTGACGATCTGCCCGTCGCGCACCGTCGCTTCGAAACGGTTCACTTCGCCGAACAGGCGGGCGACGAAGCTGTTGGCCGGGCGCTGATAGAGGGTCACCGGCGTGTCGGCCTGGACGATGCGCCCGGCCTCCATCACCACGACGCGGTTGCCCATCTCCATCGCCTCTTCCGGGTCGTGGGTGACGACGACGGTGGCGATGCCGCTGGCGCGGATGATCCGCACCACCTCCTCCCGCACCGACCGGCGAAGCTGCTCGTCCAGTGCGGAGAACGGCTCGTCCAGCAGCAGGACCTTGGGGTCGCGCGCCATGGCGCGGGCCAGCGCGACCCGCTGCTGCTGGCCGCCCGACAGGGTGTGCGGGTAGGCGTCGGCATAGCGGGTCAGCGCCATGGTCTCCAGCAACTCGTCCACCCGGCGGCGCCGTTCGGCGCGCGGCCGGTCGGTCTGGCCGAAGGCGATGTTGCCCGCCACCGTCAGGTGCGGGAACAGCGCGAAGTCCTGGAACATCATGCCGACCGGCCGCTTTTCCGGCGGCAGCGACCGGCCCGCGGTGGCGAGCACCTGCCCGTCCACCGCGATCTCGCCCTTCTGAACCGCCTCGAGCCCACTGATCAGGCGCAGCAAGGTCGACTTGCCGCAACCGGACGGGCCGACGATGCACACCACCTCGCGCGGGGCGACCGACAGCGAGACGCCGTCGACCGCCGTCACGCCGCTGTCGGCGCGACCGTAACGGTGGGTGATGCCGGAGAGGACGACCGAGGGGGACAGGGCGGACGGGGAAAGGGCTTCTGTCATCTTACTTCCAGCCGGCACGGTCCATGATGCGCAGCGCCTGCGGCGTGTGGGCGGCGAAGGAGGCGGCGTTCACCTCAGCCGCCTTGAAGCTGCCGAGTTTCACCAGTTCCGGATGCGGCTGAACCGCCGGGTTGACCGGATATTCCATGTTGCCGTCGGCGAACTGGCGCTGGGCCTCCGGGCTCAGCAGATATTCCAGCAGCTTGCGGGCGTTCTCCTGGTTCTTGGAGGTCTTCACCACGCCGGCGCCGCTGAGGTTCACATGGGTGCCGCGGTTGCCCTGGTTGGGGAAGATCACGCCGATCTTGGACGCGACCTCACGGTCCTCCTGCTTGGCCGAGGTGATCATCTTGCCGACATAATAGGTGTTGGCGATGGCGAGATCGCCTTCGCCGACCGCGACCGCCTTGATCTGGTCGGTGTCGCCGCCCTGCGGCGGGCGGGCGAGGTTGGCGACGAGGCCCTTCACCCACTCCTCCGTCTTCTCCTCGCCCAGCGCTTCGATCATCGAGGCGGTCAGGGCCAGGCTGTAGGGATGGGTGCCGCTGCGGGTCAGCACGCGGTGCTTCCATTCCGGCTTGGCGAGATCCTCGTAGTCCTTGATCTGCTCCGGCTTCACCCGGTCACGGGCATAGACGACGATGCGGGCGCGGCTGGACAGGCCCCACCAGGCGCCGTTCGGGTCGCGCAGGTTGGCCGGGACCTTGATCGCATCGAGCTGAGGCGAGGTGACGGAGCCGAGCAGCCCTTCCTTGGCGGCAGCGGCCAGACGGCCGGCATCGACGGTGATGAACAGATCGGCCGGGCTGCTGGCGCCTTCCGACTTCATGCGCTGGATCAGTTCGTCGTGGTTGCCTTCAATAATGTTGACCTTGATGCCGGTCGACTTGGTGAAGGTTTCATAGATCGCGCGGTCGGTATTGTAATGTCGGGAATTGTAGACATTGACTTCCTGCGCTTGCACGGAAAAGGCGGTCAAGGCACCGACGGCAAAAGCGACCCCAGCGATCTTATCGATGAACATCCATCACTCCCGGACTGCGAATGGCTCTCAATTTCATGAGAATGGATATCAGTTGCAGGCTTCGCTGTCGAGACGGGATTTATCCTGGGGACGGGCAATCGCATGGCGCGATGCCGGCCCCCCCATCACTGAGGGCCGCTATCAAATCAATTGTAGCGATGATCGATGGCGAGGCCCGGACGGCCTGGCGACCGCAATGAAGGGGTTGGATCGGGCGATTGAGGCGGCGGCGTCCAAATTTCAGGAGCAGGCCGGCGGACAATCGCCTTTGGGTAGCCGGGACTGGGCGGATACCAGCGCCTGCCCAATCAACGGGGACGCTTCCCATCGACACCATGTAATGCCGCCCTACAGGCGGACGCAGGTCATCGCGACACTTTGTGTGGAGCGTGACCGTATCAGATCGCGCTCCACAACTTTACCAGTGCTGGTCGTAGCCCTCTTCCCATCGGGAAAAAGGGAACATCGGGATCAATCGTCCGCGTACGGATTCTTGCCCTTGCGCAGCAGCAGGCGCACCGGCACACCGGGCATGTCGAAGCTCTCGCGCAGATGCGTCGTCAGGTAACGCTGGTAGCTTTCCGGCAGGTCCAGCGGCTTGTTGACGAAGAGTGCGAAGGTCGGCGGACGCGTCTTCACCTGGGTGACGTAACGGATCTTCACCCGGCGGCCTTCCACCAGGGGCGGCGGATGGTGGTCCAGAACGCCCTCGATCCAGCGGTTCAGCTGGGCGGTCGGAATGCGGCGGTTCCAGACCGTATAGGTCTCCAGCACACCGTCCAGCAGCGTGTCGAGCTTGTGGCCCTTCAGCGCCGAGATGGTGACGACCTTCACGCCCTTGATGTAGCCGAGCGCTGCCTCAAGCTTGTCCTCGACCTGACGCAGCGCCATGGCGCGGTCCTCGACCGCATCCCACTTGTTGACGGCGATCACCAGGGCGCGGCCCTCGGAGATCACCAGCCGGGCGATGGTCAGGTCCTGCTTGTCGAGGATGGCGGCGGCATCGACGACCAGCACCACGACATTCGCCATGCGGATGACGCGCAGGCTGTCGGCGACCGCCAGCTTTTCCACCTTCTCGTCGACGCGGGCGCGGCGGCGCATGCCGGCGGTATCGACCAGCTTGAAGCGCCGGTCGCGCCACTCCCAGTCGACGGCGATGGCGTCGCGGGTCATGCCGGCTTCGGGACCGGTCAGCACGCGTTCCTCGCCGAGCAGGCTGTTCAGAAGCGTCGACTTGCCGACGTTCGGACGGCCGACGATGGCGATCTGGATCGGCTTGCTGCGATCCTCCTCCGGCTCGGGCTGGTCGCCGATGGGGATGGAGGGGTCGAAGCCGTCATCGGCATCCTCGGCCTCGTCGGACTCCTCCGGCGGAGCGTAGGGCAGCAGGGCCTCGACCAGATCGGCCATGCCCTCGCCATGCTCGGCGGACAGCGGGATCGGATCGCCCAGGCCGAGTTCGTAGGATTCGAACATGCCGGGCTGGCTGGCCTTGCCCTCGGTCTTGTTGGCGACCAGCAGCACCGGGGTCTTGCCCCGGCGCAGCAGCTTGGCGAAATGGCGGTCCAGCGGGGTGATGCCGGCGCGGGCGTCGATGATGAACAGCGCGACATCGGCACGGGCCAGGGCCTGCTCGGTCTGGCGGCGCATACGCGCCTCCAGGCTGTCGTCGGTCACATCCTCCAGACCGGCGGTATCGACCACCGTGAAGGACAAGCCGCCGACATGGGCCGGGGCCGAGCGCCAGTCACGGGTGACGCCCGGCGTATCGTCCACCAGGGCCAGCTTCTTGCCGGCCAGACGGTTGAAGAGGGTCGATTTGCCGACATTCGGCCGACCGACGAGGACCACGGTGAACGACATGGGGCCAAAGGCCTTTCACAACAGACGGAGGAAATCCGCGATCAGCGGAACGCGACGAGCGTTCCGTTGTCGCACAGCACATAGAGAGTGTTGTTGGCAACGACCGGAGACAAGTAGGAACCGGTGGGCAGCGAACGGGTCACCTCGACCTTGCCGTCGGACGGCGACAGGCCGAGCAGCTGGCCGTTGGAACCGGCGACCCACAGGCGGCCGCCCGCCATCACCGGGCCGGACCAGACGATCGGACCGGACCTGTCCTCCGGATCCTTGAAGCGGGCGAGCGGCGCCACCCAACGGACCTTGCCGTTCTGGCGGGCCACAGCGACAACTTCCTGGTCGTTGGTGACGGTGAACAGGTAATCGCCGGCCAGCCAGGGGGTTCTGGACGCCGCCGATCTCCGTTTCCCAGATGCGGGCGCCGATGCGCTCGTCGATGGCGACCATGCGGCCGGAATGGCCGATGGCATAGACGGCGCCGCGGTCGACCACTGGCAGGCCGCGGATGTCGGCCAGATTGCTCAGCGCACCGGTGCGGCGGATGTTGGCGAGGCTGTCCTGCCAGGCGACACGGCCGTTTTCCGGACGCAGGCCGAACAGCTCGCCCGAGGAATAGGGGGAGACGACCAGTGTGCCGGTCGCGGCCGGGCTGGCGGCGCCGAGCAGGCCGGCGGTCTCCAGGATGCCCTGCTGCGACCACTGCACCGCACCATCATCGGTGGACAGCGCGATGGTCTGGTTGTCCAGCGTGATGACAAGTACACGGCCGCCAGCAACCGTCGGCGCACCGCGGACCGGGCCGGCGATGCGCTTGCGCCACAGCACCTTGCCGCTGCCGGCGTCGAAGGCCAGCACCTCGGCGAAGCCGGTGGCGGCGTAGACGCGGCCGTCGGCATAGGCGACGCCGCCGCCGGTGGCACCGCCGCGCTCGTTCTCCGGACGGGTGTCGAAGCGCCACAGCGACTGGCCGCTGCGCTCGTTCAGCGCGGTGACGTGCGAATCGGCATCCATCGCGAAGATGCGGCCGTCGGCGATCACCGGCGTGCCGAGCAGAGCGCGCGAGCTGCTGGACCCGGCGCCGATATCGGCGCGCCAGGCGTCGGACGGGCTGGCCGACAAGGCGAGATTGCCCAGCACATGGTCCGATGTGCCGCCCGGCTGCGCCCAGGCCGCATTGGCGACCGGCGGCGGCACGGTGACGGCGGTGGCGGCGAGCTGAGCGTCCGGTTCCACCTTCCGCTCGCGCTGGAGCACGGCGACCCGCTTGCCCGGCAGGGGAGGATCGGGCGTTTTGCCCATCCAGCTGTCGATGGTATCGCAGCCGGCGAGCAGGACGGTCAGCAGCGATGCCGAGAGCAGCGCGGCGCGGCGGATCGAACCGGCCATCGCGGTCTTCTCGGTCTTGGTCTTCTCGGTCTTGGTCTTCATGGCGCGGGTCAGCCCTTGCCGTAGAGGGAGGCGAGATCGGCGGCGCGGCCGCGCACGCCCGACGGGGCCTGCTGGTCATCCGCCAGTTGCTTGTAGAGCGTGCGCGCCTTCTCGGTGTCGCCGGCACGGGCGGCCAGCATCGCCGTCAGCTCGCGCGCCGAGAAGCGCCAGGGGCTGGTGTCGGCGGTCAGCGGCTGCAGCTTCGCGGTCAGCTGCGCCGGGTCGCCGCTGTCGGCACGCTGCATCACCCCCATCAGGGTGGCGAGGTCGCGGTACTGGGCAGGCACGGAGGCGTTGCCGGCGATGCCGTCATAGACGGTCGCGGCATCGGCGCCCTTGCCCTGACGGATCATCAGCGCCGCGGCGTTGAACTGGGCGATGGCGGCGAGGCTGGGATCGGCGGAACCGGCGAACGCGGCAAGCGCGTCGATACCCTTCTCCGGCCCCTGGCCGCTCTGCGAGATGGCGGTGACGAGGGCGGCGGTCTGCTCCTGCTTCTTCTGTGCCTGCCAATGGCGCCAGAAGCTGTAGCCGCCGGTGCCGGCGACGACCAGGACGGCCGCGGCGATCATGGCGCCGCCATACTTTTTGAACAGGTGCTCCGCGCGGTCCCGGCGCAGATCCTCGTCGACTTCGCGGAAAATATCGCTCATGGCGCTGCGGTGGCGTCCTTGCGGTGGCGGCTTCGCGCACGGCCCGGATGGCGGCGCGGGTCAGGCGGAACCCTGCCGGACGGCAAGCCGGACGGACGATTCCACGAGATCAAGAGGGGCGGATAGCATCGGGCAACCCGCCCGGTCAAGAGGCAGGCTGTCTCGCGGGCCGGGGATGAGGTCGCAGGCAAAAGAAAATGGGCCGCGAAGGCGATGCCCCGCAGCCCAGTCCCACGATCCGGACGTGCCCCGGACCGGTCGATTCCCATTGGAACGCTTCGGTGCGGCCTACGCCGACCTGATCTTGACGGCTTACGCCGACATGGCGGCGGCGGCGATGACGGCCTGGGTGCGGTTCTTGACGCCCAGCGACTTGAAGATGGCGGTGACGTGGATCTTCACCGTGCCTTCCGACAGGCCCAGCTCATAGGCGATCTGCTTGTTCGACTTGCCGAGGCGCAGGCATTCCAGCACTTCGCGCTGGCGCTGGGTCAGGCCGTAGCCGGCGTTGCGGTCGGACATGTCGACGGTCCGGCGGCGCGGGGCGGCGTCCATGCTGGCGGTCAAGGCGCCAGGCGGCAGGTAGATGCCGCCCGAGAACACGAGGTTCAGGGCACCCATCATGACCTTCACGCTGCTCGACTTCGGGATGTAGCCGGTCGCGCCATGGTCGAGCGCGCCGCGGATGTCGCCCAGCGCTTCCGACGCGGAGATCACAACCACCGGCACACCCGGCTGCAGAGCCTGGATCTCGCGCAGGCCGTCGAAGCCCGGCCAGTTCGGCATATGCAGATCCATCAGGATGATGTCGAAGGTGCCGCTGGTGCGGCACTGCTGCAGAACCTCGTCGAAGGTGCCGGCTTCCACGAAGCTGGCATCGCCCTGCAGTTGTTCCAACAGACGCCGCAGGCCTTCGCGGAACAGCAGATGGTCGTCCCCGATCAGAATCTTCATGGTCCCCGTCATCCTCGCTCGCCGGCCCTTGCCGGTGCCGTCCGCTTTGCGGACGACCGCCCGTCAGGGCTTGTTGTCAATCTCGGCCCGGTGCGCCCCCGCGGCACCCGGGTAACCGATTTCATTCCGCCTGCACGGCTTGGTGGCCGATTTTTGCTGCATCCCCTTCGGGCATCGGCCGGAAGGCTGTCTGCCGTTGTGGGGCTGTTCTTCTCTGTGTTGAGTATCTGATACCACGATCGGAAGGGGCGCTGTATCCCGACAAGGGCCATAGGTCATTCGAAGCCGCCACCTTCCTTCGAGGCACCGTTCGTCATGCGACCCACAAGAAACGGCTCTGCCTAAGGTCATAGAGTCTATTGCGTCTGCGAATAGAGTTATCGCGCACATCCATTGGATTCATTCGATCCGGACGGGTTCATTCAAACAGAGACCCGCTCTCTCCATTATCGACGGGAATTTATCTGGAACCTTGCCATCTTTGCGGCGTTCGTGTGGCAGGGATGCGGCTAATCCCGATTCGAGCACGCAATAGAGGAGGAAAAAGCGGTTGCGAAACCGAAAGGATAGTCCTGAAGGATGCCTGTACCAACGCGCATTCCCGTGTGACCCGGCCAGCACACATCATTCCATAGGTGTTACCGTTTCGAAACCTGAGACGACCAACAAGGAGACGGGAAGCGATCTTGGCTGATCATCCATCGCCTGATTTACGAAGAGCACCAATCATTTCTAAATCACGCGGTGCGAACAGGACTTCCCGAACCCCGACAAGGAGGGAGTGTGCAGTCCGCACGCAAATACTTTCATCCCTGCAATATTCCCCAACGACGTGACCCAATCCATGACGTGCCTGGGCCAACCGGCCGGTTCCTCATCAACCCTTAGACGCAGGCGGCAATGCCCTGAGCCGGGCCGGCCGTGGATGCCTCCTCCAGACAGAGCTGACCCATGCACACACACCATGAGTACGCCCATGAGAAAGCATCTCACCAGACCCGCAACGCGGTGACTCCCATGCATGTCTGCCTGATCCTCGACAACAACGCGCTGACCGAGAACGTGGTCCAGCAGCTCGACCGGGGCGGCCGCCATCGCGTCACGGTCCTGCACGACATCGGGGAGCTGACCCAGAGCGCACTGACGCCGGATGCGATCCTGATCGGGTTGCAGCAGTTCACGGCGCTGCGCGAGAATGAACCGATGGTCTATCTGCGGCTGTCGCGCCGCTCACGGATCGTCGTCGTGCTGTCTTCCCGCGAGCTGCTGGACGCCGCCCATATCCTGGCCTTCGCCGACGCCTGGGTGTTCGAGGATCTCAACGTCGACCGCATCAACGAATTGCTGGACCTCGGGCTGGAAGGCCATTGCCTGATGCCCAAGCAGTTCCTGTCGCGCCTGGGCGTGGACGAGATCCGGCTGACGCTACTGCCGCGCCTGTCCGATCCGGAATTCGAGACTCTGCGCCTGCTGGGCGAGGGCATGAACAACCGGACCATCGCCAACGCGCTGGACCTTTCGGAAGCGGTCATCAAGTCGATGGTGCGCAGCGTGCTGTCCAAGCTGCATTTCCGCAACCGCACGGAGGCGGGCGTCTTCGCCGCCCGTCAGCAAGCCGCCCTCGAGCAGGCGCGGACCGGCATGACCCCGCCGCACGTCCACGCCGCCGTCCGCCGGGCCGGGGCCTGACTGCCCCCGAAACTGAGATCGGAACCGCGCCGGTGCCGTCAGGGATCCGCGCGGTCCGTCACCGCTCCCCGGGCGCGACCCATCCGGACAGCCGGCATCAGGCCGTCAGGCGGCGCCCGGCCATCGCCCCTTCGAAGCGGTCGAAGCGGGCATCGAAGGCCTGCCGGTCGATCTCCGACAGCCGGAAGCGGATGCGCACCACCCCCTCCTCACGGTTGAAAGCCTCGAAGGGCAAGGCCACGCCCAGGCTGTCGAATAGTAGGGTGCCGCGTGTGCCGACCGCATCGGCCTCGGCAAGCGCAGCACCATGGCGGGAGATGTCCAGCAGCCTGACGGTCAAACGGCCCTCCGGCGCCTCCACGGTGCAGGGCGCCTCGACGCGGTAGCGCGGCAGGCTGCGGCGATCGACATCGTCGGTCGCCGTGCGCACGGCGCGGACCAGCACATGCATCAGCTCGTCGATGCTGTGGGTCACCTCCGACGCGCCGGCGCGCAGCACGTCGGCCCGCTCCTCCGTCACCTTGGCCTCGCGCGACACCTCGTCGATGCGGGTCGACACATCGGTTGCGGCACCGGCGGTCTGGGCGACGTTGCGCGAAATCTCCTGAGTGGCGGACGCCTGCTGCTCCACCGCGGCGGCGACCGTGCCGGAAATGGCGTCGATCTCGCCGATGGTGCGGCTGATGTCGCGCACCTCCTCAACGCTGCGGGCAGTGACCGACTGGATCTCGGCGATCAGGCGCGAGATCTCCTCGGTCGACCGAGAGGTCTGGTTGGCGAGATTCTTTACCTCTCCCGCCACGACGGCGAAGCCCTTGCCCGCCTCCCCTGCCCGCGCCGCCTCGATGGTGGCGTTCAGCGCCAGCAGGTTGGTCTGGGCGGCGATGCCCTGGATCAGTTCGGCCACATCACCGATGCGGCCGACGGCCGAAGACAGCGAACTCGATGGTGGCCTCGGTCCGGTCGCTGGCGGCGACGGCGGCGCGGGTGACCCCGGCCGCATGGCCGACCTGGGTGCCGATCTCCTCGATGGAGGCGGAAAGCTGCTCGGCGGCCGACGACACCGCCTGGGCGTTGCTGAGCGCCTGGGCCGCGGCGGCGGCGACGTTCTGGGCGTTGGCGCCGACCAGCCCGGCCGACTTCGCCATGGCGCCGGCATTGTGGTCCATCTCCTGGGTGCGGGCGGCGACCCGCTCCACCGCATGGCGGCTTTCCGACTCCACCGTATCGGCCATCGACTGCAGGGCCCTGCGCTTCTGTGCCTCCCCTTCGACGCGCTGGCGCTCCTGTTCGGCGCGCAGGCGCTCGGCCTCGGCCATGCCGTCACGGAAGACCAGGACCGAGCGCGACATGGCACCGATCTCGTCCAGCCGGTCGGCGCCCGCCACCGTGGCGGTCAGGTCGCCCGACGACAGGGCGGTCATCACATGGCTGAGCTGGCCCAGCGGACGCAGCAGTCGGCGCGACACCAGATAGCCCGGAACAGCCAGCACGACGGCGCACATCACCACAAGCATGGTGGCGAAGCGCATGCTGTCGTCAAAGGTCTTGAAAACCTCCGCCTTCTTGATGCCGACATAGAGGATGCCGACCGGGTTGCCGGACGCATCCTTGATCGGATCATAGGCGGCATAGTAGGGCTCGCCCAGGATCTCGACCATGCCGCGGAAAGGGGTCCCCCGGCGCAGCACCGAATCGTAGGCCGGCCCCTGCGCCAGCGTCGTGCCGACGGCACGGCTGCCATCGGCGGCGGTGACGTTGGTGGCAATCCGGCGGTCGCCCAGGAACAGCGTGGCGGTGCCGCCGGTGATGCGCTTGATTTTGTCGACCACCAGATTGTTGTCGTTCATCACGACACCGTCCAGCAGCAGCTTCCCGTCCGCGACGGAGAATCGGCCGCCGCGCTCCTGCAACGACGACCAGGCGATGTCCATGCTGAGACGCTGCATCTCGATCGCCTGCCGTTCCAGATCGCGGACGATCACCTGTCCGATGGCGAACAGGATCGCAGTGCTGAGGACCAGCATGCCGACAAGATTCAACACGGTGACTTTCGTGGAAATCGAAAGCCGGCCGACGAAGGAGCGCATGACGTTCATCATTACCAACCACCGGATGATCATGTTGCAAATGCTGGTTCACAGTCACGTGCAGCATGTCATCCGGAATTGGATTGGCGTCATATGATTTAAATCAAATGCAGCACTTCGCCTGTCACGATTATGTCATATATCTGCGAGCCGCCGCCGTTCGGTTCTTTCTAACCCACATGCTTTGCAAAAATGACTTAACCGGTTTCAGAACAGCCGGGCTCCGTCCGGCACCGCGTGATCCGGGCCGACCAGAACCACTGCACCCTCGGCATCGGGCAGGCCGAGGCACAGCACTTCGCTGGTGAAGGGGCCGATGCGTTTGGGCGGAAAGTTCACCACGGCCAGCACCTGCCGGCCGACCAGGGCATTGGCTTGATAGTGGCTGGTGATCTGGGCCGAACTGCGCTTGGTGCCGATCTCGCCGCCGAAATCGATGGTCAGCTTGTAGGCCGGCTTGCGCGCCTCAGGAAAGGCTTCGACGGCGCGGACGGTGCCGACGCGGATGTCGACCTTGGCGAAATCGTCGTAGCTGATGGTCATGACGGGTCCGATGCGGTTCTGGCAATCCGCGCCAGGGTAGCGCGCCAGGGCCGGCATCGGAATGGGCAAGCGCACGCGGCCTCCATCAAACCAAAGCGGAGGCCGACCGAGACTTACGCCGCGAACGAAAAAGGGGCCGCCGATGGCGACCCCTCTTCGTGGAAATCCGGCTGACCGGAAAGGATCAGGCCTTCGCCTTGGCGATGGCGGCCTTGACCTCGTCCAGGCTGTCCGAGACGCGCTTGGTCAGGATCTCAGCGGCTTCGGTGTTCGACTTGGCGATCATCTCGCTCAGCTCGCGAATGTTCGACAGAGACTTCTCGAAAGCGGCCTTCACCAGATCGGCCTGCTTGGCGGCCTTCTCTTCCGGGGTACCGGCAGCCGTCAGCTCGCCGACGGCGCGGTTCACGTCCTCGGCGACGGTGCGCAGAACCTCGGCCTGACGGCGGACGATGGCCTGGAAGCCTTCGAAGGCGAGCTGGTTGGCGGCGGTAACCGCCTCGATGTTGCGACGCTGGCTGGCGATGATGGACTCGACGTCCACACCCGGAACCTTCAGGTCGCCCATCAGCTTGGACGGATCGAATTCGAGGAAGGGGTTACCGCTGATCTTGGCCATGTTTCTCATCCCAGCATCGGTGTTTGCTGCCCGCATCTGAATACGGGCATGTTGCGTCGCAACATTACAGAAGCAGACTATGCAGAGTGCCGAAAAGTTAGTCAATCCGCTTTTTTGCGCCGCAGCATAACCTTGGCGGGAAAAACTCCCCGCCTCGGATCGCCGCACCGTTGCTAAATGCCTGATGCCATAGACTCTGTTCCCGCTTGCTTGCCGAGCGGCCCGGGCCGCTTGGTCCAGCGGCAGAAGGTCGCGCCCCAGCGTTCCGCCCCGCGCAGGGCGTTGTCCAGCGCCGCCATGGTGCGCGAGAGGTCGGCGGTGTCGTCGTCGAGAAACACCCGCATGACGCGGGCATGGACGGTGCCGAGGCCGGCCACGAGTGCCGCCCCGCCACGCCGGTCGGGATCGATCCCCGCCGCACGCAGCATCCAGGCCATGGAGCGGCCGAAGGTGCAGGTGAAGGCAAGTGCCGCCGCCGGATCGGCCGGCAGGTCGCGCACGACGGACCGCAAACCCTCACGGTACGGACGAAGCGCGTCGAAGCGGCGCATCATCACGTCGAACAAGCGGTCGCGGGCCGATTCGGTCGGATCGACGGGAGTGTCGCCGGCCAGAACGGTGGCGTCGGCGACGCGCGATACCGCCGCCAGCACGTCGGAGCGCCCACGATAGCGATGATGGAATCGGGACAGCGGGATGCCGGCGGTATGCGCGACCTCCAGCAGGCCGACGCGCCGCCAGCCCTTCTCGGCCGCCAGCCCCATCGCCGCCGCCGCAACAGAGCGGTCGAGCGCATCGGAGTCCGCCAGATCGACTGTTGGATCGGAGCGGAAGCTGTTGTCTTCAGGCTTGTCGGACGACATGTCGGACATGGCACCACCTCCAGGCGACAGGGATTGCCTTATAAGGTGGTGCGTGGACGGGCGAACGTCACCCGTCCAACCGTTCAATCATGCCTTGCGGACAGCTTCCACCCGGCCACCGGTCATGCTGACCAGATCGGCGGGGGTCAGGCGGAAAACTGCATTGGGCGTACCGGCTGCTGCCCAGATGATTTCCAGCCGCAGCAGGTCGTCATCGATCATCACCAGCGGCGGCACGGCATGGCCGATGGGCGGAACGCCGCCGATGGCGAAGCCGGTCGACTCGCGGACGAACTCCGGATCGGCACGCTCGATCTTCTCGCCGATCAGCCGGCCGACCGCCTTCTCGTCCACCCGGTTGGCGCCGCTGGCGACGATCAGAACCGGGCGACCGGTCTCCTTCGTGCGGAAGATCAGCGATTTGGCGATCTGCGCCACCGTGCAGCCGACGGCGTTGGCGGCATCCTCCGACGTGCGGGTGCTGCCTTCATGCTCGACCACGCGATGGCCGAGGCCGATGCTGTCGAGCAGGGCCTGGACGCGGGCGGCGGACGGGCTGAGCGCCGTCATGGCCGCGCCTCTCAACCGGCCAGTTCGCGCGACCGCCGGGCGGCGGCAGCGATGGCGGCGGTCATCACCGGCTGCACGCCCTCCGGCGCCATCAGCACCTCCAACGCGGCCTGTGTGGTGCCGTTCGGGCTGGTCACCGCCTTGCGCAGATCGGCGGCCTCCTGCTGCGGCGAGGCGTCGAGCAGGGCGCCGGCACCCGACACGGTGGCGCGGGCCAGCCGCATCGCCAGATCGGCCGGCAGTCCGGCGGCCTCGCCGGCCTTGGCCATCGCCTCGACTAGGAAGAAGACATAGGCCGGGCCGCTGCCCGACACGGCGGTGACGGGATCCAGCAGCCCCTCGTCCTCCACCCAGGCGACATCGCCGACGGCCCGCAGCAGGCGGTCGGACAGGGCGCGCTGGCCGGTACTGACCCGGGCATTGGCGACGGCGACGGTCATGCCGCGGCCGATGGCGGCCGGCGTGTTGGGCATGGAGCGGACGACGACCGCCTCCTCCCCCAGCAGCCGTTCGAAATATGCGATGGTCTTGCCGGCGGCGACCGACAGGAAGACCGTGCCGGGGCCGACCAGGGCGCGGTAGGACGGCAGCGCATCCTCCATCACCTGCGGCTTCACCGCCAGGACGACCACATCGGGAATGAAGCCGTCCGGCAAGGCGTCAGCGGCGGATGCCAGGGTGACACGGGTGTCGCCCGCCACCGATTGCGGCAGGCCGGCGCGGTCGACCACCACGACGCGCGACGCGATCCCGGCGGCGAGCCAGCCGTCCAGCATCGCCCCACCCATCTTCCCGCAGCCGACCAACAGCAGCGACGCACCCGATTCCGCCGTCATGACCCCTGCCCCTCTCCGGTTCGCCAGGGCTTTCCCGCCCAGGCTTCTTGTCTTGTCACGCTTCGCCCATGGTGTCGAGAATGGCGGCGGACACCGCCTCCGACGCCGACTTTCCGCCCCAGATCACGAACTGGAAGGCGGGATAGAAGCGCTCGCATTCCGACAGGGCGATCTCCACCAGATCCTCCAGCTGCTCCACCGCAGCGCCGCGCGCCCCGCGCAGCAGCATGGTTCTGGCGGAACATCGGCGTATGCTCCTCCGAGCAGACGTCGAAATGGCCCAGCCACATGCGGCCGTTGACCTCGGCCAGTAGCTCGGCGACGGCGGTGCGGCGGGCGGCCTGGACCTTCATGTCGAACTGGCAGGAGAACTGCATCGCGGCAACGTCCGGCTGCCAGACGAAATAGAGCCGGTAATCGCACCAGCGCCCGCCGATCTCGACGACCAGCTCGTCGTCGGTGGCGCGGTCGAAGGGCCATTCGTTGGCAGTGACGATTTCCTCGACCACGTCGAGCGGATTGTGGGCGGAAGTGGTGGTCTCTACGGCGACTGCCGACATGTCCGCGTCCTCCTGTGAAGGCGCTATGGGCGGTACCGTTCACCCGGACCGAAGAGACGCGCCGACGATAGCGCGCGGTCCGGGCCAATACCCCAAGATGATGAAAAAACGGGCTGAATCGAGGGCGAGACTGGCGCCGGCGCACACCCATCCGGCCGCGGGACGCGGCGCGGACAGGGACGACGGGAGGGGGCGTCGGGTATGCGGACGGCGGCGGCGACGCTCAGGCGGCCGGGGTGGCCTTGCTGCCGGGCTTGCCCTCTTCCGGCGTGACACCGGCCGGATCGGCCTCGACCACGGCAGGGACACCGGCGGCCTCGACGGCGACCGGCAGCGGTGCCTTCGCGGCGCTCAGCGATGCTACGGTCGCCTCAAGGGCGGCCAGCCGCTCGGCCATCACCTCCTGCTCCTCGCGGGCCTTGGCGGCCATGGCGCGGACAGCCTCGTATTCCTCGCGGCTGACGACGTCCATCCGCGACAGAATACGTTCGAGCTGGGCACGGAGCTGGCCTTCGGCCTCTTCGCGCAAGGACGAAAAGGCGCCGAGCGCGCCACCCGCCACACGGGCGAGATCGTCCAAAATCCTGTTGTCCACCTGCATCGCTCTGACTTCCGGTTACCGTTCGTTCATTATGGACGCCGCACGCGGCGACTTCAACGCCCTTGGCCGTGTGGGCAGGCCGTCAATTTCGCTGGGGCATTACTCGCGCCGGCCGTCATTTCGCAGGCGCCGCGTTGAAGCGGTCGCGCAGCGCCTTCAGGTCCAGGGTCTGGGTCGGGGCAGCCCAGGGGCCGGTCATGCGCAGGGTGAGCGGCGGCAGGTCGCCGTCCGTCTTTACCTTCAGGGTTAAACCCAGATCCACCTGCTCCTCGGCCAGCGAGACGGTGCCGGCCAGCGTGCCGTCGGCCGGCGCGGTGGTCAGACGGGCGTCCTCGGTGCGGATCACCCCGTTGTCGATGGCGAAACGGGCGTCGAGCCGGTCGAGCTTCGTTTCCCCACCCTGGAGCGCACCGGCGACCGCGGTCAGCACCTCCTGCGTGCGTTCCACCCCGGCAAGGCGGCTGCGCAACGCCGCAAGGTCGACGCCGCGCAGCACGCCACCCGACGCCACCGCCCGGCCGCGGCCGGTCAGGCTGCGCAGCAGCGCGTCGCCATGGCCGCTGCCCGACAGGGTCACGTCGAGGTCGACGGTGCCGCCACTGAGGCCGAGCCCGGAAAGGCCGGACAGCGCATTGCCCGTGTCGGCCTTGATGACGGTGAGATCGGCGTCGAGCTTGGGCGCCTGCCCGGCCGCGGTGGCGAGACGGCCGCTGAGACCGATCTGGCCGCCCTGCCACTCGCCGTCCAGCTGTTCCAGGGTCGCGACGCCCTTGGACAGGGTTGCCCGCAGCGCCGGCTGGGCGATGCGCTGCCCGCCCACCGTCAGGGAGGTGGAGGTCAAGCCGAGGCGGCCGTCCAGCGACTGCATCCAGGCGAGGTTGGACAGCGGGTCTGCCGGCGTTGCGGCGGGATCGGCAGCGGCGTTGGCGGGACGCCCGGCACCGTCGCCGACCAGCGGGGCGTTGCGCAGCCGGTCGAGGTCGAGGTCGCCGGTCTGGATGTCGGCCTGGAAGGCAGGGCGTTCAGCCTTGTGGTCCAGCACCAGCTTGCCGCGCAGGGGCACGCCGGCGACCAGCCCCTGGAGGTTGTTCAGGGCAGGAGACGCCGCCGAACCCGACAACTCGCCGTAAAGATCGAGCGGGCCATAGGCACGGGCCAGCCCGGTGTCAGTGAACAGGGCGGCGATCCGCCCCATCTCCGGATGGGTGAGGCGGAGCTTGAGGTCGGCGCTGGGCGTGCGGTCCAGCCCGAGCAGAACGCCGCCGGCCTCCAGCGTGCCGCCGAGCATGCCGGCCGAGGCCTCCACCGCCAGCCGCTCGCCGTCGCCGGCCAGCCGCGCCTTGGCGCTGACGGCGCCCAGCCGCTCCGGCACCGGCAGGCCGCGCGGCCAGGACACGGCGCTGGGCAGGCCGCCCAGCGACTTGGCGTCGGCCGTCAGGGCGAGGTTCACGCCGCGCAACGGGATCAGGCTGGCGACCTGGCCGTCGATGCGGGCCTGGAGACCGGCGATGTCGTCCACCTTGGCCTCGCGCACCGTCAGGGCGCCGGAGGCGACCGTGGCGTCGAGGCGCAGCCCCTGCACCGGCAGTCCGCCCACCGTCAGCTGCCCGACCCGCAGGTCGAGGTTGGCGTCGGCAATGCCGATCATGCGCTGCGGCGTCTGGGCGGAACCGGCAGAGCCGTTTGCGCTCCCATTGCGCGGGCCGACGGCGCGATTGGTCGGCTGGGCAGCGGTCTGGGAGGGCGCCAGCGAGGGCGCCTGGGCGGTCGCGGGATCGGCCGGCAGGTAGCCGTCCAGATTGAGGCGGTCGAGTTCCAGCCGGGCGCCGAAGGCGGGACGGCCGCGGTCGACATAGGCGATGGCACCGCTGAGGCGGCTGCTGTCGAAGCGGAAATCGAGGCCCGACAGCTCGAAGCGGTCGGCATGGCCCTGGAGACGGCCCGACAGCGAGGCGCGGCGCAGCCGGTCGGCCGGAACGCCATGCAGGTCGAGCTTCGCCCAGTCCAGCAGGGCGCGCAGGTTGTCGGCGTTCGCCTCCATCCGCACGTCCAGCGTCGGCTGCCCCCCGGCGTCGTCACCTCTCCCGCCGCGACGAAGTCGGAGCCGCCGGGCAGCAGCGCGCTGATCCGGTCGATGTTCAGCCGGCCACCGGACAGGCTGGCCTCGATCCGGCCCTGGCGCACCACGCCGCGGTTGTAGGCGATGGCATCGACGGCGACGTCCAGCTTGGCCTCCACCCCGGCCGGCAGCACGACGGACAGGGCCGGTGCCTTGGCGGCGCCGGACGAGTCCGCGGTGCCGGACGCGGCGGATGGGGTGGAGGCGGTTTTGCCGCCGTTGCGCGCGCCCTGGGCCAGCCAGGCATCGAGGTCGAGGCGGTTGACGGCGAGGGTCAGTTCGGTGCGCGGCTCCTCGCGCTTGGCTGGATCGCCGGCGCGGAGCGTTGCGTTGCCGGTGGCGCGCGTGTCGCCAAGCTGCGCTTCCAGCCCGGAGAAGGTGGCGAGGCTGGTCCCCGCTTCCACCGTCGAGCGCAGGCTGAAGGGCTGGGCCAGCGCCGCCGGAGCCCAGGAGGATTTCTGGGAGTCGATCAGCTTGGCGAAGTCGCTGCCCTCGGCGCGCAGATCGCCCTGGACCTTCGACCCGCCTCCGCCACTGCCCCCGCTGTTGCCGCCGCCGGTCAGAATGCCGGCGAAGCGCAGGGTGGCGTCGGTGTGCGGCATCGACAGGGTGGCGCGCACCGGCACCGCCGCTCCTTCGGTGAAGCGGCCGGCGGTCGCCTCGCCATGCAGGGGCAGGCCGCGCAGGCGAAAATCGCCCTGAATCTGGAAAGGGCCGTTCAGGCTGCCGGCGGCGATGCGGGCGCTGAGGCCCGCCACCGTCTCGGTCCGGCCGTTGCGGTCGTCACGGTAGATGATCGTGCCGTTGTCGATCAGCACCTGATCGAAGCTGACGGCGGAGACCAGCCCCTCGGCCGCCCCCAGCCCGTCGCCGCCGCGGGTACCGGCGGTGGACAGGTCCCAGTTGATGCGGCCGTCCTTCAGCACCTCGACCACGAAGATAGGTTCGACCAAAGCGATGCTTTCGACCTGGATGCGGCCGCCCAGCAGCGGGCCGAGCGCCACCCGGGCGTCGAGCTTCTTCAGGCGCACCATGTCAGGTTCGGCGGCGCCGGCGGCGTTGGCGAGCCGGGCGTCGCGCACCGTCAGCGCCGGCGACGGCAGCAGGGTGAAGCCGACGTCGCCCCGCAACTCCACCTGCCGGCCGGTCGCCTGCGACACCCGTTCGGCGATGATGCCCTTGTAGGCGTTCCAGTCGATGAGGCTCGGCGCCGCCAGCAGCAGACCGGCCGTAACCGCCAGTCCGGCCAGTGCAGCGATCAGGATCTTCTTCACCGGGTTTCCGCCTTCCCTGCGACCGGCCCTGTCGTCGGCCGCGCCCCTTTGCCACGTCTATACAAAGACCAGTTCCCCCACCCACCGCACCGTCCGCTTCCGGTGCGCGCCATCCTTCGGTAAGCTAGCGCCCGCAGAAGAAACAAGCAATTTGGGCAATCCCACGGCCAAGTCGGGATCTGCCCGGATTTTTCGCAAAGTTTTTTCGTCCCGCCGCCCGCCGGAATTGGCCGTGCGGCGCCGAACCCCCTGAAAACAGCCACCGGAGACCGTGCCATGGGCGACGTGGTCAACCTCAACCGTTTCCGCAAGACCCGCGACAAGGCGGAACGCACCAGGGAAGCGGAGGCGAATCGGGCCCGATTCGGCCGCACCAAGGCGGAGAAGGAGCGCGACCGCAAGGATGCCGAGCGACGCACTCAGGCTTTGGATGGGCATAAGCTGGATGGGGAGGACTGACCGCATAAGCCGAAAGCGCGGTAAAGACCAAGCTGGGGAGTGGGAATAACCTCCGCTTTTTTGTTACTATTGGATATGCCGATAGTTCCCTATTGCGACTATCAGGGCGGCTGTGTGACAGTGCCGGTCATGGGCGCCGGCGGGCGCTTTCCTAGGGTGATGGGGAGGGCCGTCTTCATGGTCGACATGACGTCTTTTCGCGGTTCGGTGCAGACGCCTCAGACGCAAACCCCCAACTGGCTGCCGGCGATCCGCTCGGTCGAGATGGACCGGCCCTGGGTCTGGCTGGCGTCGGCTTGGCAGGACATGATGGCCGCCCCCGGCATCAGCTTCGCCTACGGCGCTCTGGCGGTGATCTCCAGCCTGGTGCTGGTGGTCGGGCTGGCGACGCTGGACATGGAATATCTGCTGCTGCCGATGGCGGCGGGCTTCATGCTGGTCGGGCCGCTGTTCGCCGTCGGGCTCTATGAGACCAGCCGCCTGCTGGAACTGGGGGAACGGCCGACCTTCGGCAAGGTTGTCGCCGCCTATCGCCGCAACGGGGTCCAGATCGCCGGGATCGGCATGGTGCTGATGCTGGCGCTGCTGGCCTGGATCCGTGTCGCCTTCCTGATCTTCGCCCTGTTCTTCTCCGGCGAACCGCCGGCGCTGGACCAGCTGGTCGACCGCATCTTCTTCTCGGCGGAGACCATCCCCTTCCTGCTGACCGGAACAGTGTTCGGCGGGATCATCGCGACGGCGGTGTTCTCCATCGCCGTAGTGTCGGTGCCGATGCTGCTGGACCGCGAGACCGACGTCTTCACCGCCATGGCAACCAGCATCGCGGTGGTGCGTGCCAACGCCAAAGCGATGATCGCCTGGGGCTTCCTGATCGCCTTGTTCATGAGCGCCGGGATGGTCACCGGCTTCCTCGGGCTGGCCATCGCCCTGCCGGTCGTCGGGCATGCCTCCTGGCATTGCTACCGCGATCTGGTCGGCATCGGGCGGTAAAGTGGGGCAACCCTCTCCGCAAGCAGGCAAAGCCCCTCTCCCCCGGCGGGAGAGGGGCTTTTTTCACCCCTTCTTGAAGAAGGCCTCGGCCGCGGATTTCTGCGCCTGCTTGGCGGCGATGGCCGCGCGGGCCCGGGTGATTTCCGCTTCCAGCGCGGCGATGTAGGCCTCGATCTCGGCCACGCCCATCACGGTCAGGTCCTTGGGTGCCGGCTTGGCCTTGCGCGGCTCCAGATCCTCGAAACGCTCGTCGATGGCCATGATCGGGCCCCTCCCCCTGCCGTGTTCTCAGCTCTTGGTCCGGCTTGTCAGGCCGGTTGCGCAAATCTACCTTTCGGGCCTGACATTGCCAAACAGACAAAAACGGAAGGGACGACCGCCATGGGTCTAAGCTTGCCCGACAGCATGCGCTGCGTCGAGATCACCCAGCCCGGCGGGCCGGAGGTTCTGCGCCCCGCCCGCCGGCCCGCCCCGGTGCCCGGCCCCGGCGAAATCCTGGTGGAAGTCGCCGCAGCCGGCGTGAACCGCCCAGACACGCTGCAGCGCCAGGGCCGCTACGACCCGCCGCCGGGTGCATCCGACCTGCCGGGGCTGGAACTGTCCGGCACGGTGATCGCCATCGGCGACGGGGTGGAGAGCTGGGCCAGCGGCGACAGGGTCTGCGCGCTGGTTGCCGGCGGCGGCTATGCCGAATATTGCGTGGTGCCGGCGGTGCAGGCCCTGCCCGTCCCAAGCCCGCTGTCGATGGTCGAGGCGGCGGCAGTCCCTGAAACCTTCTTCACCGTCTGGACCAACGTGTTCGAGCGCGGTGCCCTGAAGCGTGGCGAGACCCTGCTGATCCATGGTGGATCGAGCGGCATCGGCACGACCGCCATCCAGCTGGCCAAAGCCTTCGGCGCGACGGTGTTCACCACCGCCGGCAGCGACGACAAGTGCCGCGCCTGCGAGGAGTTGGGGGCCGACCGCGCCATCAACTACAAGACCGAGGATTTCGTCGCGGTCATCCGCGAAGCGACCGGCGGTCGCGGCGTCGATGTCGTTCTGGACATGGTCGGCGGCGACTACATCGCCCGCGACATCGACATCATGGCGGTGGACGGCCGTCACGTTTCCATCGCCTTCCTGCAGGGGGCGAAGGTGTCGCTGAACATGGCGCCGGTGATGACCAAGCGGCTGACGCTGACCGGATCGACGCTGCGCGCCCGCCCGGTGGCGGAGAAGGGCCGCATCGCCACGGCGCTCCGCGAGCATGTCTGGCCGCTGCTGGAGACCGGCGGCATCAAGCCGCAGATCCACGCCACATTCCCGCTGGACCAGGCGGACGAGGCGCACCGGCTGATGGAAAGCAGCGCGCATATCGGCAAGATCGTGCTGACGGTGGGACCGGACGCCGCCTGATTTTGCGCTTTTCTTCGCCGCTGCGGCGCCGTCGGGCTTGCCATCCGCTGCCAAGACAGGTTAGCAGAGGCGAGCGGGCGGCCGGGATTTCCCGGTGCGCCTGCGCAAGCATGCTTACGCGGACCGGTATTCGCCCTATATCGTGGTGACGAGAATGGGGCGGCCGCCCCCGGAGTCGCGAAGCCGGGTCGCGAAGCCGCCCCGCGCCGCATAACCAGTTAGAACGGCCGGCCGCACCACCCGCCAGCGGGTGCGGCCGGTAAAGAAGTTTGTCAGGAGGGATGATGGCTCTGCCCTTGATGCCGAAAGCGACAGCCGTCTGGCTGGTCGAGAACACGTCCTTGTCCTTCGAGCAGATCGCCGCCTTCTGCGGCATGCATTCGCTGGAAGTCCAGGCCATCGCCGACGGCGAGGTCGCGGTCGGCATGGTGGGGCTGGACCCCATCGCCAACGGCCAGCTGACCAAGCAGGAGATCGAGCGCTGCGAGAAGAATCAGGATCTGCGCCTGAAGCTTCTGGTCGCCGACCTGCCGCAGGTCGCCTCCCGCTCCAAGGGTCCGCGCTACACCCCGATCACCAAGCGCGGCGACAAGCCCGACGCCATCGCCTGGCTTCTGAAGCACCATCCGGAGCTGTCGGATGCCCAGGTTTGCCGCCTGATCGGCACCACCAAGCCGACCATCGCCGCGGTGCGCGACCGCACCCACTGGAACGTCGCCAACATCAAGCCGCGCGGCCCGGTGATGCTGGGCCTCTGCTCCCAGCGCGAGCTGGAAGAGGCGCTGGCCCTGGCGATCCGCCGCGGCGGCGTGCCGCGCGCGCCGGAGGATGCCGCCGAGGACTTCTACGGCGAAGGTCGCGAGGACGACCGCTATTCCGAACAGGAAGACGCGCACTGAGGGGGGTGTCCCTCTCCCCGGGCGGGAGAGGGAATACCGCTTGAAGAGAGCTTGGAATCCGGCCATGACCGATCCCACCATCCCGCCGCCCCGGCTCGTCGTCGGCATCAGCGGCGCGTCGGGAGTGATCTACGGCATCCGCATGCTGCAGACGCTGCGGCGGATCGGCGTCGAATCGCATCTGGTGGTCAGCCGGTCGGCCGAGGTCACGCTGGCGCACGAAACCGCCATGAAGGTGGCCGAGCTGCGGGCGCTGGCCGATGTCAGCTATGCCGCCGCCGACATCGGCGCGGCCGTGTCCAGCGGCAGCTTCCGCACGCTGGGCATGGTGGTCGCCCCCTGCTCCGTCCGGACGATGAGCGAGATCGCCAGCGGCGTCACCTCCACCCTGCTGACGCGGGCGGCGGATGTGGCGCTGAAGGAACGGCGCCGGCTGGTGCTGATGGTTCGGGAGACGCCGCTGCATCTCGGTCACCTGCGCACCATGACCGCGCTGGCCGAAATGGGGGCGGTGATCGCGCCACCTGTCCCGGCCTTCTACGCCAAGCCGCAGGGCATCGACGATCTGGTCGACCATTCCGTTGGCCGGGTGCTCGACCTGTTCGGGCTGGACGCCGGCAACCTGCGGCGCTGGGGCGAGGAATAGCTGAGACACCTGACCCGCGGCGGTCGCCCAACAGGTGGCTTGGAGCGCGGGCACAATGCCGTTATACCGCTGTCGATGCACCACGACGCGGAACCGGCATCGCCGCCGGCCGGCGCCAAAGGGGAAAAGCCCATTATGCCCTTCAGCAGCAAACCGTCCGAGCCCATCCGCCAGCTTCTGGCCGGCATCAAGGCATTCCGCGCCCGCTATTATGAGCGGCGCCCCGACAGCATGCGGCAACTGGCGACCGAAGGGCAGCACCCGGAGGTCCTTCTGATCGGTTGCTCCGACAGCCGCGTCGACCCGGCGCTGCTGACGATGGCCGAACCCGGCGAGATGTTCGTCGTGCGCAACGTCGCCAACCTCGTCCCGCCCTACCAGCCCGACGGCGCCTATCACGGCACCTCGGCCGCCATCGAATATGCGGTCAAGGCGCTGAAGGTGTCGGAGATCATCGTGCTGGGCCATGCCAAGTGCGGCGGCATCCAGGGCCTGATCCGGCTGCGCGCCGGGCAGAAGGCGGAGGATGATTTCGTCTCTCCCTGGGTGTCCATCGCCGGCTCCGCGCTCGACCCCTATGTCGGGCCGGAAGGCTCCGAACAGGCGCGCGCCGATGCGGAGAAGCTGCAGAACACCCCGGCGGTGATCGAACGCGCCGCAGTGCGCGCGTCGGTCGAGAACCTGATGACCTTCCCCTTCGTGCGCGAAGGGGTGGAGGCCGGCACGCTGAACATCCATGGCTGGTGGTTCGACATCGAGTCGGGCGAGATGTGGGCGATCCATCCCGTCACCCGACTGTTCCAGCCGGTCGAGTGAGCGGCTCGGCGAGCCGTTTCAGGCCAGGAAGCGTTAACCCGAGCGCCGGCACGGGATTTGCTGGCCCCCTGCCCTGTTGAGGGCGAAGGAAAAACTCTCCTTCGCAATCCTCATAAGGGAAAGGGACTGCCATGAAGACCGCGCTCCGCTTCGTGATCGTCGCCGCCGTGCCGCTGGCGCTCGCCGCCTGCAACCAGACCAGCAGCAACAGTGGCGGTGGACTGTTCGGCAACAGCGGCGGCGGCGGGCTGTTCGGATCGGGAAATTCCGACTCCTACGCCCGCAACGGCCGCTGCGACGACCCGCGCTACAACACCTCCAACGGCGGCCACGCCGAGGCCGGGACCGACGATTACGACTGCTCCCGCTACGGCAACGGCCTGAAGCGCTGAGCCAGCGCCGCCAGCTCGGCGGCCATGCGCCTGGCGACCGCAGGCCAGTCGCCGGGCGCCGGCTGCCGGAACAGGCGGGCTGTCGGATACCAGGGGCTGTCGTCACGGCCGGTCAGCCAGCGCCAGTCCGCCGAGAAGGGCAGCGCCACCCACAGCGGCACGCCCAGCGCGCCGGCGAGATGGGCCGGCCCGGTGCAGGACGACACCACCAGATCCAGGTTCGCCATGATCGCCGCGGTGTCGGCGAAGTCCGAGATGGCGGTCCCCAGATCGGTGAAGCTGTCCGGCAGGACGCTCTCGGCAAGGCCGGCGCGTCCCGGCCCCATCTGCAATCCATAGAACCGGCAGCCCGGCACATCGAACAGGCCGCGCAGTCCGGCGAGCCTCGGCGAGCGCTCCTCGTCGCCGGGGAAGCGCGGGTTGCCGGCCCAGACGACGCCGACGCGCAGCCCGTCCCGCCGCCCCAGCCGCTCCCGCCAACGGGCGATCCGCGCCGGGTCAGGGCGCAGGTAGGGGGTGTCGGCGGGCACGCTGTCGAGATCGGTGGCGAAGGCGCGCGGCAGGCTCATCAGCGGAGATTCGAGATCGAAAGGCGGCAGCGGATCGCCACGCGCGATGATCTCCGCCGCCCCCTCAAGCCCGGCCATCAGGGGCATCAACGGCCGCTGCACCTCCAGCACCACCCGGCCGCCGCGGGCCGCCACCAGCGGGACATAGCGCAGGAACTGCAGCGTGTCGCCCAGCCCCTGCTCGGCATAGAGCAGGATGCTGCGGCCGTTCAGCGGCTCGCCCTGCCACAGCGGCTGAGGGAACGGCCGCCAGGGCGGATCGGCATGGGCGTCACGGCGGCGCCAGTCGAACTCTGGCCAGCCGCCCCGGTAATCGCCGGCCATCAGCCGGGCGAAGCCGAGATTCCAGTGCAGACCGACATCCTCCGGCCGGTCGGCCAGCGCACGCTCGAACTCGACGGCAGCCTGCGCCGGGCGGGCCATGGCGACCAGGGCGATGCCCCGCGCCGCATGGACCGACGGGCCCGGTCTCAGGCTCTCCGCCGCGGCGAAGGCCTCCAGCGACTCCGGGAAGCGGGCGAGCTTGGCCAGGACGGCGCCCAACACCTCCCACGGCTCGGCGGCAGTGCGGTCAATGGTCAGCGAGTCACGGGCGGCGGACTCGGCCTCCATCCGCCGACGTTGGACTGCCAGGGCGGCGGCAAGGGTCGCAAGTGCAACAGCAGACCGGGCGTTCAGGCCCAACGAGCGGCGGGCACAGCGTTCGGCCGCCCTTGCATCGCCGCAGGACAGCAAGGCGGCGGCCCGGTTCGCCAGCGCATCGGCATGATCGGGCGCCAGGGCCAGCGCAAGGCCGGCGGCCGTCAGCGCGGCCGGCACCTGTCCCAGCCGGCGCAACGCGCCGGCGCGGCTGGCATGGGCATCGGCGAGGTCCGGCATCAGGCGCAGCGCCCGGCCATAGTGCCGCACGGCGGCGTCGAGGGCGCCGGCGGACTGCTCGACTCCGGCGAGGTTCGACAGCCCGCCGGCCCCGTCGGGACGCAGCGCCACGGCAAGGCGCAGGCACCGGTGCGCCGCCGCCTGACGGCCAGTCTGCGCGGCGAGCACCCCCAGAAGCTGCATGGCGTCGGCATATTCGGGGTCGGCGCCGAGGATTCGGCGGTAGATGTCCTCCGCCTCCGCCACGCGGCCCGCCTGATGGTGGTCCAGCGCGATCAGCAGAGCCTGTGACAAAGTAACCATCGGGTCTCTTATAAGATGACGGGCTTGCTACCGGGATCCGGATCATGCCCTTCCGGCACCCGGCCGGTCCAGCCGGGCCTACGTCTGAAATCGTCGCAAACGGTCACAGAATTGGGTTTTTCCCTGGATTGTCATGATGCTGACCCATCGTTATTGTCCGCGCCGTTCTTCGAGGAGCGGATCATGACCACCCGCCCAATCCGGGCACTCTGCCACTCCGGCCTCCGCCGGGTTACTCTCGCCGCCGCCCTGACCGTCTGTTTCGGGATCGCCGCCGCGCAGGCCAATGAGGGCGCCAAGCCGAACGGCTGCCCATGGGCCCAGGATGTGACGCTGGAAATCAACGGCAAGACACTGACCCTGAAGCAGGATGCCTTCACCACCACCAGCCCCGAACCGCTGGAGATCGAGCAGTTCAAGGTGTTCCCGTTGATTGACCAGTTGAAGCTGCGCATCATCGGACCGAAGGGACGCGAATGGGAGGCGGCGCTGACCCGCCTGGTCAGCGGCAAGCGGTGCAGCGCCTTCTATGCCGGCAAGCCGGTGCTGGTGTCCAACACCGTGCGCGATCCGAACGAACTGATCCTGAACCGTTAGATCAGTCCCCCAGCATTCCCAGCAGGTCATCCAATGCCGGGTCGCCGCCGGGCACCAGCAGCGCCATGTTGGCGGCGGCAAGCTCAACGCCGCCGCCCGGTTGCGGGATGAAGCCCGCCGTGGCGAACAATCGGTCCTGCTGGACCCGCTCGGCCTCCAGTTCCGCGGCCTTCATGCGCCGGTAGAAGACCTCGTCCTCCGCTTTGGCACGGCGGCGCAGGGCGCGGAGCGGACGCACCACCTCGTCGCGCCAGCCGGCGACCGCCTCGTCGAGGCGAACCAACTCCTCGGCCGACAGGCGGATGCCGCACTCCAGGCCGGCCCAGGCGGCGAACAGCAGCACATTCACGTCGACCCCGCGCCGGTCCTGAAGGGACAGGCAGCAGGCCGGTACCCCCGGCCGCCCATAGACGGCCAGGGAAAAGTCCCAGAAGGGATTTGCGGACATTCCGCCCATCGCCACAAGGATCAGTCGCCGAAGCTGATGTTCAGGCCGCGGGCCGTCTTCACCAGCGCGCCGTCCAGCTCGACGCAGGAATAATGCTCGATCGCCTCGGTGATCGGCACGTCGATGACGCCGCGGTTGGACCAGGCGACCATGCGGTTGAACTTGCCCTCCGCGATCAGATCGACGGCATGGACGCCGAAGGCCGACGCGATCAGGCGGTCGCGCGGGCTGGGCATGCTGCCGCGCTGGACGTGGCCCAGCACGGTGACGCGGGTTTCAGCCCCGGTGGCGTCGGCGATCTTCTCGCCGATATAGTCGCCGATGCCGCCATAGCGCTTCTCACCGCCCTGAAGGATCTTCTTGACCCCGGTGCCTTCCAGCGTCTTCACCGCTTCCGACACCACGACCAGGGCGAAGTTGCGGCCGGAGTCGCGCACGCTCTGGATCTTGGCGGCGATGCTTTCGATGGAATAGGGGATCTCCGGGATCAGGATCACGTCGGCCCCGCCGGCGATGCCGGCCGCCAGCGCGATGTGTCCGGCATCGCGGCCCATCACCTCCAGCACCATCACGCGGTGGTGGCTGGCCGCGGTCGGCTGCAGGCGGTCCAGCGCCTCCACCGCCACGGCGACGGCGGTGTCGTAACCGACCGACACCTCGGTCTTGCCCAGGTCGTTGTCAATGGTCTTGGGCACGCCCACCATCGGGAAGCCGCCCTTCTGCGCCAGCTTGTGCAGGATGGCGAAGCTGCCGTCGCCGCCGATGCCGATCAGCGCGTCCAGCCCGAGTTCGCGGTAGCCGCCAATGATCTCGTCGGAACGGTCCTTCAGCGTGCCGTCGGGCATCGGATAGGCGAAGGGGTCGCCGCGGTTGGTCGTGCCCAGGATGGTGCCACCCTGGCGCATCATGTGGCCGTCGACAGAGCCGAGATCGAGCGTCTGGTACTGCACCGGGCGCTGGAGAAGGCCTTGGGTGCCTTCCTTGATGCCCAGCACCTGCCAGCCATAGCCGGTGGCGCGGTGGACCACCGCACGGATGACCGCGTTCAGCCCGGCGCAATCGCCGCCGCTGGTCAGGATGCCGATGCGCTTGCCGGCTTTATTAGGGGCAGTCATTGAGGGTTTCCCGTCCCGTTCGCCTGTTCATTGAAATGGACCACCATGTTACCGGATCAGAACTTTCCCGCAATCGTTGCCCGCATCCGCAAAGGGGGCATTGCGCCCGCGGCACCCATCCGCAACTACTTCAGGCATGCCAAAGGTCCGAGCCAGCGGTTTGGCGGTGCGGTACCGCCGGAAATCTGGTATAGTCCGGCCCGCCCAGCCAAAGGGTCACCCGCAAGAGCACCCCCGACCCACCCGGGGCAACGGCCATTCCTAACGGGCGCGATGAACGAGCAAGAGATTTTGAAGGAAAAGCTGGCGAGCTTGCGCAGCGAGCACCGCGACCTGGACGATGTCATCGCCCGGCTGGTCGAACGTGCGCCCTACGACCAGTTGCAGATGCAACGGCTGAAGAAGCGCAAGCTGATGCTGAAGGACCAGATCATGGTCCTAGAGAGCCGGCTGCTGCCGGACATCATCGCTTAATCATTCCCTCTCCCAGGACGGGAGAGGGAGAACCTCGTCACCCCTTCTTGGGCACGGTGAAGAACTGGATGCCCATCTGGAAGCTGCGGGCGATGTTCTCGGCCTTGCCGATCAGGAAATTGGCGCCTTCGGCCGGCAGGACCTCGTGGGCGGTCTGGCGGAACAGGCCCAGCCAGCGTTCAAAATGCGGCGGCTCCAGCCCCAGCGAGATGTGGACCGGCATCGGACGCCCGTCGTAGCGCTGGGTCAGCAGGGCGATGGACGACCAGAAATCCATCATCTTGCGCAGGTGCGGCTCCCAATCGGTGATGGCACGGCCAAAGATCGGGCCAAGCTCCTCGTCCTTCATGATCTTGCCGTAGAAGGTCCGCACCAGCGTCTCGATCGACGCCTCGTCGATGCCGACGGCGGCCATCCGTTCCTCCGCCATGGCGGTGCGGATGTCGCGGTGTTCCTTGCGCTGGGTGTCGCCGAGGTCTTCGCCGGAAACGGGGTCGGTCATGCGATGGGTCCGCCGAGTGAATTGAGCAGGGTCTATCCGGTCCATATAAGGCGGCACCATAAAGTGGAACCATGTTCCGCCGGAAGGGCCGGAATGTCGCAGCCGCAGGGTGGGATTCGTGGCACGCAGGCGCTGAGGAACGGCGCCGCCTCTGGACAGAAGCCCGACTCTTCCTATAATGCGCCGCTTTCCGGACCTTGAGGAAAGCGCCAGGCCGTGACCGCCGACCACTCCCCCAACAGCACCGCTTCGGCTGCCGGCGTCCAGCCGCTGGTCGGCATCATCATGGGCAGCCAGTCCGACTGGACGACGATGAAACACGCCGCCGACACGCTGGCGGCGCTGGGCGTCCCGCACGAGGTCCGCATCGTTTCCGCCCACCGCACCCCGCACCGGCTGGTGGAATACGCCACCACCGCCAAGGCGCGCGGGCTGAAGGTGGTGATCGCCGGGGCCGGTGGCGCCGCCCATCTGCCGGGCATGGCCGCGTCGATGACGCCGCTGCCGGTCTTGGGCGTGCCGGTCGAAAGCCACGCGCTGAAGGGCATGGACAGCCTGCTGTCCATCGTGCAGATGCCGGGCGGCGTGCCGGTCGGCACGCTGGCCATCGGCAAGGCCGGCGCCATCAACGCCGCCTTGCTGGCCGGCTCTGTCATAGCATTGATGGACCCGGCGGTGGCCGACGCGCTGGACGGTTGGCGCGCCCGCCAGACCGCCGCGGTCGCCGAAGCCCCCGTCGACGATCCTGCCTGATAACTGGCCTGATCACTGGCCCGGACAACTTGAAAGCCTCACCGTCATGACCGGCACCCCATCCGGCACTCCCCTGCCCCGCCTCGCCCCCGGCTCCACCATCGGCATGCTGGGTGCCGGACAGCTCGGCCGGATGACGGCGCTGGCCGCGGCACGTCTGGGCTACAAGACCCATGTCTACGCCCCCGACGCGTCCGACAGCCCGGCGGCGCAGGTCAGCGCCGCCGCGACCGTCGCCGGCTGGGACGATCTGGAGGCGCTGGAGCGCTTCGCCCGCTCGGTCGATGCGGTGACGCTGGAGTGGGAGAATGTGCCGGTCGCCACGGCCGAGCATCTGCGCCGCTTCACCAACCTGAACCCAGGCCCGAACGTGCTGTCGGTGGCGCAGGATCGCATCGCGGAAAAGAGCTTCGTCAACGCGCTGGGCATCGCCACCGCTCCCTGGCGCGCCGCCAACAGCGCCGAGGAGGTCGCCCGCGCGGTGGCCGAAGTCGGTCCGCGCTGCGTGCTGAAATCGACGCGGCTCGGCTATGACGGCAAGGGCCAGGCCCGGCTGGACAGCGGCAGCGATCCGGCTGCCGCCTGGGCTAGCATCGGCGGCGGCAAACCCGGCGTGGAGGGCATCGTCGAGGGCTTTGTCACCTTCGCCTGCGAAGTGTCGGTGATCGTCGCCCGCGGCGCCGACGGCGCGATGGTCGCCTATCCGGCGGTGGAGAACCGGCACAAGGACGGCATCCTCGACGTCACCATAGCACCCGCCGCGCCGGAAAAGGTGTCGGCGGCAACCGCGGCGGAGGCCGACCGCATCGCGCGGCGCATCGCCGAGGCCCTGGATCTGGTCGGTGTGCTGGCGGTGGAGATGTTCGTCACCGCCGATGGCGCCGTGCTGGTCAACGAGATGGCGCCGCGCCCGCACAATTCCGGCCACTGGACCATGGACGCCTGCGCCACCTGCCAGTTCGAACAGCTCGTCCGCGCCGTCTGTGGCCTGCCGCTGGGCTCGGTGGAGCGGGTGGCCGATGCCGAGATGACCAACCTGATCGGCGACGACGTGCTGAGCTGGCCGGAATTGCTGGCCGAGCCCGGCGCCCGGCTGCACCTGTACGGCAAGGCGGAAGCCCGGCCCGGCCGCAAGATGGGCCACGTCAACCGGCTGTTCCCACGGCGCTGACGCCGGCACCGTGGCAGAAGCCGAAAGGCCCCGCGACCGGCACGGTCGGCGGGGCCTTTTCTATTTGGACGGAGGCTCGGTCCCGTCGCCACCGACGTGCAGCCACTGCACGCGCTGCGCCGGCGGATGGACATCACCGGTTTCTCGGCCGCGACGGGACGGCTGGAGAATGGCGGTTGAGCCTGCCCGGCTCAAGGCCGAAAGAGCGCAACCTGAAGGCGCAAGCAGCGTACCGCTTCCAAGACAATCAAACGGTGTTTCAGGCTCCAGCCAGATATGGTGCCGCTCACAACGGGTAGGGCCGCCCGCGGCCGGACAAATCCGCGGTCCTCAGGAAGCGGGCATTCCATCGCCACAACCTTTCGGAGGTAATCACCGGCTGGCGTTCGGAATAAGCCTGATTTCCGCTTTTTGGTTGCGGTTCCGACATTTACGTTCAGCCAACGGTAATCGGGCGAATAATCCCCATCGCCAAGCAAATATCACCTTTTGCAGCAAAAATATCGGCAGCCAGCGTGAAATGGTTGAGACAATACGCCAATCTGGAGATCCGAAATGCGCTTTCCAGTTCTCGACGGCTGGCGCGGCTTATGCGCCGTGTTCGTCGCATTATTTCACTTCAACGCTTCAGGACATTTCTACCTCGTTCCGTTCGTTCGCGGTAGTTATTTGTTTGTGGATTTCTTTTTTGTCCTCAGCGGTTTCGTCATCACCCACGCGTATATCCACCGCTTAAACTCGACCGCGGACGGCAGGAATTTTCTGGTCAGACGCCTTGGCCGGGTCTGGCCGCTGCATGCCGCCACCCTGATCGCCTTCATTCCGCTGGAGATCGTGAAGGCATTGGCGGTCAGCGGCGAGACGGCTGCCTTCACCGCCCGCTTCGCGCCTTCCTCCATTCTCAGCAACCTGTTCCTTGTGCATTCCCTAGGCATCGAGGACGGGTTGACCTGGAACATTCCGAGCTGGTCGATCAGCGCCGAGTTCCTCGCTTACGTCACCTTCGCAGCGCTCTGCCTGCTGGCCCGCCGCACATGGCTGGTGACGATGTCGGCGGTGGCGCTGTCGGCAGCCGGAGCCTTCGTGGTCATGGGATGGTCCGACCAATACATAGACACCAGCTTCGACTTTGGATATTTCCGCTGCCTCTATGGTTTCTTCACCGGCCACGTGGCGTATCGGCTGTTCCAGGCGGCCCGCGGCACCGGACTGTCCAGGCTGTCGTTGCGGTGCCCGACAGCCGGGTCGCCGATAGCCGGACTGAGCGAGGGGCTCAGCCTTGCCGCGGTGATCGTCTTCGTTGCAACGGCGCGCGGGAATGCCCTGTCCTATGCCTCCCCCCTGCTGTTCGGTTTGGTCGTTTGGGTGTTCGCCTTTGAAGGCGGGGTGATTTCCCGGCTGCTGGCGATGCGGCCTTTCCAATGGCTGGGCGCCCGCTCCTATTCCGTCTACATGGTGCATGCGCTGGTCATCGCGCTGTACGAGAAGGCGGCGGTCGCAATGCAGAGGCTGTCGGGCCAGCCGATGTTCATCGAACAGGCGGCCGACGGCGCTGAAGACCGGCTGATCTTCTTCGGTGCCACCTGGATGATGGATCTTCTGGCGCTCGCCTATCTGGGGACGGTGGTCGCGGTCGCCAGCCTGACCCACCGCTTCGTGGAGATACCCGGACAATCCAGCTTCAACGCCTTGCTGCTGAAGCGGCGCAAGCCTGCGGTCCGGCCGGCGACGGTGGAAGTTGCCTGACCTGCTTAACCATGTTGCATGACGAGGCGACTCTGGATCAAAGACCCGATGGGGTCGCCTGTTCATGCCTGACGCCATCGACAAATATCATTTCGACACCGGAACGATTCAGTCAATTTCTTGGTGACGTTGCCAATCGCAGTCATGAGCATCCGGCAAAGTTACTTCGGGTATTTTGCATTTACGAAATAGATGTCTCAAATTGCCGCGTTCGAGCCGGACGAAGGTCATTTCCCATCGATGCGGCTTTTATCTCGTATCAATATTGGTTACTCTCTGTTGCATTCAGGAAGAAACTCTCTAAACTTTGATGTAATTTGTAGTCGGATGACGATGCCCTTGTCGCAGGAAAGCGCAGGTCGCTCCCCTCCCCCGATCGGACCGGCCGTCACCCCGGCCTCCGGTGCGGCCGGCCATCGCCGTCCACAGTCCAGCCGCGACCGCGACCGCTTCGTCGGTTTTGCCTTCGCCGCCGCCGATCTGCTGATCGAATCGGACCCCCACGGCAACATCCTGTTTTCCGCCGGCGCCCGCTGCCGGCTGACCAGGGGCGAGGTCGGCGGGCTGGTCGGCAGCAACCTGATGGAGGTGGTGGCCCCCGGCGACCGCAAATACGTCCATGTCCTGTTCGACCGCATCCGCGAAAAGGCGCGGATCAAGCCATCGCGCGTGATGTTCCAGGCCTTCGACGGTCAGCAGTTCCCGGCACTGCTCGGCGGCTGCCGGCTCGATTCCTGTCCCGGTTCCCTGTTCCTCACCGTGCTGCTGACCGCTCCGGCCCGTGGCAACGGCGGCAGTGGGTCGGTGACGGCGGCCCAGGGTGAACTGCTCGACCAGTGCGGCTTCGCCGGCATCCTGGAGGAGCGCATCCACGCTGCGCGCGAACGGGGACTGGAGCAGGGGCTGACCCTGCTGCTGGTCGAAGGCTTGCAGGCGATGGTGGACTCGATGCCGGAGGGAGCGGCGGCGGAGGTGCGCGAGGGCATCGATGCCTATCTGCGCGGCATCTCCGCCGACGGCGACAGTGCCGGACAGCTGACCGGCGACCGCTACGGCATCGTGCATGCCGCCGACATCGACGGGCGCGAGGTCCAGGGCCACATCGCCCAGATCATCGAGGCGGCGGGCGGTGCCCTACCCGGCGGCATCCGGTCCTGGACGCTGGACATGGCCGACGACCGGCTGGACGCCGCGGATGCCGCCCGCGCGCTGGTCTACACCGTGCAGGCCTTCGCCTCTGCGCAAGGCGGCGAGTTCACCATCTCCAGCCTGGAGGATGGTGCCAACCGCCTGATGGCTGGGGCGGTGGAGCGGATCGGGCAGCTGCGGGCCACCATCGACAACCGCGACTTCGTCGTCGTTTACCAGCCGATCGTCGACATCGGCACCGGTGCCGTCCACCATCTGGAGGCGCTGACCCGGGTCGAGGGGATGAGTTCGCCGGCCGACTTCATCACCTTCGCCGAGGATGTCGGGCTGATCTACGACTTCGACCTGCTGCTGACCCGCACGGTGCTGGACACGCTGCAGCAATTCCGCAAGGAACCGAAGCTGCCCGATGTGGCGATCAACCTGTCGGCCAAGACGCTGATGAGCCCGATCTTCTTCAAGCAGTTCCAGTCGGTCGTCGCCCCATACGGCGATCTGGCCTCGAAGCTGCTCATCGAAGTGACGGAAACCGTCGTCGTCACCGACATCGCCAAGCTGAACGAGGTGTTGCAGAAGCTGCGCGAAAGCGGCTTCCGCATCTGCCTGGACGATGTCGGCGCCGGCTCCACCAGCTTCCAGTCGCTGTACGGCATCCAGGCCGACTATGCAAAGATCGACGGCAAGTTCGTCCGCGGCGCCGTGAACAGCCCGCGCGACATGGCAATGCTGCGCAGCATGGTCGATGTCTGCCGCCAGCTGGGACTGGAGCTGATCGGCGAGCAGGTGGAGGAGACGGTGCACGCCGAGCTGCTGAACGGCTTGGGCGTGTCCTTTGCCCAGGGCTTCCTGTTCAGCCGGCCGTCGAGCGACTTCGCCTATTTCGCCAAGGACTGGTCGAAGGTGCGCGGCGGCGGCAAGGTGCTGCTGAAGGGCTGAGGCGGAGGGACTGGCGGGCGCGGACCTGCCGGACCGCCGGTCCGGCCTCAGGCGAGAACCGCCGACCGGCTGAAGCCGCTGAACACGCCCATTTCCTCGATGCTGTGGACTTGGTCGAGCCGATGACGGGCCGCGTTCAGAAGCTCCCGGTTGCGCGCCAGCGTGTCGCGGCCGGCATAACCGTCGCGCAGATGCACACGGTTCAGCAAGGCTTCCGCCTGGTCCAGGGCTTCCATAATGGTCACTGCAGTATCGGCGTCCATCGTCGTTCCCTTGTTCGCTGCGTCGCACCGGCAAGCTGTCGTGCGCTCCTCAATGACCCGACCTTAGCCGCCGCAACTCGCCGCCAGGTAGAGGACGTTTGGTCGCATGTACAAGATAACGTGTTGGATTTTATTCGTTATTTTGCTTTGCTTGACTCGTTTCTCTCCAACCATTGGGTCTGCACGCGGATGACCTTCTCGGTTGCGGAAAACGCCTGCCGGCGGGTGAGAACGAAAACGACGCCGCTGGACGCGGCGATCAGCGGAATCGGGCCGATGATCCAGACCAGGGCCGCCAATGCGAAGTAATAGGCGCGGATGCCCCCGTTCAGCGCGACGATGGCCAGGGTCAGCGCCTCGCTGATGGTCCGGGCGATCTCCCGGCGGTCCTGCGGCGGCACCGGCGGCATCGGCGCGGAGCCGATCAGGGCGCAGCAGTAATTGTACTGGCGCAGCGCCCAGGTGAACTTGAAGAAGCCGAAGGTGAAGATCACCACCATCAGCAGCATCTTGATCTCGAACATCTGGTGCGAGGTCGGGACGGCGAAGGACAGGTCCGAAATCACCTGCTGCGCCCGCTCCGCCGCACCGAAGGTGCCGATCAACCCGGCCAACACCAGCATGTTGGTGGAGGCGAAGAAGGTGCAGCTGTGCATGGTATGGCCGAACAGCTGCGCGTCCATGATGCGGTTGTCGCGCTCCAGCATCCGCTCGATCCAGTGGCGGCGCACGATCCGCAGATGCCGGTTCACAACGTTGCGGTTGGACAGCAGATGGTCCTGGGTGACGGTGAAGCCGACCCAGGAGCCGATGAACCAGACGAAGGCGACGATGTCGAGCGTGGTGACGTCTGGCGGCATGGCGGCGGGGTCTTGGCAAGGTGACGGGGGGAGCAGGCACCCGTGTACGCCGGCAATGGGCGGGTGTCCACCTGCGGGTATCCGAGAGGCCCCCCTACTCCCCGCGCGCCTGCACCGCTTTCAGCACGTGGACACGGATGGCGCTAGACAGGTTGCCGGTCCGGGTCTGGTCGATCTCCTCGATCAGGGCATTGACCGACAGGCCGCGGGACTGCGCCACCGATTTCAGGGAGTCCCAGAACTCTTCCTCGAGGGAGACGCTGGTGGGATGGCCGGCGATCAGGACCGAACGCTTCTTCATGGTCACTCAACGCATCGCAGTGGGAGATGGGGGTGGTCAGAGGAAGGCCGGCGCGGCCGGGATAACTCACCCCCACCCTAACCCCAAGCTTAGCCTGGACCAACCATCCGTTCGGGGCGAACCCATTGATCGAATTGCTCATCCGTCAGGAGTCCGAGTTCCCGCCCGGCCTCCTTTAGACTTGTCCCTTCCTTGTGGGCCTTCTTGGCGATCTTCGCCGCATTGTCATAGCCGATGTGCGGGTTCAGCGCCGTCACCAGCATCAGGCTGTCCGACACCAGCTTGGCGATGCGCTCGCGGTTGGCCTCGATTCCCACCACGCAATTGTCGGTGAAGCTGGTCGCGGCGTCGGCCAGCAGGCGGATCGACTGCAGGACGTTGAAGGCGATCACCGGCTTGAACACGTTCAGCTCGAAATGGCCGGTGGCGCCGGCGACGGTCACGGTGGTGTGGTTGCCCATAACCTGGGCACAGACCATCGTCATCGCCTCCGACTGGGTCGGGTTGACCTTGCCCGGCATGATGGAGGATCCCGGCTCGTTCTCCGGCAGCGACAGCTCGCCGATGCCCGAGCGCGGACCGGATCCCAGGAGGCGGATGTCGTTGGCGATCTTCATCAGAGACACTGCCAGCGTGTTCAGGTGGCCGTGCACGTCGACCAGCGAATCGTGGGTTGCCAGCGCCTCGAACTTGTTCTCTGCGGTGACGAAGGGAAGGCCGGTGAAGGCCGCCACCTCCTTGGCGAAGGCTTCGGCGAAGCCCGGCTTGGCATTCAGGCCGGTGCCGACCGCGGTGCCGCCCTGGGCCAGCCGGTAGAGCTGCGGCAGCGCGCCCTTCACCCGGCCGATGCCGTAGGAGATCTGGGCGGCATAGCCGGAGAACTCCTGCCCCAGCGTCAGCGGCGTGGCATCCTGGAGATGGGTGCGACCGATCTTGACGATGTCCTGGAAGGCGTCGGCCTTGGCGTCGAGCGCCGTGCGCAGATGCTCCAGCGCCGGGATCAGGCTGTGCACGATCTCGTCGGCCGCCGCGATGTGCATGGCGGTGGGGAAGCTGTCGTTCGACGACTGCCCCATGTTGACATGGTCGTTGGGATGGATCGGGGTCTTCGCTCCCATGGTGCCGCCCAGCCGCTCGATGGCGCGGTTGGCGATCACCTCGTTGGCGTTCATGTTGGTCTGGGTGCCGGACCCGGTCTGCCAGACCACCAGCGGGAAGTGATCGGCCAGCCGGCCGTCGATCACCTCGTCCGCCGCCTCCATGATGGCGGCGCCGAGTTTCGGATCGAGCACGCCCAGCTTCATGTTGGCGGCGGCGGAGGCACGCTTCTGGATGCCCAATGCGCGCACCAGCGGCACCGGCATGCGCTCCCCGCCGATGCGGAAATTCTGAAGCGAGCGCTGGGTCTGAGCGCCCCAGTAACGGTCGGCCGGAACGTCTATGGGGCCGAAGCTGTCGGTTTCGGTGCGGACACCGCTCATGGTCGGACCTTTCCTGATCGCCGCTTTTCACGGGTGGAACGGGTTGCAACTGCCCCCGCCCCGCCTGATCTTTGCGGTGGACACCGGAACGGCAAGGGCCGGGACTGCGCAGGCCAGGGACACGTTCAAAGCGGGAGCTTGAGCGACTCGGCGGAAATCCTCGCTGTTCACTCGAATTTGTTCTTGTTGCGTTCGCCGTTCTTCCGTACGCTTTCTTTAACGATCCGCCGCAGGACCAGCGGCTGTCGACAGCGATTGGGGGAACAGGATGGACGATCTGGCACACGACCATATCCGCGCCTTCATTGCCCGGACGCGCGTTGCGGAGATGAAGAGCCGCGGCTGGCGGGTTCTCGGCCCCGGCGAGGAAGGCTCCCTGCTGATGGAAGGCCCGATGCCGACCGGCCGGGCCGTGATGCTGGAGGAGCCCATCGGCGGGCTTTTCGGCGATCTGATCGCCCGCGCCATGGCGCGCGCCGACGCCCGCGACCGCACCGCCACACGCCGCGCCGCCTGATCGACTTTTTCGGGAATTAGCATTTTCAGGGGGTTGTGACTGTCCAACCGGATGGGCGGGACTGCACCCTTTGGTGGTCCCTCCCTCCAATTCCCTCGGGCGGTCTGAGCAACCGGACATAGCGGTGCGTGTTGTCATCATGCATGCTACCCGCCGGGGCATCCGACGGGGATCATTGCAGCAGGACTTCAGACGGCGTCATAGACGTTTTGAGGTAACTCTTCGGGGCTGCCTTAGATAACGCGACCATAGATCGGAAGTACCCCCGAAGATACTACCTGCCGCATAGTCCCGTTAGGAAGTCTTTAACTCACTCAATGGCTTGATAGGGCCATCGGGAACGCTCAGGCCTAGGGAGATTTACATGATCGGCGCCGTCAACTCGAAGAAGATCACCTCCTCCTCCGCGGCCCATATCGCGCTTCTCGACCAATTCATTCGACTGACGCAAGACACCATCGTCGAACAGGACGATGCCTTCGTCCGCGACAGCTTGGTCGATCTTCTATCGAACCTGCGCAGCGAGCGTGCCGATTATGCCGAGATCATCGGCGCGTCCGCTCTGAACCGCGCCGTCTGATCCCCGCCTTTCAATCTTCCCTGGCACCGTCTTCCGCTGCGAGGTTGGACAGGGCCTCCCCGGTCAGGCGGTAGGGAAGCCATTCCCTCATCTGGCGGAAGCCGACCCGGTCGTAGAATCCACGAGCCGGGTTCCAGTCCAGAACGCTGAGATCCACCCGGCGGTAGCCGCGCTCCACCGCGCTTTTCGCCACGGCGGCCAGCAGCTTGCGGCCGACGCCGTAGCGCCGGGCGTCCGGCGTGACATCGAGATCCTCGACATAGAGACCGGGCCGCCCCTCCCAGGTGGAGAAGTTGCGGAAGGCCAGCGCGAAGCCGACCGGCGCGCCGTCCAACTCGGCGATCAGCGCCTCGAACACCGGCTGCGGCCCCCAGCCGTCTCGGCGGAAATCCTCCTCGGTCGCCTTGACCGCATCGGCCTCGCGCTCGAACTCCGCCAGTTCGCGGACGAAGCGCAGGATGGTCGTGCAATCCTCCTCGACGGCGGGGCGGATGGTGACGGTCGGCAACGAAGGCGGCATCGGAGGCGGGCTCCCTGAAAATTTGCCAAATGGCATTGGGCGCAAAACGAAACGGGGAGCGGACCATAGCCCGCTCCCCGCATTTTCGCACTCCCGATAAACCGGAAGCCGTCAATCGTCGCCGCCGCCCTTAAGGTCCAGGATGCTGCGCAGTTCCTGCACACGCCGTTCGGCGCTGTGTTCGGCCAGCACCCGCTTGCGCGCCCGGCGGCCGAGGTCGGTCAGGTGGTTGCGCGGCAGCATCATCGCCGTGGTCACGTCGTCGGTCTGCGCCGCCACCAGAATCTCACGGCCGGGCTCGAAGAAGCTGTCCAACCCCTCCCACCGGTCGGCGACGATGGCGGCCCCGCAGGCGGCGGCCAGGAACAGCCGGGGCGACGGGCACCAGCCGATCCGTCGCTCGTCGTCGCGGGCCAGCGTCAGCGCGAGGCTGGCCGAAGCCAGCACATCGGCATGACGCACCGGGTCGAGATCGGGGAAGGTCAGGATGTTGGTGGTGCGCGGCACCCCGTCGGGCAGATCGGCACCGACCAGTGCGAAGCGCCGGCGGGTCAGCCGTTGGGCCGGGTCGATGAAGAATCTGTCCAGACCCTCGCGGATGCCGTCCGGCCCGCCGACGATGCAGCAGAGATCGGCCAGATACTCTCGCTTGAAGTCGCCGGGCTTGTCCTCCTCCGGCACGACCCAGGGGTAGAGCGGCGCCACCGACTCCGCCCCCGCCTTGGCACGATAACGGTCCAGCGCCGGCCCGCCGCAGGAGGCGAGCACCATGTCGAAGCCGGCCAGCCCGTCGGCCGGCAGATGCTCCACCGCCTCTCCCGCCTCCAGCGCCGTCAGGCTGACCGCAGCCTCCGGATCGTAGAGCACGCGGCGCGGGGTCCTGGACTGGCGGACGAGGTCGGCGGCGGTACGGGCGTCCGGCCCCTGCGCCACCACCAGCGCCACGCCGGCATCGTCGGCCTGGGCCGCAGCCGCCACCGCCACCTCGTCCCAGGCGCCGTAGGACAGCACCTCGCCGCCGGGAATGGTCCAGGGGACGGAGGGGCCGGGGCCGGTGCGCTCAACCGCGACGACGCGATGGCCGCGGATCGCCAACCCATGGATCAGCGCGCGCCAGCGCATGCTGTGCCCGCCATCCTGGCGGTACCCGCTGGTCAAGCCTCTGTTGGTCAAGCCCCCGTTGGTCAAGCCGAGGATCACGATTTTCATGGCTTCGGCACCCTTGGCGTTCCGCGGCGGGAAGCCGCTTCCCGATGGAAGCGCTCCCGGATCAACGCGATTGGAGAAGGTGGTGTTCCGGCTTCCGGTCCCGTCCCGGCAGCCCTGCCCAAGACGAACTCAACCTGGACAAATCCGGCCGGGTTCGGCGCCTGGAGACAGGGCTTTGCCGGACGGGATTTGCGAAAGCGTTGCATTGAAATTTGATATGGACCGGTCCGGCGGCCCTGCAAGCGTATACCCCTCGCAATAGGCGTTTCCCCGATAGGGCTGCCCATTTGACGGTTGAGCCTTGCGGCCGGGGGCCTTAGGGTCACGGCCCGGTTTCCCCTCCGATCACGGTCGAGCGCATGCGACTTCCGTTCCGTCATCCCGCCCGCCTCCTTCTCGCCACGCTGCTGATGGCCGGCTGCCAGAGCACCGGTGCCACCGCACCGGTCGCAACCGGAGCCGCAACCTCGGCGTCCGGTACCGCGACGGCGGCCGTCCAGCCCGTGGCGCAGCAGCCCGCCTCCTTCCCCGAATGGCTGGCGGCGCTTCGTGCCGAGGCGCTGGGCCAGGGCATCCGTCCGCAGACCTTCGACCGCGCTTTCCAGCGGGTGAAGCTGTCCGACCGAGTCGTAGAGCTGGATGGCGCACAGCCCGAGTTCACCCGGCAAGTGTGGCAGTATTTGGACAGCGCCGTGAATGAAAAGCGCGTCCAGGACGGCCGTCAGAAGTTGCAGGAGCATGCGGCGTTGCTTTCCCGCATCACCCGCCGCACCGGCGTTCCGGGAGAGATCCTGGTCGCCTTCTGGGGGGTGGAATCGGACTTCGGCAAGTCGACCGGCAACTTCTCGGTCATCGACGCGCTGACGACGCTGGCCTTTGAAGGCCGCCGCGCCGCCTATTTCCGGTCGGAGCTGCTGGCAGCCCTGCGCATCCTCGACTCCGGCGACATCGCGCCGGAGCGGATGACCGGTTCCTGGGCCGGCGCCATGGGCCAGACCCAGTTCATGCCGACCGTCTTCCTGCGCAACGCGGTGGACGAGGATGGCGACGGCCACCGCGACATCTGGGGCAGCATGCCCGACGTGCTGGCCTCCACCGCCAAGTTCGTGCTGGCGAATGGCTGGCGGCAGGGAAAGTCCTGGGGACAGGAGGTGCGGCTGCCCGACGGCTTCGCTTACGATCAGGCGGAGCTGAGCATCACCAAGCCGCTGTCGGAATGGCGCCGGTTGGGTGTGCGTCCGCTGGACGGCGGCGATCTGGGCGGCGAGGGATCGGCGGCGATCCTGGTGCTGGCCGGGCATCGCGGCCCTGCCTTCCTTGTGCGGGACAATTTCCGCGCGATCATGCGCTACAACCCGTCGACCAGCTATTCGCTGGCCGTCGCCATGCTGGCCGACCGCATGACCGGCAAGCCCGGCGTCCGCGGCCCCTGGCCGCGCGAGGAACAGGCGCTGAGCCGCGACGAGCGCATCGACCTGCAACAGCGGCTTGCATCGCTAGGGCTGGAGCCGGGTGCCGCCGACGGCATTGTCGGGGCGAACACCCGCAACGCGGTGCGGCGCTTCCAGGCGTCTGTCGGCGAGATCCCGGACGGCTTCGCCACCAAGGCCCTGCTGGAGCGGCTGCGCCAGCGGTCGTGAGGATAAGGCCGTGACGGGTGGCTGAGGCTATTGTCCAGCTACCCCCTCGCCCCCCATGCCGCCGCGCAGCAGGCCCCAGGCGGCCGGCAGCAGGAACGCTGCAATCCCGGCGCCGACCAGCGCGTCGGGCGCTCCGTCCAGCAGCAGCCAGCTTGCCGCCAGCCCCAAGAGGCCGGCGCCGAGCGGCAGGACATCCTTGCGCGAACACAGCCAGATCGCCCGCAGGCTCAGCCTGCCGCGCCGGCCGGCGAACAGCAGGGTCGCGGTCGCCACCGTCACGCCGATGGCCAGCAGCAGGGCCAGACTGGCGAGCGGCACGTCGGGGATCGCCATGCCGGCGATGCTGCGCCCGGCCGTTACCACCAGCGCAACCGCCGCAACACCCATCGCCGCCCCGTGCAGCATCGACAGGCGCGCATGCCAGTCCGGCCGGCGCCCGAGCCCGACCAGCGTCACCGCATGACCGGCGGCATGGTTCAGCACCAGCAGGGCCGCACCCCACAGGGTGACCGCCTGCGTCGCGTTGGCGGAGGCGAGCAGCAGGGCGCCGAGCAGCCCGTTCACCACCATCGCCATCCGCATGGTGTGCTTCAGATCACCCGATCCGCCGGAAAGACGGGATGTTCCACCGCCACAGGATCCACCACCGCATCCGCCGCTCATCGCACGCCCCATTTTGAAACCCGACAGGGAAATCATAGGAGCGGCGGAAGCGTGCGTCCATCACCATCAGAGATTTCTGATATGTGCCGATCTCACCCGTCCGGTATCGAAAGAGGTGTCCGACCGCGCGGGCTACCCATTCGAACTGCGGCGGGGATAACCCGGCCCACCCAACGGTGCATGGGCTGTCTCATTGGGCGCTTACCCGTCCCCCTCCATGAAAAGCGGGCCGTCGAGGCGGATATCGGGACAGACACAGCCGCATCATCGGAACCACTCCATGACGAAGCGTCCCGCCTCCCCCATCAAGATCCTGATTGTCGACGACAACCCGCTGTTGCAGCGGGCGTTGAAGGACATGCTGGGGCTGTGGGGCGTCGGCCAGATCACCGCGGTCGGCAACGGGCAGGAGGCCAAGGACGCGCTGCGCCGCGAGGTCTACGACCTGATGGTGACGGACTGGGTGATGGAACCGGTCGGTGGCGCGCAGCTGGTCCAGTGGATCCGACAGTCTCCGGGCAGCCTGCGGCCCGGCATGCCGATCATCGTGCTGACCGCCAACGCCGACCTCGCCACCGTGCGCAGCGCCTGGGATGCCGGCGCCGATTCCGTGCTGGCGAAGCCGGTGCCGGCCGCGACCCTGGCCCGCCGCATCGACGCGGTGCTGAACCGTCGCGACGGCTCCCTCCGGACGGGAACTGCCGAGCCGGGACGCGATGCCGCCCGTCCGGCGGCCAACCCGGCCGGTCAGGGCAGCCCGTCGACCACCAGCCTGCCTTCCCCGCGGCCGGCCACGCCGCGCCCGGCGGCGAGCGGGATGGCGCATCTGCCCCCTCCCGCAACGCCACCCACGACACCGACGAACCCGGTGCCGCCGACCCCGGTACCGCCGACTGCGGTTCCGGCCTCCGCCATGCCGCCCGACCGTGGCGCCGCCACCATGCGCAGCGACGACCCCAAGCGGATGCGGATGCTGCTGGCGCTCGACAAGCTGGAGGCGGCAATCGAGCGGCCCGACCCGATCGGCAGCCGGCTGCGCCATGCCCTGTCGGATGTGCAGATCGCCACAGCCGGAGATTCCGCCGCGTCCTCGGTCGTCGCGTCGCTGTCCACCTGCGTCACCTGGGTGGAACCGGACATCGAAGGCTATGTCGATGCGCTCCAGGCCCATGCCGCGGCCCTGCGCTGGCTGGCGGGTTCGGACGGCGGCGCCCAGTCGATGGCGGTGGCGCTTTGCCTGATCCGCACCCTGCGGGCCAGCGTCCGCACGCTGGCGGCCCGAGGCCAGAGCGACTTCGGCAATTGGCCGGAAGGCGGCAGCCCGACCCCTCCGGGCAAGTCCCCCCTGACGGGGCGCTGAGTCCCTTCCCATATCGTCTGGTGACGATCTGGGCGAGAGAGGGACGGAGAGGGAATTTCCGCAAGGCAGGGCATTCCATACGCTCCGTTACGGAAGACCGGCGGTTGCCGCGCCGTTCCTTGCTTTTTGCAGGACGGCCGGCCGCAGCCGTTGCGATATAAGACAGCCTTCATTACCTTTTTGCCCAGCGAACAAATCGGTTCCCCAGCACTCCGTCCAGGAGTTTGCCAGGCTGCCGACCGATGGGAGGAAATGAAGAATGGCGCTCGCAACAGTGTCTCTCGAAGACAAGTACGCGCTCGAACAGGGGCGTGTTTACCTCACCGGCACCCAGGCGCTGGTGCGCCTGCCGATGATGCAGCGCCAGCGCGACCTTGCCGCCGGGCTGAACACCGGCTGCTTCATTTCCGGCTATCGCGGCTCGCCGCTGGGCGGCTTCGACCAGAATCTGTGGAACGCCCGCAAATTCCTGGAAAAGAACCACATCCAGTTCCAGCCCGGCGTGAACGAGGAGCTGGGCGCCACCGCGGTCTGGGGCAGCCAGCAGGTCGGCATGTTCAAGGGCGCCAAGTATGACGGCGTCTTCGCCATGTGGTACGGCAAGGGCCCCGGCGTCGACCGGTCGGGCGACGTGTTCAAGCATGCCAACGCCGCCGGCACCTCCCGCCACGGCGGCGTGCTGGTGCTGACCGGCGACGACCACAACTGCAAGTCCTCCACCTTCCCGCACCAGTCCGAACACGCCTACATGCACTCGATGATCCCGGTGCTGAACCCGTCGGGGGTGCAGGAGATCCTGGATTACGGCCTGATCGGCTGGCAGATGAGCCGCTATTCCGGTTGCTGGATCGCGATGAAGACCATCGCCGAGACGGTGGACACCTCGGCGTCGGTCTACATCGACCCGCACCGCGTCTCCCCCATCGTCCCTGCCGACTTCCCGATGCCGCCGGGCGGCCTGAACATCCGCTGGCCCGACCCGCCGCTGGAGCAGGAATACCGGCTGATGAAGCACAAGCTGTACGCCGCCCTGGCGTTCGCGCGTGCCAACAAGCTGGACCGGGTGGTGATGGAGAGCCCGCGTCCGCGCTTCGGCATCGTCACCACCGGCAAGAGCTATCTCGATGTCCGTCAGGCCTTCGACGAGCTTGGCATCACCGAGGAGATGGCGGCCGACTGGGGCATCACCGTCTACAAGGTCGGCATGCCCTGGCCGCTGGAGCGCGACGGCGTCCGCCACTTCGCCGAGGGTCTGGAAGAGATCGTCGTGGTCGAGGAGAAGCGTGCGGTCATCGAGAACCAGTTGAAGGAACAGCTCTACAACTGGAACCCCGACGTCCGCCCCAAGGTGGTCGGCAAGTTCGACGAGCAGGGCGAATGGATCCTGCCGAGCGCCGGCGAGCTGACGCCGGCGCAGATCGCCGTGGTGATCGGCCGCCGCCTGCAGCGCTTCATCGAGAACGAGAACCTCGCCCGCCGCATCGCCTTCCTCGACGCGCAGGAGAAGCAGAAGGCCCATGTGGCGCGCGTGGTGCGCAAGCCGACCTTCTGCTCCGGCTGCCCGCACAACACCTCCACCGTCGTGCCGGAGGGCAGCCGGGCGCTGGGCGGCATCGGCTGCCATTACATGGCAACGTGGCTCGACCGCTCGACCGACACCTTCACCCAGATGGGCGGCGAGGGCGTGCCGTGGGTCGGCCAGGCCGCTTTCACCGACGAGAAGCACATCTTCGCCAATCTCGGCGACGGTACCTATTTCCATTCCGGCATCCTGGCGATCCGGCAGGCCATCGCCGCCAAGGTGAACATCACCTACAAGATTCTGTTCAACGACGCGGTCGCCATGACCGGCGGCCAGCCCTTCGACGGCACGCTGACGGTGCAGTCAATCGCCAACGTCCTGCGGGCGGAAGGCGTGCAGCGCATCACCGTCGTCAGCGACGAGCCGGAGAAGTACGGCATCGGCAACGGCCTGCCGCAATTCACCACCGTCGAGCATCGCGACGATCTCGACCGCGTGCAGAAGGAGATGCGCGAGGTCCCTGGCGTCAGCATCCTGATCTATGACCAGACCTGCGCCACCGAGAAGCGCCGCCGCCGCAAGCGCGGCAAGATGGTCGACCCGGCCAAGCGCGTGGTGATCAACGAGCTGGTCTGCGAAGGCTGCGGCGACTGCTCCGCCAAGTCGTCCTGCGTGTCGGTGATCCCGCAGGAGACCGAGTTCGGCCGCAAGCGCCAGATCGACCAGTCGAGCTGCAACAAGGATTACTCCTGCACCAAGGGCTTCTGCCCCAGCTTCGTGACGGTGGAAGGCGGGTCCTTGCGCAAGCCGAAGCCGGCCGCAGCGAAGTCGGCCGACGCCACAGCCCTGCCCGCCCCCGCCGTCCCGGCCTTCGACAAGACCTGGAGCCTGTATGTCACCGGGGTCGGCGGCACCGGCGTCGTCACCATCGGCGCGCTTCTGGGTATGGCCGCGCATATCGAGGGCAAGGGCGTCGGCGTGCTCGACATGACCGGGCTGGCGCAGAAGGGCGGTGCGGTCACCAGCCACATCCGCATCGCCAACACGCCGGAGGACATCCACTCCGTCCGCATCGCCGCCGGCGGGGCCGACGCGGTGCTGGGCTGCGACCTGATCGTCGCGGCGGCAGGCGACGGCCTGTCGAAGATGACCGCCGGACGCACCCGCGCCGTCATCAACACCCATGACAGCATCACCGCCGACTTCATCAAGAAACCGGACATGGTGATCCCGGTCCGCGATCTGGTCGGCGACATCCGCAAGGCCTGCGGCGGCGAAGCCAATGTCGATGCCTTCGACGCGACCAAGCTCGCCACGGCGTTGCTGGGCGACAGCCTCTACGCCAACCCGTTCCTGATGGGCTATGCTTGGCAGAAGGGTCTGATCCCGCTGAGCGAGGAGTTGATCATCAAAGCCATCGAGCTGAACGGCGTGGCGGTGAAGCTGAACCTCGACGCCTTCCAATGGGGCCGCCGCGCCGCCGTCGATCTGGCGTCGGTGGAAGCCGCTGCGAAGCCTCAGGAGGTGGCGCAGGCCGTGCAGTCGCTGCTGCTCGATCAGCGCCGCCAGTCCGGCAGCCTGGACGAGGTGATCGAGCGCCGCCACCGCTTCCTGGTCGATTACCAGGACGCCGCCTATGCCGCCCGCTACCACGCGCTGGTCGATTGGACCCGCCGGACCGAGCAGCAGAAGGTGCCCGGCTCCACCGCGCTGACGGAGGCGGTCGCACGCGCCCACTTCAAGCTGATGGCCTACAAGGACGAGTATGAGGTGGCGCGGCTCTACACCGACAGCGGCTTCGTCGAGAATGTCCAGCGCATGTTCGAAGGCGACTGGAAACTGACCTTCCACATGGCCCCGCCGGCGATGGGCGAGACCGGAGAGGACGGCGGCGAACCGAAGAAGAAGAGCTTCGGTCCGTGGATGCTGCCGGTCCTGCGCCTGCTGGCCAAGGGCAAGCGTCTGCGCGGCACCCGGCTCGACCCGTTCGGCCGCACCGCCGAGCGGCGCCAGGAACGCCAGCTGATCGCCGACTATGAGGCGGTGGTGGGCGAGCTGCTGAACGGCCTGACCCGCGAGAAGCTGGATCTGGCGGTGGAGATCGCCAGGGTGCCGATGGAGATGCGTGGCTACGGCCCGGTGAAGGCCCGCAACGTCACGGCGGCGAAGGCGAAGGAGGCCAAGCTGCTGGCCGACTTCCGCGCCCCGGTCGCCGCCCCGCAGCCGCTGGCGGCAGAGTGAGGCAGTCCTGAGGCGGTGCAGGCAAACAAATGAAGTTTGGAGAAGCCCAAGCGATTGGGCTTCTCCGCACAATGCTTTACCTACCAACCCGTCAGCCACGACCAAAGTCTCATAGCGAAAGCCGCAGTATCTGCTAATGTTGGAAATGCGAGTAGCGTCGCAACCCCATTTCAGAAACGTCACGGGTTTCGGGTTGAAGTGACGAAATGCGGCATAGCCATTAAATACTTCTGAAATTCCCGGACGGAATTCGCTGCTGCAAGGCGATTTCCGACCGAATTCGCTGCAACTTGGCTCGATAAGCTCAAAGGCATACTACAGTATGGTGAGGGGAATATTCCTCCCGCCAAAAACGAGCCGGCCCATGGGCACCCTGCTAACCCGCATCAGCATCAGCCGCAAAATCTCCGCCATCGTCATCTTGATGGCGTTGATCGCGTCCGTAATCGGCACCATCGGCTTCCTCGCGATCCAGACCTTCGGCGGCAGGGTCGATGACATCCAGATCCGCTCGCAGCGGGCGCTGCTCGCCGAACAGGTCAGCAGCCTGATCTACAAGACGGTGATGGACAGCCGCGGCCTCTATGCCGTCAAGTCGAAGGACGACGCCCAGCTGTTCAGCAAGGGGATCAGGGAGTCGACTGAATCGATCGGCAAGCGGATGGCGGAGTGGGAACGTCTGCTGACGCCCGACCGCAAGGCCGACTTCCAGAAGATGGTGGCCAGCGCCAACGAGTTCGTCGCCATCCGCAACGAGGTCGCCCGGCTCGGCGTCGAAGTCTCTCCGGAGGCGGCGCAGAAGCACGGCGACACACCGGAAAGCCGGGCCAGCCGCACCGCGCTGGGCAAGTCCCTGGAGGCGGCGGCACAGCGGAACATCGACAGCATCCAGCAGGCGAACGACGAACTCGACGCCTTCAGCACCCACATGATCACCCTGATGCTTGTCGTCGGCATCGGCGGCATCGGCCTGGCGGTCGTGGTCAGCGTCGCCGTGTCGCGCTCCGGCATCGTCAAGCCGATCACCGGCATCACCGGGACGATGTCCCGCCTCGCGGATGGCGACCTGTCGGTCGAGGTGGCCGGCAAGGACCGTGACGACGAGATCGGCGGCATGGCCCGCGCTGTCGAGGTCTTCCGCCAGAACGCGCTTGACCGTGCCCGCATGGCGGCGGCCGAGGAGGCGGAACGGCTGGACAAGGAGCGGCGCACCGCCGCGGTGGAACGGCTGGTCGCCGGCTTCGACAGCAGCATGTCGGGCATCCTGCGCACCGTGAGCGCCGCCGCCACTGAACTGGACGCCACTGCACAGAGCATGTCTCACACCGCCGAACAGACCAACAGCCAGGCCGCCAGCACGGCCGCCGCCGCGGAGCAGGCCTCGGTCAACGTGCAGACGGTGGCGTCGGCGACCGACGAACTGACGGCGTCGATCTCGGAAATCAGCGCGCAGGTCTCGCGCTCCACCACCATCGCTGCCCAGGCGGTCAGCGAGGCGGACGCGACCAACCGGCAGGTCCAGGGGCTGGTCGAGGCGGCCCAGCGCATCGGCGACGTGGTGAAGCTGATCACCGACATCGCCAGCCAGACCAACCTTCTGGCACTGAACGCCACCATCGAGGCGGCCCGTGCCGGCGAGGCCGGCAAGGGCTTCGCCGTGGTGGCCAGCGAAGTAAAGAATCTCGCCACCCAGACCGCCAAGGCGACGGAAGAGATTGCCGGCCAGATCCAGGCGATGCAGCAGGCGACCGGCGAAGCCGCAAACGCCATCACCGGGATCGGCGGCACCATCACCACGATCAACGATATCGCCACCTCCATCGCGTCGGCCATCGAGGAACAGGGGGCCGCGACCGGCGAGATCGCCCGCAACGTCCAGGAGGCGGCGCGGGGAACCGAGGTGGTGACGGCGAACATCGCCGAGGTCAGCCAGGGCGCCACCCAGACCGGCAGTGCGGCGACCCAGGTGCTGGGGGCCGCGGGCCAACTGTCGCGGCAATCCGAACAGATGAAGATCGAGGTCGAACGCTTCCTGGCCGGTATCCGCGCGGCGTGAGGGCATTGCAGAGGACGGGAGAATGTGCCCGCATCCTCCACCGCCGATGGGACAGGTGAGTAAAAACGCGAACTTCCAGTCTTGAAAAAAGGGCAGCTTCGGCTGCCCTTCCGCTTCGGGAAATGGAACGGTCGGAGCGGCCGCCCAATGCCTCTGCGGTTGCATATCCCTGAGCAGTTTTTTCCCGGAGACTGCGCCATTGCATGGGGCATCTGTCCCAACCCATAGTCTGCCGGGGGATTATCCTTTTCGCATATTTATTACGTCGAATTGCTCTCGAGCGCCTGCCGGCCGATAGAACAGGGCGCCGGAGCTTGTGGGTCCGGCGGGACGAGGGAGAGTCGAGTGGCGGAACATCGGTTGACGTCTGAGCTGTCGGACCGGAGCGAGGACCGGTATCGCGCTCTGTTCAACGCTCTGGACGACGGGTTCTGCATCATCGAGTTCAGCGAGGATGCCGACGGCAACCTCACCGATTACATCCACATCGAGGCCAACGACGGGTACGAACGCCAGACCGGCATCCGCAACATCGTCGGCATGGCGGTGCGCGATCTGGCGCCGGCCGAGGCGGATGGCTGGATCGAGCTGTACGGCAATGTCCTGCGCACCGGCGAGCCCATCCGATTCGAGCGCCATTTTGCACTGGTGGATCGTTACATCGAGGTGTCGGCGGCAAGGCTGGAACCGGCCAGCCTGCGCCAGGTCTCCGTCCTGTTCCGCAACATCACCGCGCGGCGCCACGCGGAAGAGGCGTTGCGCGTCAGCGAGGCGCTGGCGCGGGAGAATGTGCAGCGCGTCCAGCTGGCACTGGCGGCCGGCGCCATCATCGGCACCTGGAATTGGGACCTGCCCGCCAATCGTTTCACAGTGGACAAGCCGTTCGCCGAATCCTTCGGTCTCGACCCCTCGCTGGGCCGCGACGGGCTCAGCCTGGAGCAGGTGGTCACCAGCGTCCACCCGGACGACAAGCCGGGGCTGCTCGCTGCCATCCAGGAGGTCATCGCCCGCGGCGGCGCCTATGCCCATCAGTATCGGGTCAAGCGGTCGGACGGGAACTATTACTGGATCGAGGCGAACGGACGGGTCGAGCACGGGCCCGACGGCACGCCATTGAGTTTCCCCGGCGTGCTGCTGGACGTCGAGGAGCGCCGCGCGGTTGAGGCCGAGCGCGACAGGGCGACGGCGGCGCTGCGCGCGCTGAACGAAACGCTGGAACAGCGCGTCGCCGAACGCACCGCCGAACTGATGCGCGCCGAGGAGCAGCTGCGCCAGTCGCAGAAGATGGAAGCGGTCGGACAGCTGACCGGCGGGTTGGCGCACGACTTCAACAACTTGCTGGCCGGCATCTCGGGCGCCCTGGAACGCATTGCCGCCCGCGTCGATCAGGGCCGCGTAAACGAGCTGGACAAGTTCATCATCGCCGCCCAGGGCGCGGTGCGGCGTGCGGCGGCGCTGACCCACCGGCTGCTCGCCTTCTCCCGCCAGCAGACCCTGGCACCGAAGGCGGTCAACATGAACCGGCTGGTCGGCGGCATGCTGGATCTCGTCCAGCGCACGGTGGGACCGGGCATCCAGGTGGAGATGGTCGGCATGTCCGGGCTGTGGGCGACGATGGTCGATCCCTCCCAATTGGAAAACTCGCTGCTGAACCTCTGCATCAACGCGCGCGACGCCATGCCGAAGGGCGGCCGGATCACCATCGAGACCGGCAACCGCTGGATCGACCATGAAGGGGCGCGGCAGCAGGACATGCAGCCCGGCCAGTATGTCTCGCTCTGCGTGTCGGACAACGGTACCGGCATGACGCCGGACGTGATCGAGAAGGCCTTCGACCCCTTCTTCACCACCAAGCCCATCGGCCAGGGGACCGGGCTGGGTCTGTCGATGATCTATGGTTTCGCCAAGCAGTCGGGCGGGCATGTGAAGATCTATTCGGAGGTCGGCGAGGGCACCATGGTGTGCCTGTATCTGCCCCGCCACCGCGGCGAAGCGGAAGAGGAGGAGATGCGCGAGGAGCCGGCCACGACCCTGCCGGCACGGCAGGGCGAGACCGTTCTGGTGGTGGACGACGAGCCGAGCCTGCGCCTGATGGTGATGGACCTGTTGAGCGACCTGGGTTATGCGGCAATCGAGGCGGCGGACGGTGCAGCCGGCCTGCGGGTTCTGCAATCGGGCGCGCGCATCGATCTGGTGGTGACCGATGTCGGCCTGCCCGGCGGCATGAACGGCCGCCAGATGATCGATCTCGCCCGCGTCGGCCGCCCGAAGCTGAAGACGCTGTTCATCACCGGCTTCGCCGAGAACGCGCTGCTGAACAACGGCCAGCTCGAACCCGGCATGTCGGTGCTGACCAAGCCCTTCGCCATGGATGTGCTGGCGGCGCGGATCCGGGAACTGATCGCGGGGTGAGGCTGCCGGACAGTCAAACCGGAAGCGTGTGGTTTCCCTCAACCATGGAGCGATTGCGACCACCGCGCTTTGCGGCGTAAAGCGCATGGTCGGCATTGTTCAAGATATCGCTCACCGAAGCCGAGTCTCTGTGTGAGCAGGCGATTCCAATGCTGACCGTTAACGAGACCGTCCGCCCCTCCCCTGCATCGATGCATGTCCTCGATACCGCCTGCCGCATGTCTTCGGCCAGGGAGAGAGCCCCGTTCACATCGGTTTCGGGAAGAAAGACGGCAAACTCCTCGCCACCGATCCGGGCGAATGTGTCCGTCTCGCGCAGACGCGTCTTGATTGTATTGGCAAGGGCCACGAGCACCGCATCGCCGACACCATGGCCATGCGTGTCGTTGATTGCCTTGAAGTGATCGACATCAAGAATCAGCAGGCTGAAAATTCTCCTGTAACGCCGATGCCGGATCAATTCGGCATCGGCTACGGTCATGAAACGGCGTCGATTGGCGATTCGGCAAAGCGGATCGGTTTCAGACAGGACAACCAGTTCCTCTTCCCTCATTTTCAGGCACGCGTGCGCAACCGCCAATTCATCATGGGCAGTCCGCAATTCGGCGTTCATCGTCTGCTCGATTACATATTCATGCAGGACCGCGCGTATCGCCAAGGCGGACGCCAGGGACGCCAGCGCCAACAGGAACGTCCCGGCGCCGACGATCAGATAGGCGGTCGACAGCGCTTGATCCGACCGGGCGAATGCCGCTTCCTTATCGAAAAGTGCGACGGCGACCAATCCATAGTCGCGAAGCTTCTGGTAGCCTACGAAGCGCTGAACCCCGTCGACGGGACTTTCTGCCTCGTACACGCCGGCGTCGGGAGCAAGTGCGCTCATGTAAGGGCGCGAACCGATCACGGTGCCGAAATATTGCTCCTGGTAGATTCCCCCAACCACCCTGGACAGGATCGCTCCGTCGTACCGCGACAAGCCGATCGCGTCTCTTTCTCCGAGCAGGACGCTGTTTGAAAAATTCGCGAGATAGGAAGGATCGACGGACAGAACGATCACCCCATCGAATTCCCCTTGTTTGTTGATGATCTTGCGGGTGAATTGGATCGACCATTTACGGGACACACGCCCGAGAACCGGCTTGCTAATGTACAGAAAGTCGCGCTTGTCCTCCAGATGGATCCGAAAATGCTCTCTGTCAGACAAGTCAATCGGCTCGGTAACTTTACTCAAGTTTGAAAATATCAGGAACCCGTTTTTGTTCACTACCGAAACCTGAAATAGATATTCTGGCATAATGATGGAAGATGCGCTCTTTACGATCGAATCCAGAGGAGCATGCCCCTCTCTATATTCGCTTAATATTATCTGAGATGTCTGATCGATTTTCTGGATGATCCTGAGCACATACTCACTATACGCCTTCGACGTCATGAGGACGTTGCTCTCAGCCATCTTCTGATCAAGATTCCGGTAATCCCTGACATTGTCGAAGGTGATAATACACAAAGATGACGCCGAAAAAACGAAGGCAATCGCAATCACGGAGATCCATACCCTCAGATGGAAACGAGCTTTCCCTCTCGCCGGCAAGATTTTTCCTCTCTAGAAAATCAATCAATCACATCTTATTAATATTTATGGAATCAGGTGCGTTTCAATAAGGGAGGTCACCAATTTTATTTATATAATTCTCATGAAAACATACTCTGGATACATTTTCATTCATGCTTTGAATTTTTTGTTTTTCGATGCAGGTAATTTTCCACCCGGCCATGCCCTGCATCTACATCCAAAGACTGAAATCAGATCATTGTTCTTTAATGAATTTCAACCTCGCGAACGTCGCGCTTCAGTTCTTCCAAGCATCCGACCGGCATAGGAAGCACGTCGCTGCCTGAATTTCCTCAACAGCGGCCGTCCGCAAAATCAGAGAACGGGCTAACCGTCGAACCGCACCGGAAAACGCAGCACGAACCGCGTTCCCGTCCCGCCGTCATCCTCCAGCGAGATGCTGCCGCGCATCGTGCCGGTCATGATGTTGGCGCAGATGCTGAGGCCCAGCCCGCTGGCGCCCATGCCGCGCTTGGTGGTGAAGAAGGGCTCGAAAATGCGGGGGCGGTTCTCGGCGGGGATGCCCTTGCCGTCGTCGGCATAATGCATCTCGATCCAGCCGGACGGCTGTTCGCGGGCGGTGAGCAGGATGCGGCCGGTCTCGCCCTCGTCATAGGCATGGACCAGGGCATTGATGATCAGGTTCGACAGCACCTGCGCGAAGGAGCCGGGATAGCCGTCGACGATCAGGCCGGCGGGAATGTCGAGGTCGACCGTCACGCGGGTCCGGCGCAGGCGGGGCCTCAGGCTCAGCAGCACCTCGTCGACATAGGCGGCGAGGTCGAAGGGGCGGCGCTCGCCGCTCGCCTGGTCGGAGGCGACCTGCTTGAAGCTCTGGATCAGGCCGGTGGCGCGCTCGACGTTCGACAGGATCATCCGCGTCGATTCCCAGGCGACGTCCAGGAAATCCTGGAAATCGCTGCGGCGGATGCGGTTCTCCTCGAACAGGGCGCGGATGCGGCCGACCTCCTCGCCCAGATGGGAAATGGCGGTCAGGGTGACGCCGATGGGCGTGTTCACCTCATGCGCGACGCCGGCGACCAGTTGGGCCAGCGAAGACAGCTTCTCCGCCTGGATCAGGCTGGCCTGGGCATCGCGCAGTTCGGCCTCCGCCCGCTTGCGCGCGGTGATGTCCAGCGCCACCGTGACGATGTGGGTGACCTCGCCCCCCTCGTCGGTCAGCGGCATCTTGGTGGTCAGCCAATCGCGCATCGCGCCGTCGCCGTCGGGGGCGCGGTCCTCGTGGAAAGGAACGCCCTGGCTGCTGTCCACCACCAGCCGGTCGAGCGCCGTTGCACGCTCGCTCGCAGGGCCGGGAGGCGGGGCGGCGGCGGGACCGTAGGTCTCGCGGTAGAAACGGTTGGTCAGCCGGACCGTGCCGTCGCGATCCTTCACGTCGATCAGCGCCGGGATGGCGTCAATCACCCCGGTCAGGATTTCGCGGCTCTGGCGCAGCGCCTCATCGGCGATGACGCGGTCGGTGATGTCGGTGAAGGTCCGCACCTGCCCGCCGTCCGGCAACGGCACCACCCGCACCTCGATGAAGCGGCCGTCACCCTGGGGGCGGGCATAGACGAACTCCTGCTCAGGCCGCCCCAGACGGTCCATCAGATAGCGGGTCTTGGCGTCCAGATCGTGGCCGAAATCGGGGGCTCCCACCGGCATGGCGACCAGACCCGAAGCGATCTGATGGCGCACGATGTCGGACAGCGCCGGCTTGCCGCACATCACCTCCTCCGACACGCCGAGGATGTCCAGCGCATGGCGGTTCCAGGCAATGTAGTGCAGGTCGCGGTCCAGCAGGACGATGCCCTGCCCCATATTCTCCAGCGTCAGACGCAGCATGTGGCGCTGCGTCGCAAGGTCATCCTCCGCCCGGCGGCGCTCGGTCACGTCGGAATAGGTGCGGACGAATCCGCCGGCGGAGGTCCGGCGGGTCCGCACCTCCAGCACGCGGCCGTCGGGGCGGCGATGCTCATAGAGCGGCGGATCGGCCCGGCGCGTCCGTTCAAGATGACCGGCCGCGAGGACATCGGGGTCGCCCGGTCCATACTCGCCGCGGCGGGCGAGGTAATGGACCATGCGGGCATAGTCGTCGCCCGGCATATAGCCCGTCGGCACGTCGAACATCTCGTAGAGCCGGGGGTTGATCACGCGAACCCGGAGGTCGGGATCGACCAGCATCACGCCCTGGTCCATCTGGTCCAGCGCAAGCACCGCAAGATCGTCGCCGGCAACGGGTTCCTGTCCGGGCAAATCAACCGCAGGTGAATGGTTCGTCGGGAGGTCGGGGATCCGGGCTGGCAAGGTCGGCGCGCCATCCATCGTTACGCGTGTCCACAATCGAACGTCCCACTGTAACAGCCACGGCCCATCCTGCCGAGCCTTCGTCTGCATCACCGCATCACAACCACGCAACATTTATGGGACATTTTAAGTATTTCGGAACCTTTGCCGCACTAGCCTGTTTCGGGTGGCGACAGGTTTGTGCAAGATCGTCCGATGAGCGATACTATGCCGCCCTGCATTCCGCTCACCCCGCGTTTCCTGCTCCCGTGAGGTAACCGCCCCTTGTCCGGATTGGCCGCCCTTCCCGCACCGACCAGCGCGATGCCCAGTTCGGGCCTTGCGAAGCTGCGTCAGATGCTGGCGAGCGATGCTGCGGCGGTCCAGCCGATCCGGCGCGTCTCTGGTGATGAGGAACGCAAGCGCGGCAAAGAGGGCACCGAGGCGACCGGCGACGCCCTGCAGGGCAGCGGCCGCGCCGACGGAGAGTCGACGGCGACACGGGCGCGGAAGGCTGCCGGTTCGTCCGGTGGGTTTGCCATCGGCGGTGCGGCGGAGGAATCCAGCCCGGTCAATGGCGGCCCGGTTCCGCTGAACGCTCTTCCCAACGCCGGCTATGTCGCCCAGAGCATCCATCAGGAGGCCATGGGCAGCGGCCTGACCATCGAACCCTGGTCCGAAGCCATCGACGCCTACCGCCGCGCCGATGCCGGGGTCAACACGCCGATGGTCACCCAGATCGCGGTGTGAACGCCCCTCTCCCAAGGCGGGAGAGGGAAATCCACGCGCCCCTCAGTCGTCGCCGCCCGCCGGCATCGGGCCATGGGGAATGTCCGCCTTGCGGCCGCGGAACAGGTTGCTCATGAAGTGACCGAAATCCTCCATGTAGAGGTAGAGCGACGGCGTGATGTAGAGCGTCAGAACCTGCGACACGCACAGCCCGCCGACGACGGCGAGCCCCAGCGGCTGGCGTAGTTCCGCTGCCGCGCCATGGGCGATGGCGATGGGCAGGGTGCCCATGATCGCCGCCATCGTCGTCATGATGATCGGGCGGAAGCGCAGCAGGCAGGCCTGCTCGATGGCGTCGCGCGCCGACATGCCGTTGCGCCGGGCATCCACCGCGAAGTCGATCATCATGATCGCGTTCTTCTTAACGATGCCGATCAGCATCAGGATGCCGATGATGGCGATGACGCTGAGTTCGACATCGAACAGCATCAGCGTGGCCAGCGCGCCGATGGCCGCCGACGGCAGGCCGGACAGGATGGTCAGCGGGTGGATGAAGCTCTCGTACAGCACGCCCAGCACGATGTAGATCACCAGCACCGCCGCGGAGAGCAGCAGCGCCTGACCGGCCTGGGCATCCTGGAACACCTGGGCGGTGCCGGCGAAGCCGGTGGTGATGGTGGGCGGCAGCCCCATCTCCCGCTCCGACGCGCGGATCAGGTCGACCGCCTGCCCCAGCGAGGCGCCGGGCGCCAGGTTGAAGGACAGGGTGACGGCCGGAAGCTGTCCCTGGTGCGCCACTGCCAGCGGGCCGGCGGTGCGCTCCACCCGCGCGAAGGCGTCGAGCGGAACCAGCTTGCTGGTGGTGGTGGAGCGGACATAGATGCGCGACAGCGAACTGTCGTCGCCCTGGTATTTCGGCTCCAGTTCGATCAGCACCTGATAGTCGTTGCTGGGGGTATAGATGGTCGAGACCTGCCGCTGGCCGAAGGCGCTGTACAGGGTCGAGCGCACCTGATCGACGCCGAGGCCCAGCGTCGCCGCCTTCTCGCGGTCGATGTGGACGTAGGCCTGCGGGTTGTTGAGCTGAAGGTCGCTGGTCACGTCCTGCAGGATGGGGATGCCGCGCAGCGTCTGTTCCAGACGGCCCGACCACTGGTACAACTCGTCGAGGTCGAGGCCCTGGATTGTGTACTGGTAGAGGCTCTTCGACGCGCGGCCGCCGATGCGCAGGTTCTGCACCGGCTGCATGTAGACCGCCATGCCGGGGATGCCGTTGACCTGCCGACGAATCTGCTGGATCACCTCGGTCGCCGACGGACGCTCGTCACGCGGTTTCAGGGTGATGAACATGCGGCCCTGGTTGCCAGTGCTGCCGCCGACGCCGACGGAGGAGATGACGTCGACAACCGCCGGATTGGCCTTGATGATGGCGGCGACCTGCTGCTGCCGCTCCGCCATCGACGGGAAGGCAATGTCAGCCCGCGCCTCGGTCGTCACCTGGATCTGGCCGATGTCCTCGGTCGGGAAGAAGCCCTTCGGGATCGCCTGGTAGAGCAGCGCCGTGCCGATGACGGTGCCGATCATCACCAGCCCCATCAGCGGGCGGTGGCGCAGGGTCCAGCGCAGCGTGCGGGCATAGCCGTTCAGCACCGCGGAGAAGCCGCCCTCCAGCATGCGGCCGAACCAGCCCTCCTTCTGGTCATGGGCATGGGTGAGGAAGCGCGAGCACATCATCGGCGTCAGCGTCAGCGACACGAAGGCCGAGGCGCCGATGGACATGGTGACGACCAGGGCGAACTCGTGGAACAGCCGCCCGACCACGCCGCCCATCAGCAGGATCGGGATGAAGACCGCGACCAGCGACAGGGTGATCGACAGGATGGTGAAGCCGATCTCGCGCGAGCCCTTGATGGCGGCCTCGAACGGCTTCATTCCCTCTTCGACGTAGCGGACGATGTTCTCCATCATGACGATGGCGTCGTCGACCACGAGGCCGACCGCCAGCGTCAGCGCCATCAGCGAGATGTTGTCGACTGAGAAGCCCAGCAGATGCATGCCGCCGGCCGTCGCGATCAGCGAGATCGGCACGGCCAGCGCCGGGATCAGCGTCGCCGACAGCCGGCGCAGGAACAGGAAGATCACCATGACGACCAGCACGATGGTCAGGCCCAGCGTGAACTGCACGTCCTCCACCGCCTGACGGATCGATTCGGAGCGGTCGTTGACCACCTGGATGGCGGCGGCGGCGGGAAGCTGGGTCTGGAAGACCGGCACCAGTTCGCGCACGCGGTCGACCACGTCGACGGTGTTGGCGTCGGGCTGGCGCTGGACCGCCAGCATGATGCTGCGGGTGCCGTTCAGCCAGCTGGCGGTGCGGTCGTTCTCGACGCTGTCCAGCACCTGCGCCACGTCGCCCAGGCGGACGGGCGCGCTGTTCCGGTAGGCGACGATCAGCTGGCGGAAGGCGGCGGCGTCGGGAAGCTGCGGGTTGGCGGCGATGACCAGCTGCTGCTGCTGGCCGGTCAGGGTGCCGACCGGCGTGTTGGCGTTGGCGGCGGCCAGCGCCTTCTGCAACTCGTCGATGCCGATGCCGCGCAGGGCCAGGGCGTTGGGGTTGACCTGCACCCGCACCGCGTATTTCTGCGAGCCGTAGATCTGCACCTGGGCGACGCCCGGCAGGGTGGCGACCTTGGGCTGGATCAGCGTTTCGGCGATGTCGTTCAGCTGCGCCAGCGGCAGGGTCGGCGAGTTCAGCGACAGGAACAGGATCGGCTGGTCGGCCGGGTTGACCTTGCGGTAGCTGGGCGGGGTCGTCATCTCCGCCGGCAGTCGGCGCTGGGTGCGGGCGATGGCCGCCTGCACGTCTGCCGCCGCCGCGTCGATGTCGCGTTCCAGCACGAACTGGATGGTGATGCTGGTGTTGCCGAGCGTGCTGTTCGACGTGATGGTGTCGATGCCGGCGATTGTCGAGAACTCGCGCTCCAGCGGGCTGGCGACCGACGCCGCCATGGTCTCCGGCGAGGCGCCCGGCAGGGTGGCGGTGACGCTGACCACCGGGAAATCGACCCGCGGCAGCGCCGCGGTGGGCAGCTGGCGGTAGGCCGCCAGACCGCTGAGAACCAGGGCCGCCGTCAGGAGAATGGTCATCACCGGACGGCGGATGCAGAGTTCGGAGAGGTTCACGTGGCACCCCCGGTGCTCTTGCCCTCGGCGGACTGGCCGCTGGCCGCCCCGTTGGTTGCCGTGCTGCGGGCGGCGTCCTGGGTGGCGGAACCCTGCTGGCGTCCGCCCTCGGCGGTCTCGCCGCCGCCAGGAGAGCCGGCTGGGGCGGCGGGCTTGCCGCCGGCCTTCTCGGTGATCTTCGCGCCGGGGAACAGGCGCGACTGGCCATCGACCACCACCCGCTCGCCCGCCTTCAGGCCGGAGGCGACGACGCTGAGGCCGCCATGGCTGCGCTCGACGGTGACCGGGCGGACCTCGACCGTTTCGTCGGCCTTGACGACATAGACGAAGCGGCCCTTCTGCCCGGTCTGGACGGCAAGGTCGGCGACGGTCAGGGCGTTCTGCTCAACGCGCAGCGTCAGGACGGTGTCGACGAACTGGCCGGGCCACAGGCGGGTGTCGGCGTTCGGAAACTCGCCCTTCACCAGGATGGTGCCGGTTTGCTGGTCGACCTGGCTGTCGACGAAGGACAGCTTGCCTTCCGCCTTATCGCCCCCCGGATTTTGGCCATGGCCGCCGGCGATGGTGGCGGTCACGGGAAGCGAGCCGCTGGCCATCGCGGCGCGGATCGCCGGCAGATGCTTTTCCGGGACGTTGAAGGAGACGTTGATCGGGCGCAGCTGTGTCAGGGTGACCAGCGGGTTGGTGTCGGCGGCGCGGACCATGGTGCCGACCTTGGCGGCGACGGTGCCGGTGCGGCCGTCCATCGGGGCGGCGATTTGGGTGAAGCTGAGCGAGACCTTCGCCGCCTCGATCGCCGCGAGGTCGGCCTTGACCGTCCCCTCCAGCGCGTCGGCGGTGGCGACCGCGGCGTCATAGGTGGTGCGGGAGATGGCGCTGGTCCGCACCAGCTCCGCATAGCGCTTCACGTCGCCCTTGGCCTTTTCCAGATTGGCGCGGTCGCGCTCCAGATTGGCCTGGGCCTGACGCAGCTGGGCGTCGAGCGACCGGCTGTCCAGGGTGAAGAGCGTATCGCCGGTCTTCACCTCCTGCCCTTCGGTGAAGTTGACGGTTTCTACCGCGCTGTCGACGCGGGCCTTGATGGCGATGGCGGCGATGGGCTGGACGCTGCCGATGGTGACGATCTGTTCGGGCACCGCCTGAGCCGCCACCGTCTGCGTCACCACGGGAACCGCCCGGCCGGCACCGGCCGGAGCCGCCCCCTTGGCTTGCGGCTTCTGGCCGTCCGCAGCCGTCCTGCCATCCGCCCCGGCATTGTGGGTCGCATACCAATAGTACCCGCCGCCGCCGATCACAGCGGCCAGCAGCAGGACCAGGAAAAACCGTCTCATCCGATGGGACTCCAAACGCCGGAGCCAGGGGCCGGCACAGGCTTAGATAAAGGGGGGCAGATTGGTGATGCCGGACATCAGGATATCGATGACGGAGCGCTCCAGCGCCTCACGCGGGCGTTCGCCCAGCTGCATGATGCCGCCGCGGACCATGCCGATGATCAGCAGCGGCACGACCTCCAGGTCGATCTTGCGGAACTCGCCGGACGCCATGCCGTCGGCCAGCACCTGCTGCAACGCGGTGGCGGTGCGCTGGCTGCGGCGGCGCAGGATGCGCCGGGTGCGGTCGGCCAGATCGGACTGGTCGCCGCCCAGCAGCTTCAGCGTCTGCAACTGCTCGCTCAAGGTGTCGACCAGGGCCGAGACCATGGCGGACAGCCGGACCGACGCCGGCACCTGCTGCGGCGCCAGTTCGGCGTTCAGCTTGTGCTCCAGCCCGCCAAGCGCGCGTTCCAGCGATTCCAGATAAAGCTCTTCCTTGGAGGGGAAGTAGCGATAGAGCGTGGCCTTGCCCACGCCCGCCCGTTTCGCCACCTCTTCCACCTGGACCGAGGCATAATCGCGGCCGGCGAAAAGCTCCGCCGCGGCATTGAGGATCACCTCGCGCCGCCGAGCGCGCCAGTCGGGTATCTCTTCCGCATCAAGAGGCATGAATGGAACTCACGGGTTTCAAAAACTGACGATAGTCGAGATCCTTAGAGTGTCAAGGAACCTGTTTCCAATAAAAATGAATTCGGCGTCATGTGGTGGAACTGTTTCCTTTCCATGACCGGATCGGGCGGATTGACGGCCCCGAGACCGTAAAAAAGCGCGAAGCCCGACCTGCCCAGGGGGGAATTACCTGGGAGGCCGGGCTTCGCGCCCATTCAATCCAAAGCGGTGACGGGAGGCGTCAGCTCCGCGTGGTGGGGGTGCGGCCGATGCCGGTCGAGCCGGTCACGCCGGTGGTCGAGCCTGCCATCGAACCGGTGCCCGCCGATGCGCCGGCCGGGCCGCCGCTGGTTCCGGCGCCGACGCCGGCAGCAGTGCCGGCGCTGGTGGTGTCGGAACCCTGGAGGCCGCCTGTCGTCCCGCCCATCGACGACGAGGTGCCGCCGGGGGTTGAGCCGGTGCCACCGGCATTCGCCATCGCCGAGGCGCCGGCGCCGGTCGAACTGCCCCAGTTGGAACCACCCTGGCTTCCGGCCTGAACACGGACGCGCAGGTTGTTCTGCACATGCGACACGCCGGAGACGAACTCGGCAACATCTTCTGCCCGGCGCTTGGTGTTGCGGTCGGGGACCATGCCGGTCAGCGTCACCTCGCCGCCACTGACCGCCACCTCGATGTCGGAGGCGTCGATGTAGGCATCGTCGGTCAGCCGGTCGCTGACATCCTCGCGCACACGCTCGTCGGACCGGCTGTAGCCCCGCGGGCCACGGCCGCGATGCTGGGAGGCACGCGCTTGGTCCTCGTGCCGGCGGCGTTCCGCGTCGTCATCGCCGAACCAGGAGGCGATCTCGTCGCCGGCCTGTTCCCAGAAGCCGCGCTGTTCGCCCCGGGAGCGACTGCGGTAATTGTCGCGCTCATAGCCTGCGCCATAGCTGGTGGCGGAACTGCCGCCGAGATCGCGCCGGCTCCAGTCGCCGCGGTTCCAATCGCCACGGTCCCGGCCGGAGTCGTAACCGCCGCCATAACCGCTGGATTGGGGACCGTAAGGGCGGGATCCATAATCGCGGTAGCGCTGGTCGCTGCTTTCGGAGCTGCGGCCGCCGTAATTCCGCTCGCCATAGGGGCGGACGCCATAATCGCGGTCGCGGTAATCGGCGCTGCCGACATCACGGCTGGTGTAGTTGCCTTCGGTTCCGGCGTTGCCGGCCCCGGCATAACCGCCATAGCCGCCGGAGCCCGACCGGCCGCCATAGCCGGCCTCATAGCCGCCGCGGCTCATGTCGCGCCCGCCGCCGAAGTTGCGATCATAGACCCGCTCCATCTCGCGGGAATTGTCGCGGCGGTTGTCTTCGTAATGGGAATCGCGGCCGTAACCGCCCGATTCGTTGCCGACACGTCCGCCATAGCCGGCGTCGCGGTAGTCACGGCCCTGCTCGTCCTGATGGCGGTGGGCCTGGGTGCGATACATGCTCTCGCGCTGTCGGCTGTCTTCCCCGCCCTGGGCGCGGTTCCAGTCCCCTTCCTGTTCACGGCTCCGGTCCTGACCATAGATGCCGGTGCGGCTCGGCCCCTCGCCCCAATCGCGGTGCCGGTTGGGTTCACGGTCCTCGTCGCGCCAGTCGCGGCCCTCGCCACGCCACCGATTCTCGTACTGCGCCATCGTGGTCGGCTCCCTCTTTTCAGGATTCTTGAATGGGCGGGGCGGCGTCACGCATGGCGTCGCCACGCCCGTCTGTCCCGAACAACAGGGGCGGTCAAACGGCGTTCCGGAAATTCAGTGGCCGATCACAGGGAAAAGGGAGAGTTCTGGCACGGGGCTTGCGGAGGGGAGCACGGTTGGTTCCACGCATCACTTACGGCTTCGGCGCTTCATGCACCGAAGCCGTTTTCTTTTGCGCCCTTTTATTGGGCAAAGACTTCAATCTGCTTAATTTGGCAGCGACTGGTCGAGCAGACGGGCAACCGCGGCCCCCAACTCCTCGTTGAGGAAAGGTTTGTATATGATCTCATCCGCATTGAACATGCGGGTCATCTTCAGCAGATAGCCGGCCGGCATGTTGGGCGCACCGCCGGACATGGCGAGGATCTTCACGTCCGGCTGGGTGCTGCGGGCAGCCTTGATCAGTTCGATCCCGTCCACCTCCGGCATCAGCACGTCGGTGACGATCAGGTCGAAACTGCGGCGGTCGAGGGCGCGGATCGCCGCCCGCCCGTTCTCCGCTTCCGTAACGTCGAAACCGCGCCCCTCGAGATATCCGGCGACGGACAGCCGCACGGCCGGCGAATCCTCGACGACCAGGATGTTGGGGCGATTGGCACTTCCCATCATGCACCCGGCTCCTTTTGGGAACCGCCTTATCGAAAAGCCGGCCGCGGCCGGCGGAAGTCTGCGCGCGCCCCTCACCCACCCACTGCCGCAACGGCCGCAGCCGCATCGGCATGGATCTGGAACAGGGACGAAAATCCGCTGACATCGAACATCTCGCGGATATTCGGCGCCATCGCGGACAGGACGATCGAGCCGCGCTTCGCCCGGGCCGCCTTGGCGGCGACCAGCAGGGAGCGAAGCCCGGCCGAACTGATGTAGGCAAGCTGGGCCATATCGACAACAATCCGCGTGCCCTCATCGCCGATAACGGACATCAGAACGCGTTCAAATTCGCCTGTGCTGCCGCTATCGATACGTCCGACCGGGTGCAACACAATGACGCCATTTTCCGTTCGCTCGGCAATGTGCATACCCGGCTCCCGCCATATCCTTCCAGGCCTCCGGTTATAGCATGTCGGCGGAGTGCCGACGATGCCTTCGCAGCGCAGCAGGAACCGCACTTATCGCGCCTCTCCGCCATCGGCAGGCCCAGCGCGTCATAGGCGACCAAGGCCGTCTTGCGAAAGATGTGGGCGAGCAGGTCCCAGTCCTCCGGGTCCAGCAGGCGGACGGCAGCCACCGCGCGCCGCACCGCCATCCAGGGAAATGGCGTCATATGGCGGGGCTGCGGGAGGTGGGACGCTCATGACTCGATGATTTCGGCGAAGTTCAGCAGGCCGATGGGTGGGTAACAGTCGAGAGCCCGCGCGGTGGCCATGTTGATGATGACGGAGAAGCGCTTCAGCGTTTCCACCGGGATGTCCGCCGGGTCGGTCTGGTCGATCAAGAATCTGCGCCGCCTTGAAGGCGGTGAAGTGGCCGATGCCGTAGGCGCTGTTGGCCAGCGCCAGCATCGCCTTGTCGGTGCGCACGATCAGTTCGGTCGCCGAGAAGGTCGGCAGCCGCAGGCGCAGCGCTTCGGCCGCGACGACAGAGCGGTTGTGAAAGGCGATGAAGGTGTCGGGGCCGATATACAGCACCTCCGCCCCGCGGCCCGCCACCCGGGCCAGCGCATCGGGAACGGCGGCAGCGACCGGCTCGCCACGGTCGTTCAGCGGCACCGGTTCCTCCACCAGGTCCAACCCGCGCAACGCCATCTCCGCGCGCAGCCCCTCGATGGTGAGGACGGAATTGCGTTCCTGCGGGTTGTAGACGATGCCCAGCCGCCTGATCGGGCGATAGGCAAGAATGGTGCTCAACTGCACTGCGATGGGTGCGATGTGGATGGTGCCGGTGACGTTGCGCCCCGGCCGGCCGAGGTCGGGCACGATCTTCGCGTCCACCGGTGCGGCGACGAAAGTGAAGACCACCGGAATATCGGTGACGTGGCGGCGCGGATCGGCATCGTCGAAGGGACCGACGATGCCACGGGTCTGGGGCGTGCCGAAGCTGTAGACCAGATCGGGGCGGGTGTCCTTGATCTCCTCCACGATGGCCGGCAGGCGGGCGGGATCGCCGCCGGTGTCGCGGATGGTATAATCGACCTTCAGCCCATGGCGGTCCAGATAGTCCTTGAAGCCGTATTCGTTGTCGCTCTCGCCCCGGCCAAGAACCATGGTGATGCGGAAGGCCGGCACCGCCGCCGCGAGGGGAAAGGCCGGCAGCAGCAGACCGCCGGCGGCAAGGCCCAGGAGAGAGCGGCGGCGGATGCCGTGAAATTCGTCTCCGAAACGCCTCATGGTCATGCCTCCTGCGGCCGGACCGCGGGAGCGGCCCTGCCGGGCGCGCCGTCCGGCCTCATGGCACGCCGCCGTCATGAAACGCCGATGCATCAGCCACGAGCCGACCGAAGCTCCATCGTCATCCGCCCGGCGTCCCTTCGCAGGGCGCTACCCCTCAGATGAACCGCGATTCCGGCGGAGCTTGCAAGCGGTTTCCCAGATTATTCTAATATATCAGATCGGCGGCCATCCTGACGGCCTCAGCCGGGCGGCATCGCGTCGGCATGGGCGTTCCGCATGGGGATTTCCTGCATGCGGCGCTGTTCCGGCCGCCATGGTGCCGCATCGTCCTCATCCTCCGCGGCGTCCGAGTCCTGGGACATGTCCGGGCGCAGGTCGGGGAGGACGGTTTGCCGCAGTTCGGCCAGTGCCAACAGCGCGTCGCGGTCACCGGCCGCTGCCGCCGCCTGAAGCCAAAGGGCAGCTTCGGCCGGATCGCGGGCGGCGCCGACTCCCTCACGCAGACACAGGCCAAGGCGGTATTGCGCGGCTGGGTGCCCCTGTTCGGCGGCGGCACGCAGCCAGCGAACCGCTTCGGTCTCGTCACGGTCGATTCCGCGGCCGTCGAGCAGCAGCAGGGCGAGGTTGACCTGGGCGGGAGCGGAGTGCTGGAGCGCGGCAAGCCGGTACCACAGTGCCGCCTTGGCCGGATCGCAGGGCACGCCGGCGCCATGTTCGTGCATGTAGCCCAGATTGTTCTGCGCGCCGACATCGCCCTTGGCGGCGGCGCGGCGATACCAGGAGACCGCCCGGCGCGGGTCGGGCGGTACGCCGATGCCGTTGGCGAGCAGGAAGGCAAGCATGGTCTGCGCCGCGACATGGCCCTGGCGGGCGGCCCGGCGGTACCAGATAACCGAAGCGGCGACATCGGCCGTCCGCACGGCCTCCGCCAGCCGGTATTGCGCGTCGCTGTCGCCCAGTTCGGCCTTCATCCGGGTCCAGAGCGTGGGCGTGGCAAGCATGGGTGTGGCAAGCATGGACATGGCGCCGGCACCTTCGTCGATTGTCCCCCGGGGTTCCGTTCCACCAACACCGCGCGAACCGGCTTTATTCCGGTCGCCGCAGCGTTGTGGCCGAACCCCTTCACCCGAGTCTGTCCCCCTGCCGCCGCCCGTTCAACCTCCCCAGCCGGCGGTCGAGGAATTGTCACGCCGACGCCATCGGTTAAGAATGACCATCCCTTCGCGCCCCCGCGATACCCGGAGGCATAGGGGAAAAAGTGGGGCCGGGAGGCGGAGCGGATGGATGGTGCAGCGGCGAACCGCCTGGAGATGGTCCTGCGCAGCGACCTGTCGGAACTCGGCCGGCTGGCCGCCGCGGTGGAAAGCTTCATCGCGCGCAACCGGTTGTCCCCTGACCTCGCCTTCCGCTTCACGCTCTGCCTCGATGAACTCGTCACCAACATTGTTTCGCATGGCCGCGGCGGTGGCGGCGGGCATGGAATCCGTGTGCGGCTGGAAACCGATGGGCTGGAACTGCGGGCTGAGGTGGAGGACGATGCCGACGCCTTCGATCCCTTCGCCGAGGCCCCTTCGCCGGACCTAGGCGGCGATCTGGAGAGCCGGCGGATCGGCGGGCTGGGCGTTTTTCTGGTCGGCAAATTGATGGACCGCGCCAGCCACCGGCGGGAAGGCGGCCTTAACCTGACGGTGCTCGCCAAGCGCATCGCCTGACGGCCGGCGGCGGAGCGCAACCGAGAAGGGCAGCCTGGGAACAGTCCCGTTTCAAAAAAACTTCATGGAAGCCTTATCCGCCTGGGACTCCGATCCGGGCAACGCCCTGATCGCCAAGTCCCCAATGTTGTCGGGGGCATATAGATGGATTGGCGAACCTTACACGCTTTTCATCAAATGCCGGCGAGTTGCCTTCCATGACAATCCGGCAAAGCAGAGCGTTTCGCTCTGCAACAAACCGACACATGACAAGGGGATCAAATTCTTGCACTATTGTGGATAGCCCCAGGTTGCGGCCGGGACCGACCGTTCGGGTAAGCCGATGCGGACCGGGGCAGGAGCATGGAAGGCGGACGCTAACGTGTGGAGTCGACGCATCATGACAGGGACGCAGTGCCAAGAGGCACGGCTGCGCCTTGGCTGGTCGACACGGATGCTGGCGAACAAGGCTGGCGTTCCGTGGTACGCCGTGATGAACCTCGATTACGGCACGGGTGAAGTCGACCCGGCCATCGTCGACGCGCTCGCCCGAGCCTTCAAGCAGGCGGGGCTGGAGCTGCGGTGACGGAAAGCCCCTCTCCCGGGAAGGGAGAGGGACCGGTCTCCACTCCGCCAACCCGTTCCCTCAGCTCGTTTTCCCGGCCTTGCCCTTCTCCGCCGGACGGTCGATGTGCTTGGCCGATTCGGTATCGGGGGTGATCGGCTTGCCGGTATCGGACACCTCCCTGGCCGCCTCGAGCGGGTCGGCGATGTCGCGGTCGGGCTCGTTGGACAAGATCTTGCCGCTGTCGGGTTTCCGGTCTGCCATGGGATCGCTCCTTCCGTCGGATGGTTCCATCACAACAGGCGGCTGCCGACATTCGTCCCGGATACACTCTGTTACCGAATCCATCACCGCCGGACACAGGCCGGCAACGAAGGTCAGCCATCCTGATCGCCATGGACGCCCCCGGCCGAGACCGGGGAGCGCCGGACGCGATAGGATGGACAGCATGAAAAAGACCCTGCTCGCCGTGGCCGCCGTTATCCTCGCCGTAACCGCGGCGACCGGAACGCCCGCAATGGCCCAGGGATGGCAGCCCGGCCCGGACGACCGCCCGGCCGGCCACCAGTACCCGCAGCCGCAGCAGCCCCGCGGGTACGATCATGGCCCGCGGTACGAGCACCCCGGCCGTCAGCCGGTCCATCGCCCCGGTCCGCCGAAGGCATATGGCTGGCGGGCCGGCGAGCGTCTGCCGCAGGAGTGGCGCGCGCCCCGTCATGTGATCGCACGCCCCGCCGCCTATCACCTGCACCGCCCGCCGCGGGGCCATCGCTGGGTCCGCGCCAACCATGATGCCGTGCTGGTCGTTTCCGCCAGCGGCATCATCGTGGAGATCATGCCCGGCCTGTTCCGCTGACCGGAGCACTCGCCCCTAATCGCCAAAACCCTTCTGCGCCAGGACCAGGAAGATCTTCTCCTCCAGCTGGTCGGGCGTGAAGGGCTTGGCGATGTAGCCGCTGACCTGATGGGCAAGCGCCTTCTTCACCGCATCCAGCGTCGCCAGCGCCGTGACCATCAGGAAAGGCAGGTCGCCGCGGGTCTCGCGCACCTGCTTCAGCAGGTCGAGGCCGCTCAGCCGCGGCATCATCCAGTCGCAGACGATCAGGTCATAGGCCGCACCGTCGGCCTGGAAGCGCTCCAGCGCCTCCTGGCCGTCGGCGGCGGTGACGATGTGGCCGATGCCCAGTTCCTGGAGGACGGAGGTGACGAAGGCTCGCGGCCCGGCCTCGTCATCCACCACCAGGACGCGGTGGGAGGACAGGTCGATGAAGGGCACGCCGACCATGCCCAGCGCCTGCCGCAGCCAGTTGGCACGCGCCAGCCGTTCCTTCGGCCCCGGCGCGTTCAGAAGCACATGGCGGACGAAGCGCGGCCGGTGGCAATGGCGGTAGAGCACGCGGGCCACCGCCAGCCGGCTCTTGCCGGAGCAGAAGGCCCCCTCCCCGGCCAGCCGGACGATGTCGAGAACGGTGTCGGCCGGCGGATCGTCCTTGGCCTGGATCAGCGGGGTCAGCACGCGCTGGGTGCGCAGGAAGGCGTTCTGGATGTCGTCGAGCTGGCCGCCGAGATACTCGCGCTCCTCGTCGGGGAAGGCGCTGGACAGCACGAGGCGCTGAACCTCCGCAAGCCCCTTCAGCTTCTCGTTCCGGTCCTTCCAGCAGTCCAGCAGCCGGCCGGCGAAGTCGCGGCTGTCGAAGAAGCTCTTCAGGTAATCGGCCACCGCCTTGGCTGCGGTGGGTGACAGCGGCATCTTCTGGAGCACGAACAGGATGCGCAGCTTCTGCACGAAGTTGCGGCCACGGGTGATCTCCGGGACCGTGTCCTCGTTGACCAGCAGGGCGGTGCGGCGTTGCAGCGCCGCCTCCGTCCGCGCACCGCCGACATAGGCGCCCTCGCGGTCGCGCAGGCGGGCGGACAGGTCGCTCAGCGCCAGAATCTCGCGCTGCACCGCCTCGATGCCGAACATGTCGCCGGCGCTGGCGATGGTGAAGCAGGCGGGCTTGGCCATCTCGCGGCGGAAGGCGGCGGCCAGCGCGTCGCGCAGGCCCGGCATCGGCACCCGGCGCATCACCGCATCCAGCCGGCGGAACACCGATGGGGCGTCGTCCGCCATTGGCCGGTCGGTGGCGATCAGCGTCACGATCAGGTCGATCAGGGTGGTGAAGGGCGCATCCCGCGCACAGGACGCGGTGCCGGCGTCGCTCAGCAGGATCTCTCCCAGCAGCCGCTCCACCGGCGCCAGCGCGTCGGGATGCTCGGTGGTCTCGGCGAGGTTCAGCAGCGCCTCAGCCTTCTCGGCGAAGTTGCGGCAGACGGCGATATGCTGGGTGACGGCGGCGTCGAGAAGGAAACGGCCGAGGAAGCCGCCGACGGACAGCAGTTCCGCCGCCGTGCCGGGATAATCGGCGGACAGGAAATCGGGCGGCGGATGTTCCTTCACCCGCTCGCGCGTCAGCCGGGCGATCTCGTTGACCAGCGGCGTCATGCCGCCCTTCCGGTCCATCGCCCGCTCGGCCTGCGTCAGGATGGCGACGAAGGTGGCGGTGTTGGACAGCCCGGTCTGGTGGCGCGGGTGGTGCAGCAGCTCCGTGGCGGTCAGCGCGTTCTCGTCGAGGAAGCGGCGGCAGAAGCGGCCAACTCCGTCCCGGCCGGCCGGCGTGTAGAAGTCGGCCGGCTCGCGGCAGGCGGCAGGGGCCGAACCCTCCGCCTCCTCCAGGACCGGTTCCGCAGCGGGGATGTCGTGGCGGGACTCCTCCATCTCCGCCCTCACAGGGCCAGCAGGTCGCGGAGCGCGCCGAGCAGCCGCTCGGGCGCCACCGGCTTCATCACGATCTGCCGCCCCTCCTGCGCCGTCAGCCCGGCCGCCGTCTCGCGCGAGGCGTAGCCGGTCAGGAACAGGATGGGCAGAAGCTGGTTGCGGGTCTCCAATTCGCGGGCAAGCTCCAGCCCGTTCATCCGCGGCATCGACACGTCGCTGACCACCGCATCGAACAGACCGCCGGCCTCGTCATAGCGGGTCAGCGCCTCCTGCCCGTCGGATGCCTCCACCACCGTGCAGCCGGCCTCCTCCAGCACGAGGCGGAGGTAGCGGCGCACCGAGTCCTCGTCATCGACCAGCAGGATGACCGCGCCCTCCCCCTCCGCGACCTGCAGGGGGTCGAGCCCAACCGGCGATGCCGGCGGTTCGATGGCGGGCAGATAGAGCGCGAAGGTGGCACCCTGCCCCTCCTCGCCCTCCAGTTCGACCGAGCCGCCTGACTGCTGCGCCGTGCCGTAGACCATCCACAGGCCGAGTCCTGTGCCCTTCCCCGGTTCCTTGGTGGTGAAGAAGGGCTCCCAGACACGGTCGCGGATCTCCGCCGGCACGCCCGTCCCCTGATCGCTGACGCGGATCGCGACGTAGCGGCCCGGCTTCAGGCCGCGGTGACGCGCAAAGAAGGCGTCGTCCGGCGTCTCCACTGCCAGGGCGATGGTCAGGGTTCCGCCATGGGGCATGGCATCGCGCCCGTTGAGCGCGAGGTTCAGCAGAGCCTGGTTCAGCGTCACCGGGTTGACCAGCGCGTGCGCGCTTTCGTCATCGGCCGAAATCGTCACGTCGATGCCGGCGCTGAGCAGGGGTTTCAGGAAGACGCGCAGGTCGCGCACCAGCGGAGCGACGGCGACCACCTCGCGCTCGTCGGTCACCCGGCGATGGGAGAAGTCCAAGAGCTGCGCAGTCAGCGCCGCCGCCCGCTCGGACGCCTTGGCGATCTCCTGCACGCAGGTCAGAACGCGGTCGGGATCGGCCGGATTGCGCTCCGCCAGCCGGGCGAAGCCGCCGATGGCGGTCAGCATGTTGTTGAATTCATGGGCGATGCCACCGGCCATGCGCCCCACCGCCTCCATCTTCTGGGCGCGCTGAAGCTCGCCCTCCACCCGGCGGCGGTCGGTGATGTCGTTCAGCACCAGCAGCACCGCCGGCCCGCCGCCATAGACGGCCTGACTGGCCGCGACCTCCAGCCGGCGGCGTTCGCCGGTCGGGCGCAGGGCGTCGCATTCCAGCCGGCGCTCCTCCCCCTCGGCAGCGGCGGCGAGCGTCGCGGCCAGCGCCTCGCCCCCCGTCCCATCGTTTTCCAGAAATCCGGCCAGCAATTGGCCTTCCAGCGCATATGCCGCGGTGCCGAGGATCGCCGCGGCGGCCCCGTTGGCGAAGCGGATGGCGGCGCGGTCCCAGATGACGATGCCGTAGGGGGCCAGCTCGACGAGCTGGCGGTAGCGCAGCTCGCTCTCGCGCAGGGCGCCGACGGTCTGTTCCAACCGGGCGGTCTGGCCGGCCAGCTCCTCTTCCCGCGTCTTCAACTCGGTGATGTCCATCAGGATCTTCACCACGCCGCCGGTGCCGGTGGCATGCTCGCTGATGCGGTACCAGCGCCCGTCGGACAGCCGGCCGTCGACCGGGGTGGAGTGCTGGAGATGACGGGTCAGCCGCTGCTCCACCCAGGCGCCGATGTCGCCGCCGCCCTCGTAGCCGCCACGCTCGGCGGCGGCGTGCAGAATCTCGGAGAAGCTGCGGCCGGGGGTCAGCATGTCGGCGATGGTGGGATAGGCGCGGCGATACTGCTCGTTGCAGATCAGCAGCCGGCCGTCGGCGCTGAACAGCACGAATCCTTCCGACACGCTGTCGATGGCGTCATGCACCACCGCCTGCATGAAGCGCGCCTCCACCAGAGCCAGTGTCTCGGCGGTGGCATCGACACCGCAGCCGCGATAGCCGCGGAAGCGCCCGTCGGCCCCGCGCACCGGTACGGCGCTGAGCCGCAGCACGAGGTCGCGCCCATCCACCCCCTCAAAGCTCACCTCGAGATCGCGGAAGGACCGGCCGGCCTCGATGTCGGTACGGTATTCCGCCCAGGTCGCCTCGTCGGTGACCAGAAGCCCGAGGTCGAGAAGGGAATCGCCGAACACCGTCCGCGGATCGCAGCCGAGCAGCGTGGTAAGCCCGCCCGACAGCGAGAGATAGCGATGGTCCGACCCGGTTTCCCAGAACCAGCCGGGCGTCACGGCGGAGAAGTCGCGGAAGCGGTCGCGCAGCACCTCCAGCTCGTCCGTTGCGCGACGCAGAGCGGCGTCGGAGCGTGCCAGAGCGGTGGCGGTGGCTCCGGCACGCCGGGCGCTCCACAGGGCCAGACCGCCGGCGGCGGCCAGCGCGGCGGCGACCGGCCAGCCGACCTGCCCGCCCGCAGACAGCGCGGCCAGGGCGCCGATGCCGGTCAGCCCGGCCAGCAGGCCGGGAAACGAGGCGGAAAGACCCGACGGACCGGACACCGGTCTGGCGGCACCCCCGGTGGGATGCGGTCGGTCGGTGCCTGCAACGTCCACGGGGCCTCCGTCGGTCCGAAAGGGTGGCGGAAGAGTAGTTGTCCGGTGACATCATCACCGGATCGTCCCGTCTTAGGCTGTCAGGCGTTAACAGCAGGTTTAGTAGCTAAGCTTTCGTACAGCCACGACGGCCTGAAGCGGTAGCGGCGAAGGAGAGGAGATCCGGGAGGCCGCAAAACACGTAAAAACCGGTTGCCGTTCCAAAGCCGGCCGGTTTCAAGAGGACCATGCCATGCCGCCCATGACGACTGGGACCACTCCCGAGGGGCCCCCGAAGGCAGACGTGATTACGTGGAGCAACCTTCCGGCCCAGACCGCCGAAGGGGTGGAGCGCCGCAGCCTTCCCGGCACCGGCGCATCGCTGAAGCACATCGTCATCAAGGCCGGCACGGCCGCCCCCCGCCACAACCACCCGCAAGAACAGTTCGTCATCGTCGTGGAGGGCCGCGCCCTGCTGACCTGCGAAGCGGGACCGGTGGATCTGCGGCCGGGCATGGTCATCCGTTTCGACCCCGGCGCCTGGCACAGCGCCGATTTCGTCGAGGATACCGTCCTGATCGAGGTGACTTTGAACCCGGCGGGGTGAGGTCAGACGCCGATATCGATGTCGATCTCGTCGTCGTCTTCCGGCGCCCGGCCCAGCAGCAGGTCGGCGGCGTCGAGCGTCAGCGCTTCGACCTCCTCGTTGCGCTCCTCGTCGGGCAGGCGCAGCGCGTGCATCAGCTGGGTCGCCAGATGGATCAGCATGGCGCGGACGCAATCGTCTTCGGGATACTCCAGCGCCACCACGTCCTTCAGGAAGGCGCCGAGCTGGTCCGGCGAATTCCAGGGATGGGCGATGACGCTATCGAAGCCGCTGGTGCCGAGGAAGACGGAGTTGAGCGCGATGGCCTGACGGTTGATGCCGTCGACCGCCTCGTCCTGGTCGAGATTGCCCTGGAGAACCTGATTGAACGCGTCCAGGCTGAGGTCGATGAACTGGCGGACCAGCAGCTGCACCACGGACTCGTCGGACAGGTCGTTGCGGGCCTGCGGCTGGGTCAGCACCGGCAGCGGTTGCAGCAGCGCCGCGATGATCGGCTTTGCGGATTGGGATTCCATCGCGGGCAACTCCTGTCGGGATCGACCCCGGCAATCGGCGGGGCAAAAGGTTCACGGCTCCCGATACTGCCAGAGCCTGACGCAAAACGCAAAAAAGGCCGCCCCCTCGCGGGAGCGGCCCTTTCGCCAAGCCTGACGGGAAGTCAGGCCCGAAAGATCAGCCCACCAGCTCGATGCCGGCGAAGAAGAAGGCGATCTCCTGGGCGGCGGTCTCCGGGGCGTCCGAACCGTGGACCGAGTTGGCCTCGATCGACTCGGCGAACTCCTTGCGGATGGTGCCCTCGGCGGCGTTGGCCGGGTTGGTGGCGCCCATGATCTCGCGGTTGCGGGCGATGGCGTTCTCGCCTTCCAGGACCTGCAGGACCACCGGGCCGGAGATCATGAAGGAGACCAGATCGCCGAAGAACGGACGCTCGCGGTGCACGCCGTAGAACTGCTCGGCCTGGGCCTTCGACAGCTGGACGCGCTTCTGGGCAACAATGCGCAGGCCGCCGTCTTCGAACTTGGCGTTGATCTTGCCGGTCAGATTGCGGCGGGTGGCATCGGGCTTGATGATCGAGAGGGTCCGTTCGACGGCCATGGTGGTGACTCCTGCGGGAATGGGGCTTTTCGCCGATTGAAAAACACGCAGGCGCCGCCGGATGACCGGGGCGCCGGATGGGCGGCTTTATAGAGGCGCTTTTACGGCGCGGCAAGGCGTTCGTTTGGGGCCGGGTTCCCCCATCCCCGCAAAAATACGGCCGCGATGGCATCCCAACGCGGCCGGAGTTGAGGAGGCTTTGGAAATGCAGGCGTCAGGTCAGGACTTGGCAGCCCCCAGCTTGGCCTGCGCGGCGGCCAGACCGTCCTTGCCGTCCAGCGTGGTGACGCCGGACAGCCAGGTCTTCAGAATGCCGGGATTCTTCTTCAAGTAATCGGTCGCCACCGCTTCCGGCTTGCGGCCGCCGTTCATGATGCCGTCCATCACCGCATTCTCCATGTCCACGGTGAAGACCAGATTGGACAGGAACTTGCCGATGTTCGGACAGTCGGCGGCATAGCCCTTGCGCACATTGGTGCTGACGGTGGCACCACCGTAATTCGGGCCGAACCAGTCGTCGCCGTCGGACAGATAGGTGATGTCCATCGTCTTGTTCATCGGATGCGGCGCCCAGCCCAGGAAGGCGATCCACTTCTTGGCCCGCACCGCGCGCTTGACCTCGGCCAGCATGCCGGCCTCGCTGGACTCCACCATCTTGAAGTCCTTCAGCCCGAAGGCGTCGGCTTTCAGCATCTTGTCGATGATCAGGTTGCCGTCGTTGCCGGCCTCGATGCCATAGATCTTGCCGTCCAGCTTGTCCTTGTACTTCGCCAGATTCCTTGAAGCTCCTCAGCCCGGCCTCGGCGGCGTAGGTGGGAACCGCCAGCGTATATTTGGCGCCCTCCAGGTTGACGCGCGTCACCTCGACCGAGCCGTCCTCCAGCACCGGCTTGATGAAGGTCTCCATGGTGGGCATCCAGTTGCCGAGGAAGACGTCCAGCGATTTGGTCTTCAACCCGAGATAGACGACCGGCACCGACGAGACGCTGGTGGTCGGCTTGTAGCCCAGCGCGTCGAGCGTGACGGAGGCGAGCGCCGTCGTCGCCGCGATGTCGGTCCATCCCACGTCGCCGAAACGCACCGCCTTGCAGGATGCCGGATCGGCGGCCTGTGCCGTCCCCGCCGTCAGGGTGGCGGACCCGGCCGCCAGCATCAGGCCGACGGCAAATGTGGAGAATTTGGCGGCGGAGAATTTACCGGCAGAGAATTTACCGAATGTCTTGGCCATGTCCCTGTTCTCCTTGCTTGTGGTTATCGTTGCCGTCTTTGTCGTGGGGCGCGCGGGTCTCAGGCCCGCAGCCGCTGGTCCTTCCGAATCTCCTTCTGCGTCATGGCGGCCTCTGCGACGTAATAGGGCACGTCGGCGCGCGGCAGCGGCGGTCGGCCGCGCACCGCGTCGGCCAGCTTCTCCGCCATCATGATGGTGGGCGCGTTCAGGTTGCCGGTGACGATGCGCGGCATGATCGAGGCGTCGATGACACGCAACCCTTCCAGCCCATGCACCCGGCCCTGCCCGTCCACCACCGCGCCATCGTCGGTCCCCATCCGGCAGGTGCCGCAGGGGTGATAGGCGGTCTCGGCGTGATGACGGACGAAGGCGTCGAGGTCGGCGTCGGTGACGCAATCGGCGCCGGGGCTGATCTCCTCGCCGCGATAGGGCGCCAGGGCGCGCTGCCGCATGATGTCGCGGGTGATACGGATGCCGGCGCGGAACTCCTGCCAGTCCTGCGGGTCGGCCATGTAGTTGAACAGGATGCTGGGCGCCTGCCCCGGATCGCGCGAGCGGGCATGGACGCGCCCCTTGCTGGGCGAACGCATGGAGCCGACATGGGCCTGGAAGCCGTGCGCCTCCACCGCGTTGGTGCCGTTGTAGCTGATGGCGACGGGGAGGAAATGGTACTGGATGTTGGGCCAGGGCACATCGTCGCCGGTGCGGATGAAGCCGCCGGCCTCGAACTGGTTGCTGGCGCCGATGCCGGTGCCCAGGAACAGCCATTCGGCGCCGATGGCCGGCTGGTTCCACCATTTCAGCGCCGGGTAGAGCGACACCGGCTGGCGGCAGTGATACTGGATGTACATCTCCAGATGGTCCTGGAGATCGCCGCCGACGCCCGGCAGGTCGATCACCGTCTCCACCCCCAGCTCGCGCAGCAGCGGCGACGGCCCGACGCCCGACCGTTGCAGGATCGCCGGCGAGGCGATGGCCCCGGCGCATAGCAGCACTTCCCGCCGCACCCGCACCGTGACCGGCGTGCCGTTGCGCAGATAGGCGACTCCGACAGCACGCCGTCCGTCGAACAGGATGCGGTCGGTCAGCGCGTGGGTGACGATGGTCAGCCCCGGCCGTCCCCGCGCCCGGTCGAGATAGCCACGGGCCGTGCTGCACCGCCGCCCCTGCGCCGTCACCGTCCGGTCCATCGGGCCGAAGCCCTCCTGGCGGTAGCCGTTCAGGTCGTCGGTACGGCCATAGCCGGCCTGCGCCCCGGCCTCCACCATTGCCTCATACAGCGGGTTGACGCCGGGCTTGGCGGTGGTGACGAACAGCGGACCGTCGCCGCCATGGTAGGCGTTGGGGCCGACGTCGCGCGTCTCCGCCTTGCGGAAATAGGGCAGGCAGTCGAGATAGCTCCAGTCCTCCAGACCCGGCAGCCCGGCCCAGCCGTCATAGTCCAGCGCATTGCCGCGGATGTAGCACATGCCGTTGATCAGCGACGACCCGCCCAGCCCCTTGCCGCGCCCGCACTCCATCCGGCGGTTGTCCATGTGCGGTTCGGGTTCGGTCTCGTAGGCCCAATTGTAGCGGCGGCCCTGGAGCGGGAAGGCCAGCGCCGCCGGCATCTGGGTGCGGTAGTCCAGCCGGTGATCGGGCCCGCCCGCCTCCAGCAGCAGGACGCTGACGCCGGCATCCTCGGTCAGGCGGCAGGCCAGCACGTTGCCCGCCGACCCGGCGCCGACGATGATGTAGTCATACTCGCGCACCGCAGAGGCGATGGAGGGCATGGCATCGGGCATGGCGGTGCCGTTCTCCGGCGCAGCGGCCCCGGAGGTCGGTTGGTTCGACATCGAACACCCCTTCTATAAAAAGCGGGCTTCCGTGAAAGACGGTCTCAGAACACCGAGGCGTAGGGTCCCAACTCGACCTGGACCGACTTGAGGCGGGTGTAATGGTCGAGCGTTTCGACCCCGTTCTCGCGGCCGACGCCCGACTGCTTGTAGCCGCCGACCGGCATCTCCGGCGGCGATTCGCCCCAGGCGTTGATCCAGCAGATGCCGGCCTCCAGCCGGTGGATCACCCGGTGGGCGCGGGCCAGATCGTTGGTGACCAGCCCGGCGGCGAGGCCGTAGCTGGTGGCGTTGGCCCGCCGGATGACCTCCTCCTCCTCGTCGAAGGTCAGGATCGACAGGACCGGGCCGAAGATCTCCTCGCGCACGATGGTCATGCCGTCGTGGCAATCGGTGAAGACGGTTGGAGCCACATAGGCGCCGCGTGCAAAGACGGCGCCGTCCGGAACCCCGCCGCCGGCCAGCAGCCGCGCCCCCTCCGCCTTGCCGGCCTCGATATAGCGCAGCACCTTGTCGCGGTGGGGGAAGCTGGCGAGCGGGCCGAAATTGGTGGCGAGTTCCAGCGGATCGCCCATGCGGATGCGGCGCACGCGGGCCAGCAGCCGCTCCTCGAACGCCGCCGCGATGCTGCGGTGGACGAAGACGCGGGTGCCGTTGGTGCAGACCTGGCCGGAGCTGTAGAAGTTGGCCATCATGGCGATGTCGGCGGCGCGGTCGAGGTCGGCATCGGCGAACACGATCAGCGGCGATTTGCCGCCAAGCTCCATCGTCACCTCCTTCAGGGTCGAGCCGCCGGCCGCCGCCATCACCCGCTTGCCGGTCTCCACCCCGCCGGTGAAGGACAGCTTCTCGATGCCGGGATGGGCGGCCAGCAGGGCGCCGACCCGGCCGTCGCCCTGGACGACGTTGAACACGCCGTCGGGCAGCCCGGCCTCGCTGTAGATCGCCGCCAGATGCAGGGCGGTCAGCGGCGTGACCTCGCTCGGCTTGAAGATCATGGCGTTGCCGGCGGCCAGCGCCGGTGCCGATTTCCACAGCGCGATCTGGATCGGGTAGTTCCAGGCACCGATCCCGGCCACCACCCCCAGCGGCTCGCGCCGGGTGTAGACGAAGGAACTGGGACGCAGCGGGATCTCGCCGCCCCTCCAGCGCCGGGGCGAGGCCGGCGTAATATTCCAGCACGTCGGCCCCGGTGACGATGTCGACCGCGCGGGTCTCGCTCAGAGGCTTGCCGGTGTCGAGCGTCTCGATCTCGGCCAGCGCGTCGTTGCGCTCGCGCAGCAGGGATACCGCCCGGCGCAGCACCCGCGCCCGCTCCATCGCCGTCATCGCCGCCCACACCGACTGCCCGGCGCGGGCGCTGTCGACAGCGCGGTCCACGTCCGCGGAAGTCGCCTGCGCGACCTCGGCCAGCACCTCCCCGGTCGCCGGGTTGACGGTGGCGAAGCGTTCAGCCGCCCCGTCCTCGACGGGACGACCATGGATGTGATGGGCCAGACGTCCGAACCGCGTCATGTCGCGTCTCCCTGATCCGAGATCCCGAAGGTGCAGTGGATCGCAGCAATTCGATTGCCCGATGCAGCGTGATTTTTATTGATTGAACGTTCAATTAAAAAAGAGCCGGTGGCGATTCCGTTCCTTGAATTGGTCGTGTTCAAACAAACCGGATGGCCGGCACCAGGCCGAAGCAGGTCGGAACGCGCCGCCCTGCGCGGGACAAAGCCGTGCCATTCGCGCGCCATTCGCCCTGCCCCGCTTCAAATCGGCGGCCCCTCGTGCTACATCCTCGCGCGCTATGCTGCACATCAATGACCTGACCTTCCGCTTCGGCGGCCGAGTGTTGTTCGACCATGCGACGGCGGTGGTGTCCAAGGGACACCGCGTGGCGCTGGTGGGACGCAACGGCACCGGGAAATCGACCCTGCTGAAGCTGATCTCGGGACAGCTGCAAACGGATGCCGGCGCCATCACCCTGCCGGCCGGCATGCGGATGGGCATGGTGGCGCAGGAGGCCCCCAGCGGGCCGACCACCCTGATCGACGCCGTGCTGGCGGCCGACACCGAACGCACCGCCCTGCTGGCGGAAGCCGAGACGGCGACCGACCCGATGCGCATCGGCGAAATCCACGCCCGACTCGCCGACATCGAGGCGCATTCCGCCCCGTCGCGCGCCGCGCAGGTGCTGTCCGGCCTGGGCTTCGACGCCGAGGCGCAGCAACGGCCCTGCTCCGACTTCTCCGGCGGCTGGCGCATGCGCGTGGCGCTGGCCGGCGTGCTGTTCTCCCGCCCCGACCTGCTGCTGCTGGACGAGCCGACCAACCACCTCGACCTCGAAGCGACCATCTGGCTCGAGGGCTATCTGAAGAACTACCCGCACACCATCCTGCTGGTCAGCCACGACCGCGAGCTGCTGAACGCGGTGCCGAACACGACGATCCACATCGACCAGGGCAAGCTCGTCACCTACAGCGGAAACTACGACCAGTTCCTGGCGCAGCGCCGCGCCAACCAGGAACGGCTGGCCTCGATGGCGGCCAAGCAGGATGCGCGGCGCAAGCACATGATGGCCTATGTCGACCGCTTCCGCTTCAAGGCCAGCAAGGCCCGTCAGGCGCAAAGCCGCCTGAAGCTGCTGGAGAAGATGCAGTCGATCACGCTGATGGAGGACGATCCCGAGGTCGTCTTCAACTTCCCCGCCCCGGACGAGCTGGCGCCGCCGCTGATCGCGCTGGAAGGGGTCAGCATCGGCTATGGCGAGAAGGTGATCCTGCGGCGGGTCAACCTGCGCATCGACATGGAGGATCGCATCGGCCTGCTGGGTGCCAACGGCAACGGCAAGTCGACGCTGGTCAAGCTGCTGGCCAACCGGCTCCAGCCGATGGCCGGCGAGATGCGGCGGCCGTCCAAGCTGCGCATCGGCTATTTCGCCCAGCATCAGGCCGAGGAGCTGGACCTGTCGCTGACGCCGATCCAGCAGACCCAGCGCATCATGCCGCTGGCGCTGGAGGAAAAGGTGCGTGCCCATCTCGGCCGCTTCGGCTTCCCCCAGGTGAAGGCGGAGACCAAGATCGCCAGCCTGTCCGGCGGCGAGAAGGCGCGGCTTCTGCTGGCGCTGATGAGCCGGGAAGTCCCGCACATCCTGATGCTGGACGAACCGACCAACCATCTGGACATCGACAGCCGCGAAGCCCTGATCGAGGCGATCAACGATTTCCCCGGTGCCGTCATCGTCATCAGCCACGATCCCCATCTGATCGAGATGACGGTGGACCGGCTGCTGCTGGTCGCCGACGGCACCGTGCAGGCCTATGACGGCGATCTGGACGACTACCGCCGCTATCTGCTCGACCGTGCCAAGGCGGAGCGGGCTGTTGCCAAGGCGGGCACGGATCGCGACACCGGGCCGAACAAGAAGGACCAGCGCCGCGCCGCCGCCGAGGCGCGGACTGCTCTCGCCCCGCTGAAGCGCAAGGCGACCGACGCCGAGGCGCTGGTGACCAAGCTTGCCGAGGAGAAGCGCAAGATCGAGGCGAAGATGTCCGACCCGGCGCTCTACACCGGCCCGTCCGACAAGCTGACCAAGCTGCAGATCGAGCTTGGCACGGTGGAGAAGAAGCTGGCGACCGCCGAGGAGACCTGGCTGGAGGCGCTCGAACTCTACGAGAGCGCCGCGGCGGAGGCCGGCGTTTGAACGCCCACAGGCACATCGACAACTCCGACGGCAACGCCCAGGCGGAAATGGAGCGGTCCGGGATGGAGCGTGACGGCACGATTGCCCTGCCCACCGTCTGCGATGGGGAGGAGGAGGAGCGCACGTCGGACGTGCTGGCCCGCTTCCGTGCCAATCTGCCGGCGGGACGGGTCACGCTGGGCGACCTGATCCGGGCGCTGGGCGACCGCTCGCTCGGCACCATCCTGCTGGCGCTGTCGCTGCCCACCATCGCCCCGGTGCCGCTCGGCGTCTCCTGCCTGTTCGACCTGCCCATCGTGCTCTACACCGCGCAGATGGCCTTCGGCCGGCGCGGGGCCGGGCTGCCGGACTGGCTGCTGCGCCGCTCCATCGGCACCAGGCTGGCGGCGCGGACGCTGGACGCCGCCATGCCGCGGCTGGTGTGGATCGAGCGGATGCTGAAACCGCGGCTGCACCGCCTCGCCCGCATCGACCAGGAGCGCTGGTTCGGGCTTCTGCTGTTCATCCTGACGCTGACCTGCATCGTGCCGCTGCCGCTGACCGGCTGGCTGCCGGGCTTCGCGCTGGTGCTGATCTCGCTGGGGCTGATCGAGCGCGACGGCGGCGCCATCGGCATCGGGCTCGGGCTGACCGCCGCGGCGCTGGTATTTTTGACCCTGGTGGCGAGCAGCCTGTCATACGCAGGTCACCAACTTCTGGCAGCAACTCTGCATTAGGACGGCTGCATCGGAACCATGGGTGCAGGCCGTCCCGATCCAGGGAGGCCCCATGACCGAAACGGCACCCGCCACGCTTTCCGAATCCTGGCTGTTCTTCCGCCGCTGGCTGGCCGATCCCTGGGCAATGGGGTCGGTCGCCCCCTCCTCCCAGGCCCTGCGCCGCCGAATCATCCGCGAGATCCGGCGCGAGCCGGACGAAGCGGTGGTTGAGTTCGGCGGCGGTACCGGCCCGATCACCGCAGCGATGCTGGAGGCCGGCATCCCGCCCGACAGGCTCTACAGCTTCGAGATCGACCCCGACCTCGCCCGCCATCTGCGCGTCCGCTGCCCCGCCGTCACCGTCATCGCCGACGATTGCCGCAAGGCGCCGGAACTGCTGGGCGAGGCGCTGTGCGGCAAGATCGGCACGGTGGTGATCGGCATTCCGATGATCACCTTCCCGCTGGAGTTCCAGCGCGAGGTGCTGGATGCCACCTTCCGCATCCTGCGGCCGGGCGGGCGCTTCCTGCTCTACAGCTTCATGCCGCACTCGCCGCTGAACCGCAAGGCGCTGGGGCTGACCGGGGAGCGGCTGGGCTTCACTTTGCAAAATCTGCCGCCGGCATCGGTATGGGGATACCGCCGCGCCGGAGAGTGATAGGGTCCTCCGCCCGGCAACCCACAACCAGCGAGAGCCTCCATGAAGTTCGGCTACACGATCCTCTATGTTCCCGACGTCGCGGCGTCGCTGGCCTTCTTCGAGAAGGCCTTCGGCCTGAGCCGGCGCTTCCTTGCCGAGACGGGGGATTACGGTGAGCTGGACACCGGCTCCACCACCCTGTCCTTCGCCAGCCAGGAACTGGCGCTGTCGCACCACCCGGCCGGCTATGTGTTCGCCAGCGCCAGCGAGAAGCCGCTGGGCGTCGAGATCGCGCTGGTCACCGGCGACGTGGAGGCGGCGCACGCCACGGCGCTGGCCGCCGGCGCCACCGAACTGGCGCCGCCGAAAGCCATGCCGTGGGGCCAGACGGTGTCCTTCCTCCGCTGCCCCGACGGCACGTTGGTGGAGCTGTGCACGCCGGTCGGCGGCTGACGGCAGCGGGGCCGGCGCGGTTGCCCCGCCCCGGCCGCCGCGCTTATGGTCCGCCCTCCCGTCCACCATCATGAGCCTGCCGGCGATGTCCTTCATCCTGTCGAAGCTGCTGTGGGGCGTCTTCGCGCCCGGCAATGCCCTGGTGCTGGCGGTGGCGCTGGGCGCGCTGATGCTGCGGACGCGGCGCTGGCAGCGCGCCGGACGACGGCTGGTCACGCTGGCGGCGGTGCTGCTTCTGCTGGTGATGTACACCGGTCTCGGTGCGCTGGTCGCCCTGCCGCTGGAGAACCGCTTCCCGCGGGCGGAGCCGGAGGGGCGGGTCGACGGCATCGTCATGCTGGGCGGCGCCCTCAATCCGCCGATCACCGCCGACCGCAGCGACCCGTCGCTGAACGACGCGGCCGAGCGGATCCTGGGCTTCGCCGACCTCGTTCGCCGCCATCCGGAGGCCAAGGCAGTCTTCACCGGCGGATCGGGCCGGCTGCTGGCGCCGGACCTGAAGGAGGACGTCACCGCCCGCGCCGCCCTGCTCCAGGCCGGCATCCCCGCCGACCGCGTGCTCTACGAGGATCAGTCCCGCAATACCTGGGAGAATGCGGTCTTCAGCAAGGAGATGGTCAAGCCGGCGCCGGGCGAACGCTGGATCCTCGTCACGTCGGCCATGCACATGCCGCGGTCGGTCGGCATCTTCCGCGCCGTCGGGTGGGAGGTGATCCCCTACCCCGTCGATTACCGCACCAAGCATGACGCCACACCCTGGCTGCGCTTCGAGTTCGGACAGAATCTGGTGATCCTCGACGACGCGGTGCGGGAATGGATCGGGCTGACCGCCTATTGGCTGATGGGCCGCACCGACAGCCTGTTCCCCGGCCCCTGACGGTTCGGCACCCGCCCGGCGCAAGTCGGGCCGGAGTCCGGGCTGTGTCATCGTACCGCCGCCGCGTTCGAGCCATTGGCGCGGCGGTGCCACTCCGCTAGAGTGCCGCCGCCCTGGCGGTCGGGCCGGGTTGGGGAAAGAAGGAAATTGGCGGATGCGTCGCTGGCGCGGGGTGAGCAGGGTCGTCGTGCTGGTCGGCGTGACAGCGCTCGCCGCCTGCGCGCAGAAGCCCGCCGGCACCGGCCCGGGCCTTCCGACCAGCGGCATCTACAAGGTGGGAAAGCCTTATCAGATCAACGGCGTCTGGTATTATCCCAAGGAAGATTTCAGCTACGACGAGACCGGCATCGCCTCGTGGTACGGCCCCGGCTTCCATGAGAAGAACACCGCCAACGGCGAGATCTACGACCAGAACGAATTGACCGCCGCTCACAAGACGCTGCCGATGCCGAGCCTGGTGCGCGTCACCAACCTCGACAACGGCCGGTCCATCGTGGTGCGGGTCAACGACCGCGGCCCTTACGCCAACGGCCGCATCATCGACATGTCGCGGCGCGGCGCCCAGTTGCTGGGCTTCGACGGTCCCGGCACCGCCAAGGTGCGCGTGCAGATCCTGGCGGAGGAAAGCCGGGCAATCGCCGCCGCCGCGCGCCAGGGCACGCCCGCCCCGCTGCTGGCCGAGGTCGACGGCCCGCCGCCGAAGGCCGCTCCGCGCGGCCGGATCGAGGTGAGCGGACAGTCCACGGCGCTGGCCGCCTCCCTCTCCCCCTCCGCCGGCACTCCCCGTGCGCCGGTGGTCGGCGCTCCCGTTCCGCCGCCGGCCACCGTCGCCGGCAGCATGGCCGAGGGCCGCTTCGTGCCGGCCCCGGTGGTGGCTCAATTGCCGGTGAAGGCGCATGAGGCGATCTATGTGCAGGTCGGCGCCTTCGGCAGCGAGGAGAATGTGGCGAAGGCCCGCGCCCGCCTGTCCTCCATCGGCCAGCGCGCCAGCGTCAGCCAGACGCGGACAGCCGGCCTGACCCTGCACCGTGTCCGCGTCGGACCGCTGGACAGCGTCGACAGGGCGGATACCCTGTTGAACCAGATCATCCAGGCCGGCCTTACGGAGGCCAAAATCGTGGTGGATTGATCCGGCCACCCGACTTCACCCCCGGCGTTCCCTATGAGCGCCAGCGACCCTATGCCTGTACCGAGTGCCCTTGGAGGATTGTTGCCATGAACGCTGTTGTCGTCCCCCTGTGTGCCGTTTTCGGCCGTTCCGTTGCTGCCTCGATCGGAATGGCGGCCGGAATAGCGATGGCCGGGGCCACGATTGGCGCCGGCTTCACCGCGGTCCCGGTCCAGGCCGCGACCCTCGACACCATCGCCAAGCAGGCGATCCTGGTCGATCTGACCTCTGATACCGTGCTGTTCGAGAAGAACGCCGACGAACGCATGGCGCCCTCGTCGATGAGCAAGATCATGACCGCCTACATGGTGTTCGAGGCGATCAAGGGCGGCCGCCTGACGCTGGAGAGCACCCTGCCGGTCAGCGAGCGGGCCTGGCGGATGCAGGGCTCCAAGATGTTCGTGGAGCTTCACAACAACATCAAGGTCGACGACCTTCTGAAGGGCATGATCGTCCAGTCCGGCAACGACGCCTGCATCGTGCTGGCCGAGGGGCTGGCCGGGTCGGAGCAGTCCTTCGCCGAACAGGCGACCAAGCGCGCGAAGGAGCTGGGGCTGAAGAGCAGCAACTTCGCCAATGCCACCGGCTGGCCCGACCCCAACCACTACATGACCGCCCGCGATCTTGCGATCCTGGCCGAACGGCTGATCAAGGACTTCCCCGAATTCTACAAGTACGATTCGATCCGGGAGTTCAGGTATCACGGCATCACCCAGGGCAACCGCAACCCGCTGCTCTACCGCAACATGAACGTCGACGGGCTGAAGACCGGCCACACCGATGCAGGCGGCTACGGCCTGACGGCGTCGGGCGAACGCGAGGGGCGCCGGCTGCTGCTGGTGGTCAACGGCCTGCCCAGCATGCAGGCGCGCGCCGACGAATTGGCCCGGCTGATCGAGTGGGGCTTCCGCGAATTCGCCTCCTACACCCTCTACAAGGGCGGCGAGACCATCGAGCAGGTGCCGGTCTGGCTGGGCGAGCAGGACATGGTGCCGGTCGCCGTGCCGCAGAACCTGAGCGTCACCATGGCCCGCGCCGACCGCCCCGGCATGAAGGTGTCGCTGGTCAGCAACGCCCCGGTCGCCGCGCCGATCAAGAAGGGCGACACGGTGGGCAAGCTGGTGATCTCCGCCCCCGGCTTCCCGGGCAAGGAGGTGCCGGTGGTGGCCGCCCAGGATGTGCCGAAGGCCGGCATCTTCGGCCGCGCCTTCGCCGCCGCCAAGTATCTCGTGTTCGGCAACAGCCTGTGACCGTGACGACGATGCCGACCGCTCCGGCCCCCTCCGCCAAGCGCGGCCGCTTCATCACGCTGGAAGGCGGCGAAGGGGCCGGCAAGTCGACGCAGCTACGCCGGCTGGCCGAGACCTTGCGGGACTCCCTCCGCGTCCGCGGCGTCGAGCTGGTGCCGACGCGCGAGCCGGGCGGATCGCCGGGTGCGGAGGAGATCCGCGGGCTGCTGGTGACCGGCGAGACCGGCCGCTGGAGTGCCACCACCGAGGCGCTGTTGCACACCGCCGCCCGCCGCGACCATCTGGAGCGCACGGTGTGGCCGGCGCTGGAGGCCGGGCATTGGGTGCTGTGCGACCGCTTCTTCGACAGCACCATGGCCTATCAGGGCTATGGGCTGGGGCTGGGGCGCGATCTGATCGAGACCTTGCAGACGGCGGCGCTCGGCGGCTTCCGTCCCGACCTGACGCTGATCCTCGACATCAAGGTGGAGACCGGCCTCCGCCGTGCCGTGGCGCGCCATGGCGGCGAGGACCGCTATGAGCGGATGGACGTCGGCTTCCACCAGCGGCTGCGTGACGGCTTCCTCGACATCGCGCGGCGGGAACCGGAGCGCTGTGCGGTGATCGATGCCGATGCCGACCTCGATACCGTGCAGGCACGCATCCGGGACACCGTCGCCACCCGCCTGGGACTGGCCCAAGGGCTGGCGTCGTGAGCAAGGCGCGCACCCCGGCTCCGGCAGGCCCTGCCGCGGAAGAGGCGCTCGCCCCGCGGCGCAACCCGGATCTCGTCGGGCATGAGGAGGCGGAGCGGCTGCTGCTTGAGGCGTGGAACTCCGGCCGGCTGCCGCACGCCTGGCTGATCGGCGGCACGCCGGGCATCGGCAAGGCGACGCTGGCCTTCCGCTTCGCCCGCTTCGTCCTGGCCCAGGATCCGCCCGGCGACAGCCTCTTCGGCGGAAGCGCCCCGGTCACCTCGCTTCACATCGGTCTCGACCATCCGGTGTTCCGCCGGGTGGCGTCGGGCGGCCATGCCGACATGCTGACCATCGAACGCCAGCGCGACGAGAAAAAGGGCCGGCTGAAGCGTGACATCGCCGTCGACGACGTGCGTAAGATCGGCCCCTTCCTGCGCCGCACCTCGGCGGAAGGCGGCTGGCGCGTCGCGGTGATCGACGGCGCCGACCGCATGAATCTCAGCGGCCTGAACGCGATCCTGAAGATCCTGGAGGAGCCGCCGCCCGGCGCCCTGCTGCTGCTGGTCAGCGACAATCCCGGCGGCATGCTGCCGACCATCCGCTCGCGCTGCCGCAAGCTGACGCTGAAGCCGCTGGCCGAAGACACGGTGATCGACCTGCTGGGCCAGCACCGGCCCGACATCGCCGCCGACGACCGCCCGGCGCTGGCCCGCCTGTCGGAGGGCAGCGTCGGCCGCGCCATCGACCTTGCCGATGCCGGTGGCCTTGCGCTCTACCGCGAGATGATCGGGCTGCTGTCGGACCTGCCGCGCATCGACATCGTCGCGGCGCACGCCTTCGGCGACAAGCTGACCCGCAAACAGGATGACGGGATGTTCGAGACGGCGACCGAGCTGCTGGTCTGGTGGCTGGCCCGCTTCGCCCGCTCGCTCGCCCGCGGCTCCTGGCCGGCGGAAGTGGTGCCGGGCGAAGCCGCCCTGATGACCCGATTGGCGAACGCCCGCGGTCTTGAACGTTGGGTGGAGGTGTGGGAAAAGGTTCAGCGTCTTTTCGCGCGCGCGGAATCCGCAAACCTGGACCGCAAGCAGGTGGTCCTGAACGCCCTGTCGGCGCTGGAAGCGGCAGCCGCCTAGCGTTATTTCAGAACCTGCCGGTTGACCCTGACTTGAAAGAAAGTGCCGCAAATGGCCGGGCCGAAGACCTTCTACCTGACGACGCCGATCTATTACGTGAACGACGTGCCGCACATCGGCCACGCCTACACGACGCTTGCCTGCGACGTCCTTGCCCGGTTCATGCGCCTCGACGGCTATGACGTGAAGTTTCTGACCGGCACCGACGAGCACGGCCAGAAGGTGGAGAAGTCGGCGGAGAAGGCCGGCATAGCGCCGCAGGAGTTCACCGACCGGGTGTCGCAGAACTTCCGCGATCTCGTCTCGCTGATGAACTATTCCAACGACGACTTCATCCGCACCACCGAGCCGCGCCACGTCAAGTCGGTGCAGGCACTGTGGACGGTTCTGAAGGATCGCGGCGAGATTTATCTCGGCTCCTACGCCGGCTGGTATTCGGTCCGCGACGAGGCCTTCTACGGCGAAGACGAGCTGACCACCAATGCCGAGGGCAAGAAGATCGCCCCGACCGGCGCCGAGTGCGAATGGGTCGAGGAGCCGTCCTACTTCTTCAAGCTCTCGGCTTGGCAGGACCGGCTGCTCGAGTTCTACGAGCAGAACCCGGATTTCATCGCGCCGGCCGGCAAGCGCAACGAGGTGATGTCCTTCGTCAAGTCCGGCCTGAAGGACCTGTCGGTCAGCCGCACCACCTTCAAGTGGGGCATCCCGGTGCCGGGCGACGACGCCCACATCATGTATGTCTGGCTCGACGCGCTGGCGAACTACATCACCGCCGTCGGCTATCCCGACACCACCGGCGACTATGCCAAATACTGGCCGGCCGACCTGCACATGGTCGGCAAGGACATCCTGCGCTTCCACGCCGTCTACTGGCCGGCCTTCCTGATGGCCGCCGGCCTGCAGCCGCCCCGCCGCGTGTTCGCCCATGGCTGGTGGACCATCGAAGGCCAGAAGATGTCGAAGTCCTTGGGCAACGTCATCGCCCCGGACTCGCTGGTCAACACCTATGGCCTCGACCAGACCCGCTATTTCCTGCTGCGCGAAGTGCCGTTCGGCAATGACGGCGACTTCTCGCACAAGCAGATGGTCAACCGGATCAACGGCAACCTCGCCAACGATTACGGCAATCTGGTGCAGCGCGTCCTGTCGATGATCGGCAAGAACTGCGCCGCCGCCGTGCCGACGCCGGGTGCGTTCACCGAGGCCGACAACGTCCTGCTCGGTGCCGCTTATGGCATGCTCGACATCGTCCGGGCGGAAATCAGGGCGCAGGCCTTCCACAAGGCGCTCGACGCCATCTGGGCCGTGGTCGGCGACGCCAACCGCTATGTCGACGAACAGGCCCCGTGGGCGTTGAAGAAGACCGACCCGGCGCGCATGGCGACCGTGCTCTATGTGCTGGCCGAGACGATCCGCCATCTGGCGATCCTGACCCAGCCGGTGATGCCCGACGCCTCCGCCAAGATCCTCGACCTGCTGGCGCTGGGTCCGGATGCGCGCGGCTTCGGCACGCTGGGTCCGTCGGGGGCGCTGGCAGCCGGCACGCCGTTGCCGACGCCGCAGGGCGTCTTCCCGCGTTACGTCGAAGAACCGAAGGCCTGAGTTCCCCTGATGCTTGTCGACAGCCATTGCCATCTCGACTTTCCCGATTTCGCCGAAGAGCTGGACGCGGTCGTCGACCGCGCCCGGCAGGCCGGCATCGGGCGGATGGTCACCATCTGCACCTACATCAGCCGCTTCGACCGCATCCTGGCGGTGGCGGAACGCTATGACGACATCCTCTGCACGGTGGGGGTCCATCCCCACCAGGCGGCGGAAGAGTTCGCCATCACCACCGTCGACAAGTTGGTCGAGCTGTCGCGCCATCCCAAGGTGATCGGGCTGGGCGAAACCGGGCTCGACTATTTCTACGACAAGAGCCCGCGCGACCAGCAGCAGGAGTGTTTCCGCCGGCACATCCGCGCCAGCCTGGAGACCGGCCTGCCGCTGATCATCCACACCCGCGACGCCGACGACGACACCATGCGCATCGTCAAGGAGGAAGCGGCCGGCCAGCCGGTGAAGGGGCTGCTGCACTGCTTCAGCTCCGGCCGGGCGCTGGCGGAGGAGGCGGTGGAGTACGGCTTCACCCTGTCGCTGTCGGGGATCGTCACCTTCAAGAAGTCGGAAGAACTGCGCGCCATCGTGAAGGACGTGCCGCTCGACCGCATCCTGGTGGAGACGGACGCGCCCTATCTGGCGCCGATCCCCTTCCGCGGCAAGCGCAACGAGCCGGCCTATGTCGCCCACACCGCGGCCTGCGTGGCGGAGGTGAAGGGCGTGTCGGCGGAGGAACTGGCCCGCGTCACCACCGACAACTTCTTCCGCCTGTTCGCCAAGGCCGCCCAGCACACGGCCGCTGCATGAGCGAAGCCGGCGCATCACCCGGTGCTGCGCGCGTAACCGTCCTTGGCTGCGGCGGATCGCGCGGCGTGCCGGTGATCGCCGGTGTGCCCGGCGGCCAGTGGGGCCGTTGCGACCCCGCCAATCCGAAGAACCGGCGCATGCGCCCGTCGGTTCTGGTCGAGCGGGACGGCGTTTCGGTGTTGGTCGATACCTCCCCCGACCTGCGGCAGCAGTTGCTCGACAGCGGCTGTGCGCGGCTGGACGCCGTGCTGTGGACGCACCAGCATGCCGACCATTGCCACGGCATCGACGAGCTGCGCGAGATTTGCCGCAACATGCATGCGCCGATCGACGCCTATGGCTGGGACGAGCATCTGCGCGACATCGAGGTCCGCTTCCCCTACTGCTTCGATCCTCTGCCGGAGGGCTATCCCTTCTACCGGCCGGTGTTGAACAGTCACCGGATCGACGGGCCGTTCAGCGTCAGAGGGATGGAGATCACGCCGTTCGAGCAGGACCACGGCTATATGCGGACGGTCGGCTACCGGTTCGGCAGCTTCGCCTATTCGACCGACGTGGTGCGGCTGGACGACCGGGCCTTTGACGCGCTGGCCGGCGTGGACACCTGGATGGTCGATTGCGGGCGGATCGAGCCGCCGCATCCGGTGCACGCGCATCTGGCGCTGACGCTGGAGTGGATCGAGCGAGTGCAGCCGCGGCGGGCCTATCTGACCCACATGGACAACACGATGGACTATGACAGCCTGCGGCGGATTCTGCCGGAGGGGGTCGAGCCGGCATATGATGGGCTGGTGATCGAGGTCTAGGTCTCGCACGGGAGGGGGCGGAAATTCACCCCCTCCCAGCGATGCTTACTTCTTCTTCTCAAGCGGCGGGGCCGCATAGACGAAGCGGTCGAAGCTGTATTCGGCGACGCGGAACCACAGATACTCTTCCTCGCGGAACTTCTTCCACGCGTCGTAGATCTTGCGGAACTTCTCGTTCTTCGCCGCTTCGTCCTCGTACACCTCGATGGCGGCCTGATAGCAGGCCTGCATCACCTCGTTCGGGAAGGGACGCAGCTGGGTGCCGCTGGCGACCAGGCGCTTCAGCGCGGTCATGTTCTGGACGTCGTACTTGCCCAGCATGTCCAGCGTCGCGTCGGCGCAGGCCGCCTGCAGAGCCGCCTTGTAGGTGGGCGGCAGCGATTTCGAACTTCTCCTTGCCGAACAGCATGGAGACCTGCGGGCCGCCTTCCCACCAGCCGGGATAGTAGTAGTATTTGGCGACCTTCTGGAAGCCGAGCTTCTCGTCGTCATAGGGGCCGACGAACTCGGCGCCGTCGATAGTGCCCTTTTCCAGCGCCGGATAGATGTCGCCGCCGCCGATCTGCTGCGGCACGACGCCGAGCTTGGCCATGATGGTGCCGGCATAGCCGCCGATGCGGAACTTCAGGCCCTTCAGATCCTCGACCGTCTTGATTTCCTTGCGGAACCAGCCGCCCATCTGGGTCCCGGTGTTGCCGGCGCCGATGGAGACGAGATTGTGGCCGGCGAAGAACTCCGCCATCAGCTCCTTGCCGCCGCCATGGGTCATCCAGGCGTTCTGCTGGCGGGCGTTCAGGCCGAACGGCATCGCCGCATCGAAGGCGAAGGTCGGATCCTTGCCGACATAATAGTAGGAAACGGTGTGGCCGCACTCGATGGTGTTGTCCTTCACCGCGTCCAGAACCTGGAGCGCCGGAACGATTTCGCCAGCCGCGAAGACGCGGATCTGGAACTTGCCGTCCGTCAGCTCGGCCACGCGCTTCGCCACGAACTCAGCACCGCCATAGATGGTGTCGAGGCTCTTGGGGAAGCTGGAGGCGCAGCGCCACTTGATCTCGGGCGCGGACTGGGCGATGGCGGGGGCGGCAAGCGTGCTGGCGGCGACGCCCACACCGGCGGAGGTCAGAAATGCACGACGTTTCATCCGGAAGCTCCCTTGTCCATTCTCGTTATGTGTTCTTGTCGCCGGACCGGCGGACACCCCGCGCTGGGGGCGGCCGGGCCGCACCCGTCAAGGCCCGGTCCCTCACGGGACAGGACGAAACCGGGTGAGCGGGGAAAGCGGGAATGAGTGGGATGCACGCTCGACCAGCCCGGACAGCGCACCGCGGGGAACCGCGGAACCGGCGGACCCCGGCGCAAAGCGCCCCCGTCCAGTCCCGCGGCTTCCCGTCGTTGGTGTGCGTTTCCTCCCGTCCATCCGGGTTTGCCGCCGGCCTTCCGGCCGATCCGCCCCAGCTTTCTTTTGCTGTCCGGATTATGCAGGAAGCAAACGGTCCGGATCAAGTGCGAACGGGAATTGAGGTCTGTATTTCAGAGGTTTAAGGCTGCGGCGCGAAGCCGCGGGTTCCATTCAACCATCGGCCCCGACAATGGCGCTATCCCATTCCCGACCCGCTCGGCACTTAATGTCTCGACTCCGGCGGCCGCACCCCCATCTTTTGCAAGGCGCGCCCCGGGAACCGGGCCCGGCTGAATTGTTGATGAGGGCGGAGCAGACACTTGCGGGTAGAACGGCCATGAAAGGCGCGGCCATGAGGGAAGGAACTGCGGCGCAGAGCGGGAACGAGACGGCGGCACGCGACCTCCGGCTGGACTTCTTCCGCGGTCTGGCCCTGTGGTTCATCTTCGTGAACCACATTCCGGCCAACCAGATCTCGTGGGCGACGCCGCGGAATTTCGGGCTGAGCGACGCCACGGAGATCTTCGTCTTCATCTCCGGCTACACCGCCGCCCTGGTCTATGGCCGCACGCTGGACCGGCAGGGAATGCCGATGGCGGCGGCACAGGTGCTGCACCGCTGCTGGACGCTGTACGCCACCTACATCATCCTGTTCTTCGCCTACACCGCGCAGATCGCCTACACCGCCCGCGCCTTCGACAGCCCGCTTTTCGCGGAGGAGATGGGCATCGCTGGCTATTTCCAGGACCCGGTCACCGCCCTGACCCAGGCCATCCTGCTGAAATTCCGGCCGGCGAACTTGGATGTGCTGCCGCTCTACATCGTGCTTCTGCTGGCGATGGCGCTTCTCCTGCCGGCGCTGCGCCGCCGGCCGCTGGGGGTGCTGGCGGGATCGGCGGCGCTCTATCTGGCAGCGCGGCAATGGGGGTGGAACCTGCCGACCTACCCGGACGGCGGCGTTTGGTACTTCAACCCCTTCACCTGGCAGTTCCTGTTCGTGCTGGGCGCGTCGCTGCAGTTCCAACCGGATCTTCGGACGGTGCTGACCCGCTTCCGCCGTCCGGTGGCGGTCGCCGCCGGTGCGGTCCTGCTGGCCGGCCTGTTCCTGACGCTGTCCTGGAAATTCGCCCCGCTGCATGCGCTGATCCCGGTGTGGCTGACCGAGATCCTCTATCCCATCAGCAAGACCGACCTCGATCCGCTGCGCCTGCTGCATTTCTTCGCGCTGGCCTATCTGGTGCTGTGGCTCGTGCCGGCTGGGGCGTCCTGGCTGCGGGGATCGCTGGCCGCCCCGGTGCTCGCCTGCGGGAAGCAGTCGCTGCATGTGTTCTGCCTGGGCGTGCTGTTGTCCTTCGCCGGCCAGACGGTGCTGGTCCATGTCAGCGGCTCGCTTTCCGCCCAGTTCCTTGTTACGGTGCTGGGCATCGCCATGATGGTGCTGATGGCGCGCTTCCTGAACTGGTACCAGTCGGCGGAGCGGGCGCGGCGCCACCGGGTTGCCGCCACGACGAAGATGGGCACATGAGGGGTGCATGGCGAGAAGGCAGGGGCAAGGGCGGGGACGGCGATTGCTGACCGTCACGGCGATCCTGCTGGCGGCAGCGCTGTTCGTTTCGCCCGATCGCACTCTGGCTGGCCAATCCGCCGCACCGTCCGTCGATCCCGCCTGTGCCGTGCCGGAGTCAATCCTCGCTCCCGGCGGCGTGCTGCCGCGGGTCTCGGCGCAGCTTGCCGCCGGCCGGCCTTTGTCGGTCCTGGTCGTCCATTCCGCGAAATCCCCGCCCAAGCCCGGCATCCCCGGCTATCCCGCCCGGCTTGAAGGCGAATTGAAGCGCCGCCTGCCCGGCCGCGAGGTCAGCACCGCCGTGCTGAGCCTGCCCGGCGAGGCGGCCCCGGCGATGGTCGCCCCACTGACCCAGGCGGTGGAGAACCAGAGGCCGGCGCTGGTCGTCTGGCAGACCGGCACGGTCGACGCCATGCGCAGCCTGGATCTGGAGAGTTTCGGCACTGCGCTCCAGTCAGGCATCGCCGAGGTCCAGCGCCGCGGTGCCGACATCGTCATCATGGACATGCAATACAGCATGCACACCGCGCAGCTGATCGATTTCACACCCTACGTATCCTACATGTCCTGGCTGTCCCAGAGTTCCGACGTTTTCCACTTTCCCCGCTACGACATCATGCGGCATTGGGTGGAGGACGGCCGGGTCGATTTCGCCGACGAATCGGACGAGGCGAAACGGCGTTCTTATGAATTCGTTCACCAATGCATCGGACAATTGCTGGCACAAAGCGTCGCGACGATGATCGACCCTCTGTCGATCGGCCGGCGCACCGGAGCGAGCAATTGAGGTCTGTCCTGCCGTCCGCCGTCCGCATGCTGTCGCTGATCGCCACTCTGACCGCCACCAGCTTGGCCGCCGCCAACCTGGCCGTCCCCGGTCCGGCCCAGGCGGCTGAGTCCGCGGCCCCCGCCAACTGCCAGCTTCCGCGGAGCGAGTCCGCCCTGACGATCCCGCTGACGCAGCTGTCGCAGCGCATCGCGACGGGAGCGCCGATCCGCATCGTCGCCATCGGCTCCTCCTCCACCGCCGGGGCAGGGGCGAGTGCGCCGGACATGGCCTATCCGGCCCGGCTCGACCATTACCTGAGCGAGCGGTTCCGCAACGCCGACATCGTGGTGCTGAACCGCGGCATCAACGGTGAGACCGACGACCAGACCGAAAAGCGGATCGAGGCCGACGCGCTGGGCGCCAAGCCCGATCTGGTGATCTGGCAGGTGGGGGCGAACACGGTGCTGCGCGACGGCGACCAGTCCTTGAGCGAGCAGTCGGTCCGCCAGGGGGTGGCGCAACTGCGCGCCGCCGGGGTCGAGGTGGTGCTGATGGACCTGCAATATTCCCCGAAGATGCTGGAAAAGACCGGCGTCGCCCCGATGCTGACCCGCATCGCCGGGATCGCCAGCGACAACCGCGTCGGGCTCTTCCACCGCTTCGATGTGATGAAGTCTCTGGTGGAGACTTCGCGGGATGACCATGGCCGATCTGATCGGGCCGGACGGCGTCCATGGGAACGACGCCGGATACGACTGCGTCGCCCGCATGCTGGCGGTCGGGATCGAGGACGCGGTGAGCGTCCACAACAGCGGGCTTCAGCGGTAACCGAAGCGGGGCGGACCTCCGCCCTGCAGCGCTCCCCCTTCAGCGCTGCATCATCGCGCTTTCCTTGCCGCAGAGGAAAAACACCTTCGAGTAGACCTTCAGCAGCGCATCGGTCAGCGCCTGCACCTCGGGGCTGCCCATGGCGCGCGGCTTTGCAGGGTCGACATGCAGGACGCAGCTATCCTTCACGTCGTTGAAGGCGGCCAGCGCATGGATGCGGTCGGGGCGGAACTCGTCGGGGAAATTCTCGTCCATCAGCCAGAAGCACTGGAAGTTCCGGCAGGATTGCGGCCGCTCCTCGTAGATCGAACAGCCCTTGCCCTGGTCGCAGGACGCGCACCACTTGGCGGAGGGCTTCTTCAGCTCGGGCACGCCCATCAGCTTGCAGCACAGGGTGCATTCACCGCAGGTGCGGTCGGACATCAGGCAAACTCCAAATAACGACGGCTCGCAGCGGCTCTACGCCGGTGCTGGCAGGGCGACGTGCTCATCCTCGGCGGCCAGAAGCCGCTCCACCGAGTCCGGCAGGGCGGGACGGGCGAAGTGGTAGCCTTGGGCGTATTGGCACAGACCGCGCAAATACACCGCTTCGTCCGCCGTTTCCACCCCTTCCGCCACGCAATCCAGCCGCAAAATGGTGGCAAGGCCGGCAATGACCTGGACGATGGCGGCGTTGCCCTCCCCCGTCGACACCGCGCGGACGAAGCTGCGGTCGATCTTCAGCACATCCACCGGCAGCTTGTGCAGATAGGCCAGCGACGAATAGCCGGTGCCGAAATCGTCAATCGACAGCCGAACGTCCATGTCGCGCAGGCTCTGCATCAGCATCCGGCATTCGTCCGGATCCTGGACCAGCAGGCTCTCGGTCAGCTCCAGCTTCAGGCTGGAGGGCGGGATCGCCACCGCGTCCAGCAGATCGCGAACGGCGCCGACGATGTCGTCGTCACGGAACTGGCGGGTTGAGACGTTGACGCTCATGAACAGCGGCACGGGCCTGGGAAAGCGCGCCTGCCACGCCGCCAGCTGCCGCACCGCCTCTCCCAGCGCCCAGCGGCCCATCGGCGCGATCAGCCCGGTCTCCTCGGCCAGCGGGATGAACTCCAGCGGAGACACCAGGCCGCGGTCTGGATGGTTCCAGCGCATCAGCGCCTCGAAACCGGCGATGGCACCACTCTCCAGCAGGACGATGGGCTGGTAATGCAGGCAGAGCTGCCCCTGTTCCAGCGCGGCGCGCAGGTCGGCCTCCATGCGCATCGCGGCCATCGCCTGCCGGCGCAGGTTGGCGTCGAACACGTCGATGCGCGCCCGCCCGCCGCTCTTGGCGCGGTACATGGCGAGGCTGGCGTCGCGCAGCATGTCCTCCGCCCGCTCGTAGCCGGTCTGGCTCAGGGCCACGCCGATGGAGGCGGTCAGCACCACGTCATGCCCCTCGGCCAGCGTCACCGGGCGGGAGATGGCGCGGGCCATCCGCTCCGCCGCCTCCAGCGCGTCACCGGCATCGTCCATCTCGTCCACCAGCACGGCGAACTCGTCGGCGGACAGGCGGGCCAGCGTATCGCCGACGCGGCGGCTGACGTCCAGCCGCTCGGCGACGATGCGCAGCATGCGGTCGCCGGCGCTGGTGCCGAGCGCGTCGTTGATCGCCTTGAAACGGTCGAGGTCGATGATGATCGTGGCGAAGGGACGGGAGCCGGCACGGCGGTTGCGGTCGAGCGCCTGCCCGATGCGGTCCAGCAGAAGCGTGCGGTTCGGCAGGCCGGTCATGCTGTCGTGGACGGCGTTGAACAGGATTTGCTGTTCGGCCTTCTTGCGCGCCGTGATGTCGGTCATCGAGCCGGCCATGCGGACGGCAAAGCCTTTGTCATTGCGGACGGCCAGCCCGCGCACCAGCATCCACATCTCCTGGCCACCCTTGCCGCGGATGCGGAACTCCTGCTGCAGGTGCGGGCGCTCGCCGACCAGGTGCAGGCCGATCGCGGTGCGCAGCCCGTCGAGGTCGCCCGGCATGACCCGGCTGAACCATTCGTCGACGGAGCCGGCGATCTCCGCCTCCTCGAAGCCGAGCATCGCCTTCCAGCGCGGCGAGTAGTAGACCTCGCCGCTGTCGATGTGCCAGTCCCACAGCCCGTCGGCGGCCCCTGCCGCGGCGAGGGCGTAGCGCTCCTCGCTCTGGCGCAGGCGCTGCTCGGCGGTCTTGCGGTCGGTCACGTCGGCCTGGCTGCCGACGAGGCGGATCGGCTTGCCCGCGGCGTCCAGAACGGCGATGCCGCGGCAGGCCATCCAGCGGATCGCCCCGGCGGCGTTGCGCATGCGGTATTCGACTTGGAAGGCCGCTTCCGCCTCGCTTTCCGATTCTGGCCCTGCCCGGCCGAGGGAGGCCATCGCATCGGTCAGGATGGCGCGGTCGGCCGCCAGGATGCGGCCCAGCCACTCCTGCGGCTCGTCGGTCAGATCCGCCGGCGAGAGCCCGAGAAGCGAGGCCCATCGCGGCGAGTAATAGACGCGGTCGGTGACCAGATCCCAGTCATAGAGCCCGTCATTGCTGGCCGCGGCGGCGAGCGCGTAGCGTTCCTCGCTGCGGCGCAGCTCCTGTTCGGCATGCTTGCGGTCGGTGATGTCGGCGACCGACCCGACCAGCCGGATCGGCTCGCCCGAATCGTCCATCACCGCCATGCCGCGGCAGACCAGCCAGCGCCAATGCGGCTTTGCCGCAGCGGACGCATCGGCGCGGCGGACGCGGTGTTCGATCTGGAAGGGGACGGACAGCCCGACCATCTGCGCCTCGAACGAGGCATGCAGCCAGTCGACGTCCTCCGGATGGACCAGCGAAAGCCAGTCGTTCGGCCGGTTGGACTCGCGGCTGGGATCGCCCTGCGGCAGCCCGAGGAAATCCTTGAAGCGGGGGGAGAGGTACAGCGTGTCGCTGCGCAGGTCCCAATCCCAGACGCCTTCGGTTCCGGCCTTTTCCGCCAGCAGATATCGGTCGATGTTGGTGTTCAAGACCCCTCGTCGGACCCGTCGGCGGTCAGCGATTGGTGGGGCCTCCCACCGTTGAGGGTCCGATGGTATGGGCTTTTTGGTGAAGAAACCATAAATGCTCCAAGCACGCCGTTATCGCGGTTGCCGAGGGTTCCTTCCGCGAAATTTTTTCCTATATTAGGATAGCTCGCCACTTCTTCCGAAACCGGCACCGATGGATTGGTCCGATCAGGGAATCGTTCTGTCCTCCCGTCCCCAGGGGGAAGGGTCCGCCGTCGCGACTTTGCTGACGCGCGAACACGGCCGCCATGCCGGGATGGTTATGGGCGGACGCTCGGTGCGCCAGCGCGGCACGCTGGAACCGGGAACGCTGGTCCATGCCCGCTGGCGCGGCCGGCTGCCTGAGCATCTCGGCCATTTCACGCTGGAGTCGGTGAAGGGCTATGCCGCCAATTTCTTCGACGATGCCCAGGCGCTGGCCGCCCTGATCAGCGCCTGCGCGCTGGTGGAGGCGGCGCTGCCGGAGCGGGAGGCGCACCCTGCCCTGTTCGACGGGCTGCTCGCCCTGTTCGGCCTGCTGGACGGGCCGGCCTGGGCGGAGACCTATGTACGGTGGGAGATCGGACTGCTGGCCGAGCTTGGATTCGGCCTCGACCTCGACCGCTGTGCGGTGTCGGGGGCCAACGACTATCTCGCCTATGTCAGTCCGCGCACCGGCCGCGCCGTGACCGCATCGGTGGGAGAGCCCTACCGCGACCGTCTGCTTCCCCTGCCCGATTTCCTGGCCGGGCGCGGCGGCGGCGGGCCGGCGGCTGTGGCCGACGGGCTGCGCCTGACCGCTCATTTCCTGGAACGCCACGTGCTGAACGGGCCGCTGCCGCCCGCGCGTGAACGCTTAAGAGAACGTTACGCGAACGCGGTAGCGCGTTCGGCCTGAAACTGCTAGACCCCATCATCATGAAGCCGCAAAATCCCGCCTCCGAAATCCTGGAAAAGCCGCTGGCCGACGCGCTCGGCGAGCGGTATCTCAGCTACGCGCTGTCCACCATCATGTCCCGCTCGCTGCCCGACGTGCGCGACGGGCTGAAGCCGGTGCACAGACGCCTGCTGTTCGCTATGAGCCAGCTCCGGCTGGAACCGACGACGCCGCCCAAGAAATCGGCCCGCGTCGTCGGCGACGTGATCGGCAAGTTCCATCCGCACGGCGACACCTCCGTCTACGACGCGCTGGTGCGGCTGGCGCAGGACTTCTCCGTCCGCTACCCGCTGGTCGACGGCCAGGGCAATTTCGGCAACATCGACGGCGATAACGCCGCGGCGATGCGATACACCGAAGCCCGCCTGACCGAGGTCGCCAAGGCGCTGCTGGAGGGCATCGACGAGGACGCCGTCGATTTCCGCCCGACCTATGACGGCGACGGCGACGAGCCGGCGGTGCTGCCCGCCAACTTCCCCAACCTTCTGGCCAACGGGTCGAGCGGCATCGCCGTCGGCATGGCCACCAACATCCCGCCGCACAATGTCGGCGAGATCTGCGACGCGCTGCGCCACCTGATCAAGCACCGCGACGCCAGCATCGAGACGCTGGTCGGCTTCATGCCCGGCCCGGATTTCCCCACCGGCGGCGTACTGGTCGAGTCGCCGCAGAATGTGATCGAGGCCTACCGCACCGGCCGCGGTGCCTTCCGCCTGCGCGCCCGCTGGGAGGTGGAGAAGCTCGCCCAGGGCACCTGGCAGATCGTCGTCACCGAAATGCCCTATCAGGTGCAGAAGGCGCGGCTGGTCGAGAAGATCGCCGAGCTGCTGCTGGCCAAGAAGCTGATCCTGCTGGACGACGTGCGCGACGAATCGGCGGAGGACGTGCGTCTCGTCCTGGTGCCAAAGACCCGCAACGTGGATCCCGAGGTGCTGATGGCCTCGCTGTTCCAGGCCACCGACCTGGAAATCCGCTTCTCGATGAACATGAATGTGCTGGGCGCCGACCATGTGCCGCGGGTGATGAACCTGCGCGAGGTGCTCCAGGCCTTCCTCGACCACCGGCACGAGGTGCTGGTCCGCCGCTCCAACCACCGGCTGAAGCAGATCGACCATCGCCTCGAGGTTCTCGGCGGCTATCTCGCCGCGTACCTGAACCTCGACGAGGTCATCCGCATCATCCGCGAGGAGGACGAGCCGAAGCAGGAGCTGATCCGCGCCTTCACCCTGACCGACGTGCAGGCCGACGCCATCCTCAACATGCGCCTGCGCAACCTGCGCAAGCTGGAGGAGATGGAGATCCGGCGCGAGCACGAGGCGCTGACCACCGAGAAGAATGGCCTGCTGGAGCTGCTGGGCGACGAGACCCTGCGCTGGAAGCGGATCGCCGAGGGCGTGGCCGAGATCAAGAAGAAGTTCGGCGCCGGCGCGCTCGGCAAGCGGCGCACCGACGTGGCCGACGCGCCGACGGTGATCGAGGTGCCGCTGGACGCGCTGGTGGAACGCGAGCCGGTGACCGTGATTTGCTCGGCCAAGGGCTGGATCCGCACGGTGCGCGGCCACCTGACCGACGCCGAGGCGGAGGATGTGAAGTACAAGGACGGCGACGCGCGCGGCTTCATCGAGCGGTGCGAGACGACTGACAAGCTTCTGGTCTTCGCCAGCAACGGCAAGTTCTTCACCATCGGCGTCGACAAGCTGCCGCGCGGCCGCGGCTTCGGCGAGCCGGTCCGGCTGATGATCGACCTCGGCAACGACGTCGACATCGTCGACCTGTTCCGCCACCAGCCCGGCCGCACCCTGCTGGTGGTGTCGGAGGATGGCCGCGGCTTCCGCGTCGAGGAGGCTGAGGTGCTGGCGCAGACCCGCGCCGGCAAGCAGGTGCTGAACCTGGAGGACGGCAAGTCCGCCCGCATCTGCCAGCCGGTGAGCGGCGATACGCTCGCCATCATCGGCAACAATAGGAAGATGCTGGTCTTCCCGCTGGAGCAGGTGCCGGTGATGACCCGCGGCAAGGGCGTCCAGCTTCAGAAGTACAAGGACGCCAGCGTCGCCGACGTGAAGACCTTCACGCTGGCCGAGGGACTGAGCTGGAAGAACGGCGAGCGCAACTTCACCGTCAGCGACCTGACCGGCTGGATGGGCGACCGCGCCGGCCAGGGCAAGATGCCGCCGAACGGCTTCCCCAAGAACAACCGGTTCCTGTAAGAGCTGTAACTGGAAAAAAGCGCCCTCTCCCACCGCGGGAGAGGGCGTCTTTGTTTTTACTTCGGCGTCGTGACCGTCGCCGTCAGCGGCACGCGGCGTTCGACCAGGGCCGAGGTGACCTCCTTGGCCTTCACCGGATCCATGGCGGCCAGGATCGGCGCGGTCTTCTGTTCCTTCATCTTCTGGATGACGCCCAGCAGCACCGGCATGTCGAGTTCCTCGAAGATGCGGGCGGCTTCCTTCGGCTTCATCGTCTCGTAGATCTTCACCAGGCTTTCCAGCTGGGCCGACTGCTTCTCGTCGCCCTGGGCCATCAGCTTCTGGATGTCGGAACGGGTCTTCTCCATTTCCGCCACCTTCTGGTCGATCCGCTTCTCGGCAGCAGCCAGCAAGGCCTCACGCTGCTCCATCTCCTTGGTGCGGCGCTCGATCTCGGCGCGGCGTTCGGCGAAATGCTGGAGCAGTTCCTGATTGTCGATAGGACCGAGCGGTGCCAGCGGCGCATTGGCCGCCGGTGCGTTGGCCGGACCGCTGGAGCCGCCGGGAGCCGGGGGAGCGTCCTTGCCGGCCGGCTTGGTGGTCGCGGCGGGAGTCTGCCCGGCCGCCGTCTGCCCAGCCGCCATCTGGATGGGCGGCGTCGCCGGGGTGGAGCCCTGCGGCCCCTGGGCAAGGCTGACCGGGAAGTCGGGCAGGCGGGCGTCATGGGTGGCGAGGCGCCACAGATCGCCGACCCGCACGCCCAGCATCAGCACCGCGACGAAGATGGTCAGCGGCAGCAGACGGAAACGGGCGCCGCGCATCCGCGCCCTCAGCCGCTGGGTCAAAGGCACCCGCGGCGTCGCCGGCTTGCGCGCCTTGGCCTTCGCCTTGCCCTTCTTCGCCGGCACCTTTCCCGCCGCAGAGCGGACGGCCGGCAGTTGCGCCTGCTGGGCCTGTTGGGCGGCCAGCGTGGGAGAGGTGCGGACGCCGGTCGGGGCGGCGCCAGCCGGGCGGATCACGACCTTGGGTTCGCCGCCCGCCGCAGCGGGCCTGCCGTCACTGGTGCGCATGGTCATCCAAGCCCCTTGCCGGCGTTCTCGATAGCCTGAAGCAGTTCGCGTTCGGCCCGCGACAGGCTCTCCCCGTCACGAGTAATGGGGTCACGGGCGATGGGCTCGCGTGCCTCGGCCGGCGGTTCGGCGCGGGCGGCGGCCCGGCGCGGCGGCGCGTCCAGCCGAGGCGGCGGCGGGGCGTGGTCGTCATGGTCGTGGTCATCCTCGACCGGCAGGCTGCGCAGGGCAGGACGCGGCGCCACCAGCGGCGCCTTTGCCGGGCTGCGCGCGGCTAGAACCGGGGCAACCGCCACGGAACGGCCGCCATCACGCCCGCTGTCGCGGCGACCGCCATCGCGACCGCCGTCACGCTCGCCGACGCCGCCCAGCCGGTTGGCCAGCGTGTCGCCCGCCTCGATCATGAATTGCAGCTCATCACGCAGGGCCTGTGCCTTGATCACCGTGCGCTGGAGATCCTCGCCGGTGTCGCCCGCCGCCTTCTTCAGCGTGCGCACGCCGGTCTCTGCCCGCCCCATCGCGTCGTTCAGGCCCTGGATCAGTTCGGCCATCTCGCCGCGGCTCTCGCGCAGCGCGATGATCTGCCGGTTCAGGATGATCGCATAGGCGATGGTGGCGGCCAGCAGGCCGACCATCACGACGTCGATGATGATGGAGACCAGCGGACTCATAACCTCATGACCTCCTGCTTGGGCAGTTCCTTTTCCAGGCGGACGGCGATGTGCCCGCCCTTGCGCCCCATCCGCCCCTGGAACATCGACACGTCGCCGCAGCGCAGTTCTATCGCGCCGTCGGGGGTGGCGTTCAGCAGGATGCGGGTGCCGACGCGCCAGTTCAGCACGTCGTGCAGCGTCATCGTCACCTCGTCCAGCACGGCCGACAGATCGACGTCCGTCACCATCAGCTCGGAAGCCAAGTGGGTTTCCCAGATCGAGTCACGGCCGAACTTCTCGCCCATGAACATCTGAAGCAGCAGCTCACGCACCGGCTCCAGCGTCGCGTAGGGGATCATCAGCTCCAGCCGGCCGCCGCGATCCTCCATGTCGATGCGCAGCTTGACCAGCACGGCGGCGTTGGCGGGACGCGCGATGGTGGCGAAGCGCGGGTTGGTTTCCAGCCGGTCGAAGCGGAAGGTGACGGGTGACAGCGGATCGAAGGCGGCGGACAGGTCGGACAGCACCACATGGACCATGCGTTCCACGAGGTTGCGTTCGATGGTGGTGTAGGGACGGCCTTCGATGCGCATCGCCGCCGTGCCGCGCCGGCCGCCGAGCAGCACGTCGACGATGGAATAGATCAGCGCGGAGTCGACGACCATCAGGCCATAATTGTCCCACTCCTCCGCCTTGAACACCGACAGCATCGCCGGCAGCGGGATGGAGTTCAGGTAATCGCCGAAACGCACCGAGGAAATCTGGTCGAGGCTGACCTCGACGTTGTCGGAGGTGAAGTTGCGGAGGCTGGTGGACATCATGCGGACGAGGCGGTCGAAGACCACCTCCAGCATGGGCAGGCGTTCGTAGTTGACCAGCGCCGAGTTGACCAGCGCCATGATGCCGGAGTTGTCGCCGTCGCCGGCGCCACCCTGGTCGAAGCCCAGCAGGCTGTCGATCTCGTCCTGGTTCAGGACGCGGGTCGACCCGCCGCCGCCCATGTCGCCGACATCGCCGCTGTCCTCGGCCAATGCGGCCCATTCGGCGGCAAGCCGTTCTTCTTCGCTCAGTTCACCGGTGTCGCTCATCGGCCCCTATCCCCACCTGACCGGGCCCTCACTGGACCAGCATTTCCTTGAACAGCACGTCCTTCACCTTCACCGGGAACGCGGCGGCGGTGATGCGCAGAAGCAGTTCCTGGCGCAGCCGGTACATGCCGGCCGACCCGCGCAGATCCTCCAGGCGCAGCTCGCGCAGGTAGACCTGGAAATTGTCGATGATGCGCGGCAGCACATGCTCCACCGCCCCGACATCCTCCGGCTTCGACAGCTGGATGGAGATCTTGATCTTCAGGAAGGCCGGACGCTTGTTGCCGGTGTTCAGGTTCACCAGCATGTCCGGCAGGTCATAGAAGATCGGGGAGGCATGGGCGGCGTCGCCCTTGCCGGCCTCGGCCCCATGTTCGCCTTCCGCAGACGCGGCATGCTCCCCCTCCTCCGCCGGCTTCTCCTTGCCCAGCAGCCCGTCGAGCAGACCGGAGAAGTAAACGCCGGCACCGGCACCGATCAGCAGGACCAGGGGCAGAACGACGAACAGCACCAGCTTCTTGCCGCTGAATTTCTTCCGGGGCAGGCCGTCGGTCAATTCACCGGCATCGGTTTCGGCAGCCATGACATCCTGGGATCGTTCGAGGTACGCAACGGCTCAGGCATGCGCCGCCTGACAGGCTCAAAGCTACTTTTGGGATAGTTAATAACTCCTTTCGAGTGGGGAATGGACCGCCCCGGACGGGCAGGTTTCCCCCATCTGTCACCATTTCGGCACGGTTCTTGATTGGGACTGCCCGGCGATCCGCGCCCGCAGTGCATCCGCCTTCCGGTCGGAGCGCAGCCGCGCCCGGAGTCCGCCCCCGGCAGCCCGCCGTCCCCATTGGTATTGCCCTTGGGATTGCAGGCCCGCCCCACTATCGCCCCGCCGCCCCATCGTGCGGCGGGAACGGGAGAAGTCTGCCCGGCGACACCCGGCAAGGAACGCCTTCCCCCGGCAGATTCTGCCCGGCATCCCCTACCCCACCCGGCGGGAACGCTTCCCCCTTGTCCGTATTCCGCAGATTCCAAGGCTTCGGCGAAATTGGCACGGCGCCTGCAATACCCCTTTCGCCGGTCGGACGCTGTCGTTCGATCCGTTCGCAAGGTGAAGAGGCCGCAAGATGGAAAATTCGATCTACGTCGCCCTGTCGCGCCAGATGGCGCTGCAACGCCAGCTGGACGTTACGTCGAACAACATCGCGAACATGAACACGACCGGCTACAAGAACCAGCGGATGCTGTTCACCGAATATCTGGAAAAGCCCGGCCTGCACGAGAAGGTCAGCTTCGTCCAGGACCGCGCGGTGGTGCGCGACCTGTCCAACGGCCCGATGACGCAGACCGGCAACCCGCTGGATCTGGCGCTGACCGGCCAGGGCTACTTCACCGTCGATACCGCCAGCGGCCCGCGCTACACCCGCGCCGGCAATTTCCGCCTGAACGACCAGCGCCAGCTGGTGGATGCCGGCGGCTTGCCGGTGCTGTCCAACAACGGCCAGCCCATCACCATTCCGGCCGGCACCAGCGACGTGAAGGTCAGCGGCGACGGCACCGTCGCCACCGAGCTGGGCCCGGTCGCCAAGCTGAACATCGTCACCTTCAAGACCGAGCAGCTGATGACCGAGGTCGGCAACGGCCTGTACGTCACCGACGAGCAGCCGCAGCCGGCCCCGGTCGAGACGAAAGTGGCACAGGGCTTGCTAGAAGGTTCCAACGTGAAGCCCGTGGTCGAGATGACGCAGATGATCGACATCCAGCGTCAGTACATGTCCGCTCAGAAGATGATGGACAACGAACACGAGCGCATCCGCACGATGCTTCAGCGTCTGGGCCGCACCGCCTGATCCAGACCGACGACGAGAGGAGAAGACCAGAATGCGCAGCCTCGCCATCGGCGCCACCGGCATGATCGCCCAGCAGCTCAACGTCGAGACGATCTCCAACAACATCGCCAACTCGACCACCACCGGCTACAAGAAGCAGCGGGCCGAGTTCCAGGACCTGCTGTACCAGAACTTCCGCCGCATCGGCTCGACCTCGTCGGATGCCGGCACCGTGGTGCCGACCGGCGTGCAGGTTGGTGCCGGCGTGCGTGTCGCCGCGGTGGCCCGCGTGCTGGAACAGGGCAACCTGAACATCACCGACAACAAGCTGGACGTTGCGATCAACGGCTCGGGCTACTTCCAGGTGACGCTGCCCAGCGGCGACACCGCCTACACCCGCGCCGGCAACTTCAAGCTGTCGCCGGAAGGCATGATCGTCACCGCCGACGGCTATCCGATCCAGCCGAACATCACCGTCCCGACCAACGCGGTGGACATCTCCATCAACTCGTCGGGCGAGGTGCTGATCAAACTGGACGGCCAGACCGCCACCCAGAATGTCGGCCAGATCCAGCTCGCCACCTTCGCCAACGCCGCCGGCCTGGAAGCCACCGGCGACAACCTGTTCATGGAGTCCGGCGCGTCCGGCCAGGCGGTGACCGGCAACCCCGGCGCTCCCGGCTTCGGCCGCGTCACCCAGGGTGCGCTGGAGACCTCCAACGTCAACGTCGTGCAGGAGATCACCACCCTGATCACCGCACAGCGCGCCTACGAGATGAACTCCAAGGTCATCAAGACCACCGACGAGATGATGCAGCAGGCCAGCCAGATGAAGTAACGCCGCCGACATCGCCGGCGCCTCGCTTCAGCCTCCACATCGGGAACCACCGCCATGATCCGCCCCCTCGCCACCCGCCGCCTGCCCGCCCTGCTCCTCGGTGCCGCCCTGCTGACCGGTCCGGTCATGGGGTTCGGCATCGGGCCGGCCGACGCAGCCTCGGCGATGGCTCCGGCTTCGGCCGGTCAGGGACTGGCGCCCGACGTGGTGTACGGGATGCCGCATGTGGAAGCGGTCCTGTCGGATGCGCTGTCGCGGGTCATCACCGCCGGCCGGCTGCAGATGGAGCTGGACAGCCGCGCGGTGGAGCTGCGCGCCCCCCAGGGCGCCGGCGGGCTGGCGGTGGAGAACCTCTATTACAGCCCGGTCCAGGGCCGTTTCGCCGCCGAGATCGTGGTGACCGGCAGCCAGGTCCGCCTGCCGGTGTCGGGCCGCGCCTTCGGCGTCGTGCAAATCCCGGTGCTGTCGCGCCGGATCATCCCCGGCGACGTCATCGGCCCGGGCGACATCGACTGGCAGGATGTGCGCGCCGACCAGACCACCAGCGACACCGCCGCCACCGACGCGCAGCTGATCGGCATGACGCCGAAGCGCGGCGTGTCGACGAACCAGCCCGTCCGCCTGCGCGATCTGCAATCGCCGCGCATGGTCGACAAGGGCTCGATGGTCACCATCACCCTGACCACCCAGTCGATGACGCTGACGACCCAGGGCAAGGCCCTGCAGGACGGCGGCAAGGGCGAGGTCATCCGCGTCGTGAACACCCAATCCAACCGCATCGTCGAAGCGACGGTCGCGGGCCCCAACGTCGTCGCCGTGGCAAAGCCCGGCATCATCGCGCAGTAAGGAGAAAGCTCCAATGTCCGCCACCCTGACCGCCCGCCTGATCCGCCTCGCGATGATCGCCACCGCTGCCACCTCGCTGACCGCCTGCGGCGCCGCGTCGCGCATCGCCGACATCGGCAAGGCTCCCGAGATGAGCGGCATCCAGGACCCGCAGGCCCGCACCGGCTACCAGCCGGTCAGCCTGCCGATGCCGACCCCGCTGCCGACGGAGCGCAACCCGAACTCGCTGTGGCGGACCGGTGCCAAGGCCTTCTTCAAGGACCAGCGTGCGGCCAAGGTCGGCGACATCCTGACCATCAACATTTCCATCGCCGATCAGGCCAAGCTGTCGAACGAGAGCAAGCGGTCGCGCGCCAACACCGAAAAGGCCGGCATGCCGAGCCTGTTCGGCCTGGAAGGCGCCACACTGAGCCGCGTCCTGCCGGCCGGCGCCTCGGCCGCCAGCCTGGTGGATTTGTCGAGCGACACCAACAACGACGGCAAGGGCTCGGTCGACCGCAACGAGAAGATCGAGCTGAAGGTGGCGGCGCTGGTGACCCAGACCCTGCCCAACGGCAATCTGGTCATCCAGGGCCACCAGGAGGTCCGCGTGAACTACGAGCTGCGCGACCTGCAAATCCATGGCGTGATCCGTCCCGAGGACATCACCGCGCAGAACACCATCAGCTACGAGAAGATCGCCGAAGCCCGCATTTCCTACGGCGGCCGCGGCCAGATCAGCGACGTCCAGCAGCCGCGCTACGGCCAGCAGCTGTACGACATCATCATGCCGTTCTGAGGATTGTCGGGGTAACGGCGACGCATCCGAGGGCCATGGCGGGAGGCACCCCTCCGTGGCCCTGGGGTGCGTCAGGAACCGCCGCGGTCCCTGCGATGCGCTGCTGCCGGATGGGAAATTGCTGCCGGCCGGAGGGTTGTGCCGGGCCGATGTTGCCGGGCCGCCATTTCCTGCAAAGCCGATGCGCTGCGCCGCTTCAGCCTTCCAGCGACCGCGGCGATCCCGCAGTGAATCCATCCATCGTGCCGATGGCCATGTTGCCGCCGACCCGCGCCAAAGCCGGACCGATGAGTTCGGTGGCGCGGCGGTAAGCCTCGCGCTGGGCGACACAGTCGATCAGGTCCGCCGCGTTGGTAGCGCTCTGGGACAGGGTGAGGCCGCTCGTCATGGGTCGTCTCCCTCATCCCGGCCATGATCGGCCGGTCGAGGATGACCATAGGCTCCACTCAAACCGCCCGCTGTTGCGTGCATCACGTTTCCGGCGCGACACCGTCAAACGAAACGGCCCGGCCCCTCATCGGGAGCCGGGCCGTCTCATCGCCGGTCGTCCGCTTATTGGTAGCCGCCTTCGCGGGCACGGTCCTTGGCGGCTTCCTCCTGCGCCTTCACGGTCTCGCTGCTGATCGTGCCGCCCCCCTCCTTGTTGGCATCGGCGGGCTTCTGCGGTTGGTCGTCGCGGGCGGCGTCGGCGGGTCGCTGGTTCGGCTGGTCGACCATGATGCTGCTCCTCGATGAGTCTTCGTCTGGCGATGACGAGGACAACAGCAAAGTCGGAAGATCGTCGCGGACTGGTCCGACCGCCTCAGCCAGCGGGAGACTCGGGCTTGGCATCGGCATCGGCATCGGCATCGGCGCGCTCCAGGGCGGCGTTGATCTGATCCAGCGTGCGGCCGCAACCGGTACAGACATCGCCGTCGATGGCGCACATGCCCAGGCAGTCGGGATCGTCGCTCATGGAACTGGCTTCCTTCGGGATTGGCGCTCAGCGGCCATCCCTAACCGAAAGGCTGCTTTGCCTCAAGCGGTCCGGTTCTAGGACAGCGGCTGCCAAAACAGGGGGTTTCCCATTCCTCGCATGCCTGTTGAGACAATGTACGATGTCGGCAGCAGTGTCGATTGCCGATAAAACGATCAGGCTTTAAACCACCATCCTGTTTTCTCCCACGCGAAGGTGTGCATGCCCACGGCATTGCTGGTGTCCTGCGCGATGTATCGTTACGGTACCGCGAGAATGCCTGCCGCGTTGAAGGCGGCAGGGTTTCGTGTGTTCGTCATCTGCCCGAAGAACTCCCTGCTCGAGTTCTGCGACCAGATCGACGGCCGGCATTGCTTCTCTTCCGAATTGGCAGCAGACGACCTGACCGTGATCGCCGCGCGGGCGGCGGCACAGTTCCGGGCCGACATCGTCATCGGCTGCGAGGAATCCGCCGTCCGCGTGCTCGGCTTGGCGGGACGGTTGCAGGAACGGGTAAAGGTGGACAGCGCCGACGCCCGCAATCTGCGGTTCGTCCAGGCTTGGTGCAGCGACAACTCCTGGGAAGAGAAGCGGTCTCGCTGTGTTGAAATGGCGGCGGCGGCGGGCATCCGGACACCGCGTCAGGTCGCCGTCGATCCGCAGCGTACCGCTGCGGCCGATCTGGCCGGGCTTGGCGAACCGCTTCTGCTGAAATACGACGGCAGTTCGGCCGGCCGCGGGGTGTTTTTCGCATCCTCCACCAAACAGGCGATGGCCCTGGCGGCAAGCCGGTCGGCGGAACACCCGGACCAGCAGGCGGTCGCACAGGAATTCTTGCGCGGACGCGCAGCGTCGGTATCATTCTGCGCGCTGGGCGGGAAAATGCTGGAAGCCTTTGCCTACACGGTCCTGCGTCATGAGCCGGCCCCCTTCGGCCCGGCATCCGTGATCGAACTGACCCCCCATTCCGGGCTGATCGACATGGCCCGCCGGATGGTGGACATGACGGGCTATTCCGGATTCGGCGGCATCGACGCCATTCTACCGGACGATGGCGGCCCGCCGGTTTTCCTGGAGTTCAATGCCCGGCCGACCCAGACAACCCATCTCGGCAACCTGGCCGGCAGCGACCTGTGCCGGGCGATGGCCTGCGCCCTGGCTGGGGAACCCTATGACGCGGTCCTCGGCCGAACCTCAGGCCGGCAGGTTGCGCTGTTCCCGAGCGAATGGGTCCGCGATCCCAACAGTCCCTACCTGACCTCGGCCCACCACGATGTGCCATGGACCGAACGCCGGCTGACCGCCGCGATCCTGACCGTTACCCCGCATCTCCATGGCACCCGGGCCATCACTCCGGCGGCTGTTCAAGCGACAGCTCACCCGTAACTTCGTGCGTCAAGTCGATACCATCGACCGTCAGCACCATGCGGGCCGACAGAGACTTCACCCCGTCCAGCCGGCCTTCGGCCAGCGCGCGGCCGACCGCAAGCTCGATCTCCCGCTGCGAGGTGACGCCGACCTGCTTCAGGAACTTACGCAGGTCGAGGTTTAGGGTCTCGTTGTCCATGGCTGCCCTCCCGGCTGGGAACCGTCGTTTCGAATGACGTTCCGAACCCCGTGAGGACGGCTTGGTTCCATCGCCGGCCCTGATGCCAACGGATGCAAGGCGGCGGCAACAGGCCAGAAACGACGAAAGCGCCGGTCGGGACCTGCGCTTTCCATCCGTTCGGTGCCATCCGTCCCATGCAGTGCCGACGCGACGCACCGCCCTGCCCCCGGTGAGCGGCACTGTGCTGATCGTCTGCGGGACCGGAAAACGGCGCGGCGTCAGTCGTCGCGCTGGGTCCGTTCCATCCGCTCGTGACGCTCCTGGGCTTCAAGGCTCAGCGTCGCGATCGGTCGGGCATCGAGCCGGCGAACGGAGATGGGATCGCCCGTCTCCTCGCAATAGCCGTAGCTGCCGTCGACCAGACGCTCCAGCGCGGCGTCGATCTTGGAGATCAGTTTGCGTTCGCGATCACGCGTCCGCAGCTCCAGCGCACGGTCGGTCTCGGCCGAGGCGCGGTCGGCGATATCCGGTTCCTGGATACCGCCTTCCTGGAGGCTGTTCAACGTGCCGGTGGATTCCGCCAGCAGTTCCGCGCGCCAGCGCAGCAGCTTCTGGCGGAAATACTCCCGCATGATCGGGTTCATGAACTCCTCGTCTTCCGACGGGGAATAGTTCTGGGGCAGAAGCGGCGACGTCATCCGAAAGCATCCAGCGAAAAAGGGGTGATCCGGGCGGCGCGGAGTATAGGCACGCCACGGCACGACCGCAACCCATTGGTTCGCCCCCGCAACGACCAAACAAGCCCTTGGAATAAAAAAGATTTGTCAGCGTTGCAGATTCGCCGCCACCTGCTGGCGGCCATGCACGGGCGAATCCGGCCACCGCATGGCTCTCTCATCGGCGGCTCCCCGCCCCACAGGCGCTCGCGCCCGAATCAACGCTTGAAGCGGCCGCAAAAGCGACCGGTCAATTCAGGAGGTCAGCTTCGCCAGTTCGACCTGGGCGCGCAGGTCGATCTCGTCGAGGATTTCGGCCAGCCCCGGATCGTCGACCTGGGCACGGCGCGTCTGCACCACCTTCGCCAGATCGGCCAGCTTCTGCACCGACAGCGTGCCGGACAGCAGCCCGTGCTGGATTTCCTCCAGACGGTCAAGCATCTCCTCCGCCCGCATCTTGCCGCGGGACGCGCGCGCGGTGGCGTCGTCGGTGACGTCAACCTCCTGCAAGGCCAGCACGCCCGAAACACCGGCGGAGGCGGCGGTGCCGCTGACGCCGTGGGCCGAGCCGGTCTCTCCCACCAATTGCTTGGAGAAGGCCGCGCCGGACGAGCCTTCGGCCTTGCCGGTGCGGCGGACAGACCCACCGCCGCGTATGTTTCCGGAGCCTTCGACTTTCATGATCCGTGCAACCGTTTGCAGTAAAGGATTCGTAAACGCGCACACAGTAGATGGATCAACCTTAACATCCGGTCAAGGCTTGCCGCAATCGGGCAAAAATTGCCGGCCGGCTGTGACCGAAAGGCGCCATAGTCCGGGCGTTTTTCAGGACAGGCACCGAAAGCCGCCGCTTACGGTCTCTGGCACGGCGTTTGTATAGGGATGGGCACGAGTTCAGGAGTGTCCGCGTCATGATCCCCACCGCCTTTCGCCTTCTGCGCCGCCGTGCCGTCCTGGCCGTGCTGACCGCCCTGCTGGCGTTCGGCATTCCGGCCGCACCGGCACTGGCCGCATCCGCCCGTATCAAGGACATCGTCGATGTCGAAGGCGTGCGCGACAACATGCTGATCGGTTACGGACTGGTGGTGGGCCTGAACGGCACCGGCGACAGCCTGAACAACTCCCCCTTCACCGAGCAGAGCCTGACCGGCATGCTGGAACGGATGGGCGTCAACACCCGCGGCACCAACCTGCGCACCAAGAACGTGGCGGCGGTGATGGTGACGGCGACGCTGGGCGCCTATGCGGCGCAGGGCACGCGCATCGACGTCACCGTGTCGGCGATGGGCGACAGCAAGAGCCTGCTGGGCGGCACCTTGCTGGTCACCCCGATGATGGGCGCCGACGGCGAGGTCTATGCCGTGGCGCAGGGGCCGATCGCCGTGTCGGGCTTCACCGCCCAGGGCCAGGGAGCCAGCGTCACCCGCGGCGTGCCGACCTCCGGCCGCATCTCCTCCGGCGCCATCGTGGAGCGCGAGATCCAGTTCTCGCTGGCCGAGCTGCCGGTGCTGCGCCTCTCCCTGCGCAATCCCGACTTCACCACCGCCCAGCGGGTGGCGACCGCCATCAACATCCAGCTGCGCGGCAACCGCGCCCAGGCGACTGATCCGGCCTCCGTCCTCATCAACGTACCGGACTCGCGCCGCGGCGACGTGGTGGGGCTGGTGACGGAGATCGAGCAGCTGCGCATCACCCCCGATCAGGTCGCCCGCGTGGTGGTGGACGAGAAATCCGGGGTGATCGTGATGGGCGAGAATGTCCGCATCTCCACCGTCGCCATCGCCCAGGGCAACCTGACCATCCGCATCACCGAAACCCCGCAGGTCAGCCAACCCGGCCCGTTCAGCCAGGGGCAGACCGCGGTGGTGCCGCGCACCGATATCCAGGTCGACGACCAGTCCAACAACCGCCTCGCCGTGATGAATTCCGGGGTGACCTTGCAGGAGTTGGTACAATCCTTGAATGCGCTTGGAGTGGGACCGCGGGACATGATCGCCATTCTCCAGTCGATCAAGGCCGCCGGAGCCCTGCAAGCCGAGATCGAGGTGATCTGATGTCCATGAGCCCCGCCCTTTCCACCGCTTCGGCCGCGCGCAGCGCACCGCCCGCCTCGTCGCTGGTGGAGCGCGCCCAGGCCGCCGGGTTCGGCGTGCGCACCCTGGCAAAGATTTCCGATCTCGAGGCCAAGATCGACCCGGCAAAGCTTGCCCAGATCCGCAAGTCCGCCAACGAGTTCGAGAGCCAGTTCGTCTCGCAGATGCTGGGCCCGATGTTCGAGGGGATCGGCACCGACGAGACCTTCGGCGGCGGGCGCGGGGAAGAGATGTTCCGCCCGATGCTGATCGAGCAGTTCGGCAAGCAGATCACCCAGCGCGGCGGCTTCGGCATCGCCAATCAGGTTTACGGAGAGCTTCTTCGCGCCCAGGAGGCCAGCCATGGATAAGGTCGACGTTCGTTTCCCCCAGCAGCCCAAGCCGGCCGCCAACCTGCCGAAGAACGCCCAGGAACGCGCGGTCGCGCTGATCGAGCTGATGGGCCGCCTGACCGCCCTGCTGGAACGCGAGGCCGCCGCCGTCCGCGCCCGCCGCCCGGCCAAGGAACTGGCGCAGGTCGTCAAGGACAAGCAGCCGATGACCCTGGTCTATGAGGAGATCAGCCGCATGCTGCGCGTCGACCGCGAGGGGTTGGTCGCCCTGCCGCAGGAGTTGAAGACGTCGCTGAAGGACGCCACCGGCAGGCTTTATGCGGCCACCGCCGACAATGCCGAGGCCCTGCGCATCGGTGGCGAGGCGCAGAAGGTGATGGTCGACACCGTGGTGACCGTCATCACCCGCCAGCAGAAGGCGCCGACCACCGCCTATGCCGCCCACATGGGTGGCGGCCGCGGTTACTCCGCGCCGCCCAGCGGGCCGCGCACCTCGGCGGCGCTGAATACCCGGCTCTGATCCGATCAGCCTCCATCCATGACTGCCGAGCTTTTCGGACGGCCACCTCTCTCCACGGGGCGGCCTTTTTCTTTTTGTGCCCGCAGCCTGCGGCAAGAAAGGCCCCGCACCCGGCGGAATTTGCCGGTCTTGACCGTGCGATGCGGCGGGAACTGCCGTCCCAATCCTACGCCGGCAGGCCCGATGACGGGGAGCCGAGGTTGGCCCGTCCGTTGCATTGGTCCCAGCGCATCGCCGTCGGTGCGTTCCGCCGTCCCTGAGAGGCCCTTCCATGGAAGTCCAATCGAACAAAATCGCCGCGTCCTTGTTCGACGGTCTCAGCCAGTCCCAGCAGACGCAGGGGACTGGGACGAAGAACGACCTGTTCTCCAAGATGATGGACCGCATGCTGACCGATGCCGCGGCGCGCAAGCGCGAGCAGGCCGACGCGGCAGCCCGCGACTCCGCAAAAGACGCGGCGAAGGAAGCGGCGAAGGACGCCGCCAAGGAGGCTGCAAAGGATGCCAGGGACGCCCGCGCCGCAGAGGCCCAGCGCCGGCAGCCGGTGCGCACGGAGCCGAAGCCCGACCTGACCCGCGACCGGACCGCTGAAACCCGGCGTCGGCAGGATGCCGCCGATGCGACGCGCGCGGCCGAGCCGAAGGCCGGCAAGAACGACGACCCGAAGGTGCAGGCCCGCCAGGAGGACCACCGCCCGGCCAAGGCCGAGAGGCCGGCCAAAGACCTGTCCAGGACCGACAAGGCCTCCGGCAGCCCGGATAAGGTCAATGCAGATAAGGCGGGAGCGGACAAGGCAGATGCGGCGACAGCCACCAGTACCGCCGATGCCAAGGACGCCGCCGCGACCGATGAGTCCGCCTCGGCCGACGCCGCGGCACAGGGTGAAACCATGGCCGACGCCGGCGGTGAGGACATGTCGGATGACGCCGCCGAGGGACAGCCCACCGACCAGCCCACCGACCAGCCGCTGCCGCCTGTCCAGCCCATGGCGCAGCAACCGATCCCGCAGGCGAGCGACCTGATCCTTGCCGGCCTGATGCCGGCCGGACAGACGAAGGCACCGGACAGCACCGACGACGCGGCCGGCGGTGCCGACACCCCTGCAACCGGATCGGCCGCGCCTGTCGATCCCACCGCCCAGCTCGCAGCCCAGCTTGCCCAGGCGCAGGCCGCTGCCACAGGTGCCTCGGCGGCCGGTCAGGCGGGTGCGGAAGCCGCGGCGAAAGCCGGCGGCAAGACCGCCGCAGTCGGCGGCGATGCCGCCCAAACCGCGGATGCAACCCAGGCCGAGCCCGGCGCACGGCCCGACGCCGAGGCCCTGCCGACCGACGACACCGCCCTGCCCGACCGCTTCGCCGATCTGCTGGCCGCCGCCAAGGCGAAGGTCGGCGATGCCAGGCAATCCGGCAAGCATACCGGAACCGAGGGCGGCAGCCGGAACGATGCCCAGCCCCAGGCGCAGACCGCGATGCAGCAGCCGACCCCACCCACAGCGCCGGCCATGCCGGTGGCGGAAACAGTCGCGGCAGCCGCGACCGGCACCGCCGCCAAAGCCCTGGAGGGTATCGGAGGCATTGACGGAACCGCCGCGACCGGCGCTTCCGCCGCCAGCCCGCACACCCATCCGGCGCTCGCCGCGATGGAAGGGATCCATGCCGGCATTCCCGGCCTCGACCAGCCGCAGGCCGCCACCGCGACCCTGCGTCCGTCGCGCGGCGCCGGCATGCCGATGGGCGTGCATGACCAGATCGCCGTCCACATCAAGAAGAGCGTCGCCGACGAGGTCGACCAGTTAACCATCAACCTGCATCCGGCCGAACTGGGCCGGATCGACATCAAGCTGGACATCGGCGCCGATGGCCGGGTCAATGCGATGGTTGCGGTGGAAAAGGCACAGACGCTCGAACTTCTGCAACGCGACAGCCGCGGGTTGGAACGCGCTTTGCAAGACGCTGGATTGCAGACGGACGCCAACAGCCTGAACTTCAGCCTGCGCGGCGAAGGCAATCCCTTCGCAGGCGAGGGCCGGGGCGACGGCAAGGGGACCGGATCGGGCAAGCGCGGCCACGGCTTCGGCGGTGGCGGCGACGATGACGGGTCCGATGGAGCCGTCTACACCGCGACGCTCGGCGACGGGCGCGTCGACATCCGCGCCTGAGCGGGGCCGGCCGACCCGGCCGCATCCCACCGTCGCATCAGAGATTCCGGCCGACAGGGCCATAAAGGACGACCGCCATGACCACGACCACCAACACCACCAACACCCCGACCGTGAACCAGTACGGCACCTATTCGGGTGGTCTTTCCAAAGGGTCGAAGACGGCGACCGAAACCTCCAAGACGCCGCAGACCGATGCGGAAAAGACGGCATCGGCCACCAAGGGGCTGGGCGACAATTTCCAGACGTTCCTCACCATGCTGACCACGCAGATGAAGAACCAGGATCCGCTGAAGCCGCTCGACACCAACGACATGACCAAGCAGCTGGTCGATTTCGCCAACGTCGAGCAGAACATCGGCACCAACAGCCGCCTGGACAAGCTGGTGCAGTTGCAGTCGGCCGGCACCGCTTCGACCAACCTCGCCTATCTCGGCCGGACCGTCGCCTTCGAGGGCGACAATTTCCAGTACTCGCAGGGCATGACGCAGGCGCCGCTGGGCTATGAGCTGGCGACCTCGGCCAAGTCGGTGCGCGTCGACATCCTGGACTCCAACGGCAACATCATCCGCTCGATGCCCGGCGAAACCACCGCCGGCACCAAGCATGCCGTCAGTTGGGACTTCAAGGACAACAACGGCCGCGCGGTGCAGCCCGGCACCTATCGCATGAACGTGGCGCCGGTGTCCGAGAACAAGAACGACACTATCAAGACCACCACCTACACCTTCGGCACGGTCGCCGGTATCGGCAACAACAAGGACGGCGAGACGGTGCTGAACATCGGCGCCAGCGAAGTCCCGCTATCGAAGCTGACCACCGTCTACTGACCCGGATCCGTTGTACCGACCGATTGCCGCAAGCCTGGACGGATGGGCCGCCGCGACCGCCCTGTCCGTTCGGGTGAGCAACTACCACCCGATAAAAAGTTAACCCTTTCGTTTAGGCATTTGTTAAGTGCCGGCGCATACAGTACCCCGAAATCGTGGAATCCACAGTTTGGGTTGGAGCGTCCGCGCATGGCACTCATCGAATTCGACATCGGCGACGACTCAGCAGCCGGTGCATCGGTCATTGGTCCTGAGGGGCGTCCCATGACCGAAAACGACCTTCCCCCGCCCGACACCAAGCGTTGGGTGATGCGCCGCAAGGCGGAAGTGGTCGCTGGCGTCCGTTCGGGCCTGATAAGCCTGGAGGAAGCCTGCCGCCGCTACACGCTGTCGGTGGAGGAGTTCCTGTCCTGGCAGAGGCTGATCGACAGCCACGGGATGCGCGGCCTGCGCGCCACCCGATTGCAGGACTATCGTCCCGGCCAGGCGGTGCGCGACCGCATCGGCGCCGACTGACGCAACGTGCCGGCTTGAGGAAGCGCCGTGGGTCCGTCCTGCGGCGCTTTCTTGCGTTAGATGTATCGCCAAGCCTCGGGTGATTATTTCTCCGCGCAGGCCCCATCGATCAGGGCCGCAGCCGCACTCGCCACCGCCTCGTTGCCCGGCCCCAGATCCAGCGCGCGGCCGGCGGCATAGGCGCCTTCCATCAGAAGCTGCAACTGACCGCACAGCCGGTCCGGATCATCGGCGCCCGCCGCGACCGCCATCGCATGCAGGCGGTCGCGGACCATGCGCTTATGCGCCAGCGCCAGCGCCCGTGCGGGGTTGGCGGGATCACGAAGTTCGGCGGCAGCGGTCGTGAAGGGACAGCCCTGGAATTTCGGATGATCGATCCAATGGCCGAGCGCCATGAAGATCGCCTTCATCTGGGCGCGCGAATCGCCAGGGTGGCGCGCAGTCACCCGGTCCCACCAAGCGGCGTGCTGGACCATGCTGCGCTCCAGATAGGCGCAGACCAGATCGTCCTTCGATGCGAAATTCCGATAAAGGCTCATCTTCGCGACGCCGGACCGGGCGATGATCGTGTCGATGCCGACCGCGCGGATGCCCTCGCGATAGAACAGCTCTGCCGCGGTGTCGAGAATCCGTTCGCGCGCCGGCCTCCTCTCGCCTTCGACTCCACCCATCCGCCAACCCCCACCCGTTCACAACGGCCGGGTCCAAGCCCGGCATTGACAATGATACAGACCTGTCTCTACCATCGCAATGAAGAGACAGGTCTGTATCATCAAGAATGGAGTTCCGGGGGATGCGCTATTTCGAGGATGTCGCGGTGGGCGACCGCTTCACTGGCGGACCGGTCACGGTCGATGCGGCGGAAATCGTCGCCTATGCCGAAAAGTTCGATCCGCAGCCATTCCACCTGGACGCCGAGGCGGCGAAGGACACGCTGTTCCGCGGACTGGCTGCCAGCGGCTGGCACACCGCCGGGATGACGATGCGGATGATCGTGGGAAGCAACGCCGAGTTGGCCGGCGGCTATATCGGCATGGGGGTTGACCAGATCAGCTGGCCGCGCCCGACCCGTCCCGGCGACGTGCTGCGCATTGAGATGGAAGTTCTGGAGGCCCGGCGTTCCGCCAAGCGGCCCGACCAGGGCGTGCTGCGGGTGAAGACCACCACCCTCAACCAGAACGGCGAGGTGGTGCAGACCATGATCGCCAACCTGCTGGCCCCCGGCCGTCCGGCCTGACGGGAACAGGCGTAAAAGAAAGCCCCCGCATCCGGGACAGGATGCGGGGGCTGCAAACGTCAACCTATGCCGTCAACACTGACCGTCAGCGCTTCAGACCGGCGGTGAAGGCGAAGTTGTCGAAGGAGTTCTCGGCCACCCGGAACCACAGATATTCGTCGTCGCGGAACTTCTTCCACGGCTCGTAGATCTTGGCAAACTTCGGGTTGGTCTTGGCAGTCTCTTCATACAGTTCGGTCGCCGCCTTGTAGCAGGCTTCCATCACCTCGCGCGGGAAGGGCCGCAACTGAGCGCCGCCGGCGACCAGACGGCGCAGAGCCGCCGGGTTTTCCGCGTCGTACTTGGCGTTCATGGTCAGGTTGGCCTCGAAGCAGGCGGCTTCCAGAACGGCCTTGTACTGCTTGGGCAGCTGGTCCCACTGCTGCTTGTTGACCAGCAGCGAGACGTTCAGCCCGCCTTCCCACCAGCCCGGATAGTAGTAGTACTTGGCGACCTTGTTGAAGCCGAGCTTCTCGTCGTCGTAGGGTCCGATCCACTCGGCGGCATCGATGGTGCCCTTTTCCAGCGACGGGTAGATGTCGCCGCCGGCGATCTGCTGCGGCACCGTGCCCAGCTTGGCCAGCACCTGCCCGGCGAAGCCGCCGATGCGGAACTTCAGGCCCTTCAGATCCTCGACGGTCTTGATCTCCTTGCGGAACCAGCCGCCCATCTGCACGCCGGTGTTGCCGGCCGGGAAGTTCATGACACCATAGCCGTCGAAGAACTCGCGCAGCAGGGCCATGCCGCCGCCATTGTAGATCCAGGCATTCTGCTGGCGGGCGTTCAGGCCGAAGGGCACCGTCGCGTCGAAGGTGAAAGTCGGATCCTTGCCGACATAGTAATAGCTGGCGGTGTGGCCGCACTCGACCGTGCCGTTCTGCACCGCGTCCAGCACCTGCAGACCGGGAACGATCTCACCGGCGGCGAAGGGGCGGATGGTGAATTTCCCGTCGGTCGCGGCGGCAACGCGGGCGGCAATGGTGTCGGCGGCACCGTAGATGGTGTCCAGGCTTTTGGGGAAGCTGGACGCCAGACGCCAATGAATCTCCGGCTGGCTCTGCGCGATGGCCGGGGCCGCAAGCGTGCTGGCGGCGACGCCGACACCGGCGGAGGTCAGGAAGGAACGACGCTTCATGAACGTTTCCTCATCGTTATGGCCATGGCGCCGGTTGAGCGATGACGCCACTTGCCGAACAGAAGACACTATGGTGTCCGAACAATCCTAGAAATCGCAACGTCTACCCGACAATTCGTTAAATTGCATAGCTTCCATTCCGGTTTTATTTCGTCGCGTAAAAAATACAGTGCGCTCACGCGACTGGAGCGGCGCCAAGTGGTCATCGCTCTATCCGGGATTTTTCAAAGCAATGCATCGCGGGATGGCATGGCAATCCTGTATCCGCTCTGGCGAGCAGCCATCAGCCGTATCGATCAACCGCGGAACCGTCTTGTCGTTGCCTGAATGGTTACATGTACCGATGATATATTCGACAGGCGAAACGGCACCCACCCCTACTTTCGTTCATGGGCTTGGCCGTGACGACCTTGCGATGCCAACGGTTCCGCCGACGGCGTTCGCCCACCCATAAGGGCGAACAAATGCATTCACATGCAACTTCCGGATCCAGCCGATGGTAATGCTTGGCATGTTTGCGCGGCGGTCGGGGCGGCGGAACGGCCACCGCCCGCGCCGCACTGACGGAGGGCAAGAGGATGGACAAAATCCTCACTCTCCTGATCCTGCTGTTGCAGGTGGTCAAGCTGCTGCTTGAGCACCTGAACCGCTGATCGGGCGGCCGTGCCGGGGGTTACGGCCCCGGTACGCCCGTTCCAAAAAATAGTGCCTTTTCACCCCCCCCCCCGGCAACCGCTCAGCCCAGCGTGCGCTTCACGATCAGCGACAGCTTTTCCAGCATCGCCGGATCGCGGTGGCCGGGAGCCGTCATGATGGCGTTATCGAGCGCCGTGTGGCAGCCCTGGACGCATGGCCCCTCGCGCCGCGCCACCTTCGGTGCCAGCGCCGCCACCAGGGAGCGGGCCTTGCCGGCATTGGCGACCACCACGCGGATCACCGCATCGACCGAGACATGGTCGTGCCCCTCGTGCCAGCAATCGTAATCGGTGACCATGGCGACGGTCGCGTAGCACATCTCCGCCTCGCGGGCGAGCTTGGCCTCCGGCATGTTGGTCATGCCGATGACGTCACAGCCCCAACTGCGGTAGAGGTTCGATTCGGCGACTGTGGAGAATTGCGGCCCCTCCATCACCATGTAGGTGCCGCGCCGCTGGTGCGGAATGTCCAGCTCGGCCAGCGCCTCCTCGATCAGGTCGCCCAGCCGCCCGCAGACCGGATGGCCCAGCGCCACATGGGCGACTAGCCCGCTGCCGAAGAAGGTCTTGTCGCGGGCGAAGGTGCGGTCGATGAACTGGTCGATCACCACGAAGGTGCCGGGTGGCAGATGCTCCTTCAGCGAGCCGACCGCCGACACCGACAGGATCTCGGTCACGCCCAGCTGTTTCAGCGCATGGATGTTGGCGCGGAAGTTCAGTTCCGACGGCGGGATGCGGTGGCCGCGGCCGTGGCGCGGCAGGAAGACCAGCTTCCGGCCCGCCAGTTCGCCGGTCAGCAGTTCGTCGGACGGCTCGCCGAAGGGGGTCGTCACCTTGACCCAGCGGGTGTTCTCCAGCCCGTCGATGTCGTACAGGCCGCTGCCGCCGATCACGCCCAGAACAGTCTCGCCACTCTTGCCGTCGCTCATGAACCGCCGTCTCCCGCTGAAGATCGCGCGAGTATTTCGGTGACCGGCGTCGAATGCAACCGCTCAAGGCACTTTCTAAAGTCCGCCGATCACCCGGCTTCGCCCGGGCAGGATCAGCACAGCGCCCAGAAGCAGCCCCGCAGCCAGTCCGCCGGCGTGAGCACCCCAGCCGACCTCGGCCAGCGGGGACTCGGCGCTCAGCGGCACAAGTGTCATCGCTGCGTTCAGCAGCGCGAAGACCAGGATCGCCCCCTGCACCAGCCGCCGTGGCAGGCGCCGCGACAGCAGGCCCGCGCGCGGACGCATCCACAGGAAGGCCCCCATCAGCGCGCAGATCGCCCCGCTCGCGCCGATCAGCGGCGCCATCCGGTCGGCGGTCAACAGCCCCTCCGTCAGCGCAGCCGCCACCGTTCCGGCGAGGAACAGCAGAAGATAGCGGAGATGACCGACCTGCCGCTCCACCGCATCGCCCAGCAGCCACAGCACCGCCATGTTGGACAGCAGATGCGTCAGGTCGCCGTGAACCAGCACATGGCCGAACAGCCCGCGCCACAACGCTCCGGTGGGCAGCGGCCCGGCCAGTTCGACCGTTCCGAAGAAATAGGCGGGGACGAAGGCGAAGGATTCCGGCGGCAACCGCAGGACGAAGGCCAGCACGCAGGCGAGGATCATGGTGCGGTTGGCATAAGGCGGAACGGCCATGGCGGCGATCGGCCCCCCTTTCCCGCCCCGGCCATGCCGGTCCGCCGCCAGCGCCATGCCCTGCCCCCCGCAAGATCAGGTGCCGCATTCCGACGCCGTCATGGCTTTGCGCGGCGATAGGTCTCACCCCAATGTAGGAAGGGGTATTTCGGAAAAACAGCGGTTTCCCACGGCATCGGGGACGCTCCTATACCGGTCGGACGGATTGGAGCGCCGCTCGCGGGCTGGCACAGTCATTCCACCATCCGGCGAGGATCGGTCTGCCGGACAACGACAACCGGGGAAGAAACGACCATGAACGAACGTCAGGATACCGGCAGCATGACTGTGGAACGCCAGGGCCGAGTCATGGTGCTGACCATGAGCGACGCCGGCACCCGCAACGCGCTTGGCTTGAAGATGATGTCCGCCGGCCGCGATGCGCTGGATGAGGCGACACACGACCCCGGCATCGGCGCCATCGTGCTGACCGGCGCCGGTGGAGCCTTCAGCTCGGGCGGGCATCTCAACAACCTCTATCACCATGGCAGCCGGTCACGGTCGGAGAACCGGGACGGCATCGAGCGCTTTCACGGCTGGGTCCGCGCCATGCGCGAATGCCCGAAGCCCATCGTCGCCGCAGTCGAGGGTCCGGCGGCCGGTGCCGGCTTCTCGCTGGCGCTGGCCTGCGACCTGATTGTCGCGGCGGAGGACGCGCAGTTCCTGACCGCCTATGTCAAGGTCGGGTTGACCGCCGACGGCGGCGCCTCCGCCTCCCTCGCCCGCGCGCTGCCGCCGCAGCTTTATGCGGAATTGATGCTGACCGGCGGCCCGGTCGACGCCGCGCGTCTGCATGCGGCCGGCGTGGTCAACCGCGTCACCGCCCCCGGACAGGCGCTGGCCGGGGCAATCGCCTGGGCCGGAACCATCGCCGAAGGGCCGAGCGGCGCGATGGGCCGGGCCAAGAAGCTGATGGAACTGGCCTATGGCAGCTTCGCCACCCAGCTTGCCCGCGAAAGCGACCTGTTCGTCGAAGCCCTGCACCATGGCGAGGCGAAGGAGGGCATCACCGCGTTCTTCGAGAAGCGGCCGCCGACATTCCACAGGCGCTGATGGATACGAACAGCCGGGCGCCGTGGGATGCGGCGCCCGGTCTTCGTATCCATCGGCGCACCCGTGCATCACCGCACGAGAACGTGCGCCGCCTCCTTGGTCCGTTCGACCGCGCCGGCCACCTGGCTGACCGCGGTGGAGATGGCGGCGACGTTGGAGGTCACTGTCCCAACGGCGGCCGACGCGCTCTGCATGTTGGACGACATGTTCTGCGTGACGGCGCTCTGCTCCTCGACCGCCGACGCCGTGCCGGTCACATGCTCCCGCACCACCGCGACGGCCTCGCGGATGGCGCTCAAGGCGGTGGCGACTTCGGTCGAGGTCGACTGGATGCCTTCGATCTCGGCGGAGATCTGCTCGGTCGCCTTGCCGGCCTGGTTGGCGAGGTTCTTCACCTCGGAGGCCACGACGGCGAACCCCTTGCCCGCCTCTCCGGCGCGGGCCGCTTCGATGGTGGCGTTCAGCGCCAGCAGGTTGATCTGGCCGGCGATGCTGTTGATCATCCCGACGATGCCGTTCATCGCCTGGGCCGCCGCCGCCAGCCGGTCGGTGCTTTCCGCCACCGTCACCGTGCGGTCGAAGGCGCCGTCGGTCGCCGCGCGGGCGCGGGTCATGCTCTGGGAAATCTCGGCAATGGAGGCGACCAGTTCCTCAGCGCTCGCGGCCACCGCCTGGACACTGGCCGAGGTGGAGCCGGCGGCGTGGCTGGCCGAGTCCGCCTCCTCCATCGACAGGCGGAGCGCCTGATCGACCTCACCGAAATTCTTATCGATCATGATCTTTAGGTTGTTCAGCAACGAGACCTGCGCGGTCACGTCGACGGCGAACTTGACCACTTTGACCACCCGCCCCGTTTCGTCGAGAATCGGGTTGTAGGCGCCCTCGATCCACACCGGCTTGCCGGATTTGGCGATCCGCTTGTACTGCGCCGCCTGAAATTCGCCCCGCCGCAACGTTTCCCAGAAACGGGCGTAGTCCGCACTGTCGCGGTAGGCGGTTTCGACGAACATGCTGTGGTTCTTGCCGACGACCTCGTCCAGGCGATAGCCCATCACCTTCAGGAAATTGTCGTTGGCCTTGGTGATGATGCCTTCGGTGGTGAACTCGATCACCGCCTGCGACCGGTTGATCGCCGTCATCTGCGCGGCATAGTCGAGGTTTTGCAGCCGATCCTTGGCATCGGCCCATTCGACGACGAAACCGATGCGCTGGCCGTCCTCGGTCAGCGGCGAGACCAGCAGGTCGAACTGGTGCCCGCCGACCTTGATGGTGGCGCTGTGCGGCTTGGTCAGCGCCGCCAGCATGCCGCGTTGATGGCTGGGGTTCTTGTGGAAGACGTCGATGTTGCTGCCGACCAGGCGACTGACGTCCAGGCGCGGCAACTCCTTGCGCAGATCGCCCTCCGCCTGGCGCAGCAGCCCGACCACCGCGGGGTTGACATGGACGATGGTCAGATCGGCATCCGCCACCATCACCTTGGCGCGCAGCGCATCGAGCGCCGCCATCTTGCGCTTGAGCGCAAGAGTTCGCTTTCCCCGTCCGAACATCGCTCCCCCACGTGAGTACTCTATTATGTATGCGAATAATAGCGATAACCGCAGAGGTTTCCATAAGAATAAATCTGTCAGGTTGTGACAATTTTCATGATCCATGAAGCATCCAGATGCCATGTAACGCGAGTAACCATAGACTTTTTGCATAGATCTCAAAGATGAATTAAAGCTAATATCTTGGTTCCAACTTGGCGGATGGAATTTCGTTGCCGCACCAGAATAAGATTGTTTCGCAACGGCGCGCCGCTACCCCAGACCGATGGCATTCCCGCAGACACGGCTCTGCCGACCCATGCAGGAGCACAAACATCGAATTCAGGGCGAAATAACGCGAATGTATGTTGAACGAGCCGATAGCAGGTTGTAAATGTTTGCCGCATGACACAACCGCGCCGCCCTTTGACCGATGCCGAACGGCTCGACTGGATCCGCCTCATCCGGACGGAGAATGTCGGGCCGATCACGTTTCACCGCCTGCTGGACCAGTATGGCAGCGCTGCCAAGGCGCTCGACATGCTGCCGGATCTGGCGCGGCGCGGCGGGCGGGCCAAGCCGCTGCGCATCGCCGCCAAGGCGGAGGCGGAGCGGGAGATGCAGGCCAACCGCCGCTTCGGTGCCCGGCTGCTCTGCGCCTGCGAACCGGACTACCCGGAACCCCTGGCCGCGGTGGACGACGCGCCGCCGGTGATCTCGATCATGGGGCATGCCCATTTGCTGCAACGGCGCGCGGTCGCCATCGTCGGAGCGCGGAACGCCTCGCTGAACGGCAAGAAATTCGCCGAGTCTCTGGCGCGGGAGCTTGGGGCGGCCGGGCTGCTGGTGGTCTCCGGCCTGGCCCGCGGCATCGACACCGCAGCCCATGCCGGTTCGCTGGCCAGCGGCACAGCCGCGGTGCTGGCAGGCGGCATCGACGTCGTCTATCCGCCGGAGAATGAGGGGCTGTACCGCGACATCCTGGCGCAGGGCGTGGCGGTGGCGGAAAGCGCCATCGGCACCCAGCCGCAGGCCCGCCACTTCCCCCGCCGCAACCGCCTGATCTCCGGCCTGTCGCTGGGGGTGCTGGTGGTGGAGGCGGCCTTGCGCTCCGGCTCGCTGATCACCGCGCGGATGGCGCTGGAGCAGGGACGCGAGGTGATGGCGGTGCCGGGCTCCCCGCTCGACCCCCGCTGCCATGGCACCAACAACCTGCTGCGCCAGGGCGCCACGCTGGTGGAGCGCACCGACGACGTGCTGCGCGCCATCGAAACCCTGCGCCCGCCGACGCTGGCCGAACGGCAGCCCAACCTGTTCAGCGCACCCGCCCTCACCCATGGCCGAGCGATGGAACCCGACGAATCCGACCTTGCCAAGGCGCGTGCCGTGGTGCTGGAAAACCTCGGCCCCTCGCCCGTCACCATTGACGAACTCGTTCGCGGGTGCCAATTGTCCGCTCCGGTGGTGCTGACCGTGGTTCTGGAACTTGAGCTTGCCGGCCGAGTCCAGCGTCTTCCCGGTCATCAGGTCTCTCTCGCCTGATCGGCGCCGCCTTGGTTTGAGTGGGCATACGCGAAGGGCTGGTTTCTTGCCGGGCAGCAACGTCGTCATCGTCGAATTGCCGGCCAAGGCGAAGACCATCAACAAGTATCTGGGCGACGACTACACCGTCATCGCCAGCTTCGGCCATGTCCGCGACCTACCGGCCCGGGACGGCTCGGTGCGCCCGGACGAAGACTTCGCGATGGAATGGGAGCTGGGCGACCGCTCAAAGCGCCACATCGACGAAATCGCCAAGGCGGTGAAGTCGGCCGACCGCATCTACCTCGCAACCGATCCGGATCGCGAGGGAGAGGCCATCGCCTGGCATCTGTCCGAACTCCTTCGCGAAAAGCACCTGTCCGACAACCGCGACGTCCAGCGCGTCACCTTCAACGAGATCACCAAGTCGGCCGTCCAGACCGCCATGGCCAACCCCCGCGCCGTGTCGCAGGAGCTGGTCGACGCCTATCTGGCGCGCCGCGCCCTGGACTATCTGGTCGGCTTCACCCTGTCGCCGGTGCTGTGGCGCAAGCTGCCGGGCTCCAAGTCCGCCGGCCGCGTGCAGTCGGTGGCGCTGCGCCTGATCTGCGAGCGCGAAGTCGGAGATCGAGGTCTTCAGGCCGCAGGAGTACTGGTCGATCGCAGTGGGCTTCACCACGCCGGCCGGCTCTGCCTTCACCGCGTCGCTGACCCAGCTGGACGGCAAGCGCCTCGACAAGTTCGCCCTGCCCAACCGCGAGGCCGCCGAGGCCGCGGTGGCGCGGATCCGTCCGCAGGCCTTCGCCGTCTCGACGGTGGAGCGCAAGCAGAGCCGCCGCAACCCGTCGCCGCCCTTCACCACCTCCACTTTGCAGCAGGAGGCCTCGCGCAAGCTGGGCTTCGGCGCCACCCGCACCATGCGCACGGCGCAGAAGCTGTATGAAGGCGTGGACATCGGCGGCGAGACGGTCGGCCTCATCACCTATATGCGAACCGACGGCGTCAGCCTGTCGCAGGAGGCCATCGACGGCGCCCGCGGCCTGATCGGCACGCAGTATGGCGAGCGCTACGTCCCGGCCCAGCCGCGCGTCTACAAGACCGCCGCCAAGAACGCCCAGGAGGCCCACGAGGCCATCCGGCCGACCGACCTGCACCGCCGCCCCAACTCGGTGGCCGGCTATCTGGAAAGTGACGAGCTGCGGCTCTATGAACTGATCTGGAAGCGCACGCTGGCCAGCCAGATGGAAAGTGCCGTGCTGGACCAGGTGGCGGTCGACATCGCCAGCCCGTCCAAGGACGTGGTGCTGCGCGCCACCGGCTCCATCGTCGTGTTCGACGGCTTCCTGAAGGTCTATCAGGAGGACCGTGACGACGCGGCCGAGGATGACCAGCAGGAACGCCGGCTGCCGGCCATGGACCAGGGCGATGATCTCTCCCGCGGCGACATCGACCCGGAACAGCACTTCACCCAGCCGCCGCCGCGCTATTCCGAAGCCAGCCTCGTCAAGAAGCTGGAGGAGCTGGGGATCGGCCGCCCGTCCACCTATGCCTCGATCCTCCAGGTGCTGCAGGACCGCAATTACGTGCGGCTGGACAAACGGCGCTTCATCCCTGAGGACCGCGGCCGGCTGGTCACCGCCTTCCTGGAGAACTTCTTCCACCGCTATGTGGAGTACAACTTCACGGCGGAGCTGGAGAACCAGCTGGACGAGATCTCCGACGGCAAGATCGACTGGAAGACCGTCCTGCGCGATTTCTGGACCGCCTTCGACGTGGCGGTGAACGGCACCAAGGACCTGACGATCACCCAGGTGCTGACCACGCTCGACAACGAGCTGGGCGCCCATTTCTTCCCGGCCGCCACCGAGGACGGCCATGACCCGCGCGTCTGCCCGGTCTGCCGCGAGGGCCGGCTGGGGCTGAAGCTGGGCAAGATGGGCGCCTTCATCGGCTGCTCGCGCTATCCGGAATGCCGCTACACCCGGCCGCTGGCCGTCGCCAACGACGAGAACGGCGAGGCGCAGGAAGGCCCGCGCGAGCTGGGCAACGATCCGGAGACCGGCCTGCCGGTGACGGTGCGCCGCGGTCCCTACGGCGCCTACATCCAGCTCGGCCCGGCGCCCGCCGCCGCTGCCCCGCCGGTGGAGGAGCCGCCCGCAGAGGAGCCTGCGGCGGACGGCAAGAAGCCGAAGGCGAAGAAAAAGAAGAAGGACGAGGCGCCGAAGCCCAAGCGGGTGTCGCTGCCCAAGGGCATGGCCGCGGCCGACGTCGATCTCGACACCGCGCTGAAGCTGCTGGCCCTGCCGCGCGTCATCGGCAACCATCCGGAAACGGCCGAGGAGATCAGCGCCGGCATTGGCCGCTTCGGTCCCTACCTGAAGCATGGCAGCGTCTATAAGTCGCTGACGCCCGACGACGACGTGCTGACCATCGGCATCAACCGCGCCGTCGACCTGCTGGCCGGCGCTGCCAAGAAGGCGTCGGCCCCGGCCAAGACGCTGGGTGACCACCCGAAGACCGGCAAGCCGATCACCATGGGGTCGGGCCGCTTCGGGCCTTATGTGAAGCACGCCAGCGTCTACGCCTCGATCCCCAAGGGGACCGAGCCGGACAGCGTGACGCTGGAGCAGGCGCTGGAACTGATCGACGCCAAGGTCGCCAAGGATGCCGCCAAGAAGGGCGGAAAGGCGGCCAAGGACGCCGAGCCGGCCAAGGCCGACGGCGCCGAGACGGAGAAGCCAGCCAAGGCGAAGGCACCGGCGAAGGCTGCGGCCAAGAAGCCGGCCGCCAAGAAGGCGACCAAGGCCAAGGCTGCGAAGGATGCACCCGCCGAAGCCGCCGCGCCGAAGAAGAAGACCGCGAAGGCGTCCTAACCGCCTTCGCCACCCTGGCAGTTCCCCCTCCTCCCATCGGGAAGAGGGGGATGATCGCGCGCGACTGTAACCGGACGATATCGGCCAAGCTGACGCTGTGTAACAGTGTGTAACGCGCCACCCGCATGAGGCGCCTGCCAGCAATCCTGTCCAAGACGACCGGGGCGCCCGCCTGTTAGACTGCGGCATGGACCAGCAATCCGCGTTAGATCCTTCATTGAACCGGACAGCAGCCGGCGGCGGCGACTTCGCCCGGCTGTGGCGGGAGGCGCGTTTCGACGGCATGGAATGCCTGAACGCCCGCTTCCAGCGCCACAGCTACGCCCCGCACACGCACGAGACCTATGTGGTCGGCGTGATCACCGCCGGGACCGAGCTTTACCGCTGCCGCGGCACCGAACGGGTGGCGCGGGCCGGACAGGTGGTGGTGCTGGATCCCGAGATCCTGCATGACGGCCGCCCGGCGGCGGACGGCTATGCCTACCGCATGTTCTATCCCTCGGTGACGCTGTTTGAACAGGCGATGGCCGACGCGCTGGGCCGGCCTGCGGCGCCGCATTTCTCCGCCATGGAACTGGACGACCCGGAGTTGTTCCAGATCCTGCGCGGCCTGCACCATGGGTTGGAGGGGCCGTACCGCGAACCGTTGCGCACCGACACCGACGCGCTGCGCGCCTTTACAGCATTGGCGTTGCGCCATGGCGATCTGACGGCGCGGCCGCGCGAGGCGGGGCGGGAACCGGCGGCGGTCCGCCGCGCGCGGGAATATCTGGATGCCCATCTCGACAGCGCGGTCGAACTGGCCGATCTGGCGGAGGCGGCCGGGCTCAGCCGCTTCCATCTGCTGCGTGTCTTCCGGGCTGCGGTGGGCACGACCCCGCACGGCTATCTGACCGACCGGCGGGTCGCCCAGGCCAAGCGGCTGCTGGCGGGGCAATTGCCGCTGGCAGACGTGGCACTGGCCTGCGGTTTCTGCGATCAGGCGCATTTCAACCGGGTGTTCAAGGGACGGGTCGGCGTCTCCCCCGGCCAATACCGGCGCGGCAGCAATCCGATCCAAGACGCGCCCGCCGCCGCAGCCTAGCTTCCTCCCTATGAGCACAGACATGAGCACGGGCAGCTTCGCCGTACCGGCATCCCCGCGGCAGGACTTCGCGTCGGGTGTCGTCCATAGCCTGCCCATCGTGGCGGGCGCCATTCCCTTCGGCTTCCTCCTGGGCAGCCTCGCCGCCAAGGCCGGCCTGTCGGCGCTGGACATGGGGCTGATGAGCGCCCTGGTCTTCGCCGGCAGTTCCCAGTTCGTCGCGGTCGAGCTTTTGGACAAGGGCAGCGCCGGGCTGGCGGTGGTCGGCGCCATCCTGCTGGTCAATCTGCGCCACCTGCTGATGGGGGCGACGCTGGAGCCGCGCTTCCGCGGCGTGCCCCGGGCACGGGCGGGGCTGGCGCTGTTCTTCATGACCGACGAGCAGTGGGCGCTGGCGCTGCGCCGCGGACCGGAGTTGTCGCTGGCCTATTGGTACGGTGTGGCGGCGACGCTCTATCTTGCGTGGCTGTCCAGCACGGTGGCCGGGACGCTGGCCGGCGCGCTGATCGCCGACCCCACCGCCTGGGGATTGGATTTCACCTTCATCGCCGTCTTCCTCTGCCTGCTGGCCGGGTTCTGGCGCGGTATCGGATCGCTGCCGCCCTGGCTGGCGAGTGCCGCTGCGGCGCTGGCCGTCCATGCGCTGTCCACCGGCGGAACCTGGCACATCCTGGCCGGCGCCCTGGCCGGCGGGGCGGTTGCGGCCCTCCAAGCGAAGGGGCAAGGGAGGACCCGCAATGCCTGAGGCCCTGAACCTGGACTGGAGCGTCTTCGCCATCGTGCTGGCAGGAGCGCTGGTCACCTGGATGACGCGGATCGGCGGGCCGTGGCTGATCGCGCGGGTGCGGCTGGGTCCGGCGGCGAATGCGGCGCTGGAGGCGACGCCCGGCGCGGTGCTGGTCGCCCTTGTGGCGCCGGCCGCCCTGTCGCGCCCATCCGACGCGCTGGCCGCCGCCTTCGTCTGCCTGATCGCCCGGCGCGTGCCGATGGTGGTCGCGGTGGCGGCCGGCGTGGTGGCCGTGGTGGTGCTGCGCCGCCTGATGTGATCTCCCAATGGGCCCCTGTTGCAAACTGCCGTCTGGTGAAGCGCGCGGGGGTTGCCTATAAATCGGGGATGACCGACCCGATCTCCGCCCCCGCCGCTCCCGCCCCCGCTCCGGCAGCTTTCGACCCGCACGCCCTGCCGCCGCTGCGCGACGTGATCGCGCGCTTCGGGCTGGAGGCGCGCAAGTCGCTCGGGCAGAATTTCCTGCTCGACCTGAACCTGACGGGGCGGATCGCACGCTCGGCCAACCTGCCGGCCGGCACCACTGCCATCGAGGTCGGTCCCGGTCCCGGCGGCCTGACCCGCGCGCTGCTGGCGACCAATGCCGTGAAGGTCATCGCCATCGAACGCGACCGCCGCTTCATCGAAGCCCTGGCCGACGTCATCGAGGCCGCGCAGGGCCGCCTGACCATCGTCGAGGCCGACGCCCTGACGGTCGATCCGGAGGATCTGGCACCGGCCCCGCGCGCCATCGTCGCCAACCTGCCCTACAATGTCGCCACTCCGCTCCTGCTCGGCTGGCTGGCGCGGATCGAGGCCTATGTCAGCCTGACGCTGATGTTCCAGAAGGAGGTCGCCGACCGGCTGGTGGCGAAGCCGGGCAGCAAGGCCTATGGCCGGCTGTCGGTGATCACGCAATGGCGGTCCGACGCCCGCGTGCTGTTCAACCTGCCGCCGCGCGCCTTCACCCCGCCGCCCAAGGTCGAATCGACGGTCGTCCACCTGACTCCGCGCGCCAACCCGGAGCCGGCCGACTGGCGCGCCCTGGAGCAGGTCACCGCGGCCGCCTTCGGCCAGCGCCGCAAGATGCTGCGCCAGAGCCTGAAGTCGCTGGGCAATGCCGAAGCGCTGCTGGAGGAGACCGGCATCACCCCGACCGCACGGGCAGAGGAGATCGACGTTGCCGGCTTCGCCGCGCTGGCCCGCGCCTTCCGCGCCCGCAACCCACTTGAGAGCCCGGCATGATCCGGGTCAACCCCCGCATCAGCCTGGACGAAAGCGAGTTGCAGGAGGAGTTCGTCCGCGCCTCCGGCCCCGGCGGCCAGCACGTCAACAAGACCGAGACGGCGGTCCAACTGCGCTTCGACGTGCGCCACTCCCCCAACCTGCCCGATCCGGTGCGCTACCGGCTGGAGCGGCTGGCCGGATCGCGCCTGACCCAGGACGGCGTGCTGATCCTGGTGGCCGACCGTCACCGCTCGCAGATGCGCAACCGCGAGGACGCGCGCGAGCGCCTGATCGACCTGATCCGCGAAGCCGCTGCCCCTCCCCCGCCGCCCCGCCGCCCAACCAAGCCGACCAAGGGTTCCAAGGAGCGGCGGCTGGAAGGCAAGGCCAAGCGGTCGGAGGTGAAGAAGATGCGCGGGAACGTGCAGGACTGAGCCGGACACTCACCCGGCATGCCCGCCATGAGACAGGCGCATTGGACGGTTCAACCATCCCGTGCCAGCCTTGCCTTTCGCTTGCCTGTAAAACATTCCCCCGCGAGGACAAATCCGGGGCCGGAGACGTTCGATGAAGTCATCCATCCGCCAGCGCCGCCCTGCCGTCGCCGACTTCGGCCCGGCTGTCCGTCGGCTTCGCCTGGGTCGGGCATTCGCTGATGCACATCGTCTCGGCTCTGTTCCTGACCATCGTGCTGGCGCTGGAGACCGAGTGGAAGCTGTCCTATGACGAGCTGATCCGGCTGTGGACGCTGGGCGCCTTCATGATCGGGCTCGGGGCGCCGCTGGCCGGCTGGCTGGGCGACCGCTGGAGTTCGGCCGGCATGATCGCCGTCTTCTACCTGATGACCGGCGGCGGGGCGGTGCTGGCCGGGCTGTCGGACGGGCCGGAGATGCTGATGTGGTCGCTGGCCCTGCTGGGGCTGGGGGCGTCGATCTACCACCCCGTCGGCATGGCCTGGATGATGGCGAACGCCGAGAACCGCGGCAAGGCGATGGGCTGGCTCGGCCTGTTCGGGACCTTCGGCGTCGCCACCGCCGCGGTGGTCGCCGGCAGCCTGACGCAATGGCTGAACTGGCGCATGGCCTTCATCATCCCCGGCGCGATCTGCCTCGTGCTCGGCGTCGTGCTGGCCCTGCTGATGATGACCGGCGTGGTTCAGGACCGCCATGCCGACGTGAAGCCGCAGCCCAAGCCGTCGCGCGGCGACGTTGTGCGCGCCTTCTTCGTGCTGTCGCTGACCATGGTCTGCGCCGGGCTGATCTTCAACGCCATGCAGGTGGTGCTGCCCAAGCTGTTCGAGGCGCGGCTGGGCGGCTGGCTCGGCAGCGGCACGCTGGGGGTCGGCGGGCTGGTGACGGCGGTCTACCTGATCTCCGCCCTGCCGCAGATGATCGGCGGCGTGCTGGCCGACCGGCATTCGCTGAAGCGGGTCTATGTCCTTTGCCTGCTGGCCCAGATTCCGCTGATGGCCGCGGTGGCCGTCCTGGCCGAGCTGCCGCTGGTGGCCGCCGCCGCCTTCGTGGTCATCGCCTCGCAGACGCAGATCCCGGCGGAGAACATGCTGCTGGCCCGCTACACCCCGGACAAGCACCGCGGGCTTGCCTATGGCGCAAAATACATCCTGTCCTTCGGCGCCGGCCCGCTGGCCGTCCAGCTCGTCGCCTGGGTCTATGAGCGTACCGGCGACTTCACCATGCTCTATCTGACCCTGTCGGTGCTGGCCGCCATGGCCTTCGCCGCAGCCCTGCTGCTGCCGGACGACCGCCGCAAGGCCGAACCGGTGGCGGAGCCGGTGCCGGCGGCGGAGTGACCCGCCGCCGGACTTGACCGGTTACGCCAGCGTCTTGTTCAGCGCCCGATCGAGGTCGGCGATGATGTCCTCCGGCGTCTCCAGCCCGATGGACAGGCGGATCACGTCAGGACCGGCGCCGGCCGAGGCCTGGGCCTCCGCCGACAGCTGGCGGTGGGTGGTCGAGGACGGGTGGATGATCAGCGAGCGGGCATCGCCGATGTTGGCGAGGTGGCTGAACAGCTCGACGCTCTCCACCACCTTCACACCGGCCTCGAAGCCTCCCTTGACGCCGAAGGTCAGCACCGCACCGGCGCCGCGCGGCAGGTACTTCTGCGCAAGCGCACGGTACTTCGACAACTCCAGCCCGGCATAGCTGACCCAGCCGACCGCCGGATGGCTTTCCAGGAACTGCGCCACCTTCAGCGCGCTGTCGGCATGGCGCTGCATGCGCAGCGGCAGCGTCTCGATGCCGTTCAGCGTCAGGAAGGCGTTCATCGGCGCCTGGCTCGGCCCGAGGTCGCGCAGGCCAACGGCATGGCCGTGGATGGTGAAGGCGAGATGGCCGAAGGTCTCGTGGAAGCGCAGGCCGTGATAGCCGGGGTCGGGCTCGCTCAGCGCCGGGAACTTGCCGGACTTGCTCCAGTCGAACTTGCCGCTGTCCACCACCACGCCGCCGACCGAGGTGCCGTTGCCGGACAGGAACTTGGTGGTCGAATGCACCACCAGCGTGGCGCCCCACTGGATCGGGTTGATCAGGTAAGGAGTCGCCAGCGTGTTGTCGACGATCAGCGGGATGCCGGCCTCGTCGGCGATCCTGGCGATGGCCTCGATATCGGTCACCACGCCGCCGGGGTTGGCAAGGCTTTCGACGAAGATCGCCTTGGTCTTCTCGGTCAGCGCCGCCTTGACGTTGTCCACCGTATCGGTGTCGACGAAGCTGGGCTGCCAGCCGAAGGCGCGCGGGAAGCTGATGCCGAGCTGGTTCAGCGAGCCGCCATAGAGCTTCTTCGAGGCGACGATGTGGTCGCCCGGCGCCATCAGCGGGAACAGGGCCAGCAACTGCGCGGCATGGCCCGACGAGGTCGCGGTGGCGCCGGCGCCGCCTTCCAGATTGGCGAGACGCTCTTCCAGCACCGCCACCGTCGGGTTGGTCAGGCGGGAATAGATGAAGCCGACCTTCTGCAGGTTGAACAGCGAGGCGGCATCGTCGACATTCTCGAAGACGAAGCTGGTGGTCTGGTAGATCGGCGTCTGGCGGGCACCGGTCGCCGGGTCGGGAGCGGCGCCGGCATGGATGGCGCGGGTCTCGAAGCCGAAGCTCTTCTGCTCAGTCATCTGTGTGATTCCCCCATTTTTTCAGATCAGTTTTTTGAACGATTTCGTCGGCGCCCTGCGGCGCGTCACCAGCACGTTGGAATTGACCCCGATCCGGCCGATCTCGCCATAGAGGCGCTGGATTTCCATCTTGGGGCAACGGTCCATCACCACGGTCAGGCCGGCGGCCTGGGCCCGTGCCGCCGCCTCGTCGTTGCGCACGCCAAGCTGCATCCACACCACCTTGGCCCCGGCGGCAATCGCCTCGTCCGTCACCCCGCCGGCGGCAACGGAGTTGCGGAAGATGTCCACCATGTCCGGCGGCTCCGGCAGATCCTTGAGGCTTGCATGGACGGCCAAGCCGAGGATGGTCTGTCCCGCCATCTTCGGATTGACCGGGATGACGGTGTAGCCCTTGTCGCGCAGGTACTTCATCACGAAGAAGCTGGCCTTCACCGGATCGGCACTGGCGCCGACCACCGCGATGCTCTTCGCGCTTTCCAGGACGCCGCGCAGGAAGGCGTCGGTGTAGTCGGCCGGCTCGGTAATCCTGGATTCGCTCATTGCCCGCACCAGACCGGCGTGCGCTTGCCGAGGAAGGCGTCGATGCCCTCGGCGGCATCCTGCGCCATCATGTTCTCGGTCATCACCTTGGCGGCGTAGGCATAGGCGCTTCCCGCGTCCAGATCGATCTGGCGATAGAAGGCCTCCTTGCCGGTGGCGAGAGTCAGGGGCGACTTCGACGCGATCTTGGCGGCGACGCCGGCCACCACCTCGTCCAGCTGGTCGGCCGGCACCGCGCGGTTGACGAGGCCGATGCGCTCCGCTTCCTCGGCATCAATCAGGTCGCCCAGCAGCAGCATCTCCATCGCCGCCTTGCGCCCGACAGCGCGGGTCAGCGCCACCATCGGCGTCGAGCAGAACAGCCCAATGTTGACGCCCGGAGTTGCGAAGCGCGCGCCCTCCTCGCAATAGGCCAGATCGCAGGTCGCCACCAACTGGCAGCCGGCGGCGGTCGCCACGCCGCGCACCTTGGCGATCACCGGCTGGCGGATGCGGTTGATCGTCAGCATCAGGCGCGAGCACTGGGTGAACAGCGCCTCGTACAGGTCACGCGACGGGGCGGCGCGCATCTCCTTCAGGTCGTGCCCGGCGCAGAAGGCCCCGCCGGCCCCGGCCAGCACCACGGCGCGTACGGAGCGATCCTCGTCGATGGCGTCTAGCGCATCCTGCAACGCCGCCATCAGCCCGACCGACAGCGCATTGCGCGCCTTCGGCCGGTTCAGCGTCAGCGTGGCGACCCCGTCGCGGTCCTCGCGCAGGACCAGCGGAGCATGGGGATCGTGGGTGGTGACTGCGGCGCTCATGGTTGTTGTCCTCCCGTGCGTCTTCGGCTTCCGGATTTCGGTTGCGCACCGCGGGCAGCTTAACGCGCCAAGCCTGCAGGCAACACGGGGAACCTGCAAGGCAGGGAGGATGAGACGACATGCTGCAGAGGATTTCAACAAGGATCTCTGTAGAAAACTTTTGAAGTCTTCTTATGAAGTAGGTTTTCGGAAGCAACACATACCGGCGGGAAAGCGAATACCCACTACTCCTCGTCGCCGTCACCGAGCAGATAGTCGATGTCGCCGCCATCCAGTGCGCTGACCAGTCCCTTGCCCTCGATGGTGGCGTCGGACAGGCTGCCCTTGCGGCGCTGGAGGTCGAGAATGCGCTCCTCTACCGTGTTGGCGGCGATCAGCTTGTAGACGAAGACCGGCTTGTCCTGGCCGATGCGATAGGCGCGGTCGGTCGCCTGATCCTCGGCGGCTGGGTTCCACCAGGGATCGTAGTGGATCACCGTGTCGGCGGCGGTCAGGTTCAGGCCGCGGCCACCGGCCTTGAGGCTGATCAGGAAGACCGGGACCTCCCGGTTCTGGAAGCGGTTCACCGGTTCGGCGCGGTCCAGCGTGCGGCCGGTCAGCTCGACATAGGGAATGGCGGCCTTCTCCAGCTCCAGCTTGATCAGGTCGAGCATGGTGGTGAACTGCGAGAAGATCAGGATGCGCCGGCCTTCCGGCACCATCTCCTTCACCATCTCGGTCAGGGCGTGCAGCTTGGCGCTCGGCCGTGCCTTGCCGCCCAGCGCCGCGATGGATTTCAGCAGGCGCGGGTCGCAGCAGACTTGACGCAGCTTCAAAAGCGCGTCGATCACCGCGATGGCGTTCTGCCCCAGCCCCTTGCCGCTGGCGGCCAGCGCCGCACGCACCGTCTCGTTCACCGACAAGCGGATGGTCTCGTAGAGGTCGCGCTGGTCGCGTTCCAGGTCGATGCGCACCACCACCTCGGTCTTCGGCGGCAGCTCCTTCGCCACCGCCTCCTTGGTGCGGCGGAGCAGGAATGGGCGGATGCGGCGCATCAGCAGGTTGGCGCGGGTGTTGTCGCCGCGCTTCTCGATGGGCACGCGGTAGCGCTTGCCGAACTCCTTGCGGTCGCCCAGCAGGCCCGGCATCAGGAAGGCGAACTGGCTCCACAGCTCGCCCAGATTGTTCTCCACCGGCGTGCCGGACAGGCAGAGCCGATGCCGCGCCGGCAGCGCCGCCACGGCGCGGGTCGCCTTGCCGTCGGGGTTCTTGATCGCCTGCGCCTCGTCCAGCACGATCATGTGCCAAGTCAGCCGCTTCAGCAGATCGACGTCGCGCGCCACCACGCCATAGGTGGTCACCACAATGTGGGCGCGGTCGATTTCCGACAGCTTGCCGTGACGGTCGATGCCATGCAGCACGACGACGCGCAGATGCGGGGTGAAGCGCTCCGATTCCGCCACCCAGTTCGGCACGAGGCTGGTCGGCACCACCACCAGGCAGGGCTCGGTCAGCCGGCCCTCATGCTCTTCCATGGCGATGTGGGCCAGTGTCTGGGCGGTCTTGCCGAGACCCATGTCGTCGGCCAGGATGCCGGCGACGTTGTTGGCGCGCAGGCTCTGCATCCAGGCAAGGCCGCCGCGCTGGTAGTCGCGCAGCTCGCCCTTGAAGCCCGGCGGCGGGGTCATGTCGCCCGGCATCTCGTCGGCGCGCAGGCGCTGGAGATAGCCGTCGATCTGCGCCGTCTCGTCGCCGCGCCGGGCGATCAGGTCGTCGATGTCCAGCAGCGAATCGGCCTCGGCCAGCGGCACCTTCAGCCGGTCGCCGCTGCTGCGCCCGCTGTCCAGCATCGCTTCCAGCACGCTGAGCAGCCGCTCGATCCGCTCCGCCGGCAGGGCCAGCACGTTGCCATCGTCGAGAACGATGTGGGCGCGGCCGTCGATGATGCGGGTGGTCGACAGGCCGCCCTTCTCCACCAGCCGGGCCAGGATCGGCAGCAGCGGCTGGCGCTCGCCGTCGATCTCGACACCGACATCCAGGTCGAACCAGCCATCGCCGGCATCGCGCACGGCGACCTCGACCTCGGCGCCCGGTTCGATCACCTTGGTGCCGAAATCGGCGCCGACCTCCATGATCCAGCCGGCCTTGGTCAGGGCGGGGACCTCGTTGGTCAGGAAATGCTGCCAGCGCTCCTCGACGTCCCGGCCGGTCAGCCAGTGGACGCGGGAGCCGCGGGCGTTCAAGGCGCCTTTCGGCGGCTCGATGCGCGCCTGGGCGAATCCGAGGCCGGACAGCCGGTCCAGCGCCGCCTGCTCGTCGGCCTTGTCGCGGCGGACGAAGGTGACCTCGTTGAACTCATCCTCGTAGCGGGCGAACTGGCGCTGGTCGTCGGGCTCGATCTCCACCGCATTGCCGGGCTCGCCATAGTCGAAGGACAGGCGCAGCACGTCGACCAGCCCATCGGCCGGCGTCACCACGCGGCCAAGGCGGGCGATGATGCGGGGGGAGCGCTCGACGATGGCCGCGGCATCCGCCGCTCCGCTGCGCACGCCGGGAATGCCGCTGTCGCGGAAGCTGGGCGTGGAAATGGACGGAGGTGGCGGAGCGATGCGCGGCATCGACGCGACACCACCGCGCGACGGACCGAACAGGCGCGACGGGGTGGCCTTCGACGGCACCGGCGGCGGCGGCGGGGCGGGCGGTACCGGCTTGGCCTTCGGCACCTCCACCACCTGGAGATCGACCGGGAAGACGGTGCCGGTGGCGCTGTCGACGCACCAGTAGGACTGGCCCTTCACCAGCACGCTGCGCTCAGGCAGACCGGTCGGGCGCAGCTTGCGCGTGGCCGGGTCGCGGAAGGTGCGGACGGTGCGGCCCGGCGCCTCGGCCAGCGGGGTGCCGTCGCGCCAGCGCAGGCGGCCGGTGGAGAGCAGACGGCGCAGCAGGCGGTCCACCGCCTCGCCCCGGCTCTTGGCGACGGGGGTGCGCTCCGTACCGCCGCCGCCGAGTAGCCGGGCGATGGCGCGGTCGGCATCGCCGTCCAGCGAGCGCGGCGCCTTGGCCAGCACGTCGCGCGGGGTGGCGGGGCTGCCGTCGGCCTCCCCCTCCGCCACGAACTCCGCCAGGATGTAGCAGGCCACATCGCCCTGCCCCGGCTCCAGCGTCCAGCGCAGGCTGCGCACCGGCTCCGGCTTCGGGGCCGGAGGTGGCGGTGGGGGTGGCGTCACGCTGCGGACCGGCGGCGGAACCGGCGGACGGACCAGGGTGAGCGGGGGCTTGGGAGCAGCCGGCGGCACAGGAGGCGATGCGGGAGACGGCGCCGATGGCTGTACGGTGGCCGCAGCGGCCGGCGGGGACGCGAGCGGAACCGGAGGTGGCGGCGGCGGGGCGAGCGGCGCCTTCACGTCGGCCACGTCGAACAGGGAGGCGCGGCGCCATTCCGGACGGCTTTCCAGCGCCAGCATCGCCGCCGCCGCCATATGGGCGCAGGCGTTGCGGCCACAGGAACAGGTGCGGTCGAGCACCACGCCGCGCTTGCCCTGAACCGGGGTCACCGTCACCGACAGCCGGCGGCCGAGGTCGCTGACCTCCGCCTCGATCCGGTCGCTGCCGGGCGCACCCAGCGCCACCGCACCCGTCATCATCAGCGTGCGGCCGCGCTGCAGCGTCTTGGCATCGAAGACGCGCGTCAGGTCATCCTGACCGAAGGGGACGGCGGCGCCACCCGACGAAGGGCCACGCGGCAAGGCATCGAAGAGCGACATGCGGTGCGGGGGTGACCAGGGCAGTTTGGATGGGTTGGGCGCGAAAACGGAACGGAACGGAAACGGGGCGTCGGTATAGGATCTTACGCAGCGCAGCGCAAGCCTTTGGCTTGAGCAGTGACGTGAACGGCGCCGTGTTGCCGGGACCGTGCGCGGCCGTCCGTCATAACACAGGACGCCGCCGGCTTCACCCCGGTTGGTGAGTTATCCGCGGCTGCCGGGAAACACGCGGCCGGCCAGCTCGCACAGGCCGGCCCCGCTGCCGAGCTGATGGGCGGCCCAGCGGATGGTCCCTTCGACGAAGGACGGGTCGCCGGCATGGACCAGCAGGGCGAGCCCGAGCACCATCGCACCCGCCAGCCAGGGAGAGGGACGCAGCCGCGGGGCGCCGTCCTTGCGGCTGCTCCACAGGAACAGCAGGGCCGACAGCCCGCCGATGGTCAGCCCGGCCACCACCTCCGCCCCGGAATGGGCAGAGACGGCGACGCGCGAGGCCCCGATGGCCAGCACCAGCGCCACCGCCGCCAGCGGCAGACCGATGCGCAGCCAGCGCGATTTAGCATTGCGCGCGGCCAGTGCCGACACCGACCCGTAGAAGACGGCGGAAAAGGCAGCATGGCCGCTGGGGCTGATGAAGCGGTCACCGGCGAACAGCGAGGGGAACAGCGGAAAGTCCGGCAGGCCGCAGCCATGCCCGATCAGCTTCAGCACGACCATCGCGCCAAGGCAGAGCGCCAGGGCCAGCAGCCAGCGCAGCGCCAGCGGCGCCGAGTGGTGCCGCCACAGCGCGGTCGCATAGAGGGCGGACAGTGGAACGAGGAGGCTGCTGCTGCCCAGATGGGTGATGGCGCCGCTGGCGGTGGCGAGCATCGGATCCCCAATGATGCCGGTGGAAAGGAACGGCTTTGCCACATGGTGCGGCGCAGCAGGGACAGCAAGGGGACGAAAAAGGGGTGCGGACGCCTGGGTCCGCCCCTCAACCTTCCAGCTGGTCGGCGCGGGCGTCGGCGATCACGCAGTTGCGGCCAGAGCGCTTGGCCTCGTACAGCGCCTCGTCGGCCCGGCGGACCAGACCCTCGGCGGTATCGCCCAGCCGGCCGCCGATGGAGATGCCGATCGACACCGTCACGTTGATTTCGCCGCGGTCGGCCGAGACGGCGAAGGGGAAGTCGGCGATGCGCGAGCGCAGGCGCTCGGCGACGATCAGCGCCGCTTCGCCGTCGGTGTCCGGCAGGATGACGATGAATTCCTCGCCGCCCAGCCGGGCGACGAGGTCGAAGGTGCGCAGGTTGCGGCTGGCGCGTGCGGAAACCTCGCGGAGCACCTCGTCGCCGATGGCGTGGCCGTAGGTGTCGTTGACCACCTTGAAATGGTCGATGTCGAACATCAGCACCGACACCGGCTTGTGGCTGTCGATGGCGCGCTCCAGCAGCCGGGGCAGATGGGCGTTGACGTAGCGGCGGTTGAAGACGCCGGTCAGGCTGTCGGTCAGCGCCATCGACAGGCTCTGCTCGTAATTGGAGCGCAGCCGTTCCTGATAGCGCTTGCGCCGGATCTGGGTGCGGGCGCGGGCCAGCAGTTCGTTCCGGTCGACCGGCTTGATGACGTAATCGTTGGCGCCGAGTTCCAGCCCCTTCGCCACCTGCCCAAGGTCGCCGTCGTCGACCATCAGCAGGATCGGCACCTGCCGGGTGCGTTCGTGCGAGCGCAGCTGCGAACAGAGCCGCAGCCCGTCCTCGTTCAGCAGGGTCAGGCTGACCACCACCAGATCGAGCGGGCTGCCCAGCGCCCGTTCCAACGCCTTGGCGCAGGTGTCGGCGGAGGTCACCGTGTTGTGGTCGCGCTCCAGCGTGTCCGTGATCTTTTCGAGGTCGAGCGCGGAATCCTCCAGCACCAGCACGCTTGCGCGCTCGAAGGACTCGCTCAGCATGGTGCCGCTGCGCTCGATGACCCCGAACTGGCCCGACGTGGTTTCGCGCAGGCGCCACTCGTCCATCATCATCTTCAGCCGCACCAGCGAGCGGACGCGCGCGAACAGCGCGATGTCGTTCACCGGCTTGGTCAGGAAATCGTCGGCTCCCGCCTCAAGCCCGCGGACGCGGTCGGCTATGTCGGACAGCGCCGTGACCATCACCACCGGGATGTGCATGGTGGCGGGGTCGGAACGGATCTTCTCGCAGACCTCGAACCCGTCCATGCCTGGCATCATGACGTCCAGCAGGACGATGTCGGGCGATTCCGTCCGCACCATCTCCAGCGCGTCGGGTCCGTTGAAGGCGGTCAGCACATTGAAGTATTCGCGCGTCAGCTTTGCCGCGAGCAGCTTCACGTTGGGCAAAACGTCATCGACAACAAGGACACGCGCGGACATCGGAAGGGAAATCCTGCAGAATTGGTACAGATGAAAGCGACTTACCCGAGAAACTTCTTGACCGTTTCAAGAAATTTCACGACCGAGATGGGCTTCGCCACATAATCCTCGCAGCCGCCCTGACGGATTTTCTCTTCGTCGCCCTTCATGGCGAAGGCTGTGACGGCGACGACCGGAATGCTCTTCAACTCCGGATCGTCCTTGATCCAGCGGGTGACCTCCAGCCCCGACACTTCGGGAAGCTGGATGTCCATCAGGATCAGGTCGGGACGATGCAGGCGGGCCAGACGCATCGCCTCCATGCCTTCGCGGGTCTGCAGCGTGCCATAGCCGTGGGCCTCGAGCAGGTCATGAAAGAGCTTCATGTTCAGCTCGTTGTCCTCGACGATGAGGACGGTCTTGGTCGGCTTACCACCGGTCTCCAATGGTCCGCACGGCTCCGCTGGCATGCATCCTCCCTGGGTGTGACCCCCGCGTTCACGCTGTCCCGTTCACGCGGTCCGATGCCGCACCGTGCGCACCGCGGACGCGCTCCCCCGGCCGGCGGGCCGAAGTCGCGGTTGCGGGACCGCAGATCCGGTATACCCCCTTTCTGATTAGGTCGCGACGGTTAAATAGTCGTTACCGAACCGCTCGCCGGCATCCCTTATCGGACTGCGATCACCCTGTCGGGAAACGGAAAACCGCCCGCGGCGGACGCGGGCGGTCTCGATTGTCCGGAACGGCAATGACGGGCAGCGCCGGCCTTCTCAGGCCGCCCGCTTCGCCTTGCGCTTGGCGTCGCGGCGGCGGGCTCCCTTGGCGCCATACATCATGGCGTCGGCGCGGCGCATCACTTCGTCCTCGCTGTCCTCGGCGCCATAGGGCTGGGTGCCGACGGAGAAGCGGACCGGCAGGCTCTGGCCACCCCACTCCACATGGGTGGCATCGGCGATGGCGGCCAGCTGGCGGGCGCGGGCGAGGCCGTTGGCGGTGTCGGTGTTGGTCAGCAGCACGGCGAACTCGTCGCCACCCAGCCGGGCGACGACATCCTCCTGCCGGACATTGCCGACGATCATGCGGGCCACCTGCCGCAGATAGGCGTCGCCGGCGACATGGCCATGGGTGTCGTTGATGGCCTTGAAGCCATCCAGGTCGATCATGACCAGCAGCCCGCCGGCGGTGCCGGTGCGCCGGGCCGAGGCCAGTTCGCGCCGGAAGTGGCTGTAGAAGCCACGCCGGTTCAAGAGGCCGGTCAGCTCGTCCGTCATCGTCAGGCTTTCCAGGTAGGCGATGCGCTCCTGCAACTCGACGATCGTCTCCTTTGCCTCGGCGAGCAACGCGATCGTCTCGTCCAGCGTCTGGCGCTCTGTCCCCCGCAGAAGCCCGACGCGCGAGGCCAGCGCGACCGGTGACCAGCCTGCCGGCACGTCGAAACGGTCGGCGGCATGATGCTTCAGGTCCAGGGCGGCGACGATGGCGTTCATGGGGTCGGCTCCTCAGATGAAGGTCGGAACACTTCGCCTTTCTCCAAGCAACCCCCGTGCCAACCCGTCGCACCCCGGAGATACCAAGCATTTTATGCATTTCCGGCGGATTGCGCCGGTGGATCATTCGGCAGGGGTGGAGCCTCTTTCCCACCAGACCGGAATCTTCTGCCCACTCCAATCGTTCGGGGGAGGAAATCCCTGCCGGGAGTGCCGGGCAAAGGATCGCTGGCAGGATATCGCAGCCAGTGGAGGGCAGGCAGCGGAGGGCGACCGGCAAAAGGCTCCACCCTCCCTTCACACCACCCGGTCCGGCGCCGGCCGGCCGGCCGTCACCGCGTCGACATTGTCCAGCGCCTTGAACCCCATGGCGTTCCGCGTCTCCACCGTGGCGCTGCCCAGATGCGGCAGTAGGAAGGCGTTCGCCAGGTCGCGGTAGCCGGGATGCAGGTTCGGCTCGTTCTCGAACACGTCGAGCCCGGCCGCCGCGAGGCGCCCACGCTTCAGCGCGTCGATCACCGCGCCGTCATCCACCACGCTGCCGCGCGCGGTGTTGATCAGGATGGCGCCGGGCGGCAGCCGCTCGATCCGGTCGGCGTTCAGCCAATGTCGGGTTTCCGCCGTGGCCGGGAAATGAAGCGACAGGACATCGCACACCGGCAGCATCGCCTCGGAATCGGCATGATAGATGGCGCCCAGTTCCAGCTCCGGGGCCAAGCGGCGGCGGTTGCTGTAATGGATGGCCATGCCGAAGGCGCGGGCGCGGGCCGCCACCGCCTGTCCGATGCGGCCCATGCCGACGATGCCAAGCCGCTTGGCCCCGACATGGGTGCCCATCAGCTGGGTCGGTGTCCAGCCGGTCCAGGCATTGGCGCGGATCATCCGCTCGCCCTCCGAGGCGCGCCGCGCCGCCCCCAGCAGCAAAAGCAGGGCGATGTCGGCGGTGGCGTCGGTCAGCACGTCCGGCGTGTTGGTGACGGTCAGGCCGCGGGCGCGCGCCGCCTCCAGGTCGATGTGGTCGGTCCCGACCGAGAAGGTCGCCAGCACCCGAACGCTCTGCGGCAGGGCGGCGATGGCGGCGGCATCCAGCCGGTCGCCGGCACAGCAGAGCACGGCATCGGCCCCGGCCTCCGCGGCGCGGGCGGCGATCTCCTCGCCGCTGAAGGCGCGGTCCTCCGGATTGAGCACCGCCCGGTAGTCGCGCGACGCCCGCGCCTCCACCGCGTCGGGAAGGCGGCGGGTCAGCAGCAGCACGGGGCGCCCAGCGGAGCGGGAGACGGGACTGTCCGACTGCGTCACGGGCTGCACCTCGGCAGGGCTTGTCATTCCGGCGGTTCCCTTCCATTGATAGGACATTCGGGTGGCGGGCCTTTCGGACCGCGGCAAAAACACCCATACTCCACCAAGAGCCGTCAATCACCTGTGGATCCCGTCTTGCTCGACCGTCTCTCTGCCCTCCCGGCAACCGTTGGTGCGGTCTTCGCAGCCGCCGTTTCCGCCGGTGCGCTTCTCGCGGCCTCCCCTGCCCTGGCTCAGCCGGCCGCGACCTCGCTGGCGGCGGTGGCGGCCAAGATCCAGCCCCACCGGGCGATCTACGCCATGTCGCTGGGGTCGGCACGCAACGGCTCGAAGGTCAGCGACGTCCGCGGCCGCATGATGTTCGAATGGGCCGACGCCTGCGACGGCTGGACGACGGAGCAGCGCTTTCAGCTGCGCTTCGTCTACAGCGAGGGCGAGGACATGGCGATGAACACCAACTACACGACGTGGGAGGCGAAGAACGGCCTGCGCTACCGCTTCAACGTCCGCAAGCTGGTGAACGGCGAGGTCGACGAGGAGGTGCGCGGCGAGGCGAACCTGGGCGAAGGCGGCGGCGGCAGCGCCCAGTTCACCAAGCCCGATCCGCAGGAGATGGAGTTGCCGGCCGGAACCATGTTCCCGACCGCCCACACGCTGGCGATCCTGGATCATGCCGAACGCAAGGAGCCCTTCTTCACCCGCACAATCTTCGACGGCTCCGACGCGGAGGGCCCGACCGAGGTGTCGACCGTCGTCGGCAAGCCCGGTGCGCCGAAGGATTCGGCCAAGGATCCGTTGCTGAAGGTGGGCAAGGCCTGGCCGGTCCGTATGGCCTTTTTCCCGGTGCAGAGCGATTCGGCCCAGCCGGAATATGAGATGAGCCTGCATCTGCTGGAAAACGGCATCGCCGAGTCCATGCAGATCGACTATGGCGATTTCACCGTCAACGCCGTGCTGGAAAAGATCGAGGCTCTGCCGAAATCGGGGTGCTGAGAAGCCGGTCGGCCGAGGGGGCCGGCCGTGACATTTCACCCAGCATTTACCGGCCTATGGGATATTCGACGGTTTCCCTGTTGATCGCGACTTGTTGCTGCGTTTAACTGTCGGTTGAATTTTGCGCAACAGGCCGGCGCCTCCATGGGCGACCGGCCGTCCGAGGGTTTTCCGTCATGAGCAAGAAGCATGTCCAGATCGGGCAGGTTTTCCAACCGGTCGGCAGCGCCGCCGGCCGCGGTTGGCGGGTGACGGCAACGGTCAACCTGCTGGGCATCCCCCACGCCCGCGTCGTCAGCACCGAGGACGAGGGCGTCTCGAAGACCCTGAGCTGTTCGGTCCTCGCCGACACCAGCCATTACCGCCTGATCGCCTCGGCCCCGGCCGATGGGATGGCGGCGTAAGAACCACTTGTTTTCGGGCAAGTCATTCGCCCTGTCCCGCGCGTCGGCGTAGGACGGGGCGAAATCGCTTTGCCTATTCCTCTCCCCGCCGGTCGCGCAGCTTGGCCCAATAGTCCAGCCGCTTGCGCAGATCGCGCTCGAAACCGCGCTCCACCGGCTGGTAGAACTCGCGCCGCGCCATCCCGTCGGGAAAATAATTCTGGCCGGAAAAGCCTTCCGCCGTGTCGTGGTCGTACTCGTACCCCTTGCCGTAGCCGATGGTCTTCATCAGCTTGGTCGGCGCGTTCAGGATATGCTTGGGCGGCATCAGCGAGCCGGTCTCCTTCGCCGCCCGCACCGACGCCTTGTAGGCGGTATAGCCGGCGTTCGACTTCGGCGCCGTCCCCAGATAGATGACCAGCTGTGCCAGGGCCAGTTCGCCCTCTGGGCTGCCCAGCCGTTCATAGGCCTCCCACGCGGCAACCGCCTGGGTCAGGGCGTTGGGGTCGGCCAGCCCGATATCCTCCACCGCGAAGCGGGTCAGACGCCGCGCGATGTAGCGCGGGTCCTCCCCACCGTCCAGCATGCGGCTGTACCAGTAAAGCGCAGCGTCGGTGTCGGATCCGCGCAGCGACTTGTGCAGGGCGCTGATGAGGTTGTAGTGCCCTTCCTGCGACTTGTCGTAGAGCGGGGCGCGGCGCTGGATGGTGGCGGCGAGCGCGTTGGTGTCGAGCATTGTCTCGCCCGGCAACGCGAACAGTTCCTCGCACAGGTTCAAGCAGAAACGGCCGTCGCCATCGGCCATCGCCTTCACCGCGGCCCGCGCGTCGGCGTCCAGCGGCAGCGGCCGGCCCATCTCGACCTCGGCCCGCGCCAGCAGCTTCTCCAGCGCGGTGTCGTCCAGCCGGTTGAGCACAAACACCTGTGCCCGCGACAGCAAGGCGGCGTTCAGCTCGAAGGACGGGTTCTCGGTGGTGGCGCCGACCAGCGTGACGGTGCCGTCCTCGACGAAGGGCAGGAAGCCATCCTGCTGCGACCGGTTGAAGCGATGGATTCTCGTCGATGAACAGCAGCGTCCCTTGCCCCGCCACCCGGCGGGCCCGCGCGGCGTCGAAGACCTTGCGCAGATCGGCGACGCCGGAGAACACCGCCGACAGCGGCTCGAAATGCAGGTCGGTGCTGTGGGCTAGCAGGCGGGCGATGGTGGTCTTGCCGCAGCCGGGCGGCCCCCACAGGATCATGGAGGCCAGCCGCCGCGCCGCGACCATGCGGCCCAGCGGTCCCTCGGGCTTCAGCAGATGGTCCTGCCCGACGACCTCGTCCAGCGTGCGCGGGCGCAGCCGGTCGGCGAGCGGACGGGGAGCCGCCGCCGAGAACAGCCCGGCATCCCCGCCCGACTCGCCGCGTTTTGCCATGACCGCCGCCTCAGCGCACCGAGGTGCAGCGCTGGTAGCACTGCCTCAACTGATAGCTGCAATTGTCGGTCGGGCTGAAGGGAGTCGAAGTCGGTGCGGTCGATGCCACCCTGGTTGCGGGCCGCGACCGAATCCATGCAGGAATTGTGGCTGCGCTCGCACTGGGCTTGGCAGGACGCACCGGCACCGGTGCCCCCGTCGATCCGCAGCGACTGGTCGTCGGCGCCGGCACGCGGGGTGGACGGTCCCGGGACCACGGTGACGGTGGGCGCCGGGCCGGCGGCGGGGCGCGAGGCCGGATCGGCGCAGGCCGACAGACCGAGCAGGGCCACGGCCACAAGCGGGGCAACGAGACGGACCGGACGGAACATAGCCACGACGGCTCCTATTGTTCTTGTTGTGGAAATGGCCTTTGGCATGACGGAATGCCACACCCCTCTGGACCATCCCCCATTCGGTCCCCACTATGCCGATATCGGCATCAAGAAGGGAATGACTGAAATGACACCGGAATCGGACGGCAGACCGACACGCAACCGGCCGCGCCACCGGTCCTTGCGGCTGCTGCTTGCGCTGCTCGTCCTCGGCCTCGTCATGCTGGCCTCGCGCGTGCTGGCCCTGCCCAACATCGGCATGGGCGAGATGATCGTGCCGCTGCTGGGCGGTCTGTTCGTGGCGGTCGCCATCGTGCTGATCGTGCGCCGCGACCGTGCCGACCGCGACGCCCTGCCGCCGTCCCGGCGGGACCGCCAGGACCAGGGCATGCCGGATTGATCGGCCTGGACTGATCTGGAGGGCCCGGTTAGACGAACTTGAAGCTGAGGAGGCCGCCGACCACCACGACCAGCAGGACGGTGGCCACCAGCATCAGGCGCTTTTCGATGATGTGCTGAACCTGCGGACCGTAGAAGTGCAGCAGGATGGCGATCATGTAGAATCGGGAAAAGCGCGCGACGATGGAACAGAGGATGAAGACCGTCAGGTCGAGATGGGCGAAGCCGGCGGTGATCGTCAGCAGCTTGTAGGGGATCGGCGTCACCCCCTTCAGGATCAGGAACCAGGGGCCGAACTCGGAGAACATCTCCTGGAAATGCTGGAAGAACTCCTGCGCATTGTAGAAGTCGATGATCATCCGCCCGACGCTCTCGAACAGATAGAAGCCGAGCGCATAGCCCAGCATTCCGCCGAGCAGCGACGCAAAGGCGCAGATGTTGGTGTAGAACCACAGCCTCTTCGGCTTCTCCAGACACATCGGCACCAGCATCACGTCCGGCGGCAATGGGAAGAAAGAGCTTTCGGCAAAGGAAATCGCCGACATCCACCAGACGGCATCGTCGCGGGCGGACAGGCGCTGGAGGCGTGTGTAAAGAGAACGCAACATTTGACCGGCCACAAATGAGAAAACCCTTCCTCCGGCGAACCGGAGGAAGGGCTTAATATATCACCGATATCGGCGATCCCGTCCTGTGCGATACGGGGCCCTGGGACCCGATGCCGCACAGGGCGTGAGACCGGCGCGATTGCCGGTCATGTTACTCGGCGGTCTCGCCTTCGGCCTCGGCGACGTCCTGCGTCGGGCCGGAGTTCTGACCCTTGGCCGAAACGTCACGCTCGACCAGCTCGAACACCGCCATGTCGGCGGCGTCGCCGTAGCGGAAGCCGGCCTTCAGGACGCGGCTGTAGCCACCCTGACGGTCCTTGTAGCGGTCGGCCAGGACGGTGAACAGCTTGGTCACCGTCTCGTTGTCGCGCAGCTGGGCGAAAGCCAGACGACGGTTGGCCAGGCCACCCTTCTTGCCGAGCGTGATCAGCTTGTCGACGATCGGACGCAGGTCCTTCGCCTTCGGCAGGGTGGTGGTGATCTGCTCGTGCTTGATCACCGCGTTCGCCATGTTCGAGAACATGGCCTTGCGGTGGCTGCTGGTCTTGCTGAACTTACGTCCCGAAACGCCGTGACGCATGGCGGTCCTCCTTCATGGCATGGCCCCCCTCGGGGAGCCGATCGTGAACCCCGCCGCCCAGTCGTAATGCTGGTACGGCAGCCGGGTCGGGCCGTGGCGGCCCTGGGGAATGCGCCCCTCCCGCCCGGAGGCGGACGGGGCGCGGCAAAATGCTGAGATGCTTAGTACGGCTCTTCCAGACGCTTGGCCAGCTCTTCGATGTTCTCCGGCGGCCAGTTCGGGATTTCCATACCGAGGTGCAGGCCCATCTGGGACAGCACTTCCTTGATCTCGTTCAGCGACTTGCGGCCGAAGTTCGGGGTGCGGAGCATTTCCGCCTCCGTCTTCTGCACCAGATCGCCGATGTAGACGATGTTGTCGTTCTTGAGGCAGTTGGCCGAACGGACCGACAGTTCCAGCTCGTCCACCTTGCGGAGCAGGTTCTTGTTGAACGGAACCTCCTCGTGCTTCTCCTCGGAGACGGCGTGCGTCGGCTCCTCGAAGTTGATGAACAGCTGCAACTGGTCCTGCAGGATGCGGGCGGCGAGAGCCACCGCGTCGTCCGGCTTGACCGAACCGTTGGTCTCCACCGTCATCGACAGGCGGTCATAGTCGGTGACCTGCCCGACGCGGGCATTGTCGACCTTGTAGGACACCTTGCGCACGGGCGAGAACAGGGCGTCGATCGGAATCAGGCCGATGGGCGCGTCTTCCGGACGGTTCTGGCTGGCCGGGACGTAGCCCTTGCCGGTCTCGACCGTCAGTTCCATGTTCAGCCGCGCGCCGTTGTCCAGCGTGCAGATGATCAGTTCCGGATCCATGACCTGGATGTCGGGACCGGTCTCGATCATGCCGGCCTTGACCTCGCCCGGGCCTTCGGCACGCAGGCGCATGCGCTTCGGGCCGTCGCCGCCCATGCGCAGACCCATCGTCTTGATGTTCAGGACGATGTCGGTCACGTCCTCGCGGACGCCGGGGATGGACGAGAACTCGTGCAGCACGCCGTCGATGTGGATCGACGTGACGGCGGCACCCTGCAGAGAGGAGAGCAGGATGCGGCGCAGCGCGTTGCCGAGCGTCAGACCGAAGCCGCGCTCCAGCGGCTCGGCGACCACGGTCGCGAAGCGGTCGGCGTCGTCACCGGGCTGGATGTCCAGCTTGCTCGGCTTAATCAGTTCCTGCCAGTTCTTCTGAAGCACGGATAGACCTCAAGATGCCATCGGGTGAACACGAACCCGCGGGGCCCGAGCCGTTCCCATGCCGAGGGGGCCGCGATGGCTGCGGCCCCCTGTCCCGGAACGGTCGTTCCCCGCGGGTGCGGAAACAGAACTAAATCAGACGCGACGCTTCTTCGGCGGGCGAACGCCGTTGTGCGGGATCGGCGTGACGTCGCGGATCGACGTAATCTGGAAGCCGATCGACTGCAGGGCGCGGAGCGCGGACTCACGCCCCGAACCCGGACCCTTCACTTCGACTTCCAGGGTCTTCATGCCGTGTTCCTGGGCCTTGCGGCCAGCGTCCTCGGCGGCGACCTGGGCAGCGTAGGGCGTCGACTTGCGCGAACCCTTGAAGCCCATGGTGCCCGACGACGACCAGGCAATGGTGTTACCCTGCGCGTCGGTGATGGTGATCATCGTGTTGTTGAACGAGGCGTTCACATGAGCGACGCCGGCGGTGATGTTCTTGCGCTCGCGACGACGCAGGCGCTGAGAAGCGGCGGAGGGCTTGGCCATTTTGCGTTCGTCCTCTTACTTCTTCTTGCCGGCGATCGGCTTGGCCGGACCCTTGCGGGTGCGGGCGTTCGTGTGGGTGCGCTGGCCGCGGACCGGCAGGCCCTTGCGGTGACGCAGGCCACGGTAGCAGCCCAGATCCATCAGACGCTTGATGTTCATGGCGACTTCGCGACGAAGATCGCCCTCGACGCGGTAGTCGGCGTCGATGGTCTCGCGGATCTTCAGGACTTCGTCGTCCGTCAGCTCGTTCACGCGACGCTCGGCCGGGATTTCCAGCTTCGCGCAGATTTCCTTGGCCTTGAAGGGGCCGATGCCATGGATGTAGGTCAACCCGATCTCCACGCGCTTCTGCGCGGGGATGTTGACGCCAGCAATACGCGCCACGCTACTCTCCTCAGTCTCGATATCTCAACGGCAGCCCGTCGGGCCGCCTACACACCGAGCAAATCCCGCCCGACACAAGGCCGGGGCCGGGAACGCACAATGTTACCCGCCACCCACGCAGGGCGGCGAGAGGGTGCGACTATAGGAAAACCCTGGAACTTGTCAAGACCGATTGCGGGCAACGTCCGGACACCCCGTCATGCGGCGCAGCCCCGTGCATCAACGGCAGCCGCGATGGGCTTGCAGCGGCACCAGGAATGACGGATGGCGGACCCGGTCGTTCTACAGATCGGTTCCCGCCCGGCGATTGCGGATCGCATCGGCCTGCGCCCGAACCCGCGTCAGATGCGGATTGATCTTCAGCGCCGCGTCGAAGGCGCGCAAAGCAGGCTTCTCATCGCCCAACGCCAGATACACCAGCCCCAACTCCACCAGCGCTCCGAAATGGCGGGGCTCCAGCGACAGCGCGTGATGCAGGTCCAACATGGCGCCGCGGTAGTCGCCCAGCATGTAGTGGGTGGCGGCGCGCTTGTTCCACCCTTCCGCATAGGACGGGTCGCGGGCGACCACGGCGTCGAAGGCGTGCAGGGCCGAATCATAGTCGTCGCCGTTCAGGCTGTTCACCCCGGCACGCATGTCGCGCACCATCACCGGGTCGGGATGATCGAGCCAGAAGTCCCAGATATGCTCCTCCACCGATTCGGCATAGGTCGCGTCGGTGGTGGTGTTCAAAGCCTGGAAAAGACTGTCCAGACGCATGTTCCCCTGCCCTGCCCCGGCCGGTACCCCGAGGGTCAGCGTCAAAAGCACAGTCAAGGAAAAGAAGCGTCGAATCGTCATGCTCCAAATTTGGGCACGGATTCGACAAACTGCCAACTATTTTTTGGTTGCAAAACGATAATGAATTGGTCATTGGCCGCCGCCCCGGCGCGTTAGGCTGCCGACCTATGTCCCTTATGCCGTCGGTGCAGGCGAAGGGTCGGCCTGGAACGGAAGGCCTTATGCCCCTGTTTCCATCCTCCGCCCCTTGAAACGGCGAACGGCCGGCGGATTGCTCCGCCGGCCGTCTGCTTTACCGGATGTCTCCCGATTGCCAGCCCCGAAAAGTCGGAGCCAAGCGATCAGGCGGCCTTGTTGCGGCCGGCCACGATTTCGTCGGTGACGTTGCGCGGCACCGGCTCGTAGTGGCTGAACTCCATCGTGTAGGACGCACGGCCCGAGGTCATGCCGCGCAGCTGGCCGATGTAGCCGAACATTTCGTTCAGCGGGACATTGGCCTCGACGGCGATGTTCGACCCACGCTCCAGCTGGCCCAGGACGGTGCCGCGACGACGGTTCACGTCGCCGATGACGTCGCCCAGGTAGTCGTCGGGGGTGACGATCTCGACCTTCATGACCGGCTCGAGCAGGATCGGGCCGGCCTTCGGCAGAGCCTCGCGGAAGCAGGCCTTGGCGGCGATTTCGAACGTCAGGGCGTTCGAGTTGACGTCGTGGTACTTGCCGTCCACCAGGCGGGCGCTGAAGTCCACAGTCGGGTAGCCGGCGAGGACGCCGTCTTCCTTCTGCATCTCCAGACCCTTCTTGACCGAGGGCACATATTCGCGCGGAACCGTGCCGCCGACGGTCTCGTCGAGGAACTCGAAGCCCTCGCCCCGCTCGCGCGGCGCGAAGACGATCTTCACCTCGGCGAACTGGCCCGAACCGCCGGTCTGCTTCTTGTGGGTGTAGGTGTATTCGACCGGCTTGGTGATCGTCTCGCGGTAGGCGACCTGGGGCTTGCCCATGTTGCCTTCCACGCCGAACTCCGTGCGCATGCGGTCGAGCGTCACTTCCAGGTGCAGCTCGCCCATGCCGCGCAGGATGGTCTGGCCGGTTTCACGGTCGGTCTCCAGGCGGAGCGACGGATCGGCGCGGACCATCTTGCCGAGCGCGATCGAGAACTTCTCCTGCTCGCCCTTGGTCTTCGGCTCGACCGAGACGCTGATGACGGGGTCCGGGAAGCGCATGCGCTCCAGGATGACCGGCGCGGAGGCGTCGCACAGCGTGTCACCGGTCTCGGTCTCCTGCAGGGAGACGAGCGCGATGATGTCGCCGGCGCGGGCTTCCTCGATCGGGTTGGCGTCCTTCGCGTACATCTCGACCATGCGGCCGATCTTCTCGCGCTTGCCGCGGGTCGAGTTCAGGATCGACATGCCCTTGGTCAGCACGCCCGAGTAGACGCGCACGAAGGTCATCGAGCCGTAGGTGTCGTTCAGCACCTTGAAGGCCAGCGCCGAGAAGGGCGCGTCGTCGGAGCTGAGACGCTCGCCGTTCGGGTTGCCGTCCTCGTCCACCGTCTTGATCGCCTCGACGTCGGTCGGGGCCGGCAGCAGATCGACGACCGCGTCCAGAACCTGGCAGACGCCCTTGTTCTTGTAGGACGAGCCGCAGAGCACCGGCGTGAAGGCGCTGGTGATGGTGCCCTTGCGCAGGCAGGCGCGCAGCACGTCGGCCGACGGCTCCTCACCGCTCTCCAGATAGGCTTCCATCGCCGCGTCGTCCTGCTCGAGCGCAGTGTCGACCAACTCGGCGCGCAGCGCCGGGATGCTGGCGATGTTGTCGAGGTCTTCCTTGACGCTCAGGTTGAGCTTCTGGGCGAGATCGTCAGTGATCTCCCAGATCTCCCACTTGGCATCCTTGTCGTCCGAGAACCAGACATAGGCCTTCATCTCGACCAGATCGACCATGCCGCGGAAATTGTCTTCCGAGCCGAGCGGAACCTGGATGCAGACCGGACGCGCGTTCAGGCGGCTCTTGATCATGCTGACGCAACGCTGGAAGTTCGCGCCCGAACGATCCATCTTGTTGACGTAGCAGATGCGCGGCACGTTGTAGTTGTCGGCCAGACGCCAGTTGGTCTCCGACTGCGGCTCCACGCCGGCGACGCCGTCGAACACCACCACCGCGCCGTCGAGCACGCGGAGCGAGCGGTTCACCTCAATGGTGAAATCCACGTGGCCCGGGGTGTCGATGACGTTGATCTTCTTCTCGCGCCAGAAGGTCGAAACCGCGGCCGACTGGATGGTGATGCCGCGCTTCTGCTCCTGCTCCATGTAGTCGGTCGTCGTCGACGTCTTCAGATCCTTCGTCTCGTGGACGTCGATGATCGTGTGCTTGCGACCGGTGTAGTACAGAATGCGCTCGGTGGTCGTCGTCTTGCCCGCGTCGACGTGGGCGATGATGCCGATGTTCCGAATGTCAGACAGTGGCGTTTGGCGCGGCATGTTGCGGTTCCATTGCAGTAACGCGACAACCGAAGCGCGACCGTCAGGGGTCGTCCGCTTCGGCGGCAGAGGTTGGTCGGGGTTTTACGGGCGATCTGTTAAGGCGTCATTAACATTCCGTAAACCGACAAGCAATTTGTCGGAATATTGAAGCGCGCGGCCCTCACAGCGTTCGGGCCACGCCGGCACACCCCAACCGAGGCTGCCGGGTCGCCCCGTTTCCGCCGCCTTATTTAGCAGCGGTGACCTGAATTTCAACGAGATACTGGGGTGCGGCCAGCTTGGCTTCCACCGTGGCGCGGGCCGGCGGATTCGCCGGATCGACCCAGGCGTCCCAAGCCTTGTTCATCGCGCCGAAGCTGGCGATGTCGGCCAGATAGATGGTGGTCGACAACAGCTTGCTCTTGTCGCTGCCCGCTTCCGCCAGCAGGGCGTCGATCTGGGCCAGGATCTGGATGGTCTGACGCTCGACGTCGGGCGTCGGCTCGTCGGCGACCTGACCGGCGAGATAGACCGTGTCCTTGTGGACGACCATCTGGCTCATGCGCGGTCCGGTGTGGAAGCGCTGGATCGACATGACGGAAAGACTTCGGGTTCCGGGGGCTGAAAAAGATGCGGGTACGTCTATGCCATTCGGGGCCGCGCGCGAAGAAAAAAATGCGCCTCCGCCGCTCAGGGCTGACCCGCGGCGGTATCCTTCGCCAAAAGTGCGGCGAAACGCGCCGACGGGACCGCAAAATTGCGCACGGCCGGTGCGTTTCCGGCGGCGACGCCGACTCCAGCGACCGCCCACCCCCCGCCATTCGCCGCGTCGCTTGCCCCGCCGTTCGCCCCGGCGCCGCGCACCGTCCGCACCAGCAGCGGCCCGCCGCTGGTCCCGCGCGTGGCATCGCAGTCGTGCACAAGAAGCCCGCCGCTTTCCCCCAGCAGATGGCAGGCGCTGTCGGCCATCAGGATCTGCGCCCGATCCTGGCTGTAACCGCCGAGCATCAGCGGCGTGCCGGGCCGCAGCGGCGCCTCGCTGACGGGGAGCGGCGGCACCTGGTCCGGCGCCGGTTCCGCCAGGGTCAGCACCGCCCAGTCGCCGGCGAGCATCGGCGCCGCCGCAGCCGGGTCGTAAGCCGGGTCGGTCGCCACCCGCGCCACCGTGACATGGCGGGTGAATGCGCCGCGGTCATAGCCGAAGAGGACATGCAGCGACGACGCCTGGAGGAAGCGCCGGGTACGCGGATTGAACAGGCAATGGCCGGCGGTCACCACCGTGCGCCGGCCGACCAGCGCCCCGGTGCAGCGTCCGGCCAGGTTGGTCTGCACCCGCACCACGCTGCGCCAGGGATCGGCGGCCGCGTCGACCGGTACCCGCCGGTCGCCCGGGCCAACGCCGGGCAGCAGCGGCCGCTCCGCATGGGCTGCAGGCACGCCGGCCAGCATCGCCAGACCGGCCAAGGCCGCGGCAACAGCACCGTGCCGAAAGCCACGCCGACCGCGCGCATGTTCTTGCTCCGTTTCCTTCAATCCCGTATCCTCCGGCGCATGGCGACGCTGATCATCACCGAGAAATCCAGCCAGGCGAAGGACCTGCGCGCGGCCCTGGGCGACCGCTACGGCCGCATCCTGCCGGCCGAGGGCCATCTGCTGCGCCTTGCCGAGCCTGACGAGGTCGACCCGGCCTGGAAGCGCTGGTCGTCGACCCTGCTGAAGCCGGACGGTCTTTATCCGACCCGGCCCGACCAGGGCGGCAACAAGGCGGCGAAGCTGCAGGCGATCACCGCCGCGCTGCGCGGCTGCGACGAGGTGATCCTCGCCACCGACTGCGACCGCGAAGGCCAATTGATCGGCCAGGAAATCCTGGAGCATGTCGGCTATCGCGGCAAGGTGCGGCGCGCGCTTTTCACAGCCCAGGATCCCAAGACCCTGCGCGACGCCTTCGCCACGCTGAAGCCGAACGACAGCATGCGGCCGCTCTACGAGGCCGCGGTGGCGCGCCAGCAGGCCGACCAAATTTACAACCTGTCGCTGACCCGCACGGCGACCAAGACCCTGCTGGCCCCCGGCACCCGCGGCGTCATCGGCATCGGCCGGGTCAAGACCCCGACGCTGGCCATCGTCTGCCTGCGCGAGCTGGAAGATCCGCAACTTCAAGCCGGAGGATTATTTCGAGGTGGTGGCGACAGCCACCGTGGCCGAGGGCAGCTTCCAGATGCGCCATGCCCCGGCGCCGAAGGACCGCATCAAGGACCGCGCCGCCGCCGAGGCCATCGCGCGTGCCGCCGACACCCACCGCGGACCGTTGACGGTCACGGTGGAGGAGAAACGGCAGGCACCGCCCAAGCTCTACGACCTTCCGTCGCTGCAGAAGACCTGTGGCCAGCGCTGGGGCTGGACCGCCGACCGTACGCTGGCAGTGGCGCAGGAACTGTATGACGGCGACGGCAAGAAGCTCATCACCTATCCGCGCGCCGAGGCGCGATACCTGTCGGAAAACCAGATCGCCGATGTGCCCGCCATCGTCGGGGCGCTGACCCGGCTGCGCGGCTTCGCGCATCTGGACAACCACATGGATATTCGGCGCCCGGTGATCCGCAAGGGCAAGTCCGGCCATTTCTGCGACAAGGCGCTGGAAGGTGTGTCGCACCATGCGGTGATCCCCAATGTCAATGTGCTGGACGATTTGGAATCGCGGCTCTTCCGGCTGACCGATGACGAGAAGCGGCTGTTTGCGCTGATCTGCCGGTCATACCTTGCGGCGGTGATGCCGGATTACGAGTATCGCCAGACCAGCGTGACCATGCCGGTGCCGGTGCCGACGCCCGGAGGCATCAAGCCGGTCGCCTTCCGCGCCGTCGGCCGCATCCCGCTGAAGCTGGGCTGGAAGGCCGCCTTCGGTTCGGCCGAATCCGACGGCAAGCCGGAGGAGGAGACCGAACAGACCTTGCCGCCGCTGACCGACGGCGAACCGGCGACGCTCAGCGATCCCAAGGTGGAGGCCAAGCGCACCCAGGCGCCGCCACGCTACAACGAAGGCACGCTGGTCGATGCCATGCAGAATGCCTGGAGGTTCGTCGAGGACCCGGCTCTGCGCGACCGGTTGAAAGAGGCCAAGGGCATCGGCACCCCGGCCACCCGCGCCGAGGTGATCAAGGGTCTGCGCAAGCAGAACCTGCTGGGGGCGGACGGCAAATGGCTGGTGCCGACCCCGGCCGGCCTGCATCTGTTCGAGACCTTGCGCGCCGCCGCCCCGACCCTGGTCGATCCCGGCACCACAGCACTGTGGGAAATGAAGCTGGACGAGGTGGTAACCGGACGCGCCGATTTCCGCCGCGTGATCGACGCCATCGCCAGCGAGGCCGACCGGCTGATCGGTGCGCTGGTCGGACAACGCGGCACCGCGCTCGACCTCGGCCTGCCTGCCCCGAAGGCACGATTCTCCCGCCGCGGCACGACCGCAAGGGGGAAGACGGTCCGCGGCGTTCCTACGGCACCCGGTGATGCAGCGAAGCCGGTGCGTCGACGGACGCGCAAGGCAACGGCATCCACCGACGGAGAGGCTGTGGCGCCGAAGCCGCGGCGCACCCGCAAGGCAAAGGCCGATGGCAGTGCCCCGCCGGCTGCCGCCATTTCGGAAAGCACTCCGGTTGCCGACGCGCCCAACTCCGACGCCCGGCGTCGGCGCGAACCGACCGAGCGCATGGTCGCCTTCGCCCGCAGTCTCGCCGAGCGCAAGGGCATCGCCCTGCCCGACCCGTGCCTGCGCGATTTCGATCAATGCCGCGGCTTCCTGGATCAGCACGCCCGCTGACCGCCTATTGATAGCCGCGTGAACGGTTGTGCGATCAGCTGGATTTGCGTGGTTTCAGCCAGATTGCCGTCCCCTCAAGAGGGCACCCTTCATCAACACCGGCCGCCATGTCCTGCGGCAGTACCAGTTCCCGTACGATGCCAGGCAAGGCTGTTTCGGCATGAGGGACCAGCCGACCCCCTGCGGCGAAGAGTGACCGCAACAAGGGGGCGCCCACCCGGCGCCTTCGCAGCGCGGCCGTTATCGCGGGACCTTATGGCCGCTGCTCCACACGGCGGCCTCCCAGGCGCGGCCAAGTTCGAAGAGACCGGAACATCCGAGCTTTTCCATGACGCGGGCGCGATGGCACTCCACCGTCTTGAAACTGATGCCGAGATCGGCCGCGATGGCTTTGGAGCTTTTTCCGGCAACGAGGCGCACCAGCACGTCGACCTCGCGCGCCGTCAGCCGACCAAGACGTGCCATCATATCCCGTCCGCGGGATTGCGACGCCCCCACGTCCGCCTCCAGGGCCGTACCGACCGGTGCGCGCAGCCGCGTGGAAAGCTCGATGCAGGGCATCAGCATTGCCTCACCGCCATGGATGTCAGGGAGCGGACGGCCGCGACGTAGGCAGCCTCCAGCGTCGGCTGAGGGGTGGACTGCAGGCGGAAGCGTGTGGAGTCGGCGCAATGGGCGACAAAGGCATAAGCGGTGCCGCGCTCCACGTTGCGCAGGATGTCGGCCTTTATCGCGGTGATGGGCGATCCCGGGCGCCCCGCGCGATCACCGACCACGCGGCCACGCGCCGCATGCATCAACTGAGCGATGGCAACTTCGATCGTCAGGTCACCCGGGCCGCCGGGGATGGAGTCGCTGCACCGCTGTTCGAGCATGGTCGCCCTCGCCTCGCATCGCTCGGCATCTTCCAACAGCATAGAAAGGGTTCCGGGCGAGGAGCCGCCGATCAACGCCAGCGCGTCTGCCCGATCATCAGCCGCTCGCCGTCGAAGCTGGTCGATGGATAGGTGATCGATATACGGCAATTGTGCTTCGGGCATGCTCTTACCCTTGCACCCGCCGCCTACGGCGGTATGCTGGCGGTTGATCATCGTTGCTTCCTAGGGCTTCGGTTGATCGTCTGGGCTGGCTGACCGACCCGGAGAGGGCGCCCGCTTGTTGGCGCAAGCGGGCGCCCGTCAGCCGCGATCAGGCGACCTGTCGGATGATGGGATCCTCGGGGTCTTCGCCCTGCTCCAAGGGACGGTTGCAGAGCGCAGCCATGTTCCACTGCTTGCCACGGTTGGCTTCACGGGCTTCCGGGTCACGATCCAGGAAGATTCCGAAATGCTTGGCAGCCAGTTCGACAGTCTTCGACCAGCCGGCACGGAATTCGTCAGTGCCATAGGCATCCGGCCAGTGGTGAAGCATGCGCCCGAAAGCCCGCTCGCAGAACGATGCATAGGCGCGGGTATCGAGGATGAAGGCATGCCATGCCGGCTCCATGCCTTCCCAGGCCACCAGGCAGGTCGGTGCGTCGAGGTGCATGGCATTCAGAACCATGAAGGCCCGCAGGTGATCGGCCGACTGCGCCGCTTCGTTCTCCGAAAGACCATCACGCACCATGTGAGCAATCACGCGCGAGAAATCGTAGTTCTTCACATATTCAAGGTTCGCCATATTGCTTCCTCTATGAATTCAATGGCGGAATGCCACCGAATAACGTTGCCGCCCGTGTTACGACACGGGCGATATCCTGTTGTCCTCCGACGGCAATCTTTTCCTTCGACGTGGCGATTTGCCGCCGGACCGTACCCAGCTTCCGATCGAGCGCCACCGCGATCTGCTCGGCGCACTCCCCAGCCGCGACACGCACGGCGACCTCGGCCTGCGTCTTCGTCAAACCGAAGGCGGAGATCAGTATTTCCTGCAGAGGCTCCGGCCGGGCGAGGTCCTGCATGACGACGATGGCCTGCCCCGCTCGCGCAGGCATCACCGCGACGAGTTGGACGGCGACGCCGTCGCAGATCGGGACGAGGGCCTCACCGCCGTGGCCAGCCGCCACCGACGCGATGGCCTGGTGCAGGCGCACCGCACTTTGCGCATCCCCGCAGGTCAGCCGATTGCCAAGTCCGCGCTCCAGCACATCGCCGATGCGCAGACGGCGCACCATGAGCGAAGAGCTGTCAATCAGCCGGGCATCGGCGGTTACGACCGCCGCAGCCACCCCCATCCGCTCCAGCAACGCCGCCATCGTCGCCTGAGCCCGGTTGCGCATCGAAAGCGCTTGCAGACTCGGCGTGGACGAGTCGTCGACGTCATACACGGAAGGTCGAACCGGCACCCAGAATCTGTGCGTTCCACTCGGCGCTCAGCCCGGTGTGATACCGGTCATACGGAACGCCGTCGTAGTTGCGGCGAAATTGGAAGCTCAGTTCTCTCGCCCGCGCCATCTTTGCGTAGGCGAGGTGTGCTTCCGGGTCGGCAAGGATGGCCGGCTCGGTGATCCGGCCGCGCTCGACGCCGACTTGAAAAATGTCGTCGAACGTGATGAGTGTGGACCAGTCGTGCTGGTGATGCAGCTCCCGAGCCTCCGAATTCGCGAACACGACGACGTTACGCTCATAAATCAGGATCGCTCCCCGAACATCGGCAGCGGTTCTAATCAATTCGCAAAGCTCTGTCGGGATCTCGGTTGTGGCCATGGGATTCCGGAGTTCTCAAGTGGCAAATCCACATTGCCAACGCTACTCACGGGTGGCACCATCAAAATGGCAATTTTGCCACCGAGCGGCAATTTTCGGGACTTGTACACCAGAACTGTTGCTGCCGCGCAACGGGTAGAAAGCGGCAAACAGTACCGCAACAGGTAATTGCATACCCGGCAATGCGCGTTTGGTGTGAAATGAGGTTTTCAGGCATGCGAATCGCGACGAATGGCAGTGTCGCTGCCGCTTTATGGGCTGTGGGCTCTGTTGTCGCATTCTGTGCCGGCAGCGCTGCGGCGAAGCTGCTTGGAACGAAGCTGCCGGCCATAGAAATGACGTTCATACGGTCTCTGGTCGCCGCGGTCATGGTGGCCGGAACATGGCGGCTTCTGGCCAACCTCAAAATGGCGCGGGATCTGCCGGGACATGCCATACGCTGCCTGTTGGGGGTGATTGCGATCTTTGGCCTGCTCTATGCCGTGACCGTTCTCCCATTGGCACTGGCGATGGTTCTCTACATCAGCCGGACGTTGATGATGCCCATCGCCGGTCGGTGGATGTTGGGGGAAAGATCGGGACCACTGGTGTGGAGCGCCGTCGTGCTGGGCTTCGCGGGCGTCCTTCTATCGTCCTGGCCGGAGATACAAGCCCCTGACTCGCGCTTGGGTATCCTGGCCGCCCTGACCGCCGCCGTCGCCTCCGCCGGATCGCAGACAACCGTCCGCAGGCTCACCCGCACCAACTCGGCGCCACTGATCGTCCTGATCTACAGCGCCGCCGCCGTCATCGGCACACTGCCGGTCGCCCTGCCGTCATGGGTGACGCCGCCTCTCACAGACTGGCCGGCTCTTGTAATACTGGGGCTATGCGCCGCCGGTGCGCAGCTTTTCGCCGCTCGCGCTTTCGCTCTGGCTCCCGTCGGCGTGCTGGCGCCTCTGGATCTGCTTGGCGTGCCGGTCGGGGCCATAATGGGCTGGCTTCTGTTCGGCGAGGTGCCGGGGGTCCTGGCGGGGGTCGGCGGGATCTTCGTCCTGCTGGCGGCTCTGATAGTGACAATCACCCCCGAGAAAGCCGCAGGCCTCCGCCGTCCGGTTGAGCAGCTCGCGAAAGCATGACATTCATGTATCTCGCGGTGATCCACCTAGTTGTCACCTAGATACGGCAAAGGCCCCTCGGAGGGGCCTTGGAATTACCGCTAAGTCATTGAAAAAATTGGTGGGCGATGAGGGGATCGAACCCCCGACATTCTCGGTGTAAACGAGACGCTCTACCGCTGAGCTAATCGCCCGAACCGGACAAGCCTTCGCACTCAAAGGCAAGCCGGCCGGGTGGTGCCCGGCCGGCCGCACTATGCCCTGAGCGGGCCAAAAACTTCAAGCGCTGATAAGCGCTTAGTTCAAGGCGTCCTTCAGAGTTTTGCCGGCCTTGAACTTCGGCTGCTTGGACGCCGGGATGTCGATCTTCTCGCCGGTGCGCGGATTGCGGCCTTCGGTCGCGGGACGCTCAGCGACCGCGAAAGTGCCGAAGCCGACCAGACGGACCTCATCACCGTTCTTCAAGGATTTGGCAATGCTGTCGAACACGGCGTCGACGGCCTTCGTGGCGTCGGTCTTGGACAAACCGGACGCTTCGGCAACATGCGCCACGAGATCGTTCTTGTTCACGCAATCCCCCTTCGAAATTCAGCAAATACTGAAAGACAAAAGCCGCCCCAGGACTTTTCGTCCACGACTTTTTGGAAGCAAAGGATAAGCACAGCGCTTGCCGCCCGTCAATTCCCGACGGGCGGCAAAGCGGCTCTTGTCCCAAAAGTCACGCCCGAGGGCGGCGGTCACGATCGGATCGCGACCGCCGGTCCCGGATCAGTGACGCAGAGCCTCGCCGTCGGCACCCTTCTCCTGAGCCTTCGCCGCGGCCGCCTCGACCTCCGGCTCGGTCCACTCGATGGGCTCCAGCGGACGGACGAGCGCGTTGCGCAGCACCTCGTCCACCGTGCCGACGGGCATGATCTCCAACCCGCGCTTCACGTTGTCCGGGATGTCGGCAAGATCCTTCTCGTTGTCCTTCGGGATCAGCACATGCTTGATGCCGCCGCGCAGGGCGGCCAGCAGCTTCTCCTTCAGGCCGCCGATCGGCAGCACCCGGCCGCGCAGCGTGATCTCGCCGGTCATCGCCACATCCTTGCGCACCGGAATGCCGGTCAGCACCGAGACGATGGAGGTGGCCATGGCGACACCGGCCGACGGGCCGTCCTTCGGCGTGGCGCCTTCGGGAACGTGGACATGGATGTCCTTCTTCTCGAACAGCGTCGGCTTGATGCCGAAGGCGGTGGCGCGCGACTTGACGTAGCTCTCGGCCGCCTGGACCAATTCCTTCATCACGTCGCCCAGCTTGCCGGTGGTGGTGACGCGGCCCTTGCCGGGCAGGCCCACGGCCTCGATCGACAGCAGCTCGCCGCCGACTTCGGTCCAGGCCAGACCGGTGGTGACGCCCACCAGATCCTCCAGCTCCGCCTCGCCATAATGGAAACGGCGGACGCCGGCATACTTGTCGAGGTTGCGGCGGGTGACCGCGACCTTGGCGTTGCCGCCGCTCTTCAGCAGGATCTCCTTCACCGCCTTGCGGCAAAGGTTGGCGATCTCGCGTTCCAGCGAACGGACACCGGCTTCCCGCGTGTAGTAGCGAACCAGATCGCGCAGCGCGTCATCGGAGATGGTGAACTCGCCCTTCTTCAGGCCGTTCGCCTCGATCTGCTTCTCGATCAGGTGGCGCTTGGAGATCTCGACCTTCTCGTCCTCGGTGTAACCGGCGACGCGGATGATCTCCATGCGGTCCAGCAGCGGCTGCGGCATGCGCATCGTGTTGGCCGTGCAGACGAACATCACGTCGGACAGGTCGTAGTCGACCTCCAGGTAATGGTCGTTGAAGGTGCCGTTCTGCTCCGGATCCAGGACCTCCAGCAGGGCCGACGACGGGTCGCCGCGCCAGTCGGCGCCGAGCTTGTCGATCTCGTCGAGCAGGAAGAGCGGGTTCGACGACTTCGCCTTCTTCATGCCCTGGATGACCTTGCCGGGCATGGAACCGATATAGGTGCGGCGGTGGCCGCGGACCTCGGCCTCGTCACGAACGCCGCCCAGCGACATGCGGACGAAGTTGCGGCCGGTGGCCTTGCCGATCGACTTGCCGAGCGAGGTCTTGCCGACGCCGGGCGGTCCGACGAGGCAGAGGATCGGTCCCTTGACCTTGTTCATGCGGTTCTGGACGGCGAGATACTCGAGGATGCGCTCCTTGACCTTCTCCAGACCGTAATGATCGTCGTCCAGCACCTTTTGGGCCAGCTTCAGGTCACGCTTCACCTTGGTGCGCTTCTTCCACGGAATGGACAGCATCCAATCCAGGTAGTTGCGGACCACGGTGGCCTCGGCCGACATCGGGCTCATCGACCGCAGCTTCTTCAGCTCGGCGAGCGCCTTCTCGCGGGCTTCCTTGGAGAAGCGGGTCTTGTTGATCTTCTCTTCCAGCTCCGCCGATTCGTCGCGGCCGTCCTCGGTCTCGCCGAGTTCCTTCTGGATCGCCTTCAGCTGCTCGTTCAGGTAGTATTCGCGCTGAGTCTTCTCCATCTGCCGCTTGACGCGGTTGCGGATGCGCTTTTCCACCTGCAGCACGCCGATCTCGCCTTCCATGAAGGCATAGACCCGCTCCAGACGCTCCGACACGGTGGCGCATTCCAGCAGCTGCTGCTTTTCCGGAATCTTCAGCGCCAGATGCGACGCGACGGTGTCGGCCAGCTTGCCGGCTTCCTCGATCTGGTTGATCGAGACCAGCACTTCCGGCGGGATCTTCTTGTTCAGCTTGATGTACTGCTCGAACTGGGAGACGACGGCGCGGCTCAGCGCCTCCAGCTCCTGGTTCTCGCCGGTCTTTTCCTCGACCAGCTCGGCCTGGGCCTGGAAGAACTCCTCATTGTCGGCGAACTTGGTGATGGCGGCCCGCTGGCCGCCTTCCACCAGCACCTTGACGGTCCCGTCCGGCAGCTTGAGCAGCTGCAACACGGTGCCGACGGTGCCGACGCTGTAGATGTCGGCCGGAGTCGGATCGTCCTGCGCAGCGTTCTTCTGGGTGACGAGCAGGATCTGCTTGTCATCCTTCATCACGTCTTCCAACGCGCGCACGGACTTCTCGCGCCCGACGAACAGCGGCACGATCATGTGGGGGAAGACCACGATGTCGCGCAGCGGCAGGACCGGGTAGAGGGCACCACGGGAGAGTTCGATCATGGGCAGGGCCTCAATGAATGGATCGCCGCCAGCCCGGAATGGGCCTGACACAGCCCCCGCCTCGGGTTGAGCGCGGAGATCGCCTACGGCACCCGACTAACGTGGCACACGGCCCTGCGGCCTTCAAGGGGCTGACAACCCCCAAGGGCGGTTTCCAAGCCGCAACCTGGCAGGAAACCGCCGCTTCCCTCCCCGTTTTTGCCGGATCAAGCGGTTTTGAGGCGGTTCACATAGCCATCGACGGTCGTACGCAGGGTTCCGGCCTCATGCGACAGGCCGCGCGATGCGGTCAGCAGCTCTCCGGACGCGACGCGCGTGCTTTCGGCGGTGGAAGCGACCTGTCCGATGCTGCCGGACACCTCCACGGTGCCCTGGGCGGCCGCCTGGATGTTCCGGGCGATCTCGCGGGTGGCGGCATTCTGCTGCTCCACCGCGGCGGCGACGGCCGACGCCGCCTCGCTGATCGCGGCGACGGTGCGGCTGATGGCGTCGATGGCGGTCACCGCACTGCCGCTGACGTCGCGAATCTCCCCGACGCGAAGCTGGATGTCGTCGGTGGCCTTCGCGGTCTGGCCGGCCAGATTCTTCACTTCGCTGGCGACGACGGCGAATCCCTTGCCGGCTTCACCGGCACGGGCGGCCTCGATGGTGGCGTTCAGCGCCAGAAGGTTGGTCTGGGAGGCGATGGAGCTGATCATATCGACCACCGAGCCGATGCCGGCGGCACGGTCGGCCAAGGTCGCGACGATCCCGGCCGTGCTGCCGGCCTCGCGCACCGCATCCTGGGCGATCCGGGACGCGTCGTCGATCCGGCGGCTGATCTCCCCGATGGAGGATTGCAGCTGCTCCGCAGCGGCCGCGACCGTCTGGATGTTGCCGTTGGCCAGTTCCGAGGCGGATGCCACGGAGGACGAGAGGGACGAGGCGCTTTCCGCAGCGGACGACAGGCGTTCGGAGTTGCTGCGCACGGAGTCCGCCGTGGCGGACAGATGTCCGACCACAGATTCGAGCTGCGCCACGAAATCCTGGGTCGCCCGTTCCATGGCGCGCCGGTTCTCCTCGCGCTGCTCCAGTTCCGTCCGGCGGCGGGCTTCGGCGTCGTCGGCCCCGCGGGCGCTGGTTTGCAGCACGTCGATTGCCGCGGCCATCTCGCCGATTTCATCCGAGCGGTTCCGGTGGAGGACGTCGAGGTCACGCCGGCCGCCGGCAATCGCACCGACGATCCGGGCCAGTTCGACGATGGGGCGCGAGGCCCGGCGCGTGATCGCAACCGCCACACCCAGCAATGCGCCGAGCCCGGCGACGATGATTCCAGCCGCCAGCATCAAATGACGCAGAGCCGAGGCCTGATGGCTGTCGGCCAGTTCCCGCCCGACGGCGAAGCCGGCGTCGCGGATCACCAGCAGGTCCTGCAGCAGGGGCGAGGCCGAGCGGCGCCATTCCGCACCGTCCAAATCATAGGGCCTGCCCGCCCGCGATGCGGTCAGAACGCGGGTCTTGAAGCCGCCGAAACCCTGAATGTAGCCTTTTCGGGCAGTCTCCAGCGCCATCCGCAGGGCCGGCTCCATCTCGCCGGTGACGATATCGTCCTCGACCGACTCCCAATTGGCCGAGATCCGCCCCTCCAGCGTCATCGCCTCCGCTTCGGCCTCAGGGGTCATCGGCTTGCCGGTTCCCAGTGCGCGCAGATAGAGGACCGACTGCTGGCCGGCCATCTCCCGCAATTGGGCGGCGCGAACCGCGATGTCGGCCCGGTCGCCGACGGTGGCATCAAGGTCGTTCAAGCGATGGCCGAGTCGGTTCATCGTCACCCCGATCTGGCTCGTGACCTTGACCATGCCGGCGAAGAACTGCGCCGAGGCGTCCGTCGGGCGACCGGACCGGTCCTTCACCAGCCAGCCGTCGACCTGGGCGCGGACGGTCGCCAGACTGTTGCCCAGGGCGGCGGTCTCGTCGGCGGACTTCGGGTCGCCCAGCGCCTTGGCGGCGGCAACGTAGCGGGCGAGCGCAGTGTCGGACTGTGCACGGGCTTTCTTGAGGGAGTCCCGGCCACCGTCGTCGATCGCCGTTCCTGCCGTCAGCGGCAGGTTGACGACGCCGCGCTCGAGCGCCATCGCCTCGTTCACAGCGGTGGCGGCGCCCAGCACGTCCACCACGTCCCTGGCAGCGGATGCCCGGCCGGCCGAGTTGATTTCCTGCACCGCAAGCCAAGTGGCCGGAACCGAAGCGACCACTCCGACGCACGCCAAGCAAACGTAAAGGAAACTGCGTATTTTCATTTCCCGCTCACCGCAATATTCGTGCGTAAACAATGGATAGCGGTGATGCCAAGCCCGGAATGAAGGCAGATCATCCACCCTACCCAATGTCTCTGCACCGACATTACGGCGTTATCTTTTTATATTCGTTAAATTTGTTGAAGTTATTCTCTTTTCCAACGGTTTACATCCGATAAGACCAATGCAGAGAATGGTTTTATTGGGATCCGCGGCGACAATCGGAAAAAGAAAAAGGGACGCCGAAGCGTCCCTTTTTTAGATTTCCGCACCGGGAAAACCCAGACGGTTATGCACCAGGCGCTTCGCTGCGCCGTTCCGCATGGACGTAAAGCGGCTTGGCCCGCCCTTCGACCACTTCCTTGTTGACCAGGATGCTCTCGATGCCGGTCAGGCCCGGCAGATCGAACATCGGATCGAGCAGGATGGCTTCCATGATCGACCGCAGGCCGCGAGCGCCGGTCTTGCGGGCAATCGCCTTGTGGGCGATGGCGCGCATGGCGTCCTCGGAGAACTCCAGATGGACGTCCTCCATCTCGAACAGGCGCTGGTACTGCTTGACCAGGGCGTTCTTCGGCTTGCTGAGGATCTCGACCAGCGCCGCCTCGTCCAGATCGGACAGGGTGGCCAGAACCGGCAGACGGCCGATGAATTCCGGGATCAGGCCGAACTTCAGCAGATCCTCGGGCTCGACCTCGTGCAGGATCTCACCGGTGGCGCGCTCGTCGGCGGAGCGCACATCGGCGCCGAAGCCGATGCTGGTGCCCTTGCCGCGCTGGGCGATGATCTTGTCCAGGCCGGCAAAAGCGCCGCCGCAGATGAACAGGATGTTGCTGGTGTCGACCTGCAGGAATTCCTGCTGCGGATGCTTGCGCCCGCCCTGCGGCGGCACGGAGGCGACGGTGCCCTCCATGATCTTCAGCAGGGCCTGCTGCACGCCCTCGCCCGACACGTCACGGGTGATCGACGGGTTGTCGGACTTGCGGCTGATCTTGTCGACCTCGTCGATGTAGACGATGCCGCGCTGCGCCCGCTCGACATTGTAGTCGGCGGCCTGGAGCAGCTTGAGGATGATGTTCTCGACGTCCTCGCCGACGTAACCGGCTTCGGTCAGCGTCGTGGCGTCGGCCATGGTGAAGGGAACGTCGATGATGCGGGCCAGCGTCTGGGCCAGCAGCGTCTTGCCGCAGCCGGTCGGGCCGATCAGCAGGATGTTCGACTTCGCCAGTTCGACGTCGTTGTGCTTCGTCCCGTGGGCGAGGCGCTTGTAGTGGTTGTGCACCGCCACCGACAGCACGCGCTTGGCGTAGGACTGTCCGATGACGTAATCGTCGAGCACCGCATGAATGTCGCGCGGAGTCGGAACCCCGTCGCGGGACTTCACGAGGGTCGTCTTGTTCTCCTCGCGAATGATGTCCATGCACAGTTCGACGCATTCATCGCAGATGAACACCGTCGGACCGGCAATCAGCTTGCGGACCTCGTGCTGGCTCTTGCCGCAGAAGGAGCAGTAGAGCGTATTCTTCGAATCGCCGCTGCTGGACTTGCTCATCGGTACTCCGTCATCTCGCGGGAGGCGTGGCCCCTGGGGCCATGCCCGTTCGCGGCGCCCCCCGACGCCGGTCCTACTCAGGTTATCGCGGACGGCGTCCGCGACAAGGTCATGCGCCGTTTTGGCGACGCATCACGATCCGCATAGCCGGGTCCCTTGCGAGACTCTCCCCATTCGGGACCGGTTCCTTATCGGAACCGCTCCATGACCGGATCGCGTCACCGCCATTCAACAACAGCGTCACGACCCGATCAACCCTTTGTTGGGAGGGCCGAGGACCCGCGGCTCACGAATGGTGGTCGACGCCCGGGCGCTTCTCCACCACCTCGTCGATCAGACCGAAGGCCTTCGCCTCTTCCGGCGACATGAACTTGTCGCGCTCCATGGCGGTCTCGATGGTGTCGAGGTCCTGCCCGGTGTGCTTGACGTAGATGTCGTTCAGACGCGAGCGCAGCTTCAGGATTTCCTGGGCCTGGATTTCGATGTCCGAGGCTTGGCCCTGGGCACCGCCAGACGGCTGGTGGATCATGATGCGGCTGTTGGGCAGCGAGAAGCGCTTGCCCGGCGCGCCGGCGGCCAGCAGAAGCGAGCCCATCGAGGCAGCCTGGCCCATGCACACCGTCGACACCTGCGGACGGATGTACTGCATGGTGTCGTAGATGGCGAGGCCGGCCGATACGTAGCCGCCCGGCGAATTGATGTAGATCGCGATGTCCTTGTTCGGATTTTCCGACTCAAGGAACAGCAGCTGCGAGCAGATCAGGCTGGCGACGGCGTCGTTCACTCCGCCGATCAGGAAGATGATCCGCTCCTTCAGCAGGCGCGAATAGATGTCGTACGCGCGCTCACCCCGGTTGGTCTGTTCGATGACCATCGGGACCAGAGCATTCATCTTCGGCTCGAAGTCGTACATGTGTTCTTCCCTGCCCCCGCAGTTGGCTGAACCGGTGATCGTTGCCGGCACGGAACCACATATAGGAACCTTTGGGGGCGGATGGTAGTCCGCCCCCACTCCTTTTGGGGAGTTAGGCGGCCGCAAACTCGTTGCCGGCCTCGTCCTCGTCCTTCGTCAGCTCTTCGACGCTGACGGTCTTCTCGGTGACCTTGGCCTGATCCAGGATGTGGTCGACGACCTTGTCCTCGAAGATCGGGGCGCGGAGGTTCTCGAGCGCCTGCTGGTTCTGCTTGAAGAACTCGAACACCTGACGCTCCTGACCGGGGAAGCGGCGGGCTTCGTTGATCAGGGCACGGTTCACCTCGTCCTGGGTGACCTGGATGTTGTTGCGGCGGCCGACTTCCGACAGCAGCAGACCCAGGCGGACGCGGCGCTCGGCGATCGAGCGGTACTCGGCCTTCAGCTCGTCCTCGGACTTGTCGGCGTCCTCGCCGGCGGTGCCGTTCTTCAGCTCTTCCTGCAGGCGAGCCCAGATGCCCTCGAACTCGATGTCGACCATGCCGGCCGGCACCTCGAAGGAATGGGCCTCGGCCAGCTTGTCGAGCAACTGGCGCTTCACGCGCAGGCGCGACAGGCCGTTATACTCGCCCTTGATGCGGTCGCGGATGGCTTCGCGCATCTTCTCCAGGCTCTCCATGCCGAACTCCTTGGCGAGTTCGTCATTGACCTCGGCCGGGACGTTCTTGCGCAGCTCCTTCACGTCGACCTCGAAGACGGTCGCAGCACCCTTCAGGCGCTCGTGCGGGTAGTCTTCCGGGAAGGTGACGTTGACGGTGCGGTGCTCGCCGGCCTTGACGCCGACCAGCTGCTCCTCGAAGCCCGGAACGAAGCGGCCGGCACCCAGCTCCAGCGGGTAGTCCTTGCCGTCCATGCCTTCCAGCGCCTCGCCGTCGACCGTGCCGGCGAAGTCGATCACGGCGATGTCGCCGGTCTCGGCAGCGCGGTCCTCGGTGACCGGGGCCTGGGTCGAGTGGGCGGACGCCAGACGGGTGACCGCCTCGTTGACCGCCTCTTCGCTCACCTCGGCGACCGGCTTCTCCAGCTCCAGGCCGGTGAAGTCGCCCGGCTCGACGTCGGGCAGCAGTTCGACCGCCATCTTGTAGGTGAGGTCGCCGCCGTCCTCGTACTTCTCGACCTCGATCTTCGGCTGCAGGGCGACGCGCAGGCCGCGCTCGCTCAGCGCCTGGCGCGAGCTGTCGGAGATGGCGTCTTCCAGCACCTCGGACAGCACGCCGCCGAAATAACGCTGCTTGATCACGGTGACCGGCACCTTGCCCGGACGGAAGCCCGGCAGCTGGACCGTACGGCGCAGCTCTTCCAGCTTGCCGTTCACCTTCTCTTCGATGTCCTTGGCGGAAATGACGACCTGAAATTCGCGCTTGAGGCCGTCGGTGCTGGTCTCGGTGATGTTCATCGGAACGAAAGCCTATCTCGTTGGTCCGGCCCGGCGGCGCCCGTCCGGGCGGCCCGAATCCGTGTTGTCCATGCGGTCCAAGGTGTTGCCATGGTGCGGGCGAAGGGACTTGAACCCATACGACCGAAGTCACTGGAACCTAAATCCAGCGCGTCTACCAATTCCGCCACGCCCGCGTTCATGGCAAAGGCAGCCGCGACGGGTGCGCAAACACCCGCCGGACCGCCGGCGAAGTCCGGTCTATAGCACAGCGCGGCGGAAGCAAACAGGCAAATTGGACCCGCCCGAGAGAGTGGGGCCCGGTCTTTTCGCGTCAGCCGCCGGCCTTGCCCCCCGCCTTGCTCCCTGCCCTGTCCAGCGACCGCACGGCGGACGAAGTGATGATGCGCCCCTCGCCGGTGTAGGCCTCGTGGTTGGCATCGATCTCGCCCAGCCGGTAACGGTAGTTGATCATCATCCCCAGTGATTGTTTCAGCCCTTTGGCCGACCTGTCGGCCAGCCAGTTCAGCCGTTCCATCCGGGCACCGTTGGTCAGGTGGAAATGCGCGACCGGATCCAGCGCACGGGCGCGGCCATGGCCCTTCGCCTCCTGCACCGTGGTCAGGTAATGGACGCCCAGCCGCATCAGCGGGCCGCGCAGGCGCTTCTGCAACTCCTCGTCCTCCGCCCAGCCGGGACCGGCGAGTGCGCGGGCGAGCAGCGGCGATTCGTCGGTCCCGACACCGCCTTCGGTGGAGGCATCCGCATCGGCCACCCGATCAAGTTCGGCCAGCCGCTCGGCGATGCGCTCGGCTTCCGCATTGGTCAGCAGGGCGTCGCCGTCGCGGTCGAGCACACGGTCGAACCAGCGCCGGAACCCAGGAATGGGCGACAGTGTGGCGTAGCAGGTGATGTTGGGAAACTCGGTCGCCAGCCCGTCGACCACCCGCTTGATCAGGAAATTGCCGAAGCTGATGCCTGCCAGCCCGACCTGGGCGTTGGAGATCGAGTAGAAGATGGCGCTGTCGGCGCTCTTGGGATCGCAGACCGGGGCGGTCGGGTCGAGCAGAGCCTGCACATTGTCCGACATGCCCTGGACCAGGGCCACCTCGACGAAGATCAGCGGCTCGTGCGGCATGCGCGGGTGGAAAAAGGCGAAGCAGCGCCGGTCCGAATCGAGCCGGTCCTTCAGGTCCTGCCAGCCGCTGATCTCGTGCACCGCCTCGTATTTGATCAGCTTTTCCAGCAGCGAGGCCGGGCTGTCCCAGGTGATGCGGTGCATCTCCAGGAAGCCGACATCGAACCAGGCGCGCAACAGATTCTTCAGATCGTCTTCCAGCGCCTGAAGCAGCGGTTCGCCGCGCGCCATCTCCATCAGCTCGGCGCGCAGATCGACCAGGAACTTCACCCCTTCCGGCAGGGCGTTGAACTGGGTCAGCAGCCGCAGGCGCGGCGGTTCCAGCGCGCGGCGCAAGGCCCGTTCGGCATGGCCGCGGGCCACCGGATCGGCCGCCGCCTGGAAGGTCGCCATCGCGTCCATCACCGCATCGCGGTCGACGTCGAAGTCGCGCGCGAGCATCAAAAGGAAATTGCGCCGTCCCTGCGGATCGAGCGCCAGATAGGTGCGGCCGAGCTGGGCGGCACGGGCACGGGCGGAAACCTCGCCGCCGCGCGATTCCAGGCAGGCCTCGATCTGCTCCTTCAGGCGCTCGGCGTCCTCCTTGGGCAGATGGGTGCGCGGCGGTGCGCCGACGGCACCGCGGGCCGAGGCCGCGATCTCGCGCCAGCGGGTGCGCAGGTTGTCCAGCGCGCGGTCGAGGAAATTGGGCTGCGCGGCCTGGGATGGCGGCACAGGCTCCAGGATGGTGGTATCGGGTGCGTCGCTCATGACCCGGAGTCTGGCCCTGCCGACGCTCTGCCGCAAGGGGGCGCGCGGACGCCGTCGTCGGGGGTACCGCCAACGTCGCATCCAATCCGCCCCCAGCCTGTCCTTGGCCGGGGTTATCCCTGCGCCTTCAACGCCTTCAGCACGCCGGGCAGCGCGCCGGCAAGATCGTCGGAGATCAGGCCGGGACCGAGCGCGCGCCCGGCCTCGCCATGCAGCCAGACGGCGGTGCAGGCGGCCTCGAACCCGTCCATCCCCTGTGCCAGCAACCCCAGAACGATGCCGGCCAGCACGTCGCCGGTTCCCGCGGTTGCCAGATCGGGAGGCGCGTTGACGTTGACCACGGCACGTCCGTCCGGAGCGGCGACCACGGTATCGGCGCCCTTCAGCACGACGACCGCGCCGGAGCGCGCGGCGGCGGCGCGCACCCGCGACAGCTTGTCGCCGTCCATGCCCACCGAATCGCCGAACAGCCGGGCGAACTCCCCCTCATGCGGGGTGAGGACACAGCGCTGGTCGAGCCGGTCGAGCAGCTCGTCCGCCGACTCGGCGAAGCTGGTCAGGGCGTCGGCATCCAGCACGCAGGCGCGGCGGGTGTCCAGCGCGGCCATCACCGCGGCGCGGGTCTGCGCCCCCCTTCCCGCCCCCGGCCCGACCAGAACCGCATTCCTGCGCGAGTCCTGCAGCAGCCGGGCGAAGGCGCCGGCGTCCTCCAGCGGATCGACGATCACGCTGGCGCAGCCGGCGGCATAGACCGGAAAGGCCTCCGGCGGACAGGCAATGGTGACAAGCCCCGCCCCGGCGCGGAGAGCGGCAACCGAAGCCAGCCGCGCCGCGCCCGTCATCCGCGCGCCGCCCAGCACCACCGCATGGCCGCGCGCATATTTGTGGCCGTCCAGCGCCGGCCAGGGGAAGCGGTGGCTCCACAGCGACGGCTCGTTGACCGCGGTCTGCGGCGCGATGCTGTCCAGCACCCGGTCCGGAATGCCGATGTCGGCGACCACCACCTCGCCGCACAGGGTGCGTCCGGGCAGCAGCACATGGCCGGGCTTGCGGCGAAAGAAGGTGACGGTCAGCGCCGCCTGCGGTGCGGCGCCCAGCACCCGGCCGCTGTCGCCATGCAGGCCGCTCGGCACGTCGACGGCGACGACGGTGCGGCCTTCCATCGCCTCGACAATGGCGCGGGCGACGCCGTCGAGCGGCCGGGTCAGGCCTGCGCCGAACAGCGCATCGATGACCAGGGGGTTGCCCTTCAGGATATAGGGATCGGCCGCCTCGATCGGGCCGGGCCAGCGCTCCGCCGCCACCGCGGCATCGCCGGTCAGGGCCGAGCGGGTGCCGAGCAGCGCCAGACGGACCGGCCAGCCGGCCTCCAGCAGCAACCGGGCGATGACGAAACCGTCGCCGCCGTTGTTGCCGGGGCCGCAGAGCACGGCGGTCGGATGCGGCGCCCAGCGCTCGCACACCGCCCGAACCACGGCGGCGCCGGCAGCCTCCATCAGGGCCGGACCGGGCACGCCGGCGGCAATCGTCAGCTGGTCGGCCCGATACATCTCCGCGACGGACAGAAGCTCATCCATCCCCCACTCTCCCCACCCCTGGCCGACCCTGGCTTGCCTTGCCGTTTCCTCTGCGGGCGAAGATGCGCACGCACGCTCTACCCGTAGGCGATGTCTCACCCCGGGAAAACCCATGTCGACATGCACAAACGTCCGCGACGGCGGTTAAGCCGTGCGGACGTTTATAGAACAGAATTCTTCCAAGACGCGAAGAAGATGATGGGGCGATGGATGGGACTCGAACCCACGACCGCTCGGACCACAACCGAGAGCTCTACCAACTGAGCTACCACCGCCGCCGTCAGCGTTTCCGCCGTCGGGAGCCGCGTTATGCTCCACCGCGGCTGGCCGGTCAAGCGGCTTTTTCACGAAAAGCGAAAAAACTTCTTTAGGAGCGGAGCGGCACCCCTTTCTCCCGTACGATCGGGCCTTTGAACGCCGGTTGGCGCGGAGCGCTTGCGCCAGTTGCACAAATATTGTTCACTCCGCTGAATCCTTCGGCAGCACCCTGCCCCATCGGACGGCATCCGACCGTCTTATGACCAGCGTCGATGCCGCCGGACCGGATCGGCCGAATGTGGCACGCTCCATGCTTACCGTCGTCGCTGTCGGCAGTGCCGTGGACGGTGCCTGCCGGCGTTGGCACCTCGTACACGAGAGACCCATGAAGAAGATCGAAGCCATCATCAAGCCGTTCAAACTCGACGAGGTGAAGGAGGCCCTTCACGAAGTCGGGATCAAGGGGATCACCGTCACCGAAGCCAAGGGCTTCGGCCGCCAGAAGGGCCACACGGAGCTTTACCGCGGCGCGGAATACGTCGTGGACTTCCTGCCGAAGGTGAAGATCGAGGTGGTGATGGAAAACTCCCTGGTGGAACGGGCGATCGAGGCGATCCAGCAGGCCGCGCATACCGGCCGCATCGGCGACGGCAAGATCTTCGTCACGCCCGTGGAGGAAGTTGTCCGCATCCGCACCGGTGAGAAGGGCGCCGACGCGATCTGATCGCGCGACGTCCTGGCCCCCACCGGTCCGACCGGCCTCCCTCCGACCAGCATCCGCCAACATGCGCCGATTTCCCCTCCCCCTCCTGCCGGCTCCTGCCGCACACCTCGCCGAACGGCCGAAGGCCGCCTATGGCGAACGTGCGACTTTTTGGGTTGGCGCGTTGTGCGGGGAAGAAAGGCGTGAGATAACGTCCGCCGCGAGCGCCGCCCTCCGCCGCCAAAGCCCCGTAGGGGCTTCGACAGCGGCTTGACGCAGCGGGATCCAACCCTCTTAAAGCGTGGAAAAAGAGACATGTCCGACATCAGCAAGGTCTTCGACCTGATCAAGGAACACGACGTCAAGTACGTGGACCTGCGCTTCACCGACCCGCGCGGCAAGCTGCACCACACCGCTCAGCACGTCTCCACCATCGACGAGGACGTGTTCGAAGACGGCATCATGTTCGACGGTTCCTCGATCGCCGGCTGGAAGGGCATCGAAGAGTCGGACATGATCCTGAAGCTGGACCCGACGACGGCCGTGATGGATCCGTTCGCCGCCCAGCCGACGCTGAACATCCTCTGCGACGTGTACGATCCGGGCACCGGCGGTTCCTATGCCCGTTGCCCGCGCGGCATCGCCAAGGCCGCCGAGCGCTACACCGCTTCGGCCGGCATCGGCGACACTGTCTTCTTCGGCCCGGAAGCCGAATTCTTCGTGTTCGACGACGTGAAGTACTCCGTCGACATGAACAAGGTGTCGTACGAGTTCGCCTCGGACGAGGGTTCCTACTCGTCGGGCAAGGACTATGAGGACGGCAACCTGGGCCACCGCCCGGGCACCAAGGGCGGCTACTTCCCGGTCGCTCCGGTCGACAGCTGCAACGACCTGCGCGCCGAGATGCTGAGCGTCCTGGCCGAGATGGGCGTTCCGGTCGAGAAGCACCACCATGAGGTGGCTGCCGCCCAGCACGAGCTGGGCATCAAGTTCGACACGCTGGTCCGCACCGGCGACAACATGCAGTACTACAAATACGTGGTGCACAACGTCGCCCACGCCTACGGCAAGTCGGCCACCTTCATGCCGAAGCCGGTGTTCGGCGACAACGGTTCGGGCATGCACTGCCACCAGTCGATCTGGAAGGACGGCCAGCCGCTGTTCGCCGGCAACCAGTACGCCGACCTGTCGGAGCTGGCGCTGTACTACATCGGCGGCATCATCAAGCACGCCAAGTCGCTGAACGCCTTCACCAACCCGTCGACCAACAGCTACAAGCGCCTGGTCCCGGGCTATGAGGCCCCGGTCCTGCTGGCCTACTCGGCCCGCAACCGTTCGGCGTCCTGCCGCATCCCGTACGTCGCCTCGCCGAAGGGCAAGCGCGTCGAGGTCCGCTTCCCGGATCCGTCGGCCAACCCGTACCTGGCCTTCGCCGCCATGCTGATGGCCGGCCTGGACGGCATCCAGAACAAGATCCACCCCGGCGACGCGATGGACAAGAACCTGTACGACCTGCCGCCGGACGAGCTGGCCAAGGTTCCGACGGTTTGCGGCTCGCTGCGCGAGGCGCTCACCGCGCTGCGCGAGGACAACGAGTACCTGCGCAAGGGCGATGTCTTCTCGGCCGACATGATCGACGGCTACATCGACCTCCGCACGGAAGAGATGATGGCCTTCGAGACCATGCCGCACCCGATCGAATACAAAATGTACTACTCGGTCTGATGTTGCCTCGCGGCGTCCGGCAACGGGCGCCGCGGCCGGTTACGCATCATTCCAAAGCCGCTCCCGGTCCGCGCCGGGGGCGGTTTTCTTTTTTGGCCTGTTCGGTCCAAGCGCCGACATCCGGCACGCATCCCTTGCGCTCCGCGCAGTCCGCCTTCGCGCAGTTGCAGGCGGGGAACTGGCAGCCATCGCCGTTCAGGTCGGTTGCCCGCACCGCAAGGTCATAGCGCACGCCGCGCATGATGGCCGGCCCGGCGGTGCTGTAGCGTTCGTAATGCTCCACGACATGGCGAACGCGGGTGAGCAATTCGCGCCGTTGATCGTGTCCCGGATCCATGCTTACGCCCCCAATCGCCATGATTGCCGACATCTACAGGGACGCTGGAAAGCCCTCCCCTGTTCCGCCATCCAAGCGCAGTACGGCGCATGGACGAGGATAGAGAGCAGGAATGATGCAGCGGTCCGGCTGTTGCCACTGCAGTGATCAAGTTGGCTGACCAAGACAGGAGAGCATGATGGACCGCGATAAGCTGCGCCGCGTCGCAAAGGCGCTGGGCGACGTCCGCCTTTACGAAAAGCATCACACCGGCGAACTGATCACCATGCGACTGCGCGACTCCCTGGCCGACAACCCCGGCTATGACGAGGAAGAAGTGGACAAGACGCTGCTGGAACTGGCGCGGGTGGCGCTGGAGGCGGCGGAATAGCGGGGCCGGGGGGTGACGATGCGGCCGATGGCCTGTTGGTGGGGATGAACCGAGCCAACGAAGGGAGCAAGCCGTCATGGCCGACGAGAAGACCTCCGATATGCCGCAGACTGACCGGTCCGCCAGCGACCGTCCGGCGACCAAGCCGATCCCGGTGACGCCGGCGGTCGAACCGATGAGCGACAAGGACGAAGCGCCGCCGGGCACGCCGGGGACTGGCGAAAACATCGATCCGAAGACCGGCGAGACCTATGTTCAGGGCATCGGCGGGGCGTAAGCGCCCCGACCAATCCCATTCCAAACGAAGAGGGCCGGCTCGCAGGAGCCGGCCCTTCCGCTGTCAAGCTGTCAAGGCACGCGTCACGCCACGAAGGGCGGAACAGCGCTGAAATTGGCGGCCTTTTCGACGACCTGACCGACGCGCAGCAGCGTCTCCTCGTCGAACGGGCGGCCGATCAGCTGGAGGCCGAGCGGCAGGCCGTCGGCACCGAGACCAGCCGGGACCGACATCGCCGGCAGGCCGGCGAGGTTGATCGGAACGGTGAAGACGTCGTTCAGGTACATCTGCACCGGATCGTCCATCTTCTCGCCGATGGCGAACGGCGTGCTGGGGGCGGTCGGCGTCAGGATGACGTCGCAGCTCTTGAACGCCTCGTCGAAGTCCCACTTGATGCGCGTGCGCACCTGTCGGGCCTTGTTGTAATAGGCGTCGTAATAGCCGGCCGACAGCACATAGGTGCCGATCAGGATGCGGCGCTGCACTTCCTTGCCGAAGCCGGCGCCGCGGGTGTTCTCGTACATCTCCTTGAGGTTGCCGCCCTCGACCCGCAGGCCATAGCGCACGCCGTCATAGCGCGCGAGGTTGGACGACGCCTCGGCTGGCGCGATGATGTAGTAGGCGGCCAGCGCGTATTTGGTGTGCGGCAGGCTGACCTCGACCGGCTCGGCACCGGCCTCCTTCAGCCAGGCGATGCCCTGCTCCCACAGCGCGGCGATCTCGGCCGACAGGCCCTCGACACGGTATTCCTTGGGAATGCCGACGCGCAGGCCGCGGATGTCGCCGGTCAGGGCGGCGCGGAAGTCCGGCACCGGCATATCGACCGAGGTGGAGTCCTTCGGATCGAACCCACACATGGAGCGCAGCATGATCGCCGCATCCTCGACCGTGCGGGTCATCGGCCCGGCCTGATCCAGCGAGGAGGCGTAGGCGACGATGCCCCAGCGCGAGCAGCGGCCGTAGGTCGGCTTGATGCCGACGGTGCCGGTGTAGCCGGCCGGCTGGCGGATCGAGCCGCCGGTGTCGGTGCCGGTGGCGCCCAGTGCGGCACGCGCGGCGATCACCGCGGCGGACCCGCCCGACGACCCGCCGGCAACGATCTTCCTCTCCCAGGCACCCGGCGCGCCGGGGCTCCACGGGCTGACCGTCTCGCCCTGATGGGCGGTGATGGTGGCGGAGCCCATGGCGAACTCGTCCAGGTTCACCTTGCCCAGCATGACGGCGCCGTCGCGCCACAGCTGGGAGGTCACCGTGGACTCATACTCCGGCTTGAAGCCGTCCAGGATGTGGCTGCCGGCGGTGGTGGCCACACCCTTGGTGCAGAACAGGTCCTTCACCGCAATGGGCAGGCCGTCCATCGGACCGGCGGTGCCCTGCGCCCGGCGCTCGTCGCTGGCCTTGGCCATCGACAGGGCGGCATCGGGCGTCTCGGTGATGAAGATGTTGAAGGGGCGCACGGTCTCGACCGCGCGCACATGCGCCTCGGTCAGCTCGACCGCGGTGAACTCCTTCTTGGCGAGGCCATCCAGGGCCCCGGCCATCGTCAGATGCGTGAGCGCCGTCATCACTCGACCACCTTGGGCACGACAAAGAAGCCTTCGGCCGTTTCCGGACCGTTCGACAGGACCTGCGCGGCATAGCCGCCGTCGGTGACCTCGTCCTTGCGGCGGCGCAGCTTTTGCGCAGCGACGCTGGTCATCGGCGGCACGTCCTTCGTGTCGACCTCGTTGAGCTGTTCCACGAAGGTCAGAATCTGGCTCAGTTCCCCAGCCAGGGATTCCAGTTCCTCGTCCGGCACCTTGATGCGGGCCAGATGCGCGATCTTGGCCACCGTGGCCTTGTCGAGCGACATGCCTCTACTCTCTTCCAAAACATTGGAAATCGGCCGCGAAGCTAGCACCCGCCGGCTTCATCCGCAACGATTGCGGCCATTCCGCCGCTCAGAAGGCGCCGGCATCGCCTTTCGCAAGCCCGGCAGCCAGCACCAGCGGGCATCCGCAGGACGGGCATTGGGTGCGCTGCAACGCCTCCACCACCCGCGCGTCGGGGAGAAGGACGCCAAGTGTCTTCTCCACCGCGGCGATCTGGCGCTTGTGGTCGGTGCTGGCGCCGCAGGCGGCATCCAGCATCGCGCCATAATCGGAACTGGACTGCGCGGTGATCGCCTTGGCCCCACCGGCGGCAAACAGCCCGGCACCGCCGGCGACAAGTCCGGCCAGCACCGCACGCCGGCTCGCATCCGCGCCCAATTTGCTCATCCGTCCGCTCCGTCGATGGTTCGGGCCACGCAGCAGCCGCGCACGAGGCAGCCGCGTCCACAGGCGACCGACTATACGCCTCATGTCCCGCCCCGCCAGCGGCCCTATCATTAAATATTCGGAAGGTCAGGCGGCAATGGGAACGACCGAACGCCAGGTGGCGTGATCCATGCGCAGTTTGAACAGCGCGATCGGCTGGCCCCAGGGGGTCACCCGCGTTTCCAGCGCGACGGGCGCCATGCCCAGCTTGGCATAGAGCAGCAGGGCCGGAGTGTTGGTGTTGAAGCAGTAGAGCGTCAGTTCGGGCAGGTGGTGATGGTCGAAGGCACGGTCGATCATGGTGCGCACCAGATATTCGGCGATGCCGCGCCGGCGCAGGGCCGGATCGACGCTGACATTGCCGATGCTGGCGGTGCGGCCATCCTCGAAGGTGGCATAATTGGCATAGCCGACCACACGCTCCCGTCCGTTCTCCGCCAGGGTGATGACGGTGGGGTCGCGGCGCATGCCCAGCGTCGCCCGGACCTGATCCGGGGTCAGCGGCCAGACCGCCCGCGGGAACAGGAAATACAGCTCTTCGGCCGTGCGGGGAAAGCCGCAGATCGTCGGGATGTCGGCGTCGGCAAGCGGCCGGTGCGACAGGAGGGCTTGGGGGAAGGCGCTGCTCATACTTAGAAGAGTAAGTATCTTTGAGATCAACTCAAGCAATCTTGCGGTGACAAGGCTGCGGCCCTATGGTCGGGCGATGATCCACACCCTCTCCGAACTCGCAGCCCGGCTGGGCAAAAACCAACGATTGCTCGGCCTTGACGTCGGCACCAAGACCGTCGGGCTGGCGGTGGCCGACCCCGGACTGATCGTCGCATCCCCGATCGGCACGCTGAAGCGCACCAAATTCACCCAGGACGCACGCGAGCTGGGCAAGACCATCCGCGACTACAGCATCGGCGGGCTGGTGGTCGGATTGCCGCTGAACATGGACGGGACGGAGGGGCCGCGTGCCGAGTCGGTGCGCGCTTTCGCCAACAATCTGCTGGAGCGCTCCGACCTGCTGGGCTGGGAGGCGGAGATCGCCTTCTGGGACGAGCGGCTGTCGACCTCCGCCGTCGAGCGCTTCATGATCGGTGAGGCCGACATGACCCGCAAGCGCCGCGACGAGGTGGTCGACAAGATGGCCGCCGCCTACATCCTCCAGGGCGCGCTCGACATGCTGGCCAACCAGCGCCGCCTCGCCGCCGAAGCGGACGAAGACGAGCGGGACGACGAAGACCACGACGCCCGCGACTGACCGCGGCCCCGGCGGCGGTTCGGTCAGGCCTGGCGTTCGGGCTGTAGCAGAGCGGCACGGCGCAGCAGCTTGGACGGGTCGACCCCCTGCACCAGCAGCAGGGCGCTTGACTTGACGAGAGCGGCCGGCGAGCCGGGGGTCAGCGCCAGCGCGCGACAGTAATAGCCCTCCGCCAGATCGGCGTGGCCGGCAGCGGCCAGCGTCTCTGCCGCCGCCAGCAGGCCGTCCATTGCCATGGCGAGATCGCCGTCGAGGTTCAGCGCCCCGGCGAAGGACTGCACCGCACCCGGCAGATCGCCCTGGCTTTCCAGCACCAGCCCATAGGTGGCCCACCAGACGGCGACGCCGGGGCGTGCGGTGATGGCTTGGGCGATCAGTTCCTGCGCCTCGGCCCAGCGGCCGGCCTGCGCGGCGATCAGGCCTTGGCGATAGATGCTTTCGGCCTGATCCGGCGTCATCGGTCCGACTTTCCTCTTTAAGACTTCGCTGCGGCCGAGCTGGTCCATCAGCTCGCGCCATTCGCGCTTGGACAGGCCGCTGGCCTCCTGGCTCACCGGCTCGCCGGCCAGCAAGCGCTTCACCACGTCCAGGCCGGTGCGCGACAGATGGGCGCCGCCCATGCGGTATTCGGTGAAGGAGTCGAAGACCGCCGGAACCCAGCGCTTCACCACGTCCAGCATCGCGTCGGCATAGACGCGAATCTCATACTGGGCATGCGCATCGGCACGCAGCGACAGGAAGTGCAGAAGGTTGTGGAGATCGACCTTCCAGTACCACTGCGTGTAGTAGTTCAGCGACAGGTTCATCCGCGCCAGCTCGCGCGCCAGCCCCTGGCGGTTGGGATCGATGACCGAACCGTCCTCACGGTGGTTCAGCATCTCCTCATAGTGGCCGTAGGCGCGTTCGGAATCCTCGCGCAGCAGCCGCATCACGTTGGCGGCCTCCTCGCCCTCCAGGACGTCGCCGCGGCCCTGGCGATTGACCACGGCCTGTGCGCCCAGCTGTTCCGGCGCCGGCACGTAGAACTCGCGGTCGAGGATGGAGTAGCGCGCCGAATATTCGTTCACGTTCGCGGTGCGGTGGCGAATCCACTGGCGGGCGACGAAGATCGGCAGCTTCACATGGAACTTGATCTCGCACATCTCGAACGGGGTCGAGTGGCGGTGGCGCATCAGATACTTGATGAGGCCGGAATCCTCGCTGACTTTCTTGGTGCCCTTGCCATAGGACACGCGCGCCGCCTGCACGACCGCAGCATCGTCGCCCATATAGTCGATGACGCGGACGAAGCCGTGGTCCAGCACCTCCAGCGGCTGATAGAGGATGTCCTCCAGGGCCGGGACGGTGGCGCGGCGGGTGGTGGCGGTGACGGCGCGCAGGCGATCGATTTCGTCGCGCTGCTCGGGCGTGATCGGCATGGTGACTCCGGGGTTACGGTGGCGGCTGTATTAACAGACCACATGCGGATCGGGAACGGTGAACGAATGGTTTCCCCCGCGTCACCGCAACGCATTTGGCGATCACGTCACACAGGCCCTTCCCTTGCCGGGCGGGAGTGCCTATATTCGCGACGTCGGTTCGCCGACTATGGCGATAAACGCCTTGTGGAATAAGCGTTGTGGACCCGGGGGCGGTACCCGGCGCCTCCACCAACCATACACCGGACTCGTTGACCGGGGTCGTTGGGGGCGAAACAGGATCGACACGCGTAGTAAAGGCATGGTTTTCGCTCGGCATGGTTCCGCCGTTATCGGGCCGTTGCAATAGTTGCCAACGACAACGTTGCTCAGGCTCGCCTCGCTGCCTAACGGCGGCTGGTAGCCTAAACCTAATCCCCGAGGGTTAGCGCCTAAGGGTGGGGCCGTGGGCCGCCTAGCAACAGAAGGCCCACACCTCTTCCCAGCGTTTCGTGCCGGCCCTTGGCCAAGGCGGGACGCAAGACCGATCGCGTTACCAGGGACCCGCCCAAGCATGCCGAAAGAGCAGCTCCGCTATGACCGGATGGTCGAAACCGCGTTGCGCGGCGTTGTCCGCGACGCGCTGACCGAGGTTGCCGAGCGCGGCTTGCCGGGCAATCACCATTTCTACCTGACCTTCCGCACCGGCTTCCCCGGTGTCGAGATCCCGGATTACCTGTCCTCGCAGTATCCGAACGAGATGACCATCGTCCTCCAGTTCCAATATTACGGGCTGGATGTGACGGACGATCATTTCGAGGTCACGCTGAGCTTCAACAACGTGCATGAGCGGCTGGTGATTCCGTTCGCCGCCATCACCACCTTCGCCGACCCGTCGGTGAATTTCGCCCTGCAGTTCCAGCCGCTGGCCGCCGCCGAATCGGCGGAGGTCGCGACCATGCCGCCCCGCGCCGCCGCCGAGCGTGCGGAGGAGAAGGCAGAGGAAAGTGCCCCGGCCGAAGAGCCGAAGCGTGGCGAGGTCGTTGCCCTGGACGCTTTCCGCAAAAAGTAACCGTCCGAACAGATGCCCGCCCAGCTGCCCAGTGAGTATGTCGCGACACTTTGCGAGATGCTGGCGCCGCTGGGCGATGTGCGTGTGCGCCGCATGTTCGGCGGCTACGGCCTGTCCATCGACGGGCTGACCTTCGCGCTGGTCGCCGACGAGGTCCTGTATTTCAAGGCCGATGACGTGAACCGCGCATCCTTCGCGGAACTGGGCCTGGAGCCCTTCCGGCCGATGCCGGACAAACCCACCACCCTGTCCTACTACCCGCCCCCCGATTCGGCTTTCGACGACCGCGATGACCTGCTGCCCTGGGCCCGGTCGGGGTTCGAGGCGGCGTTGCGGGCCGCAGCGAAGAAGGCCGCAAAGGCGAAGCGGAAATAGAACGCCCTCTCCCGCCTCGGGAGAGGGCGTATTCCCCTCAGATATTCTCGGCCATATGGACCGTCGCGTTGCTCGCCTGGGCGCCGGCGGTGCGCTGGCGCATCTGGCGGGCGAAACGCAAGGGGTTGGGAATGAGGTTCAGCATAGAGCCGAGCTTGCCGACCGACGAGGTCGCCTTGCCCACCGCCATCACGTCGGCCAGACGGCGGTCGATGAAGGCGCGGGTCTCGGCATGGTCGTCCGACTTGTCGTCCAGCCAGTAGAAGGTGGAGGAGCTGACCACCGCCGCCAACAGCGCCCGCTTGGTGTAATGGTTGTAGTCGGTCGAGCTGTCGCCGGCGGCGAACCACATGGCATCGACCGTGCGGTAAAGCAGCCGCAGGCCGAGCGCCACATTCTGCGGCATGGCCAGATAGGACAGCTGCCGGCGCTTGGCCTCGCGGTACGGTTCCAGAACTTCGAAATAGGTGCGGACGGCCAGCGAGATGCGCTCGCGCACCTTCATCTCGGCCAGCGGCTGGGCCTCCAGCCGGTCGAGCATCTGGCGGTCGGCCCAGTCGGCGAAATGCTCCACCGCATCGGTGACGCCGCCGGGGAAGGCGCGCAGCAGCGCCGACGGCTCATGCCCCGCCATCTGGGTGCCGTCGCGCAGGGACTGCAGGCTCCAGCCGTCGAAAACGACGTTGGGCAGGCTCGCCACCAGGATCTCGTCGCGAAGCGTGTCGATGCTCATAGCCAACTCTCCCTGCGCCGGCCCTCAGGTCCGGGACGGCGCGTCGGTGTCACGAGTCGCCGCGGCCAGCGCGGCGTTGAGGTGATGCATCTCCTCGGTGCAGACCAGGAGCTGCAGATCGTCCATGCGATCAAGATAGAGCACGCCGTCGAGGTGGTCGACCTCGTGCTGGACGACGCGGGCATGGAACCCCGACGCCTCCCGCTCGATCCGGGCGCCGTCCAGCCCATAACCGCGGTAGCGGATGCGCTTGTAGCGTGGCACCAGCCCGCGCAGGCCCGGAATCGACAGGCAGCCTTCCCAGCCAAGAACCTTTTCGTCGGTCAGCGGCTCGATCACCGGATTGACCAGGACGGTGTTTGCCACCTCCTCCCCCTCGCCGCGGTCGGCGGGAACACGAAAGACGATGATCCGGCGCGGCTCGGAGATCTGCGGAGCGGCAAGGCCGACTCCGGGCGCGTCCAGCATGGTGGCGATCATGTCGGCCGCCAGCCGGGCGACTGCCGGATCGGTCGGGTCGGCGATGGGCTCCGCGATCTTGCGGAGTACGGGATTGCCCATACGGGCGATTGGAAGCACTGGCATGTCTCTATATCTGGAGTGTGGGCACCGCCGGGGCAACCGTTTCCTGTGGGTCCCAACCGGGCTTATGGCCGGGCTCATGCTGGTGAACCGAAGACTCCCCTTCACAAAGGCGTTGGGTCGTGCTACACACTGCGCCCACACAAGGGGTGCGCCCGCCGCGCATGCCTATTTGTTGCCTTGGCGCAACATGCTTCACTTGGAAGGGTGACGGTTAACGTGCAAGTTCTGGTCCGAGATAACAACGTCGATCAGGCCCTCCGCGCGCTCAAGAAGAAGATGCAGCGCGAGGGCATTTTCCGTGAAATGAAGCTCCGCCGTAACTACGAGAAGCCCTCGGAGAAGCGTGCGCGTGAGAAGGCTGAAGCGGTGCGTCGCACCCGCAAGCTGCTCCGCAAGCGGATGGAACGCGAGGGCTACTAATCGTCGGTCGCGCTTAGCGACTGCGAAGGGCGCGTGTGATGCGCGCCCAAGACCCCTTGTGTCTTGCACCCGACCGTCCCGCGAACCTCGCGTGGGCGGTTTTGGTGTATCTGCGCCATTTTTCTTGGTCCGACTGTGCGTCGGCCAAGCGTATTGAATGGTCAGCGAGCTGGACCGCCCCCCTTCGGCCCGCTGCAGCCAGCCTTGGAAAGGCCCGATCATGAGCGCTTCCAACCTCACCGCCCGTCATTCGGTCCCGGCGCTGCGCGCCCGCAAGGGGGGCGAGCCCATTGTCTGCCTGACCGCCTACACCGCCCCGGTAGCCCGCCTGCTCGACCCGCATGTCGACATCCTGCTGGTCGGCGATTCGCTGGGCATGGTGGTCTATGGGCTGGACAGCACGCTTCCGGTAACGCTCGACATGATGATCGCCCATGGCGCCGCCGTGGTGCGCGCGTCGGAGCGCGCCTGCGTCGTCGTCGACCTGCCCTTCGGCAGCTATCAGGAAAGCAAGGAGGCGGCCTTCCGCGCCTCCGCCCGCGTGATGGCGGAGACCGGCGCCCAGGCGGTCAAGCTGGAAGGCGGCATCGAGATGGCCGAGACGGTCGCCTTCCTGACCGCCCGCGGCATCCCGGTGATGGGGCATGTCGGTCTGACGCCGCAATCCGTAAACACGCTGGGCGGCTACAAGGCGGTCGGCCGCGACGCCGAGGCAGCGGAGCGGATCGCCGACGACGCCCGCGCCATCGCCGAGGCCGGCGCCTTCACCCTGGTGATCGAAGGCACGATGGAGCCGCTGGCCCGCCGCATCACCGAAGAGGTGGCGATCCCCACCATCGGCATCGGCGGCTCGCCGGCCTGCGACGGTCAGGTCCTGGTCACCGACGACATGCTGGGGCTGTTCGGCGCCTTCCAGCCGAAATTCGTCAAGCGCTACGCCAATCTGGGCGAGACGGTCGGCGAAGCCGCCGCGACCTACGCCGCCGAGGTGCGGGCCCGTTCCTTCCCCGGACCGGAGCATTGCTTCGGGATGAAGAAGGCGGCAGCGGTGTAACGCCCTCTTCCACACTTTCGTTCTTTCTACGTTCCAGGCGATCCGGTACAGTCCGGCCGTCATGGATGCATCCCCCCCTGCCTTGATCCCGCCCAACGTCGCCGCGTGGTTCCGGTCGCGCGGCTGGGCACCCCACCCGCATCAGGTCGCGATGGTGGAGGCAGCGGAACGGGGCGAAAGCGCGCTGCTGATCGCACCGACCGGCGGCGGCAAGACGCTGGCCGGTTTCCTGCCCTCGCTGATCGAACTGGCGGAACGGCCGCGCGAGGGGCTGCACACCCTCTACATCTCGCCGCTGAAGGCGCTGGCGGTCGACATCCAGCGCAATCTGGAACAGCCGATCGCCGAGATGCGGCTGCCGATCCGGGCGGAGAACCGCACCGGCGATACGCCGGAGGCCAAGCGCCGGCGCCAGCGCACCCATCCGCCGCACATGCTGATGACGACGCCGGAAAGCTTGGCGCTGCTGCTGTCCTACACCGACGCCGACAAGCTTTTCCGCACTCTGCGCTGCGTCATCGTCGACGAGCTGCATGCGCTGGCAGGATCCAAGCGCGGCGACCTGCTGGCGCTCGGTCTGGCCCGGCTGTCGCGGCTCGCCCCCGCCGCCCGCCGCGTCGGGCTGTCCGCCACGGTGTCTGAACCGGAACGGCTGCTGGCCTGGCTGTCGCGCCGCGGCCGGCATGACGGAAGCGACTCCGACGACGTGCGCCTCGTCCTCGGCCGCAGCGGCGCCCAGGCGGAGGTCGAGATCCTGACCTCGCAGGAACGGGTGCCGTGGGCCGGCCACATGGCGATGCATGCCATGAAGGAAATCTACGAGCGCGTCCGCCGCCAGCGCACCACCCTGCTGTTCGTCAACACCCGCGCCCAGGCCGAGCTGGTGTTCCAGGCGCTGTGGCGGGTCAACGACGACAATCTGCCCATCGCGCTCCACCACGGCTCGCTGGCGGTGGAGCAGCGCCGCAAGGTCGAGGGCGCCATGGCGCGCGGTGAGCTGCGGGCGGTTGTCGCCACCTCCTCGCTCGATCTCGGCATCGATTGGGCGGCGGTCGATCTCGTGGTACAGATCGGCGCGCCGAAGGGGTCGAGCCGGCTGGTCCAGCGCATCGGCCGCGCCAACCACCGGCTGGACGAGCCGAGCCGCGCCCTGCTGGTCCCCGCCAACCGCTTCGAGGTGCTGGAATGCCGCGCCGCGCTGGAGGCGGTGCACGACCACACGCTGGACGGCGAGGCGCCGCGGCCGGGCGGGCTCGACGTGCTGTCCCAGCATCTGCTCGGCATGGCCTGCGCCGCCCCCTTCCTGCCCGACGAGCTGTATGAGGAGGTGGTCTCCGCCGCCCCCTATGCCGCAATGACGCGCGACGAGTTCGACGACGTGCTGGATTTCGTCACCACCGGCGGTTACGCGCTCGGCGCCTATGACCGGTTCCAGCGTTTGAAGCTGCGCGAGGACGGCCGGATGGCGGTGGCCGGCCCGGCGGTGGCGCGGCAATACCGCATGAATGTCGGCACCATCACCCAGGAGGCGCTGCTGCGCGTCCGCCTGAACCGCGGCCCGGTGCTGGGCGAGGTGGAGGAGTATTTCATTCAGGGCCTGACGCCCGGCGACACCTTCCTGTTCGCCGGTCAGCTGTTGAAATTCCTCGGCGTGCGCGAAATGGAGGCCCAGGTCGCCAAGGGCGGCACCGGCGATCCGAAGGTTCCCGCCTATGCCGGCGGGCGGCTGCCGCTGTCCACCCATCTGGCCGAGCGCGTGCGCGCGATGCTGGCCGATCCGCGCCAGTGGGACGGGCTGCCGGAGGATGTGCAGGAATGGCTGCGGCTTCAGCGCCACCGCTCGGTCCTGCCCAACCGCGACGGGCTGCTGGTCGAAACCTTCCCCAAGGCGGGAAAGCAATTCCTGGTCGCCTACGCCTTCGAGGGACGGAATGCGCACCAGACGCTGGGCATGCTGCTGACCCGGCGGATGGAAAGGGTCGGGCTGGGGCCGCTGGGCTTCGTCGCCACCGACTATGTGCTGGCGGTGTGGTCGCTGCGCTCGCCAACCGACATGGACGCGCTGTTCGACCAGGACATGCTGGGCGACGATCTGGAAGCCTGGATGGACGAATCGTCGATGCTGCGGCGGACCTTCCGCAATGTGGCGCTGATCGCCGGAGTGATCGACCGTCGCCATCCGGGACAGGAGAAGACCGGGCGGCAGGTCACCTTCTCCTCCGACCTGATCTATGACGTGCTGCGCAAGCACGACCCCGGCCATGTGCTGCTGCGGGCGACGCGGGCCGATGCGGCCGGCGGGCTGACCGACATCCGCCGCCTGTCCGATTTCCTGGCGCGGGTGCGCGGGCGTATCACCCACAAGAACCTCGACCGCATCTCTCCCCTGGCGGTGCCGGTGATCCTGGAGATCGGCCGCGAGCGGGTGGACGGCAGCGCCACCGATGAGCTGCTCGCCGCCGCCGAGGCCGAACTGCTGGCCGAGGCGATGCCGGAACTGGCTCCGCCGCGGCCTGCGAAATTGGAAACGCGGCGCCCGCAGCAGGGACGGTTGTCGTTGTGACGCCGCCCCATGCCGACCGCAGGTTACTTGCGCAGTTCCGGCTCCACGCCCGGTTCGCCGCTGAACTCGACAAGAATGGTCTCGTCGCGGACGATGAACTGGCAGGCCAGACGGTAGGGCGGCGGACGATGGGCGTTCTCGGCCGCCTCCAACAGGTCCCGGTTCAGCTTGCCGTTGACGGACAGGGTAACTTTCTCCTTTTCGGTCAGATCGATGGCCATCGGAGTCTTCCCGTCGAGATAGGTCACCTTGACGAGGCAGGATCCGCACTCGCCGTCCTGGCACTGGAACGGGATCGGGATGTCGTGCTTCTTCGCCAGCGCCAGCAGAGTGCCGGTGTCGCCGGCGACCGCGTAGACGGTCATGTCCTTGGGCAGCGTCAGGCCGGTGAACGTCACTGTGGCCATGGGTATCCTCCGGGTATGGTTGTGATCCGCCATGCCTCCACGGCGGCGGCCCGTCCGGCTGCAAACATCATGCCCACAACTTTTCCATGGATATTGGCCGATTCCGATGATCGCCGGTAAACGAATGTTGTCAGCTTCCCCCCAAACTCTTGGCTCCGGCTGTCAGGGCGATGACAGCCGCGCCGCACTGACCTTCCTCAGCGCCGAACTGCTGGCCGATCCGTCTGGCGCGCTGCTGTGGCCGGCGGAGGGCATTCTCGCCGTCGCCGACCTGCATCTGGAAAAGGGATCCGCCTTTGCCGCGCGCGGACGGATGCTGCCGCCCTACGACACGCGGGCGACGCTGGACCGGCTGGCCGGGCTGATCGCGACTGCGCGGCCGGCGCGCGTGCTGTGCCTGGGCGACAGCTTTCACGACCGCAGGGCCGCGGAGCGGATGGACGCGGCGGACGTTGCACGGCTGCGCGCCCTGACCAATTCCGTCGCCGACTGGGTGTGGATCACCGGCAACCACGATCCCGAACCGCCGCAGGGCTTCGGCGGCCGGGTGGTGGAAGAGCTGTCCATCGGCCCGCTGACCTTCCGGCACGAGGCCGAGCCGGGCGCCGTCGGCGAGTTGTCGGGCCACCTGCATCCGGCCGCCGCGGTGGCGCTCGCCGGGAGGCGGGTGCGCGAGCGCTGCTTCGCCCATGACGGGGCCAAGCTGATCCTGCCGGCCTTCGGCAGCTTCACCGGCGGGCTGAACGTGCTGGACGCCGCCTTCGACGGGCTGCTGGCGCCGGGGTTCGAGGTACTGATGACGGCGCGCGGCCGGGTCTACCGCTTCCCCTGCGCCCGTTTGTCGCCGGACCGCGCGCGCTGACTCGGCCGAATGCTCTGGCCGAAGCGTGAGCGCAGCCTATATCGGGTGGTCCGGAGACATCCAACCGAGCGCTGTGCATGTCCGCCTCTCCCATCATCGTCTGGTTCCGCAACGACCTGCGCCTTGCCGACAACCCGGCGCTGACCGCCGCCGCCCAGGCTTCCACCGAGCGCGGCGCGCCGGTCATCCCGCTCTACATCCTGGAAGAGGAGACCGGCGACCCCTGGCCGCTGGGCGGAGCACAGCGCTGGTGGCTGCACGGCAGCCTGGAACGGCTCGCCACCTGCTGCGCCCGCCACGGCTCGCCGCTGGTGCTGCGCCGGGGCGAGCCGGGGGCGGTGCTGGAAACGCTGATCGCGGAAACCGGGGCGGAGTGCGTGCTATGGAACCGCCGCTACGCCCCCGCCCAGACCGCCCGCGATGCGGCGATCAAGGAGCGGCTGAAGGCACGCGGTGTCGATGCCCGCAGCTTCAACGCCGGACTGCTGGCCGAACCCTGGACCGTCAAGAACAAGAGCGGCGGCCCGTTCAAGGTCTTCACCCCCTTCTGGCGCCACCTCTCCGCCACACTCGACCCGCCGCTGCCGACCCGCGCCCCCGCTGCGCTGACAGCGCCGAAATCCGCACCGGCCAGCGACGCGCTCGAAAGCTGGGCCCTGTTGCCGGCCAAGCCCGATTGGGCCGCCGGCCTGCGCAAGCGCTGGGTGCCGGGGGAGACGGCCGCGCGGTCGCGGCTGGCCGATTTCCTCGACGGGCCGGTCGGGGTGTATGGGACGGAGCGTGATCGGCCGGACCATCCCGGCACCTCGGCCCTGTCGCCCTATCTGGCCTTCGGGGAGATCGGGCCGCGGCAGGTCTGGCACGCCGCCCGCCATGCCGCCGACGCCCGGCCGGAGCTGGCGCCCGGAGTCGAAGTCTTCCTGCGCGAAATCGGCTGGCGCGAATTCCAGCATCATCTGCTTCACCATGCGCCGGAGCTTCCCGACAGCCCGCTCGACCGCCGCTTCGCCGACTTCCCCTGGCGCGAGGACGCTGCCGGCCTGCGGGCCTGGCAGCGCGGGCGCACCGGCTATCCCATCGTCGATGCCGGCATGCGCCAGCTGTGGGAGACCGGCTGGATGCACAACCGGGTGCGGATGATCGTCGCCTCCTTCCTGATCAAGGACCTGCTGCTGCCCTGGCAGGAGGGCGAGCGCTGGTTCTGGGACACGCTGGTCGATGGCGACCTGGCCCAGAATGCCGGCAACTGGCAGTGGGTGGCCGGCTGCGGCGCCGATGCCTCTCCGTTCTTCCGCGTCTTCAATCCGGTCCTGCAGGGCGAGAAGTTCGACCCCCAGGGCGATTACGTCCGCCGCTATGTGCCAGAACTTGACCGGCTGCCGCCGCGCTGGATCCACCAGCCCTGGGCGGCACCGACCGAGGTTCTGCGGCAGGCCGGCGTCAAGCTGGGCGACGATTACCCGCACGCGATCCTCGACCATGCCGTTGCGCGCGACCGGGCGCTGGCCCTCTACAACGAGCGCAAGGGCAAGGCGGAGACGGAGGATTGACGGGCAATCTTCATCGAACGGTCACCGGCACGCCCGCAAACGGTCACGCCGGCCCGTTATCGTGCCAACAGCGGCCCGGTGCGGCCGCCCTGCCCGTCCCAAATGGGCCAGCGAGAAGGACGTCGACCCCTGCCCCGCGGTCGTGCCACGTCCCGGCTCTTGAAAAAGACGGCCCCAAGAAAAACAATCGCCACTCGGCAAGGCGGTCCCTCCCCCGGGGCCGCCTTTTCCCTTGGCCGGGTTGCAACGGCCGACAGGGTGTTATAAAGTAACACCCATGTCCGCGCTTCACGACCACACCCACTGCATCGCCGATGCCCTGACCCGTGCCGACGCGCTGTGCGCGGAGCGGGGGGCGCGGCTGACCGCGCTGCGCCGCCGCGTGCTGGAGCTGGTGTGGTCCAGCCACCGGCCGCGCGGCGCCTATGCGATCCTGGAGGATCTCAGCCAGCAGGAGGGCAAGGCGGCCGCACCGCTGACCGTCTACCGCGCGCTGGAGTTCCTGGTCGAACAGGGGCTGGTACACCGCATCGAATCGCTGAACGCCTATGTCGGCTGCGCCGCACCGGGGGATGTCCATTCCGGGCAGTTCCTAGTGTGCGAGGCCTGCGGCGACGCCGCCGAGATCGACGATCCGGGTGTCGGCGCCGCCATCGACGCCGCGGCGGCCGGGCGCGGCTTCCGTGTCCAGCGCCCCACCGTCGAGGTGCGCGGCCTGTGCAAATCCTGTCAGGAGAATCCCCGTTGAGCGCTCCCGCCGCCCCTCCCGCCCGTCTTCCCGTCTCGGTGCTGACCGGCTTCCTCGGCAGCGGCAAGACCACGCTGCTCCAGGCGCTGCTGCGCAACCCGGCCATGGCCCGCACCGCCATCGTCATCAATGAGTTCGGCGAGGTCGGGCTGGACCATCTGCTGATCGCCAAGGCGTCGGAGAACATGGTGCTGATGGACAGCGGCTGCCTGTGCTGCACCATCCGCGGCGATCTGGTCGACACGCTGCGCGACCTGTTCCTGAAGCGGGTGAAAGGGGAGATCCCCGATTTCGACCGGGTGGTGGTGGAGACGACCGGCCTCGCCGACCCGGCCCCGATCATCCACACCCTGATGTCGGACCCGCTGCTGGCCGCCCGCTTCCGCCTGGACGGCGTCATCGCCACGGTCGATGCGGCGCACGGCTCGCTCCAGCTCGACCGTCAGCCGGAAAGCGTGAAGCAGGCCGCCGTCGCCGACCGCATCGTGCTGACCAAGACCGACGTCGCCACCCCGGCGGCGACCGTCGCGCTGATGCAGCGCCTCGCCGCCATCAACCCGGCCGCCCCGGTCATTCCCGCCGCCCATGGCGACATCGATCCGGCCAAGCTGTTCGATGCCGGTCTCTACAATCCGGAGACCAAGAGCCCCGACGTCGCCCGCTGGCTGCGCGAGGAGGCCTATCGCGACGAGCAGGCCAAGGCGCATGAGCATCATCATAGGCATCACGACCACGGGCACGAGCATCACGACCATGATCACCACGGGCATGATCACGATCACGACCATGGCGACCATTGCGATCCCGATTGCGGCCATGAGCATCATCACCACGACGCCAACCGCCATGACGACCACATCCGCGCCTTCTGCATGGTGATCGACCGGCCGATTCCCTGGAACGGCTTCGTCGACTTCATGGAGGCGCTGATCGCCCAGGCCGGCGAGAACCTGCTGCGGGTGAAGGGCCTGCTGAACGTTCAGGAAAGCGAGCTGCCCGTGGTCGTCCACGGCGTCCAGCACATGTTCCACCCGCCGGTCCGCCTGGAGGATTGGCCCAGCGACGACCACCGCACCAAGCTGGTCTTCATCACCCGCGACGTCGGCCAGACGGTGATCGAACCGCTGTTCAACGGTCTGGTCTGGGGCGAAGGGAAAGAGGGATAAGGTCGAAGGCGGGGCGCCACACCCGCCGCAGGTTTGGCGCCCGCTCCCTCTTCTACCGCCCCACCACCCGGCGCAGCGGGCTGTCGCCGGCGGCCCACACGCCGCGATCCACCGCCTTGGCCCCCTCGAACACCAGCCAGCTCTGCCGTCCGTAATGCGGCAACGGCCGGAGCAGCGCACGCAGGGCCTCGGCATCGGCTCCCGACACCACCAGAGCCGTCCGCCCGTCCGCCGCACGCGACACCCACACCCTGGCACTGCCGCGCCCGGCCAGTTCCGCCGGCACCGGCGCCAGCCCGCGCCGCGCCAGTTCCCGCGCCACCGCCGCGTCGGTCCCCACCAGCAGCAGCGGTGCAGCCTTCTTGTCGCCGCTCTCCCGGCCCGTAGCGTCCATCAGACGGCCAGCCAGCGCCCGCGCCGCCTCCGCCGCGTCACCATCCGCAACGATCACCCGCTCGGCACCCGGGCGAAGGGTGACGTCGCGCAGGATCGGCGGCGCTTCCCCCGGCGCCAGACGGCGGAACAGGTCGAAATCGGGGTCGACCGACACAGCCTTTACCGCCGCCTTGGCAGGCAGCCGCAGTGTAACCTGCCGGCCGTCGAGGCGGACGCTATGGTCCTCCACCCCGGCCGCGGTCTCCAGCCGCACCGGCACCGCCAGGGCATAGGGCGCGTCGGCCTCCTGCCGCAGGGTCAGCAGCACGCCGTCGCCGTCGGCGCGGACATCCGCCAGGGTCAGCATCGGCGCACCCCGCCGCTCCACCCATTGGCCGAACAGCCCGCCGAGGTCGCGGCCGGACGCCGCCTCGAAAGACCGGCGCAGGTCGGACCAGCCGGCAGCGCGGAAGGCGAAGCCGCTCCAGAATTTGTGGATGCCGGCGTCGAAGGCGTCGCGGCCGATCTCCGTCTCCAGCATGTGGAACAGCATCGCCGCCTTGCCGTAGCGGACGATCTGCGAGGCATCGTGCGTCTTGGACTGGAAGTCGGTCAGCGGCCGGTCGCGCTCGGCCGGCAGGGCGGCATAGTCGCGCAGCCAGTCGAGCCGCATCGCCCGCGCCGCGTCGCTGCCGCGCGCCTGGGCCGCCGCATAGTCGGCCATGTAGGTGGTCAGCCCCTCCGCCCAATTGCCGCCCTCGCCCACCCGGACACCGTTCCCCCACCAGTTGTGCATGATCTCGTGGGTCAGCGACTGGCTGCGGATGAAGGGCAGCGGCAGCACGGCGCGGCCAATGGCGGTCAGGCCAGGAAAGCCCAGCCCGACCGGCGGCGGAACCGAGACGATGCTGAATCCGTCGAAGGGATAGGCACCGATGCGCGCCGCCCAGGCCGCAATCGCCTGCTCCGACAGTTCGAGATAGCCGTCGGCCAGCCCGGCCTGCTCTGGATGGCGGTAGAGCCGCAGGCGCAAGGCCCCTGCCCTCCGCTCCTCCACCGTCCAGGCCCCGGCGAACACGGAGGGCTCCTCGACGCTGCGCTCCTCCGTGAACACCGCGCGGTAGCCGCCGGCCTCACTCACCTCCTCCACCAGCCGGCCGGTGGCGACCGCGACATAGGGAGACGGAACCCGCACCGACAGGCGCCAGCTCGGTGGCTCGTCAGTGGCCGAGGCCGGATCGGGCAGCCAGCCGCCCTGCCCCGGCAGGAAGGCGCCCTCGCCATCCAGCGCCAGCCCGGTGCCGGCGGCGAAGCCCGGCAGCCGCCCGCCATAGCGGATCGTTACCGCCTCCGCCCCTTCCGGCACCACCAGCCGCAGGCGGTCGCCGCGACGGTCCACCGGAACCGGCCTGCCGCCCGCCCGCACCTCCTGCACCGTCAGGGCCGGGTCCAGCCGCAGGGACTGGGCTCCGGCCGGCAGGGTCAACCGGTCCACCGCCTCCATCCGTCCGGCGGCAGGATCGAGCATCAGCTCGATGTCGTGATGCAGCGGAGCGGCACCGGCCGGGGCGACCATGCCCAGGCACAGCATCGCTCCCACGAAGGCCAGAGCCGGGATGCGGACATTCGTCATGCCCATGAAGATGGTCGCCCGGACAGCGGAGCGCCAGCGCGACGTCACGCCACGCTGATGCCATCCGCCGCGGTAAACGGCCGGATCACCCCGGAACGCCACGCACCCGGTCATACAGCTTCGACAGCCGGGCGTCGCAGATGCCAAGCTCCTTCAAATGCTCGACCGTGTTGGCGAGGTAATCGATGTTGGGGCCGCGCTGGCCGCAGCAGTCGGCGATGCGGCAGACAACCGACGCCTCGTCCAGACCGCGGCAATATTGCGGATGGCCGCGGTCGACGATGAAGCAGCAGGCGCTGACCGAGTCCAGCCCCTGCGCCGCCCCCTGCGCCGGCCGGCTGTCGCGCAGCCGCACCCGCAGCATCTTCGGCAGATAGACCCGGTTGTCCATCTCCCGCTCCCACAAATAATCCAACGTGGCCGGCACATCGGTTGCCGCCACCCGGAAGACGATGCCTCGGCAGGAGCCGCCGCGGTCCAGCCCCAGCACCAGCCCCGGCCGCTCCGGCGTCCCCCGGTAGCGGTGGGAGGCGACGCAGAAGCTGCGGTGGTATCCCGGCAGGGTCGCCGCATGCCGCTCCACGAAGGGGAAACCGGGGTTCCACATCAGCGAGCCATAGCCGAAGACCCACAGGTCGGCACCAGGCTCGACGGCGATGTCGTGCGTCCAGGCGGGATGCGGAAGCGAGGAGTCGGGGGCCATTGAGGGTCGCTGAGGAAGATCGCTGGGAAAATGCGCAGGGAAAGACAGAACCAAATCGGCAGCCACCGAGCCTAGCATGCGGGTTCCGGGGTCGCTATAACGGTACGGAGATGGAACGGACATGCCACCGATGCAACCCAACGCGCTTTCTGCCACGCCCCGCCGCCTGCTGACCGGCCGCCGGATCGCGACCATCCTCGTGCTGATGATGGTGCTGCTGCCGGCCGTCGCCTATTCGCTGTGGTGGTGGCAGGCGGCCCGCACCGTGCGCGACGGGCTGGAGAACTGGGTCGCCGACCAGCGCGCCAACGGCGCGGTGGTGGAGCATGGCGGACTGACCGTCCACGGCTTCCCCTTCACCCTGCGGGCGGAACTGGACAAGCCCCACCTCGCCACACGCGGCGCCGAGTGGCAGGGCGCGCGTCTGGTGGCGGAGGCCGCCCCATGGAACCCCACCCGCATCGCGCTGACCTTTCCCGGCGAACATCGCCTGTCGGTCGTCCAGCCCGGCCAGCCGCCGGTCGACATCCTGGCTCCGAATGGCGGAAACGGCGACCTGACCATGCGGATGTCGGGCACGCTGGAACGGCTCGCCCTGCGCTTCACCGGCCTGACCGCACAGGTCGCGGGTCAGACGGTACCGGTCGCCGCACTGGACGTCGGCGCCGCCCAACCGGAGCAGCCGCCGGCCGAACGCGGCATCGCCGGCCTGACCCTGACCCTGACCGCCGACGGGCTGACCCTGCCGGACGGCATGCCGCCGAACCTGGGGCGCGAGGTGAAGCGGACCGAGCTGACCCTGCGGGTCATGGGAACCCCGCCGCGGCCGGAGCCGGCCAGCCTGTCGGCCTGGAGCCGCGACGGCGGCACGGTCGAGGTCGACCGGCTGGCGCTGGACTGGGGGCCGCTGGCGGCTGTCCTGTCGGGCACGCTGGCGCTGGACGCCCAGTTGCAGCCGCAGGCGGCGCTGACCGCGGAGATCCGCGGCGCTCCTGCGATTCTCGACGCGGTGAAGCCGATGATGCGCCCGAACGAGGCGGCCATCGCCAGGACCGTGCTGACCATGCTGGCCCGTCCGACCGGCCCGAACGGCGAGCCGGTGGTCACCGCCCCGGTCACCGTGCAGGACCGGTCCCTGTTCGTTGGGCCGCTGCGTGTCGCCGCCCTGCCCAAGCTCGTCTGGTGACAAAAACGGGGCAGACCCTGTCCGAACGGCGGAAATGCAACACCTGCCGGGACGCATGACGGTTCCGTGACCGGGGCATCTTGTTTCACACGGCGCATCGGGTCAAATTGACGCAGTCCTTGTCGCGGCTGCCATGGTGCGTCGGTCGATGTGTCGGTTTCTTGCCTATTGCGGCGAGCCCGTGTTCCTGGAAACGCTGGTCTGCACGCCCTGTCATTCCCTGATCGAACAGTCGATGCACGCCGCGGAGGCGAAGACCGAGACCAACGGCGACGGTTTCGGCGTCGGCTGGTACAGCGAGCGGACCGAGCCCGGCCGCTATTGCGAGATCCGCCCGGCCTGGTCGGACGAGAATCTGCAATCGATCTGCAGCCATGTCCGCTCCCACCTGTTCTTCGCCCATGTGCGGGCGGCGACCGGCACCGCGGTCAGCCGGGCCAACTGCCACCCCTTCAAGGCCGGGCGCTTCCTGTTCATGCACAATGGGCAGGTCGGCGACTGGCCGCGCCTGCGCCGCCGGGTCGAGGCGATGATCCCGGACGAGCTGTACAGCACCCGCACCGGCACCACCGACAGCGAGGCGATCTTCCTCGCCGCGCTCGGCCAGGGATTGGAGCGGGATTCGGTCGGCGCCTTCCAGCGCGTGCTGCACGCCATCCGCGACGAGATGCGGGCGCTGGACATCACCGCTCCCCTGCGCTTCACCGCAACCTGGACCGACGGCGACCGGGTGTGGGCGGTGCGCTGGGCGTCCGACGACAAGCCGCCGAGCCTCTATTGGCGCCGCGGCGAGAACGGGCTGGTCGTGGTGTCGGAACCGGTCGATTCCCAGCGCGACCAGTGGCGCCCGGTACCGCCCAGCGGCGGGCTGGTGGCACGCGTCGGCGCCGCGCCGGAGATGTTCACCTTTCATTGAGCAGCCAGGATCGGGGAGGGAAGCGTCCGGCTCTCTCCCCTTCCCTTACAGCAGCCGGTCCTTCGGCAGCAGGATCGTCACCGCCGTCCCGCGGCCCGACACGCTGTCCAGTTCCACCCCGCCGCCATGCAGCTCGGCGAAGCGCCGCACGATGGGCAGGCCGAGCCCAACCCCTTCATGCTGGCGCACCAGAGAGCGTTCGGCCTGGGTGAAGGGGTTGAAGATGCGGCCCATCAGTTCGGTGGGGATGCCCGGCCCGTCGTCGCGCACGGTCAGCCCGACAAACTCGCCACGATCCTCCACCGTCACCGCGACATGGCCGCCGGACTGGGTGAACTTCACCGCATTGTCCAGCAGGTTCAGCACCATCTCGCGCAGCCGCCGGCGGTCGATGCGCATGCGGAAGGACGGACAGGGCTGGACGGTCAGCGACAGCTGCTTGCCCACAGCCTTCGGCGCCAGCATGTCGGCGCAGCCGGCCAGCAGTTGCGGGATGTTGACGTCGCTCTCCTGGATCTCGATGGAGCCGGTGGAGCCGCGCGTGTAATCGAGGATGTTGTTGACCATGGTCAGCAGCGAGCGGCCGCTTTCCTCGATCAGCTTCACATATTCTAAATAATCGGGATGGCCCAGCTTGCCCATCCCCTCGGCCGCCAGCACGTCGGCGAAGCCGATGATGGAGTTGAGCGGGGTGCGCAACTCGTGGCTCATCACCGCCAGGAAGTCCAGCTTGGCGCGGTCGGCCTTGCGCGCCGCCTCCAGCGCGTCCGACAGCTCCGCGGTGCGTTCCGACACCCGGTGTTCAAGCTCGCGGTTCTGTTCGGCGGCGCGGCGGTAGAGCTTGCGGATCTCCACCATGTTGCGGACACGGTGCAGCAGTTCCCAGGCGATGAAGGGTTTGGTCAGAAAATCGTTGGCGCCCAGTTCCAGCGACTTGCGCCGGGTTTCCTGATCGGTCTGGGCGGTCAGCACCAGGATCGGCACGTAATCGTCGCCGAAGACCGGCTTCAGCCGCTCCATCAGGTCGAAGCCGCTCATGTGCGGCATGCGGATGTCGATCAGCAGCAGGTCGAACGGTTCCGCCGCGCAGAGGTCGGGAACCTTGCGCGGGTCGGTCTCGCCGCGGACCCGGCTGTACCCGTCATGGCTGAGGATTTCCCGCAGGAGTTCGACGTTGGACGGGTTGTCGTCCACGATCAGGATGCTCGCGTCCTTGACCTGCTGGGCGAGCGCCGGGTCGATCTGGCTCCTGTTCATCGGAGCATGCACCTTTGAACCGTCCGCATAGGCAATCAATTTTGCTTCTGAACGGATCGAATGCAATGGAAATGAGCGGACACCGTCAAAGGCCGCCGCTCAGGCGCGCTTTTCCCAACCGCCCCGGTCGGTCTGCTGCCAATAGGTCAGGCTGTGGCCGGCTGCCTTGCAGGCCTTCCAGCGCTGGCGGGCGGCCAGCACCGCCTCCTCGTCGTTGCCGTCGAACAGGTCGCAGACGAGGTCGTAGCCATCCATCCGGTCGCTGACGCAGCCATCCACCGTGACCAGCACGGTGGCGCTGTTCGGATTCTCGTCGGTGTCGGTCAGCCACACCGGCTGGCGCTCGGCGAAGCCGTCACGCGCAGCCCCGTGCGGCAGGAAGGAGCCGGGATCGTAGGTCCACAGATGCTGGTTCAGCATGTCCACCCGCTCGGCCGAGCCGGCCAGCACGACGGCACGCCAGTTCCGCTCAAGAACCTTCTCCAGGATCTTGGGCAGCGCCTGTTCCATCGTGCGCCGTTGCAGGTGGTAGAAGCGGACTTCGGTCATGGCCCCTTCACGCACGCATCAAGCCTTTGCCATCAGGCTTCGTGGAAGTCGGCCACGAAGCGGTCGAGCAACCGCACGCCGAAGGCCGACGCGCCCTTCGGAACGGTAGCGCCGTCCTTCTTCGCCCAGGCCACGCCGGCGATGTCGATGTGCGCCCACGGCGTGTCGTTGACGAAGCGCTTCAGGAACTGCGCGCCGACGATGCTGCCGGCGCCGCCGCCCGAACCGGTGTTCTTCATGTCGGCGGCCGGCGACTCGATCTCCTTGTCATAGGCGTCGTTCATCGGCATGCGCCACACCGGCTGGCCCACCTTCAGGCCGGCGGCCGTCAGGTTCATGGCAAGATCGTCGTTGTTGCAGAACAGGCCGGCATGCTCGTGGCCGAGCGCCACGATGATGGCGCCGGTCAGGGTGGCGAGGTCGACCATCAGCTTGGGCTTGTAGACGTCCTGCGCGTACCACAAGCAGTCGGCCAGCACCAGGCGGCCTTCGGCGTCGGTGTTGATGACCTCGATGGTCTGGCCCGACGCCGAGGTGACGATGTCGCCCGGACGCTGCGCGGTGCCGGACGGCATGTTCTCGACCAGCCCGACGATGCCGACGGCGTTGACCTTCGCCTTGCGGGCGGCCAGCGCGTACATGGTGCCGATCACGGTGGCGGAACCGCCCATGTCCCACTTCATGTCTTCCATGCCGGCCGCACCCTTGATCGAGATGCCGCCGCTGTCGAAAGTCACTCCCTTGCCGATGAAGGCGACCGGACGCTTGTCGTCGGCCTCCGGGTTGCCGTTCCAGCGCATGACGACCACGCGCGGCTCGCAGGCGCTGCCCTGGGCAACGCCCAGCAGGGCGCCCATGCCGAGCTTGCGCAGCTTCTTCTGGTCGAGGATCTCGACTTCGACGCCGAACTGTTCCAGCTCCTTCGTCTTCTCGGCGAGGCTTTCCGGATAGATGACGTTGGCCGGCTCCGACACCAGATCGCGGGTGAAGCGGATGGCGTCGGCCAGCGTATCCAGCTTCTTGAAGGCCGACTTGGCCGCACCGTCGTCCTCGACCAGCAGCGTCAGCCTGCGCAGGCTGGGCTTCGGCTCCTTCTTGTCGGACTTCTTGTCGTTGGTGCGGTACTTGTCGAACTTGTAGGAGCGCAGCTGCGCGCCGAAGGCGATCTCGGCCGCGGCGGATGCCGGCGACAGGGCGGTCCCCTCCGGCAGCTCGACCAGCAGGGCGGCCTCGTCGGCGGCCTTGTCGAGCTGCACGGCGATGGCGCCGCCGGCGGACTGGAGAACCAGATCGGTCAGGTCGGCGTCCTTGCCGATGCCGACCAGCAGGATGCGGTCAAGCTCGGTCCCGGCCGGGGCGAGCAGCGTCAGCGTCTCGTCCTTCTTGCCGTTGAAGCGGGCGGCGGCCATGGCGCGGGCCAGCGCCCCGCCGGTCTTCTGATCCAGCTCGCGCCCGATCGGGCCGAGGCTGCGGTCGGCGGCGACGGTCACGGCCAGCACGCCGGAGGCCGGCAGGGACAGCTTGGCGAAGGAGAACTTCATCTGGTCCTCTTGAGGGGTTGGGCGAACGCGCCCGGATTGTCTCAACGGCGGAAAGCCTACCCCACCGATAAGGAGCGCGCCACCCCGGCTGTCAAGGGTGGGAGGGGGAGACGCCCCCTCCCCCTCGCTCACGCATCGATCGCCTTGCCCAGCTCGACCGGATCGACCTCGCCCTGCTCGATGCCGACGTCCGAAACGCTCTCCTCCGACACCGTCTCCTCGGCGCGACGTTCCAGCACGGCGGCGAAGAAGCCGTCGGTGTCGTGCTTGGCCGGTGTCAGCCGCAGGTACGGACCGTCGACCGGCGGCGGCGCGCCGGCCTCCTCCTCCGCCCAGACCTCGGCGACCGGCTTGACGATGAAGTCGTGGTGGGTCTGCAGGAAGGCTTCGACCTGCGCCTCGTTCTCGTCATGCAGCATGGAGCAGGTGGCGTAGATCAGCCGCCCGCCCGGCTTCACCAGACGCGCCGCGCTGTCGAGGATGTTGGCCTGAAGCGGCAGCAGCTGCTCCAGCCCCGGACCCAGCTGGCGCCAGCGGGCGTCGGGGTTGCGGCGCCAGGTGCCGGTGCCGGAGCACGGCGCATCGACCAGCACGCGGTCGAACTTGCGCTTGTGGCGCTTCACCCAGGGATCGCGCTCGCTGGTCAGCGGATGCGCCTCGATGTTGTGCAGGCCGGCGCGGCGGAACCGCTCGGCGGCGCGCTTCAGGCGCTTGTCCAGCACGTCGCAGGCGACGACGCGGCCCTTGTTCTTCATCAGCGCGGCAACGGCCAGCGTCTTGCCACCGGCCCCGGCGCAGAAATCCACCACCTGATGGCCGGGCTTGGGCGCCACCGCCAGTGCCACCAGCTGCGAGCCCTCGTCCTGGATCTCGACCAAGCCGTCCTTGAAGGCATCGACGCTGCCGAGCGGCGGACGGCCCTTCACCCGCAGGCCCAGCGGCGACCATTGCGTGGTTTCCGCCGTGATCTGCGCCTTGGCCAGCGCCTTGATGGCACTCTGCTGGTTGGCCTTCAGCGGGTTGATGCGCAGGTCGAGCGGAGCCGCCTCCAGCAGCTTCTCCATCTCGACCCCGAAGCGGTCGCCCAGCGAGGCGCGCATCGGCGCTTCCGCCCACTCCGGACATTCCACCCGCACCGTCTCCGGCATGTCGGGATGTTCCATCGTGTGGCTTTCCAGCTTGCCGACCATCGCCAGTTCGTCGTCGGTCAGGCGGGCCGGGGCGAACTTGCCGCCACTGAACATCTCCAGCACGACGCCGGCGTTGCGGTTCTCCTCCAGCAGCAGATAGGCCAGGACGCGGGCGCGCGGAGTGGGGCGCTCGTAGCCGCCGCGCTCGATCCACCAGCCGAGCCGGGCATGGCGGCGCAGGATCGCGTAGGCCATCTGGGCGATGGCGGTACGGTCCTTCGAGCCGATGTAGCGGCGGTTGCGGAAATAGGCGCTCATCACCGCGTCGGCGGGGCGAGGGGTCTCGTCGATCTCGGTCAGCAGATCGATGACCGCCTGGAGGCGGGCGGCGGGTGTCATGGCGTCTGGTCCCTTGGGGTGTCACATGGCGGCGAACAGGACCGGCCGCCCGCATGTTCCCCCTTGCGAGTGGGGGACGGGATGCAAATCGCGGACGGTCCTTCACGTATGGGCTGTCGATACCGCGTTTGCCGCGTTCTGTCACGTCCTGCCGCCGCGCGGCAGCTCCGCTTGGCCCCCGAGCGGCTCTGTCGCGCCCACGCCCGTGACAAGCAGACGCGACCTATCCGAAAGTGCAGGTTGGGGATTGACGACTCGGGGTAACCACCGGCACAAACAATCGGGTGATGTGACCTTGTCGTGACCGGACCGCCAGGGCGGGAGACCGGTCGGAGGTCTTCGACGGACAGATCGGATGCTGGTGGCGGAGTGCGCGATGGCGGCTGCGGCTGGGGTGACGTGTGCGCGTGACGTGAGGAAAGCCGCCGGCCGCGGCCTGCGGATGGCGCTGATCGGAGGGCTGCTGGCGACACTGGCGGCCTGCGCCGGCACCGCCCCGACGGTGGACGGGCAGCGGCGGACCGCCCAGCGCCCGACCTGGGATCAGGTCTCGCCCGATTTCCGCCACCTCGCCGGCTGGATCGACGACGACCACGCCCAGGCGGTCCCCGCGGTGCAGCGGACCTGCGGCTGGGTGAAGAACCAGCCGCCGGGCAAGTCGCTGGGGCAGTTGCGCGCCGCCGGCACCACCGACGATTGGCGCGCCATCTGCGCCGCCGCCCGCGACCTGCCCCCCGGCGACAGCGAGGCGGCGCGCCGCTTCTTCGAGACCTTCTTCACTCCCCGCGACGTCAGCAACGGCGAGAACGGCCTCTTCACCGGCTATTACGAGATCGAGCTGCGCGGCAGCTGGACCCGGACCGAGCGCTACAACGTCCCGCTCTACCGCATGCCGGCCCGCGGCAAGAACGGCATGCCCAGCCGCGCCCGCATCGACAACGGCGCCTTGAAGGGCAAGGGCCTGGAACTGATGTGGGTGGACGACCCGGTCGACGCCTTCTTCCTGGAAATCCAGGGTTCCGGCCGGGCGATCATGGCCGACGGCTCGGTGGTCGGCATCCATTACGCCGGCCAGAACGGTCACAGCTATTACCCGATCGGCCGCCATATCATCGACATCGGCGACGCCACGCCGGAACAGATGTCCTTGCAGACGATCCGGCGCTGGCTGAAGGACCATCCGGCCGAGGCCCAGCGGGTGATGAACCTCAACCCCTCCTACGTCTTCTTCAAGGTGAAGCCCGAGGTTGGCGCCCGCGGCGCCCGCAACATGGAGCTGACCCCCGGCCGCAGCCTTGCGGTGGATGCCGAGCATATCCCGCTGGGCGTGCCGCTGTGGCTGGAGGTGCGCGACGCCCCGGTTCCGGGCGGCGCCATCAACCGGCTGGTGATGGCGCAGGACACCGGCGGCGCCATCAAGGGGCCCGTGCGCGGCGACCTGTTCTGGGGCCACGGCCCGCAGGCGGAGGAAGGGGCCGGCGTGATGAAGGCGCGCGGTCACTACACCATGCTGGCGCCGCGCAACCTGTCGGTCGAGACCGCCCAACGGAAATGACCGCAGAGGACCGCATCCGGCTGGAACGGCTGACCGCCCTGCCCGACCGTGGGGCGGCCCTGGCGGCATTGGAGGAAATCTTCTTCGCCTCCACCACCCGGACGGAGTTCGCGTCCGCTGCCGAGCGCGCCGCCTTCCTCGCCACCTGGACCGGCTGGTTCGTGGATGAGGCACCGCAGGACATCTGGATGGCGGTGGCGGCCGACGGACAGGTCGTCGGCTACCTCACCGGCTGCAAGGACAGCGCCGGCTCGGTCGAACTGGCCCGGCGCATCCCGAAATACGAGGTCTTCGCCGATCATTTCGCCGCCTACCCCGCCCATCTTCACGTCAATGTCCGGCCGGGATGGCGGGAACATGGGCTGGGGCGGCGGCTGGTCGACCGGTTTGCCGAGGATTGCCGGGACGACGGCCTGCCCGGCGTCCATCTGGTCACCGCCGTCTTCGCCCGCAATGTCGAGTTCTACCAGCGCGCCGGCTTCACCGACGCCTGCCAGCGCGGCCCCCTGCTGTTCCTCGGCCGCCGCCTCAACACCTGACTTCCGCGGCGCTGCTGTGCTAGGCAGGGACATCTCCCTGCCGGAAAGCCTGCTGCCATGACCCGTCTGCCCCTGCTGATCGAAAGCCCGCAGAATCCTCAGTTCAAGCTGTGGGAATCGGCGCTGGAAAGCCGTGGGCTGAAGAAGAACGGCAAGTTCCTGCTGGCCGGCCTGAAGACCGTTCCCGAGGCATTGCGCCAGCATCCCGCGCGGTTCGAGCGCGTGCTGTTCACCGACCCGGCGCAGATCGCCTCCTGGCGGCTGCCGGCGGGAGTGGAGCCGGTGCAGCTGGCGCCTGCCCTGTTCCGCATGCTGGATGTGTCGGGCACCGGCTTCCCGCTGCTGGTCGGCGCCGTGCCGAAGATGCCGGCCATCGATTTGTCGCAGCAGCCGCAGGGGCTGGAACTGCTCTGTGCGCTGGGCGATCCCAGCAACCTCGGCGCCCTGCTGCGCAGCGCCGCGGCCTTCGGCGTGTCGCGGATCGTCCTGCTGGAAGGGGCGGCGCATCCCTTCCACCCCAAATGCCTGCGGGCGGCGTCGAACGCGCAGTTCACGCTGACCATGCTGCGCGGACCGCGCTGGACGGCGGTGAACGAGGCGGCCGGGCCGCTCTACGCCCTGGACGGCGGGGGAGAGGACCTGACCCGCTTCGACTGGCCGGCGGACATGCGGCTGATCCTGGGCGAGGAAGGCCAGGGCGTGCCTGCCGACTGCCCGGCGACGCGGCTGTCGGTGCCGACGACCGGGGCGGTGGAGTCGCTGAACGCCACCGTTGCGGTCAGCGTGGCTTTGTTCGCGCGCTATGCGGCTGTCAAGGGATAGGCGGGGACCGGGAGAACAGGCGACGGTGGTTCGCTGACCGGGCGCCCTACCCCATCACCGACGCCAGCACCTGGACCACCTGATCCGACCCGTAGGGCTTCTTCAGCACCGGCACATCGGCGAACCGCTCCGGCACGGCGGCGCTCTCGCCATATCCCGTCGCGAACACGAAGGGGATGCCCAGTTCCCGCAGCCGTTCGGCGACCGCGACCGACGTCTCGTTGCCCAGATTGATGTCCAGCACGCCGACCACCGGCGGGTCATCGTCGATCAGGCGCAGGGCATGGCGGACGCTGGCGGCGGTGTTGACGCGGCTGGCGTTGAAGCTCAGCAGCACATCCTCCGTCGCCATGGCGATGATCATGTTGTCCTCCAGCAGCATCACCGGGCCGCCGATGGAGAAATCGGCAGCCGGAACCGGCAGGCTGCGCCGGTTGCCGGTGGGAAGGCTGTCGGCGATGGTGACGAACCGCGCCGGGATCATGAAGCGGGCACGCAGGCCGGACAGGGCATAGGTCACCTCCGCCTCGCCCTGCAGGTCGTGCGGGACCGAGCGCTCGATCACCGTGGTGCCGAAACCGGTGCGCGACGGCGCCCGCACCGGTGGGCCGCCATTCTCCTGCCAGTCGATCAGCAACCGTCCGCCCTCGTCGATCGACCAGTCGGCCTCGACCCAACCGCTGCTGTCGCTGAGCGCGCCGTATTTGGCCGAATTGGTGGTCAGCTCATGCACCACCAGCGCGAAGACGGAGAAGGCCTGCGGCGCCAGCAGCACCTCCGGCCCGGTCAGCCGCACCCGCTCGCTCTTTGCCGACAGATAGGCGCCGATCTCCGCCGCGATCAGGGCTCGCAGCGAAGCCGGCCCCCAATTGTCGGCGGTGATCTGGTCATGGGCGCGGGCCAGCGCCTCGATGCGGCCGGCGACGATGGCGGCAAACTGCTGTACCGTTTCCGCCCCCAACTCGCTCTGCCGCACCAGGGCGCGGACGAGGCTGAGGATGTTGCGGACGCGGTGGTTCAATTCGGCGATCAGCAGCTCCTGCCGCTCGGTCGCCTCCTTGCGGGTGCGGCCGGCGACGTCGGCCAGCCGCAGCACCACCTCCAGCAGGGTCACCCGCAGCGATTCGGCGTTGCGCTCGTCCAGCTCGGTCCAGGGCTTGGAGCGGCCATGAACCGTCTCCTTCCAGGCCTCGAAGCTCTTACGCGGGGTCAGGCGCGGCCCGTTGGGACCGTATTGCGCCGGCTTGGTCGGGTCGCCGCCCCAGGTGACGGTGCGGACCAGCTCCTTGCGGAAGAAAACCAGATAATCGCGCGGCATCCGCGACACCGGAATCGCCAGCAGGCCGCAGGCCCGCTCGGTGAAGTCGCGGGCCGGCGGATGCACCGTCCCAAGCTGGTCGGTCAGATAAATCTTGCTGGGCGGCGTCCGGTGCAGGAACCGCATGACGCCCAGAGTCTCCTCCCGCGTCGGCGTCTCGCCTTCCATATGCAGCTGGCCGTCGATGCAGCAGGCGAAGCCGTCGCAATCGATCAGCGCCCGCAACTCCGTCGCGAAGCTGACCAGGCTGTCCAGCGGCAATTCGCTGTCGGCCAGCATCGACATGATGCGGACATGGGCGCGGCGGGCCTGCGCCTCCTGCTGGCTTTCCTGCTCGCGCTCCCGCCCCTCCAGCAGCAGCGAGACCATCTGGCCGAACAGTTCGGCGGTGGTCCGGCGCTCGAAGGAGAGCGAGCGGGCATGGCGGTGGTGGCAGGCGAACAGGCCCCACAGCTTGCCGTGCCGCAGGATCGACACCGACAGCGAGGCGTTCACCCCCATGTTGCGCAGATATTCGACATGGATCAGCGAGACGCTGCGCAGCAGGCTGAGCGACAGGTCCAGCGGCTGGCCCATCGGATCGACCGTCGGCACGATTGGCACCGGCGGCGCGTTCACGTCGGAAATGCAGCGCAGCCAGCTGCGCTCATACAGGCGCCGGGCCTGCTGCGGAATGTCGGAAGCAGGGTATCGCTGGCCGAGGAAGCTGCCGATGCCATGCACCGCCGATTCCGCGATTACCTCCCCCGCTCCGTCGTCGGCGAAGCGGTAGACCATCACCCGGTCGAATCCGGTCAGCGCCCGCATCTGGCGCGCCGCCTCGCGGCAGAAACCGTCGAAGCCGCGGGTGTTCTGGACCCGTGCGATCATCGAGCGCAGCAACGATCCCGAATCCTGCGGCCCCTCGCCCTCGCTCGGTTCCGCCTCGATGACGATGGTGGAGCCGGACAGATGGACCGCCACGTCGCAAACCGGGGCGATGTCCGACAGATGGACGCTGAAGGCGCGCTCGACGCTGCCGTTGATGTGGGCGACCTGCAACCGGCCGCGGATGGTGTGCAACGCCTCGCCTGAAATGAAGGCCGCCAGCGGATGCCCCAGCAGATCGTCGGGTTCGACACCCAGCCAGCGTCCGATGTTGTCCGAGACATGGACGACGATCCAATCGGCCGTGACGGCGATCAGGAAACCGGTCGGTTGGATCAGGCCCAGCTGGTGGATGGGCTCCCGGTCGCAATCGGTGAGGTCGACAGACCCCATAGGAACCGGCCCACTCATCGAACGAAGACTTCAGACAAACGCGACCTCTAGCGGAAGCTGGACCGGCGTCGTTTGTCACGCGCAGCCGAGGGAATTCATCAACAATTTAGGCAGGAGTCTGGAACGCTGCAACGCTCCAAAATGGCTATTCCTACGTTCTAATTAAAGGCCGTTAACTTAACATAGGATAAGATTTGCAACGTGCTTGCGTATGATAATGACCATCAGAGCTTGGCTGCACCGGCAGCGCTCTCGCTTCGCCGCAACTTTTCTTCAACTGCAAATAAACATCGTTGCCGAAGGTCGGCGGCAGCCATAAATTTCCGCAAGGGGCCCTTTCATCTTCGGCAGGCTGCCCACAAGCTGCTCATGACGCAGGGTAACGGTCGTTCAATGACCATCGGGATGCGCCATGACAATCCTTTTCCCTGCCGACGATTCCATTGCCTCGGACGAGCGCATCCGCATCCGCAACGTCACGCTGCTGTCCGACGACTGGTATGTTCTGAAGAAAACCACCTTCGACTATCGACGGAGTGACGGCAGCTGGCAGACCCTAAGCCGGGAGACGTATGACCGCGGCAACGGGGCAGCCCTGCTGCTCTACGATCCGACCCGCGGCACTGTACTGCTGACCCGGCAGTTCCGCTTCCCGGCTTACGTCAACGGCCATCCGGAACCGCTGCTGGAGGTGTGCGCCGGCCTGCTCGACGACCGCAGCCCCGAGGAGGCGATCCGGGCCGAGGCCGCAGAGGAGCTGGGCGTGACCGTCCAGGCGCCGCGCCGGGTGTTCGACGCCTTCATGAGCCCCGGCTCGGTGACGGAGCGGCTGGCCTTCTTCGTCGCCGAATACCGCGCCGCCGACCGCAGCGAGGGGGCGGACTCGCCGAGGAGGGCGAGGACATCGAGGTGGTCGAGTTGACCTTCGCCGATGCCCTTGCGATGGTCGGCAGCGGGGCGATCCTGGACGGCAAGACCATCATGCTGTTGCAGTACGCCGCCCTTCACGGCCTGTTGCCGCGGTGACGGCATTCCCCCGCCCCGCCAGGCCGGAAGGATTGGGACCAGGCGATTCGGACGGGGACTGGATGATCGACGACGGCGACCTCGACTGGGAGGACATCCGCGCCTTCCTGGCCACGGCACGGTGCGGCAGCCTGACCGGTGCCGCCCAACGGCTGCGGTTGAGCCCGCCGACCCTGGGCCGCCGGCTGAAACGGCTGGAGGACGCGGTGGGCGGTCCGCTGTTCGACCGGCTGCCCAACCGGCTGGAGCTGACGGCGCTCGGCCGCTCCGTGCTGGACAGCGCCGCGGCCATGGGCGATGCCGCCGCTGCCTTCGCCCGCAACGCCGACCGGCTGGCCGCGACGGCACAGCCGGTGCGGGTGACGGCGACGACCTCCGTCTCCGCCTTTCTCACCCTGCATCTGGCCGAGCTGCTGGCGGAGACCGGCGCCGACCTGACCATCCTCAGCACCCGCAACACCCTGAATCTGGCCCAGCGCGAGGCCGACATCGCGTTGCGCATGGACCGGGTGCCGCCCGAAGGCGACCTGGTCACCCGCCGGCTGGGAGCCTTCGGCTTCACCCTCTATGCGATGCGGGGGCTGCGCGACGACTGGTCCGGACGTTGGGACGGCGCGGCCGTGGTCGGGCTGCCGGAGACACGGCGGCGGCCATCGCAATCCGGATGGGTGGACGATACGGTCCGGGAGCGCGGCGCCCGCATCGTCGCCCGGCTCAGCGAACTGCCGATGCGGCTCGATGCCGCCCGGCGCGGGATGGGGCTGACGCTGCTGCCCTGCGTGCTGGGCGATGCCGAACCGGCGCTGGTCCGCGTCGTCGATCCGCCGGCCGAGCTTCGCGAAGACGTCCATCTGCTGGTCCACCGCGACCGGCGCGATGCTCCGGCCGTGGCCGCGGTGGTGGATGCCCTCGTCCGGCTGTTCCGCCGCCATGCCGAGGCGCTGGCAGCGGAATAGCCTTTCTTTTCAAAAGCGCACGCTCTGAGGGATCAGCCGCGGCCGGCGATCAGGCTGTCGGCGGCGGCGCGGGCCTCGGCGGTGACGGTGGCGCCGGACAGCATGCGGGCGATCTCCTCGCGCCGCTCGTCGCCATCCAGTTCGGCGACGCCGGTGGTGACCTGCTCACCCTTCTGCGACTTCTGCACCTTCAGATGGACGGCACCGCGCGCCGCGACCTGTGGGCTATGGGTGACGACCAGCACCTGCAGGCCATGGCCCAGCGTTTCCAGCCGTTCGCCCACCGCGGCGGCGACGGCGCCGCCGATGCCGGTGTCCACCTCGTCGAACACCAGCGTGCCGACGGTGGAGGTCTGGGCCAGCACCACCTTCAGCGCCAGCATGAAGCGCGCCAGCTCACCGCCCGAGGCGATCTTGTTGAGCGCCCCCGGCGGCGAGCCTGGGTTGGTCGCGACCTGGAAGGCGACGCGGTCGATGCCCGCAGCGCTCCATTCCGACTCGTCGACCGGCTCGACCAGCGTGCGGAACTTCGCCTTCTCCATCTTCAGCGGCGCCAGTTCGCCGGCAACCGCAACGTCCAGCCGGCCGGCGGCCTCGCGGCGGGCGGCGCCCAGCGCTTCGGCCGCCTTGTGGAAGACGGCGCGGGCCTGTTCGGCTTCCTTCGCCAGCTTGGCCAGCAGGTCGCCCTGATCCTCGATCAGCAGCAGGCGTCCGGCCATCTCCTCCCGGAGGGCGGCCAGCGCATCGACATCCACGCCATGCTTGCGGGCGGCAGCGCGCAATGCAAAGAGCCGCTCTTCCAGCTTTTCCAGCGCCCGCGGGTCCATGTCGACACCGCTGGAGACGGCCTGGAGGGCGGCAATCGCCTCCCCCGCCTCGGTCGCCGCGCGGTCGAGGGCGGCGATCACCGGATCCAACGTGCCGCCGGCCCGGTCGGCGATGCGGCTGAGCGTGCGGATGGCCGAGGACAGGGCGCGCTCGACGCCACGGTCGCCCGACAGTTCGGCATAGGCGGCATTCATGCCGTCGACCAGCTTTTCGCGATGCATCAGCACCGCGCGGGTCTCCGACAGTTCCTCCTCCTCGCCGGCCTTGGGGGCGAGGGCGTCCAGTTCGGCCACGGCGTGGCGGAGATATTCCTCTTCGGAGCGGGCGCGGGCGATGTCGGCGGCGGCGGAATGGCGCGCATCCTCCACCTGCCTCCAGGCACGGTGGGACGCGGCGACCTGCGCCGCCTGGGCCGACAGGCCGGCATAGGCGTCGAGCACGCCGCGGTGGGTCTGCGGGTTCAGCAGACCATGGGTGTCGAACTGCCCATGCACCTCGACCAGTTCGGCGCCCAACGTCTTCAACAGGCCGACGCCGACCGGCTGGTCGTTCACCCAGGCGCGGCTGCGCCCATCGGTGTTGACGGTGCGGCGGATCACCAGTGCACCATCGCCGGAATCGGAGTCGAGCCCCTGTTCCTTGAGGATGGCGAAGGCCGGGTGGTCGCCCGAAAGCTCGAACTCCGCAGTGACGGCGGCCTGATCGGCGCCGTGGCGCACCAAACCCGAATCCGCGCGTGCACCGAGGGCCAGCCCCAGCGCGTCGAGCAGGATCGACTTGCCGGCACCGGTCTCACCGGTCAGGGCGCACAGGCCCTTGCGGAAGGACAGGCTCAATCGCTCGATCAGGACGACGTCCCGGATCGTCAGCGACACGAGCATGGAGCGTCCTAGAACAGGGAGTTCCAGGCTCGATTGAGCCACGACTTCTCGTTTCGCTCGGGACGCAGATTGGCGTCCACCAGCAGTGCGTAGCTGTCCGTGTACCATTCGCTGCCGGGGAAGTTGTGGCCGAGCACGGCCGCGGCGGCCTTCGCCTCGTCGGTCACGCCCAGCGCCAGATAACACTCCACCAGACGGTGCAGCGCCTCAGGCACATGGGACGTGGTCTGGTAGTTTTCAACGACGGCGCGGAACCGGTTGATCGCGGCGGTGTACTGATGCTGACGCAGGTAGAAGCGCCCGACCTCCATCTCCTTGCCGGCAAGGTGATCGTTGGTCAGGTCGATCTTCAGCTTCGCGTCGCGGGCATATTTGCTGTCGGGGAAGCGGCGGACCACCTCCTGCAGGGCGTCGAGCGCCCGGCGCGTCATCCGCTGGTCGCGGCGCACGTCGGTGATCTGCTCGTAATAGCACAGAGCCCGCATGTAATAGGCATAATCGACATCCGGGCTGCCCGGATGAAGCTGGATGAAGCGGTCGAGCGCCAGGATGGCGTCGTCGTACTTCAGATCCTGGTATTGGGCGTAGGCGGCAAGAAGCTGCGCCTTGCTGGCCGCATCCGCATAGGGATGCTGGCGCTCCACCTCGTCGTAGAGCTTCGCGGCCTTCTTGTAGGAACTCCTCGCGCATCGCCGCGTCGGCTTCCGACATGAGCTGGTCGGCCGGACGCTCGACATAGGCGTCCTCCTTGGTGGAGGAGCAGGCGGAGAGGGCGGCGGACAGGAGGATGGCCGTCAGCGGCAGGCGGTACGGGCGAGGAAGCATCGTCGTCTTGGGCGCTTTCGAAGTTGCCCCTGTATAGCACGCCGGGGTAAGGGCGCCGCAAGCGGTAACGCGGGGGTGGGCGATATGCCCCTCCCCGCCCGCGACGGAAATCGGATCGGAAGCGCCTCAGCCGAACAGCGCGTCGATGTCGGCCTGGCTGATGTTGCCGCTGTCGGGCGTCGCCTCGGCCGGACCGTGCAGGTCCAGGTTCTCGTCCTTCTTGGTGACGGACGGCGGCAGAGGCATCGCCTCGAACTCGCGCCTGTTCCACAGGCCCATCATCGCGTCGACGCGTTCCTCGATGAAGGACATGGCGCGCACGACCTTGGTGATGCGCTGGCCGGTCAGATCCTGGAAGTTGCAGGCCTCATAGATGCGGACGATCACATCGACCATGTCGTTGACGCGGTCGTTGTGATAGCCCTCCGGCAAGGACGACTTCAGCTCCGACACCACCTCTTCCAGCTCTTCGGCGCAGGCCATGATGGTGTTGGTCGCGGCCTCCGTCGCGGCGACGACGGCGCCCAGTTCCTGGCTGGCCTGCTGGAACTTGTCGTCGCCGGCCAGCGGGTGGCGGATGGCGGCCATCTCCACCTTGGTCGCCTTGATCCGGCCGGAGATGTCGGCGATCTCCACCTGGATCTGGTCGATCTGCGCCGCGTCCATCGCCAGGAAGCGGTCGAGCTTGGCGCCCAGGTCGCTGACGGCGCGCAGCACCTCGGTGTTGTCGGCCTGAACCACCTGCGTCGGCACCGGAAGCGCCGCCACGGCGGCGCCATCTTCGATCAGTGCCTGGAACGGGTGCCCGGATTTGCGGGCTTTCTGAAGCTCGGCCATGAAGGGCTTGGTCATCTGCTTCATCCTCGGTCCCGCCTCTCGGAAACGGCCGCCTTGTGGCCTGTGGTGATGGATGTCTGGTCGCGCGTCGGTTCTGCGTTCTGATCGGCTGACCGTGCCTCATCCGGCCATCGGCGGGCTGGGACGGTCAATCCGGTAAACCCATGAGGTTCTGTCGGCACAGGCTGTCGGTTCGTAAGCCGCCGGCTTGCGGCCGGCCCTTACCCGAACAGGGCGTCGATGGCCGCCTGATCCAGCGGGGGCGGCGGTTCCGCCGCCGCGGGCGGCGGGGGCGGGGCGGGCTTGGAGGCGGCCTTTGCCTTCGGGGCGGCGCCCGGCGGCTTCGGAACCGGCTTCTTCGCGGGAGCGGGCGCATCGAACATGCTGTCGATACCGGACTGGCTCGCCACCGCGGGGGCGGCTGCCGGCGCCGGAGCATCGAACATGCTGTCGATGTCCGCCTGGCTGGCCTTGACCGGAGCAGCCGCGGGTGCCGCAGCGGGGGTGGGCGCGTCGAACATGCTGTCGATGTCGGCCTGGCTCGACTGCACCGGCGCCGGTGCCGGCGGCGGCGGTGGCGGCGGAGCGGCCGGAGCCGGACTGTCGAACATGCTGTCGACATCGGCCTGGCTGACGCCATGGCCATCCAATTGCGGACCGTTCAGCAGATGGGCATCCGGACGGGTGTCCGTCTGCTCTTCCTTGACCATGATGCCGGCCAGCCCGTCCTCGCCCCAGATGCTGATCATGGCCATGACGCGCTGTTCGATGTAGCGGAGCGCGTTGACGACCTTGCTGGTGCGCTGGCCGGTCAGATCCTGGAACGAACAGGCGGTGAAGATGTCGTTCACCTGGGTGTCGATATCGCTGCAGATCGCCGGATCGGCGCCGCCGGCCCGCAGCTTGCCCGACAGATCCATCAGCCGCTCGGCGGCGTTCAGGATTTCAAAGGACGCACGTTCGGTGGAGATGACGATGGCGTCCAGCTCGTTGGTCGCCGACAGAATCTTGTCGCCCGACCCGTCGGGGGGACGCAGCGCCGCCACCTCCCGCCTCGCCTGCTCGATCGAGGCGGCCATTTCCATCAGCTCGCGGCGCAGAACGCCGACATGCTTGCCGGCCTCCACCGCTTCGTTCTGCCGGCTCCAGGAGTCGCGGAACTCCTGCAGCATGGCGCGCACTTCCTCCGTCGCGGCCCCGAGGGACCGCCGGTGGAGCCGCCGCAGGAATGCCCTGCCCTTCGCCGATCGGGCAATGGCGTCCTCGATCTGCTCGAACTCTTCATCGGACAGCTGCGGAAGCTGCTCCAAACCGGTCCACTCCCCAAACTGGATCAGCCGGCCGCCCTGCTGACCCGGGCGGCCGAACCGGGCGCCGGACGGCGGGTGCCGTCCTTGCTACCCCACATCGCTAAGCCCGAAGATCAGCCGCCGATGACGGCCTGGATCTTTTGCTTCAGCGTGTCGGCATTGAAGGGCTTGACGATGTAGTTGTTCACGCCGGCCTGCTTGGCGGCGATGACGTTCTCGGTCTTGCTCTCGGCGGTGACCATGATGAAGGGCGTCGCCGCCAGCTTCGCGTCCGCGCGGATTTCCTTCAGGAGCTGCAAGCCGGTCATCGGCTCCATGTTCCAGTCGGAGATGATGAGGCCGAACTTGCTCTCACGCAGCTTCGCCAGCGCCGACACGCCGTCGCCGGCCTCGTCGATGTCGGTGTAGCCGATCTGGGTCAACAGGTTCCGCACGATGCGCCGCATGGTGGCGTAATCATCGACGACGAGGATCTTCATCTAGACGTCTCCGCAATAATCCGTTGCCGGTGTCTGACCGGCCGTTACGCCCACCCGGCGCGGGGGCTGCGCCGTAATCCGGGAAGTGATGCCGACTGTAGTGCCCTAACTGCCGCCAAAAGTCATCCCCTTGGGTCACACTGAAGCAGCTGAGTAAAGAACGTGTTACCACGGGCGGCAACATCTTGCGGAATCAGGGGCGCCCCCAGCCCCAAGCCGCAATTTGATACAGCCGCCCGCTCGGTTCACAGGGGTGCGGTCGCCCGATCCAGCCAGCGGCGGGCCGCTTCGTCGAGCAGCGGCGACAGCGACTCGCGCACGTTTGCATGATAGGCATCGACCCAGGCGGCCTCGGCATCGCTCAGCAGCGGCCGCTCGATCAGCGCACGGTCGATCGGCACCAGGGTCAGCGGCTCGAACTCCAGCATCGGGCGCTCCGCGCCCGCCAATTCGCCTTCCGGCTCCACCGGCTGGACGACGATCAGGTTCTCGATGCGGATGCCATAGGCGCCGGTCTTGTAATAGCCGGGCTCGTTGGACAGGATCATGCCCGGCTGCAAGGCGACGGTGTTGCCGACCTTCGACACCCGCTGCGGCCCCTCATGCACCGACAGGAAGCTGCCGACGCCATGGCCGGTGCCGTGGTCATAGTCCAGCCCCGCCTGCCACAGCGGCAGCCGAGCCAGCACGTCCAGCTGCGAGCCGGTGGTGCCGCGCGGGAAGCGCGCGGTGGACAGGGCGATGTGGCCCTTGAGCACACGGGTGAAGCGGTCGCGCATCTCCGCCGCCATCGCCGGGTCGGGCTCGCCGACCGCCAGCGTGCGGGTGACGTCGGTGGTGCCGTCCAGATACTGGGCGCCGCTGTCCAGCAGGAACAGGCTGCCCGGCTCCAGCCGGCGGTCGGTCTCCGGCGTCACCCGGTAATGGACGATGGCGCCGTTCGGCCCGGCCCCGGCGATGGTGTCGAAGCTGACGCCGCGGAAGCGCTCGTTCTCGCGCCGGCAGGCCAGCAGCCGCTCCACCACCGCCAGTTCGGTCAGCGTGCCCTTCGGCGCCTCTTCGGAGAACCAGTGCAGGAAGCGGACGAGGGCGGCGCCGTCGCGGACATGGGCGGCGCGGGTGCCGTCCAGTTCCGCCGCGTTCTTGCAGGCCTTGGGCAGGGCGCAGGGGTCGCCGTCGCGCTCCACCCTGGCGCCGGCCAGATGCAGCCGGTCGACGATCCAGGCCGAGGTGCAGGTCGGGTCGGCCAGCACGCGGGCGGAACCGCGGGCGACGGCGTCGAGCGCGGCGCCGAACTCCTCGACCGGCCGCACCTGCACCCGATTGCCCAGATGGGCGCGGGTCTGCGGCGCCAGCTTGCGCGGGTCGAGAAACAGCTCCACCGACGCATCGGCGGACAGGATGGCGAAGGACAGCGGCAGCGGCGTGCAGGGCACGTCGGCGCCGCGGATGTTCAGCAGCCAGGCGATGCTGTCCGGCTGGGTCAGCACGGCGGCGGCGATGCCCTTCTGCCCCAGCTCGTCGGCCAGCCGCGCCCGCTTGTCGGCGGAGCTTTCGCCGGCGAAGGCCTCGTCCTGCGGCACCACGGGGGTAAGCGGCGCCGGCGGCTGCCCCTGCCACACCGAATCGAGCGGGTTGTCCTCGCACGCCACCAGCAGGATGCCGGCGCGCTCCAGGGCGGCGCGGGTCTTCTCCACCCAGCCGATGGTGTGCAGCCAGGGATCGAAGCCGAAGCGTCCGCCTTCGGGCAGCGCCGCGACGATCCAGTCGGCCAGAGGGTCCTCGATCAGATGCCTGTACTCGTACAGGTCGGCAGGCACCTCGCTGCGGACCTGCAGGGTATAGCGGCCATCGACGAAGATCGCGGCACGGTCGGCTGTCACCACCGCGTTGCCGGCCGATCCGGTGAAGCCGGTCAGCCAGCCCAGCCGCTGGGCGCGCGGCGGCACATATTCGCCCTGATGCTCGTCGCCGCGCGGCACGATGAAGCCGTCGAGGTCACGGCGCTTCAGCGCGGCGCGCAGATCGTCCAGCCGCTGCGCCGGGCCGGGATTGGCCGTCGGCGCCTCGGCGGCGAGCTGCGCTTTCAGCGCGTGGAGTTGTTCGCTCAGGGCCGGCGGGAGGTTTTCGCCAACCAGGACGGCCCAGGCGGCGGGTTCCTCTCCCTCCGGCGCCGCCAGCACGCCGGCCAGCAGCGCGCGGACATCGGCGGGAGACCGGCCGGTCCCGGCCTCGGTCAGCAGGGTCGCAAGGGCGTCGTCGCCGCGATAGGCAGCGGAGGGAATCGCGCTGGGCACGGAACCTGTTCCTCGGAAGAGTGAATCCTGTGGACACAGGCTAGGCACCCCGCCGGCCCTGCGCAAGCGGCGGGGTGGTGGCTATGCCGGTTGGAGTGGGCCGGTTGGAGTGGCCCGGTCGGGATGGGCCGGTTGGGATGGAAGCGCGGTTCCGGCTTCCACCCGATCCGTCACACCGGCAGCCCGGCGTCGTCCGGCAGCCCCAGGCGCGCCAGCACGCGCTTGCGGGCCTCGCCACGCTCGACGTCGGAGATGTGCAGCAGGCCGCCGATCCGGCGCAGCAGGCTCGATTCCAGATCGTTCAGCACGCCGTCGGCGTAGGCGACCTCCCACAGCATCTCGATGATCCAAAGGCGGTGGCCGGGCGGGCAGCGGTCCATGATGACGCTGACGTAGCGGAGATAGGGCGAGACGTCCTCGGTGTCGAACACCGCGGCGGACAGCAGGTCCTGCGCCTCTTCCTCGCTCAGTTTGAAATGGCGGCGGACGACCGACAGGATGCGGTCGCGCTCGGCCTCGGAGATGGTGTCGTCGGTACGCGCGGCCTCGACCATCAGGGCGGCGGCGGCGGCCTGCAGGGCGTCCTCACCCGGCTCGGCGCCGTCATGCTCGCCCGTGAACAAGGACCGGATGCGGTTCAGCATGGTTGCTCCCCAGAAACGTGTCGGAACATCGTCCCTATGGGAAGTCGCATCACGGCCCTTTGGTTTCAACGCTTCACCACAAGAGTGGTCCATTCCCCAACCGGGATGCGCGCGACCAGCCGCAGGCCCTGGTTGCGGTGAGCCTGGATGACGTGGCGTTCCTGGCGGTTCAGCAGGCCGGCCAGCACGGCATAACCACCCTTCTTCAGGTGGCGGCGCAGCTGCGGCGCCATGCGCGACAGCGGGCGGGCCAGGATGTTGGCGGTGATCAGGGTGTAGGGCTTGTGCCGGCCGACGATGCGGGTGTGATAGCCGTCGCCGCCCTGGGAGCGGATCATGCCTTTCTGCCCGTTCAGCGCCGCGTTGATGCGGGTGACGCGCACCGCCTCCGGGTCGATGTCGACCGCCGTCACCGGCACGCGCCAGCGCTTGGCAACGGCCAGCGCCAGGATGCCCGAGCCGCAGCCCATGTCGAGCGCGCCGCGCCGGCCGCCGCGCGGCAGCTTCAGGTGGCGCGACAGCCGGTCGAGCGCCTGGAGGCAGCCATTGGTCGAGCCATGCTCGCCGGTGCCGAAAGCGGTGGCGGCATCGACCAGCAGCGGGATGCTGCCGGCCGGCACGATGCCCTCATGGTGGGAGCCGTGGACGAAGAAGCGCCCGGCACGAATTGGCGGGAAGCCCTGGTAGCTGTGCGACACCCAGTCGATCGGCGGCAGGTTCTCGACAGCCAGCCGCGGCTCCTCGATGCCCAGGGCCTTGGCCAGCACGGCGACGCGCGACTGCAAACGCGCCTCGTCCGGGGCGCCGTACAGGGTCGCCTCCACCAGCCAGTTGCCGCCTTCCTCAAGTTCAAAGGTCGACACCGCATCGGCATGGTCGCCCACGGCTTCGGCAAAGGCGGGCGCATGGGCTTCGGGAACGACCAGCGCGATGCGCCAGAGCGGGGTTTGCGACATGACAGGGGCTTTCCGACGACGACGCGAGAACAGAAGCGGCGTTTTTAGCATCAAGCCCGAAAGAGACCAAGGATTCCGGAGCCCGTCCCGTTTCGAGGAAAACCCTTAGCGACAGTCCTTCTAACGACCTGCCAGCCGGTCGGCGATGTCATGCATGCCCTGGGCGCGCAGGACCGACTGGCGATGGCGCAGCAGGCGGCGCTCCAGCGCCTTTTCCATGGCCGCTCCGCCGAGCGTCGCGCCGTCCGCCCCCTTCAACCGGGCGGCAAGGTCATGGGTCAGCACCGTCTCCACCTTGGCATCGCGGCGGTCGAGCGGCTGGTCGCCGGCGATGCTCTGGCGCAGGCGCTCCACAAGGACGGCCCGGCTCTGCGGCAGGCGGCCCTCCAGGGCAAGGCGGCAGACCCGGCGCAACGAGGGGGCCATCGTCGCCAGCGCCGGGTCGGGATCGCGGTCGAACAGGGCGTCGGCAAGGGCGCAGAGCCCGGCATGCAGGCTCGGCTGCGCGCCCAGCAGTTCCTTGACCGTGTCGGCGGACCCCATGATGTCGGCGATCACGCCGTCGAGCAGGACCAGATGCCGTGGCTCGACATCGTCGCCGATCAACGCCAGCAGTATGTCCAGCTTCCCGGCGAGCGGACCGCCGGCCTCCAGATGCTGGGACAGCAGCACGAGGAACAGCGAGTCATGGCCCTCATGCCCGACCGCTTCGTCGATGGCGCTGCTGGTGCCCGGCAGGTCGGCGGCGTTAAAGTGCGGCAGCCGGCGCCGTTCCGCCAGGGCGTCGCGGGCAGCCCCGGTTACCGCCTCCACCAGTTGGCGCAACTCGCGGGCACGCGCGGCGTGGGAAACACCATGGATCTCGGCATGGTGACGGGCGGCGGCATGGATGGCGGCGCCCAGCAACGCCCCCTGCTCCTCCAGCCGGCGGAACAGCGGCCAGGAATGCAGCAGCTCGGTCGGGGTGATGCGCTGGGCATCCAGATAGGGGCGCAGCAGCCGACCGATCACCACCCGGCTCTCGAACCCGCGCAGGTCGTCCGGCGTGCGGCAGAAGGGCGCACCCTCCGCAGTGCCACCCAGGGTCAGGCCCTTGCGCTGGGTCTGGGGCACCGTCTTGTGCAGGATCACCGTTTCCAGCGACAGGCCGGCGACGGTGCGGAACTTCACCACCTTCGCCTCTTCCACGCCCGTCGCCGCCAGTTGCGAGCGGGCGGCCGACAGCGCCGACTCCTGGTCGGTATAGGCCCCCTCGATGCGCCAACGGCCTTCGCGGCGGCTCTGAACCTCGTAACTGACGCTGCCCGTTCCGAACACGGTGGTTGGCCTCCGGCTCCGTTGCACCGCTGCGATCTTGGGCGGCTGCGGCTGCTGCGGCTGTGACGGCCGTCACAGTGCGGCAAGCCGTCCACAGTGCCGTGTCCCGGCATAGCCCGTCTTGCCGGCGGGCGCAGCCTAGGGCCGGCCCGCCTTGTCGGCGGGCAGGCATTGTGACTCAGCCCGCCTTGTCGGCGGGGACGACGAAGCTGTCCATCACCTTCTTGTTGCCGGAATGGTCGAAGTCGATCTCCAGCTTGTCCTCCGACACGCCGACCACGGTGCCGTAGCCGAATTTCTGGTGGAAGACACGCGCGCCCTCGGCGAAGGGCGCATCGGGCCGGGGCCGCGGCGCCACCGCATAGGCGCCCTGGTCCAGCGTGATCGTTCTTGGGCGCGGGCGCCTGGCGGGTGGAGCCGCGGAACTGGAAGCCGCCGGCCCCGTAGCCCCCCGCCCCGCCACCGAAACCGCCGCGCCCGCCGCCGCTGCCGGCGAACAGGCCGTTGGCCGCCTCGGCCTCGACATTGTCCTGCGGGATCTCCTCGACGAATTGGGGATGGGATGGCGCTGACCCAGTTACCGTAGAGCCGGCGGTTGGCGGCATGGCTGACATAGGCACGGCGGCGCGCACGGGTCAGGCCGACATAGGCCAGCCGCCGCTCCTCCTCCAGCCCGGCGATGCCGGTCTCGTCCAGCGCGCGCTGGTTGGGGAACACGCCCTCCTCCCATCCCGGCAGGAAGACATGGTCGAACTCCAGCCCCTTGGCGCCGTGCAGGGTCATCACCGTCACCTGCTCGATGCCGGCGGCCTCGGCATTCTCCATCACCAGCGCGACATGTTCCAGGAAGCCCGGCAGGTTCTCGAACTCCGCCATGGCGGTGATCAGTTCCTTCAGGTTCTCCAGCCGGCCGGGAGCCTCCGGTGTCTTGTCCTCCTGCCACATGCGGGTGTAGCCGGACTCGTCCAGGACGGTGCGGGCAAGCTCGGTGTGCGGCACCGTCGCCATCAGCGTCCGCCAGCGGAAGACATCCTGCAACAGCCCGCGCAGGGTGGCGCGCAGCTTCGGCTTCAGCTCGTCCGTTCTCGGTCAGCGCCCAGCCGGCTTCGGTCAGCGACAGCCCGCGGGCGCGGGCGGCGGTGTAGAGGCTCTGCATCGCCGCTGGACCGACGCCGCGCTTGGGCAGATTGACGATGCGCTCAAAGGCCAGATCGTCGTCGCCGGAATTGACGACACGGAAATAGGCCAGCGCATCGCGGATTTCCTGCCGCTCGTAGAAGCGCGGGCCGCCCAGCACCTTGTAAGGCAGGCCGAGCGTGATGAAGCGTTCCTCGAACTCGCGGGTCTGGAAGCCGGCGCGGACCAGCACGGCGATCTGCGCCAGGGAGGTGCCCTTGCGCTGGAGGGTCTCGATCTCCTCGCCGACCCAGCGCGCCTCCTCCTCGCCGTCCCACACCGCCTTGACCTTGACCGGCTCGCCGCCGTCAGCCTCGGTCCACAGCGTCTTGCCGAGACGGCCCTGGTTGTTGGCGATCAGACCGGAGGCCGCCGCCAGGATATGGCCGGTGGAGCGGTAGTTCTGTTCCAGCTTGACGATGGTCGCACCGGGGAAGTCGGTCTCGAAGCGCAGGATGTTGCCGATCTCGGCACCACGCCAGGCGTAGATCGACTGGTCCTCGTCGCCGACGCAGCAGATATTCTTGTGCGCCTGCGACAGGATCCGCAGCCACAGATACTGCGCGACGTTGGTATCCTGATACTCGTCGACCAGCAGATATTTGAACTTCCGGTGATATTCCGCCAGCACGTCCGGATGGTTCTGGAAGATGGCGAGGTTGTGCAGCAGCAGATCGCCGAAATCGCAGGCGTTCAGGGTGCGCAGGCGCTCCTGATAGGCGCGGTAGATCGCCACCACCCGGCCGCCCGCCACATCGCCGCCGTCGGCGTCGCCGAGCCGGTCGGGCGTCAGGCCGCGGTCCTTCCAGCGCTCGATGGCGCCCAGCACCTGGCGGGGCGGCCACTTCTTGGAATCGATGTTCTCGGCTTGCAGCAGTTGCTTGATCAGGCGCACCTGATCGTCGGTGTCGAGGATGGTGAAGTTCGACTTCAGCCCGACCAGCTCGGCATGGCGGCGCAGGATTCGGGCGGCCAGCGCATGGAAGGTGCCGAGCCACCAGCCCTCCGGTTCGATCCCCATCAGATGGCCGACACGCTCGCGCATCTCGCGGGCGGCCTTGTTGGTGAAGGTCACCGCCAGGATCTGGAAGGCGGCGGCGCGGCGCGTCATCAGCAGATGGGCCAGCCGGGTGGTCAGCACCCGGGTCTTGCCGGTGCCGGCGCCGGCCAGCACCAGGACCGGTCCGTCCAGAGCCTCGACCGCCGCCCGCTGTGTCGGGTTGAGCCCGTCCAGATAGGCGAAGCGCTGCGCTGCCGCCGGGAATCCCGAAGCGGGACCGGCGGCGGGAGCGGCGTGGCTCAACGGATCATCATCATAAGCGTCTGACATGGCGTCCCGGCCTGGGGATGGACGAAAGGGAATGGACTGAAAAATCGGGTCGAGCGTGCGAATGCTCTGTCGCGGCTGGAACGTATACAGCACAGAACGCCCCGGCACGACCCCCGTCGATGGCGGCCTACCCCGCCCGGCGACGGAGAGCGGCACAGCCAGGCTTATGCCTAATGGCAAATTTCCGGGATATAGGACTCCAACCATCGGGCGATGACGTAGTTCTGCCCAGCTGAGGCCCTTCGTCAGGAAAGTCACCCAACACTATCATTCAGTGTCCTTACGAAGTCACGGCACGACCGTTAACGATTTCCCCTTTTCTGTCACAGACAGTTATTCCACCCGACCAGGGCAAACTCCATTATGTCCTCTTCTTGTCTTATCCAGGCTTACGGCATATGCCCATTGCTCGACGCGAAATTTACCTAAGCGAAATTTTGCGCGGCGCAAATCGGGGGTATCTATGGATCACAAGGAGGCACCCCCGAACCCTGAGGGGAGCGGACCGGACGCAGGAGCGGAAGGTCGGGGATGCCTCCGAAGCGCCACCCGGCGCCACTTTGATCGGAACGGAACAAAAGGCGGGCTGAGACCATGGATGCCATCAACGTTTTCCTCATCGATGCCAACAAGCTTTTCCGTGAGGGCATGAAGCGTCTGTTCGAAGGCACCCCCTTCAACGTCGTCGGCGAGGCCGGCAGCCTGCGCGAGGGTCTGTCGACGCTCGGGACCGGCCGGAACCCGGACCTGATCCTCGTCGACCTGCCGAGCGGCGCCGACGAGGAAGTCGAGGCGATGCGCAGCCTGCGCGAAGCTCACCCGTCGATCCGGATCGTGATCCTGACCAACGACCTGGAAACCCGCCGCCTGTCGGCCGCGCTCGGCGCCGGCGCCGGCGGCTACCTGCTGAAGGACATCGCCTGCGAGGCGCTGATGCAGTCGCTGAAGCTGGTGATGATGGGCGAGAAGGTGTTCCCGACCCACCTCGCCGAGCTGCTGGTCAGCGGTCGCACCGAGGACATGGGCGCCGAACTGCCGACCCGCCGCAAGGGCCTGTCGCAGCGCGAGGTGCAGATCCTGCGCTGCCTGCTGAATGGCAACAGCAACAAGATGATCGCCAACCATCTGAGCATCACGGAAGCCACCGTGAAGGTTCACCTGAAGAGCCTGCTGCGCAAGATCAACGCCTCCAACCGCACCCAGGCCGCCATCTGGGCGCTGAACAACGGCATCGGCGACCAGGCCGCGGAAGCCGGCGTCGCCGCCACCGTCTGATTGCCGCCCGATCCGACGGATCGGTATACCGCTCTGCCGAAAGGCCCCGCCCGCCTTCCGTCCCGGCCGTCCGCCCCTTCCATCCGGGGCAGGCGGCCGGCGGAGCGGGACGTCGCCTTTTGCAGCACGCTTCCGTTTCTGCAGGCCGTCCGGGCAACACGCGGCAAAGCCCAGAGACCCATGGCCGGCGAAGACGGCAGGCATAGAGGAAGCGGTCTAAGACCAAAAGCGAACTACAGCGTGAGAATGGACGTGCTTATGTGAACTGCGGGCCGATGACGCCATCCCGGCGTGAGATTGCCGCAACCTTCTGGAAATGCCCGCGATGAACGTGCTGATCGCCGACGATCACCTGCTGTTCCGAGACGGTCTGCGCCGACTCCTGGCGCAATTCGACGCCGACATGACGTTTTTCGAGGCGAGCACCTATGACGAGGTGCGGGCACTCTGCGACGGCACCAGACCGTTCGACCTGATCCTGCTCGATCTGGGGATGCCCGGCTGGACCGGCTTCTCGGCCCTCGGCGACATCCATGTCAACCTGCCGAAGGCGCTTCTGGTGGTGGTGTCGGGGTCGGAAAAGCGGTCCGACCTGCTGGCGGCCCTGGAAAACGGCGCTGCCGGCTATATCCCGAAATCCTCCAGCGCCAAGGTCCTGCTGGGCGCCTTGCAACTGGTGCTCGCAGGCGGAATTCTATCTTCCCGAACAGGCCATCCGCGGCGCCGACCGTGTCGAGCAGACGCATGGCGGCTATGGCGGGCACGGTTCCGGCGAGGCGATGGACGACAATGCCGGGATGGGCAATGCCAACGGCGACCAGTTGACGCCGCGTCAGCGCGACGTCCTCGCCCGGCTGCGCGACGGCAAGTCGAACAAGCAGATCGCCCATGAGCTGGGGCTGACCGAAGGCACGGTGAAGGTCCATGTCACCGCCATCCTGCGGCATCTCGGCGTCCGCAACCGCACCCAGGCCGCGCTGACCGCGCAGAGCCTGTAAGGCCCCCGCCCTACCGCTGCGCCCGCTCCACGGCGGAGACCAGCGCCAGCAGGGCGCCGCGCAGTTCGGCCGCATGGGTGCGCGGGCGGATGGCGGCGGCGTCGGACACGGCGACGACCGTCAGGGTGCGGCACCCCGTCAGCCCGCTTTCGAGCCGCGTGAACAGCCCGGCCGGTTCGCTGCCCTGCATCAGGGTCACCGGCACCCGCACCGCCGGCAATTCGGATTCGAGGTCCCCGAGATCACCCGTCGGCATCGGCGGCAACGGCCGGCCGAAACAGGCGGCGAGCGCGTTCCAGCGCCGCCGCATCGGCGATTCGGCGCCGACATCGTCGACGATCATCACGCCGCCGACCTGTTTCGGGAAATCCAGCGCCGCGGCGATGGCGAGCGGCGCCGTCACCGCACCGGCGACCAGAACCGGCCGGCGCCCGCCACGCTCCACCAGCAGCGGGCCCAGCACCGGCGAGAGCATCGCCGCTCCGGCGGCAGCCGGCACGGTCAGCCATTCCTGCCCCGCCGGAACATTGTCCAGCAGGCGCCACCACGCCCCCTTGCCGGGATGAAGGAAGATCACCCGCCGCCCGGATGGATCGCCGGCACGGTCGGCCGTGCGGTCGCCGATCCATGCAGCACCCACCCCGTCCGCGGTCAGACCGTTCACCGGACAGCGGGCGGTGTCAGCCCGTCCGGCACGGACGGTGGAAGGCTGGGTGTGAAAGAACACGGTCGGATCCCCGATGGTGGCGTTCCGCGATGGGACCGTCCCACCGCCGAACCCAACCGTAACGATGCCGAACCGAAGTCGTCCCGTTCGATAAATCGGGCAAAACCCTGAAAAGGGGCCAAAACCCCACCCTGCCCGCAAAAGGTTTCAGCCACCATCGAAACACGACAAAAGCAAAGCAAATTCCATGACTTGCCGACCGGCTGCCGTCCGCTTTCGATCACAGGCGGTCGGCCTGCCGATCACCGGCCCATCACCGGTCCGACCACTGGCCCAACCACTGGCCGAGTCAACCGGTACGGCGTCCGGTCAGTGCAGCGTCACCTCCTCGCCTTCGGGGTCGGGGGCGACCGCCAGGGGGCGGCGCAGTTCGCCGACCAGGCTGCGCCATTCCGGCGCTCCACCCAGCTGTTGCAGCAACTGTGCGGTGAAGGCGAAGACTGCGGTCTCCAGCGGCCCGTTGTCCTCCGCATGGGCGTTGACGGTCAGGCAGGATTCCGCCGCGCTCTCGAAAATGGCGGCGGCGGCGCTGGCGCCCGGTCCGGGATCCGGCAGCGGGACAGCCTTCGGCTTTTCTCCGCTGACGCGCAGGCGCGACAGGTTGTCGGCCAGCAGGCGGGTGCGGATGGCGTTGTCGACGGCGGCGGCCATGGTGTAGCCGGCCTCTTCCTCGACGGTAGCGCGCAGGATGCGCAGACCCGCGATCAGTCCGCGGACCACGTCGCCATTGCCGCCGCGCTTGGCCGCAGCCGCGACGGCGGTGCCGAGGATGGCGGCGACCACCGGCGAGAGCGATTTGCCCTCGGCCGGCATGTTCGGCGCGTCGGCGCCGGTGTCGGTGTTCAAAGCCTCGTTCATGCGGCCTCCGATCCGTGTGATCCGGAAGGCGGCCCGCCGGCGGTGCTGCCGGCAATGGGCCCGTCCGGATGCGTCGTCGATGATGCCTGATTCGGATCTGTGGACCGTACGGATCCGGTTCAAGGCATGGATGGCATGAGGCTCCCCCTCTTTCGCGCCGCCGGACGGGGTGCCCCATCTTCGCATCTGCCGATATCTGTCCGGCCCACCTCTAGGCGCACCGTATGAGCATCCCCACATCTGCGGCGAAAGGGAGGGTTCCTGTCATGCCTCTGCTCAGTCTTCTCCTCAATCTGCTCTGGCTGGTCACGGGCGGCATCTGGATGGCGCTCGGCTGGGTGCTGGCCGCGGTTTTGATGGCCTTGTCCATCATCGGCCTGCCCTGGGCCCGGTCCGCCCTGACCATCGCCCATTACACCCTGCTTCCCTTTGGACAAACCGCCGTGCGCCGGGATGAGTTCCGCGGGCGCGAAGACATGGGCACCGGCGCGCTCGGCTTCATCGGCAACATCGTGTGGTTCGTGCTGGCCGGCTGGTGGCTGGCGCTCGGCCATCTGGTCGCGGCGGTGGGGCTTGCCATCACCATCATCGGCCTGCCCTTCGCCTGGGCGCATCTGAAGCTTGCGCTGTTGGCGCTGTGGCCGGTCGGAACCGAGATTGTGCCGTCGGATGGCGTCGAACGGCGGGTGACCGGCCGCATCTGATCCCCGACTGAGGCATTTCCGACAATTTTATCGAAACCGCACGGCCCCCGCATTCCGGTGCGCAGGAGTCCCACGCCTCTCCCGTACTGCCTCTTGTGAGGCTATCCGTTGGAGAGTGCCATGTCGGTATCCATGGTGAGTGCGTCGGCCGTCGGCCAGACCTATCAGCGGCCCCAAGGGCCGGGTAAAGAGATCCGCGAGGGCATCGACAGCTTGAAGAAGGCGGTGGAGTCCGGCGACATGACCGCCGTCCAGTCCGCCTACGACTCCCTGTCGAAGCTGCAGTCCGACAAGCAGGGCGGCAGCAGCGGGTCGAGCAGCGGGTCATCAACCACCAGTGCCAGCACCGGAAAGGACCCGCTGTCGAAGCTGCTGTCCAGCGTGGGAGAGGCGCTGAAGAGCGGCGACATCGGCCAGGTCCAGCAGGCGATGTCCAAGAACGGCCCGCCCAGCGGCGGTCCGGATGGTGCCGGCGGTCCAGGCGGAGGTCCCGGCGGAGCGGGCGGCCCGCCGCCGAACGGTCCGCCGCCGGGCGGCGAGGGCGGATTCGACGAGCTGCGCAGCACCGTCGGCAGCCTCGCCCAGTCCTTGCAGTCCGGCGACGTGTCGGGCGCCCAGGACTTCGCTGTCGGCTCTGTCGGATATGCTGAAGAGCGCCTCCGACAGCGACAGCGGAGACGACGACAGCGGCTCCACCGACTTCCTGGGCACGCTCAAGAAGAATCTCGCCAGCCTGAGCAGTTCGCTCGGTTCCGGCGATATCTCCGGCGCGCAGAGCCTGTTCGCCAGCCTGACGCCGCGCGGTTCGCAGGGCGTCGACATCACCGCCTGACCGGCTCGGTCACGACAGGGCGGCGGCGGGCTCCGGTTCCGTCGCCTGCCCCGCCTTTTCCCGCGCCTTCATCGCCTTCAGCATGACCGAGGCGCGCCAGAAGCCCAGCCCGGCCCCATCGACGAAATGCACATGACGGTCGGCCGTCACGTCGCCGACCAGACAGGTGACGGTGGTCGCATCGGCCCGCGCGGTGCCGTAACGGATCGAGCCGGCCTGCGCCGCCTGGGCCAGCAGCGTCTCGATGGCGTCGGCCTCCCCCTCCGTCACGTCCAGCACCAGCCGCGGCCCGCCGGCCGATTTGCGGAAATCGGTGCGCTCCGCCATGTGGCGGCGGTAGCGCTGCGGATCGAAATTGCCCAGCGACAGGCCCAGCCTAAGCAGCAGGACCAGCAGTCCCGACCCGGCCAACGCCGTGCCCACCCGCCGGACGCGCGTGCCCAGACTTGGCCCAAGACCGGCGCCGGACCGGCCGCCGCGCGCCTCCATCAGCAGGGAGCGCCAGTCCGGCGGCCAGCGCGCCTCCAGCCGTTCCCCAACCCCCAGCGGTGCAGCCCCGACGGTGGGCACGATGGCCTCGATGGCGCTCTGGACGCGGGCAAGCTCCAGCAGCCCCGCGGCTCCCGGATCGACCGCATCGACGATCACGCACAGCACGGTTCCGCGCCGCGGCGGCACCGGGTTCCAGCGGCAGGAGACCGACTCCAGCCCGGGCAACGGACCCTGCTGCGGCGGCAGGCGCCAGCGCGCATCCTCCTTCACCCAGGCATCGGCCGCCACCACCCCGGCACCGAGGAACAGGCCGAAACTGTTGCCGTTGCCGACATCGTGCAGCGCCGCCATCACCTCCAGCCCCTGGTCGAGCAGCGCCTGCACCGGCACCAGCCCGACGCGCAGCGGCACGTCCATCACCTCCGCCGACCAGTGGGCGAGTGCCGACAGCGCCGCCCGCGCCCCATCCTCCCGCCCCGGCGGCACCGCGGCGATGGCGCCGTCGCCACCGAACTGGCAGGCGGCCGGCTCCTGCCCGATGCGCACCGCGTCGGACAGCACCGCGACCACCCCGGCGGCGACGAAATTCACGTCGCGATGACGTCCCTTCTCGGCAAGCTGCGTGCTGCCGGTGACGTCGGCAACCGCCAGCGACCACCCCCCGTCGAGCGCGGCGTAACGCCCAGGATCCGACGCCTCCGCGGCGAAATCGCGAATCACCGGCAACAATTGCATGGCGGTTCCCCCCAACAGGCGGCAACTTGACGAGGTCGAAGCATAGCATGACCGCGGACGAAGCGGCAGCAAGGGGGAACCCCGAAAGTCACGGCCCCATCGGGGAAGCGGGCATCGCCAATGCGCAGTGCAGGCAGGAAAATTACCGGGCCGTAACGAATGCTTACGTCATTAACCGTTGTTAAACGATGTGCCCCCAAAACTGTCTGAATATGTCGGTATGGTTTCAGGGTTTCGGAACAAGAGGACGTCGCTCTTCATGTCTTGGCTGTCGAAATTCTCTGGAGGCAACAAAGAGCCGGGCGGCGCGAAGTCCGCAGCCGAACCGCGCAGGGAGCGCCCCTCCACCCCGCCGAAGATCGTCATCGATCACCATGAATATGTGCCGGAGGAGTTCGTCATCGGCTCCTTCCGCATCCGTCCCTATGACGGCGACCTGATCGCCAAGCAGAAGTTCGATTTCCGCCTGCAGTTCGACATCGGCGGCGATCCGGTGGACGTGTCCTGCATGGGCCTCGTGGTGAAGCTGACCGAGGAGGCCGGCCTCGTCGCCCGCTACCAGCCGCCGCAGCCCTTCTACGAGCGCAAGCTGGTCGACTACATGAAGGCCCTGAAGGGTCTGTAACGCATACGGCGCCGCCCGAAGATGGTGGTGTCGGCGGTCGGCAGCCCCTATATCTATGCGCATGCCGATCCGTCTTCTTCCTGAAACGCTCGTCAACCGCATCGCCGCCGGCGAGGTGGTCGAGCGTCCCGCCGCCGCCGTGAAGGAGTTGGTGGAGAACGCCATCGATGCCGGCGCCACCCGCATCGACGTGGTGGCGCGCGACGGTGGCAAGTCGCTGATCGCCGTCACCGACGACGGCTGCGGCATGACGCCGGACGAGTTGGCGCTGGCGGTCGAACGCCACGCCACCTCCAAGCTGCCGAGCGACGACCTGCTCGACATCCGCTCTCTCGGCTTCCGCGGGGAGGCGCTGCCCTCCATCGGCGCCGTCAGCTGCCTGACCATCACCAGCCGCGCCCGCGACGCCGACAGCGCCTGGAGCCTGACGGTCGATGCCGGTGCCAAGGGATCGCCGCAACCGGCGGCGCTGGCCCAGGGCACGCGGATCGAGGTGCGCGACCTGTTCGCCGCCGTGCCGGCCCGGCTGAAATTCCTCAAGGCATCGCGCACCGAATACGACCACATCGCCGATTGCCTGGAACGGCTGGCGATGGCCCATCCCGGCGTCGCCTTCACGCTCAGCGACGGCGGGCGCGGCGGCCTGCGGCTGAGTGCGGCACAGGGCGATTTGCTGGACGCCCGGCTGACCCGGCTGGGCGCCCTGATGGGCCGCGATTTCCAGGAGAACGCCGTTCCGGTGACGGCGGAGCGCGAAGGCGTGTCGCTGGCCGGCTGGATCGGCCTGCCGACCTTGCACCGCCCAACCGCCAAGCATCAGCACCTGTTCGTCAACGGCCGCCCGGTGCGCGACAAGCTTATGGTGGGGGCGGTGCGCGCCGCCTACGCCGATTTCCTGCCGCGCGACCGCCACCCGATGCTGGCGCTGTTCCTCGACATCGACCCGCAGGAGGTCGACGTGAACGTCCACCCGGCCAAGGCCGAGGTGCGTTTCCGCGACCAGGGTCTGGTGCGCGGCCTGATCGTCGGCTCGCTGAAACACGCGCTGGCCGAGGCCGGACACCGCGCCTCCACCACCGTCGGTCTCGCCACGCTGGGCGCCCTGCGGCCGGAACCTGCCGGCGACACCGACAGCGGCTTCACCCCCTCGCCCCTTCCCTACGGCCGATCCGGCGGCGGGTCGAGCGGGGGCGGTTGGGGCGGCTCCTATACGCCCACATCCGTGCCGCGCGGTCTGGCGGAGCGCTCCGCCGCCTTCCAGGCGCCGACCCAGTCGGGACTGCCGCCGCTGCAAGGCCGCCTCAGCGGCTTCGGCAACGGCTTCGCCCCTGCGGCCCGCCCGCCGGAATACCGCGCCCCCGACCCGGCCGCCCACAAGCCCGAGCTGCCACCCGACAGCCACCCGTTGGGTGCGGCGCGGGCGCAGGTCCACACCACCTACATCGTGGCGCAGACCCGCGAGGGCATCGTCATCGTCGACCAGCACGCCGCCCATGAACGGCTGGTCTATGAGCGGATGAAGACCGCCTTGCTGGAAGGCGGGGTGAAGCGCCAAGCCCTGCTGATCCCGGAACTGATCGAGCTGGACGAGCCGTCCGCCAACCGCCTGCTCGCCCGCAGCGCCGAACTGGCCGAACTCGGTCTGGTGATCGAGGGCTTTGGCCACGGCTGCGTCATGGTGCGCGAGGTCCCGGCCCTGCTCGGCCAGTCCGACGTGAAGAACCTGATCCGCGACCTTGCCGAAGAACTGTCCGAACTTGGCGACGCCCTGTCGCTGAAAGAGCGGCTGGAAGAGGTCTGCGCGACGATGGCCTGCCATGGCTCCGTCCGCGCCGGCCGCACGCTGAGTGTCGACGAGATGAACGCCCTGCTGCGCCAGATGGAGGCAACCCCGCACAGCGGGCAGTGCAACCACGGGCGGCCGACCTATGTGGAGTTGAAGCTGGCGGACATCGAAAGGCTGTTCGGGAGGAGGTAGACCGGCAGTTCCGCTGCCGGCCCCCGGTTGCCGGAACTCACCCCTTCAGGATCACCGCGATCATGATGGCGGCAAAGCTGACGATGGCGACCGAGCCGACGATGATGCTGGCCAGCATCTGCGCCGAGATGTAGGAGCCGGCGACAGTCCCGGCGATCCGTGCCATCCCCTCGCGGCCTCCCTTCGACATGGTCGCCCCAGGGTGTCCGCAGGACGGGCAGGATGGAGCTTCGGTGGAGATCGTGTGGCCGCAGGCGGCGCAGGGGATCAGAGCCATTCCGTTCCTTCCCATGTCTTGTCTAGCCGGGCTTGATCTGCCCTTGCCGAAGACATGGGAGGATAATGGAAGATTGCAGCCCCCTGCTCCGGACAACCTACTGGAGAGATACCCCGGACGTGATCAGTACCCCACCGTAAAGCGCTTGCGCTCGTGCTTCGGCGTCTCGATCTCGTCGACCAGAGCCACCGCGAAGTCCTCGTAGGAAATCCAGCTGCGGCCGGTTTCGTCCGCCAGCAGCCCGTCGGCCCCCACCCGGAACTTGCCCGTCCGCTCGCCCAGCACGAACTCGGCCGACGGCGACAGGAAAGTCCAGTTCAGGGTCGGCTCGCCCTTCAGCCGGTCGAGGAACTCGGCGCCCTTGGTGGCCTCGGCCTTGTAGATCTCGGGGAATTCCGGCAGGTCGAGAACGCGCACGCCCGGCGCCACCTCCAGGCTGCCGGCGCCGCCAACCACCAGATAGCGCGGCACGCCGGAGGTCTTCACCGCGCCGATCAGGCTGTCGGCATCGCCCATCAGGAACATCACGGCGCTGACCACCGCGTCATGGCCGGCCAGCAGCGGGGCGAGCGTTTCCGCGTCGTTGGCATCGCCGGCCTTCACCGTCAGGCCGGAGGCGGCGGCAACCTTGGCCGGATCGCGGACGATGGCGGTGACGCTGTGGCCGCGGCGGAGCAGTTCGGCCTGGATGCGGCTGCCGGCACGGCCGGCGGCACCGATGATGGCGACGTTCATGGCGGATGTCCTCTGACTAGGTTTCCAATAGTGACTTGATGCCGTTTTGGAAATCTGGTGTAAAGAAGGCACCTTTTCGTGACATGGTCACTTGCATGTAACCGCCGGCCTGGGAGTGGATGCGGATGGACAGGACCTTGCTGGGGCTGGGCGGCAAGCGGCCGTCGGAAATGGACCAGTTGCCCGACGCCTATGCCTCCGCCTGTCCGACGCGCCAGGCGCTGGACCGGATCGCCGACAAATGGACGGTGCTGATCCTGGGATTGCTGGAAAGCGGGCCGATGCGTTTCAACCAGCTGCGCCGCGAGATCGAGGGCATCTCGCAGAAGATGCTGTCGCAGACCCTGAAAAGCCTGGAGCGCGACGGGCTGGTCAGCCGCAGGGCTTTCGCCACCGTGCCGGTCACCGTCGAATATTCGATCACCCCGCTGGGCGCCACCCTGGCCGAAACGCTGGTGCCGCTGCGGATGTGGGCCGAGACCCACATCGCGCAGATGCTGGAAGCCCGCGCCGCCTATGACCGCAGCGAGGACGACGCTCCGGTGCGGCTGGACGTCGCCTAAACCTCCTCGCCGGGCTTGCCGTCCCCCTCCGTCCGCCGCAGCAGATAATCCAGCCCGCCGACCCGGAACCAGCGATAGCCATAGGCCTCCATCACCAGATGGTGACGGCCCTTCGCGTCGGGCTCGCTGTGGTCTTCCGACAGCAGGTTGACCAGCCGGCAGCCCTCGCCATGGCCGTCCACGTCCAGCACGATCTCGCAGGGCTTGTCCGACAGGTTGTGCAGGACGACCACCCCGTTGTTCCGCCAGTCGTAGCGCAGGGCCAGCACCTCCGGCCGGCCGGTCTTCAGGATTTGGAAATCGCCCCAGCCGATTTCCGGACACTCCTTGCGCATGCGGATGATGCGCTCGGTCCAGTTCAGCAGCGATTGCGGGTCGCGGCGCTGGAAGGCGGCGTTGATCCGTTCATAGCCGAAGACACCGCCGCCGATCACCGGAGTTTCCGGATCGTCGGACTTGGTGAAGCCGCCATGCGGCTCGTCCGACCATTGCATCGGCGTGCGGGCGCAGTTCCGTTCAGGCAGCGACAGGTCGTCGCCCATGCCGATCTCGTCGCCATAGCGGATGACCGGCGTCCCCGGCAGGGTGAACATCAGGCTGTAGGCCAGCTCGATCCGCCGCCGGTCGGCGTTCAGCATCGGCGCCAGCCGCCGGCGGATGCCGCGGTCATAGAGCTGCATCGACTTGTCCGGCCCGAAGGCGGCGAACACCGCCTGCCGTTGCTCCTCGGTCAGCCGGCCCAGGTCGAGTTCGTCGTGGTTGCGCAGGAAGGTGCCCCATTGGGCGGTTGCCGGCCGCGGCTTCGTCACCTCCAGCGCCTTGGCGAGCGGCCCGGTGTCGGCGGTCGCCAGCGCATAGAACAGATGCTGGTTGACCTGGAAATTGAACATCATGTGGCAGCGGTCGCCATCGCTGCCGAAATAGTGCAGGTCGTCCTCCGGCAGGATGTTGGCCTCGGCCAGCAGCATGGCGTCGCCGCGCCGCCACTGCACGAACTCGCGGAAGCTGCGCAGCATGCCGAACTGCTCCTTCGGCTCGGTGACGTCCGCCCCCTTCTCCGCGATGATGAAGGGCACGGCGTCCATGCGGAATCCGGCGACGCCCAGCTGGATCCAGAAGCCCATGATCTTCAGCAGCTCGGCATGCACCTCCGGATTGGCGGTGTTCAGGTCGGGCTGGAATTTGTAGAAGCGGTGGAAGTACCAGGCCTTGGCTTCGCGGTCATAGGTCCAGGTCGATTTCTGCACGCCGGGAAAGACCATGCCCTGGTCGGCATTCTCCGGCTTCTTGTCCGACCAGACATACCAGTCGCGATATTTGCTCTCGGGATCGCTGCGGGCAGCCTTGAACCAGGGATGCTGGTCGGAGGTGTGGTTGATCACCAGATCGATGATCACCCGGATGCCGCGCTGTTCGCAGGCATGGGTGAACTCGACGAAGTCGCCCAGCGTGCCGTAACGCGGATCGACGTTGTAGTAATCCGCGACGTCGTAGCCGTCGTCCTTCATCGGCGAGGTCTGGAACGGCCCCAGCCACAGGCAGGTCACCCCCAGTCCGTGCAGATAGTCCAGCCGGCGCAGCAGCCCCTGGAAATCGCCGACGCCGTCGCCGTTGGCGTCCATGAAGGTCGACAGCGACAGATTATAGATCACCGCATTCTTGTACCAGAGGTCCCGGATCATGGCCGCTCCATCGCGATGCCCTGTCCCCGGCCCGATGCGGGGAGGACAAGCGGGGAACAGCGGCAAGGCCACTTTGGTTGCGGGGCAAACCGCCCTTCGGTGGTGGGTGCGCCTGCGGCAAAGTTGCAGGTCAGGCATCCGGCATCTGGTATGCAAAACTTTTTGCGGTAGCATGCCGGCCTGCTTATGTTGCAGTACAGCATGACTGAACCGTCACCGTGGGCACCCGCTGCCCGCGAGGGATGCCGTTTGGCCTCGTGCCCTGTTGTTCCTATCGCCTTTGTTTCTGTCGCTTTTGTTCCTGTCGACGCCCCTCCCCTCCCGATAAGGACGTTTCCGCCATGATCGAGACCCAGGCCCTTCTGTTCCTCGCGCTGACCGGCATGATCGGCCACGCCGTCTACATGGCCAGCGGCCGCGGCGGCTTCACCGTCATCGAGCCGGAGAAGGACGAGACCGAAGAGGAGCCGGGCATCCTGTTCTCCTCCGACCGCTTCCAGCAGGCGGCCCAGACCGAAAACAATTCCGAAGGCAAACCCGGCAAGGCCAAGGACCGGCCCTTCTGGATCGAATGAACGATGCGGACCGGGGTGCTCTCGCACATCCCGGCCCGCATCCGTCAGTCAGTCTTCCGAGCGAAGCCCCCCGACTGCGCCTTACCCGTTGGCGGTGCCGGCGGCGGCCCCGACAGGAACGGCGCGGGCTGCATCGCCATGTTCGGCGCGGCGTGCCAGCTCCTCGTTCCGGGCATGGTGCCGGGCCAGCATCGGCTTCAGGACCAACAGCGCACAGGCCGCGGCGGTCAGATCCATGGTGGCGGTGACGTACAGCACGGTCGCCCAGGTGCCGGTGGCTTCCATCAGCAGGTTGCCCAGCGGGACCAGCAGGGCGGCGACACCCTTGGCGCAGTAGAGGACGCCGTAGATCTTGCCGGCATGCTTGGTGCCGAAGGTGTCGGCCGAGGTGGCGCTGAACAGGCTGTACACTTCGCCCCAGGCCAGGAAGACCATGCCGCTGAGGATCAGGAACATCATCGGGTCGTGGCCGAAACGGCTCAGCATGATGATGCCGACGCCTTCCAGGGTGAAGGCGACGAACATGGTCGCCTCACGGCCGATGTGATCCGAGATGAAGCCGAACAGCGGACGCGAGATGCCGTTCATCACGCGGTCGAGCATCAGGGCGAAGGGCAGAGCCGCCATGGTCAGGCCGAAGACGCTGACCGGGGCTTCCTTCACACCCAGATCGTGGGCGATGACGCCCAGCTGGGCCACAGCCATCAGGCCGCCGGTGACGGTGCCGATGAACATCGCCCACATCACCCAGAACACCGGGGTGCGGATGGCTTCGCTGAGCGTGTAGTCGCGGCGGGTCTGGGCGACCTTGGTCGAGGCCTTGACCTGCTCCTTCTGCGGCATGCGCAGGAACAGCGCGGCGCAGATGATGATGGCGCCCTGCACCAGGCCGAACCAGAAGAAGGCCGACTGGTAGCCGCTGCTGTGGATCATCGCCGAGATCGGCAGGATGGTCAGGGCCGAACCGGCGCCATAGCCGCCCGCCGTCAGGCCGACCGCCAGACCGCGCTTTTCCGGGAACCACTTCAGCGCGTTGTTGACGCAGGTGGCGTAGACGCAGCCGACGCCGATGCCGCCGATGGCCGAGCCGACATACAGCATGGTGAGCGTGCCGGCATAGCTGTCGATGATCCAGGACAGGCCGGTGAAGAAGCCGCCGGCGGCAACGATCACCTTGGGGCCGTACTTGTCGATGAAATAGCCCTCGATCGGCGTCAGCCAGGTCTGCACGACGACGAAGATGGTGAAGGCGGTCTGGATCGATGCGCGCGTCCAGCCATGGGTCGCCTGGATTTCCGGGACGAACAGCGTCCAGGCGTACTGGATGTTGGCCGCCGCCACCATGCAGACGATGCCGACGACGATCTGCGTCCAGCGGACCGCATCGGAAACCGGCGCCGCGGATTCCGCCGCCGGTTGTGAATTCATATGAGCCATCGTGCCTCCCTTAAACTTGCCTGAGCCGGCGGCACGGCCCCTCTCCCGGGGACCGGCACGCCAATCACGATTGCGGAATGACCCGGACGGACCGCTCTTGCTGACGGTTCCTTTCCGGAACTCGGCGCGGATGCCGACAATCGCTCGGAGTTCGATTGTCCCGATTTAGGAATGCCAGATATGTAATCTGGTATGCCAAAACCGGGGACAAAAAGACACCGACGGACGGATCGACGCCGTAGGCATACAGACTGATCAAGTAAAACTTACCTTACACACCACATCCGGCGAGCGGTCCACGCCGGTTCTATTATCGGTTCATCCGATCGGTCGCGTGTTCTGTAAAAAGAAGCCGTGCCGGTACCTGCACGGCCCCCTCAAACGAGGGTGTGCAGTCTTAGGAGATAGATAGATGCCGCCGTTTCCATAGAGGAACCGCATCGGCGACACATAATGTTTTGCTCGGATTGTTTTGGAACTCAACAATCCGTTTCGTCTTTCCGCATGATGGAAAAACACGAGCGCCAGCCTTGGAACGCCAGGGATGCGCCCCCATCGGCGGGTGGGCGGGGCCGGTAAAAAATGGAACTCAGGGGATGTAAAGGACTGACGCGAAACGCCAAGGGCGGGTCGGGCGGGAACCGCCCAAGCGGTCAGGCCGGGTGGCGGACCGTCAGGAAGGCGACGCGGGTGTCGCCATAGCGGCGCTCGTCGAGCGCCGAAAAACCGTCGGGAAGAGGCAGCGGGTCGCGGTCGGCAACCTCAACCACGGCGAGCGCGCCCTCAGCCAGCCAGCCGGCGCGCAGCAGACCCTCCAGCGCGCGCGGCGCCAGCCCCTGGCCATAGGGCGGGTCGAGAAAGGCCAGCATGCAGGCACGAGGGGCCGGCGGCGGCTTGGCCGCATCGGCACGCAGAATCTGGGCGTTCGCCGTCTCGCGCAGAGCCTCGACATTGGCGCGCACGGCGTCGAGCGCCGGCCGGCCCATGTCGAGGAAGCCGCACCAGGACGCACCGCGCGACAGGGCTTCCAGCCCCAGCGCACCGGTGCCGCAAAAGGCATCGACGACCGCGGCGCCCTCGAACTCGGGCGCCCAGTCGGCGTGGGCCAGGATGTTGAAAATGGCTTGCCGGGTGCGGTCGGTGGTGGGGCGGGTATCGCGCCCGCCCGGTGCCACCAGACTGCGGCCGCGGTGCTTACCGCCGACGATCCGCACGCGGGCGCTCCGTCCGTCCGCCAGCCCCGCCGCCGGACCTCTCGCCGCCGCCGGCCTTCGGACCGCCCCGCGGCGCCGGACCGGCGCCCTTCGGAGCAGTTGGCTTGGACCCGCCTGGCTTGAAGCCGGGAGCCTTGCCGTCACGCGGCCTGTCATCGCGGGGCCTGTCGTCGCGAGCCCTGTCATCGCGAGCCCTGTCATCGCGAGAACGTGCGCCCTCGGACCGCGGGGCATCGGAGCGGGCACCCTCCGGCTTGCCGGTACGGCCCGGCTTGGCCGAACCGCCGCCAAGCGACAGGGTGCCGCGGGTGCCGCGCCGCGCCGGCTTGGTCTCTTCGGTGCGGGCGGCTTCGGCCTCGTGCCGCTTGGTGGCGGACCGCGGCGCGCGCTTCGGCGCCGCCTTGGCGTCGGCGTTCGCCGCCCCGCCTTTCGAGGATGCGGCCTTCGGACCGGGCTTCCCCGCCGCTTCGGCACGGGCCTTGGCGCGCTGCTTGGTGCCGGACTCGGTCGACTCCGCCCCTTCGGGCGTGCCGAAGAAGGGAGCGATCTGCTCGCGGACGACGCGCTTCGGCACCTCCTCGACGGCGCCCTCTTCCAACTTGCCGAGCTGGAACGGACCGTAGGCGACGCGGATCAGCCGGTTGACCTGGAGCCCCAGCGACTCCATCACCTTGCGGATCTCGCGGTTCTTGCCTTCTTTCAGGCTGACGGTCAGCCAGGCGTTGCGGCCCTGGATGCGGTCGAGCGCGGCCTCGATCGGACCGTACTTCACGCCTTCGATGGTCGGCCCCTTCTCCAGCGCTGCCAGTTGCCTCTCGTCGACCTCGCCGAAGACGCGCACGCGGTAGCGGCGGGTCCAGCCGGTGGCCGGCAGTTCGAGGAAGCGGGCCAGTTCACCGTCGTTGGTCAGCAGCAGCAGCCCTTCGGTCGTCAGATCGAGACGGCCGATGGAGACCACGCGCGGCAGGTCGGGCGGCAGGCGGTCGAAGACGGTCTCGCGCCCCTTCTCGTCACGGGCGGTGGTGACCAGCCCCGACGGCTTGTGATAGCGCCACAGGCGGGCCGGCTCCGGTTCCGGAATGACCTTGCCGTCGACCTGCACGATGTCGCCGGGGCGCACCACGCAGGCGGGGCTGTCCAGCACGCGGCTGTTGACCGCGACGCGGCCCTCGGCGATCCAGCGTTCGGCGTCGCGGCGCGAGCATAGGCCGGCGCGCGCCAGTCGTTTGGCGATTCGTTCACCGCCGCCAGCACCGGAGGCGGTGGCGGAATCGGATTTCTTGGCAGTATCGGAGCGGTCCATGGCCGGACCATAGGGCCTGGACGCGCCGCCCGCAACACTGGTCCAGCGCCCAGCCACCGGAATCCGGTTGACGGGCTCGGCGGGCGGTTGGCACCCTGCCCGGCCATGCCGTCTCCCAGCTATATGGACCTCGCCTTCGCCACCGCCGAGGCCGCCGCCGCGCGCGGCGAGGTGCCGGTCGGTGCCGTCGTCGTCGATCCCGCAACGGGTGCGGTGCTCGCCGCCGCCGGCAACCGGACGGAGGAGCTGTGCGACCCGTCCGCCCATGCCGAGTTGCTGGCGATCCGCGCCGCCTGTGCCGGGCGCGGCCAGCCCCGCCTGCCCGGCTGCGACCTGTATGTGACGCTGGAGCCCTGCGCGCTCTGCGCCGCGGCGATCAGCTTCGCCCGCATCCGGCGAGTGTATTACGGCGCCTACGACCCCAAGGGCGGCGCCGTAGACCATGGCCCGCGCTTCTTCACCCAGCCGACCTGCCACCACGCGCCGGACGTCTACAGCGGGATCGGCGAGACCCGGGCCGCGGCGCTGCTGCGGGACTTCTTCAGAAAGCGCCGATGAGCCATCTCCAAAGGCTTGGTTCTCGTTGCGCGCACTATTGTTATCAACGCGTCGGAATAGAATTTCTCAGCATTAAACACACCATTACAAAACAACCCCACGACAAATCCGGATGAAAGCCTCCGAGGCATAGCAGAAAGGTTATAGTGTACGTGTAGATAATTTATGGTCTGTTAAGTGTTTGTTTAACGAATATCTGTCCATGATGCGTCGACAGCCGTCAGCCATCGGGAGTTCAAAAATGTTGTCGTTCCGCAAGCCCCAGGACAATCAGGCAGCCGAAGAGTTGGCTCTGCTGGGACGCCATGCGGGCGTCGGGTTGTGGGACGCCGTGATTCACAATGGCGATCCGATGCATGCGCAGAGCCGCTGGCACTGGTCGCCGGAATTCCGCCGCCTCGTCGGCTTCGGCCATGACGACAAGGCCGGCTTCCCCGACAAGGTCGGGTCCTGGGCCGACCGGTTGCACCCGGACGATGCCAAGCCGACCTTCGACAGCTTCATGGCCTGCCTGAACGACCGCAGCGGCCGCACCGGCTATGACGTGAATTACCGGCTGAAGGTGAAGGACGGCAGCTATCGCTGGTTCCGCGCCATCGGCGGCGTCGCCCGCGACAGCAGCGGCCTTGCGCTCCGCGCCTGCGGATCGCTGATCGACATCGATGCCGAGCGCAACGAACTGGAGCGGGCCAAGCTGCTCGACCGCCATGCCGGCGTCGGGCTCTGGGATGCGGTGTTCCACAACGCCGACCCGATGCATGCGCAGAGCCGCTGGCACTGGTCGCCGGAGTTCCGCCGCCTCGCCGGTTTCGACCGTGACGACAAGGTTGGCTTCCCCGATGGCGTCAATTCCTGGGCCGACCGGTTGCACCCGGACGACGCCAAACCGACCTTCGACGGCTTCATGGCCTGCCTGAACGACCGCAGCGGCCGCACCGGCTACGACGTCGATTACCGGCTGAAGCTGAAGGACGGCACCTATCGCTGGTTCCGCGCCATCGGCGGCGTCGCCCGCGACGGCAACGGCCTGGCCCTGCGTGCCTGCGGCTCACTGATCGACATCCACGGCCAGAAGATGGCCGAGCTGCGGCAGGCGGAACTGGACGGCGAACGCCGCAGCAGCATCGCCAACCTTGCCGAGTCCCTGGACCGCGAGGTCGGCACCGCCGCCGACCGCGCCACCGCCAACGCCCAGACGGTCGCCGCCGCGACGGAGGAGCTGTCGGCCTCGATCTCCGACATCAGCAACCGCGCCAACGAGGCGTCGGGCGCCTCGCTGAAGGCATCGGAGGAGGCGACCCGCACCAACGCCGCGGTGGAAGCCCTGGTCACCTCGGCCGAGCGAATCGGCGCCATCACCAAGCTGATCAACAGCATCGCCTCGCAAACCAACCTGCTGGCGCTGAACGCCACCATCGAAGCCGCCCGTGCCGGCGAGGCGGGCCGCGGCTTCGCCGTGGTGGCGAACGAGGTGAAGTCGCTGGCCCAGCAGAGCGGCAGCGCTGCCGACGACATCGCGGCACAGATCGCGTCGGTCCAGCAGGAGGCGCTGCACGCGGTCGACGCCATCCGCCGCATCGGCACGATCGTCACCGACGTCCAGCAGATCTCCACCACCATCGCCGCCGCCGTGTCGCAGCAGGAATCGGCGACCAAGGAGATCGCCCACAGCGTCACCCGCGTGGTCCGCGACATCGAAGTGGTGTCGCAGAACATCGCCTCCACGTCGGAACGGCTGCGTGCCTGAAACCGGAACGCAAAAGGGGGCGCATCACTGCGCCCCCTGATCCCCTGTCCGACAGCAGAGCTTACCGCCCCACCGCCCGCCAGCCGATGTCGCGGCGGCAGAAGCCGCCCGGCCAGTCCAGCGCGTCCACCGCCTTGTAGGCAGCCGTCTGAGCTTCCGCCACCGTCGGCGCCAGCGCGGTGACGCCCAGCACCCGGCCGCCGACCGACAGCACCCGGCCATCCTCGGCCCGCTTGGTGCCGGCATGGAACACGGTCACGCCATCCACCGCGCCGGCCTTGTCCAGCCCGCGGATCTCGGTGTTCTTGGCGTAATCGCCGGGATAGCCGTTGGCCGCCATCACCACGCACAGCGCGGTCCGGTCGTGCCAGCGCAGGTCGATGCTGTCCAGCACCCCGTCGGCCGCGGCGACCAGCGCCGCCAGCGCGTCGGACTTCAGCCGCATCATCAGCGTCTGGCATTCCGGATCGCCGAAACGGACGTTGAACTCCAGCGTCTTCGGCACCGGGCCGTCCGGCGTCTGCATGATCATCAGGCCGGCGAACAGCACGCCCTTGAAGGGCTTGCCTTCCGCCGCCATGCCCTTGACCGTCGGCAGGATGATCTCGCGCATCACGCGCTCCTGCAGGTCGGCGGTCAGCACCGGGGCCGGGGAATAGGCACCCATGCCGCCGGTGTTGGGGCCGGTGTCGCCGTCGCCGACCGCCTTGTGGTCCTGGGCCGAGGCCAGCGGCAGCGCGTTCTCGCCGTCGCACAGCGCGAAGAAGCTGACCTCCTCGCCGTCCAGGAACTCCTCCACCACCACCTCGGCACCGGCAGCGCCGAAACGGCCGCCGACCAGCGCGTCGTCGATGGCCTCGAACGCCTCCTGCTCGGTGCGGGCGACGGTAACGCCCTTGCCGGCGGCCAGACCGTCGGCCTTCACCACGATGGGGGCGCCATGCTTGCGGACATAGGCCTTGGCGGCCTCGGGGTCCTTGAAGCGTTCGTAGAAGGCGGTGGGCACCCCGTACTTCGCCAGGATGTCCTTCATGAAGCCCTTGGAACCCTCAAGCTCCGCCGCCGCCGCACTCGGCCCGAAGGCCTTGACGCCCAGCGCGGTCAGCCTGTCCACCAGACCCAGCACCAACGGGCCTTCCGGACCGACGACGACGAAGTCGATGGCGTTTTCCTGGACGAAGCGCACCAGCGCGTCGACATCCTCCGACCCGATGGCGACCAGCGTGGCGACGTCGGCGATGCCGGCGTTGCCCGGTGCGCAATAGAGCGCATCGCACAGCGGCGAGTTGGAAATGGCCCAGCAGAGCGCGTGCTCACGACCGCCCGATCCGACGACGAGGACTTTCATGGGGGGGCGCTCCTTCCGCCTTGTTGCGATCTGCGCGCCTTGTATCATGGCGGCGCCCCAACTCAAGAGCGCCATGACGTCCGAAAACGCACCCCAAACCTCCACGCCGCTGATTGCCCCGGAACCGCGCCCCGGCTCCAACCTTCCGGAATTCACCGTCGGCGACCTTGCCCGCCGGCTGAAGCGCAGCATCGAGGAGGAGTTCGGCTTCGTCCGCGTCCGCGGCGAGATCAGCCAGCCGAAGAAGCACAGCTCCGGCCACTGCTACATGCGCCTCAAGGACGACACCGCGGTGATCGAGGCGGTGTGCTGGCGCGGCACCATGGCGAAGCTGGCCGTCCGGCCGGAGGAAGGGCTGGAGGTCATCGTCACCGGGCGGATGACGACCTACCCCGGCCGCTCGCAATATCAGCTGATCGTCGAGTCGATGGAGCTGGCCGGCGAAGGCGCGCTGCTGAAGATGCTGGAGGAGCGCAAGCGCCGGCTGGCGGCGGAGGGGCTGTTCGATCCCGCCCGCAAGAAGCGCATCCCCTTCCTGCCCGACGTAATCGGCGTCGTCACCTCCCCCACCGGGGCGGTCATCCGCGACATCCTGCACCGGCTGAACGACCGCTTCCCCCGCCATGTCCTGCTGTGGCCGGTCGCGGTGCAGGGCGAGCGTGCGGCGGCCGAGGTGACGGCGGCCATCGAGGGCTTCAACCGCATCCAGCCGGGTGGACGCATTCCCCGGCCCGACCTGATCATCGTCGCGCGCGGCGGCGGCTCGCTGGAAGACCTGATGGCCTTCAACGAGGAGAATGTCGTCCGTGCAGCCGCAGCCAGCGCCATCCCGCTGATCTCCGCCGTCGGCCACGAGACCGACACCACGCTGATCGACTTCGCGTCGGACCTGCGGGCGCCCACCCCGACCGCCGCCGCCGAGATGGCGGTGCCGGTGCGCGGCGAGTTGCTGGCCCAGATCCTCGACGACGAGCGCCGGCTGCTCGCCTGCGCCTCGCGCGCGGTGGAGGACCGCCGCAACCGGGTGGAGGGGCTGGCCCGCGGCCTCGGCGATCCCCGCGCCCTGCTGGAGGGTCATGCCCAGCGGCTGGACGACCGGGCGGAACGGCTGAATCTCGCAGCGTCCGCCCTGCTGGAGCGCCGCCGTACCCGCGTCGGCGAGCTGGCGGCGAAGCTGCGCCACCCGCGCGAAAAGCTGGCCCAGGCGGAGCAGAAGCTGGCGTCGGAAAGCCGCGCCCTCGATTCAGGCCTGCGCCATGCGGTGACCACCGCTGGCGGACGCTTCGACCGGGTTGCCGGCCGGCTGTCGCTGACCCCGGCGCGGGTGAAGCTGGCCGACGGCGAACGCCGCATTGCCGACCTGACGCCGCGCCTCGACCGCAGCTATGCCAAGGGGGTTGCCGACAAGGCGGCATCTCTGGCGTCGCTCGGCCAATTGCTGGAGAGTTACAGCTACAAGGGCGTGCTGGCCCGCGGCTTTGCCCTGGTCGAGGACCGCGACGGCCGCCCGGTCACCCGTGCCGATCAGGCGACGCCGGGTCTGGCCGTCAACATCGTCTTCGCCGACGATGCCAAGGTTGCAGCAACCGTCGATGGCGGTACCCCCAAGCCAGAGGTGAAGCCCGAGGCGCAGGCGGAACCCAAGCCGGAGAAGAAGGCGGCACCGCGCAAGCCTCGGCCGGTGCCCGTACAGGGCAGCCTGTTCTGAGACCGGTCGGCCTGGGTCGGACAGCAGCGGAGCAGGCTATCCGCCGGCCAGTTCGTCGAGCCGTTGCCGTGCGAGCCGCAACGGCACGCTCCAATCCTTCGGCGCCTGCTGGCGGCAGAGGGTGACGGTCGGATACCAGGGGGTGTCCGTCCGGTCGCGCAGCCAGCGCCATTCGGCGGCATGGGGCAGCAAGGCACAGGTCGGGCGCCCCAGCGCCCCGGCCAGATGCACGGTGATGTTGTCGATGGAGACCACAAGGTCGACGGCGGCGACCGCCGCGGCCAACCCGTCCAGATCGCTCCAGGGATCGAGACCGGGCAGCCCGCCGATGTCGATGCCCTCCGCCGTCAAGGCGGCGATCTCCTGCGTCCAGTCGCCATATTGCAGCACCACGAGGCGGACGCCGGGCCGGTGGAGCGCATGCGCCAACACGCGCAACGGAATGTTGCGACTACGCCCGTGCTTGGGATTGGTGGTGTGCCAGGCGATGCCGACCGCCAGCGTGCCCGCCGGAATCGCCGCCCGAAGCCCCGAAACCCTGGCCGGATCGGCCAGCAGATAGGGAGCGGCGGAGCGCGGGACACCCCCGGCGTCCGCCAGCAGGCGCGGCAGGCTGCCCGCCGGGATTTGCGCGGCAATCGGGGCGCGGTCCGGGTCGGCAGCCCCGGTCCGCGTCAGGCTTGGATCGGGGGGCCAGCCACGCGCGACCACCTCCACCTCCGGCAGCGAGCGCGCGAACAGCGGAACCAGCCGCGGTTCGCATTCCAACACACAGCTGACACCCGCCTGGACCAGCAGCGGCAGCAGGCTGGCGAACTGGATTTCGTCGCCGATCCCCTGTTCGCCCCAGATCAGCAGACGGTTCCCGCCCAGCGGCTGGCCCGTCCAGGCCGGTTGCGGGAATCGGCCGGCGGCGAGCAGCCAGGGCGGCACGGTCCAGCGATCCTCCCAGGCCGCCCACCCTTGTTCGAAACGGCCGAGCGTCAGCAGCGCCGCGGCACGAAGCAGCCGGGCATCCCCAAGTTGGGGAGCGAGCGCCAGCGCCGCCTGCGCATGGGCCAATGCATCCTCCGGTTGGCCCGCAAGCAGCAATGCGTCGCCCAGATTGTTGTGGATGCCCGCCTCGTCCGGCTGCAGCGCCGCCGCCCGGCGTTGGCCGGCCAGTGCGGTTTCGAGATCGTCCCGCCCCTTCAGGACATTCGAACGGTTGTTCCACAGCTCCGCCGCCGACGGATCGACCGCAAGGCCGGACTCGTAGGCCCGGCATGCCTCCGTCAATCGTCCGGCCTCCATGTGCAGCCTGCCGACCCCGTTCCAGATGCCGTGATGCAGCGGATCGAGGATCAGGGCACGCCGGAGCGTCGATGCCGCCTCGCCTTCAGCAGCCTGCCCGTCCGCTTGCAGGAGATACTCCCCCAACAGCCGCAGCATCTCGGCGGCGCCAGGGAGCAGCAGCAGAGCGATGCGGCGCTCGGCCGCCGCCGCCGCCGACTGCCCGTCGGCGGCCAGCGCCACCGCGAGGTTGCAGCGCAGCTCGACGGCCAGCGGTAGCAGCCCGACCGCAGTCCGGAGTGCCTGCGCGGCCTTGCCGGGACAGCCCGCATTTAGGGATCTGATCGCAAAATCGTTGAGCTGCACGACCCTGTCGGGATCGAGAGTGGCAGCGCGGACCATCGAGTCCAGCGCATCGCCCGGCCGGCCCAAGGCCTCCAGCAACCCGGCGAGATTTGTATGGAAATCCGGCTGCGTCCCGTCGCCGGCGATTGCCTGCCGGATCAGGTCGCAGCCCTCCTCCAGCCTGCCGCTCTGCCCCAGAAGGATGCCGCGCAGATGGAGCGCCATGACATGGCCGGGAACCGCGTCCAGAATCTGGCGATAGATGGCGTCTGCCTCATCGAAGCGCCGCTCCTGGTGAAGGTCGAAGGCGATGAGCAGAGCTTCCTGAATCGTCGCCATGACCGTACCGTCCTTCCCCTATCCGCGCCCTTTTCCGCGAAACCGGTCCGCAGACCGTCACACCGCGCCGGCGAAGCTCCAGCGCAGGGTCTCGCCGCTGCGGAAGGGCAGCACGGCGTCGCCCTCGCTGACCAGGATCAGGTCGGGGGCGACCGACGGACGGCGTTCCAGCGCCACCCGCTCCTCGCTGACCGGCAGGTTGTAGAAGCGCGGGCCGTTCAGGCTGGCGAAGGCCTCCAGCCTGTCGAGCGCCCCGGCCTCGTCGAACGCCTCGGCATAGAGTTCCAGCGCGTTGGCCGCGGTGAAGCAGCCGGCGCAGCCGCAGGCGGCCTCCTTGGCGGTCACCGTATGCGGCGCGGTGTCGGTGCCCAGGAAGAACGGCCCCTCGCCGCTCGTCGCCGCCTCGACCAGAGCCACCCGGTGGGTTTCGCGCTTGGCGATCGGCAGGCAGTAGAGGTGCGGGCGGATGCCGCCCTGGAAGATGTGGCTGCGGTTGATCAGCAGATGGTGTGCGGTGATGGTGGCGGCGATCCGGCCGCTGGCGGCATGGGCGCGCACGAACTGCACGGCGTCGGCCGTCGTCACATGCTCCAGCACGATGCGCAGGCTGGGGTGGCGCTCCAACAGCGGGGCCAGGATGCTGTCGATGAACACCGCCTCGCGGTCGAAGATGTCGACCGACTGGTCGGTGACCTCGCCATGGATCAGCAACGGCATGCCAATGTCCGCCATGCGCTCCAGCACCGGGGCGATGCGGGCGATGTCGGTGACGCCGTGGGCGCTGTTGGTGGTGGCGTTGGCGGGATAGAGCTTGGCGGCGGCAAAAACCCCGTCCTTGAAGCCCTGGGCCAGATCGGCGGCGTCGGTGCCGTCGGTCAGGTAGGCGGTCATCAGCGGGGTGAAGGCGACGCCGTCCGGCAGGGCAGCCAGGATGCGCTCGCGATAGGCCACGGCGTCGGCGGCCGTCGCCACCGGCGGCTTCAGGTTCGGCATGACGATGGCGCGGCCGAACTGGCGGGCGGTGAAGGGCAGAACCGCCTTCAGCATGGCGCCGTCGCGCAGGTGGACATGCCAGTCGTCGGGACGGCGGATGACAAGACGGTCGTTCGGCATGGGTCGGGTCCCGGCGCTGGTGTCGAGGGGCGGTGAGCTTGGACGACGTTCTATCGCCATCGCCGCGGCATCTCAACAGAGGCGGTCCCCAAACTGGAAACACAGGCTGGAAACGGGAGGAGAAGCCGGCAGCCCCCCGCCGGCCGGCGTTGGCGGGGGGCTGGCCGTCCTGGCCCGGACCTTACTGGCCGAAACCTTACTGGATGGTGGTCGAGGTCTTCAGGCCGAGGATGCCGTCGATCTTCGCGGCCTGCTCCGCGGTCACCGGCTTGCCGCCAATGCCGGCCAGCTGCTGCCGGGCGTCGGCAACCGCCTTGTCGCGGGCGGCGCTGTCCTTCAGCGCATGGGCGGCCAGCATCTGCTCGTGATACTTGCCGAGCTGGACGGTCAGCTGGTCGGTCGGCTTGGCGCCCAGTTCCTTGGCGACGGCGTCGGCCTGGGTCTTGGTCACTTCGGCCTTCGGGGTGGCCGCGACCTGCTCATGCTTGGTCTTGCCCGCCTCGGTCTTGCCGGCATCCGCCTTGGTGGCGTCGGCCTTGGTGGCATCGGTCTTCGGGGCCTCGCTCTTGCTGGCTTCGGTCTTGGTGGCCTCGCTCTTGGTGACAGCCTTCTGATCGGCCTTCTGGTCGAGCTTCGGAGCCGTCGTGGTGGAGTCGGTCGTCGCGGCGGGGGCAGGCGTTGCCGGAGCGGCCGGCGCGACCGTTGCCGCACCCGCGCTCAGCACGGGGGCCGTCGCCATCAGGGCGACAAACGCAAAGGTCGAAACGGACGAGCGGATACGCGACCCAAAGACGGTGCCGGACATTTGGTTTCTCCATTTCGGTGAGCGATCCTCGTTGCGGGATCGTGCTTAGATGAACGTGGCCCCGCTGCCGTTCATTCCACGCCCTTCCAAAAAATTTTCGAGGAGCCTGAAAATTTTTCCGCCGCCTTTTTTGGCCGCAGGTGACGGGGCCGGCGAAAGGGGCTAGAAAACCCACGCTTTTCCTATCCAAGCGCGGACCTTCTCCGATGAGCCTGATCACGCCCCGCACCCCGCCCGGAACGATGGAGCTGCTGCCGCGCCAGCAGGTGGCCTTCCAGCGCATGCTGGACACCATCCGCCGCGGCTATGAGCGGTTCGGCTTCGTCCCCGTCGAAACCCCGGTGTTCGAGACGGTCGACACGCTGCTGACCAAGTCGGGCGGCGAGACGGAGAAGCAGGTCTATTTCGTCCAGTCGACCGGCGCCATCCAGCAGGGCAACAAGCCGGAGCTGGCGCTGCGCTTCGACCTGACGGTGCCGCTCGCCCGCTATGTGGCGGAGCATGAGCGCGACCTCGCCTTCCCGTTCCGCCGCTACCAGATCCAGCGGGTCTACCGCGGCGAGCGGGCGCAGCGCGGGCGCTTCCGCGAATTCTACCAGTGCGACATCGACGTGATCGGCAAGGACAGCCTGTCCGCCCATTACGACGCCGAGATCCCGGCGGTCATCCACCATGTCTTCACCGAGCTGAACTTCGGCGGCTTCACCATCAATGTGAACAACCGCAAGATCCTGCTCGGCCTGCTCGACGGTCTGGGCGTCGCCGACGCCGACACCCGCGTGCTGGTACTGCGCGAGATCGACAAGCTGGACAAGATCGGCCAGGACAAGGTGCGCGCCAGCCTGCTGGGCCTCGGCGTGACCGAGCATGCCGCCGACACCATTCTGTCGCTGATCGCCATGGAAGGCACCAACGCCGAGACGCTGGCCGCACTCGGCGCGCTCGACATCGAGACCGACCTCTTCCGCGAAGGCGTCGGCGAACTGACCACCGTCATCGAGGGGTTGAAGGCCTTCCAGGTGCCGGAGGGCACGGTGCGCATCAACCTCGCCATCGCGCGCGGCCTCGATTACTACACCGGCACCGTCTACGAGACCTTCCTGAACGACCATCCCGGCATCGGCTCGGTCTGCTCCGGCGGCCGCTACGAGAATCTCGCCAGCCACTACACCAAGTCGAAGCTGCCGGGCGTCGGCATCTCCATCGGCGCGACCCGCCTGTTCTACCAGCTGATGGAGGCCGGCATCATCAAGGACGCCACCCCCACCGCCCAGGTGCTGGTGACGCAGATGGACCCGGCCCTGTCCGCCGATTATTTCCGCATGGCGAGCGAGCTGCGCGCCGCCGGCATCAACACGGAAATCCAGTTGGACGGCGGCAAGATCGCCAAGCAGATGAAGTATGCCGACCGCGCCGGCATCCCGGTCGTCCTGCTGATGGGCTCCGACGAGAAGGCCCGCGGCACCGCGACCCTGAAGCATCTGGTCAAGGGCGAGCAGGTCGAGGTCCCGCTGACGGAGCTGGCTGCCTGCGCAAAGACGCTGCTGGAAGGGTGAGAGGCACCCCTTTAAACCCCCGTTAACCATAATTCGCCTATCGTTCCGACCTACACCGGCCGGGTGGGTCGGACGACAGGGGGTGCGCATCCGAGATGGCAAAGGGGTGGATGCAGGTCGGGCGCTGGACCGGGCGGGTCGCGATTGCGGCGACGCTATCCATCACGCTCGCCGCCGCCGGCTATGCCGGATGGCGGGAGATGGAGACCTCCCGCCTCCAGGCCCGGCTGCTCTCCGGCGTCGCCCAGTCGATGTCCGTCAGCGTGCAGGAAGGCCCCAATCCGCAGGCGCGCTTTCCCAAGCATGGGCCGTACAACGAGCGGCTCGGCTACACCGCCCTGCCCGGCCAGCTCGACGCGCTGACCCGTGACGTCTACGCAATCGAGCGGCAGGCGGTACTGTCACCGGCGCTCGACCGCTTCATGGCCGGCGGCGGCTTTCCGATCTACCGCGAGAAGACGCAGGCCGGGCTGACCCTGCTCGACCGCAACGGCGCGGTCATGTATTCGGCGCGCTATCCCGAACGGGTGTTCGACGGTTTCGACGATGTGCCGAAGCTGGTCGCCGACACGCTGCTGTTCATCGAGAACCGCGAACTTCTGGACGAGGACCAACCCCGCCGCAACCCGGCGGTGGAATGGGACCGCTTCGGCGCCGCCGTCGCCATGCTGCCGATCCAGATGATCCGGCCGGGCCAGCGCTCGCCCGGCGGCTCGACGCTCGCCACCCAGATCGAGAAATACCGCCATTCGCCTGACGGCCAGACCGTCGGCAGTGTCGAGAAGCTGCGCCAGATGACCTCGGCCAGCGTCCGCGCCTACAGCGACGGCGAGGACACAACGCTGGCCCGCCGCCGCATCCTGGTCGATTACCTGAACTCCACCCCGCTGACCGCGCGCTCGGGCTTCGGCGAGGTAAACGGGCTGGGCGACGGGCTGTGGGCTTGGTTCGGCACCGACCTCACCATCGCCAAGCGCGTCCTCAGCGACTCCGCAGACGATGCGCGCGCCCTGAAGCTGAAGGCGCTGGCCTACAAGCAGGTGCTGGCCCTGCTGCTGGCCCAGCGCCGTCCCTCCCATTACCTGATCCAGGATCGCGCCGCCCTCGACCGGCTGGCCGACGCCCATCTGCGCGCCCTGGCCCAGGCCGGCGTGATCGATCCCGCCCTGCGCGACGCGGCGCTGGCCACCCCGCTGGTCTTCCGCGAGGAGGCGCCGATCAGCCCCGCCACCTCCTATGTCGAGCAGAAGGCGACCAACGCCATCCGCGCCCGGCTGCTCGGCATGCTCGGCGTCTCCAACTTCTACGCGCTCGACCGGCTCGACCTGACCGCTCAATCCACGCTGGATGCCGAAACCCAGTCCCGCGTGGTGGAGGTGCTGGGCAGGCTGAACGATCCCGACTATGCCCGCTCGCTCGGGCTGACCGGCGAGCGGCTGCTCGACGCCCGCAACAACGACCTGTCGAAGCTGGTCTATTCGATCACCCTCTACGAGCGCGGCCCAGAGGCCAATTACCTGCGGGTCCAGGCCGACAACCTCGACCAGCCGCTGGACATCAACGACGGGGCGAAGTTGGACCTCGGCTCCACCGCCAAGCTGCGCACGCTGGCGACATATCTGCAGATCGTCGCCGAACTGCACAGCCGTTACGCCCATCTGCCCAAGGAACTGCTGGGCGATGTCGAGGACGAGGCGTCGGACAATCTGACCCGCTGGGCGACCTCCTGGCTTGCCGCTGCCTCCGACCGCCGGCTGCCCGCCATGCTGGATGCGGCGATGGAGCGGCGCTATTCCGCCAGCCCTGGCGAGGTCTTCTTCACCGGCGGCGGCCAGCACAGCTTCGTCAACTTCAACAAGGACGACAACGGCCGCATCCTGACCGTGCAGGAGGCGTTGCGGAACAGCGTCAACCTGCCCTTCATCCGGCTGATGCGCGATGTCGTCCAGTTCTACATGGACGAAGGGGCGGACGACGGCGCCGACATCCTGCGCACCCCCGACCATCCGGCCCGCCAAGCCTATCTCGCCCGCTTCGCCGACCGCGAGGGCACCGACTTCCTCAACCGCTTCTACAACGATTACCGCAAGCGCACCCCGGACGAGGCGCTGGCCCGGCTGGCGACCCGCTCGCGCCCGGTGCCGCACCGGCTGGCGGTGATCTTCCGCACCGTGCGGCCCAAGGCCGGGCTGGCGGAGTTCTCCAGCTTCCTGCGTGGCCGGCTGCCGGGAAAGGCGCTGTCCGACACCGAGCTGTCGGCGCTCTACTCCAAATATGGGCCGGACCGCTTCCCGCTGAACGATCTGGGCTATCTCGCCCGCGTCCATCCGCTGGAGCTGTGGCTGGTCGCTTATCTCCAGCAGCATCCCGACGCCAAGCGGGCCGAGGTTCTGGCCGCCAGCGCCGACGAGCGCCAGGAGAGCTACCGCTGGCTGTTCAAGAAGGGCATGGCCGCCCAGAACACCCGAATCCGCATCGGGCTGGAGGAGGAGGCGTTCCAGCGCATCACCGCCCAATGGCGCAGCGTCGGCTATCCGTTCGAAACGCTGGTGCCGTCGCTGGCGACCGCCATCGGCAGCTCGGCCGACCGCCCGGCGGCGCTGGCGGAGCTGATGGGGCTGATCCTGAACGACGGGGTGCGCCAGCCGACGGTGAAGATCCGCTCGCTGCATTTCGCCGCCGGCACGCCCTATGAGGCGAAGCTCGGGCTGGGGCCCTTGCAGGGCGAGCGCGTGCTGCGGCCGGAGGTCTGCGCCACCTTGCGCCGCGCCCTGATGGACGTGGCGCAGAACGGCACCGCCAAGCGCGTCTGGGGGTCCTTCAAGGATCCCACCGGCGCGCCGGTCCCGATGGGCGGCAAGACCGGCACCGGCGACCACCGGCTCGACCGCTGGGGTCCGGGCGGCGTGCTGATCGAATCGAAGGCGGTCAACCGCACCGCCACCTTCGTCTTCTACATCGGCGACCGCTTCTTCGGCACGATGACCGCCTTCGTCCATGGGCCGGAGGCCGACAACTACCGCTTCACCAGCGCCCTGCCCGCCCAGCTGTTGAAGAGCCTCGCCCCGGCGCTCCAGCCGCTGATCGACCAGGGCACCACCCGCACCGCCGACACCCGCCCGGCCCCGACGGGGCTGTGAGGTCCAAACCGTCCTGAACGGTTGCAATCCGAAAAATATCTTTCGTAAAAGTATATACAGTCCGCGGACAACAGTCTTTCGCATGCATCGCGGCGGGGCCCGCACCTTCCCGCAAGGGTTCTGCCCGTCCGGCTGACCGGAGTGCGGTCTGTGGTTCGGTTCCAGCTTACGGAGGCCCCCGCCAATGGCGCCACGGTTACCGCTGCATGCCCACCATATGTGCCTGGCCCCGGTCGAATCCCCCGATCTTTCCGCCGCGCGGAACCTTCCGGGTGGCCCCGGCACCCCGATGGACCATCGGCTCCAACTCCGCATCCTCAACCGCGATTCCCATGCCCGCCGCCATGCCCGCTCCGCACAGGCCCCTGCGCAGGACCAAGTGGCCGCAGCGCCGGCCGCAGACGAAGAGGTGCCGGTCATCGCCCGTGTCGCCTCGCCGGACGGCTGGGCCGCCCTGCCGGGCGTGAAATCCGCCAGCACCATCGGCAAGGCGGCCGACGGCTCCTGGATCGTCACCGGCCGCCTGCATGCCGATCAGGTCGAGGCGGTTCACGCCCATGCCGTGGTGCTCAGCCTGAAGGCGGCGCAGCCGACCCATTCCGCGCTGGACGCCACCATTTCCGAGATGGGGCTGGGCACCCTCGCGGTCCCGGGATTGCCCGAACCCGCGGTGCCTGGGCTGCTGCCGCCCTGGGTCCAGCATGCGCACCGGGATGGCGAAGGCGTCATCATCGGCGTGGTCGATTTCGGCTGCGACTACATGCACCGGAACTTCCGGCAGGCCGACGGGCGCACCCGACTGCTGGCGGTGTGGGACCAGTCCGGCACGCCCAACTCGCCCTTCCCCTACGGCGCGCTCTACACACCCGAGCAGATCGACGCAGCACTCGCCACCGACGATCCTTACGACGCCCTCGGCTACGCTCCGCCCAAGGACGATCCCGGCAAGCCCCAGGAGAACGGCACCCACGGCACCCATGTCATGGACATCGCCGCGGGCAACGGGCTGGGATCGAAGCAGCCGGGCGTGGCGGCCAAGGCGTCGCTGATCTTCGTCGATGCCAAGCTCCCCACCCCGGTCAACTCGCCCGACCAGCTGAACCACACGCTGGGCAGCACCGTTCAACTGCTGGAGGCGGTCAACTACATCTTCAACGCCGCCGGCAACCGCCCTTGCGTGGTCAATCTCAGCCTGGGCACCAACGGCGGCCCGCATGACGGCACCTCGCTGGTCGAACAGGGGCTGGACGCGATGGTCAACGCGGCTCCCTACCGGGCCGTGGTGATCGCCGCCGGCAATTCCCAGCAGAGCGGAACCCACACCAGCGGCACCGTCCCGGCAGGCGGCGCATGTTCCATCGGCTTGGGCATTCCCACGCTCGGCATCGCCGGCTACGAGACCACGTCCGCCGGCGGCGAGGTGGAGCTGTGGTATCCCGGCCGGCGGCGACTGTCGGTGACGCTGGTCGCCCCCGACGGCACCGAGATCGGGCCGGTCGATCCGAACGGCTCGCTGCCCTACGGCCTCCCCGGCAAACCGCCGGCGGTCTTCATCGTCAATCGGCTGGACGACCCCAACAACCACGACAATGTGATCGGCATCTGGATCGCCATGGGGGCGCCGACGGGGGAATGGAGCATCCGGCTCCAAGCGCTGGACGACGGCCCCATCGACTATCACGCCTGGATCGAGCGGTTCGACGCCGGTCAGGCGCAGTTCCTCCAGCCGGTCGCCTCTCACATGCTGGGCTCGATCTCCACCGGCCATTCGACGATCATCGTCGGGTCGCACGATGCCCACTCCACCGGCACGCCGATCTCCTTCTTCTCCAGCGCCGGCCCGACCCGCGACGGGCGGCAGAAGCCGGACCTCTCCGCCCCCGGACACCGCGTCAAGGCGGCGTGGTCGCGGACGGTGACCGGCGTGGTCGAGAAATACGGAACCAGCATGGCCGCCCCGGCGGTGACCGGACTGATCGCGCTGATCTATGCCCGGTCGATCCGCAAGGGCCTGCCGATGGACAATGCGACGCTGCGCGAGCGCCTGATCCGCATGGTCCGCCGCGATCCGCCCGACGGAGCGGACTGGGATCCGCAGCACGGTCACGGACGGGCATCCGCCGCGGCCATCCTGGAGGAACTGGACCACGACTCCGCCCGCAACCCGGACTTCGACGAGTGGCATGCCGCCCAGGGCGGGGCCAAGCCAAGGTCTGAAGCGGTGGTTTGAGGCAGCGAGCCTGCATCGCCGCGTGCTTGCCTCGATGGGGGGAGAAGCCCATCATCGCCCGGACGCGGAGGACCGACCATTCTCCGTTTCCCTCGCCCCTTCCCCATGGATGGCCGGCATGCCGATTGACCTCGCCTCGCTCAGGAAGCTGGAAAGCCCGTCTCCGTCGATGCTGGCCCAGCCGCTGGACGACGCCCAGCGTGTCGCGGTGATCGTCCGCCTGCATGCGAACGCCGCCGCCCCCGACTGCCTGTCCAGCGGCAGGCCGATAGCCCCGGGCATCGTCACCGCCGAGATCGCCGCGGCCGACCTCGCCGGGCTGGAGGCCGATCCGGCCGTGCGGTCGATCGCCCTCTCGCGCCCGCTCCAGTCTTCTTGACGATAATTTCACCCGTTCCGCCCAGCCGTGGCAGACTGGCGGCGACGGTTGGGAAGGGTGTGGGGATGGAACAGTGAACAGCCGGCGGCGCGATGTTTCAAACGTTCCATTCCGCGCGGACCTTGACGTGCTTCGCCATTTGCCGTATGCACGCCGCGCACGCGTCGGCACCCCTGGAGGCCGGCGCCCTTTTCGTTTTGGAGCATCGTCATGACCAAGATCATTCCGCTCGGCGCTGAGACGCGCGAACGGGCCGGCAAGGGGACCGCCCGCCAGACCCGCCGTGACGGCCGTATTCCGGCCGTCATCTACGGTGGTAAGCAGGCTCCTGTCACCATTTCGCTCGAGAAGTTCGAGTTCACCCGCGTCCTGCATCAGCCGGGCTTCTTCACGCATCTGTTCGACGTCACCGTCGACGGCTCTGCCCACCGCGTCCTGCCGCGCGACGTGCAGTTCCACCCGGTGACCGACGTCCCGCTGCATGTCGATTTCCTGCGCGTTTCGTCCGACACCCGCATCAACGTGCAGGTTCCGGTCGAGTTCGCCGACCAGGACAAGTCGGCCGGCCTGAAGCGCGGCGGTGTGCTGAACATCGTCCGTCACGAGCTGGAGCTGAGCTGCCCGGCCGACAGCATCCCCGAGCACATCACCATCTCGTGCGAAGGCTTCGATGTCGGCGAACTCGATCCACATCTCCGCGGTCAAGCTGCCGGAGGGTGTGACCTCGACGATCACCGACCGCGATTTCACCATCGCGACCATCGTTGCGCCGTCGGGCCTGAAGTCGGAAGAGGGCGCCGCTGCCTGATCGGGAGCGTTCGACCTTAGAAGATTGGGTACGGTGGGGGGCTTCGGCCCCCCGCTTCGTTTGTGGAGCCTGGGTTCCGGATAGAGGGTGAGGGACATGCTGCTTCTGGTCGGATTGGGCAACCCCGGCAACGAGTATGCCCGCAACCGCCACAACATCGGCTTCATGGCGGTGGAGACCATCGCCCAGCGCCACCGCTTCACCCCATGGAAAAAGCGGTTCCAGGGCCAGACCGCCGAGGGCACCGTCGCCGGCGACAAGGTGCTGGCGCTGGAGCCCGCCACCTTCATGAACCTGTCCGGCCAGTCGGTGGTGGCCGCCCTCCAGTTCTACAAGCTGAAGCCCGAGAACGTCGTCGTCATCCATGACGAGCTGGACCTGCCCCCCGGCAAGATCCGGGTGAAGAAGGGCGGCGGCCATGGCGGCCACAACGGCCTGCGCTCCATCGACGCGCACATCGGCAAGGACTACTGGCGCGTCCGGCTCGGCATCGGCCACCCCGGCAACAAGGATCTGGTCAGCGGCTATGTGCTGCACGACTTCGCCAAGGCCGACCAGGGCTGGATCGACCCGCTGCTGGACGCCGTCTCCGACAACCTGCCGCTGATCGTGGACGGCCGGCCGGAGCTGTTCATGAACAAGGTGACGGTGGCGACGCAGGGCAGATAGGCCCCGCCGGCCTTGCCGGTTCAGGCCCCTCTCCCACTTCGCGTTTGCGCTTTGGTCCCCATCGTAGGATAAAGCGCGTCAATTCCAGCATTTCCGACGGCGAGCACCCAACCATGGGCTTCAATTGCGGCATCGTCGGCCTGCCGAACGTCGGCAAGTCGACCCTTTTCAACGCGCTGACCGCCACCCAGGCGGCCGAGGCGGCGAATTTCCCCTTCTGCACCAAGGAGCCGAACGTCGGCCGCGTCAGCGTCCCCGACCCGCGGCAGGACAAGCTGGCCGAGATCGCCAAGTCGCAGAAGGTCATCCCGACCCAGCTGGAGTTCGTGGACATCGCCGGCCTGATCCGCGGCGCGTCGAAGGGTGAAGGGCTGGGCAACCAGTTCCTCGCCAACATCCGCGAAGTGGACGCCATCGTCCATGTGCTGCGCTGCTTCGAGGACGACGACATCACCCATGTCGAGGGCAATGTCGATCCGCTGCGCGACGCCGAGGTGGTCGAGACCGAGCTGATGCTCGCCGACATGGAAAGCCTTGAGCGCCAGCTGACCAGCCTGCAGAAGAAGGCCAAGGGCGGCGACAAGGACAGCAAGATCAAGGCCGACCTGATGGAGCGCGCCCTGAAGGTGCTGCAGGACGGCAAGCCCGCCCGCGTGGTCGAGGTCTCCGACGAAGAGAAGCCGGTGTTCAAGCAGTTCATGCTGCTGACCTCCAAGCCGGTGCTCTATGTCTGCAACGTCGAAGAGGCGTCGGCCGCCACCGGCAACAGCTTCTCGGCCAAGGTCGCCGAGAAGGCCAAGGCCGAGAATGCCGAGGTCGTCGTCATCTCCGCCGCCATCGAGTCCGAGGTCGCCCAGCTGTCCGACCCGGCCGAGAAGGCCGAGTTCCTTGAATCGATGGGGCTGGAGGAAACCGGCCTGAACAAGCTGATCCGCGCCGGCTTCAAGCTGCTGGACCTGATCACCTTCTTCACCGTCGGCCCGAAGGAGACGCGGGCCTGGACCGTGCGCCGCCACGCCAAGGCTCCGGAAGCCGCCGGCGTCATCCACACCGATTTCGAACGCGGCTTCATCCGCGCCGAAACCATCGACTACAACAGCTACGTCACGCTGGGTGGCGAGCAGGGGGCGAAGGACGCCGGCAAGATGCGCCAGGAAGGCAAGGAATATGTCGTCCAGGACGGCGACATCTTCCACTTCCGCTTCAACGTCTGAGACTCGAATGACCAGGGAGATGGGGGCTTTGTCGCCCCCTTCCCCCTACGCTGTCATCCAACTGTCATATTGTCGTAACAATCCGCGCGCCCTACCCTTCAGTTAGGGGTGCCGCCTGACCGCATCCCCGATCCGACAAAGGGGGTGCGATGCAGGCGACACGGGTGCTGCTGGAACTCGCCGGAAATGTCGTGCTGCTCCTGTGGGGGCTGCACATGGTGCAGAGCGGGCTGACCCGTGCGCTGGGCGGCGACCTGCGCCGCATCCTGGGGGCCGGGCTGCGCAACCGCTGGACCGCCTTCCTGTCCGGCATGGGCATCACCATGCTGCTGCAGAGCAGCACCGCCACCGGCTTGATGGCGACCGGCTTCACCGCCACCGGGCTGGTGTCGCTGATGCCGGCGCTGGCGGTGATGCTGGGGGCCAATGTCGGCTCCACCCTGATCGTCCAGATCCTCGCCTTCGACGTCGCCCATGTGGCGCCGGTCCTGCTGCTCGGCGGCTTCATCGCCTTCCGCCGCGGGGCGCGGACGCGCAGCCGCGACCTGGGGCGGGTCGCCATCGGGCTCGGCCTGATGCTGCTGTCGCTGCATTTGCTGCTGGCGACCATCGCCCCGGCGGAGAATGCGCCGATACTGCGGCGGATGCTGGCGATGCTGACCGCCGATCCGGTGGTGGCGGTGGTGCTGGCGGCGCTGCTGTCCTGGGCCGCCCATTCCAGCGTCGCCGCCATCCTGCTGATCGCCTCGCTGGCCGGCGGCGGGGTGATCGGACCGGAGGCCGCGATCGCTATGGTGGCCGGCGCCAATCTGGGCAGCGCCGTCAATCCGGTGATCGAGGGACCGGGGGGCGACGGCCGCAACCCGGCGGCCCGGCGGCTGCCGGTCGGCAATTTGATCAACCGCCTCGTCGGCTGCCTCATCGTCGTGCCGCTGCTGGAGCCGATCACCGCCGGCCTGCAAGCGGTGTCGCCGGACGCCACCCGGCTGGCCGCCAACTTCCACCTCGCCTTCAATCTGGCGATGGCCGGGCTGTTCATCGGCCCGCTGCCCTGGTTCGCTCGAGCACTGACACGGATGTTCCCGGAGCGGGTGGCGGTCGCCGACCCGGCCATGCCGCTCTATCTCGACCGCAGCGCGCTGCGCATCCCCCACCTCGCCATCGCCAACGCATCGCGCGAGGCGTTGCGCATGGCCGATACGGTGGACGCCATGCTGCGCGGTGCGCTGGACGTGATCCAGACCGACGACCGCAAACGGGTGCAGGAGATCCGTCGGATGGACGATGTGCTGGACCGGCTGCACGAGGCGATCAAGGGCTATCTCACCCAGATCAATGTCGAGGATCTGGACGAGCGTGACGCCGGCCGGATGTCGGACGTGCTGACCTTCACCATCAACCTCGAGCATGTCGGCGACATCGTCGACTGCAACCTTATGGAGACGGCCTCGAAGAAGATCCGGCGCAAGCTGCGCTTCTCCACCGAGGGGGCCGGCGAGATCGCCGGCATGCTGGAAAGGTTGAGCGAAACCCAGCGGCTGGCCGCTGCCGTCTTCGTGTCGCGCGATGTCCGCTCCGCCCGCGCGCTGATCCACGAAAAGGAGGTGATCCGCGATCTGGAGACCAGCGCCACCGAGGCGCATTTCGCCCGCCTGCGCGCCGGCCGCAAGGAAAGCGTGGAGACCAGCGCGCACCACCTCGACATCCTGCGTGACCTGCGCCGGATCAACGCCCACTTGGTTGCCGCCGCCTATCCGGTACTCGATCAATCGGGTGAGCTGCTGCCCAGTCGTCTCAAACGGGGAGCAGCGCGGGCGTGACCGTTCACGTCCTATTGGGGAACCGCCCCGCTTCGGCTTCGACCTTTTCTTGTCACCAGCGCAGCAACGTTAACACTTTCGTAACCATATAAAATTCGTCAAGCTCTTTCGCGACATGGTTAACAAATCCTTCCTGTGGTTGTTATGGCAGCAAGCCCCAGGGGAAATGTCGGGCCGAGGAATGGTTGTCGAGAGGGAGCGGACGGTGGCGAACACGCACGCGACGTCGAACGGACCCGCGAACGGACCCGGTACACAGGGGATATCCGACGCCGGCTTCGCCGCGCGGGTGCGCGACGCCATCGACCGGCAGGAACTGTCCCTGGTCTTCCAGCCCCAGGCCGACGTCATCACCAACCGCCTGACCGGGTTCGAGGCTTTGTCGCGCTGGCGCCTGTCCGACGGCACCATGCTGCCCCCCGATGTCTTCGTGCCGATGGCCGAGCAGGGAGAGGCGATCCACCTGCTCGGCGAATGGACCCTGCGGACGGCCTGTGTCGCAGCGACCGGCTGGCTGCGCGCCGGCTATCCTGACATTCCGGTGTCGGTCAACCTGTCGGCGCGGCAGCTCGACGATCCGGGGCTGGTGCTGAAGGTGCTGGGTATCCTGGCGGAAACCGGCCTGCCCGCCGCCAACCTGAAGCTTGAGCTGACCGAAACCAGCATGTTCAGCCAGACCGCCGAGGCACGCGAGGCGCTGCTGCGGTTGCGGGGCGCCGGGATCAGGCTGGTGCTGGACGATTTCGGCACCGGCTGGTCCTCGCTGGCGACCCTGCGCCGGGTGCCGGTGGAGGCGCTGAAGATCGACAAGCAGTTCGTCCAGGCGATGGTGGAGGACCGAGACGCCGCCGCCATCGTCCAGGCGGTGGTGGCGCTGGCCCACGCGCTGGAGCTGGGCGTGGTGGCGGAGGGAGTGGAGACGCCGGAACAGCGGCTCTACCTGCAAGCCTACCGCTGCGATGTTTTGCAGGGCTATTGGCTGTCGCGCCCGCTGTCCGCCGACGGGGTGGACGCTTTCCTTGCCGAGCGCAGCGCGATCCTGCCGTCTATCGGGTCGGGGGGCTCTGGCGCTGGGCCGCAGACATCAGGATGACCCGCCGGGTTTCGTCCCACTCCGTCAGTTCCCCGGCCTCATCGGCGGTCGCCCAGCAGGCCTCCAGCGCATCGTCGGCGCAGAGCGGCTCGCCCTCCGCACTCTCCGCCGCCACCTCGACCAGCGTGTAATGGTAGTGGACTCGCCCCTCGGCATCGGGGGTGATGGCGTCCACCACGGTGACGATCCCGGTCGGCACCACCTCCAGCCCGGTCTCCTCCCGCACCTCGCGCACTGCGGTCTCGAACACCGTCTCGCCGACCGACTGCGCCCCGCCCGGCAGGCTCCATTGCCCCATCCGCGGCGCCTTGCCCCGCCGGATCAGCAGCACCTTGTCGCCGCGCCAGACGACGGCTCCGACGCCAACCCAGGGGCGGTCGGGATATTCGCGGCTGGAACGGTCGGGCGGAGTGGCGGACATGAACGGCTCCCTATCGATGTCTTGACCCGAGGGTAGCGCGGTCCGACACTGGTACACCAGACGCGAAGATGCAGTGCCGCGTCCTACCGGCGCACACCCTACCCGACCAAATGGCCGCCCCATGAAGCTCAACGAGATCCGCACCTTCATCGCCGTTGCCGATGCGCAGTCGGTGCAGGAGGCCGGCAACCGGCTGGGGCTGACGCAGTCCGCCGTGTCGCGGCTGATCCAGCGGCTGGAGGCGGAGCTTGGCGTCGTGCTCTTTGACCGGCAAACCAAGCCGCTGGCCCTGACCCGCGATGGCGAACTGGCGCTGGCCCATGCAAGGCGAATCCTCGCGGCTGCCAGCGACTTCGCCGACGCGTTCGCCGGATCGGCCGAACCACGCGGGCTGCTGCGGCTCGGCATGGCCCATGTGCTGACCGCACTGGCCACCGGACGGCCGCTGGACGAGCTGCGCGCCGGCTTCCCCGGCCTGACCCTGCGGCTGCATTCGGATTGGAGCAACCCGCTGATCGAGCAGGTCCGCGCCGGCACGCTGGACGGCGCGGTGATCCTGCTGTGCGAGGGGCAGGCGCCGCCCGACGATCTGCCGGTCCGCCGGATCGGCACCGAGCCTGTCAACATCATCGCCTCTCCCGATGACGCCTCCAGCGATCTCGCCGCCATGAACCAGCGCGGCTGGGTGCTGCAGCCGAACGGTTGCCGTTACCGCGAGGCGTTGCAGCAGGCGCTGGCGCCGCTCGGCTTGCAGCCGAACGTAACGGTGGAGGCCTACGACCAGAGCCTGCTGGTGTCGCTGGTGACCCGCGGCGTCGGCTTCGGCCTGGCACCGATGGGGCTGATCGCGCCGATCCCCGATGCGGCGGCGGTGCGCCCGCTCGACCTTCCCAACTTCCGGATGTCGGTGACGATCTGGCTGATCCAGTCGCGGACGGCCGGACGCATCGCCGCGGTCTTCGACCGGCTGGAAGAGGCGCTTCGGCGGGAACTGGCAATCGGGCGCCTGCCGAGTTGCGCGGTGCCCAAGCACGCGATGGATGAGCATCCCCTCCTGCATTCCGCTGCGGAATGACCTGGTTGCCGATTATGAATTTGCCGAACTGTTGAGGCCCGCCTATCGTCGCAGGCAGAGCAGTTTCACAACACCGGCGCGCGGCGATACCCCGCAGAGGCGCCCGGATCCGGGAGGATGCCTTGACCACCGCTACCCCTGCACCGGCGCCCTCCTGGAGGACGCCTGCACTCGTCGTCGTCTGCGGCTGCCTGATCTCGATGCTGGCCTTCGGACCGCGCTCCAGCATGGGCCTGTTCATCGGCCCGCTTTCGGAAACCCGCGGCTGGGGCCGCGACGTCTTCGCGCTGGCGATGGCGATCCAGAACATCCTGTGGGGCGCCGGCGGCCCCTTCGCCGGGGCGCTGACCGACCGCTACGGTCCGGCCCCGGTGCTGGCCGGGGGCGGGATTCTTTATGCGGCCGGGCTGGCGCTGATGCCCTATGCCACCACCAGCGTCGAGCTGTACCTGACCGCCGGCGTGCTGATCGGGCTGGGCCTGTCCGGCGCTTCCTTCGGCATCATCATCGCCGGCTTCACCCGGCTGCTGCCGCCGGAACAGCGCAGCTGGTCGGTCGGCATCGCCACCGCCGCCGGGTCGATGGGCCAGTTCCTGTTCGCGCCCATGGGGCAGGCCTTCATCGCCGGCTTCGGCTGGCAGACCGCCCTGTTGCTGCTGGCCGCTTCGATGATCGCGGTGCCGCTGCTGGCCGGCGTCTTCCCCGGTCCGAAGGGCATGACGGCGAGCGGCACACCGGCGGTGACCGGTGCCAACATCGGCTACATCGCCGCGGTGCGGCAGGCCTTCCAGCACCGCAGCTATGTGCTGCTGGTCGCCGGCTTCTTCGTCTGCGGCTTCCAGCTGGCCTTCATCACCACCCACCTGCCGCCTTACCTCACCGCCGCAGGCATCAGCCCGACGCTCGCCGCCTGGGCGCTGGCGCTGATCGGCCTGTTCAACGTCATCGGCTCCTATGCCTCCGGTATCCTGGCGGGCAAGGTCAGCAAGCGCTACCTGCTGTGCGCCAACTATTTCTCTCGCGGCATCGCGACGGCAATCTTCATCCTGCTGCCGATCTCGTCGGTGACGGTGATCGCCTATGCCGCGGTGATGGGCCTGCTGTGGCTGTCCACCGTGCCGCCGACCTCTGGCCTCGTCGCGCTGATGTTCGGCACCCGCTACATGGGCACGCTCTACGGCTTCGCCTTCTTCAGCCATCAGGTCGGCGGCTTCCTGGGTGTCTGGCTCGGCGGCGTGCTGTATGAGCGGACGGGGTCCTACGATGTGGTCTGGTGGCTGGGCGTGGCGCTGGCGATGTTCGCGACCATCGTCCACTGGCCGATCGCCGAGAAGCCCGCCCCGTCGCTGGCGGCGGCCGAGGCAAAGGCGTAAGATATACGACCATGAGCGACAGCCCCGCCCCTTCCCCTGCTGCATTTCCCATCGGCCACGGCCTTGCCGCGGCGTTGCTGGGCGGTGTCCTGCTGGTCTGGGCCGGGCTGATGGGGCTGTCGCTGCAACGCGCTGCGCTGCCCGACACGACCGACGGCCTGATGCTGGCGGTCTTCTCCCCCGGCACCAGCGATGCCGAGGCGATGGCGGCGATGGTGCGGGCCGGGGGCGAGCCGGTGCGATCCACCTGGCTTGGATTCGCCTGGGTCGCCCGCGGCGTGGAACCCGGATTCGTCGGCCGGCTGAAGGCGGAGGGCGCGCTGGCGGCCTTCGGCGAGCTTCCGGTCGGCCCGACGCTGGGCGGCTGCACCGCCACCCCGGTCGATACGGCCAAGATCGCCGCGACCCGCCTGCAATAGCTCCGCTCTTTCCACCCTGTGGGCAGCTTTGGCCTCACCAACGGTGGACGCGCGTGCCTTGCGGTGTCATAGTGCGGCCCGCATTCGACCAGCCCCGTTTCCGCGGGGCCAGACTCCGGAATTCGTGAGCGACGATGAGCGAGCCGATCTCCCTGTTCACCAAACTGGCGAACATTCACATCCGTTACGTCACGTGGCGTCGGGGCGCCAAGGTCGGCAGCGACCGCTTCGGCAACGTCTATTACCGCAACAAGGACACCAAGCCCGGCACGCGCGAGCGCCGCTGGGTCCTGTATGCCGGTGAGCCCGACGCCTCCAAGATCCCGCCGGAATGGCACGGGTGGCTGCACCACACCACCAAGGAGCCGCTGCCCGAGGGGTCGAGCGCCTACCACAAGCCGTGGCAGAAGGAACATCTGCCCAACATGTCGGGCTCGGTCCAGGCCTACCGTCCGCCCGGCCATGTGCTGGCCGGCGGGCAGCGCGTGCCGGCCACCGGCGATTACGAGCCCTGGACTCCGAGCTGATCCACGCCGGCACCGACCATCGGGTCGGAACAGAAAGCGGAACGGAAAGCCCGGCCCCATGCGGGCCGGGTTTCGATTCGGGAATTCGCAGCAGGATAGCTCTATGCGCCGGAATGTGATTGAGACCGTGCTTGGCGGCGTCGTGCTCGCCGTGGCCGCCGTGTTCCTTGCCTTCGCCTACAAAAGTGCGGACCTGCGCAAGGTGCAGGGGTATGACGTCACCGCCAACTTCAACAGCATCACCGGCCTGCAAAGCGGCGCCGACGTGCGCATCAGCGGCGTGAAGGTCGGCACGGTCACCGGGCTGACGCTCGATCCCACCACCTATCAGGCGGTGGTTCACCTGTCGGTCGACAATTCGGTGAAGCTGCCGAGGGACACCGCGGCGGTCATCGCCTCGGAAAGCCTGCTGGGCGGCAAGTTCCTGTCGCTGGAGCCGGGCGGCGATCCCGACGCCATCAAGCCGAACGGCAAGATCGAGTTTACCCAGAGCACGCCGGGCCTGGAACAGCTGCTGGGACAGGTCATCTTCTCGCTCCAGAGCATGAGCAAGTCGGGCGATCAGGCCAACGGCCAGCAGGGCCAGACCCCGGGACAGGCCCCGGCCCAGCCGCCGAAGCTGTGATTTCCAACCAGCAGTGATTTCCAACCCTGGGCGTGGCCGGAACCGACGGCCGCGCCTAAGCGTTCCCTCTCCAGTCCGGATGGCCATCGCCGCCGGATCACGAAGCAGGAGGAACGCGATGCGTCTGTTCCATCTGGCCGCGCTCGGCGTGGCCCTGGCGACCGCCGCCTGCGGCGCCGACATGGAAGAGAAATCGGCCACCGGCGGACTTGGCGGTGCCGCAGCAGGGGCCGTGGTCGGCGGACCGGTGGGCGCCGTAGTCGGAACGGCTGCGGGTGCCGGCGCCGGTGCAGCGACCCAGAAGATCGAAGACCGCAGCGCCGCACAAAGCGGGTCGGGCGCCACCTACAGTGCGCCGGCGTCACGCAGCACCGTCACGCGCTGAGCCGCAATTTCCGCACAACGCACCCCGGCGCCCCCGCCACTAGACGCTGACCCCGCTTCCGGGATAGAAGGCGGAGCACCCCGGTACAGTTCCCGCTGACAGGCTGGGTCTTGCCATGGGGTGCCGTCCGCAATTACGGAAGCGATCCGACGTGACGAGACTTTCTAGTTATCTCCGGCCCGATCTTCTCCGGCCTGCCGCCGGCCTGCTGGGTGCCGCGGCCCTGCTGGCATCCGTGGCCGTTCAGGCCGCTCCGGTGCCGAGCCAGATGATCGAGCGGCCGGCGGCCAAGCTGCAGTGGCTGGACAAGGTGACCGCCCGCACCTCCACCTTCACCATGAAGGTCGGGGAGACCAAGGCGATGAGCAGCCTGCGCATCACCCTGCGCGCCTGCCGCGAAAATCCGCCGATCGAGACGCCGGAATCCGCCGCCTTCTTGGAAGTGACGGAGATCAAGCCCGGCGAGCAGGCCGAACAGGTTTTCAGCGGCTGGATGTTCTCCTCCAGCCCCGCCCTGTCGGCGATGGAGAACCCGATCTACGACGTGTGGGTTCTGGGCTGCGAACAATGAGGAGGTGGGGAGGTCCGGGGCGATTGCCCCCTCCCCCGCTCTCCGTCGCTTGATCCTGCTTACTCGGCCACCGCCGCGATGGGATTGCCCAGCGCCTTGTCCAGATAATCGTCCACCTGGGTCGCCAGATCGTCGGTGCGGTTGACGAAGAAGTGGCTGGCGCCGGGAACGACGCGGTGGTCGATCCGGATGTCCTTCTGGTGCGACAGCTTGGTTACCAGCTTGGTCACCGCGGCCTGGGGCACCACCTCGTCCTTGTCGCCATGGATGATCAGGCCCGAGGACGGGCACGGCGCCAGGAACGAGAAGTCGAACAGGTTGGCCGGCGGCGAGACCGACACGAAGCCGTCGATCTCCGGCCGGCGCATCAGCAGTTGCATGCCGATCCAGGCGCCGAACGACACGCCGCCGATCCAGCAGAGCGGAGCGTTGGGGTTGTAGGTCTGCAACCAATCCAGCGCCGCCGCCGCATCGGCAAGTTCGCCCTCCCCCTTGTCGTAGGTGCCCTGGCTGCGCCCGACGCCGCGGAAATTGAAGCGGAGCGCCGAATAGCCGCGCTTGGTGAACGACTGGAACAGGGTGAAGACCACCTTGTTGTTCATCGTCCCATTGTGCTGCGGGTGCGGGTGCAACAGCAGCGCGACCGGGGCGTTCGGCTGCTTGCCGTGGGTGTAACGGCCTTCCAGGCGACCGGCGGGACCGTTGAAGAGCACTTCAGGCATGGGAACGACGTTCCTGACGCGGACAAAGGGTTGTTGGAACCGCCGCGGCGACCGGCCGGACTTTCATCCGGCAAACCGCCCCGGCGCACGGGCCGTCCGGCCCGTCACGGATTTTCCCGTCTTGGAGTGGGGTTTTCCGCACACAATTCTTGACCGTTTTGCTTGGTCATCATATATGCGTCGTAACGTCCTCCGGGACAACCCGCCTGACCCGCCCGATCGGCTCCAGCGCTAGCCGGACCCATCGATAAGTCCGGGTCCCTACCGGTCTGAACCGTCGAGGTTTCGGACCGGAAGGTCCTGAACCGCAAGGGTCCGACAGGCCGAAACCGGGCACGGGCGGCCGATGAGAGCGGCGGACTATACCACGGCGGGTGATGGCGTGTTCAAGCATCTTCGCGAAGAGATCGATGGGATCATGGCGCGCGATCCCGCCGCGCGGTCCCGGCTCGAGGTCGCGCTCTGCTACCCCGGCTTGCACGCCATCGTTCTCCACCGCATTGCCCGGCGCGCCCGCGACGCCGGATTGCACACCACCGCCCGCCTGATCTCGCAGATCGCCCGGTCGCTGACCGGCATTGAAATCCATCCCGGCGCCACCATCGGACGCCGCTTCTTCATCGACCACGGCATGGGTGTCGTGATCGGCGAGACGGCGGAGATCGGCGACGACGTCATGCTCTATCATGGGGTGACGCTGGGCGGCACCTCGCTCAATCCCGGCAAGCGCCACCCGACGCTGGGCGACGGCGTCATCGTCGGGGCCGGCGCCAAGATCCTGGGCGCCATCACCATCGGACGCGGCGCGCGCATCGGCGCCAATGCGGTGGTGGTGGCCGACGTGCCGGCAGACACTGCGGTGGTCGGCATTCCCGCCAAGCCGGTGGTGGCGCGCGACCGCGCCGAAACCCGCAAATTCATGCCCTACGGCACCCCCTGCGGCGACATCCCCGACCCGGTTGCCCGCGCGCTGACCGGCCTGCTCGACCAGATGACGGCGCTGCAGGCCCGTGTCGGCGAGCTGGAAGCGGATCGTCCGCCCGCTGCCCTCCCCCGTTCAACACCCACACCGCTAGAGACGGTGGCGTCCCACGCAAACGGGATGCACGAAGCGCAAGGAGAATCGCGATGAGACTCAGCACCAAGGGACGCTATGCCGTGATGGCGATGGTCGATCTGGCCGCCACCAGCCAGGGCAGCCCGGTCGCGCTGGCCGACATCGCGGAGCGGCAGGAGATTTCCCTGTCCTATCTGGAGCAGCTGTTCGCCAAGCTGCGCAAGGGCGGTCTGGTCAAGAGCGTGCGCGGCCCCGGCGGCGGCTATCTGCTTGCCCACCCGGCAGATGCGACCCGGGTGTCCGACATCATCCTGGCGGTGGACGAGCCGATCCGCACCACCCGCTGCGCCAACGGCACGCCGCAGGGCTGCCGCACCAACCGCTCGCGCTGCCTGACCCACGATTTGTGGGAAGAGCTGGGCAACCAGATCCATATGTATCTCAGCTCGGTCACCGTCGCCGATGTGGTGGAGCGGCGGATCATCGGCACCAGCGGCCTGAACCTGTTGCGCCCGGCCCCGGCCACCGACAGCGCCGCCGCTGCCGCCGAGTGATGCAGACCAAAGAGAGTGGCCTTTCACGTTGAGCGCTTCTGAAAAGTGACTTCCCAGCCCGTTGCCACACCCGTTGCCTCGTTCAGACGAACCGGTGTCTATCTCGACCACAACGCCACCGCTCCGCTGAAGCCGGAGGTGAAGGCGGCGATGGGTCAGGCGATGGATCTGGTCGGCAACCCGTCCTCCGTCCATGCCTTCGGCCGCAGCGCCCGCCGGGCGGTGGAAGAGGCGCGTGTCGCCGTGGCGACGCTGGTGGGCGTGAAGCCGGCACAGGTCCTGTTCACCGGCAGCGGGACGGAAGCGAACAACTTCGCTCTCCGCGGTTTCCCCGGCCGCCGTACGCTGACCTCCGCCATCGAACATGAGTCGGTGCTGGCCGCCCAGCCTGGGGCGGAGCGCTTCGGCGTGGACCGCGATGGCGTCGCCGACCTGGACGATCTGGAGCGCCGGCTGGCCGCTGCGGACACCCCGGCCCTGGTCTCGCTGATGCTGGTCAACAACGAGACCGGGGTGATCCAGCCGGTGGCCGACGCGGCCCGGATCGCCCACGCCCATGGCGCGCTGCTCCATTGCGACGCGGTGCAGGCGGCCGGCCGGATGCCGCTGTCCCTGCCCGATCTCGGCGTCGATCTGATGACGCTGTCTGCCCACAAGCTGGGCGGCCCGACCGGCGTCGGCGCCCTGATCCTGGCGGAGGGGCTCGAACCCGATGCGCTGATCCGCGGCGGCGGGCAGGAGCGGCGCAAGCGGGCCGGTACCGAGAACCTGCTGGGCATCGTCGGCTTCGGCGCCGCGGCCCGGCTGGCGTTGGACGGGCTGGCGGAGGCCGCCGACCGTGCCTCCCTGCGCGACCGGCTGGAGCGGGAGGCGCTGGCCGCCATCCCGCACGCCCGGGTGATGGGGGCCGGTGCGGCGCGGGTCGCCAACACCAGCTGCCTGATGCTGGCCGGCCTCGCCGGAGAAACCCAGGTGATGACGCTGGACCTCGCCGGCGTGGCGGTCAGCGCCGGATCGGCCTGCTCCAGCGGCAAGGTGAAGCCCTCCCATGTGCTGGCGGCGATGGGCGAGGACGACCGCTCCGCCGCAAGCGCCATCCGGGTCAGTCTGGGCTGGACCAGCGATGACGAGGCGGTCGACCGCTTCCTGACGGCCTGGACCGCGATGGCGCGGCGAAGCGCGCCCGCGGATGGCTGATCCCAGCTGTTACCCGCCATGGCTGCGCGACCATCTGTCCTCGGTCAGGAAAGCCCGCATTCGCGCATTGCGCCGGATGCGGCTTATCGGTATGACCCCGCGGAAGGCGGCCTTCGTGACAATGGCCTTCGTGACAACAGGGGCCTCATGTCGGGTAAATCATCCCATCGGCCGAGCCTTTCGGCGTTTTGACGGACTGCGCGCATGACCAGCTCCAAATCCGGCCCGCCCAAATCCGGCCCGCCCGGCAACAGCAGCGGCGGCATTTCCGGCGCCATCGCCGGCGATCTGGAGCCCTGCGGCACCTGTGGCCGCTCGGTGGCGCCACGCGCCCTGTTCTGCCATGCCTGCGGCGCGGCACAGCCGCCGCGGCCGCTCGACCCCTTCACCCGGCTGGGGCTGGAGCGCCGCTTCGACATCGATCTGGAACAGCTGACGAAACAGCATGCCGGCTTCACCCGCGCCATGGACCCGGAGCGTTTCGCCGCCCGCGGCCAGCGCCAGCAGGCCAACGCCAAGGCCCAGGTCGAGGCGCTGCGCGACGCCTATGACGTGCTGCGCGATCCCATCCGCCGCGCCCATGCGCTGCTGGAACTGATCGGCGGTGCGCCGGCCGATGGCGACGAGGACGGCGACGAGGAGATTGCCGACCTCGTAGCCCGGCTGGCCCGTGCCGACGACGTGCTGGAGTTGGACCGCATCGGGCTGGACCTCACCCAGCGGGTCGAGGCCTGCATCAAATATCTCGCCCCGGCCTTCCGCAAGGCACAGGCGGCCTCGACACCCGACAGCCCGCCGGCCGCCGACGGTGCCGCCCGCATTCTGGCCCGGCTGCAGCGGTTGGAAGCGCTGGCCACCGAGGTGCGCGACCGCCGTGCCGCGCGGACGACCCCGCGGCCGTGATTCACATTTTCCTTACAATCGCCCTTTAATTCGCTAGGCAACCGTAAAAGAACGAGGACCCCATGCCCAAGATGACCTTCATCGAGACCGACGGCACCCGCCGCGAGGTGGACGCCCCGCTCGGCCTGTCCGTGCTGGAGATCGCGCACAAGAACAGCCTGGACCTGGAAGGCGCCTGCGAGGGCTCTCTGGCCTGCTCCACCTGCCATGTCGTGATCGAGCCGGAGTGGTTCGACGTCCTGCCGGATGCGCAGGAGGATGAGGAGGACATGCTGGACCTCGCCTTCGGCCTGACCAAGACCTCGCGCCTGGGCTGCCAGATCATCATGACCGAAGAGCTGGACGGCCTCGTCGTCCGCCTGCCGGGCGGCAGCAACAACGCGATGAAGTAAGCGTTCGGGGGAACCCTGTTCCGGCCGCCGGGACGGCGCCGCGCGCTGCGGCACCCGGCGGCCGCTTGTGTTGTCCCCTGCTGCGCATTCCTGCCTTTTCCGGGCGCCTGCCCGCCTTATATAGGGCGCCATGAACTCCCTCGGTCTTTCCAAGCGCCCCCAGGACACCCGCGTCGTCGTCGCGATGTCCGGCGGGGTGGATTCCTCCGTCACCGCGGCCGTGCTGCGGGAGGAGGGCTATGACGTCGTCGGCATCACGCTGCAGCTCTACGACCACGGCCTCGCCTTGCAGAAGCCGGGCGCCTGCTGCGCCGGCCAGGACATCTACGACGCCCGTCAGGTCGCCGACCGCATCGGCATCCCGCATTACGTCCTGGATTACGAAGGCCGCTTCAGCCAGGACGTGATGGACGATTTCGCCGACAGCTATCTGCGCGGCGAGACGCCGATCCCCTGCGTGCGCTGCAACCAGCGGGTCAAATTCCGCGACCTGCTGAACACCGCCCGCGACCTGGGTGCCGAAGCGCTGGCCACCGGCCATTATGTCCGCCGCATCGCCGGCCCGCATGGCGCCGAGCTGCATCGCGCCGTCGATCCCGCCAAGGACCAGAGCTATTTCCTGTTCGCCACCACGCGCGAACAGCTGGAGTTCCTGCGCTTTCCCCTCGGCGGCCTGACCAAGCCGGAAACCCGCGCCCTGGCCGAGCGCCACGGGCTGGAGGTGGCGGCCAAGCCCGACAGCCAGGACATCTGCTTCGTCCCCAACGGCAACTATGCCGAGGTGGTGGCGAAACTGCGCCCCGGCTCCGTCGAGCCCGGCGACATCGTCCATGTCGATGGCCACGTTCTCGGCCGCCACAAGGGCGTCGTCCACTACACGGTCGGCCAGCGCAAGGGGCTGGGCATCGGCGGCATCCGCGGCCAGGAGGAGGAGGCGCTCTACGTCGTCCGCCTGGAGCCTGCCCGCCGCCGCGTCGTCGTCGGCCCGCGCCGCGACCTCGCCCGCTCGCTGGTGACGGTGCGCGACGTGAACTGGCTGGGCCCCGATATGGCCGATAGCGCCGGGATCGAGGTTTCGGTGAAGCTCCGCTCCGCCCAGCCGGCCTCCCCTGCCCTGTGGCGCGCCGGCCCGGACGGCACCGCGCAGGTCGAGCTGCTGGAGCCTCAGCACGGCATCGCCCCGGGCCAGGCCTGCGTCGTCTATCAGGGCGACCGCGTGCTGGGCGGCGGCTGGATTTCCGCCACCGCCGGCGGAGTGGGCGAGGGTATGGAGGCGGGGGAAACGGCAGCCTGAATCAGAGGGTTATGCGACTTTTCGCCGGCCGGCCAAAAAAAATCGCACCCCCCGAAAATTCCGCGTTGACAGGCCAAGTCGCCCTATCCTATATAGCGGCTCCCGGCGGCAACGACGGGACACGATGGTAGCCACGGCGGCGGAAACGCCAACAACGGCAATCACGATGGCAGCGTAGCTCAGTGGTAGAGCAGGGGAATCATAATCCCTTGGTCGGGGGTTCAAATCCCTCCGCTGCTACCATCATAGAAAACCCCCTGATTTCCGGAAGGAAGCCAGGGGGTTTTTCTTTGTGCGCTCTCAGCTTGACGCCGTGTGGACTGTGGATCGGTGACCGTGGGGAACCGGTGGCTCCCCTTACCCCGCCAGCGACTTCGGCAGTGCGATCTGCGGCTCGACCTCCACCCGGTTGCGGCCGGCGTTCTTGGCGCGGTACAGGGCAGCGTCGGCGCGGGCCAGCAGTGGCTCGATGCCGGTGTCGCTGCCGGTCAGCCAGCTCAGCCCCAGGCTGACGGTCAGGAACAGCTCTCCGCCGTCCTCCCGCTTCACCGGCTGGGCGGCGATTGCCTGGCGCAGGCGCTGGGCGGCGGCAAAAGCATTCACGGGCGGAGTTTCCGGCATCACCACGGCGAACTCCTCGCCGCCCAGCCGGCCGATCAGGTCGCAGGCGCGCAAGCTGTCCTTGCAGGCGCGCACCGTGCTGCGGATCGCCTCGTCGCCGGTGGCGTGGCCATAGCTGTCGTTGACCCGCTTGAAATGGTCGATGTCCAGCATCACCACCGACAGCGGGCGTTCGTATCGTCGCGAGCGGGTAAACTCTTCAGCCCCCCTCTCCAGGAAACGGCGGCGGTTCATGGCACCGGTCAGGGCATCGGTGGTCGCCAGCCGCTCCAGGTCGCGCTGCATCGCCACGACGCGCGAGGCCGCCAGCAGGCGCGCCGCCGTCCATTTCCAATCCAAAGGTTTTCGCAGGAACTCGTCGGCGCCGGCCTCCACCAGTTCGTGGAACTGGTCGGTCATGCTGCCTGGAATCATCAGGATCAGGTAGAGGTGGCGAAGCCCCTGGGCCGTGCGCAAGTGCCAGCACAGCTCCAGCCCCGTCATGTCGGCCAGACGGATGTCGGCCATCACCACGTCGAACCGCTCATTCGCCACCGCCTCGATGGCGGCGGCGCCATTATTGACCACGCTGGTGGCGTAGCCGAGCTTGTTCAGCTCGTACACCATCATGGTCAGGTGGCGCGGTGAATCGTCGACGATCAGAATCCGCAAATCGAAAGCTCCCGGCGATCCCTGCCCGTTTATGGAGCATGCGACCTTACTTGTGCAAATGTCCTTAACGTCATGCCATGGCAGGATAACCAAAAGCGGATGTCATACGCCGGTATTCCAGGGTGATGGATGCCCCCCGCCGGAGGACCGATCTGATGCTTTTGCATATGTTGCCTATCGGGCCGGCCGGTTGATACTGTCCATCCCAATATGTTCGTGGAACAAGCGAACGATGATTGCGGGAGGCACGACCATGGACAGCGCGCGCGCGGCCCACATCGATGAACTCGTCCGTGTCTCCACCGGCCGTGTCTCCGCAGGGGTGTCGTCCGCCCGCGATCCGATCATCGAGAACTCGTGGCGCCGCTGCGTCGCCGACCACAAGCTGGACCCCACCGTCGGGCGCGAGGCGCACATCCTGCCGCAGGAACGGCTGCGCGAGCATCGCGACGCGATGGACGAGTTCCTGCGCATGGCCCGCTTCGGGCTGGAGGCGCTGTACCGGCAGGTCGCCGGCATGGGCTATGTCCTGCTGCTGACCGACAGCAACGGCGTCACGGTGGACTTCATCGGCGACCCGACCTTCGACAACCATCTGCGCCGGGCCGGCCTGTATCTCGGGTCTGACTGGAATGAGGGGCATGCCGGGACCTGCGCAGTCGGCACCTGCATCGCCACCGCCCAGGCGCTGACCGTGCACCAGACCGACCATTTCGACTCCACCCACATTCCGCTGACCTGCACCGCGGCTCCCGTCTTCGACAGCGGGGGCGAACTGGCCGCCGTGCTGGACATCTCCGCCCTGCATTCGCCGGAGCCGAAGATCAGCCAGTATCTGGCGCTGCAGATGGTGCGCGCCTATGTCCACAAGATCGAAACCGCCAACCTCTACAACAACTTCCGCCGCGACTGGGTGCTGAAGCTGTCGGCGTCGCAGGAGTTTGCGGAGGTCGACCCCGACTTCGTACTGGCGCTGGACGCCGGCGGACGGGTGGTCGGCTTCAACCACAAGGCCCATGATCTGCTGGCGGAGGACGGGGCATCACCGCTCGGCCGGTCCTTCGCCGAACTGTTCGATTGTGAGGTGGACGATCTGGTCCATTTCGTCCGCTCGCTGCCGACCGAGCAGCGCACGCTGCGCCTGCGCCGCACCGGCCTGCCGCTGTTCGCCCAGGCGATGCCACCGCCCGCCGTGTCGCTGCCGCGCAGCCACACGCCGGATCATGGCGGGGATTCGCTGCCAGAGCCGCTGCGCGTGGTGTCCGGCGGCGACCCGGCACTGAAGGCCGTGCTGACGCGGGCGGCCAAGCTGGTCAACACCCGCATGAGCCTGCTGATCCACGGCGAGACCGGCACCGGCAAGGAGCACCTCGCCAAGGCCCTGCACAAGGCCAGCATCCGCCGCAACAAGCCCTTCGTCGCCGTCAATTGCGCCGCCCTGCCGGAAAACCTGATCGAGAGCGAACTGTTCGGCTACGAGCCCGGCTCCTTCACCGGGGCGACGGCGCGCGGCAAGAAGGGGCTGATCCTGGAGGCCGACGGCGGCACCCTGTTCCTGGACGAGATCGGCGACATGCCGCTGTCGTCGCAGAACCCGGCTGCTGCGCGTGCTGGCCGAGCGCGAGGTGACGCCGATCGGCCGGACCAAGGCGGTGTCGGTGGATGTCCGCGTCATCGGCGCCACCCACCGCGATCTGGTGGAACTGGTCAAGGCAGGACAGTTCCGCGACGACTTGTACTTTCGTCTCAACGGCGCGGTGTTCACCGTGCCGCCCCTGCGCCAGCGCGGCGACCTCGACTGGCTGATCGAACGGCTGCTGGCCGAGCGGGCCGAGCGCGATGGCGTCGGCTACCGCCTCACGCCGGCGGCGCTGGCCGCCCTGCGCGGCCATGGCTGGCCGGGCAATGTGCGGGAACTGGTGAATGCGCTGGACTATGCCTGCGCGGTCAGCGACGGCGGGTTGATCGACCTCGACGATATCCCAGAGCCGGTGCAGCACAGCGGCCTGTTCCGGGCCTGGCCGGAGGAGGTTGCGCAAACGGTTGCGACGGAGGAGGACCCGGCCGCCCGGCTGCGCGAGACGCTGCGGCGGCACCATTGGAATATTTCAGCGACGGCGCGCGCGATGGGGGTCGACCGCTCGACCGTCCATCGGCAGATGCACCGCTTCGGCATCGTGGCGCCGCACCGGGCGGAGTGAGGGAGCGCGGCAGGTTTCCGCGCCCCCGGACTCCCCGTTTACCCTGCGGCTCCGAACCCGCCGCCGCCCGGCGTCTCGACCACCAGGGCATCACCCGGACGCATGACGGCGCTGTCCTGAGAGGCCAGTTCCTGCACGCTGCCGTCGGTGCGCTGGACCCAGGTCCGGCCGACCGCTCCGTCGGCACCGCCCTTCAGGCCGAAGGGAGCGATCTTGCGGTGGTTGGCGAGGATGGCGGCGGTCATCGGCTCCAGGAAGCGCAGGCGGCGGATCACGCCGTCGCCGCCGCGCCAGCGCCCTGCCCCGCCGGACCCGCGGCGGATGCGGAAGCTCTCCACCAGCACCGGGAAGCGCCATTCCAGCACCTCCGGATCGGTCAGGCGCGAGTTGGTCATGTGGGTCTGCACGGCGTCAGTGCCGTTGAAGCCGTTGCCGGCGCCCGACCCGCCGCAGACCGTCTCGTAATACTGGTGCCACTCGTTGCCGAAGGTGGTGTTGTTCATCGTACCCTGGGCCGACGCCATCACCCCCAGCGCGCCGAACAGGGCATCGACGATGCACTGGCTGGTCTCCACATTGCCGGCGACCACCGCGGCGGGTGGATTGGGCGACAGCATGGAGCCTGGCGGAATGACGATCTCGATGGGGCGCAGGCAGCCCTCGTTCATCGGGATCTCGTCGTCCACCAGACAGCGGAAGACATAGAGCACCGCGGCCCGGCAGACGGCCGAGGGGGCGTTGAAGTTGTTGGTGAGCTGGCTGCTGGTGCCGGAGAAATCGACGATGGCCGAGCGCGCGGCATGGTCGATCGACACCCGCAGCTTGATGACCGCGCCGTTGTCCAGCGTCACCGCGAAGTCGCCGTCGCTCAGCACGCCGATGGCGCGGCGAACCTGCTCCTCGGCATTGTCCTGGACGTGGCGCATATAGGCGATGACTGTCGACAGGCCGTGCAGGCGGACGACGCGGTGCAGTTCGCGGGTGCCCTGCTCGTTGGCGGCGACCTGCGCCTTGAGGTCGCCGATGTTCTGCGCCGGGTTGCGCGCCGGATGCGGGCCGGAGCGCAGAAGCTCCACCATTTCCTGCTCGCGGAACTGGCCGTTCTCCACCAGCGGCACGCAGTCCAGCAGCACGCCCTCGTCGGCGATGGTCCTGCTGTCGGGCGGCATCGAGCCGGGGGTGATGCCGCCGACATCGGCATGGTGACCGCGGGAGGCGACGAAGAACAGCAACTCCTTGCCCGCCTCGTCAAACACCGGGGAGACGACGGTGATGTCCGGCAGGTGGGTGCCGCCGTGATAGGGATCGTTCAGCGCGAAGCTCTCGCCGGCGGTGAAGGTGCCGCCGCGGCGCTGGATGACGGCCCGCACGCTCTCGCCCATCGATCCCAGATGGACCGGCATGTGCGGAGCGTTTGCGATCAGGCCGCCATCGCGGTCGAACAGGGCGCAGGAGAAGTCCAGACGCTCCTTGATGTTCACCGACCGGGCGGTCTTCTCCAGCGTCACGCCCATCCGCTCGGCGATGGACATGAACAGGTTGTTGAAGACCTCCAGCGTCACCGGATCAACCTTGGCCCCGCCCTTGACGCCGGCGGCCTGACGCTGGGCCGCCGGCTCCAGCCTGGACAGCACCAGATGGTTCTTGCGGGTGACCTCGGCCATCCAGCCGGGCTCGACCACGGTGGTGGAGACCGCCTCGGCCAGGATCGCCGGACCGACGACACGGTTTCCGGGCTGAAGCTGACGGCGGTCATAGAGCGGCGCCTCGCGGCGCTGGCCGCCGCTGTGGATGGCGACGGTGGCGAGCCGGCGCGGCAGCACCGCGGTGGTGGCGGGAAGCTCCGGATCCTCCAGTACGTCGGTCAGGCCGACCGCCTCCAGCGTCACCGACTCGACCTCCAGCGCGGTGCCGGGGGTGAGGAAGCCGTAGCGGCGGCGGTGCGCCTCCTCGAAGGACTTGGTCATCGCCACCTTCGACCCGAAGGCGACGGTCAGGGTGGTGTCGGAGCCGGCGGCCTTGAGATGGACGCGGCGGTTGATCGCCTGCCGCCCGGCATCCACGCCCTGTCGGGTCAGCTCGGCCCGTCCTTCGGTCTCCAGATCGGTGAACAGCATGGTCAGCCGGTCGACCACCGCATCGCTCAGCGGCCCTTCCACCGCACGCTCGCGGATGGCGACGGTGTCGGCCAGACCGATGCCGTAGGCGGACAGCACGCCGGCCTGCGGGTGCAGGAACACCCGCGTCATGCCCAGCGCGTCGGCGACGGCGCAGACATGCTGGCCCGCCGCCCCGCCGAAGCCATTCAGCGTGTAGCCGGTGACGTCGTAGCCGCGCTCGACCGAGATCTTCTTGATGGCGTTCGCCATGTTGTCGACGGCGATGCGCAGGAAGCCTTCGGCCACCTCCTGCGGGGTCATCGTCGTGCCGAGCTTGGCATTGACGGTGGCGGCCAGTTCGGTGAAGCGGGCCTTCACCACCTCGGCGTCCAGCGGCTGGTCGCCGTTGGGGCCGAAGACATTGGGGAAGAAGCGCGGCTGGATCTTGCCGACCATCACGTTGCAGTCGGTGACGGTCAGCGGACCGCCGCGGCGGTAGCAGGCGGGGCCGGGGTTGGCGCCGGCGCTGTCCGGCCCGACGCGGAAGCGGGTGCCGTCGAAGACGCAGAGCGAACCGCCACCGGCCGCCACCGTGTGGATGTGCATCATCGGCGCGCGCACCCGCACGCCGGCCACCACCGCGTCGAAGGCGCGTTCGTACTCGCCGGCATAATGCGACACATCGGTCGAGGTGCCGCCCATGTCGAAGCCGATGACCCGGTCGAAGCCGGCCATGCCGGCGGTGCGCACCGCGCCCACCACGCCGCCGGCCGGACCCGACAGGATGGCGTCCTTGCCCTGGAAGCGGCGGGCGTCGGTCAGGCCGCCGTTGGACTGCATGAACATCAGCGGCACCGGCGCGCCATCGACGCTGAGATCGTTGGCGACCCGGTCGACATAGCGGCGCAGCACCGGCGAGAGGTAGGCGTCGGCCACCGTGGTGTCGCCACGGCCGACCAGCTTCATCAGCGGGCTGACCAGATGGCTGACCGACACCTGGGTGAATCCGACCGCGCGAGCCAGCGAGGCGACCTGCCGCTCATGCTCGGGATAGCGGTAGCCGTGCATCAGCGCGATGGCGGCGGCGCGGAAGCCCCGGCGGTAGGCCTCCTCCAGCCCGCGGCGGACGGCATGCAGGTCGACCGGCTTCAGCACGCGGCCATCGGCCATCACCCGTTCCGGCACCTCCACCACATGGGAATAGAGCTGGTCGGGCAGATCGATGCGGCGGGCGAAGATCTTCGGACGGGCCTGATGGCCGATGCGCAGCTGGTCGGCCAGACCTTCTGTGATCAGCAGGACGGTCGGCTCGCCCTTCCGTTCCAGCAGGGCGTTGGTGGCGACGGTGGTGCCCATCTTGACCACCTCCACCGTGTCCGGCGGGATCGGCTGGCCCGGTTTCAGCCCCAGAAGCTCGCGGATGCCCTGGACGGCGGCGTCAGTGTAGCGCTCCGGATTTTCCGACAGCAGCTTGTGGGTCACGACCGACCCGTCGGGCCGGCGGCCGACGATGTCAGTGAAGGTGCCGCCGCGATCCACCCAGAACTGCCACCGGGCCGGCTTGGTTTCCGCCGCACCGGTCACCGTCCCGCTCTTCGTCCCACTCATTGTCGCACCCGCCGAAGTCCATGCGCGGCAACCGCACCGCGCGTGGGCCGGAGTTTCGCGATCCGGCAGCGAATTTCAACAGCTTGCGTGCCCGGCCCCCATCAGGGGAGAGGGACGCGGCGGAAAGAACACAGGATCACAGACGACCGGCCGGACGAATGTCGCCGTCAGGCGGCCAGCCGCTCCGACGGACGGGTGGACAGGCGGGCCAGGATGGCGTTGCCCGACAGGATGCTGTTGAAGGCGCCGCTGCCATCCTCCAAGGCCTCCAGGGCGATGGAGAACTGGTTCGGCGCCGGCAGCTCGAACATCGAGGCGATCTCGCCGCCGTCGAGCGCCAGCCGCCCGCCGAACCGGCGGGCCAGGGCGCGCATGCGGGAATTTTCCGCCAGGCACACCATATGGACATGACGGATGCCGCGGTTGCGGGCGACGGTCAGGATGCGGCGGACGAGCGTGCTGCCGACGCCCTTGCCTTGCAATCCCGACTCGATGCTGATGCCGAATTCAGCCTGCTCCGGCCAGAGGAGGCGGTCGCCGCACAGTTCGATGGCACCGCGCAGAACACCGTCCTCGAACGCGCCGAGAATCACCGTCCGTCCCCAGTCGATTGCCGCGCAATGCCGCTCCACCGCCTCGTCCGACAGGGTGCCGGCAAAGCGGGCATAACGGTCGGTGCGGTCGAGGCGGAGAAGATGCGCCCGGTACTGGGGCAGCTCGGTCGGCATGATCTTGCGGATGACAGGCATGGCTCTGCTCACGGTTCTCGAATTCCGAAAACGCATTCGTGCAGAACGTTTTTTCCCCAGGACCCGGCACCGCCGTCAGCAGGCACCGTCTTATCGCGAGCGGCGCTCTCTCCGGCGCCTTTTGTTGCATTGCAACATGGCGTGGCCGGCGGGATTCGCAAGCGCTTATTAGAAATTCGCGATACCAACAATGCTGGCCTGTTGCCGGCAAGCCACAGTTGGCCTGCCCTTTCCCGGCCGCTATGCTGCGGTCACGGGTGGGGTGGCCTGTGCACAAAAGGGCATGACATGAGCATCTGGGGCAAGATCCTGGGCGGCGCTGCCGGCCTGTTCACCGGCGGTCCGCTCGGCGCCCTGCTGGGCGGTCTGGCCGGGCATGCGGTCGATCTGTGGTCGCCCTGCGGCGCGGACGAGCAACCGCGCCGCGGCATGAGCGATGCCGAAGCCGAAGCGGCCAAGCAGACCGTCGCCTTCACCATCGGCGTGATCGCGCTGGCCGCCAAGATGGCTCGGGCCGACGGCGTGGTGAAGCGGGTGGAGGTCGACACCTTCAAGCGGCTGTTCCGCGTCCCCCCGGAGGAGTTGGACAATGTCGGCCGGGTCTTCGACCTCGCCCGCCGCGACACCCGCGGGTTCGAGGAATATGCCCGCCAGATCGCCAAGCTGTTCGAGGACAAGCACGCGGTGCTGGAGGAGTTGCTCGACAGCCTGCTGATGATCGCCGAGGCCGACGACGAGCTGCACGAGACCGAGGTGGAGTATCTGCACGCCGTCGCCGTGATCTTCGGCTTCGACGAGGCCGATTTCCGCCGCATCGTCGCCGGTCACCATCTGGCCGGCACCCCGACGGAAACCGACCCCTATGCCGTGCTCGGCGTGGCGCGTCTGGCCGGCGACGACGCGGTCAAGGCCGCACACCGGGCGCTGGTCCGCGAACACCACCCGGACCGGCTGATCGCCCAGGGCATGCCACAGGAATTCATCGATCTGGCAACCCAGAAGCTCGCGCTGATCAATGCCGCCTACGACCGCATCCGCCGGGAACGGGAAGGTGCCGCCGCCCTATCATGACCTGTCGCGAATCGTCGCCGAGCACGGTCATTTCAAATTGCTTTGCCGTGGTCTTTATCTCGTTTCCTGACGTATCGTCCCCGACGGGGCGGGCAACCGGTTGCCCGCGTGCTTTGGGGACGACACGACGATGCGACGCACGATCATCCTGACGGTCTTCGCCGCTGTATTGGGAACGACGATCGCCATGGGGTGGGGCGCCCAGGCGCAGGTGACGGCCCCCGCAACACTTGGCGACGCCACGGTGGTGCTGGGCCAGCCGCTGGCGCTGAATCTGGGAACGCCGCCTGCCGGCACCGACTGCCCCACGCAGGCGGCAACGCTGAACGCGCAAGCGCTGGTCCTGGTCGCCAACGGCCAGACCATTCCTGGCGCCCGCGCCAGCTTCGCCTGCTCCGCCAAGGGCGAACTGACGGGCACCGCCTCGACCTCCATCGCCGGCAACGGCGACGACGCGGCGAAGCGGCGGGCCTCCTGGCAGACCGCCTTCAGCGGCTTCTTCAGCCTCGCCGGGGCCAAGACCCTGCCGGTCGCCTTCGGTCCGGCCACCGGCGGCATGACGACCGCGCCGCAGATGGTGTCCATCCAGGGCGCCAGCGACCGTGACCTCGGGCTGGCGGCGGTGTGGTTCTCCCTGGTGGCGGCGGTGTTCCTGTTCGCCTTCTTCCGCCATTTCGGACGCACCGATGCCATGACCCCGATTGCCGGCGTGCCGATGCCGGCCGACTACCGGGCACCCTACAGCCTCGCCCGCTTCCAGCTTCTGTGGTGGAGCGGGATCGTCACCGCCTCCTACGCCGCCATCCTGACCATCACCGGGTCGATGGACACCATCACCACCGGCACCATGGCGCTGATGGGGATCGTCGGCGGCACCTCGGTCCTGGCCGTCTTCCAGGACCGCCGGCCGAACGACGACCAGACCCGGCGCCAGCAGCATGCCGCCCTCTACATCGCCGCAGCCGCGGCCACCCCACCCGACCGGACGGCGATGGCCGCCAGCCTGGAGCAGGTCTATCCGCCCACCCAGGGGCTGCTGCCCGATCTGCTGAGCGATGCCGCCGGCTACAACATCCATCGCCTGCAACTGCTGGCCTGGACCGGGGTGCTGGGCATCACCTTCCTCTACGAGGTCACCCGCACACTGGGCATGCCGGAACTGTCGGCCAACCTGCTGGCCCTTACCGGCATCAGCAACGGCACCTATTTCGGCTTCAAGATGCAGGAACAGCAGGTGCCGGCGCCGACCGCCATCGCCCCGGTATCCACCTGATCCCAGCCTGAAGCCGGGGTCGGTTCCACCGGGCGCAACCCGCCCAACCGTTTTTCCGGGTCGCGGTGGAGGGGGACGGCGCGCTATAACCCATCCCCTTCCCTCGATTTTCCGGCGCACGAACGGTCCATGGCTCCTCCCGCACCCATCACGGCGCTCCAGGGCGTCTCCGTCACCTTCGGCGGCCGTCCGCTGTTCGACGGCATCGACCTGTCCATCGGCCGCGGCGACCGCGCCTGTCTGGTCGGACGCAATGGGTCGGGCAAGTCGACGCTGATGAAGGTGCTGGCCGGGATGATCCAACCCGACGGCGGCACCGTCTTCGTCCAGCCGGGCGCCCGCCTCGCCTATCTGCCGCAGGAGCCGGACTTCACCGGCTGCGCCACCGTCCAGGACTATGTCGTGCAGGGCCTGCCCGCCGACGAACAGGACGAGGCGCACCGTGTCGACGCCGTGCTCGACCGGCTCCAGGTGGACGGCAACCTCGATCCGCGCACCCTGTCCGGCGGCGAATCGCGCCGCACCGCGCTGGCCCGCACGCTGGTCGGCAACCCCGACGTCATGCTGCTGGACGAACCGACCAACCATCTCGACCTCCCCACCATCGAGTGGCTGGAAGAGGAGCTGCTGTCCTTCCGTGGCGGCCTGCTGCTGATCAGCCACGACCGTGCCTTCCTGAACCGGCTGGCCAAGCGGACGCTGTGGCTCGACCGCGGCACGGTGCGCGCCACCGACCGCGGCTTCTCCGACTTCGAGACCTGGCAGGCCGAGGTGTTCGAGTCGGAGGAGGCGGCCGCCCACAAGCTGGACCGCAAGATCGAGAGCGAGATGAAGTGGCTGCGCGAGGGCATTTCCGCCCGGCGCACCCGCAACATGGGGCGTGTCCGCAACCTGCTGGACCTGCGGGCCGGTCGGGCGGAACAGATCAAGGGCGGCCAGCAGGCCAAGCTCGCCATCGCCGAGGCCGAGCGCGGCGGCCGGCTGGTGATCGAGGCGACCGCCATCTCCAAGGGCTTCGACACGCCCGACGGCCGCAAGACCATCGTGAACAACTTCTCCACCCGGATCCTGCGCGGTGACCGGGTCGGCCTGATCGGGCCGAACGGCGCCGGCAAGTCCACCCTGCTGAAGATGCTGACCGGCCAGCTCGATCCCGACGAGGGCACGGTGAAGCTGGGCACCAACCTCGACACCGCCTATTTCGACCAGCGGCGCGAGGGGCTGAACCCGGAGGACACCATCCGCAAGGTGCTGTGCCCCTTCGGCGGCGACGCGGTGGTGGTCAACGGCGTGTCGCGCCATGTCGCCGGTTACATGAAGGATTTCCTGTTCGACACCCGGCAGTTGGACAGCCCGGTCAAGGCGCTGTCGGGCGGCGAGCGCAACCGGTTGCTGCTGGCCCGGCTGTTCGCCAAGCCCAGCAACATGATGATCCTCGACGAGCCGACCAACGACCTCGACATGGACACGCTGGATCTGCTGGAGGATGTGCTAGGCGACTATCAGGGCACGTTGCTGCTGGTCAGCCACGACCGTGACTTCCTCGACCGGCTGGTGACCGCCACCATCGCGCTGGAGGGCGACGGCACCGCCACCGAATATGCCGGCGGCTATTCCGACTATCTGGTGCAGCGTCCGGCCAAGGCGGCTCCCGCCGCAGCATCCGCCAAGCCGAAGCCGGCCACCCAGGCACCGGCCGCCGCGGCCAAGCCACGCGGCAAGCTGAGCTACAAGGACCAGCGCGAGCTGGACGAGCTGCCCACCCGCATGGACAGTCTGGGGGGCGAGATCGCCAAGCTGGAGAAGGCGCTGGCCGATCCCGACCTGTTCACCCGCGATCCCGCCAAGTTCCAGAAGACCAGCGAGCAGCTACACGCCAAGCAGGCGGCGCTGGCCGCGGCGGAGGAGCGCTGGCTGGAGCTTGAGGCGATGCGCGAGGAGTTGGAAGGCGGGCGGGCATGAGTTTTGCCCACACGCTCCAGGCGCTGGTGGTGATGGCGCTGTGGGGGCTGAACTTCGTGGTGGCGAAATGGGCGCTGGCCGAATTTCCGCCGCTGTTCGTGATGTTCCTGCGCTTCGCCCTGGTGGCGGTGCTGATCATCCCCTTCTTCCGCGTGCCGCGCGACAAGCTGTGGAAGATCGCGCTGCTGTCGGTGACGCTGGGCAGCATCCATTTCCCGATGATGTTCAGCGGACTCAAAGGGATCGATGCCGCCACCGCTTCGCTGGCGGCACAGGTGCAGGTGCCATTCTCCTCCCTGCTGGCGGCGCTGGTGTTCAAGGACAAGCTGGGCTGGCGCCGCGGCATCGGCATGGCCGCCGCCTTCGCCGGCGTGGCGGTGATCGCCGGAGAGCCGCGGCTGGGCGAGTCGCTCCATTCGCTGCTGCTGATCCTGGCCGCGAGCTTTGCCTTTGCGGTGGCGAGCGTGCAGATGAAGTTGATCGGGGCGGTGAACGGTTTCGCCGTCAACGGCTGGATGGCGCTATTCGCCATGCCGCAATTGCTGGTCCTGTCGCTGCTGACGGAGCATGGACAGATGGCGGCGCTGGCGAATTCGACCTGGGTCGGCTGGGCGTCCATCGCTTATATGGCCATCGCCGTCACCATCATCGCCTACGGGCTGTGGTATCCGTTGCTGGGACGCTATTCCGTCAACCAGACCATGCCCTATCTGTTGACCGTGCCGGTCTTCGGCGTCGCCAGCGGCGTGCTGCTGATGGGCGATCCGGTGACGATCAACCTCGCCATCGGCGGGCTGTTGACCATCGGCGGCGTTGCGGTGATCGTGAAGCGCCGTCCGCGCACCGTCAGCGAGACCGTCACCAACCCGACCTGATGCCGACATGAGCCGCTTCCGCCGGATCGACCTCCCCTCCCCCAACCACGGCCCGCGTGCCGACGGTGCGGGGGTGGAACTGCTGATCCTGCATTACACCGGCATGCTCACCGCCGCCTATGCGCTGGAGCGTCTGTGCGACCCGGCATCCCAGGTCAGCGCCCATTACACGGTGGACGAGGACGGCACCGTCTATGCCCATGTGCCGGAGGACCGGCGGGCCTGGCATGCCGGCCGGTCGAGCTGGCGCGGAGCGGGGGACGTCAACAGCCGCTCCATCGGCGTGGAGATCGTCAATCCCGGCCACGAGTTCGGCTACCGGCCCTTCCCGCCGGTGCAGATGGCCGCGGTCGCCGAGCTTTGCCTCGGCATCGTCGCCCGGCATGGCATCGCCGCCGCCGATGTGCTGGGCCACAGCGACGTGGCCCCCGCCCGCAAGGAGGACCCGGGCGAGCTGTTCGATTGGCCGGGCCTTGCCGCCCACGGGATCGGGCTCTGGCCCACGCCGTCCCAGGCCGACGACGGCCCCGCCGACACAGGGGAGGTCGCCGCACTGCTGGGACGCTATGGGTACGACCCGGCAGAGCCGAGGGCGCTGCTGGCCTTCCAGCGCCACTTCAATCCCGACTGCCTGACGGGCCTTCCCGACCCTGAGACGGTGCGCCGCCTGCGCGCTTTGCTGCGACTGACCGGACGGTAACGGTCGGAGCCCGCGATTTGGGGTTTGCCCCTACGGCCGCTTCCCTATATGAACGACCGCGCCAGATGGCCGGATGGCCGCCTTCGGTTTCGACCGGGGGAGGAAAGTCCGGGCTCCACGGAAACACGGTGCCGGCTAACGGCCGGCGGGGGCGACCCTAGGGAAAGTGCCACAGAAAGCAAACCGCCGGCGTTTCGACGCAGGTAAGGGTGAAAGGGTGCGGTAAGAGCGCACCGCGGACCCGGCAACGGGGACGGCACGGTAAACCCCACCGGGAGCAAGACCGAATAGGAGCGGCCCGACCACCGTCCCCGCAACGGGACGGGCGTGGGTCAAGCGCGTTTCCGCGCCGCCGCTCGGGTTGGTCGCGCGAGGCGTCCGGGCAACCGGCGTCCCAGACGAATGGCCATCGCCTGCCCCTCGGGGCGGGATACAGAACCCGGCTTACAGGCCATCTGGCACTTTCCCACCTCTTTTGCCCAGCCCGTCCCAAATCGGCTCCCCATAGGGGCGGCCGATCCCATGGCGGCTCCCGTTTGCCCTCGCCCGTTTCCTTTCGACGGGCGGACATGGGACGGCGTGGGCGGCAGGCGGGTGGCAGAGGAGCGGTCTGCGATGTCATCCACAGGGTGGATGCGACCGCCCCTCCCCCGGCACCCCGCAGTCCGCCGGGCTTTTCCGCCGTCATCCCCAGGATGTGCACGGTCACATCCACATTTTCCCCAGACTAATCCACAGCCGGTGGATAACTGTGGGGCAATTTCCCATGCCGTCCCATGCCGAACCTTTGTTTCCCACCCAAGGTTCTATGCCGTCCGAGGGGGTCGATTCCACGGTGAGACAAACCATGCGTATATAGCATTTTCTTAAAATTTTGGAACGTTCGAAGAACCTGTGTGGATAACTCCATGCGCATCGCGAGAGTCCAGCGGAATACTGCGAAGATTCTGAGATTTCGTACACCAACTTGCCCGGATGCCACTGTATGACCCAAAAGTCTTGACACCCCCGTCTGAATACTCGGGGGAGCGTTGACGCCCATGCCGTCCCATGCTATCCCAAGAACGCCCATTTAAGGGGGGCTCTTACCCATTCTGGTTAACACCGGGGGCGGGAGCTGAATGGGCCAAGCGGGGCTAGCGCGGAGCACCCGACCGCGCACGGGGGATAGCAGGGGGGATCGCCGGGCCTATGGCCGTTTTCCTGTCCACATACGTCAACAAAGTTGACAGGAAAGGGCGTGTGTCCATCCCGGCACAGTTCAGGCAGTCGCTTGCCAAGACGTCGGCTCCCAGCACCGTCTATCTCTGGCCCTCGCTGAATCACCAGGCGCTGGAAGGCGCCGACCAGGACTATCTCGACGTCCTCTCCGAAAGCCTCGAATCCCCCGACCTCGATGCCGACGAGCGCGACATGATCGAGACCTTCATCTTCGGAAAGCTGATCCCCGTCTCCTCCGACGCCGAAGGCCGCATCGTCCTGCCCAAGGAGCTGGCGGAGTTCGCCGGCATCACCGAAGAGGCCGCCTTCATCGGCCGCCGCAAAACCTTTCAAATCTGGGAACCCAACGCCTTGAAAGCCCACGAGGCGGCACTGCGCGAACAGGTCGTGCGCAAAGACATCTCCCTCAGCCAGATTGTGGCCAAGGCGTCCCGCGGCGCCGCCAGCCGGAGCGGGGAGGGCGCCTGATGACCGACACCCGCATCCACATTCCCGTCCTGCTGGACGAGGTGATCGCCGCGCTGTCCCCGCGCGACGGCGGCCTCTATGTGGACGGCACTTTCGGCGCCGGCGGCTACAGCCGCGCCCTGCTGCAATCGGCCTCCTGCCGCGTGATCGGCATCGACCGCGACCCCGCCGCGATCGAGCGCGGCCATGCGCTGGCCCAGGAGTTCCCCGGACGGCTGGAGGTGATCGAGGGCCGATTCGGCGATATGGACCGGCTGCTCGCCGACCATGGAGTCGGGACGGTCGACGGCGTGGCGCTCGACGTCGGCGTCTCCTCCCCCCAGATCGACGAGCCGGAGCGCGGGTTCTCCTTCCGCTTCGACGGCCCGCTCGACATGCGGATGGGACGGGATGGGCCGACCGCCGCCGACGTGGTCAACACCGCCGACGAATCGGATCTGGCCGACATCGTCTACCACCTGGGCGAAGAGCGGATGGCGCGCCGCGTCGCCCGCGCCATCGTCGCCGCCCGCCGCGAGGCACCGATCGAGCGCACGGCCCGGCTGGCCGACATCATCCGCTCGGTCGTGCCGAAGGGGAAGGGCGACGGGATCGACCCGGCCACCCGCACCTTCCAGGCGCTGCGCATCCATGTGAACGACGAGTTGGGCGAACTGCGGCGCGGCCTGTCCGCCGCCGAGTCGCTGCTGGCGCCCGGCGGGCGTCTCGCCGTCGTCTCCTTCCATTCGCTGGAGGACCGCGAGGTCAAGGCGTTCCTGCGGGAACGCTCTTCGCCGCCGCCCTCCCCGTCCCGCCACACGCCCGTGACCGCGGTCGCGGCGCATCACCCATCCTTCCGCCTGCTCTCCCGGAAACCCGTGGACCCGAGCGAGGCCGAAGCCCGTAACAATCCCCGCGCCCGGTCCGCCCGGCTGCGCGCGGCTGAACGTACCGAGGCGCCCGCGTTCCCGGCGTCCGGCAAGGAGGCAGCATGAAAGGCAAGACCTGGCTGTTCTGGGGTGGCCTGATCGCGGCCGCCGGTGGCGTGCTGTTCCAGACCAGCTACGACGTCCAGGATCTTGAGGAGAAGCTCGCCGGGCTGAACCGCAAGATCATTCTGGAACAGGAGTCGATCCAGGTCCTGAAGGCCGAATGGAGCTACCTGAACGACCCCACCAAGCTGGAGCAGATGGCCCAGGCCTATCTGACGCTGCAGCCGACCGAGCCGCGCCAGTATATGGCGATGGACATGATCCCGATGCGCCCGGCCGACGCGGTCCCGCCGCCGGCCCAGGCCCTGCCCGGCAAGGCCATGCCCGGCGCTCCGCTGCCGCCGATGGTCCGCGCGCCCGGCACCGGCAATTCCCAGCTGGCCGCCGCCCGCGTGCCCGCCGCTCCCAACAACAACGCCGCTGCCGGAATCGTTCCGGTCAGCGCGCCGGTCGGGTTGGCGAAGCCGCTGCCGATGGAAAAGGCGCTGGAACGCGCGCCTGTCGTCGTGCCGGCATCCCTGCCCTCCGGCGCTGCCCTTGCCGACCCGTCCCGCGCCAACCGGATCAAGCCGGCCGCCCTGGTGCCCGGCTCCGCCCGTGTGCCTACCGAGAAGTCGGCGACTCCGGCTGCGCCGGCCGCCGCCGGCAAGCTGGCACCCAACGCCCCGACCGCGCGCCCGACCGAACTGGCCTCCCGCCCGATCCCGGCGCCGGCACCTAAGGTTGCCGCCGCGGCTCCGGCCGCGCAGCAGCCCTATCAGCCCAAGCCGACCGACAGCCTCGGGCTGCTCGTTGCGCGCCTGGGGGCCAATCGATGATCGGTCACGACCACGGCGGCCCGGCCGGCTACGGCCAGCCGGGAGCCAGCACCGGCAGCACCTATGTGCCGCCGCCGGCACCCTCGCCCTTTCCCCAGCCGGCCCCGCAGCCGTCCGCCAAGCCGCGGACCTCGCTGGCGGTCGCGCTGGAGCAGAGCCGTTACCGCCTGATGGTGACGGCTGCCGTGGTCACGACCGTCTTCACCGCCATCAGCGTCAAGCTGGCGATGGCCACGCTGCTCGCCGGCGGCGGCGAGCCGCGCCAGCATGTCGCGCTCGAGGTGGGCGACACCACCACCAACCGCGCCGACATCACCGACCGCAACGGCAACCTGCTGGCGACCTCACTGGTCACCCAGTCGCTCTATGCCGACCCCAAGCTGGTCTCGCGCCCGGAAGAGGCCGCGCAGAAGCTGGTCGGCGCCCTGCCCGACCTGGATTACAAGGACGTCCTCGGCAAGCTGAGCGGCGACCGCCGCTTCGTCTGGCTGAAGCGCAACCTGACGCCGAAGCAGCAGGCCGCCGTCCACCGCCTCGGCATCCCCGGCGTCGCGTTCGAGCGGGAGGAGCGCCGCTTCTATCCGGCCGGCCCGCTGACCTCGCACATCGTCGGCTTCACCGGCATCGACAACAACGGCCTTGCCGGCATGGAGCAGGGCTTCAACAAGCGGCTGACCGAGGAGCCCGGCACGCCGCTTCAGCTGTCCATCGACCTGCGGTTGCAGCATGTCCTGAAGAAGGAGCTGGCCGCCACGGTGCAGGAATTCAGCGCCATCGGCGCCGCCGGCATCGTCTTCGACGTGCGCAACGGCGAAGTGCTGTCGATGGTCTCGCTGCCCGATTTCGACCCGCAGGATCCGACCGGCCTGGTCCCGGACACGCTGTTCAACCGGGCTACGCTCGGCGTGTACGAGATGGGTTCGACTTTCAAGATCTTCAACTCTGCGTTGGCATTCGACACCGGCAAGATCCGGGTGTCGGACATGTTCGACGCGGCGCACCCGGTCAAGATCGGCCGCTTCACCATCAACGACTACCACAACCTGCACCGCGCGCTGACGGTGGCGGAAGTGTTCCAGCACTCCTCCAACCTCGGCTCGGTGCGCATGGTGCAGCAGGTGGGCGTGGCGGCGCAGAAGGCCTTCATGACCAAGATGGGCTTCACCAAGCCCACCGGGCTGGAGCTGCCGGAAAGCGGCTGGCCGCTGGTGCCCAACCCGTGGCGCGAGGTCAACAGCTACACCATCTCCTTCGGCCACGGCATCTCCGTCAGCCCGATGCACACGGTGGCCGCCGCCGCGTCCGTCATCAACGGCGGCCTCTTCCACAAGCCGACGCTGCTGAAGCGCCAGCCCGACGGCGAGATTCCGACCGAGCAGGTGGTGTCGCGCCAGACCTCCGACATGATGCGACGCATGTTCCGCTTCGTCGTCACCGAGGGTACCGGCAAATCGGCGGAAGTGAAGGGCTATGTCGTCGGCGGAAAAACCGGCACGGCGGACAAGCAAAAGGGCAAGCATTACCAGAAGAACTCGCGCATGTCGTCGTTCCTGGGCGCCTTCCCGATGAATGATCCGCGCTACATCGTCTATGTGCTGGTCGACGAACCGCAGGCGACGAAGAAGACTTACGGCTACGCCACCGGCGGCTGGGTCGCCGCCCCGGCGGTGGGCCGCATCGTCAAGCAGATCGGCCCGCTGCTGAATGTGCCGATGGTGGACGAGAACACGCCGGAGATCCTGAACTCCACCTACCTGAACGCCGCCGGTTCCACCAACTGGCAGCAGTCGCTGCCGCCCGTCACCGCTCCACCCCCCGCGAAGGGAAGCACCGTTGCGTCTTTCCCAACTCAGACCAAGCCGCGCTGACGCCACCCGCGGCGTCGCCGACCCCAACATCGCCGGGCTGACCGCCGACAGCCGGGCGGTCAAGCCCGGCTTTGTCTTTGCTGCACTGCCCGGCGTGAAGGCCGATGGCCGCGCCTTCATCGCCGACGCGCTCGCCAGGGGCGCCGCCGCCGTGCTGGCGCCCGAGGGCACTGAACTGCCAGCCGGTTCCACCGCCCTCCTGCTGACCGACCCGCAGCCCCGCCTCGCCTTCGCGCTCATGGCCGCCGCCTTCCATGGCGGGCGCCAGCCGGAGACGGTGGTGGCGGTGACCGGCACCAACGGCAAGACCTCCACCGTCCAGTTCGCCGCCCAGATTTGGACGCGCCTCGGCCTGCCCGCCGGCAGCCTGGGCACGCTGGGCCTGCTCGGCCCCGGCCTGCACGGCTATGGCGGAATGACGACGCCCGATCCGGTGTCGCTCCACCGAGATCTCGCCGCCGCCAAGGATGCCGGCATCGAGCATCTGGCGATGGAGGCGTCGAGCCATGGGCTGGAGCAGTTCCGGCTGGACGGGGTGGCGATCAAGGCCGCCGGCTTCACCAACCTGACGCTGGACCATCTGGACTATCACGGCACCATGGATGCGTACCGCGACGCCAAGGCGATGCTGTTCGACCGCGTCCTGCCGACGGGGGCCGTAGCGGTACTGAACGCCGACTCTCCGGAATTTCAACATTTTGCCACCATTTGTAACGACCGCGGCCACCGGGTCCTGTCCTATGGTCTGGCCGGCACCGAGCTTCGGGTGACCGGGGTTGAGCCGCTGGCCCATGGCCAGCGCCTTTCCCTGTCCGTGCTCGGCCGCGACGTGACGGTCGACCTGCCGCTGGCAGGTCGGTTCCAGGCCTGGAACGTGCTCTGCGCGCTGGGGCTGGTCATCGGATCCGGCGGTGACGCCGGGCGGGCGCTGGACAGCCTTTCCTCGCTGGAAGGCGTACCGGGCCGGTTGCAGCATGTCGCGACCCATCCCAACGGGGCGACGGTCTACGTCGATTTCGCCCATACGCCGGACGCGCTGGAAACGGTGCTTCTGGCGCTGAGGTCGCATGCCGCGCGCCATCTGGTGACGGTGTTCGGCTGTGGCGGCGACCGCGATCGCAGCAAGCGGCCGGTGATGGGCGCGCTGGCCGCCAGGCTGGCCGACCGCGCCATCGTCACCGACGACAATCCGCGGACCGAGGATCCCGCCTTCGTGCGGGGTCAGGTGCTGGCTGGGGCCACCGGGGATCTGGCCGGCCGGCTGGAGGAGATCGGAGACCGGGCCGAAGCGATCCGCACCGCGGTGCGGCAGCTTCAGCCCGGCGACGTACTGGTCATCGCCGGCAAGGGCCACGAACAGGGACAAACGATCGGCACCGAGGTGCGTCCGTTCGACGATGCGGACGAGGCCCGGAAAGCCGTAGCGGAGGTTGGAGCATGAGCGGGGACAGGACGGTCCTTTGGACAGCGGATGAGGCTGCGGCCGCCACCGGCGGGCGTTTGGCCGGCCCGTCCGCCTGGACCGCGACCGGCGTCGCCATCGACAGCCGCAAGGTGGCGGTGGGCGACCTGTTCGTCGCCATCCGCGGGCCGAATTTCGACGGGCACGCCTTCGTTGGCGCCGCGCTGGCCGCCAGTGCCGCCGCTGCGATGGTCGACCATCTGCCGGATAATCTCCCGGAAGGCGCACCGCTGCTGCTCGCACCGGCCGACACGCTGGAGTCGATGGCGGCGCTGGGCGTGGTGGCGCGGGCGCGTTGCGGCGCACGCTTCGTCGGCGTCACCGGCTCCGTCGGCAAGACCGGGACCAAGGAAACGTTGCGCCATGTCCTGTCGGCGCAAGGGGCGACCTACGCCAACGAAGGCAGCCTGAACAACCATTGGGGCGTGCCGCTGTCGCTTGCCCGCCTGCCTGCCGACAGCAGCTATGGCGTGTTCGAGCTGGGGATGAACCATGCCGGCGAACTCGGGCCGCTGTCGCGGCAGGTCAAGCCGCATGTCGCCGTCATCACCACCATCGAGGCGGTGCATCTGGAGTTCTTCTCCGGCGTCGAGGCCATCGCCGATGCCAAGGCCGAGATCTTCGAGGGGATGGATGCCGGCGGCATCGCCGTGCTGAACCGCGACAACGGACAGTATGGCCGGCTGGCCACCGCCGCCCGCCGCCAGGGGCTGACCGACATCTGGAGCTTCGGCGCCCATGACGAGGCCGACGCCCGGCTGGTCGACTGCTCGCTGCATGCGACCTGCAGCGCGGTGACCGCGCTGATCCGCGGCGAACGGGTGCAGTATTGCCTGTCGCAGCCGGGCCGGCACTGGGTGATGAACAGTCTGGCGGTGCTGCTGGCGGTGAAGGCGCTGGGCGCCGATGTCGCAGCCGCCGCCCGGTCGCTGTCCAGCCTGCCGCCGGTCAAGGGGCGCGGCACCCGCAAGCGCATCCAGCTGCCGCAGGGCGCCTTCACCCTGATCGATGAGAGCTACAACGCCAGCCCCGCCGCAATGACGGCGACGCTGGAGGTGCTGGGCAAGATCGACCCCGGTGCCGGCGGCCGGCGCATCGCCGTGCTGGGCGACATGCGGGAGCTGGGCGCGCGCGCCGACGCGCTGCACATCGGTTTGGCCGAGCCGCTGCGCAACGCCCATGTCGACGCCGTCTATGCCTGTGGGCCGCATATGAAGACGCTGTTCGACCGCCTGCCGGCGGCGATGCGCGGCGCCTGGACCGAAACCAGCGTGGAGCTGGCCCCCATCGTCACCGGGACCGTAAAGGGCGGCGACGTCATCATGGTCAAGGGGTCCCTGGGCAGTCGTACAGGTCTGATCGTCGATGCGCTCGCGGCACTCGACAGCGGGCGCGAAAGCGAGGACAAAGCCGCCTCCCGAACCACCAACCAGCCGCAGGCGGCCGCGCAATCCGCGCAGGCCCCGCGAGGCTGACGGACCCAAATGCTCTACAACCTCCTCTTCGGTCTGGCCGACGTCTTTTCGCCGTTCAACCTGTTCCGGTACCTGACCTTCCGGACCGGTGGTGCCGTGATCACGTCGCTGGTCATCAGCTTCGTCTTCTTTCCGCGCCTGATCGCCTGGCTGAAGCGCAAGCAGGGCGAAGGCCAGCCCATCCGCGCCGACGGCCCGGAGAGCCATTTCAAGAAGAAGGGCACGCCCACCATGGGCGGCCTGATGATCCTGATCGCCATGACGGTCAGCACCCTGCTGTGGGCCGACCTGACCAACGCCTATATCTGGATCGTCCTGCTGGTGACCATCGGCTACGGCCTGATCGGCTTCGGCGACGACTACCTGAAGCTGACCAAGCGCAACACCAAGGGGCTGTCCGGCCGCTTCCGCCTGGGCTGGGAGATCACAATCGGGCTGGTCGCCTCGGCGCTGATCATGTGGGTGTCGGCCCCGCCGCTGTCGGGCGGCGTGGCGGTTCCCTTCGTCAAGGATTTCCTGGTCCAGCTGTCCTGGTTCTTCGTACCGTTCGGCGCCTTCATCATGGTCGGCGCCTCGAACTCGGTGAACCTGACCGACGGGCTGGACGGGCTTGCCATCGTGCCGACGATGATCGCCGCCGGCTGCTTCGGCCTGATCTCCTACCTGTCGGGCAACGCAATCTTCGCCAACTATCTCCAGATCCACCATGTGCCGGGCTCCGGCGAGCTGGCGGTGTTCTGCGGCGCGCTGGTCGGCGCCGGGCTGGGCTTCCTGTGGTACAACGCCCCGCCGGCCATGGTCTTCATGGGCGATACCGGGTCGCTGTCGCTGGGCGGTGCCTTGGGTGCGGTCAGCGTGGTGACCAAGCATGAGATCGTGCTGGCCATCATCGGCGGCCTGTTCGTGCTGGAGACGGTGTCGGTGATCGTGCAGGTCGCCTCCTTCAAGCTGACCGGCAAGCGGGTGTTCCGCATGGCGCCGCTGCACCATCACTTCGAGAAGAAGGGCTGGGCGGAACCGACCGTGGTGATCCGCTTCTGGATCATCGCCTCGATCCTGGCGCTGGTCGGCCTGTCCACGCTGAAGCTGCGCTGAGGGGGGCACCGGCGATGATCGACCTGTTCTACATGCAGGAGCTGCCCGTCGCGGTGATGGGGCTGGGCAAGTCCGGCCTCGCCACCGCCCGCGCGCTCCGCGACAGCGGGGCCGAGGTGCGGGTGTGGGACGACAATCCCGCCTCCCGCACCGCGGCGGAGGCCGAGGGCTTCGCCGTGGTCGATCTCGCCAGCGCCGACCTGTCGGACCTGACCACCATCGTCTGGTCGCCCGGCATCCCCCACACCCACCCCAAGCCGCATCCGGTGGCCGAGCGCGCCCGCGCGCTGGGGATCGAGCTGATCTGCGACATCGAGCTGCTGGGCCGGGCGGAGCGCGACTGCGCCTTCATCGGCATCACCGGCACCAACGGCAAATCGACCACCACCACCCTGATCGGCCACATCCTGGCTGCCGCCGGCCGCAAAGCCGCGGTGGGCGGCAATCTGGGCACGCCGGTGCTGACCTTCGATCCGATCGGGTCGGGCGGCACCTGCGTGCTGGAGATGTCGAGCTATCAGCTGGAGCTGACCCACTCGATCACTTTCGACATCGCGGTCCTGCTGAACATCACGCCCGACCACCTCGCCCGCCATGGCGGGATGGAGGGCTACATCGCCGCCAAGAGGCTGATCTTCCACCGCCAGACCTGGCCGCGAACCGCGGTGATCGGGGTGGACGACGAGCATTGCCGCAAGATCCACGCCGACCTCGCCACCGCCGGCGACCAGCGCATCTGGCCGATCTCCGCCCAGGGGCCGGTGGCGGGCGGCGTCTATGCCGCCGACGGCTGGCTGGTCGACGACACCGACGGCGAGGCGGTTCGGGTCGTGGAGCTGTCGGGCCTGCCCAGCCTGCTGGGCGCCCATAACTGGCAGAACGCCGCCGCCGCCTTCGCCACCAGCAAGGCCGCCGGCCTGCCGGTGCCGGCCATCGTCGCGGCGATGGCGACCTTCCCCGGCCTCGCCCACCGGCAGCAGCTGGTCGGCACGCTGGACGGGGTGCGCTTCGTCAACGACAGCAAGGCGACCAACGCCGACGCCACCGAAAAGGCGCTGGCGACGTTCGACCCGATCTACTGGATCCTCGGCGGACAGGCCAAGGACACCGGGCTGAACGGTCTGGAACGCTATATGGGCCGCGTCCGCCACGCCTTCCTGATCGGCGAGGCGCAGGAACAATTCGCCGCATGGCTAGACGCGCAGGGTGTTGCTTATACACGCTGTGGAACGCTGGATGTTGCGACCGCGAAGGCGGCCGGACTGGCCCTGGCGGAACGGCTGGAGGGCGCTTGCGTGCTGCTGTCCCCAGCTTGCGCGTCATGGGACCAGTTTGCCAATTTCGAGAAGCGCGGCGAAGCCTTCGCGGTCTATGTCGCGAACATCGTCGCGGCGCATGAGAGCACCGGTGACGGCACCAGCGGGGGCGTTGCATGATCACCTTCGACCGTACCGACCAATCGATCTTCGGCCGCTGGTGGTGGACCGTCGACCGCTGGCAGCTGGGCGCCGTCGCCCTGCTGATGTTCCTCGGCACCGTCCTGATCACCGCGGCCAGCCCGCCGGTGGCCGAGCGCATCGGCATCCAGGACACCTTCTATTTCGTCGAACGCCACGTGATGATGCTGATCCCCGCGATCGTCATCATGGTCGGCGTTTCTCTGCTCAGCCCGCGCGGCGTGCGGCGGGTGGCGCTGGCGGTGTTCCTGATCTCGGTGGCGCTGGTCTATGCCACGCTGGTGGTGGGCGTCGAGATCAAGGGTGCCCGCCGCTGGATCCATGTCCCCGGCCTGTCGATCCAGCCGTCGGAGTTCGTGAAGCCGGCCTTCGCCGTGGTCGCCGCCTGGCTGTTCTCGCTGTCGCGCACCAACCCCGGCTTCCCGGGCGCGCTGGTGTCGATGGCGCTTTACGGCCTCACCATGGCCGGCCTGATCCTTCAGCCCGACCTGGGCATGACCTTCGTCGTCTCCGCCGTCTGGTTCACCCAGTTCTTCCTGGCCGGTCTGAACCTGGTGCTGGTGATGGGGCTCGGCGGGCTGGGCGTGGTCGGGCTGGTCGGCGCCTATTACACGCTGCCGCACGTCACCAGCCGCATCAACCGCTTCCTCGATCCGCATGCCGGCGACAACTATCAGGTCAACCGCTCGCTGGAGGCCTTCGCCAACGGCGGGCTGATGGGCACCGGCCCCGGACAGGGCACGGTGAAGTTCTATCTGCCCGACAGCCATGCCGACTTCATCTTCGCGGTCGCAGGCGAGGAGCTGGGCCTGATCTTCTGCCTGGGCTTGGTGGTTCTGTTCGCCTTCGTCGTTCTGCGCGGGTTCGCCCGTGTCTTCAACGACAACAATTATTTCGTCCTGCTGGCCGCCGCCGGTCTTCTGATCCAGTTCGGGCTTCAGGCGGCGATCAACATGGGTTCGTCCTTGCATCTTATGCCGACCAAGGGCATGACCCTGCCGTTCATCTCCTACGGCGGCTCTTCGCTGCTCGCTCTCGGGTTCGGCATGGGTATGGTTCTGGCACTGACACGCAAACGCTTCGGCCCCGCGGAATGAGGAGGCCGACCGACTTGAGCACGATCGGCTCCAATGCGGGCTTCCCCGCGGGATTCGACGCCAACGCCAACAAGGTGATCGTGCTGGCCGCCGGCGGTACCGGTGGGCACATGTTCCCGGCCGAGGCGCTGGCGCGCGAGTTGCTGGCCCGTGGCCGGGCGGTGACGCTGGTGACCGACAAGCGCGGCCATGCCTTCGGCGAGAACCTGCCGGAGGTACCGGTCCATCGCATCCGCGCCGCCTCCCCCGGCGCCGGCATCGTCGGCAAGCTGAAGGCCGCCCTGCAGATGGGCCTCGGCCTGTTGGAGGCGCGGGCGCTGATGCGCCGGCTCGATCCCGCCGCCGTGGTCGGCTTCGGCGGCTACCCGTCGGTCCCCACCGTCTATGCCGCCATCCAGTCGAAGCTGCCGGCCCTTCTGCACGAGCAGAACGCCGTGCTGGGCCGCGCCAACCGGATGCTGATCGCCGGGGCCAGCCGCATCGCCGTCGCCTTCTCCGACATCGAAAAGCTGGGCGAGGCGCAGCGCGTCAAGATCGTCCGCACCGGCAACCCGGTCCGCCCGGCCGTCGCCGCCCGCCGCCTGTCCCCCTACGAGGCACCCGGCGCCGCCGGTCCCGTCCGCCTGCTGGTGATGGGCGGCAGCCAGGGCGCCCGTATCTTCTCCGAGGTGATTCCCGCGGCGCTGGCCCTGTTGCCCGAGGCGATGCGCGCCCGCATCCATCTGGCGCAGCAATGCCGCCCGGAGGATCTCGAAGCCGCCCGCGACGCGCTGGAACCGCTGGGCCTCGACCGGCTGGAATTGCAGACCTTCTTCCGCGATGTGCCGGAGCGGCTGGCCGCCTGCCACCTCGCCGTCACCCGCGCCGGGGCCTCCACCATCGCCGAGCTGACCTGCGTCGGCCGTCCGGCGATCCTGGTGCCCTACCCGCACGCCACCGACGACCACCAGACCGCCAACGCCCGCCATCTGGCGGAAGCCGGCGCCGCCTGGCTGGTGCCGCAGCCCTCCTTTACCGCCCAGGCTCTGGCCAAGCAGCTTTCCGCCCTGCTGGCCGATCCGCAGGCGCTGACTGCCGCAGCCCGCGCCGCCCATGGCTGGGGCACCGCCGACGCCGCCACCGCGCTGGCCGACGCCGTGCTGGCGATGCTGGACGGCGGCCCCGCCGCTCACGATCACGCCCGCTCCGACCACGACCAATCCCAACACGCCCGGCGCCCGTCCGCCGGTGCCAGCGCCAAGGGGGCCGCGGAATGATGAAACCCATGCGGAATCTGACCCGGCCGACGCCGCGGCCGCTGCAGGACTGGCCGGCGGACATGACTCGGACCGAGGGCGGCTGGTACAACCGTCCGGGCTGCCCGCTGGTGCCGCGCTTCCTCGCCGAAGGCGGCTTCCTGCGTGACCGCCTGTCGATGATCCATGGATCGCAGCCCCTCCCCAACGACCTGTCCGACGGGGCGGTCGACGCCACCCTTCGCCTGATGCTTCGCCGCGGAAAGTAAGCCTGACATGCGCGCCCTCCCCCTCTCGATCGGCACCATCCACTTCGTCGGCATCGGCGGCATCGGCATGAGCGGCATCGCCGAGGTGCTGCGGAACCTGGGCTACACCGTCCAGGGTTCCGACCTCGCCGAGAACGCCAACGTCAAGCGCCTGCGCGAACTGGGCATCAAGGTGTTCGTCGGCCATCGCGGCGAGAACATCGCCGGGGCCGCCGTCGTCGTCGTCTCCTCCGCCGTCAAGCGCGACAATCCGGAAGTCGTGGCCGCCCGCGCGGCCCTGGTGCCGGTGGTCCGCCGCGCCGAGATGCTGGGCGAGCTGATGCGCCTGAAATGGGCCATCGCCATCGGCGGCACCCATGGCAAGACCACGACCACCTCGATGGTCGGCCATATGCTGGAGCATGCCAACCTCGACCCCACCGTCATCAACGGCGGCATCATCAACGCCTATGGCTCCAACACCCGGCTCGGCACCGGCGACTGGATGGTGGTGGAGGCGGACGAGAGCGACGGCACCTTCGTGAAGCTGCCGGCCTGCATCGCCGTCGTCACCAACATGGATCCGGAGCATCTGGACTTCTACGGCACCTTCGACAACGCCCGGGCCGCCTTCGACAGCTTCGTCCAGAACATTCCCTTCTACGGCTTCGCGGCACTCTGCATCGACCATCCCGAAGTGCAGGCGATGATCCCGCGCGTGTCGGACCGCCGCATCGTCACCTACGGCTTCTCGCCGCAGGCCGACATCCGCGCGGTGAACGTCGAGCTGGGCCCCGACGGCGCCAAGTACGACGTGCTGATCTACGACCGCCACACCGGCGAGAGCCGCGCCATCGCCGGCGTGCGCCTGCCGATGTACGGGCCGCACAATGTCCAGAACTCGCTGGCCTGCTTCGCCGTCGGCAACGAGATGGGCCTGCCCGACGTGGTGATGCGCGACAGCATGGCCAAGTTCCAGGGCGTTAAGCGCCGCTTCACCAAGACCGGCGAGACCAACGGCATCACCGTCATCGACGATTACGGCCACCATCCGGTGGAGATCGCCGCGGTGCTGAAGGCCGCGCGCACCGCCGGCACCGGCCGCACCATCGCCGTCGTCCAGCCGCACCGCTATTCCCGCCTCGCTGCCCTGTTCGAGGAGTTCTGCACCTGCTTCAACGACGCCGACGCCGTGATCGTCGCCGACGTCTATGCCGCCGGCGAGGCGCCGATCGAGGGCGTCAGCCGCGACAGCCTAGTCGAGGGCCTGCGCATGCACGGCCACCGTCATGTCGTGGCATTGCACAGCCAGCAGGAGTTGGCGCAGGTGGTGCGCGAGATGGCCAAGCCCGGCGACTTCGTCGTCTGCCTGGGCGCCGGCAACATCACCCAATGGGCGAACGCCCTGCCGGGTGAGCTGGCCTCCCTCTATGGCGCGACGCGATGACGGCAGCGCCCAGCATGAGCCCGGCTGACAGCCATCGGCCCAATGGCCACCTGATCCAGCGGATGCCCGCGGTGCGGGGCCGGCTGACCGCCGACGCCCCGCTGGCGCCGGTGACGTGGTTCCGCGTCGGCGGGCCGGCGGAGGTGATGTTCCGCCCGGCCGATGCCGACGACCTCGCCGACTTCCTGGCCGCTCTGCCGGCCGAGGTGCCGGTGACAGTGATCGGCGTCGCCTCCAACCTGCTGGTGCGGGACGGCGGCGTGCCGGGCGTCACCATCCGGCTCGGCCGCGGCTTCACCGACATCACCGCGGACGGAATGACCGTGACCGCCGGGGCAGCGGCGCTCGACCTGAATGTCGCCATGGTCGCCCGCGACGCCGGCATCGCCGGGTTGGAGTTCCTCTCCGGCATCCCCGGCACCGTCGGCGGCGCGCTCCGCATGAACGGCGGCGCCTATGGCCGCGAGCTGGCCGACGTGCTGGTCTCCGCCATCGCGGTGGCGCGCGACGGCCGGCGGCTGGAGTTCAGCCATGCCGGCATGGGCTTCACCTACCGCCACAGCGCGGTCCCGGACGATTGCATCTTCACCGGTGCCGTCCTGCGCGGCGAGCCCGGCAACCCGCTGGAGATCGCGCGGCGCATGGCCGAGATCTCCGACAAGCGCGCCGACAGCCAGCCGGTCCGCTCCCGCACCGGCGGCTCGACTTTCAAGAATCCTGAGGGCCACAAGGCCTGGGAACTGATCGACAAGGCCGGCTGCCGCGGCCTGTCCATCGGCGACGCCCAGGTGTCGGAAAAGCACTGCAACTTCCTGATCAACAACGGCACGGCCACCGCCGCCCAACTGGAAGCGCTGGGCGAGGAAGTCCGCCGCCGCGTATTCGAGACCAGCGGCGTCACGCTGGACTGGGAAATCAAGCGCATCGGCATTCCCGCCGAAGGAAGCACCGCCCAATGACCGAAGCCCTTCTCCACGCCCACAAGAAGCATGTCGCCGTCCTTATGGGCGGCTGGTCGGCCGAGCGCGAGGTGTCGCTGGTCAGCGGGGCCGGCGTCGCCAAGGCGCTGGAGGAGGAAGGCTACCGCGTCACCGCCATCGACGTGCAGCGCGACCTGGGCGGGCTGATGCACGCCCTGAGCAATCCGCGCCCCGACGTGGTGTTCAACGCCCTGCACGGCCGCGGCGGCGAGGACGGGACGATCCAGGGCGTGCTGGAGTTCCTGGGCCTGCCCTACACCCATTCGGGCGTCCAGGCCGCCGCCATCTCCATGGACAAGGCGATGACCAAACGCGTGCTGGACACCGTCGGCGTCCGCTCGCCCAAGGGGATGGTGTTGTCCCGCGGGGAGATCACCGGCGGCAGCCACCCCATGCCTGCGCCCTATATCGTCAAGCCTGTGGACGAAGGCTCGACCGTTGGCGTAACCCTGGTCCGCGAGGGGCAGAACAGCCCGGTCGGCGACGCGTGGACTTTCGGCGAGCGCGCGCTGGTCGAGGAGTTCATCCCCGGTCGCGAGCTGACCGTGGGCGTCATGGGTGACCGTGCTTTGGCGGTGACCGAGATCGTCTTCCAGGCCCAGCTCTACGACTATACCGCGAAATACAGCGCCGGACATGCCGTCCACACCGTCCCCGCCGCGATCCCCGAGGTCGTTGCGGAGGAGGCGAAGCGGCTGGCGGTGCTGGCGCACGACACCCTGGGCTGCCGGGGCGTGTCGCGCAGCGACTTCCGCTGGGATGACAGCCGGCCGGGAACGGACGGTCTGTATTTCCTGGAGATCAACAACCAGCCGGGCATGACGCCCCTGTCGCTGGTGCCCGAACAGGCCGCGCATGTGGGGATCACCTACGGCGCGCTGGTCGGCTGGCTCGTGGAGAACGCCGCATGTCAGCTCACCTGATGGCCGACCCGGACTTTCGCGCCGCCGCCGGCGCGCGCGCCCGGGACGAGATGCCGACCCCGCCACGCGCCATGGCCGCGTCGGCGGAAAAAGGCAAGCGGCGGCGTGCCTGGCCGCGCTGGACCCGCTCCGCCGTCAAGGCGGCGCTGGTGCTGGTGCCGGTGCTGGGACTGGCCGGTGCCGCCGGCTCCACTTGGAAACGTGGCAATCTGGCCGAGACGATGGAGGCGGCGCAGGAAAGCGTCATCCGCCTGACCGGCGACATGGGCTTCCGCCTGTCGGAGATCCTGGTGGTCGGCCGCAGCGAGACCGAGCGCGACGTCGTGCTCGACGCGCTGGGTGTGCGCCGGGGCGAGCCGATCCTGTCCATCGACCTTGCCGATGCCAAGCAACGGCTGGAGGAGTTGCCCTGGGTGTCGTCCGCCTCGATCGAGCGGCGGCTGCCCGGCTTCCTCTACATCCGCCTGTCCGAGCGCCAGCCGATGGCGATCTGGCAGCATGACCGCCAGTTCACCGTCATCGACCGCGCCGGCCGTCCGCTGGCCGACGCGGCGGAATTGGCGCGCCGCGGCAACCAGCGGATCGAAACTCTGCCGCAGGTGATCGGCGCCAACGCCCCGCAGCAGGTCCACACCCTGCTGTCGGCGCTGGATGGCGCCCCGACCATCGCGCCGATGCTGTCATCCGCCAGTTGGATCAGCGACCGCCGCTGGAACCTGCAGCTCGGCAACGGCGTGACGGTGAAGCTGCCGGAAGGCAATGCCGAGATGCGCCGCGCGCTGCGCCAACTGGAGCAGATGCACACGGCCAGCCATGTGCTGGACCGCGACATCGTCGCCATCGACCTGCGCCTGCCCGACAAGGCCGCGATCCAGACCTCCGCCACCGCCCAGCTTCCGGGCTGGGAGGACGACACGAAGAAGAAGAACGGCAAGAAATCTTGAAGCCCCGGTGACGACAGGCGCTTGTGGGGAAGCGCCCGTCGCCGGTGGACAGGAGTCGAGGGAAAGTCTTGGGGGGCATGTTCGGGATGGGATTCAACGGTGCCAAGAAGCCGAAGCGGCCGGCCCGTGGCGGGATCGTCACGGCGCTGGACGTCGGCTCGACGAAGGTGTGCTGCGTCATCGCGCGGATGGAGGAGCCCGGCTCCCTCCGCGTGATCGGCGTCGGCCACCAGATCGCCACGGGCATCCGCGCCGGAACCATCATCGACATGGAGGCGGCGGAGACCTCGATCGGCGCCGCCGTGCATGCGGCCGAACAGATGGCCGGCGAGACGGTGCATGACGTCGTCGTCAACCTGTCGATGGGCCATCCCCGCTCCCATGCCTTCACCGCCACCGTCCCGGTCTCCGGCCAGGAGGTGACGGAGGGCGACATCCGGCGCGCCATGGCCCATGCCCGCACCTTGCAGGCCGGTCCTGATCAGGCGCTGATCCACACCATCCCGCTTGGCTTCACCCTAGACGGCAGCCGCGGCATCCGCGATCCCAAGGGGATGAGCGGCCACACGCTGGGCGCACAGCTGCATGTCGTCACCGCCGCAGCCGGCGCCATCCGCACGCTGCACGCCTGCATCGCCCGCTGTCACCTGAACATCGAGTCCATCGTCGTCAGCCCCTTCGCCTCCGGCCTCGCCTGTCTGGTCGAGGACGAGATGGAGATGGGAGCGGCCTGCGTCGACATCGGCGGCGGCGGCACCACCATCTCGATCTTCGCCGAAGGCAATCTGGTGTGGACCGGCTTCGTGCCGCTCGGCGGCCGGCACGTCACCAACGACATCGCGCACGGGCTGGCAACTCCGCTGGTCCATGCCGAGCGGCTGAAGGTGCTGTATGGCAGCGCCCGCGTGAACCCGGCCGACGAGCGCGAGATGATCGAGGTGCCGCAGATCGGCGAGGACGAGCGCAGCGGCAGCGGCACCGCCAGCCACCCGCGCTCCTTCCTGGTCAGCATCATCCAGGCGCGGATGGAAGAGATATTCGAAGAGGTGCGCAGCGCCATCGAGCAGTCCGGCCATTCCCATCTGGTCGGCCGGCGCGTCGTGCTGACCGGCGGCGCCAGCCAGCTGCCCAACACGCGCGAGATGGCCGCCCCGATCCTCGACAAGCAGGTCCGCATCGCCCGCCCCACCCGGATCGCCGGCCTCAACGAGGCGCATGGCGGACCGGCCTTCTCGACGGTGGCGGGCCTTCTCCTACACGCCGTCCGCAACCCGACGGAGCTGATGGTGACCGGCCAAGAGGCGGTCGCGTCAACCGGGCTCCTCGGTCGCGTCGGCCTGTGGCTGCGGGAGAATCTCAGATGATTCGCCCCACCGCCATTCACCGATTCCCGAACGGACAGACACCGGACACAACCGGGCGCCGGTCGCGGCATATCAAACATCAAACCCAACGAAAACAGGTTGTGGAGGCCTGAATAGAATGATCAACGTGACCATCCCCCAGATCGAGCCCGAACTGAAGCCGCGCATCACCGTCTTCGGCGTCGGCGGGGCCGGCGGCAATGCCGTCAACAACATGATCAAGTCGAACCTGGAAGGCGTGGACTTCGTCGTCGGCAACACCGATGCGCAGGCGCTGAAGGGTTCCTTGTGCGAGAAGCGCATCCAGCTGGGCACGGGCACCACCCGCGGCCTGGGCGCCGGCTCCAAGCCGGATGTCGGCCGTGCCTCGGCCGAGGAGCAGATCGACGAGATCGTCCAGTATCTCGAAGGCTCCAACATGGTCTTCATCACCGCCGGCATGGGCGGTGGCACCGGCACCGGTGCGGCCCCGGTCATCGCGCGTGCGGCCCGCGAGCGCGGCATCCTGACCGTCGGCGTCGTCACCAAGCCCTTCCATTTCGAGGGCGGTCACCGCATGCGGCTGGCGGAGGGCGGCATCGCCGAACTGCAGCAGTATGTCGACACCCTGATCATCATCCCGAACCAGAACCTGTTCCGCATCGCCAACGAGAAGACGACCTTTGCGGACGCCTTCAAGATGGCCGACGACGTTCTGCATTCGGGTGTGCGCGGCGTCACCGACCTGATGGTGATGCCCGGCCTGATCAACCTGGACTTCGCCGACATCCGGTCCGTCATGACCGAGATGGGCAAGGCGATGATGGGCACCGGCGAGGCCGGCGGCGAGCGCCGCGCCATCGAGGCCGCCGAGGCCGCCATCTCCAACCCGCTGCTGGACGACGTGTCGATGAAGGGTGCCCGCGGCGTCCTCATCAACATCACCGGCGGCTACGACATGACCCTGTTCGAGGTCGACGAGGCGGCCAACCGCGTCCGTGACGAGGTCGATCCCGACGCCAACATCATCTTCGGCTCGACCTTCGACAGCTCGCTGGACGGCGTGATGCGCGTGTCGGTCGTCGCCACCGGCATCGATGCCGCGGCGATGAGCAACCCGCGCACCCTGCACCCGGTCAACCTGTCGCTGGTCGGCGACCGCGCCAAGAAGCCGGGGGCTCCCGGCAACCTGACCGGCGCCCCGGCTCCGGCCGCCGCCCAAGGCTCGGCCATTCCCAGCGCCGCCGCCGGCCTGCGCACGCCGCAGCCGGTCACTGCCGGTGCCGCCGCCATCCAGCACGACCCGGCCCAGCAGTACGGCGCCCAGCAGCCTGTCGAGGCGCCGAAGCCGGCCGCCGGTCCGCTGCATGGCGAGAACCAGGGCGGCCACTTCTTCGCGCCAAAGCCGGCCGATGCCGGTCCGCGCCAGCCGGTGACCGTCGGCGCCGCGCCGCTGTCGACCCCGCAGCAGCCGGCCCCCCAGCAGCACGCCCCGCAGGCGCCGCAGATGCAGGGCCACCAGCAGCCGCAGCACCAGCCGCAGCAGCCGGCCCCGATGGCGCCGCAGCATCACCACGCCGCCCCGCAGGGCCACCAGCAGCACCCCGGCCAGCAGCATCCGGGCGGCCTGTCCGTCGGTCCGGCCCCGGCGCCTGCGCCGGAGCCGGCGCCGGCCCGCAAGGGCAACTTCCTGTTCGGTCTGGTGACCGGCCTGGGCCGCAAGTCCGAACCAGCGCCGCAGCCGGTGCCGCAGCCCGCGCCGCAGGCCTATCAGCCGCAGCCGGCCCCGCAGCAGTACCAGCCGGCCCCCCAGGGCTATCCGCAGCAGCAGCCCGCCTACCCGCAGCAGCAGCCGCAGGCTCCCCACCAGGGCTATCCGGCGGGCCAGCAGTATCCGGCGCCGGCGCAGCAACAGCCGGTCTATCCGCCGCAGCAGTCCGCTCCGCAGCATGCGCCGGGCTACCCCGCCGCCCCGCAGGCGCAGGCTCCGGCCCCGCGGGCCGATGGCAAGCCGGGCGAACAGGAAGAACTGGACATCCCGGCCTTCCTGCGCCGTCAGGCCAACTGAGCGGCCGGACCTGAACCGATCTTGGCCGTCCTGACCGACACGGTGTTGGACAGGACGGCCGGCCGATCCCGGCGAAAGCCGGAGATAACCGCCGTCGCCGCAGCCTCCTAATCGCGGCGCCGGCGGCTCCACAACCTGACCGAACCTTTCGGACCCCGGTGATGCCGTCGTGCGTCGCCGGGGATTTTTTATTTCAGACGACTTGGCACAAGTGGCTGATTGCTTGTCTTGCGCACTACTTTTGCCCTGCAACAAACGGTAACAATGAGTGATTTGCCGATTTCCGATCCCCGGTGTTACCTATCAGCATGGTCGAAAGCGAAAGCCGCCGACGCGATGATCTCCCAAGATCAAGCGGCGCGGATCGCTGGAAACCTCTCCTTCACGACCAAGATGGAAAAGACATCGTGGCCAACAATCGCAGCAACGTGGACGGCATGTTCCAGCAGACCCTGAAGAAGGCGGTGAGCATCGCCGGCGTCGGGCTGCATTCGGGCGTCATCGTCACGCTGACGATTTCGCCGGCCGATGCGAATTCCGGGATCACCTTCCTGCGCAGCGACCTGCGCGGTGCGGCCGCCGTCATTCCGGCGCGCTGGGACACGGTTGTCGACACCCGCCTGTGCACCGTGATCGGCAACGACCATGGCACCACCGTCGGCACGATCGAGCATCTGATGTCGGCGCTGGCCGGCTGCGGCATCGACAACGCCGTGGTTTCGCTGGACGGCATCGAGGTGCCGATCATGGACGGCAGCGCCGCTCCCTTCGTCGCCGCCATCGAGCAGGCCGGCATCGCCGTGCAGAAGTCGCCCCGCCGCTTCATCCGCATCCTGAAGCCGGTCGCCATCGGCGACGGCGTCAAGAGCGCGTCCTTCACCCCGGACGACGCGACCAGCTACAGCTTCGAGATCGACTTCGACAGCGCCGCCATCTCCCGTCAGGCCCGCGCCCTGGAGATTGATCCGGACAGCTTCAAGGACGAGATCAGCCGCGCCCGCACCTTCGGCTTCCTGCACGAGGTCGAGGGGCTGCGCAAGATGGGCCTCGCCCGTGGCGGCTCGCTGGACAATGCGGTGGTCATTTCCGGCGATACGGTGATGAACGCCGAGGGCCTGCGCTTCAAGGACGAGTTCGTGCGCCACAAGATCCTGGACGCCGTCGGCGACCTGTATCTGGCCGGCGCGCCGATCGTCGGCCATTTCCACGGCGTGCGCTCCGGCCATGCCCTGAACAACCAGCTGCTGCGTGCGCTGTTCGCCGACCGCAGTGCTTGGCGCTACGAGACGGCGATGTCGCTGCCGGTCGCGCGCCGCGGCCTGGAGCAGCTGGCGGTCGCCTGATTGCCATCATCGTTCCGGGATGGTCTTTTTTCGAGAGGTCTGCCCCTGCCCTCCCCCACCGGGGAGGGCTTTTTCTTTGGCGCACTCCCCTCCCCCACCGCCGCGGCGATTCGCGCAAAGGAAAAGCGCCCTCCCCTCTCGGAGCGAGCGCCCTGCGCAATTTGGTGGATATTTCCCGTTTTTCGATTTATTTCAGTATTTTAGGTAATTTTCTTAATCTGGGATCTGCGCAGGTGCCGGGAGTCCCGTCCGTCCGGGACGGGAAGGCCTCCTACCCCGCCACCACTATCTCCGCCCCAGTGCCGGCATATTCGCCGAAGCGGGTGTCCTCCTTGAGGATGTGCTTGCCCAGCCAGTCGGAGCAGAACAGGAACACCTCTTCGCCGCTGATCCGGCTGCCACCCGCGCGGAATTCGTCGCGGTAGCTTTCGACCTGCCGGGTCAGCCGGTCGTGCAGGGCCTTGTGGGCGGCGAAGGTCGGGTAGTTCAGCTTTTCCATCTGCGCCTCCTCCTCCGCGAAGTGATGGCGGGTGTAGGCGATCAACTCATCCAGGATGGCTTCGATCAGGGCCGGGTCCTGGCGGCTCTCGTCGTCGTACAGCTTATTGACGATGGCGATCAGGACGCGGTGATCCTCGTCCAGTGCGTCGTTGCCCACGCTCATCCAGCGCGACCACTGAATTGGCTCCATGGCGTTTCCTTCGTCCCCTTCGTTGGCAGCCGGGCAGGCGGGTGCGGGCGTTGACCGCCCGTCGGCGCCGTCCCGTTTTCGGGGCGGTCCACCTGTCCGGCATCGTTCCGCTTCTGACTATAAGCGTTTCCTGATCTCACTCCGCCAATCCCCGTCCGTCAATCCGGTCGAACGGGATGCGACATTTTGGCGAAGGTCCGATGCGGCGTCGGTCAGCCACCGATCCGGGCCAGCCACTCGTCTTCGGTCAGGATCTCGACGCCCAACTCCTTGGCCTTGGCCGCCTTGCTGCCGGCATCTGCCCCGGCGACCAGATAGTCGGTCTTGCCGGAAACGGAGCCCGCCACCTTGGCGCCGAGCGATTCGGCCCGCGCCTTCGCCTCCGACCGGGTCATCCGCTCCAGCGTTCCGGTGAAGACCACCGTCTTGCCGGCGATGGGGGAGTTGCTGGCCTTCGGCAGCTCGGCGTCCAGCACGGTCAGCCGTTCCATCAGGCCGCGGACGATGACGAGGTTGCGCTCCTCCGCGAAGAAGCCGGCCAATTCCTCGGCCGCCACCTCGCCGACATCGGGGGTGGCGACCAGATCGAGCCAGGGCTGACCCGGCGCCTGCGCCACCGCACGCTCCATCGCCGCCCGCCAGTCGGACAGGGTGCCGTAGCGGGTGGCCAGCGCCTGGGCAGCCCGGCTGTTCAGCCGCTTGATGCCGAGCGAACCGATGATGGTTTCCAGCCGCAGTGCATCGTTGCCGGCATAGAAGTCGAGCTTGGACGCGCTCTCGGGATCGGCGAACCAGGCGAGGATGGTGTCGGCGGTGACCGGACCGACGCCGTTCAATGTATGCAGATCGCGCCATTCCTGGCCGGGCATCGCCTGCTCAGCCGCCAGCATGCCGTCGACCCAAGCCCCCATCGTCTTGTAGTGGCGGGCCAGCGACTTGGCCGTCACCTCGCCGACATGGCGGATGCCGAGCGCGTAGATCACCCGATGCAGGTCGATGCCATCGCGACGCTGCTGGATGGCCTTGAACAGGTTCTGGACCGACTTCTCCTTCCAGCCCGGCCGGCCGATCAGCTCGACCCGGCCCTCAAGGGTGAAAATGTCGACCGGCGACTTGATGAAGCCCTCGTCCCAGAACTCCTCGATGATCTTCTCGCCGAGCCCTTCGATGTCGAAGGCGTCGCGGGAGACGAAATGGCGAAGCCGCTCTTTGGCCTGGGCAGCGCAGATCAGGCCGCCGGTGCAGCGCCGCACCACCTCGCCCGCCTCACGGATGGCGAGGCTGCCGCAGACCGGGCAGGTTTCCGGCGCCACATAGGGGGCCGAGTCGGCCGGGCGCTGCGACAGCACCACCTCGACCACCTGCGGGATGACGTCGCCGGCACGCTGGACCACCACGAGATCGCCGACGCGGATGTCCTTGCGGGCGATCTCGTCCTCATTGTGCAGGGTGGCGCGGCTGACGACGACGCCGCCGACGGTGATGTCCTCCAACTCCGCCACCGGTGTCAGAGCACCGGTGCGGCCGACCTGGATGGTGATCTCCTTCAACCGGGTCTGCGCCTGTTCGGCCGGGAACTTGTGGGCGATGGCCCAGCGCGGCGCGCGGCTGACGAAGCCCAACCGTTGCTGTAGCTCCAGACTGTCGACCTTGTAGACGACCCCGTCGATGTCGAAGGGCAGACCAGCGCGCCGCCGGCCGATGCCCTCGTAATAGGCCAGCAACTTGTCCTTGCCGTCGCACAGCTCGGCCGGGCGGTTCAACTGGAAGCCCCAGCCCTTCAGCCGCTCGCGGATGCCCCATTGGCTCTCGGCGATCGGCTCCGACAGCTCGCCCAGCGCATAGCCGAAGAAGCAGAGCGGCCGGGACGCGGTGATGGAGGGATCGAGCTGGCGCAGGCTGCCGGCCGCCGCGTTGCGCGGGTTGGCGAAGAGCTGCTCGCCCTTCTCCGCACGGGCGGCGTTCATCGCCAGGAAGTCGTCGCGGCTCGATATAGACCTCGCCGCGAACCTCCAGCACGTCGGGGAAAGGCGCCGGCAGGCGGTGCGGCACGTCGCGGATGGTGCGGACGTTGGCGGTGACGTTCTCGCCCTCCGCCCCGTCGCCGCGGGTGGCGGCCAGAACCAGCTCGCCCTTCTCGTAGCGCAGCGAGCAGGACAACCCGTCGATCTTCGGTTCCGCCACGAAGGTCAGCGGCGCATCGTCGGACAGGCCGAGGAAGCGGCGGACGCGGGCATCGAACTCCGCGACGTCCTCGGGGGCGAAGGCGTTGCCCAGCGACAGCATCGGAATGGCATGACGCACCTTGCCGAAGCCAGCGGCTGGAGCGGCACCGACGCGCAGGCTGGGCGAATCGGCGCGGCGCAGCTCGGGAAAGCGGGTCTCGATGGCGAGGTTGCGGCGGACCAGCAGGTCATAGTCGGCGTCGGAGACCTCCGGCTGGTCCTGCTGGTGATAGAGCCGGTCATGGTGGGCGATCTCGGCGGCCAGCGCCGCCAACTCCGCCGCCGCCTGGTCCGGCGTCAGGGCATCGACGGCGATGCTGCGGGGATTGGGCGGCGTGTCGAACAGGTCCTGCATGGCGCGTCTCGTGACGAATCGGGAGCTTCCGGAGAAGGGCCGCGCAGGATAGCGCTTGGGAACCGGTTTCGGGAGTCTGTCGGGGCGCGGACCTCATCAGGGCGACGGGCGGCATAAGTCCCTATATACTATGGGCACACCCTTCGGAGTCCCTTGGCCTGATGAGCAAAGCCACCGCACCGGACCTGCGCATCGACGACCGTATGATCGTCTCCGCCGCGCTGGACCGCATCCTCTACGACGACCCCGACCATTTCGTAGCGGACGACGCACGCACTGTGCGCCGGCTGATCCCGCACAGCCGCTCCGCCTGGCTGCGGCTGGGGTTCCGCGCCGAACGGCAGGGCCCGTCGATGAAGGGCGAGGCCGCCGGGGTCGGCGACGTGCGGATGGAAGGCGACAAGAAGGTTGTGGAGGGCAGCGTCGGCGAGGCGGCGACTTGGCGCTGCGGCCAATACAAGATCACCAACAATGGCAGCGACCTGGAAATCTGGCAGGTGATGAGCGACGAGTATGCGCCCGAACCGAAAGGCGCCAGGCTGGAATTCGACGACCGGGGTGAACCGGAACGGCTGACCTTCTTCCAGCCGCGGGACATCGAACTGCGGATCCCCTTCACCAGCCTTGCGGTCGGCGTGCGGCTGGGCGGGTGGCAGCCCTGGAAGATGGTGGCGGAGGGAAGCGTCGCCGCCGGGTGACTGCCGGCGGCGACGCTCCCGAATTCGCCGTCAGCCCTGCCGGTAGTTCGGCGACTCGTTGGTGATGGTGATGTCGTGGACGTGGCTTTCGCGCAGGCCCGCATTGGTGATGCGGACGAACTGGCACTTCTCGCGCATCTCGGCGATGGAGGCGCTGCCGGTGTAGCCCATGGCCGCGCGCAGGCCGCCGACCAGCTGGTGGATGACCGCCGACACCGGACCCTTGTAGGGGACGCGGCCCTCGACGCCTTCCGGCACCAGCTTCATGGTCGAAACCTCCTGCTGGAAGTAACGGTCCGCCGAGCCGCGCGCCATGGCGCCGACCGAGCCCATGCCGCGGTAGCTCTTATAGGAGCGGCCCTGGAACAGGATGACCTCGCCCGGGCTTTCGTCGGTGCCGGCGAACAGGCTACCCAGCATGGCGACGCTTGCACCGCCGGCAATCGCCTTGGCCAGATCGCCCGAATATTTGATGCCGCCGTCGGCGATCACGGGAATCCCGTGCTTCTCGCACTCCTCCACCACATCCATCACAGCGGTCAGCTGCGGCACGCCGACGCCGGCGATGATGCGGGTGGTGCAGATGGAGCCCGGACCGATGCCGACCTTGACGGCATCCACGCCGGCATCGATCAGCGCCTTGGCCGCTTCGGCGGTGGCGACGTTGCCGGCGATGACCTGGGTGTAGCTGGACAGGGCGCGGGCGGCGCGAACCTGATCGAGCACCTTCAGCGAATGGCCGTGCGCGGTGTCGACCACCAGCACGTCGACGCCGGCGTCGAACAGGGCCTCCGCACGGGCCAGACCGTCGCTGCCGGTGCCGGTGGCGGCGGCGACGCGCAGGCGGCCCTTATCGTCCTTGCACGCATTGGGATAAGCCTGGGCCTTTTCGATGTCCTTGACGGTGAGGAGGCCGATGCAACGGTAGTCCTCGTCCACCACCAGCAGCTTCTCGATGCGGTGCTGGTGGAGCAGGCGCTTGCCCTCGTCCTGGCTGACGCCCTCGCGAACGGTCACCAGTTCCTTGGTCATCAGCTCGCTGACCGGCTGGCGCGGGTCGTCGGCGAAGCGGACGTCGCGGTTGGTCAGCATGCCGACCAGCTTGCCGCTGCCGCGCGCGTCACGGCTCTCGACCACCGGGATGCCGGAGATCTTGTGGTAGGACATCAGTTCCAGAGCGTCGGCCAGCGTCGCGTTCGGCGTGATGGTGATCGGGTTGACCACCATGCCCGATTCGTACCGCTTGACCTTGCGGACCTCTTCGGCCTGCTGCTCGATGGTCAGGTTGCGATGGACGACGCCGATGCCGCCGGCCTGGGCCATAGCGATGGCGAGACGGCTCTCGGTCACCGTGTCCATCGCCGAGGACATCAGCGGGATGCCCAGCTCGATGGTCTTCGTCAATCTTGTCCGGGTGTCCACGTCGTTCGGCAGCACCGAGCTTTCGGCCGGAACCAGCAGGACGTCGTCGAAGGTCAGGGCTTCGCGGATTTTGGTGTCGCGCGCCATGTGTCTAATCTCCCGGAAGATAAACGTGGCGCACTTATACACAAGACCATGGGCTTGTGAACCCGTGCGCACACAGCATCTGTTATGCAAGTGCGAAAAACGGCCTATTCAGTCGTTCACGTTGCCGCCGCGGAAGCCGGTGGCGACCACAGAGGTCTCCGACGACTTCTGCGCGGCTGGCCGGCGGCTTGGCGTGCTTGACCACGGTGAAGTCGCGCCGCAGCCGGTCGAGCAGGGAACGCTCGGCCCCACCCTGGAACAGCTTGGCGACGAAGGCGCCGCCGGGGGCCAGCACCTCCTCCGCGAAATCGTAGGCGGCCTCGGCCAGCCCCATGATGCGCAGATGGTCGGTCTGCTGGTGGCCGGTGGTGGGAGCGGCCATGTCGCTCAGCACCAGATCGGCCGGGCCGCCCAGCGCGTCCTTCAGCTTCTCGGCCGCCCCCTCTTCCAGGAAGTCGGCCTGCATGGTGGTGGCGCCGGGAACCGGGTCCATCGGCAGGATGTCCAGACCGACGACCTTCCAACCCTCCTTCGCGGCCTGCACCCGCTCCACCGCGATCTGGGTCCAGCCGCCGGGGGCGGCGCCGAGATCGACCACGCGCTTGCCGGGGGCGAGCAGGCGGAACTTCTCGTCGAGCTGCAACAGCTTGAACGCCGCGCGCGAGCGGTAGCCGCGCTTGGTCGCCTCGGCCACATAGGGGTCGTTCAGGTGGCGCTCCAGCCAGCGCTTGGAGGATTCCGTGCGCTTGCCGGCGGTCTTCACACGGACCGTGGCACGGCGTCCGCCCGGACGCGTCGACGGAGTCTTTTCGGTCATGATCGCTGCTGTTCCTCGGTCATCCGGCACAGGCGGGAAATCCTTCCCCACCTGCCCGATCATACATCCGGTGTCGTTACCGGTTCATTCGCCGGCGGCCCCGATCAGGTCCACCAGAATTCCTTCACGCAAGCCGCGGTCGGCGATGCGCAGCCGTTCCACCGGCCAGACGTCGCACAGCGCGTCCAGAACGGCGCAGCCGGCGACCACCAGATCGGCACGGTCCTGGCCGATGCAGGGATGGCGGGCGCGGCCGTCGAAATCCTGTGCGACCAGATGGTCGATCACCGCGCGGGCGTGGTCGACCCGCAGATAGCTGCCGTCCACCGCCCGGCGGTCGTAACGGCACAGCCCCAGATGCACGCCGGCCAGCGTCGTCACCGTGCCCGAGGTGCCGAGCATCTGCACCTTGCCGGCGGCGACGCGGCTCTCGATGCGGTTGCGCGCCTCGAACGGGGCGATGGCGTCGGCGACCGCCTCCACCATCTGGATGTAGTTGGCGCGGGTGACGTTGGGGCCGCCATATTCCTCGGTCAGGCCGATGACGCCGCAACGGATGGAGGTCTGGTCGAGCAGGCGCGGCGCCCTGCCCTTCTCCACCTGCAGCCACATCAGCTCGGTCGAGCCGCCACCGATGTCGAAGACGATGGCATAGGGATGGGTCGGCTCCAGCAATGCGGCGCAGCCGGCCAGCGCCAGCCGTCCCTCCTCCTCGCTGGAGATGATTTCCAAGGGGATGCCGGTCTCGCGCTCCACCGTCTCGACGAAGGCGGCGGTGTTACTGGCGCGGCGGCAGGCCTCGGTCCCGACGGCGCGGACGGCGGTGCAGCCGCGACGCTCGATCTTGGAGCCGCAGACGCGCAGAGCCGCGATGGTGCGCTCCATCGCGGGCTCCGACAGATGGTCGTTGCGGCTCAGCCCCTCGCCCAGGCGGACGATGCGGGAAAAGGCGTCGATGACGCGGAAGCCACCCGGCGCCGACTTGGCGATCAGCAGGCGGCAATTGTTGGTGCCGAGGTCCAGCGCGGCGAAGACCGGGCGCACCAGCGCCGACGAACGCAACCGTCCGGTGTCGTTCTGCCGCTCGCTTTGCACCTGTAGATCCACGTACCGTCCCCGCAGCACCTAAAGAGCGGAGTGTAACCCGGATCGCAGTCCGGCGGGAACCCCTCTCGAACTCGGTTTCCGCCGGCGGCGACCCGCAGGTCACCTCTGCGCCAGTCACTGGGCTTTCACGAAGGGGCAGCTGCTGGTTTCAACCGGCAGGAAGGCTTCCGCCGCCGGAATGCTGCGGACCTGCTTGTAATAGTCCCACGGCGCCTTGCTCTCCGCCGGGCTCTTCACCTGGTACAGCTCAAGATCGTACAGCACGCGGCCGTCCTTGCGGATGCTGCCGGGGGTGCCGAAATAGTCGGTTGGCATCGCCTTCATCGCGGCGGTGACCGCCTCGGACTCGGTGGTGCCCGCCGCTTTCACACCCTTCAGCCAATGCAGGGTGGCGAGGTAGGTGTTGGCCTGCTCCTTGGTCGGCATCTTGCCGTGGCGCTCGAAGAAGCGCTTGGACCATGCTCGGGTCTGGTCGTTGCGGTCCCAATAGAAACCGCTTGTGACATAGAGCCCCTTGGCGAGGTCGAGACCCAGCGAATGGATGTCGGTGATGAAGACGATATAGCCGACCAGCCGCTGGCCGGACTCGGTCAGGCCGAATTCACCAGCCTGCTTGATGGTGCCGACGGTCTCCGCCCCCACATTGGCGAGCGCCACCACCTTGGCGCCGCTGCCCTGGGCGCTCAGCAGGTAGGAGCCGAAATCGCTGGTGCCCATCGGGTGGCGCACACCGCCGACCACGGTGCCGCCGGCCTGTTTGATCGCGTCGGTCGCCGCCTTCTCCATCGCCGTGCCGAAAGCGAAGTCGGCAGTGATGAAGTACCAGCTGGTGCCGCCCGACTGCACGACCGCCTTGGTCGTGCCAACGGCCAGCGACGCGGTGTCGTCGGCCCAGTGGATGCTGTAGGGCGAGCATTGCGAATTGGTCAGCTCGGTGGTTGTCGCGGCGCTGATCATCAGCACCTTCTTCTTTTCGCGCGCGACCGCCTGCACCGCCAGGGCGACGGAGGAGACCGGAATGTCGGTCACCATGTCGACGCCGTCGACGTCGAACCAGCTGCGGACGATGTTGGAGGCCACGTCCGGCTTGTTCTGCATGTCGGCCGACAGCACCTCGACCGGCCGGCCAAGCACATTGCCGCCGAAATCCTCAACCGCCATCCGGGTGGCGAGCACGGCACCCTTGCCGCCGATGTCGGACGCGAACCCGGCCTCGTCCGCCAGCACGCCGATTCGCACCGGCTTGGCGGTCTGGGCTTGAGCCGACACCGCGGCAGCGGACAACGCCGTCGTCGCGAGCAGCGCCGCCAGCGCGAAAGGCTTTAGCAACCGCCCCATGCGATCCTCCCCATCCTCTTTTCGTGTGACGGGTGCGCACGCCGACCTGCGGCGTCCTGCCGCACCGTTCGGTTCCGTGGATAGCGGGATTTGATTTCATATGCAAACAGTATCGTTTGAAACGTATTGCCGGGATCTGTGTTCTTTCCCGCCCTGGGATGGGAATTACGCTCCTGGCAAAACAAAAGCCCTCGCTCCGATAGGAAGCGAGGGCTTTCGCAGCGGGCATCTACGGCCCGGATGAAGTCGCCAATCAGGCGAAAGAATTCGGAACTGAAACCTCAGTCATATCGGCCGAACAGATCGGCGTAATCAGGTAAGCTCCGGTGGAGTCATGATCTTACTCACCCTCCCTGGTATCGGTCTCTACTGTTCCGCTCAAGCTAACCGCTTCAACGGTAAGGCGTTTCCGATGCTCGCTCACTTCACCTCGGTGTTGATTACTGTAAGAGGAAGCCTGCGCTCCTTTCACAGAGCTGTCAAGAAAATCGCATGCTGCGTCGCAGCGCCTTTCGGAGGCAGTCCGTCGGCGGTCTCCGAACGGGCGGGGGCTGGCCTTTTGCCGGAGGCGAACCCACCTTGTGGGCATGCCGGAACACGATGAGAACACATGGGGCGGACGGGTCGCGCGGTATGCGCGGGTCGGCACCGCCGTTGGCGGGCTGGCCGCGCGGCTGGCGGGCGAACGCGTGCTGGGAATCCGCGTGGAGCGGGAGCGCCACGCGGCGGAACTGCGGGCCGCACTCGGCGGGCTGAAAGGGCCGCTGATGAAGGTGGCGCAGATCCTCTCGACCATCCCCGACGCCCTGCCGAAGGAATACACCCAGGAACTGGCGCAGTTGCAGGCCGACGCGCCGTCGATGGGCTGGCCCTTCGTCAAGCGTCGGATGGCGAGCGAGCTTGGCCCCAGCTGGCAGTCGCGCTTCCAGAGCTTCGAGCACACCGCCGCCGCCGCCGCGTCGCTGGGTCAGGTCCATAAGGCCATCGGGCCGGACGGGCGGGAGCTTGCCTGCAAGCTGCAATATCCCGACATGGCCTCGGCGGTGGAAGCCGACCTGCGGCAGCTTGGCCTGATCTTCGCGATCTTCGAGCGCACCGACAGCGCCATCTCCACCCGCCGAGATCCAGAAGGAGATCGGCGCCCGCCTGCGCGAGGAGCTGGATTACGAGCGCGAGGCGAAGCACACCCGCCTTTATCAGTCCATGCTGGCCGGCACGCCCGGCGTCCATGTGCCGGACGTGGTGCCGGAGCTGTCGAGCAAGCGGCTGCTGACCATGGGATGGGTGCATGGCCGCAAGATCCTGGACTTCGTCGCCGAACATCCGGAGGCGCGCGACGAACTGGCGATGAACATGTTCCGGGCCTGGTATGTGCCCTTCTATAATTACGGCGTCATCCACGGCGACCCGCATCTGGGCAACTACACGGTCCGGCCCGACCGCTCGATCAACCTGCTCGATTTCGGCTGCATCCGCGTCTTCAAGCCCAGCTTCGTCAAGGGCGTGATCGACCTCTACAATGCGCTGCGCACCGACAACCGCGAGCAGGCGGTGGAGGCCTACCGCACCTGGGGTTTCGTCAACCCGTCGAACGAGTTGGTCGACGTGCTGAACATCTGGGCGCGCTTCGTCTATGCCCCGATCATGGAGGACCGCCAGCGCAAGATCGAGGAGACCAACGGCGGCCATTACGGCCGCGAGACGGCGGGCAAGGTCCATGCCGAACTGCGCCGCGTCGGCGGCGTGGAAATCCCGCGGGAGTTCGTCTTCATGGACCGCGCCGCGGTCGGGCTGGGCTCGGTCTTCCTGCATCTGAAAGCGGAGCTGAACTGGTACCAGATGTTCCAGGGGCTGATCCGCGACTTCGACGTGAATGCGCTGGCGGCGCGGCAGGAGGAAGCGCTGACGGCCCAAGGATTGCCTCCAGCGGACTGAGAATAAATCGCAATTACCCCCGGCCGCTCACTCAATGACTGACCAATCAATATAAAGACAAAACCATCCGGAAATCTTTCTGAACCCTGTACAGATTTTTATGGCTTTCTGTTTGAACGCGAACGGAACCGCTCGACAGCATCGTTATTGATCACTTATTCAAAAACAGCATGCCTGACAGCGGGTCCGTCGACCCTCCGCTTCGTCCGGCCTGATCCAAATCAGCGGATTTCAGCGAGGGAAACATAGGAATGTCGATCAAGCGCAGACTGTCGATCGCAATGGCCCTGATTGCAGCCATCCTGCTGTTCTCGATGGCGGCGACCTGGATGACGGTGAGCGAGGAGCACGAACTCGCTGAACACCATGGAAAGCTCGTCCGACCGCGTGACCGAAAATGGTCTGGAACTGGTCAAGTCGATCAAGGAAATCCAGATCCACGTCATTCAGGTTCAGCAATGGCTGACCGATGTGTCCGCCACCCGCGGGCTCGACGGGCTGGATGACGGTCCGGCCAAGGCCGCCGAGCATGCCGAAAGGTTCAGGGCCGAGATCGCGCGTGCCGCGGCGCTCGCCTCCACGCTCGGCCTGACCGACATTCAGGAGGCGCTGCGCGAGACGGCAGGCGCGTTCGCCCCTTATTACGACACCGGCAAGCGGATGGCCGAGGCGTTCATCGCCGACGGTCCGGCTGGCGGCAACCGTCTGATGGGCGAGTTCGACAAGACGGCGGAAGCCATCACCGACAGTCTGGAAGCGCTGGTCAGCAAGACCGATACGGCCGCCGCCGCGGAGATCGCCAAGCTGAACCGGTCGATCGACACCGTGCGGGCCGATGTCGATTCGCTGAAGCTGGTGGTGATTGCCGGCGGCCTGATCGGGTTGGTCGCCTGTCTGGGCACCGCCATCATGATGACGCGCGGCGTTACCCGTCCACTGTCCGCCATGACCGACGCGATGCATCGTCTGGCCGACGGCGATACCGCCGTGATCGTGCCGGCTCAAGGTCGATCCGACGAAATCGGAGCCATGGCATCGGCGCTCGTCGTCTTCAAAGGCAATGCCATCGAAAAACGCCGGCTGGAGGAGGAGCAGCGCAACGCCGACCTGCGGGCGGAGGAAGAGCGCATCCAGGCCATGCGCCAACTGGCCGACCGGCTGGAACAGAGAATAGGCGGCATTCTGCGTACGGTCGCCGACGAGGCGCGGGTGCTGCAACAGGCCGCGAAGATGATGACCGACACGGCGGACCAGACCAATCTCCGGTCGGAAGCGGTCGCCGCCGCAACCCAGCAGACATCGGCTAGCGTCGAGACGGTCGCCGCGGCGGCGGAGGAACTGTCGGCATCGGTCGGGGAGATCGGCCGCCAGGTATCGCAGTCGACGGGCATCGCAGAAGAGGCGGTGGAACGCGCACGGCATGCCAACGCCAAGGTCGATGGGTTGGCTGCCGCGGCCCGGCAGGTCGGCGACGTGGTCCAGCTGATCAACTCCATCGCCTCGCAAACCAACCTGCTGGCGCTGAACGCCACCATCGAAGCCGCGCGGGCGGGAGAGGCCGGCAAGGGATTTGCCGTGGTGGCGAGCGAGGTGAAGAATCTCGCCAACCAGACCGGCAAGGCGACGGAGGAGATCTCCGCCCAGGTCACCGCCATCCAGGCCGCCACCGGCGAGGCCGTCTCCGATATCCAGGGCATCACGCGCGTCATCGAATCGATGAACGAGATATCATCCGGCATTGCCGGAGCGGTTTCGCAGCAGGCCGCCGCGACCGGGGAGATCGCCCGCAACGCCCAGCAGGCCTCCACCGGCACCCGCGACGTGAACCACAACATCACCAGCGTCTCGGCTGCCGCGGGGGAAACCGGCACCGCCGCCAAGAATGTGCTGAACGCCTCCACCACCCTATCGCAGGAAGCGGTGGCGATGGAGCGTCAGCTTGCCGAGCTCCTGTCGCAGCTGCGCGCGGCGTGAGAAGGCTGCGGATCGGAACGGGGCCGGGCCAGCAGGACTGTGTCCCGTTCCTGTCCCTTCACAACGAGGGGCGGTTCAGTCTATAGCTTGCCCCTCCCATGAAGACCGCCGATTTCGACTTCGACCTGCCGCCCGACCGGATCGCCGAGCATCCCGTCCGGCCGCGTGACGCCGCCCGCCTGCTGGAGGTGGGCTCCACCTTGCGCGACTTCATCGTGCGGGACCTGCCGGCGCTGTTGCAGCCGGGCGACCTGATGGTCGTCAACGACACCCGCGTCATCCCGGCCCGGCTCGACGGCCGGCGCGGCGAGGTGGCGGTGGAGATCACGCTGCACAAGCGGCTGGGCGAACGGGAATGGGCAACCTTCTCCAAACCCGGCAAGCGGCTGAAGCCCGGCGACACCATCGTCATAGCGGATGACTTCAGCGCCGAGGTGATCGCCAAGGACGGCATGGAGGTGCGGCTGCGCTTCTCCGCCGGCGGGGCTGATCTCATGGAAGCGCTGCACCGCCATGGCCGGATGCCGCTGCCGCCCTACATCCGCCGCAAGGCCGACGAGGGCGACAACGCAGATTACCAGACCGTCTTCGCCGCCCGCGAGGGTGCCGTCGCCGCTCCAACGGCCGGGCTGCACTTCACGCCCGACCTGCTGGCGGCGCTGGACGAGCGCGGCGTGCGGCGGGTGCCGGTGACGCTGCATGTCGGGGCCGGCACCTTCCTGCCGGTGAAGGTCGACGACATCGCCGACCACAAGATGCACAGCGAGTGGGGCGAGATCTCAGCCGACACCGCCGCCGCGGTGAACGAGAACTCGCAAGGCCGGCGGCCGGATCGTCTCGGTCGGCACCACGGCTCTGCGCATCCTGGAGACGGCGGGCCGGACGGACGGGACGCTGGTCCCCTTCAGCGGCGACACCGACATCTTCATCACCCCCGGCTACCGCTTCCGCATCGTCGATCTCCTGTGGACCAACTTCCACCTGCCGAAATCGACACTGTTCATGCTGGTCTGCGCCTTCGCCGGCTATGACCGCATGCGGGCGGCCTATGGCCACGCCATCGACACCGACTATCGCTTCTTCAGCTACGGCGACGCCTCGCTGCTGCACAGGACGGACTCAACATGACCGGCATCGGCTTTGACCTTCTGGCGACCGACGGGCGGGCGCGGCGCGGCCGCGTCACCACCGCCCACGGCACCATCGAGACGCCGGCCTTCATGCCGGTCGGCACCGCCGCGACGGTGAAGGCGATGACCACCGACGCGGTGGCCTCCACCGGTGCGGAAATCCTGCTGGGCAACACCTATCACCTGATGCTGCGCCCGACGGCGGAGCGGGTGGCGCAGTTGGGCGGCCTGCACCGCTTCATGAATTGGGACAAGCCGATCCTGACCGACAGCGGCGGCTTCCAGGTGATGAGCCTGTCCGACCTGCGCACCATGTCGGAGGAAGGCGTCACCTTCAAATCGCATCTGGACGGCAGCCGCCACCATTTGACGCCGGAGCGCTCCATCCAGATCCAGCACATGCTGGACAGCAACATCACCATGTGCCTGGACGAATGCACGCCCTTTCCGGCGACGGAGGCGCAGGCCGAATCCTCCATGCGCCTGTCGATGCGCTGGGCGCGGCGCAGCAAGGACGCCTTCGTCGAGCGGCCCGGCTACGGCCTGTTCGGCATCGTCCAGGGCAGCGTCTATCCGGAGCAGCGGGCGGAGAGCGTCGCCGCCCTGACCGATATCGGCTTCGACGGCTACGCCATCGGCGGGCTGGCGGTCGGCGAGGGACAGGAGACGATGTTCCGCGTGCTCGACTTCACCGAGCCGCTGATGGTCAAGGACCGCCCGCGCTACCTGATGGGCGTCGGCCGGCCGAGCGACCTGATCGGCGCGGTGCGGCGCGGCGTCGACATGTTCGACTGCGTGATGCCGACGCGGTCGGGCCGCACCGGTCAGGCCTTCGTCCGCCGCGGCACCATCAACATCCGCAACGCCCGCCATGCCCATGACGAGCGCCCGCTCGATGCCGAGTGCGGCTGCCCGACTTGCCGGAGCTACAGCCGGGGCTATCTGCATCATCTGTTCAAGGCGGACGAGATGCTGGGGCCGATGCTGCTGACCTGGCACAACCTGCATTACTACCAGGACGTGATGCGGACGATGCGGCAGGCCATCGCGGACGGCACCTTCGAGGAGGTCGCCGGCGCCATGGAGGCCCGCATGAACGAGGGCGACATCGAAGCCACCGTGGACCCCATTGCCAAGCCCGGCAAGCCGCCGAAGCAGGGCCGCCCGCCGAAGGCGGCTAAAGACAGCGATCCGCCGAAGGCGGGTAATAACAGTGCTCCGCCGGAGGCGGACAAGGACAGCGCCCCGCCGGAAGCCGAGCGGGTGGCGGAGGAAAAGACCGATGAGTGAGAACATCTATGCCGGCCTGACCCAACTCGGCGGCTCCACAACCCAGCCCAGGACGCCGGAAGAGGCGGTGCTGGAGCGGGTGCCGAACCCGAACCCCGGCACCCCCTACTGTGTGCGCTTCACCGCACCCGAGTTCACCTCGCTCTGCCCGATCACCGGCCAGCCGGACTTCGCCCATCTGGTCATCGACTATGTGCCCGGCGACTGGCTGGTCGAATCGAAGTCGCTGAAGCTGTTCCTGACCAGCTTCCGCAACCACGGCGCCTTCCACGAGGCCTGCACGGTGGGCATCGGCAAGCGGCTGGTGGACGAACTGTCGCCGGTCTGGCTGCGCATCGGCGGCTACTGGTATCCGCGCGGCGGCATCCCGATCGACGTGTTCTTCCAGACCGGGGAGCCGCCCAAGGGCGTCTGGATCCCGTCGCAGGACGTGCCGACCTACCGTGGCCGCGGCTAAGCCCGCTCCGCTGTCTTCCGCCGGCCCGGCGCGGCTGCGGGACGCCATCCGCGACCGCGCGCTGGCGGTGGGGTTCGACGCGGTGGGCTTCGCCCCGGCAGCACTGGGGCCGGAGGCGCGCGAGCGTCTCGCGCAGTTCGTTGCCGAGGGCCGGCACGGCGACATGGGCTGGATGGCCGAGCGCAGCGACCAGCGCAGCCATCCGCAGTCGCTGTGGGACGAGGCGCGCACCGTCATCGCGCTGGGCACCAGCTACGCCCCGCACGACGACCCGCGCCGTCTGGCCGAGCATCCCGACCGCGGCATCGTCTCGGTCTATGCCCGCAACCGCGATTACCACGATCTCGTGAAAGGCCGGTTGAAGACGCTGGCGCAATGGCTGGCGCACCAGACCAAGGCCGGCGTGAAGGTGTTCGTCGACACCGCCCCGGTGATGGAAAAGCCTCTGGCGGCGCAGGCCGGGCTGGGCTGGCAGGGGAAGCACACCAATCTGGTGTCGCGCGACCATGGCTCCTGGCTGTTCCTGGGCGAAATCTACACGACGCTGGAGTTGCCGCCCGACCCGCCGGCGCGTGACCGCTGCGGATCCTGCGACCGCTGTCAGGTCGCCTGCCCGACCGCCGCCTTCCCGGCGCCCTACCAGATCGACGCCCGGCGCTGCATCAGCTATCTGACCATCGAGCACAAGGGGCCGATCCCCGACGACCTCAAGCCGCTGATGGGCAACCGCATCTATGGCTGCGACGATTGCCTTGCCGCCTGTCCCTGGAACAAGTTCGCCCGCGCGACCCTTGAACCCGCCTTCCTGCCGCGTGCGGAACTGACCGCGCCACGGCTGGCCGATCTGGCGCAGTTGGACGATGCCGGCTTCCGGCAGGTGTTCAGCGGCTCCCCGATCAAGCGCATCGGCCGCGACCGCTTCGTCCGCAATGTCCTCGTCGCCATCGGCAACAGCGGCGATCCGTCGCTGAGCCCGGTGGCTGAGGCCCTGGCACAGGACGTCAGCGATGTGGTGCGCGAGGCGGCCGGATGGGCGGCAGCGAGATTGAGCGGCGCGACGGGCACGGGTGCCTGAACGGCATTTTCTCCACACGGTCACCGTCCTCCGCTCACCCTGTTGCCGCCAACGCTGTTTCATTGTCATATGAACAGGCTCGCATCCTTGCTGCACGAAGCCCGCGCGGCGGTCCCGCCGGCCGCTCAACGAGTGGAGGCCGGTCGTCACCCTCATCGCCCACCATCATGAGTACGGGCCGGCCCAGCCGGAGGAGTTGAGCGCCGTCGCCCGGTTGGCGCGGCTCGGCTTCGGGCTGTCGCGCGACCTGTTCGACCGCTACGCCGGCCTGTTCGGCATGGACAGCATCCGCGTCCTGCGCGTTCCGCGGTCCACCGGAACCACGCTGGCCGCCTGCGCCGCTTTTTGGACGATGAACCAGTGGTTCGGCGGCCGGCCGGTCCCGGTGCAGGCCATCGCCATGGTGGCGGTCGATCCAGCCCTGCGCGGCAGCGGATTTGGCAATGCGCTGATGCAGGCCCTGCTGAGGGAGGGACGCCAAGCCGGGGCGGCATTGGCGGTGCTCTGCCCGGCGACCCTTCCCTTCTACCGTCGGCTCGGCTTTGGCCGTGGCGGCGTCACCTGCCGCTGGAGCGCACCGCCGTCGGCCTTTGCACAATCGGGGGCTGCCGCAAGCGGCTTGTGGCCGGCGGACCCGCTCGACGCCGTGCCGTTGGCGATGCTCCGCCAACCTCTGCTGAAGGAGCAGAACGGCCTGCCGGAGAGGACCGAGGCGCTGTGGACGCTCGCTCTCTGCCCGGACTGCGAGCCGTCGGAGCTTTACCGCAATCAGGATGGTTACATCGCGGTGACGCCGCCGCTGGATCGGCGCCTCGACGTCGCCGATCTCTGCCTGCCCTCCGCGCGGTCGCTGAAACCGGCCATGACCATGCTGGCCGGTTTCAGGGCTCAAGTGGACCGGGTGACATGGCGCGGCGGTCCGAATGACCCGCTTGCGCTGCTTGCCGGCGATGGTGTGGCGCTGGAATGCCGCGAGGAGTGGCTGGTCCGTCCCCTCGATGTCGGCATGGCCTTGGAGGCGAGAGGTTACTCAACTGACATACAAGAGTATGCCATTTTTGAGATAAATGATGATTCTATTTTCGGCAATTGCGAGCGTCACCACCTTGAGGTTGTCAGCTCTGTTGGAAATATCTCGAAAACAGAGCAAGTCCTTGATCCGCCGGCTCGGATCGGCACCGCGGCTTTCGCCAGTCTGTTCACGGGGCATGCAAGCGCTCGCACACTTTGGAGAGCTGGTTTGCTTCATGGTGAAGAAAAGATGATCGACCGTTTGCACCGCCTATTTCGCGGCGCACCGTGCTGGATGCCCGACCGCTTCTGAAATAAGTGGGATTCCTGACTTGAATCAAACCGGACATAAAGCGTCCTGTGGTTCAATCGTCCCAATGAACGGGGAGAAGCATCGCCACTTGCGATGCCATCGGGGAGTCCATAATCCATGACGATCGGAACGCGGATCGCACTTGGCTTTGCCGCCGTGCTGCTCCTGACGGTTGGCGTGGCGTTCGTCGGCTGGAACAGCCTGAGCACTTACGCCGAACGGGTCGGTCTGGAAGCCCATACCGCCGACCTCGACACGAGGCTGAAGTCGGTGCGGCTGGAGGAGGCGCGATTCGTCACCGAACGCGACGCCAAGGCCGCGACCAACGTTCCGGGCATGCTGGACGCCCTGCAGGCCGAAGCGCAGCAGACCCGCGCCGCCCTGACCGACGGCGAAGGACGCCGGCTGCTGGACGAGGTGCTGTCCGGCATCGACGGCTACCGCGCCGCCTTCAACAATTTCGTCGCCCAGGACGGCGAGGCGCACGCCCGCACCGCCAGCATGGAAATGCGCGCCCGCGCCCTGCGCGAGATCGCCGAGAAGATCGGCAAGCAGCAATCGGAGCGCTATGACCTGAATATGGCCAGCAAGCGCGACGCCGACACCGAGCTGCGCCACAGCATGGACACGGCGGAGCGCGCGAACCGTGTCATCGAGCGGGTGCTGGAGGTCCGGCGCCAGCAGAGCGATCTGCGCCGCAACGCCGATCAGGCCCTGGCGGATCGCATCGTCGCGGCACTGGACGAGTTGGTGCAGATCACCGACACCGTCGCCAAGGACCTCGTCGGTACCAATGACGAGGAATCCGCCGCACGGATCGCCGGCGACGCCCGCGCCTACCATGACACCGTGCGCGCCCTGCACGGCAAGGGCATCGCCGCACTGACCGAGGTCGGCGTGGCCGCGGGGCTGGACGAGGCCGCCCGCGGCGTGCAGGAGCGGGCCGTGGAACTCCAGAAGAACCAGGCCATGGTGACCGAAGCGCTGACCGAAGCCTCGAAATACGCCCAAAGCGAGGTGAACGAGGCCGTCATGCTGCGCGGTCTGGCGATGCGGCTGGTGCAGGACGCCCAATCGGCGATGCTGGCCCAGCGCGATTTCCTGCTGACCGGCTCGGCGGACGCCAAAGTCGCAGCCGCTGCCGCGGTGAAGGAGATCCTGACCATCGCCGGACAGGCCGGTGCCGTCCTGGTCGATCGGGAAGGGCGGGCGCTGATCGCCGCCATCACCGAAGCCGCCCGCGCTTTCGATTCGGAATTCACCGCGCTGTCCTCCGCCGTCGCCAAGCAGCACGACGCGTCGGCGGCGATGGCCAAGGCATCGGCCGCGGTCAGCGGTCAGGTTGGCCGACTGGTCACTCTGCAGCGCGAGGATCGCGAGGCCGGCCGCGCCAGCGCCGGCATGGTGATCGCCATCGGTGCGGCGGTGGCGCTGCTGCTGGGCGCGCTGATGGCCTGGATCATCGACCGCGCCATCACCCACCCGCTGCACGCCATGACCGGCGCCATGGGCCGGCTCGCCGAAGGCGACCTGAGCGTCGACATCCCCGGCGGCGACCGCAAGGACGAGCTGCGCAACATGGCCGCCGCCATGACCATCTTCAAGGACAACGCCCTGGAGATGCGGCGGATGGAGCGCGAGCGGGAGGAGATGCGCGTCCAGATCGACGCCGACCGCCGCCGGACGATGAACGAATTCGCCAACGGCTTTGAACAGGCGGTGTCGGGCGTGGTGACCTCGCTGACCGAATCGGCCGGCTCGCTGGGCCGCGATGCCCAGGAGATGTCGTCTGATGCGGCGCTGACCACCGCGAAATCCACCGCCGTCGCCACCGCCTCGCAGCAGGCGACCGCGAACGTGCAGACCGTCGCCGCGGCGGCGGAACAGCTGTCGGCCTCCATCGCCGAAATCTCGCGCCAGCTGAACGCCAGTTCCGCCACCGCATCGGGAGCCGCCGACAAGGCGGTGCAGACCAACAGCATCGTCGAGGGGCTGTCGATGGCCGCCGAGCGCATCGGTCAGGTCGTCGGCCTGATCGGCGAGATTGCCGAACAGACCAACCTGCTGGCGCTCAACGCCACCATCGAAGCCGCCCGCGCCGGCGAGGCCGGCAAGGGCTTCGCCGTGGTGGCGACCGAGGTTAAAAACCTCGCCGGCCAGACCGCCAAGGCGACCGAGGAGATTTCCGCCCAGGTCGCGGAGATGCAGACCGCCACCACCAGCGCGGTGGAGGCCATCCGCACCATCTCCGACGCCGTGACCGCGATCAGCGGCACGGTGACGGACATCGCGCTCGAAATGGAACAGCAGGGGAGCGCCACGCGCGAGATCGCCCAGAATGTCCAGCAGGCGGCAGAAGGCACCCAGCAGGTGATGCGCAACATCGCCGAGGTGACGACCGCCGCCACCAAGACCGGCGGCGCCGCCGATGCGGTTCTGGATGCCAGCCGCACTCTCGCAACTCAGGCCGACCGCCTGCGTGGCGAGGTTCAGGGTTTCCTGAACAAGGTGCGCACGGCCTGACCCACTCTGCTGGCTTATCGCCGCTCTGGTCGCGCCCGCACACGCGACCTTTCAGGCGGCGGCGGACCAGCGCCGGATCGGCGCACGGGAAAGGGCGGAGTTGCCATAGGCACGCAACGTGGTGACCTCCGCACCGATCCAGTCCGGCAGCGGCACCGTCTGGTCAGGGGTCTCCAACTCGACCTCCGCGATGACGAGGCCGGAATTCTCGCCGTCGAAGACGTCGATCTCCCAGCACAGGCCGTCCTGGCGATGGCGGTAGCGTGTCTTTTCGATCACCCGGCCTTCGCAGCCGTGGAGAAGAAGCTGGCGTGCGAAATCCAGGTCCAGCGGATGCTCCACCTCGTCCCGGCACGCTCCACGCTTCAGCGATTTGATGGTGGAGAGTCGCCCGGTCTTCCGCGATGCGGACGCGGACCGTGCTGGCGCCGTCGGACGGCAGGTATCCCTGGACCATTCGGACGCCATTCCGGCAGAGATGCCGGACATCCTTGCGGACGAGAAAGCGCCGCTCGATTTCCAGTGCCATGGCTAGGCCCTTCGGACGATCTTGTCGACGACCCTAGCCGAAAGTCCCCACCGGCTTCAACCTCGTTGCCCTGTGTGCAGCGCAACCGAGGCTGCATGCATGCGCATTATGACGTGACGATCGGTCGCAACAGACTGGAGATCGATGCTATCGTCGGAGGATGAATGCCGATCTTTCCGCCATGATTCCCTGGGCCGCGATCCCCTGGCTGATCCTGTTCGCCTTGTACGGGCTGCCGCTGCTGCATGTGGCTTTGTCGCGCCGGGGTGGCGGCTGGCGGCCGCCGGCCGGGTCGCGCTGCCCCTTCGGGCCGCGCGCCGGGTGGCTGGTGATGGTGCTGATGCTGGGACCGGTCGGATGGCTGATGTTCGCACTCCGCCGGCCCCGCCGCCCATCGGGCAGATAGCATCAGACCGACAGGGTGGGGATCAGATCCGACCCATCAGCAGCAGAACGATCAGAACGATCAGCAGCACGCCGAGGATGCCGCTGGGACCATAGCCCCAGCCGCGGCTGTGCGGCCAGGCCGGAACGGCGCCGAGAAGCATCAGAATGAGGATGATGAGCAGAATGGTGCCGAGCATGGCCCTCTCCCTTATGATGGAGCATTTGTGACGGACAAGCGGAACCTCAACGGGGTCCCCTGGACTTTGTTCCTGTCCGGCTCGAACGTGACGGTTTGCCACCACCAAGGAGGGATGCCGCCCCACCGGCGCTCCCCGAACGCGACACGTCCGATCTTTCGGCGAGTTCGTCCCTGTTGACGGACGGCAGCGGGCCGCTTAGGCTCCTGTCCATGAACGTGCATCGCATCGACGGCATTCTGCGAATTAGCGGCCCGGTTCTCCTTTGAGAGCCGGGGATTTCGCTCGTCCAGTCCGCAGAACCGTCTGAAGGCCCGATCACGCCATGTCCAGCACCCTGATCACCGATTCCGCGCATAGCCATTCTTCAAAAGCCACCCCCGTGTCCGCTTCGGACGCGCGCGTCACCGCACCCGGCCGCCGGGTCGTCTTCTCCCTGGTGGCCGACGCCGATCCCGGCACCCTGCCCCGCGTTCTGGAATATGTCGCCAAGCGCGGACTGGTCCCGCTGGCCCTGCACAGCCGGTTGACCGGCGACATGCTCGACATCGCCATGGAGATCGGCGATCTGCCCCAGGCGGAAACCGACCATGTCGGCCGGTGCCTGGGACAAATCCCGATGGTGGTGCGCGTCAGCGTATCAGAGCTGGCTGCCGAGGCGGCTGTGGCAGCCGAGCGGATTGCGGAACTGGTCGCGGCAGAATAAGAAAAGGGGAAGCCGGTCAGACCGGCTTCCGCGCCTCGTCCTCGGGCGTCACGGCTTCCGAAGCCTGAGCCTGCACCTCGGTCCCCTGCATCTCCGGCGGCTCGCCGATCTCCGTGCGCATCAGTTCCGCAGCCCGTTGCAGCTTGCGGAACTGGGCGATGGAGAATGGCAGGCTGACCATATAGGCGATGCCGACGATGGACAGTGTCCACCAGGGCTGGCTGACCATCATCGCGGCGAGCAGCCCGACGCCGGCCAGGGCCGGCACCACCCAATGGGCCGGAACCCGGGCACCCTTGAAGGAGAAGGTCGGCAGGATGCTGACCATCAGCCCGCCGATCAGCAGGGTCCACGGCACGATGACGGCCGGATGGCCGGGGAACTCCGGACCGATCTCGAACCCCAGGATCATCGGCAGCAGCACGAGGCCGGCACCGGCCGGCGCCGGAACGCCGGTGAAGTAGTTGTAGGCCCAGGGCGGCAGGTCGACCACGCCGAGCCGCGAGTTGAAGCGCGCCAGCCGCAAGGCGCAGCACACGGCATAGGCCATGGCGGCGATCCAGCCCAGGCTGCCCGCGCCGTTCAACCCCCACAAATACATCATGAAGGCCGGGGCGACGCCGAAGCTGATGGCGTCGGACAGGCTGTCCAGTTCCGCCCCGAACTTGCTCTGCCCGTTCAGCAGGCGGGCGATCCGGCCATCCAGCGCATCCAGGATGGCGGCGATGACGATGGCGATGACCGCCGGCTCCCACCGCTCCTGCATGGCGAATCGGATCGCGGTCAGGCCGGAGCAGAGCGCCAGCACCGTCAGGACGTTCGGCAACAGGTGGTTGATCGACAGCCCTTTCAGACGCGGGTGCGGCCGGCCGGGCCGGCGCGCCCGGTGTGGGCGGAAGATCTGCTGGCGGAAGACGGGCGGTCGTTTCATCGCCGCACATCCCCCTGCCGCTGCGCTTCGGTCCCGTCCAGGTCGGCCAGGATCGTCTCGCCGCCGATGGCGGTCTGGCCGACGCAGACCAGCGGGGCGACGCCGTCGGGCAGATAGATGTCGGTGCGGCTGCCGAATCGGATCAGGCCGAAGCGCTCGCCCGCCTTCACCTGCTGCCCGGCCTTGACCCACCACAGGATACGGCGCGCCACCAGGCCGGCGATCTGGACATAGGCGATCTCGCGCCCGTCCGGCAGGCGATGGCGGAAGGCCATCCGCTCGTTCTCGTCGCTCGCCTTGTCCAGCGCGGCATTGACGAAGGTGCCCTTGTGGTATTCGGCGGCCATGATGGTGCCGTCGGCCGGCACGCGGTTGACGTGGACGTTGAACACGTTGAGGAACACGCTGATCCGGGTCAGCGCCTTGTCCCCCATGCCGAGTTCCTTGGGCGGAACCGCCTGGACGATCATGGTGACGTGCCCGTCGGCGGGGCTGACCAGCAGTCCGGGCCGCGTCGGCGTCACCCGGTCGGGATCGCGGAAGAAGTAGGCGCACCACAGGGTGAGCACCAGGCCGATCCAGCCGAGCGGCGCCCAGACGGCGAGACCCAGGATCAGGGAGACCACCGCGAAACCGGCGATGAAGGGCCAGCCGGCTCGGTGGATGGGGACGACGACGGTATCGATGGCGGACATCGCCTGCTTTCTTCGTATTTTCAGACCACAGCGAACAGCCATTCTAGCTGTGCGTTGCAAGCCTTTACAGAATTTTAGCGGGCGGAGCCCATGCTGTCGTCTCCATTGCCCCTGAAGCCGAGCGTGCCGCCTTGTCCGTTCCCGATCTGAAGACCATTCAATCGCTGGCCGAAGTGCCGGACGGCGCCCTGCCCATCAATCCCGGCTCGATCGAGATGACGCCCGAGGGCGTTCTCGGCATCGCCAAGCCGCCCCGTCCCTGCAAGCTGACCTTCATGGCCGACGGGCTGCCCTTCAACGTCGCCGTCCGGCATGAAGGGCCGGAGGACGGCGGCGGCTCGATCTGCCAGATCTGGGCGGATGTCGGCCACGTGCCCTACACGGCCCAGGCTCCGGAGCGCCGCCGCGCCCTGCTGGCGGTCCTGCGCGGGATCGAAGGGCTGCCGCATGTCCGCTTCATCGTTCAGGGCGGACAAAAGATCATCCTGTTCTCGGAAATCCGGCTGGAACACCACGCCTCGCCCGAGGACCTGCTCCACCAGACCATCCTGGTCCTGCAGGAAGCGCGTCCGTTCCTGCGCCTGCTGGGCGAGTATCTGTAAAAACGGACGGCGCTTTCGACCGGAGATTATCACCCCCCGGTCGGAAGCGCCGTACGACGCTTACTTCGGAACCTTGCCCTGCACGCCTTCGACGTACCAGTCCATCTTCAGGATCTGCTCGTCGGTGGCGGACTTGCCTTCCGGGATCACGACCTTGCCGGACTGGTCCTTGACCGGACCCTGGAAGGAGTGGCGTTTGCCGGACACGATGTCGGCCTTGATCTGGTCGGCCATCTTCACGACGTCGGCCGGAATCGCCGGGTTGTAGGGGGCCAGCTCGACCATGCCGGTGCTGATGCCGCCCCAGGTGTCGATCGGCTTCCAGCTGCCGTCGAGAACCGCCTTCACGCGGTCGACATAGTAGCCGTTCCAGTCCTCGACGATCGCGGTCAGGTGCGACTTCGGACCGAAGCGGGTCATGTCGGACGACTGGCCGACCGACCACAGCCCGCGCTCCTGCGCGGTCTGGATCGGGGCGGGGCTGTCGGTGTGCTGGACAATGATGTCGGCACCCTGGTCGATCAGCGCCTTGGCCGCCTCGGCTTCCTTGCCGGGATCGTACCAGCTGTTGACCCAGACCACGCGGACCTCGGCCTTCGGGTTCTGCTCGCGCAGCGCGATGGTGAAGGCGTTGATGCCGCCGACCACCTCGGGAATCGGGTAGGAGCCGATGTAGCCGATGATGTTCGACTTGGTCATCTTGCCGGCGATGGCGCCCACCACCGTACGGCCCTCATAGAAACGGCCGGAATAGGTCGCGACGTTCTCGGCGCGCTTGTAACCGGTGGCATGCTCGAACTTCACGTCGGGATGGCGCTTGGCCACCTTCAGCGTTGGGTTCATGAAGCCGAAGGAGGTGGTGAAGATCAGCTTGTGGCCGCTGGCCGCCAGCTGCTCGATCACGCGCTCGGCGTCGGCGCCTTCCGGCACATTCTCGACGAAGGTGGTGGTGACCTTGTCGCCCAGCGCCTTCTCCACGGCCAGACGGCCCTGGTCGTGCTGATAGCTGTAGCCATGGTCGCTGACCGGGCCGACATAGACGAAGCCGACCTTCAGCTTCTCCTGCGCGAAGGCGGAGCCCATGCCGGCACCCAGCCCCACGCTCAGCGCGATCGCGGCACCGGCCAGACCCAGCACCGTCTTGCCCATCGTCCTTCTGTTCACGTCGACGCTCCTTATTCTTGATGTCGTGAGATATGGGCTTTGTTTCGTTTTCAAAACGACGCGTCAAGCATCGGGATGAAACAGTTTTCCCAGACAGGCCGGCGCGTTCAGGCGGATGCGGGCGACGTCCCGCGAAATCAGCACCAGGACCAGAACGGTAGCCAGATACGGCAGCATCGACAAGAGCTGCGACGGCACGTCGATGCCCAGCCCCTGGACATGCAGCTGCAGGATGGTGACGCCACCGAACAGCCAGGCGCCGAGCATGGCGCGCACCGGCTTCCAGGTGGCGAAGACCACCAGCGCCAGCGCGATCCAGCCGCGGCCCGAAGTCATGTTCTCCGCCCACATCGGCGTGTAGTCCATCGACAGGAAGGCACCGCCCAGCCCGGCCATGGCGCCGCCGAACAGCACGGCGAAAAAGCGGATGCGCAGGACCTTGTAGCCCAGCGCATGGGCGGCCGTGTGGTTCTCCCCCACCGCGCGCAGGACGAGACCGGCGCGGCTGCGGTAGAGGAACAGGTGGACCAGCGGCACGGCGGCGACCGCCAGATAAACCATGATGTCCTGGCCGAACAGCGCCTGCCCCACCACCGGCAGGTCGGTCAGGCCGGGGATGTGGAGCTTGGGCAGGCCCTCCAGCGGAATGCCGACGAAGCCCTGCCCGATCAGCGCCGACAGGCCGACGCCGAACAGGGTCAGCGCGAGCCCGGTCGCCACTTGGTTGGCGAGCAGGAACAGGGTCAGCACGGCGAACAGCGAGGCGGTGGCGGCGCCAGCGAAGGCCGCGACGAGAAAACCGGTGACGGGGCTGCCGGTCTGAACCGTGACGGCGAAGCCGCAGACGGCGCCGACCAGCATCATGCCCTCGACACCCAGGTTGAGGACACCCGACTTCTCGACCACCAGCTCGCCCAAGGCGGCGAACAGCAGCGGCGTCGCCGCCGCGAACATAGCGGCCAGGATCGGGCCGATCAGGGCAAGGTCGCTCATGCCGCGGCCCTCCGCGCACCGAAGCGGACCCGGTAGCGGATCAGCACGTCGCTCGCCAGCAGGAAGAACAGAAGCATGCCCTGGAACACTCCGGTGATGGCCTTGGGCAGGCCCATGGCGATCTGCGCCGCCTCGCCGCCGATGAAGGACAGCGCCATCAGCAAAGCCGCCAGCAGGATGCCGACCGGATGCAGCCGGCCCAGAAAGGCAACGATGATGGCGGTATAGCCGTAGCCGGGCGAGATGCTGGCGGTGATCTGGCCGATGGGACCGGCGACCTCGCCCATGCCGGCGATTCCGGCCAGCGCCCCCGACAGCAGCAGCGTCAGCCAGACGATCCGCTTCTGGTCGAAGCCGGCATAGCCGGCCGCGGCCGGGGTCAGGCCGATCACCTTGATCTGGAAGCCGATGAAGGTCCGCGCGATCAACAGCCAGCCGCCCGCCACCGCCAGCAGGGCAAGCAGTGCGCCGAAATGGACGCGGGTCCCGGCCCACAGGATCGGCAGCGTGGCCTCGGCCTCGAACAGCCGCGATTTGGGGAAGGCGAAGCCGTCGGGATCGCGGAATGGGCCATGGACCAGATAGTTCAGCAGCAGCAGCGCCACGTAATTCAGCATCAGGCTGGTCAGGATCTCACTGGCGTTGAAGCGCAGCCGCAGAAAGGCCGGCACCGCCGCCCAGACCGCCCCGCCGACAGCTCCGCCGATCACCATCATCGGCAACAGCCACCAGCCGCCCTCGCCATAGAAGGCAAGCGCCAGCCCGCCGCCGGTGATGGCGCCCAGCGTCAGCTGCCCTTCGGCGCCGATGTTCCAGACATTGGCGCGGAAGCCGATGGCGAGCCCGACGGCGCACAGCACCAGCGGCGTCGCCTTCACCACCAGTTCGCCGATACCGCGGACCGAGGTCACGGGCGCGACGAAGAAGGAATAAAGCGCCTTCAACGGGTCGAAGCCCATCGCCAGGAACAGGATGAAGCCGCTGAGCAGGGTCAGCGCCACCGCCAACAGTGGCGTAACGTAGACCATGGTCTTCGACGCCTGCCCGCGCGGTTCAAGACGGATGAAGCTCATGCGGCGTCTCCGGTGCTCAAAAAACCATCAGACCGCACGCGTGATCTCCCCGTCTTCGTCCGGCGGCGTGCCGAACAGGCCGCCCATCAGCAGGCCGATGCGCTCCACCGTCGTCTCGTGCGTCGGCCGGCTGTCGGACAGGCGGCCATGGAACAGCACGGAAATCCGGTCGCTCAGCACGAACAGCTCATCCAGATCCTGGCTGATGACCAGCACCGCCGCACCCGACCGCGCCAGATCGATCAGCGCCTTGTGGATCGCCGCGGCAGCACCTGCATCGACACCCCAGGTCGGTTGGCCGACCACCAGAAGCTTGGGCTTCTGCAGGATTTCGCGGCCGATGATGAATTTCTGCAGATTGCCGCCCGACAGCGACCGCGCTTCCGCCCGATGACCGTGCGCCACGACGTTGAAGCCGCGGATGATCGTCTCGGCATAGGCGCGGGCGCGGGCGAAATGGACCATGCCGCCGCGCACCAGCGGCTCGCGGGCATAGCCGGACAGCAGCGCGTTCTCCGACAGGCTCAGTTCCGGCACCGCACCCCGGCCCAGCCGCTCCTCCGGCACGAAGGCGAGGCCAAGCGTCCGGCGGGCCCGCGGTCCCAAATGCCCGGCCGTGGTTCCCTCGATCACCACGGCATCGGCGTCGGCGAGCAGAACCTCGCCGCTCAAGGCCGCCATCAGTTCCGCCTGCCCGTTTCCGGCCACACCGGCGATGCCGAGAATCCTCGCCCCCCCGCACCTCGAAATTGACGTCCTTCAGATTGGTGGCGAAGGGATTGTCGGAGGTGGTGGACAGGTGGCGCACCGTCAGGCGGGCAACGCCGGCCACACCCTGCGGCGGCCGCTCGGGGGTGGACAGCTCCGCCCCCATCATCATCTCGGCAAGGCTGCGCGCTGTCTCCTGCCGCGGGTCGGCGGCACCCACCACCTTGCCGGCGCGCAGCACGGTGGCGCGGCTGCACAGGGCGCGGATTTCCTCCAGCTTGTGCGAGATGTAGAGGATCGTGCAGCCCTCCGCCGCCAGGACGCGCAGCGTCTCGAACAGCTTGGCCGCCTCCTGCGGCGTCAGGACGGAGGTCGGCTCGTCCATGATCAGCAGCTTCGGATCCTGCAGCAGGCAGCGCACGATCTCCACCCGCTGGCGCTCGCCCACCGACAGATGGAAGACATGGCGGCCGGGGTCCAGCGCCAGACCGTAGCGTTCCGACACCTCGCGGATACGGCCGGCGAGCTGATCCATCGGTCCGGCATTGTCGAGGCCGAGCGCGATGTTCTCGGTCACCGTCAGCGTGTCGAACAGCGAGAAATGCTGGAACACCATGCCGATGCCGAGACGGCGCGCACCGGCCGGGTCGGGAACAACCGTTTCCGCCCCCTGCCACAACATGTTTCCGGCATCCGGGTGCAGCACCCCATAGATCATCTTGACCAGGGTCGACTTGCCGGCCCCGTTCTCACCCAGCAGCGCATGGATCTCGCCCGGTTGCAGGACGAGATCGACATGGTCGTTGGCCAGACAGCCGGGGAATCGCTTGGTGATGCCGCGCAGCTCCAAACGGGGCGGCGGGGCGTCCGGGGGGTAGGTCTCGGCGTGCGAAGGCAAGGAGGAGCAATCCGGAAAAAGGTCAAACCTGTATGGCATTGCCAAAGCCGTGCCACCGCTACCAACAGAGTAATCCGGCGGCACCACCGGCCGTCAACAACCGATCCTCTGCCCAACGGTGATGCATCTGCCGCTTTGGTCATCATGCCACAGTCGGCTCCTGCAACCCAGCCCTTCGCCCAGCTCATTGCCAGGGCATTGCAGTGCGGCAAGCCCTTGCCAGCCGGGCCGTTCCGCCCAACACTTCAGTCGATTGGATGATGTGGAGGCGAGGATGTCGGCGGGTTACGCAGTTTTGGACCAGCGGAGCGTGGTGGCGGTTACGGGCGAGGACCGCAAGGCGTTCCTGCAAGGGCTGGTGTCCAACGACGTGCTGCGGGTCGCGCCGGACCGTGCCGTCTATGCCCTGTTCCTGACGCCGCAGGGCAAGTTCCTTCATGATTTCAACTTGGTCGAGTCGGGAGCAGAATCGGACGCCGTGCTGCTGCTGGACCCGGAGACGGAGCGCCGCGCCGACCTGTTGCGCCGGCTGAAGATGTACAAGCTGCGCTCGAAAATCGCGCTGGAGGACCGGACGGAGCAGCTTCGCGTGGTCGTCGCCTTCGGGGCCGGCGCGCTGGAGGCGCTGGGCCTGCCGGCCGAACCGGGTGCGGCACGGGCTTTCGCTGGCGGCGTCGCCTTCACCGACCCGCGGCTGCCGGCGCTGGGGGCCCGCCTGTTTCTGCCGGCGGACGGGCTTGCGGCATTGGAGGCGGCCGGTCTGGCGCCGCGCGAGGCCACAGACTACGACCGGCGTCGCCTGTCGTTCGGCATCCCCGACGGCACGCTGGACCTGATCCCGGAGAAATCGATCCCGCTGGAAAGCCGGATGGACGCGCTGAACGCAATTTCCTGGGACAAGGGCTGCTACATGGGGCAGGAGCTGACCGCCCGCACCAAATACCGCGCCCTGATCAAGAAGAAGCTGTTCCCGGTCACCGTCGACGGCCCGATGCCGGACGCCGGCACTCCGGTGACGTTGGACGGCAAGGACATTGGCGAAATGCGCAGTGGCCGCGACGGCGCCGCGCTCGCTTTGCTGCGGCTGGAGGATGTGCAGTGCGCGGCCGAGAGCGGACTGAGCTTTCAGGCAGGGCCGGCGGTTCTGACACCGCGCGAACCTGGGTGGGACCATACCACGAAGGGTTAGTCACACACCGAAAGAGTTCCCGGAAGGAGTGATCAAACGGGCTTCGCTCCTGTTGTTGTGATGTCTTCAGACACAACGACATAAGGAGCCACCCTCATGCGTCGCACCCTGATCGTCACCGCCGCCTCGCTGGCTCTCATGACGGGCGTCGCCGTCGCGCAGACCTCGTCGCCGACCGTGGGCAATCCGTCCTCGTCCACGTCCAGCATGTCGAACACCGCAACGCCGGACAGCACCACCAACAGCAGCATGACCAAGTCCGGTCCGACGGGCGGCCAGCTCGCCAGCGCCGACGAACTGATCGGCAAGAACGTCTATGGCCGCGACAACAACAAGATCGGCGAGGTTGACGACGTCATCCTCGACGGCACCGGTCAGGCCAAGCAGCTGGTGATCAGCTCGGGCGGCTTCCTCGGCATCGGCGAGAAGCAGGTCGCGGTCGATTACAGTGCCGCCAACTGGGATTCTCAGAACAACCGCCTGAACCTCGCCGGCATGAGCCGAGACGACGTCAAGGCGATGCCGGACTTCAAGTACGACGACACCATGACGTCGCTGAACAAGAACCGCAAGCCGGCGGAGAAGGAAACGGTCGCCCCGGGCGCCGCCCCGACGACCGGCACCACCACGGCGAAGTAAGGGCTGCTTGCGATTCGAGGTGGGGGCATCCGCCCCCGCCCTTCAGCCCCGCAGCAAATCCACGAAGCGCCGACAGGCCACGATCTCCGCGCGAACGTTCGTGCGGCGTTTCGTGGCCTCTGCGTCTTCACCCCACTGCTCGATCTGGTAGGTTTCGTCCAGCTGCGAGACCTCGAACGCTTCCTCGGCGTTGAGACGGCCTTCCAGCAGAGCAAGCGCGACGATGATCGATCCGCAGACGCCGGTCGCGGTCTGAAGCGCCGACAGATACCAGTCGTCCGTCCGCTCCACCACCCGGCGCAGGGCGGCCAGAGCCTCGTCCGGCTGCGGCTTGGGCATCAGCCCGGCGCAGACATGGAGCGGCGCGTCATAAGTCAGCGCTGCCCAATCCAGCAGAGGCTGCCAGAGCCGGGCCTGCCGCTCCACCAGCGGCTGGGGATGTTCGGCGCGATAGCACAACAGGTCGGTTTCGGCATAGGCGCTGATGGCGGGAACAATCTCCGGCCGCTTCACCGGGATCAGATCAACGGCGGTGCTCGACAGCTGCATCAGCGGCATGGAATGAGCGTCGATCTGGTCGCCCTGCGCCGCCCATTCGTCAGCCACGCCCTGGGCCAGCGGCAGGCTCGGGAAGACCAGCGGCGCCTTGGCGGGGCTACGCACGGGGCGGCCGTCCAGCTCGACCCGGAAACCGCCCTCGGTCTCGCCCCCAACCTTGCCGACGCCCGCCGCCTTGTAGAAACGCTTCATCGCTTACCCTTCCAAAAGCTCCAGCACTGCGGTGGCGACGTCGCGCCCGCGGTGGACGATGCGGTCGGCCCCGGCCCGCTCCAGTTCCGGCACCGCGTGATAGCCCCAGGAGACGCCGACCGACCGCACCCGCGCGTTGCGGGCCATCTGAATGTCGTAGGTAGTGTCGCCGATCACAACCGTCGCCGCTTCCTCCGCACCGGTCTCCGCCAGCGCCCGCTGCACCATGTGCGGGTTGGGCTTGCCGGGACCGACATCGGCGGTCTGCAAGGTGACAAAGCGCCCGGTCAGCCCATGGCCCTTCAACACCGCATCCAGCCCGCGCCGTGACTTGCCGGTTGCCACCCCCAGCAGCACCCCGGCCTCCTCCAGCGCCGCCAGCGTGTCGACGATGCCGGGGAACAGCGGCTCGTCCACCTCGCCGCGGCTGCGGGCGCTGGAAAAGGCGCGCTTGTAGCTTTCCGCCACCGCGACATGCAGGTCGGCATCCCGCTGCGGCAGCAGCAGGGCCACCGCCTCCACCAGCGACAGCCCGACCATGCGGCGGACATCCGCCGGCTCGGGCTCGCCCAGCCCATGCTCGGCCCAGGCGCGGGTCATGGCGTCGATGATCGCGAACTGGCTGTCGACCAGCGTGCCGTCGCAATCGAAGAGGGCGAGGCGCAACGGCGGCTTCCCCTGCGGAGCCATCACTCGAAATCCTCGAACGGGTCGTCGCGCAGGTTTGGGCTGAAGCCGAAATACTTCCAGGTCGCCAGCATGTGGTCGGGCAACGGCGCCGTCACGTCGATGGTCTTGCCGCCGCGCGGATGCGGCAGGATCAGCCGGCGGGCATGCAGGTGCAGCTTCTTCGCCACCTCGGCTCCGCCGGCCAGGAAGGCGCCCTGCCCGGCATATTTGCCGTCGCCCAGGATCGGCGTGCCGACGGCGGCCATGTGGACGCGCAGCTGGTGGGTGCGGCCGGTCAGCGGCCACATGGCGACGAAGGCCGCCTGCTTGCCGACATTCTCCTGCACCGAATAGACGGTAAGGGCGCGCTTGCCCTCTTCCTTGCTCTCCGCCACCCGCTCGCCATGCGGGCCGCCTTCCTTGGCCAGCGCCAGATCGATCTTGCCCTGGTAGGGCGTCGGCACGCCGACGGTGACGGCCCAGTAAATCTTGCGCACAGCACTGCCGCGGAACAGCTCGGTCAGCTTGCTGGCGGCGAAGGTGGTGCGGGCCAGCAGCAGGACGCCGGAGGTGTCCTTGTCCAGCCGGTGGACCAGTTTCGGCCGCTCGTTGCCGTCGAAGCGCAGGGCGTCGAGCATGGCGTCAAGATGTTTGGAGGTGCCGGTACCGCCCTGCACCGCCAGACCGGGCGGCTTGTTGATGGCGATCACGTCGGCGTCGCGGTAGAGCACCATCGCCTGCAACTCGGCGATCTGCTTGTCCGACATGCCCTTTGGCTTGCTGCTTCCCTGACCCGGCCCCCTGACCGGTGCGGCCCAGGCGGCCAGCGGCGGGATACGCACGCCCTGCTTAGCCGCCAACCGTGTCGACGTCTCCGCCCGCTTGCCGTCAACGCGGACCTGACCGGTGCGCAGCAACTTCTGCAGATAGCTGTGGTTCACGTCGGGGAAATGGCGCTTGAACCAGCGGTCGAGCCGCATGTCGGCCTCGTCGGCCGTCACGATGCGGGTTTCGACCTTGCTGTCGCCCTTGGCTTCGGTCGACGCGGTATCGGCGTTATCGGCAGTGGGCTTGGGAGAGTCAGTCATCAGAGGGACACCGAAACAAGAGAACGCACGGCCCACAGGCCGGCAAAGAAGCCCACCACGCTGAACAGCGTCGAGGCGAGGAAGTATCCCGCCGCCGCGGCAAGCTCGTCACGGGCGACGAGGACACCGATGTCCAGCGTGAAGGAGGAGAATGTGGTGAAGCCGCCCAGCACGCCCACCAGAAGGAAGGCGCGCAGTTCTGGCGACGGCGACCATGTCAGCGCCGCAAGTTCCGACAGCACCCCCATCACCGTACAGCCGATCACGTTGACGATGATCGTCCCCACCGGAAAGCGGGTTCCGATCCATTGCGCAATCGTGAGCAGCATCAGGTAACGCGCCACCGAACCGGCGGCACCGCCGACGGCGACGGCGAGCAAGGACAGGGGGGATGCGAGCACGGCGCCTCCGGCTGAGCGCTGGGAAAGGGAAACGGGAGTGGAGCGCCGGATTAGAGCCAGAAACCTGCGGACTTGTCACGCGATGGACAATCGCGGCAGGATCGCAGGCATGGAAAAGCTTCCCTCCAACGCCGCATTGCTGGTCATCGACCTGCAAAAGGCCATCGACGACCCGCGCTGGGCCCTGACCGGTCCACGCAACAACCCGCAGGCGGAGGCCAACGTCGCGGCATTGCTGGCCGCGTGGCGGCGGGACGGACGGCCCATCGTCCATATCCGCCACGATTCGGTGGAGCCGGACTCCAGCTACCGCCCCGGCGGTCCCGGCCATGACTTCAAGGAAGAGGCGCGGCCATTGCCCGGCGAGACCGTGATCGGCAAGCGGGTGAACAGCGCCTTCATCGGCACCGGGCTCGACGAGTGGCTGCGCGGCCGCGGCATCGCCACGCTGGTGGTGACCGGCGTCATCACCAACAACAGCGTCGAGGCGACGGTGCGGATGGCCGGCAACCTCGGCTACGACGTGCGCCTGGTGGCCGACGCCTGCTTCACCTTCGCCAGGAAGGACAGGTCGGGGAGGCTGCGGACCGCCGACGAGGTCCACGACCTGTCGCTCGCCAACATGGACGGCGAATATGCGACGGTCGTGGATACGGCGGCGGTCTTGGGCTGACGGCCGCCTTACGCCAGCTTCGCCTTGAGGAACTCCACCGTCCGCTTCCAGGCCAGCTCGGCGGCGTCCTTGTTGTAGCGCTCGGCCGACGTGTCGTTGTGGAAGGCGTGGTTGACGCCGTCATAGACGTGGATCTGGTGTTCGACATGCGCCTTCTTCAGCGCCTCGTCGTACGCGGGAATGCCGGCGTTGATGCGTTCGTCCAGCCCGGCATAGTGCAGCAGCAGCGGCGACTTGACCGTGGTGACCAGCGCCGGGTCGGGGGTCGGGCCGTAGAAGGCGACGCCGGCCTTCAGGTCCGGCGCCTTGATCGCCAGCCGGTTGACCATGCCGCCGCCCCAGCAGAAGCCGACCGCCCCGACCTTGGCCGAGGAATAGCGATAGGCCATCAGGTAGCTCATCGCCGCGATCAGGTTGTTGACCGTCTTGTCGGTGTCGAGCTGGCCGATCATGTCGCGCGCCTTGTCGGCATCCTGCGGCGTGCCGCCCAGCGGCGACAGCAGGTCCGGGGCAAACGCCACGAAGCCTTCGGTGGCGAGGCGGCGGGTGACGTCCTCGATATAGGCGTTCAGGCCGCGGTTCTCATGGATGACGACCACCGCCGGAGCCTTGTCCGCCAGCTTCGGCCGGGCGATATAGCCGGACACGTCGCCGGTCGCCCCCTGGAAGGACACCTTTTCCGCCGCCAGACGGGTGTCGTCCTCGCCGACCACGGCGGCACGGGCATAGTTTGGCTCGATGGCCGACAGGATGGCCGGAATGGCCGCCGCACTGCCGGCCAGCGCCGCAAGCCGTTCCAGGAACACCCGGCGCGGCAGCGGCGCGTGGGTGTATTCGTCGTAAAGGTCGATGATCCGCTGGTCCATCCCCGATGCCCCTGTTTTGCCTCGTGCCGCAGCTCAGCCGGTGCGGTCGCGCATGAGAGTGGTGGCGACGCACCGGCTTGGCAACCGGGAGACGGATCCGCTTTCGGCCTATGACGCCGGTTACGAGGCTTCCGATGCCACCTCGGTCAGCGGCACCAGCTCCGACGGCTGGTATTCCACCAGAAGGCCGTCGCGCATCTCCAGCACCCGGTCCATGCGGCGGGCAAGGTCCAGATTGTGGGTGGCGACCAGGGCACCGACCTTGGCCTGCCTGACGATGGCCGACAGCATGGTGAAGACATGCTCCGCCGTGTGCGGGTCGAGGTTGCCGGTCGGCTCGTCGGCGATCAGCAGCGACGGGGCGTTGGCCAGCGCGCGGGCGATGGCGACGCGCTGCTGCTCGCCGCCCGACAGGCGGGCCGGACGGTGGGTGCCGCGCTGCTCCAGCCCGACCATGCGCAGAAGCTCGTCGGCACGCTGCCGGGCGACCGACTTCGACACGCCGGCGATCATCTGCGGCAGGACGATGTTCTCCCGAGCCGAGAATTCCGGCAGCAGATGGTGGAACTGGTAGACGAAGCCGATGGAGCGGCGGCGCACCTCGGTCCGCTTGCCGTCGTCCAGATTGGACACATCGGTGCCTGCGATCCGCACCGTGCCGCCGGTGGGCCGTTCCAGCAGGCCGGCGATGTGCAGCAGCGTCGATTTGCCGGCCCCCGACGGGCCGACCAGCGCCACCAGTTCCCCGGTGCCGACGGTCAGGTCGACCCCGCGCAGCACCTCCAGCGTCTCGCCCGCCTGTTCAAAGCGGCGGACGATTCCCTTCAGTTCCAGCATCGGCTGCATGACGGCGTCACTCATAGCGCAGGGCCTCCACCGGGTCGAGCCGGGCGGCGCGCCAGGACGGGTAGATGGTGGCGGCGAAGGACAGGCCCAAAGCCATCAACGTCACCTGTGTCACCTCGCTCCAGTCGATCTTGGCCGGCAGATGGGACAGGAAATAGATTTCGGCATTGAACAGGTTGGTGCCGGTCAGCCCCTGGATGACCTGCCGGATGCTCTCGATGTTCAGCGCGAAGGACACGCCGAGTGCCAGCCCCAGCAGCGTCCCCGTGACGCCGACGCTGGCGCCCGACAGGAAGAAGATGCGCATGATCATGCCGCGCGTCGCCCCCATCGTGCGCAGGATCGCGATGTCGCGCCCCTTGTCCTTAACCAGCATGATCAGACTGGAGATGATGTTGAAGGCCGCCACCATGATGATCAGCGACAGGATCAGGAACATCACGTTGCGCTCAACTTGGAGTGCGGTGAAGAAGCTGGCGTTCGACTGCTGCCAGTCGACCACCCTGCCCTCTCCTGCCACCACCGACTGGACGGCGGACCGGGCCGCGGCGATCTGCATCGGGTCGCTGACGAAGACCTCCAGCGAGGTCACGGCGTCGCCGGTGCGGAAGAAGGCCTGCGCCTCCTCCAGCGGCAGGAAGATGAAGCTGTTGTCGTATTCGAACATGCCGACGTCGAAGATCGCGCCGATGGGATAGCTGCGCATCCGCGGCACGGTGCCGAAGGCGGTGACGTTGCCCTGCGGTGCGATCAGCGTGATCTGGTCACCGACCGACAGCCCCAGCCGCTGTGCCATGCGCACGCCGATGGCGACGCGATCCTCGCCGAACTCGTCGACCGAGCCGCGGATGACGTTGTTGGCGAGCGTCGGCCGCACCTTGAAGTCTTCCGCCCGCACGCCGCGGATGACGGCGCCGGATGCGACGCCGCGCACCGACACCAGCGCCTGCCCCTCGACCGTCGGGGTGACGTTGACCACGCCCGGCGTGTTGCGCAGCTTGCCGGCCAGGATGTCGAAGTCCGGCAGCGGCCCGCCCCGCGAGCTATAGACGTTCAAATGCCCGTTGAGGCCGAGCACCCGGCCCAGCAGCTCCGCCCGGAAGCCGTTCATCACCGCCATCACGATGATGAGCGTCGCCACGCCGAGCGCGATGCCCAGCAGCGAGAACCCCGCGATGACCGAGATGAACCCTTCCTGGCGGCGCGCCCGAAGGTAACGCATCGCGACCATGCGTTCGAAGGCATTGAAGATCATGAGGCGGGGGTCCTGTGGCGGGGCCTGAAACAGGCGGAAGCGATGCCCTACATAAGAACGTGAGCGTGGCGGGAAAAGGGCAAAGCCCGGACCGCCGACTTTGTCGGTCCGGGCTTCCTCTTCGGGTTAAGCCAATCAGCCCAGCAGCTTTGCCAGCGCCGCCTCGACCGGCAGTTCTTCCTTCTCGCCGGTGGCGCGGCGCTTCAGCTCGACGACGCCGTTCTTCAGGCCGCGCGGCCCGACGACCAGCTGCCAGGGAACGCCGATCAGATCCATGTCGGCGAACTTGGCGCCGGGACGCTCGTCGCGGTCGTCATAGGCGACCTCCAGACCGGCCGCTTCCAGCTTCGCATACAGCTCGGCGCAGACACGGTCGGTCTCGGCGTCGCCGGACTTCAGGTTGATCAGGCCGACGTTGAATGGGGCGACGGCGTCCGGCCAGATGATGCCGTTGTCGTCGTGGCTGGCCTCGATGATCGCCCCCATCAGGCGCGACACGCCGATACCGTAGCTGCCCATCTCCACCGGGATCGACTCGCCGTTCGGACCGGCGACCACCGCGTTCATCGGCTTGGAATATTTGGTGCCGAAGTTGAAGATGTGGCCGACCTCGATGCCGCGGGCCGACACCAGATCGGCCTCCGGGACCGGGCTGTTGGCCGGGTCGTGCTTCTCGTCGGTCGCCGCATAGATCGAGGTGATGCGGTCGAAGAAGGGCTGCAGGTCGTCCTCCATGCCGGGGGCGTCCTTCAGCACGTCCAGGTTCATCCAGTCCTTGTGGCAGAAGACGCCGCTCTCGCCGGTCTCGGCCAGGATGATGAACTCGTGGCTGAGGTCGCCGCCGATGGGGCCGGTGTCGGCGCGCATCGGAATGGCCTTCAACCCGATGCGGGCGAAGGTGCGCAGGTAAGCCAGGAACATCTTCTGGTAGGAGCGGCGGGCGCCGGCAGCGTCGATGTCGAAGGAGTAGGCATCCTTCATCAGGAATTCACGGCCGCGCATCACGCCGAAGCGCGGGCGGATCTCGTCACGGAACTTCCACTGGATGTGGTAGAGGTTCAGCGGCAACTGGCGGTAGCTTTTGACGAAGGACCGGAAGATGTCGGTGATCATCTCCTCGTTCGTCGGACCGAACAGCATCTCGCGGTCGTGACGGTCGGTGATGCGCAGCATCTCCTTGCCGTAATCGTCGTAACGGCCGCTCTCGCGCCACAGATCGGCCGACTGGATGGTCGGCATCAGCAGTTCCTGCGCGCCGGCGGCGTCCTGCTCCTCGCGGACGATCTGCTCGATCTTGCGCAGAACCCGATAGCCCAGCGGCAGCCAGGCATAGATGCCGGCGCTGGTCTGGCGGATCATCCCGGCCCGCAGCATCAGGCGGTGCGAGACGATCTGCGCCTCGGTCGGGGTCTCCTTGAGGGTCGGCATGAAGAAGCTGGACAGCCGCATGGCTCTGCTCTCGTGTGCGAGGTGTTCGACAAGGCCGACGCGCCCGCTGCTTCGCAACGAAAGAGCGGACACGACGGCGGGTGAGCGACTTTAGGAAGGTCGCCCTCACTTGTCCACTGTAAGCCCCCCGCCGTCAGTCCTGCCCGCCTCTCTCCCTATCGGGTGCGGCAATAGGCGTAGAGGCGTTCCTCGGCACCCGGATCGATCGGCTGGCCGTTCAGATAGAGCCGGTCGCCGACGACGCTGAGCCAGACCGCGGTGATGTCGTTGGGCAGATGGGGCACCGACGGCAGGGCGATCCCCATCCGCCGGGCAAGATCGACCGACAGCGGCAGATCGATGGGAATCTGCGGTTGCGCACCGGCACTGCCCGGCAGATCGGCCGGCGCCACCGCCCGGCCATTGACATCGACGCCCGGCCGATATTCGACGTCAGCGGCCGGCACATGGCGGGTCAGACGCTGGCACAGCGACAGGTCGATCACCGGCCGGTCGCCGGCCGGCCTGTTGCGGGCCGCATCGGGCGTCAGCGGGATCGGACCGGGAAGCGGTTGCGGCGACTGCGCCGGGGCTGGAACCGGGGCCAGGGACAGCAGCAGGGCCGCCAGCCCGGCGCGCACCGGCCGGCATATAAGGGCTCCGCGCGGGATCACAGCGTGTGCCGTTCGGCCACCGGGGCCGGATTGCGCATGGCCTTCCAGTAGATCGACAGGTAGGGCATTCCTTTTTCCGCCTCCTCCTGGGTTCGTGCCGACTGGCGGATGTATTTGCCGATGAACGGCTTGTTCACATGTTCCAGATCGATCGCCGCCTTCAGCACCAGGAACTCGCCGATCTTGTCCGGCAGATTGTAATGCCATTTCTGCAAACAGTCGGAGGTCACACCCGGCTTCGCCTGTTCGGGCTCGGGCAGATAAAACTCCTGGTGGTGGTATTGCGAGATTTCCTTCCACGCCTGCGCCACACGGCCCGGCTTCAGGCGCGGCAGCGCCTTCAGGATGCGGACATCGTCATGGAACAGGGGCAGGAAGCCGCGCTTTTCCGCCAGTTCGGTCAGCATCGTGTGAAGACCGGCCATCACGCCGCCCTCCGCACCGCCGCCGCCGCCGTCGCTGCCCGTCTTTTCCTCCCGCCTTCGGCCGAACAAGGCGCTGAAAAAGCCCTTCTTCGGCTTTGACTGGCTGCTGTTGCCGCCATCCTGCCCGATCTTGCGCTCGTCCCACAGCGAGTCCCAGGCAAATTCCCAGGCCGTGAAGATGGCGTTGGAGCGGTCGTCGAGAACGGTCAGCAGATACTCCCGCCCTTCCCGCGCCCAGTCGACGTCGCCGACGATGGCGCGCACCGGACGGCGGCTGAGCACGACCGGCAGAATCCCGACGCGCACCAGTTCCTGATAGAATTCGACAAAGGACGGAGTCTGGATGAAGGGCAAGACCGAGCATGGCTGCTGCTCAGGCGCCAGCAGCTCCATGCTTTTCTTGGTGCGCTCCAACAGTTCGGCTGCCACAACCGCCGCGAACTGATTGAACCGTTCGTTTTCATTCGCGGCCATCGGCGCCTCGACTGTCGTCCCTTTCCTGCCGCCCGCCGGAGCGGGCAAAGGTCCAGCTGGATAAGCGAGCAAAGCGGAAAGCCCCCGGACGGCACAGCCCCCCGGTGGCGATCTGAAAACCCGGCTGAGCGCCCGCACTGGGGAACCCCCGCCACAGGAACTAAGCCGAGCAACGCTACCAAGTAAACCGTTAACGTTTTCTGGACCATCGGCGGAAATTTTCTGTCCCCGCCGCACCGCCCGGTTCCAACCCGCATCGAATGGAAAAGAAAAGGCCGCGCGGCGAATGCGGCGCGGCCTATCGAGTTTAGGGAGGAATCGCCACCAGGCGTCGGAAAGGGGGGAGTATCCCCCCTCGTCACCATAAAAGAGTGGACCCGAGCCGCGATCATGGCAAGCCTAAAACAGAGGCAGAACCCCCTCCTGCACAAAATACTTGCATTTTTGCCCAGCCTTTCAGCGTTTGCCGAGGTTCTGGGCGTACATTTGCTTATTCCTTGGGCTGATAACCATCGTAACCGGCGTCCACTGCGGCTTTCCATGGTGGATTTAGCCCGAGCACCACAGTTTGCACCGGACAGTCGGCCTGATGGGCACCCGGCAGGTACCCCAGGCTCATCAGGAACTCCCCGACGATCTCGCCGCCGGTGAAGCGGAAAGTGCGGCCGAACAACTTCACCCATTCCGCCTTGGACAGCGGATGATGGGCACGCAGCCAGCCGTCGAAGGATCCGTGGGTTTCCCGCAGTGCGACGATGCGCCGGGCATTGTCGATCACCGCATCCACCTTCAGGCGGTTGCGGATGATCCCGGCATCGGCCAGCAGCCGCACCCGCTCCGCCTCGCCATAGGCGGCAACCCGGTCGATGTCGAACCCGTCGAAGGCGGCACGGAAAGCGTCCCGCTTCTTCAGGATGGTCAGCCAGGACAGGCCGGCCTGGTTGATCTCCAGCACCAGACGCTCGAACAGCACCCGGTCATCGCTGCTGGGAAAGCCGTATTCGCCGTCGTGGTAGGGACCGTGGTGGGGATGGCCGGGTGCGGCCGCGCAATAGGTCAGGCTCACCCGCCCTGCTCCTCTGTGTCGTCAGAACATGTCCCGCGCCATGTCGCGGAAGGAAACGATGCCGGATCGCTCGACGCCGAAGATCACCAGCCACACCAGCAGAGCGACCAGCGACGTGATGATGAATTTGCGCAGAATGCGCGGCTCGACCGGTGCGGAGGAGGCCATGCCGGGTTCCGGCGTCTCCGGGGTCCTGACGCCCCAGGGCAGCACCGCGAACAGCACCACCCACCACACGACGATGTAGACGAAGGCCGCAGTCACCCAGTTGTCCATCGCCCTCTCCGCATTTCAGTCGATCAAGCCCGCAGCTGGCCCCTGGCCGGCCAGGATCAGGCCTGTTCCAACTCCACCAGCGTCCCGCAGAAATCCTTCGGATGCAGGAACAGCACCGGCTTGTCATGGGCGCCGATCTTCGGCTCGCCGTCACCCAGCACGCGGGCTCCCTGCTCCTTCATCCGGTCGCGGGCGGCCAGGATGTCCTCCACCTCGTAGCAGATGTGGTGGATACCGCCGGACGGATTCTTTTCCAGAAATCCTGCAATCGGCGATTTCTCCCCGAAGGGATGCAGCAGCTCGATCTTGGTGTTGGGCAGAGTGACGAAGACGACGGTGACGCCGTGCGGTGGCAGGTCCACCGGCTGAGACACCGCGGCGCCCAGCGTATCGCGGTAGAGCGCGGTCGCCGCCGACAGGTCCGGAACGACGATGGCGACGTGGTTGAGCTTCCCGATCATGCGTGTCCTCTCGATGGCTGTCCCTGGCCCGTTGGCGGGCTCTGATAAGCCTGTTATACCGTGTTTCACTCAGACGCGGACCAGATGGACCTCCGTCACCGGCTTCTTGCCGTGGGACGCATTGAAGCAGCGGCGCACGGCAATCCGTGCCGCCTCCTTCACCTGGGCGTCGTCGGCCCGCGCCGATTTGGGCAGCATCGCCACCGACTCGCGCACCGCATCGACCACGTCCAGCAGCAGGTCGCGGTCGGTCGCCTCGTCGATCAGCCCCATCACCGCCACCTGCGGCGCGGTCATCAGTTCACCCGTCGCGCTCATCACCAGCGTCACCACGGCGGCACCGTTGTTCACCATCCGGTTGCGCGCCCGCATCATGCCGGTGTCGAGCGGCACCAGACGCTTGCCGTCGACCGCCATGCGACCGGCCCGGACATGGGCCACCACACGGGCGCCCTCCGGCCCGTCCAGGCGGAGGATCTCGCCATTGGCAGGCACGATGCTGTGGGCGACTTGGCAATCCTCCGCCAGGGCGGCGTGCGCCTGCTGGTGGCGCTGCTCGCCATGGACCGGCACGGCGATGCTCGGACGCACCCACTGGTACATGCGCACCAGCTCGTCCCGCGCCGGGTGGCCGGACACATGGACCGGCGCCTCGTCCGCTGTCACCAGCTCCACGCCCTGGGTGACGAGCTGGTTCTGCATGCGGCCGATGGCGCGCTCGTTGCCCGGAATCTCGCGAGAGGAGAAGATCACCACGTCGCCGCGCGACAGCGTCACCTGCGGATGGTCGTTGGCGGCGATGCGGGCAAGGGCGGAGCGCGGCTCGCCCTGGCTGCCGGTGCAGATCAGCACCAGCTTTTCCCGCGGCAGATAGCTGGCGTCATGCTCCGACAGGAATTTCGGGACGTCCGCCAGATAGCCGGTGGCCCGCGCCGCTTCGTTGATGCGCCACAGTGACCGGCCGACCAGCGCAACATGGCGGTCATGCGCGGCGGCGGCGGCGGCGATGCTCTCCAGCCGCGCCACGTTGGTGGCGAAGCAGCTGACGGCGATGCGGCGGTCGCGGTAGCGGCCGAACAGCTCCATCAGCGCGGCACGGACGGTCGCCTCCGAACCGGACGCGCCGGGCACCAGCGCGTTGGTGCTGTCGCCGACCAGCGCCAGTACCCCCTCGTCGCCGATTGCGCGCAGCCGTTCCTCATCCGCCGTCTCGCCGACCAGCGGATCGGGATCGAGCTTCCAGTCGCCGGTGTGCAGGATGGTCCCGGCGGACGTGCGGATGGCGAGCGCGTTCGGCTCCGGGATCGAATGCGTCATGGTGACATATTCGACGGAGAAGGGACCGACCCCCACCGTACCGCCCAGCGGGATCTCGTGGATCGGCACCGTGCTGCTCAGGCCCTTCTCATGCAGCTTGGCGCGCAGGAAGGCCGCGGTGAAGGGCGTGCAATAGACGGGGCAGCGCAACTCCGGCCACAGATACTGGACGGCGCCCAGATGATCCTCATGCGCGTGGGTCAGCACGAGCCCAACCAGATCGTTGCGCCGCGCCGCGATGAAGGCCGGATCGGGCATGATGACGTCGAGCCCGGGCATGGTGTCGTCGGCGAAGGAGATGCCGAGATCCACCATCAGCCATTTACCCTGATGGCAGTAGAGGTTGAGGTTCATCCCGATCTCGCCGGAACCGCCGAGCGGGAGGAAATACAATGCGCCATCCTCCGGAACGAAGGTGTCCGCCGGGGCTTCGGACGTTCCGGCGGCGGTCTTGGAGGATTGTGTCATTGGACCGTGTTGCGCTTGTGGATCAGGAGGAGACCGCGGAGCGTCAGCTCGTTGTCGGTGTGTTCGATGACATGGGTGGCCTTGGCGAAAAGAACAGCCAATCCGCCGGTGGCGACCACCCGCATCGGCTCGCCGTACTCCGCCCGGATGCGGGAGACCAGCCCTTCGATCAGGCCGACATAGCCCCAGAAGATGCCGGACTGCATGCAGGCGATGGTGTTCCTGCCGATCACCTGGGCCGGCGGCTGGATTTCGACGCGCGGCAGCTTGGAGGCCGCCATCTGCAGCGCCTCCAGCGACAGGTTCAGCCCCGGCGCGATCACGCCGCCGCGGTAATTGCCCTCCGCATCCACCACGTCGAAGGTGGTCGCCGTGCCGAAATCGATGACGATCAGCGGCGTCTTGTAGGTCGTGGCAGCCGCCACCGTGTTCACGAGCCGGTCGGCACCGACCTCCTCCGGCCGGTCGACCAAGGCCTTGGCCCCCAGATCGACGCCGGGTTGGCCGACGATCACCGGCTCGCAGCCGAAATGGTCCTTGCACAGCCGCTTCAGATTAAAGGTGGCGCCGGGCACCACGCTGGCGATGATCGCGCCATGGATGTCGACCGGCTTCAGCCCCTTCAGCGCCATCAGGTGGGTCAGCCACACCATGTATTCGTCGGAAGTGCGCTTGGGATCCGTCGCCGTGCGCCAGATGCCGCGCTGGCGGTCGCCGTCATAGATGGCGAACACCACATTCGTGTTTCCGGCGTCAATCGCGAGCAGCATGGCAAAGTCCTGAAGGCGGTGAGCGTTTGAAATCGGTGATGAACGATCAAGGGTCGGTGTGTGGCGGCGCAAAGAACACGTCGCCGGCAGCGATCCGCTGGCGCGGTCCGCCGTCCGTTGGATCAAGCAACAGAACGCCGTCGCTGTCCAGATCGGCGAAGGTGCCGGGGATCGTCCGATCGGCCAGCCTGACCAGGATCGGCCCGCCCAACCCCTTGGCCCGCGACATCCATGCATCGCGCACGGGACCGAAACCATGGACACGCCAGCGGCCGTACCAAGCCGCCAGATGCTCCGCATAGACCTCGAGCAGCGCTCCGGGGCCCATCGGCGGGGCGCCTTCGGCGATCAGGGAGGTCGCACCGTAATCGGCTGTGGGGGGAAAATGCCGCAGGTTGATGCCAACACCCAGCACCACCCAGGCGACCTTGCCGTCCGGCGCCGGCTCCGACTCGAGAAGGATGCCGGACAGCTTGCGGTCATGCACCAGCACGTCGTTCGGCCATTTGCATCGGACGCCGCCGGGATCGGGCAGCACCGATTCGGCGGTTTCGGCAATGGCGAGCGCGGCGACGAAGGAAACCTGGGCGGCTTCCGCGGGAGGCAGGCCGGGCCGCAGGATGGTCGTGCTGTAGAGGTTGCCTTCCGGGGAGGTCCAGGCCCGGCCCCGGCGGCCTCGACCGCTCTCCTGCCGGCGGGCCCAGACAATGGTGCCTTCCGGTTCCCCGGAACGCGACAAGGCCTTCGCCTCGTCGTTCGTGCTGCCGACGGAGTCGAAGGCCTTGATCTGGAAGCCCGGAGGCAGGCGCAGACGCGCCGCCTCCGCTTCGAGCGATACCATCATCGGTCGGATATTACCCGGCGAACAGGGCCGCCGCGGCAGCCGCCGCACCGTTCAGGATCGGCGCCGGAGCGACGAAGAACAGCAGGGTGAACAGGCTGGTCAGCACCAGGACGCCGGTCATGCCGTCGTCATCGACCTTGTCGACCACCACCGCGGGCTCATCGAAATACATGATCTTGATGATGCGCAGATAGTAGAAGGCACCGACGACGCTGGTCAGTACACCGACCACGGCCAGCGTGTATTCCTGGGCGGCCACGGCAGCCAGGAAGACGTAGAGCTTACCGAAGAAACCGGCCATCGGCGGGATGCCGGCCATGGAGAACATGAAGATCGCCATGGTGGCGGCCAGCATCGGGTTGGTCTTGGACAGGCCGGAGAAGTCCTTGATCTCCTCCAGCATCTGGCCCTTGGCCTTCATGCTGAGGATGACGGCGAAGGCACCGATGTTCATGGCGATGTAGAGCGCCATATAGATCAGCACGCCGCGCACGCCGTCCTGCGTGCCGGTGGTCAGGCCCACCAGCGCGTAGCCGACATGGCCGATGGAGCTGTAGGCCATCAGGCGCTTGATGTTGGTCTGCATGATGGCGACGAAGGAGCCGATCACCATCGACAGGATGGCGGTCGCCACCAGAACCTGATGCCACTGGGCGGCGAGATGGCCGAACGGCTCCATCACCACGCGGGTCAGCAGGGCGATGGCCGCAACCTTCGGCGCCGCCGCGAAGAAGGCGGTCACCGGGGTCGGCGCACCTTCATACACGTCGGGCGTCCACATGTGGAACGGAGCGGCCGAGACCTTGAAGGCCAGACCGGCCATCACGAACACCAGACCGATCACCAGGCCCGGCGAAACATGGGCGCCGCCGGCGAACAGGGCGGCCACCTTGTCGAAGGAGGTCGTGCCGGCGAAGCCGTAGACCAGCGAAGCGCCGTACAGCAGCATGCCCGAGGAGAGCGAGCCGAGGACGAAGTACTTCAGGCCGGCCTCCGACGACTTGGCGCTGTCGCGGCGGAAGGCGGCGATGACGTAGAGCGCGAGGCTCTGCGTCTCCAGCCCGACATACAGCGAGATGAAGTCGTTGGCCGAGATCATCATCAGCATGCCGAGCGTGGCGAAGATCATCAGCACCGGGAACTCGAAGCGGGCCATCTGCTCCCGCTCGTTGAAGCCCAGCCCGAGGATCACCGCGAAGGCCGCGGAGACCAGCACCAGCACCTTCATGAAGACGCCGAAGGCATCCATCACGAACATGCCGTTGAAGGTGACGACGCGGCCGCTGCCATAGCCCATCGCCAGTACGGCGGCGAGCAGCATGCAAACGATCGACAGGTAGGAGACGGGACGGGTGAAGCCGTCGCCACGGAACACGCCCAGCATCAGCAGGGCAACGCCCGAGAGCGCCAGGAAGATCTCCGGCAGGGCCGGCCAGATGTCGGGAAACACTGCGGTCATGTCGAAGAACCCCTTACCGAGCGGCGACCGAGACACCGGACGCGGCGTGCGACGCGGCCAGCTTGGTCTGGTAGGTCTGGATCAGCTGCTCGACCGATGCCGAGGTGACGTTCAGGAAGCTGCTGGGATAGATGCCCATCCACAGGACGACGATGATCAGCGGCACGAACACCGCGATCTCGCGCGGGGTCATGTCGAACATCGCCTTGACGTCCGGCTTGGTCAGCTTGCCATAGACGACGCGGCGGTACAGCCACAGCGCATAGGCCGCACCGAGAACCATGCCGGTGGCGGCCAGGGCGGCAACCCAGGTGTTGTCGCGGAAGACGCCCATCAGCACCAGGAACTCGCCGACGAAGCCGGCAGTGCCCGGCAGGCCGACCGAGGCCATGGTCATGAACAGGAAGACCACGGCGTATTTCGGCATGTTCTTCACGAGGCCGCCATAGCGGGCGATCTCGCGGGTGTGCAGCCGGTCATAGACGACGCCGACGCACAGGAACAGTGCGCCCGACACCACGCCGTGCGACAGCATCTGGAACACCGAACCCTCGATGCCCTGCTGGTTCAGCGCGAACATGCCGATGGTTACGAAGCCCATATGGGCGACCGACGAGTAGGCGATCAGCTTCTTCATGTCCTCCTGGGCCAGGGCGACCAGCGAGGTGTAGATCACGGCGACGACCGACAGGGTGTAGATCAGCGGCGCGAAATACTCGGTCGCTTCCGGCAGGATCGGAATGTTGAAGCGCAGGAAGCCGTACCCGCCCATCTTCAGCAGCACGCCGGCCAGGATGACCGAACCGGCGGTCGGCGCCTCGACGTGGGCGTCCGGCAGCCAGGTGTGGACCGGCCACATCGGCACCTTCACCGCGAAGGAGGCGAAGAAGGCCAGCCACAGCCACAGCTGCATGTTGCGCGGGAACTGGGTGGCGGTGATGGTCGGGATGTCGGTGGTGCCGGCCACGTAATACATGGCCAGGATCGCCAGCAGCATCAGCACCGAGCCGAGCAGCGTGTAGAGGAAAAACTTGAAGGCGGCATAGACGCGACGCGGACCGCCCCAGATGCCGATGATCAGGAACATCGGGATCAGGACGCCTTCGAAGAACATGTAGAACAGCACGAAGTCCAGCGCGCAGAACATCCCGATCATCAGGGTTTCCAGCGCGAGGAAGGCGATCATGTATTCCTTGAGGCGGACCTGCACCGACTCCCAGCTCGCCAGGATGCACAGCGGCATCAGGAAGCCGGCCAGGACGACGAACAGCACCGAGATGCCGTCGACGCCCATGTGGTAGTTGATGCCGAACTCAGGGATCCAGCCCGCCTTCTCGACCATTTGGTAGCCGGGATTGCGCGGATCGAAGTTGGCCCAGACCAGCAGGGTCAGGACGAAAGTGACGAGGGTCGTCCACAGCGAGATGTACCGCACGTTCCGCAGCACGTCCGGGGTGTTGCCCCGGCAGAACAGCAGGATCAGCGCGACGCCCACGAGCGGCAGGAAGGTCGCGAACGACAGGATCGGCCAGCTAGCCATTGTTGTTGTTCTCCTTCGAAACCGCTCAGCCGAAGACCGACAGCCAGGCGACGAACAGGACGACCCCGATCACCATGGCAAAGGCGTAGTGATAGACGTACCCCGACTGCAGCCGGCTGGTGCGTGCCGCGATGTCGCGGGTGGCGGCGGCGATGCCGTCCGGACCCACACCGTCGATCACCGCCCCGTCGCCCGACTTCCACAGGCCGTAGCCCAGGGCCTTGGCCGGACGGGTGAACAGCGCATCGTACAGCTCGTCGAAATACCACTTGTTGTAGAGGAACTTGTGGATGCCGCTGAAGGTGCTGGCGATCCGGCCTGGCAGGCGCGGCATCATCACATAGCCGATGTAGGCCATGGCGATGCCGATCAGGCCGACGACCAGCGGAGCGATCGCGACCCAGCCCGGGGTGTGGTGGTGCGCAGCCTCGATGGCGTCGTGGCCGTGCAAGGTCATGATCGCCTTGCCCCAGAACTCCGCACGGTCGTGACCGATGAAATACTCGTGGAAGCCGACACCGGCGAACAGGGCGCCCAGCGTCAGGACCGCCAGCGGGACCAGCATGACGACCGGCGACTCATGGGCGTGGTCGTAGACTTCCTTGTCCATCCGCGGCGTGCCGTGGAAGGTCATGAACAGCAGGCGCCAGGAGTAGAAGGCAGTCAGCAGAGCTGCGGCGATGCCGAGCGCGAAGGCAAAGCGCCCAACGCCACTGCCGGAGGCGAAGGCCGCCTCCAGGATCATGTCCTTGGAATAGTAGCCGGCGAAGAAGGGCAGACCGGCAAGTGCCAGGTTGCCGATCCACATCACCGCGTAGGTGAAGGGGATCTTGCGCCAGACGCCACCCATCTTGCGCATGTCCTGCTCATGGTGCAGGGCATGGATGACCGAGCCGGCGCCGAGGAACAGCAGGGCCTTGAAGAAGGCGTGCGTGAACAGGTGGAACATGGCGGCGCCGTAGGCGGAAACGCCAGCGGCGAAGAACATGTAGCCGAGCTGGGACATCGTCGAATAGGCGATGACCCGCTTGATGTCGAACTGGGTGAAGCCGATGGTCGCCGCGACGAAGGCGGTCAGGCCACCGACCACCGTCACCACTTCGAGCGCCGTCGGGGCGTATTCGAAGACCGGGGACAGGCGGCAGACCATGAAGACGCCGGCGGTGACCATGGTGGCGGCGTGGATGAGCGCCGACACCGGGGTCGGGCCTTCCATCGCGTCCGGCAGCCAGGTGTGCAGGCCGAGCTGCGCCGACTTGCCCATCGCGCCCATGAACAGCAGCAGGCAGGCGATGGTCAGGCCGTTGAAGTCCCAGCTGAGGAAATGCAGCGTCTGGCCGGTCAGCGTCGGGGCCTTGGCGAAGATCGTGTCGAACTGGACGGAGCCGGTCAGCACGAAGATCGCGAAGATGCCGAGCGCGAAGCCGAAGTCACCGACGCGGTTGACCAGGAAGGCCTTCATCGCGGCGGCGTTGGCCGAGGGCTTCTCGTACCAGAAGTTGATCAGCAGGTAGGAAGCCAGACCGACGCCCTCCCAGCCGAAGAACAGCTGGACCAAGTTGTCCGCCGTCACCAGCATCAGCATGGCGAAGGTGAACAGCGACAGGTAGCCCATGAAGCGCGGCTTCTGCGGATCCTCGGCCATGTAGCCGACGGAATAGACGTGCACGCAGGCCGAGACGGTGTTGACGACGATCAGCATCACCGCGGTGAGCTGGTCGACGCGCAGCGCCCACTTCACGTCGAGCGTTCCGCTCTGGATCCAGGTCATCAGCTCGATCGTGCGCGGATGGCCGTGCACGGCGACGTCGAAGAACAGGGTCCAGGACAGGATCGCCGAGACGATGACGGCGCCCGCGGTCACGAACTGCGCGACGCGGTCGCCCACGGTCGGCGGGCCGGCGACGACATGGTGGTCGTCGTGGGCATCGTCGTGCGCGTGGTTCAACTCGTCGTGCGAGATGTGGTGGGCATGATTGTCATGGGCATGGGCGATCTGGGCATGCCCGTGATCGTCATGGCCATGACCGTGGCTTCCGTGACCCGCGGCAGCCGGCTCGGCCTTCGGCCCGCCGAACAGCGCGATCGATCCGGCGACGAGGAACGCCAGGAGCGGAAGGAATACGACTAGCACTTCCATGGCGCCGCCTCAGCCCTTCATCATGTTGATGTCTTCGACTCGGATCGAGCCGCGGTTGCGGAAGTAGACCACCAGGATGGCGAGGCCGATGGCCGCCTCGGCGGCGGCGACGGTCAGGATGATCATGGCGAAGATCTGGCCAACCAGATCGTGCAGGAAGGTCGAGAAGGCGACGAGGTTGAGGTTCACCGCCAGCAGCATCATCTCGATCGACATCAGGATGATGATGACGTTCTTCCGGTTCAGGAAGATGCCCAGCACACCCAGCGTGAAGATGATGGCCGAGACCGTCAGGTAATGTCCGAGACCGATCTCCATGATCACACGCCCTCCCCGGTCGAAACCTTGCGGATGGCGACCACGTCTTCCCGGCGACGGGCGATCTGGGCGCCGACATTCTGTTTGCGCACGCCAGGACGGTGCCGCAGCGTCAGTACGATCGCACCGATCATGGCGATCAGCAGGACGATGCCCGATGCCTGGAACAGGTAGACGTACTGCGTGTACATCAGCCGTCCCAGCGCCTGGGTGTTCGACACCTGATCGAAGGCCGGGGTCGGCGCGCCGGCGATGGCGGCGACGTTCGGAGCCACGATCCAGCCGCCGAGCACCGCAGCCAGTTCGGCCAGCAGGATCAGCCCGACCAGCGCGCCCAGCGGCAGCGCTTCCATAGCACCCTTGCGCAGCTCGCGGAAATTGATGTCGAGCATCATCACCACGAACAGGAACAGCACGGCCACGGCGCCGACATAGACGATGATCAGGATCATCGCGATGAACTCCGCCCCCATCAGAAGGCAGAGACCAGCCGCCTGGAAGAAGGCGAGGATCAGGAAAAGGACGGAGTGAACGGGGTTCCGCGCCGAGATGACCATCACACCGGAGGCCACCAGCAGCGCGGCGAACACGTAGAAGGCGATGCCTTGGAGTATCATCGTTTTTCTCGCTTCCGCTTACCGGTAAGGAGCCTCGGCCGCGAGGTTCTGGGCGATTTCCGCCTCCCAGCGGTCGCCGTTCGCCAGCAGCTTCTGCTTGTTGTAGAAGAGCTCTTCCCGGGATTCGGTGGAGAACTCGAAGTTCGGCCCCATGACCACCGCGTCGACCGGGCAGGCTTCCTGGCACAGGCCGCAGTAGATGCACTTGGTCATGTCGATGTCGTAGCGCGTGGTGCGGCGGCTGCCGTCGTCACGCGGTTCGGCCTCGATGGTGATGGCGAGAGCCGGGCACACCGCTTCGCACAGCTTGCACGCGATGCAGCGCTCTTCGCCGCTCGCATAGCGGCGGAGCACATGCTCGCCGCGGAAGCGCGAACTGATGGGGCCCTTCTCATAGGGGTAGTTCAGCGTGACCTTGGGCTTGAACATGTAGCGCAAGGTCAGCGCCATGCCGCCCAGCAGCTCGGTCAGGAACAGGCTGCGCGCCGCGCGGTCGAGGAACGCCATGGCCTCTTCGTCTCCTTCCTCGCCGGCGGCCGCTCCCGTTCGATGGGTTGGCTCGCCGGCACTCAAATCGACACGTCAATGGTGGGTTCGGTGCAGGCTGGCTTTGCGGCGATGCCGCTTACTTCGGCAGCCAGCCGAAGGTCACCAGGACGCCGGCGGTCAGCACGACCCAGAACAGCGACAGGGGCAGGAAGACCTTCCAACCCAGGCGCATCAGCTGGTCGTAGCGATAGCGCGGCACGGTGGCGCGAACCCAGACGTAGGTGAACAGGCAGAACGCGATCTTCAGCGCGAACCACACGATGCCCGGCACCCAGGTGAAGGGCGCGAAGGGCAGCGGGGGCAGCCAGCCGCCGAGGAACAGGATGCTCGTCATCGCGCTCATCAGGATCATGTTGGCGTATTCGCCAAGGAAGAAGAGCGCGAAGGGAGCGGAGCTGTATTCCACCATGAAGCCGGCCACCAGCTCCGACTCGCCTTCCGGCAGGTCGAAGGGAGCGCGGTTGGTTTCAGCGAGCGCCGAGATGAAGAACATCACGAACATCGGCAGCAGCGGGATGCAGAACCAGACCTTCTCCTGGGCCCGAACGATGTCGGTCAGGTTCAGCGAGCCGACGCACAGCAGCACGGAGATGATGATGAGGCCCATCGAGACCTCATAGGACACCATCTGTGCCGCGGAGCGCAGCGCGCCGAGGAAGGCGTAGCGCGAGTTCGACGCCCAGCCGGCCATCACGATGCCGTAGACGCCCAGCGAGGAGATCGCGAACAGGTACAGCACGCCGACGTTGATGTTGGACAGCACCACCCCGTAGTCGAACGGGATGACCGCCCAGGCGATCAGCGCCAGGAAGAAGGTCAGCATCGGCGCGACGTAGAACACGATGCGGTTGGCGCCTTCCGGCAGGATCTGTTCCTTGGCGAACAGCTTCAGGCCGTCGGCGAAGGGCTGCATCAGGCCGAAGGGGCCAACGATGCTTGGGCCCTGGCGCATCTGCATCGCGCCCATGATCTTGCGCTCGGCATAGGTCATGAAGGCGACGGCGACCAGCAGCGGCACGGTGATCGCCAGGATCTGCAGGACCATAATGATCAGCGGCAGGAGAAAGCCGCTCCAGAACTCAGCCATGGGTGCCAGTCCTCTCCTGAGCAGGGCCCACCAGCGCTTCCGTGCAGTTGGCCATCGTCACCGACGCCCGGCTGATCGGGTCGGTCATGTAGAAGTTGGTGATCGGCGTCACGAAGGGGGCCGCGTCCACCGGACCCTGCGCGCCGAACGGCGCCCAGCTGGCCGGGGTCGTCTCGCCGACCGCGCCGAAGATCGGGTTCGCCGCCATCAGCCGCTGACGCAGCTGGCCGTGGGTGTCGAAGGGCAGCGTGGTGCCCAGGACTTCCGACAGCGCGCGGACGATCTTCCAGTCCTCGCGCGCTTCGCCCGGCGGGAAGACCGCGAGAACGGGCGAGCTGCGGACGGCCCTCGGTGTTGACGTAGACTGCGTTCTTCTCGGTGTAGGCGGCACCCGGCAGGATGACGTCGGCGCGGTGGGCGCCGGCATCGCCATGGTGGCCCTGATAGACCACGAAGGCATTGCCGAGCTTCGCCATATCGATCTCGTCGGCACCCAGCAGGTAGACGAAGTCGATCTCGCCCTTCGACGCACCGTCGAGGATGCCGTGAACGTCGCGGCCGCCCTCGCCCGGGAGGAAGCCGGCTTCGATGCCGCCGACCCGCGCGGCGGCGGTGTGCAGCACGTTGAAGCCGTTCCAATCGTCGCGGAACATGCCGTAGGCCTCGCCGACCAGACGGGCGGCGGCCTGGACCGCGAGACCGTCGGCGCGCTGGAAGGCGCCCATGCCGACGATGATCATCGGGTTCTTGGCGGCGCGCAGCGTCTCGGAGAACGGGTGGCTGCCGTCGACCAGCTGCTGCAGCGCGTCCGGACCGGCGCCGATCACGCTGTAGGGGTAGGTCAGGTCGCGCTGCTCGCCGATGGAGGCGATGGTAACGCCGCCGGCCATGTAGCGCTTGCGGATGCGGGCGTTGACCAGCGTGCCTTCCCAGCGCGGGTTGGTGCCGACCAGCAGGATGACGTCGGCCTTCTCGATGCCGGCGATGCCCGAGTTGAACAGGTAGCCCGCCCGCACCGAGGTGTCGAACCGGGCACCGTCCTGGCGGCAATCCAGGTTGGCCGAGCCGAGCCGCGACAGCAGCTCCTTGAGCGCGAACTGCGCCTCGACATCGACCAGATCGCCGGCAATGGCGGCGATGCGGTTGCCGGACAGGCCCTTCAGACGCGCCGCGATGGCGGTGAAGGCTTCGGCCCAGCTGGCCGGGACCAGCTTGCCGTTCTGGCGGATGTAGGGGCGGTCCAGCCGCTGGCGCTTCAGACCGTCATAGGAGTAGCGGCTCTTGTCGTTCAGCCACTCCTCGTTGATGTCGTCGTTGACGCGCGGCAGGATGCGCATCACCTCGGGCCCGCGGGCGTCGACGCGGATGTTCGAGCCGACGGCGTCGAGGACGTCGATGGTCTCTGTCTTGCGCAGTTCCCACGGGCGTGCCGTGAAGGCGTAGGGCTTGTGGGTCAGGGCACCCACCGGGCAGACATCGGCGAGGTTGCCCGACAGCTCCGAGCCGATGGCCTTCTCGACGAAGGTGGTGATCTCCATGTGCTCGCCGCGATAGACGGCGCCGACATCGGGAACACCGGCCACTTCGTTGATGAAGCGGATGCAGCGGGTGCAATGGATGCAACGGGTCATGATGGTCTTGATGACCGGACCCATATACTTGTCCTTGACCGCCCGCTTGTTCTCGCCGTAGCGGCCGCGGTCGAAGCCGTAGGCCATGGCTTGGTCCTGCAGATCGCACTCGCCGCCCTGATCGCAGATCGGGCAATCCAGCGGGTGGTTGATCAGCAGGAACTCCATGACGCCCTTGCGGGCCTTCAGGACGGTTTCGCTGTTGGTGCGGACGACCATTCCGTCGCCGCAGGGCATGGCGCAGGACGCGACCGGCTTGGGCGCGCGCTCCATCTCCACCAGGCACATGCGGCAGTTGGCCGGCACGCTGAGGCGCTCGTGGTAGCAGAAGCGCGGAATCTCGATCCCCAGCTGCTCGCAAGCCTGGAGGATCGAGGTGCCCGGCTCGACCTCGATCTCGATCCCGTCGATGGTCAGTTTCGGCATGGGAACGGGAACTCCTTACTCGGCCGCCAGCGGGGCGCTGTTGCGGTAGGCCTGGATGCGCCGCTCCACTTCCGGACGGAAGTGGCGGAACAGGCCCTGAATCGGCCAGGCGGCAGCGTCGCCGAGCGCGCAGATGGTGTGGCCTTCGACCTGCTTGGTGACCTGCAGTAGCATGTCGATCTCTTCCATGCGCGCGTTGCCGGTGACCATGCGCTGCATGACGCGGCTCATCCAGCCGGTGCCTTCGCGGCAGGGCGTGCACTGGCCGCAGGACTTCATGCGCATAGAAGGACGACAGGCGGGCGATGGCCTTCACGATGTCGGTGGACTTGTCCATCACGATCACCGCGGCGGTGCCGAGGCCCGACTGAACTTCGCGCAAGGAGTCGAAGTCCATCAGGACGGTGTCGCAGATCGACTTGGGCAGGACCGGGACCGAAGAGCCGCCTGGGATGATGCCCAGCAGGTTGTCCCAGCCGCCGCGCACGCCGCCGGCATGCTTCTCGATCAGCTCCTTTAGCGGGATGCCCATCTCCTCTTCCACGTTGCACGGCTTGTTGACGTGCCCGGAGATGCAGAAGAGCTTGGTGCCCGAGTTCTTCGGACGGCCGAGGCCGGCGAACCAGGAGGCGCCGCGCCGCAGGATGGTCGGAACGACGGCGATGGATTCGACGTTGTTCACCGTGGTCGGGCAGGAATAGAGGCCGGCCTGGGCGGGGAACGGCGGTTTGTTGCGCGGCTGCCCCTTCTTGCCCTCGATCAACTCGATGAGCGCGGTTTCCTCGCCGCAGATGTAGGCGCCGGCACCGCGGTGGATGTAGACGTCGTAATCGTAGCCGGTGCCGCAGGCGTTCTTGCCGATCAGCCCCGCCGCATACGCCTCGTCGATGGCGCGCTGGACGTTGGAGCCCTCGTTGTAGAACTCGCCGCGGATGTAGATGTAGCAGGCGCTGGCGCCGATGGCGAAACCGGCGATCAGGCAGCCCTCGATCAGCTTGTGCGGATCGTGGCGCAGGATGTCGCGGTCCTTGCAGGTGCCGGGCTCGCCCTCGTCGGCGTTGATGACGAGATAGACGGGCTTGTCGGTCACGTTCTTCGGCATGAAGGACCACTTCATGCCGGTCGAGAAGCCGGCGCCGCCACGGCCGCGCAGCCCCAATTCCTTCACCTGCTCGATGATCCAGTCCCGGCCATTGGCCAGGAAGGATGCCGTGTTGTCCCAATCACCGCGCTTGCGGGCCCCGTCAAGACCGAAGTCCTGGTAGCCGTAGAGGTTGGTGAAGATGCGGTCCTCATCGCGAAGCATCGCTGTCCCCTCCCCCTCAATCGTCCGCTTGCGCGGTGGTGGCGTCCGCTTGCGCGGTGGTAAAGGTCTTCAGCGTCGTCGGGCCGCCGACCGGCTCCGAGGACTGACGACCGGTCTGCGAGCCGGGCTTCGGCGTCTCGCCGCGCGCCAGCGCGTCGAGGATGCGCTCCATATGCTCCGGGGCCACGTCTTCGTAGTAATCGTCACCGATCTGCACAACCGGCGCGTTGACGCAGGCGCCCGAGCACTCGACCTCGCCCAGCGTGAACTGGCCGTCGGCCGTGGTCTCGCCCACCTCGATGCCGAGCTTCTTCTTGCAGGTGTGGACGATGTCGTCCGACCCGCGCAGCCAGCAGGGCGTGGTGGTGCAGACCTGGATGTGGTGCCGGCCGACCGGGTTCTTGTTGTACATCGTGTAGAAGGTCGCGACCTCGTACACGCGGATGCGCGGCATGCCCAGCAGGTCGGCCACGGCGTCCATGGCGACGCGCGGCAGCCAGCCGCCGTTCTGGCGCTGTGCCACGTCCAGCAACGGCATGCAGGCACTGGCCTGCTTGCCCTGCGGGTACTTGGCGATGATGCGCTTCGCCAGCTCCAGGTTTTCCTGGCTGAAGGTGAAGCTGGTCGGCTCGGCGTGGCCGTGATCGGAAGCGGGCGCGCTCATCGATCGATTTCTCCGAAAACGATGTCCATCGAGGCGATGTTGGCGACGGCGTCGGCCAGCATGTGACCCTTCGACATGAAGTCCAGGCCCTGAAGATGGGCGAAGCCCGGCGCGCGGATCTTGCAGCGGTAGGGCTTGTTGGTGCCGTCGGACACCAGATACACGCCGAACTCGCCCTTGGGCGCCTCGATGGCGGTGTAGGTCTCGCCGGCGGGAACGTGGAAGCCCTCGGTGAAGAGCTTGAAGTGGTGGATCAGCGCTTCCATCGAGCGCTTCATCTCGCCGCGCGGCGGCGGGGACACCTTGCGGTCCTCGATCTTGTACGGACCGGCCGGCATCTCCTTGCAGCACTGGCGGATGATGCGCAGCGACTGCTTCATCTCCTCCATGCGGACCAGATAGCGCGCCCAGCAGTCGCCGGTCAGGCCGACCGGGACGTCGAACTCCATGCGGTCATAGACCTCGTAGGGCTGCGACTTGCGCAGATCCCAGGCGACGCCGGAGCCGCGCAGCATCGGACCGGTGAAGGCCCAGTCGAGCGCCTGCTCCTTGGTGACGATGCCGATATCGACCGTGCGCTGCTTGAAGATGCGGTTCTCGGTCAGCAGGCTCTCGAGGTCGTCCATGAACTTCGGAAAACGCTCGGTGAAGGCCCAGATGTCGTCCAGCAGCCCGTCCGGAATGTCCCAGGCGACGCCGCCCGGCCGGAAATAGTTGGCGTGCAGGCGGGCACCCGACACACGCTCGTAGAACTCCATGAGGATTTCGCGTTCCTCGAAGCCCCACAGCGCCGGGGTGATCGCGCCGACGTCGAGCGCACCCGTCGTGATCGACAGGATGTGGTTCAGGATGCGCGTGATTTCCGAGAACAGCACGCGGATGTACTGGGCGCGCAGCGGCGCCTTGATCTGCAGCAGGTTCTCGATGCCGAGCACATAGGCGTGCTCCATGCACATCGGGCTGACATAGTCCAGGCGGTCGAAATACGGCACGGCCTGGATGTAGGTCTTGTACTCGATCAGCTTCTCGGTGCCGCGATGCAGCAGGCCGATGTGCGGATCGCAACGCTCCACCACCTCGCCGTTCAGCTCCATCACCAGACGGAGCACGCCGTGGGCGGCCGGATGCTGCGGCCCGAAATTCATCGTGTAGGGCTTGATCTGCGTCTTGGTCTCCGGACCGGAGGCGCTGATCGCCCCGTTCGGACCCGTCGAGACGACGCCGGTCGCCGAGTCGGTCGAAACGGTCATGCTCACGGCTTCTTGCTCCCGTCCTGGAGGGCCGCCTTTTCATCGCCGGGCAGCATGACGTTGGTCATGCCTTCCCACGGGCTGAGGAAGTCGAAGGCGCGGAAATCCTGGGTCAGACGGACCGGCTCATAGATCACGCGCTTCTGGTCCTCGTCGTAGCGGGCTTCGACGTAGCCGGTCAGCGGGAAGTCCTTGCGGAAGGGGTGCCCCTCGAACCCGTAGTCGGTGAGGATGCGGCGCAGGTCCGGATGGTTCTCGAAGAAGACGCCGAACAGAATCCCACGCCTCGCGCTCGAACCAGTTCGCGGCGCTGAAGACGGAAACGGCCGACGGGACCGGAGTGTCCTCGTCGGTGGCCAGCTTCACGCGCATGCGCCGGTTGTGGGTATAGCTGAGCAGCTGGTAGACGACCTCGAACCGCTCCGCGCGGTCGGGGTAATCGACCGCGGTGATGTCGGTCAGCTGCTCGAACCGGGTGTCCGGGTCGTCGCGCAGCGCGGTCAGCACCGCCAGGATGGCCGGCCGCTCGACCGTCACCATCAGTTCGCCGAGCTTCACCTCGACCTTGAGGACGTCGCCGCCGATCTTGGCGGCGATGACGTCCCCGAGTTCCTTCAACGCCTGTTCGGACATGGGTGGGACCCTGCCTTCCTACTTGTCTTCAGCGCGCTTGTCGTTCGTCCCGCCTCCGGAGGCCGGAGGCGGGACGGTACGCCATGGTCAGCGGGCGATGCGATTGCCGCGCTTGATCTTCTTCTGGAGCTGGAGGATGCCGTAAATCAGCGCCTCCGCCGTCGGCGGGCAGCCGGGCACATAGATGTCCACCGGCACGATCCGGTCGCAGCCACGCACCACCGCGTAGGAATAGTGGTAGTAGCCGCCGCCGTTGGCGCAGGACCCCATCGAGATGACCCAGCGCGGCTCCGGCATCTGGTCGTAGACCTTGCGGAGCGCCGGGGCCATCTTGTTGGTCAGGGTGCCGGCGACGATCATGCAGTCGGACTGGCGCGGGCTGGGACGCGGAATGACGCCGAAGCGATCCAGGTCGTACCGGCTCATATAGGCGTGGATCATCTCCACCGCGCAGCAGGCCAGGCCGAAGGTCATCGGCCACAGCGAACCGGTCCGGGCCCAGGCCAGCAGATCCTCGTACTTCGCCAGCACGAAGCCCTTGTCCTGGATCTCGTCGGAGACCGCGCGGATGTAGGCGTCCTGTTCCGGTCCGGGCGGAATCGGCGCCAGCGGCTTGGCGACCTCTACTCCCATTCCAGAGCTCCTTTCTTCCACTCATAAATGAAGCCGATGGTCAGGATGCCCAGGAACAGCATCATCGACCAGAAGCCGAACAGCCCGATGTCACCGAGGGCGACCGCCCACGGGAACAGGAAGGCGACTTCAAGGTCGAAGATGATGAACAGGATCGAGACCAGGTAGAACCGCACGTCGAACTTGGTGCGCGCGTCCTCGAACGGCTCGAAGCCGCATTCGTAGGGGGAGACCTTCTCGGCGTCCGGGTTCTTCGGGCTGATGACGTAGGATGCCCCAACCATCACCGCGGCCAGCGCGATGCCGATCAGCAGAAACACCAGGATCGGAAGATACTCAATGATCAGCGGAGTCGACACCGCGTTCCTCCCATAAGCCCACGACCACGGGCGCCGTTCCGGCCGGGAAATCGGCGGAAGCGCAAAGCCGTGGCAGCCATGCCTTGGATTAGCCCATCAGACGGGCCGGAATATATGCCGAGACCGTGGGCAAGGAAAGCGCTTTGAATCGCTTTTCACCACGCGGAAGGACAAGCCAGCCCCCGCGCCAGACCCTGGTAATACCACGTTTTTAAAATAGGGGAAAGGGAAGACAATATGCATGCGAAAAAGGACCCGCAATTTGCGAGTCCTTGGAGCATACTGGCGATTGACGCCGAATTTGAAAAAGAAAGTGGCGCGAGTGACGGGACTTGAACCCGCGGCCTCCGGCGTGACAGGCCGGCGCTCTAACCAACTGAGCTACACCCGCGCAGAGCGACTTGTTCCAAACACCTGATCGTCACGCAGCCAAAGGCTTGTTTCGCTTGGTGTTTTTCACCGGAGCCGTTGGAGGCCCCCGTCGTTCGGTGGGCGGTTTGTAGTCGCCCGGGCCGCTGCCTGTCAATCACCAAATTGCAAAAAAATCCCCTCCTCCGGGGCCTGCCGTTCGCTGGCGTTTCACCGGCGCCCTCAGGGCAGGCGATGGGCGGCGCGGCGCAGCTCATCAAGCCGGTTGAAGGCCTGCAACATGCCGGCCGAGAGTTCACGGTGGTCGACGGCATCGGGTCCACCGAAACGGGTCAGCGTTTCCTCGAGCGCGCGGGCCAGATGTTCGGCGACATCGAGATGCTCCTGCTCCAGCGCCAGTTTCAGTGCGGCGAGAATGCGGTCGCCCAGCCGCCGATCGTTTGAAGTCATGCGTTTCCCCACCCTGGTCCTGAACCGCGAGGCAAGGCGCCACCCCGGTCATGATGCGTCGACCATACCAGTTCCGACCCGGCTGCGCGGCGTGATTCGCATCGCTGCGACATTTCGGAGGCAGCCCTTCCGGAGCGTCCTACCCCGTGCGATAGTCGCGCCATGCCGATCCCCAATTCACCCCGTCTCCAATTGACCGCCCTGCTGCCGTCCCTCGTCCTGTTCGCCGCGGGACCGGCGATGGCCGCCGCGAATGTCTCCGCCGCCCAATCCGAGGCCAAGGAAATCGCCAAATCGATGGGCAACTGCACGCCGGCAAAGGTGGAGGTGCTGCGCTACACCGTGGGACGGGAGGGAGCGACCACCTTCAAGGTCGGCTGCACGGAGGACAAGGATGCCTTCGTCGTCGTGCAATGCCGCTCGCGCATCTGCACCTTGTTGCGCTGAGGCCTGCCCCAGCGGTGAATTCACCGCTTGTTAACCGCGTCCGCGTGCACTGTGCAGGATCGGGCGCGGCACATGCGTAGCGATGGGAACTGCTGGATGACGGGCACGGGCATGGTCGCAGGGTTGGGCGCAACGCGAATTGGCAGGATGCGGGGTTGGATCGCCGTTTCCCTTGCGATTCCGGCACTGGCTCTTGCCGGCTGCACCTCCCCGCTCGGGCTGGCGGCGGCGGGTGCGGATGTCGTGACGCTGAACGCCACCAAGAAGACCATCGGCGACCATATCGTGTCGGCCGCCACGGGACGCGATTGCTCGATCCTGAGTTTCGAGAAGACCAGCGACTATTGTCCGGACAAGGTTGAGGTCGACCGGTCCCGTGTCTACTGTTACCGCACGCTGGCAGACGTCGAGTGCCACCACATCCCCGACCCCTACCGCAACGGCAACACCGCGCTTGCCAGCCCGCCGCCGGACATCCGCACCCTGCCACGCAAGAGGGGCTGGTTCGACGACGCGACGCCCTACGCCCCCAACAACGGTTCGTAAAGGGGCTTGCCTCAGCGCACCTTCTTCGCAACGAAAGCCTTGGCAATCGCCATCATCGCTTTTTCATGATTCGGCCCGCCCGCCGGGGCATCGTGAATTTTGGCACCCTTCGCAGCGCCCGGCCCGGCGGACTTGCCGGCAGGGGTGGCCCGTTGCGGGGCCGGCTGCTCGTCCGGTTCGCGGCCCAGCTGGTTCAGCAAATTCTCAAGCGCGTCACGACTGAGACCGGAAGCAGACGGCCGCCCTCCCCCCGCACCGCCCGCGGCAGCCGGGCGCGCGGCCGGCCTGCTGCTGGCCGGACGGCCGGCGCGTTCGATGGCAGCGGCGGCGATGGCCTTCAGGAAGGGTTGGGCAATGCCGCGCAACAGGTCGGGGTCCTCGACGGCCCAAGCCATCAGGAGCTTCTGCGCAGTCATCCGGCTGCCCTTGGCCGCCAGGATCGCTTCGCGCACCTTGCCGTCGACGTAGGAATTGCTCATCGGGAATCGCCCATCGGAATATGTCCGCCGGCCGCAGAATGACGGGCGGAGCCACCCCGGGACTGTCGGACCAACTCGGTTAACAAACGGTTGCGGACAGGAAGGGGGCCGATGTTGACGGGAAGGCACGGAAGAAGCGGTTGCCCGATCCGCGGCACACGCCGATAGTGGCGGGATGCTGATCGAAACCTTCGCCGACCTGATCTGCCCCTGGTGCTACATCGGCAAGCGCCGGCTCGACCGGGCGCTGATGCAACGGCCCAACCTGCGCCCGGAACTCCGCTGGCAACCCTTCCAGCTGAACCCGGACATGCCGCGCGGCGGGATGTCGCGCGAGGACTATCTCGCCGCCAAGTTCGGCGGATCGGAACGGGCGCGGCAAATCCACCGGGTCGTGGAGGACACGGCGGGACGCGACGGGCTGCCGCTGGCGCTCGACCGCATCCAGCGCACGCCCAACAGCTTCGACGCACACCGGCTGGTCCGCATCGCCGGGCGCCAGGGGCTGGGCAATGCCATGGCCGATGCGCTGTTCGCCGCCTATTTCGTCGAGGGCGTCGACATCGGCGACCCGGACGCGCTGGCCAGCGTCGCCGCCGGGCTGGGGATGGATTTCGTCGAGACGCGGCGCCAGCTGTCGAGCGACGCCGAATCGGCCGCGGTGCTCGCCGCCGATGCCCTGGCCCGCCAGATGGGGTTGCAGGCGGTTCCCTGCTACATCTTCAACCGTCGCTACGCCCTGTCCGGCGCGCAGGAGCCGGCAAGCTTCCTGCCGCTGCTCGACCTCGGCAGCGAGGAGCCGGAAAATCTGTCGGTCGTCGCCGGCTGATCCGGCAAGCGGAGCGGGAAAAGGCGGCCCGGAGGCCGCCCCGTCCCTGTCCGGCGCATCAGGCTGGCGTGCTGCTGGTCTTGGCATAGCCCAGCGTCTTCAGCGCATCGGCGATCTCCGGCAGGATGCCCGGATCGTCGATGGTGGCCGGCATCTTGTAATCCTGGCTGTCGGCAATCTTCTGCATGGTGCCGCGCAGGATCTTGCCCGACCGCGTCTTCGGCAGGCGGTCGACCACCAGGGCGCGCTTGAAGTCGGCGACCGGGCCGATCTGCTCGCGCACCAGTTGGACGACCTCCTTGACGATTTCCTCATGCGGACGGGTGACACCGGCCTTGAGGCAGATGAAGCCCAGCGGCACCTGCCCCTTGAGGTCGTCGGCCACGCCGATCACCGCGCATTCGGCGACGTCCCTGTGGCTCGACAACACCTCTTCCATGGCACCGGTGGAGAGGCGATGGCCTGCGACATTGATGATGTCGTCGGTGCGGGCCATGACATAGACATAGCCGTCATCGTCGATGAAGCCGGCGTCGCCGGTCTGGTAATAGCCCGGGTAGTCGGCAAGGTAGGATTTCTTGAAGCGCTCGTCGGCATTCCACAGCGTCGGCAGCGTGCCCGGAGGCAGCGGCAGCTTCACGCAGATGGCGCCGATGTCGCCGCGCGGAACCTCCTTCAGCTCGGCGTTCAGCACCCGCACATCCCAGCCCGGCATCGGGCGGGTGGCGGAGCCGTACTTGATCGGGAACAGGTGGACGCCCAGCGGGTTGCCGGAAATCGCCCAGCCGGTCTCGGTCTGCCACCAGTGGTCGATCACCGGGACGTTCAGATTGTCCTCGGCCCAGTGCAGCGTGTCGGGATCCGACCGCTCTCCGGCCAGGAACAGGGCGCGGAAGTGCGACAGGTCGTACTTTTTCAGGTGGTTGGCGTCCGGATCCTCGCGCTTGATGGCGCGGAAGGCGGTGGGGGCGGTGAACAGCGTGCCGACCTTGTGCTGCTCGATCACGCGCCAGAAGGTGCCCGGATCGGGAGTCCCGACCGGCTTGCCTTCAAAGACCACGGTGGTGCACCCAGTCAGCAGCGGCGCATAGACGATGTAGGAGTGGCCGACGACCCAGCCCACGTCCGACGCCGCCCAATACACCTCGCCGGGCTTGACGTTGTAGATGTTGGTCATGGTCCAGCGCAGCGCCACCGCATGGCCGCCATTGTCGCGCACCACGCCCTTGGGCTGGCCGGTCGTGCCGGAGGTGTAGAGGATATAGAGCGGGTCGGTCGCCTTCACGGCCACGCACTCCGCCGGCTCCGCCGTCGCCACCGCTTCGGCCCAATCGACGTCGCGGCCGGCGATCAGCGTCGCGGTCTCCTGCGGGCGCTGCCGAACGATGACGCTGGACGGCTTGTGGGCCGACTGCTCGATGGCGGCGTCCAGCATCGGCTTGTACTTGACGATGCGATTCGGCTCGATGCCGCAGGAGGCCGAGACGATGGCCTTCGGCTTGGCGTCGTCGATTCGGGTCGCCAGTTCGTGCGGGGCGAAGCCGCCGAACACCACCGAATGGACGGCACCCAGACGGGCGCAGGCCAGCATGGCGACCAGCGACTGCGGGATCATCGGCATGTAGAGGAGGACGCGGTCGCCCTTCTCCACCCCCTGGGCGCGCAGAGCACCGGCGAAACGGGCGACCTGATCCAGCAGTTCGGCATAGGTGATGGTCTGGACGGTCCGGGTGACCGGGCTGTCATAGATGATCGCCGCCTGGGCGCCGCGTCCGCCTTCGACATGGCGGTCCACCGCGTTGTAGCAGGTGTTCAGCTCCCCGCCGGTGAACCAGCGGTAAAAGGGCGCGTTGCTGTCGTCCAGCACCTTGTCCCACGGCTTGAACCAGGAGATGTCCTTCGCCGCCTCGCCCCAGAACCCGGCGGGGTCCGACAGGGAGCGGGCATGCATCTGGTCGAAAAGCTCGGCAGTTGTGGTGCTGGCGGTCGGGCTCATGGCAGGGCGTCCCTCATTCTATTTTGGTACTATTCGGTGCGCATTTCCTCTCGGCCGCGAAACGATCCGTTACGCGACCTCCACAATCTGCGACAAAAGCATAAGTGCAGGCAAATGTCAGAAGGTCGGGGGTGCGACGGGCTGTCGCATTCTACGATCGGTGAAACGCTGTTCCGAAACCTGGAATTCAAAAGGAAACGCAGACCGGCCGAACGACCAGCGCGACCGACTGCTGGTGGAAGCGCCCCTTGTACAGATCGACGATTTCGCGGATGAGGACCAGCGTCGCCGGGTCGCCGTCGGCCAGCAGGGTGAGGATTTTGCTGGGCTCGCGCACCAGCCGCCCGGTCTCGATGTCGCGCCAGTGGCCCGACCCGTCGGTGACGGTCAGGCCGTTGGGAAAGCGCGGCGTCACCTCTCCGTTCAGGAAATCCGTCCAGTCGCGCTCGCTGACGCCGATCTCGTTGCCGATGTTCCGACCAAAGAACAATTGCGCCTCGATCATCGCGCCGGCCGCATAGGTTTCACAAACGATCGCCGTCGGAGCGGGAGCCAGTTGGGCCGCGGCAGGGCCGGCCAGCAGAAACAGCGAAAGCGCGGCGGAGGAGAGGCTCGGGACGATCCGCATGACGGGCCAGGTGACAGGCATGGTGACTGGGCGCATCGGTGTTTCTCCATTCGGACGGGAGAGGGAGCGTGCGGCAGTGCGGTCAGCGACGCTCTGGTCAGGACGCCCCTGGACCGTTATGCATGGATCATGGCCGTCGATCCACCCATCACCGGAATCCGCCCGATCCTGACCGTCGTTCACGGCAACGGCGAGCGGCTGATCGTGGCCCGACTCACCAACCTGGGCGGCGGCAGCCAGTCCAACCGTTTTGTCCTGCGCCGGGCCGACTTCCGCCCGCCCTGGGAGCAGCCGGAGAAGGGCTATTTCGGCTATGCCGAGGTCGCCCGCGCCCTGGACGCCAACGGCTGGCGCGGCTGCGCCATCGAGGCGATGGCGACCACCGACCTGGAGGAACGCCGCGCCCGCCTGCTCGCCCGCAAGAAGCTGCACCTGCAATGCGTCGAGGCGGCGATCCGGCGGGCGCAGGAGGGAGAGTCGCCCAAACCGGGCTAGGCTCCGCGTTCAGCACTTCCCCATCGCCTTCATGCGCCGGTCGAAATCGGCTGCGAGATCGGCGAGCGTCACTTGGCCGAGATGGCGGATGAGCACCGTCTCCGCCTCGCGCAATGCCCCATCAAGGGCAGCATTGACGGCCTGTTCGACCAGACAGCTCGGCTCGTCCGCGGTGGGACCGATGGCGAAGATCCCTGGCTCCCCCAATGCCCGGTGAATGTCCAGCAGGGTGATCCCGTCGAGCGGCCGTGCCAGCCGCCAGCCGCCGCCATGGCCCTTTTCGGACCGCACATGGCCGGCCTCGCGCAGTCCCGCCATGGTCCGGCGGATGACCACCGGATTGGTGTTCAGCATCTCGGCAATCGCCTCCGACGTCAGCGCACCCTCATGCCGGTCCATGTGAATCAACACATGCAGCATGCGGGAAAGGCGGCTGTCCTGTCTCATCGGTGATCGATCCTTTCGGGTTCAGGGCCGGGCGGATGCAGCGCCGGACAGGTGGTCAGCTCCAGCCATCCCAACTCAGGCCACTTCATAAGTTACATGGCACATTGACCGCACCCTTTCATGTAACTTATCGTGTGTCGTGATCAGGCGCAGACAGAGCGTCCGCTCCATCCGTGGAAAGGCACAGGCATGAACGGAAACGACATGACGACCTATGACGCCATCATCGTCGGCGGCAGCTACGCCGGCATCGCCGCCGCGCTGCAATTGGCCCGCGCCCGCCGCCGGGTGCTGGTCATGGATGAAGGGCTGCGGCGCAACCGCTTCGCCAGCCACTCCCACGGCTTCCTCGGGCAGGATGGCCGTCCGCCGGGAGACATCGCCGCCGAAGCCCGCGCCCAACTGATGCGCTATCCGACCGTCACCTGGATGACCGGGCGGGCCGAAAAAGCCGTCAGGACGAGCATGGGCTTCGAGATCACCGATTCGAATGGCACCGGCCACCGTGCGCGTCGGCTGCTGATCGCCGTCGGTGTGGTCGACGAGCTGCCGGCGATTCCCGGCCTGGCGGAACGTTGGGGCCGGTCCGTCTTCCATTGTCCCTACTGCCATGGCTATGAACTGATGCAAGGCCGTATCGGTGTCATAGCGGTGTCAGGGCACTCCATGCACCATGCGCTGATGCTGCCGGATTGGGGACCGACGACGCTGCTGCTGAACGGCACCTTCGACCTCGACGCCGACCAGTCGGCCCATCTGGCGCAGCGTGGGGTCGTCGTCGAGACCACCCTCATCAGCGGGATCGACCGCGACCCGCCGGAGGTCGCGCTCGCCGACGGACGCAAACTGCCGTTCGCCGGACTGTTCGTACTGCCGAGAAGCAGCGTTGCCAGCCCACTGGCCGCACAGCTTGGGTGTGCGAGCGAGGACGGGCCGCTCGGCACCCATATCAGTGTCGATGCGATGCAGGAGACCAGCGTCCCCGGTGTCTTCGCCTGCGGAGACGCGGCACGGGCGGCAGGATCGGTGGCGCTGGCCGTCGGTGCCGGTACGATGGCCGGAACGGCGCTGCACCGCTCGCTGCTGTTCTGCGAGGACGACGCCCTGTTCGCCCGCGCCTAGCCGATCAGCAGGCCGACCGCAATCGCCCACATCACCAGGGCGATGCCCCCGTCCATCGCCCTCCAGGCGCCGGGGCGGGCGAACAGCGGGCGCAGCAGTCGCGCGCCATAGCCTAGCGCGAAGAAGAACAGGAAGGACGCCGTCATCGCCCCCAGGGCGAAGGCGCCCCGCGCCTCGGCGAAGCGGGCGGAGACGGAGCCGACCAGAACCACCGTGTCCAGATAGACGTGCGGATTGAGCCAGGTCAGAGCCAGGCAGGTCAGCAGCGCCGGCAATAGCCCGCCCGCCTCCCGGTCCGCCGGGATCAATCCACCGCTGCTGCCCTGCCAGGCCGACCGGGCGCTGCGCAGGCCATAGACCAGCAGGAACGCGACACCGGCATAGCGCATCAGCGGCTCCAGCCACGGCCAGCGCGCCCCGGCGCTGGCGAATCCGCTGACCCCGATGAGGATCAGCACGGCGTCCGACAAGGCGCAGGTGGCGCAGATCGCCAGCACATGCTCGTTGCGCAACCCCTGGCGCAGCACGAAGGCGTTCTGTGCCCCGATGGCGACGATCAGGCTGAAGCCGAGGAACAGGCCCGGCAGGAAGGCGGGAAGCAGGGCAGCGGTGGAAAGCTCGGTCATCGTGGCGGTTCCGGCGTCGGTGGATGCCAATCCGCTACCACCGGGCCTTCCTTTGCCGTACTTAATCCTTCTTGCCCTGATGAAGCAGAGCTAATCCATGCTGGACTATCCGCTGCTGGCGGCCCTGGCTGCCGTCATCCGCACCGGCAGTTTCGAACGCGCCGCGCGGCAGCTCCACGTCACCCCCTCCGCGGTGTCGCAGCGGGTGAAGCTGCTGGAAGAGCGGCTGGGCGCCGTGCTGGTGGTGCGCGGCCAGCCCTGCACCGGCACCGCCGCCGGCCAGCGCCTGTGCCAGCATGTGGAACAGGTCGCCCTGCTGGAAAGCGAGCTGCGCGGCGCCCTGCCCGGCCTCAGCCCGGCGGACGGGCCGGTCACCCTGCGGATCGCCGTGAATGCCGACAGCCTCGCCACATGGTTCGTCGCGGCGATGGCGGAGGTTCCCGGCTGTCTGTTCGATCTGGTGCTGGACGACCAGGACCACAGCGCCGAGTGGCTGCGCAAGGGCGAGGTGCTGGCCGCCGTCACCGCCAGCGCGGCGCCGGTCCCCGGCTGCAACAGCCATCCGCTAGGCACGCTGCGTTACCGCGCCACCGCCAGCCCGGACTATCTGCGCCGCCATTTCCCTGATGGGGTGACGGCCGAAAGCCTCGTCACCGCCCCCTGCCTGACCTTCAACCGCAAGGACCGGCTGCAGGCGCAGTGGTTGCGTCTGGTGCTGGGCGATCACGAACCGTCGCCGGTGCCCACCCCGCCGACCCACTGGCTGCCCTCCACCCATGCCTTCGTCGATGGCGCGCTGGCCGGGCTGGGATGGGGAATGAACCCGGACCCGCTGGTCGCCGACCATCTGGCGGCCGGCCGTCTGGTCGAGCTGGTGCCCGGCCGGCCGCTGGACGTGCCGCTGCATTGGCAGCAGAGCCGCATCGCCGGCACCGCGCTGGCCGCGCTGTCGCGCGCGGTCCTGCACGCAGGGCGGCAGGCCCTGCATCCAATCGTCGAGAGCAAGGGAAGCCTGCCCGCCGCATGAGGACTTTGCCCGCGCCGCGTGCGCGCTTATATGGATCCGACAAATCTCTGGAGGGATTCGATGACCAGCAGCGCCGCCACGGCCGCAAACGACACCCCCGATCTGGGTGCGCTTCCCACCTGGGACCTGAGCGACCTCTACCCCGGCACCGAGTCGCCCGAACTGAAGGCCGACCTCGACCGGATGGAACGCGAATGCAAGGCCTTCCGCGAGCGCTATGCCGCCAAGCTGGCAGCGCTGAGCGGCGACGACCTGGCCGCGGCGATCCGCCAGTACGAGGACATCGACGAGACGCTGTCGCGCGTCATGTCCTATGCCGGGCTGGTCTACAACGGCAACATGGTCGATCCGACCGTCGCCAAATTCTACCAGTCGGCGCAGGAGCGGGTGAACGACATCTCCGCCCACCTGATCTTCTTCACGCTGGAGATCAACCGGCTGGACGAGAACGATCTGGCGGCCAAGCAGAAGGCGTCGACGGCGCTGCGCCATTACGAGCCGTGGCTGCGCGACGTCCGCCTCTACCGCGACCACCAGCTGTCCGACGAGATCGAGCGGCTGCTGCACGAAAAGCATGTGGTCGGACGCGCCGCCTGGAACCGCCTGTTCGACGAGACCATCGCCAGCCTGCGCTTCCCGATGGGCGGTAAGGATCTCCACCTGTGCCGAGGCGCTGAACCGCCTGTCCGACCGCAATCCCGCCGTCCGCCGCGAGGCCGGCGAGGTGGTGGGCAAGGTGCTGGGCGAGAATGCACGGCTGTTTGCGCTGGTCACCAACACGCTGGCCAAGGACAAGGAGATCGAGGACGACTGGCGCAACTATCCGACGCCGACCTCCGCCCGCAACCTGTCCAACCGGGTCGAGGACGAGGTGGTCGACGCGCTGGTGTCCGCCGTCAAGGGCGCCTATCCCGACCTGTCGCACCGCTACTACACGATGAAGGCCAAGTGGTTCGGGCAGGACCATCTGGACTACTGGGACCGCAACGCCCCCCTGCCGGAGGATGCCGACCGCAGCATTCCCTGGACCGAGGCGCGCGACATCGTTCTGGGCGCCTATGGCCGCTTCTCCCCCGACCTCGCCAGCTTGGGCAAGCGCTTCTTCGACAACCCCTGGATCGATGCTCCGGTCCGTCCCGGCAAGGCACCGGGCGCCTTCGCCCATCCGACCGTGCCCAGCGTCCACCCCTATCTGCTGGTCAACTACCAGGGCAAGACACGCGACGTGATGACGCTGGCCCATGAGCTGGGGCATGGCGTCCACCAAATCCTGGCCGGCAAACAGGGCCATTTCCTGTCCGATACCCCGCTGACGCTGGCGGAAACCGCGTCGGTGTTCGGCGAGATGCTGACCTTCCGCGCCCTGCTGGCGGCCGAGACCGACCCGAAGCGCCGCCGCATCATGCTGGCCGGCAAGGTCGAGGACATGTTGAACACGGTGGTCCGCCAGATCGCCTTCTTCGACTTCGAACGCCGTGTCCACACCGAACGGCGCGAGGGCGAACTGACCTCGGACCGCATCGGCGAGATCTGGATGGCGGTGCAGACCGAAAGCCTGGGCCCGGCGCTGCGCTTCGACGAGGGCTATCGCCATTTCTGGTCCTACATCCCCCACTTCATCCACTCGCCCTTCTATGTCTACGCCTATGCCTTCGGCGACTGCCTGGTGAACTCGCTCTACGCGGTCTACCAGGACGCCGAACAGGGCTTTGCCGAGAAGTATCTGGCGATGCTGTCGGCGGGCGGCACCCTGCGTCACAAGGAGCTGCTGGCCCCGTTCGGCCTCGATGCCTCCGACCCGGCCTTCTGGCAGAAGGGCCTCGGCGTCATCCGCGGCTTCATCGACGAACTGGAGGCGAGCGAGGCGAAGGCCTGACCATCCGGGTGGCTTGACCACCGTCAAGAGACCATGTCGGTTGTGCGGGTATGGTGGCCTTCGGAGCGTCGTCTCCGAAGGCCATCTTTTTTGGAAGCGAACATCATGCTTGCGACCACCACACCCGCCGCCACCGCCACGCCTGCGGCCGCCGGCACCGTCCCCATGCTCGGCCATGCGGTCATGGACTGCGACCATGTCGAATCGGTCGCGCTGCTGCAGGCGGCCTGCGAGGCCCCGGTCGGCGAACTCCGGGCTCCCTTCGCCGCCTTCGCCAAGCATCTTCGCGAGCATTTCGCCCGCGAGAACGCGCTGATGACCCAGCACGGCTTTTTCGCCCTGCATTGCCACACGGAGGAGCACGCCCGTGTCCTGACCGTGGTCGCGACGATGGAGGCCGATTTGGCGGAGGGGAAGGAGAACCGTGCCCGGCTGTATGTGACCGAGCATTTTCCCGACTGGTTCCACACCCATCTGGCGACGATGGACCGGGTGACCGCGGATTTCCTGGCACAGGCGGAGGGGTGAGGAACCGGGAGAGGCATTAGGGGAGTCGCCTCTCCCACACCGAACCGAATTCCGGAAATGGAAAAGGGCCGGAACCTGCTCGGTTCCAGCCCCTTATGGATGGTGGGCGCACAAGGACTCGAACCTTGGACCCGCTGATTAAGAGTCAGCTGCTCTACCAACTGAGCTATGCGCCCATCCGTAGGACATGTTCAAGAGATGGTGGGCGCACAAGGACTCGAACCTTGGACCCGCTGATTAAGAGTCAGCTGCTCTACCAACTGAGCTATGCGCCCATCTCTTGATGCGGTGAACTTGACTGATATCTTTTCAGAAACCAACCGACTGTTCATCGCGCCGGCCAAGCCGTTGTCCCGGCCGGTGTGGCGCGGTTTATAACGAAGGGCTTTTGACCTGTCGATAGCAAAATCGCACCCCATGTGAATTTTTTGGCGCACGCTTTTCAGTGGCCGGACTCCGCCCCTGGCAGCTACACCGGCGCTGTCGAAACGGGGCATCGGAACGGGGGATCGGGGATGGGCGGCTGGACCGAAGGCTATGTCGGCGGCATCGACTATATCCGCGCCGTCTATCGCGACTGGTCCCCGGCCATGCTTTGCTTTGCGCTGACGCTGCGCGGCTGGCGCTCGCCGGAGGCGCTGCGCCGCGGCAACTTCACCATGGCGGAGCCCGGCTGCGGCCATGGCCTGACCAGCGCCCTGCTGGCCGGCGCCCATCCGGCGGCACGGTTCGAGGCAATGGACTTCAACCCCTCCCACATCGCCGGTGTCCGCCGGCTGGCTGCCGATGCCGGGCTGGCCAATGCCGAGTTCCTTGAGGAAAGCTTTGCCGAGTACGCCCGGCGCGACGGGCCGATGCTGGATGCGGTCGCGCTGCACGGCGTCTGGTCCTGGGTGAGCGCCGGGAACCGGGCGATCCTGCTGGAGGTGCTGCGCCGCCGGCTGGCGCCGGGCGGCATCGTCTTCGTCAGCTACAACGCCCTGCCCGGCACGCTGGCCCATATGCCGCTGCGCCGCCTGCTGGTGGAGCGCAGCGCCGAAGGCGACGGCCCCCTGCCCGACCGTATCGCCGCCGCGGTGGAGTTCGCCGCACGGATGGCGGCGCAGGGTGGCGGCTGGTTCGCCAACACCGACGGCGTGGTGGAGCGGATCGAACAGCTTCGCCACAAATCGCCGAACTACATCGCCCATGAATATCTGAACGGCGACTGGACCGCCTTCTACCATGCCGACGTGACGCGCGAGCTGGCCTCCGCCAAGCTGGAGTTCGCCGGTGCCGCCGTCCCGATGGAGCAGTTGGACGATCTCACCCTCTCCCCCGCCCAGCAGGCGCTGGCGGGCGAGGCGCGCGACGCCGCCCAGGCCGAAACCCTGCGCGACCTGATGACCAACCGCAGCTTCCGCCGCGACCTGTTCGTGAAGGGCGGTGAGCGTCTGGGCCGGGCCGAGCGGCGTACCCTGCTGGGAGAGACCCGTTTCGCGCTTCTGGTCGCCGCCGACGACCTGCCGGAAAGCGCCTCCACCCCCGTCGGCCGCCTTTCCTTCCCCCGGGCGCTGTACCAGCCCCTGGGCGAGGCGCTGGCGGAAGGACCGCAAAGCGTGGACACGCTGCTTGCCCGCCCGGCCCTGGCGGCGCAGGGCGAGGACGCGGTGATGCGGGCGCTGATCCTGCTGACCAGCCTGTCGCTGGCGGCACCGGCGATGCCCGAGGATGGAGGCACCGAACGGAAAGTTTCCTGTGACCGCTTCAACGCCGCGGTTCTGGAGCGCCATCGCTTCGACGACACGCCGGGTCAGCTCGCCTCGCCACTGCTGGGTGCCGGGGCGCCGGTGTCGCGGATCGAGGCGCTGTTCCTACTCGCGATGCGACTGGGCGAGGAGCCCGCCGCCTTCGCTTGGCGCCACCTGTCGGCCGACGGCATCGTGCTGGGCCGCGACGGCGAACGCTGCGAGGGGGATGAGGCCAACCGTGCGGAACTGGCACGCCGGCATGCGGCCTTCATGCAGCGGCGGCTGCCGGCGCTGGAAAGGCTTGGGGTGGCCTGACGGACAGGCGGTCTGGCGGCAGAGGTGCCGAATACAGGGCCCTCAGCGCTCCGGCGCCGTCTTCGGCAGCTTCTCGGCGATCCCATAGAGCGCCTCGCGCCGACGGATCTCCGCGAACACGTCGTCGGGATGGATGTTCAGCGTCGCCCACAGGACCGAAAGATTGTAGAGCAGGTCGGCGCTTTCGTTGATGACGCCCTGACGGTCCTCGTTCATGGCGTCCAGCGCCACTTCGACCGCCTCCTCGCCCACTTTCTTGGCGATCTTCTTCGGCCCGGCGGCGATCAGCCGCGCGGTCTTGGAATGCGCCGGGTCCATCTGCTGGCGGTCGAGGATGGCGGCATAGAGGCGGATCAGGTCGTCGGTCATCAGGGAGGTATTGTCTCGTGTGCGGGTGACGAAAGCATCGTTACGCTAACGTGATCACTCCGCAACGCAATTACCATCCCCCATAGGCGCGGTGGAGCGCCGCACAACGGCCTTATGCCATGCGGCGCTCCGCTTTCAGCGGACCGGGTCGTAGGAATGATCGGCCTTGGGACGCTCTTCGAGCAGGGTCTGGCCGGTGCTGACGAAATAGACGACCTCGGCGATGTTGGTGGCGTGGTCGCCGATGCGCTCAAGGTTTTTGGCGATCATCATCAGGTGCATGTGCGCCGTGAACTGGTCCTGCGCCGCCAGAGCTGACCGTTCCACTTCCGCAACGAGGCTGGTGTAGAGTGCATCCACCTCGTCGTCTGTGCGCCAGATCCGCAGGGCGGCCTCGCCGTCATTGTCGACATAGGCGTCGATCACGGCGCTGAGCCGTTCGCGCACCAGCCGGCCGAGCTGCGGCAGCCCCGCCATCGACCCGGAGTCGGGCAGGCTGAAGATGGCGACGGCGCGCTTGGCGGTGTTGGCCGCATGGTCGCCGATGCGCTCAAGGTTGCCGGCGATCTTCAAAGCCGCGATCACCTCGCGCAGATCGTCGGCGACCGGCTGGCGCAGCGCCAGCAGGCGCATGCAGTGGGCTTCGATGTCATGTTCAAAGGAGTCGAGTCGGGCATCCGACTCCACGATCTCCCGCGCAAGTTCGGGGTTGCGCTGGGCCAGGCAGGTCAGGGCCTGGTCGATCTGCGTCTCCGCAGCGCCGGCCATCTGCACGATGGCGGATTTCAGCCGCTTCAGCGCGTCCTCGAACGCGGACACGATGTGCGGAGCGGAGGTCTTCATGGTCGCCAAACCCTTCCCGGCGGTCTCGTTCCAGGCCGCCACCATAGCGCCGGGACGTTACGGTACGATGACAGCGCCTATGACCTAGGGCAGCCCTCCCTCACTTCGCGCATGCGGAAGAAACTGTCCGATTGATTTTGCGGCGCAGCATTGCGACACATGGTCCCTATCCCCCTCCCCAACGACGTGCCGAAACCCGCCATGATCGAACGCCGCTTTGAACAGATCATCTTTGCCAGCCGCTGGCTGCTCGCGCCCTTCTATCTCGGGCTGGTGGTTTCACTGGCCGCGCTGCTGGTGAAGTTCACGCAGGAGATCCTGCACATGATCCCGCATGTGCTGGAGATGAGCGAAAAGGACGTGCTCCTGGGCGTGCTGACGCTCATCGACCTGTCTTTCGCCGGCAACCTTCTGCTGATGGTGATCTTCGCGGGATACGAGAACTTCGTCTCCAAGATCGACGTCGCCAATCATGAAGACCGGCCGGACTGGATGGGTAAGGTCGATTTCGGCGGGCTGAAGCTGAAACTGATCGCCTCCATCGTCGCCATCTCGGGCATCCACCTGCTGAAAGCCTTCATGAACCTAGCCCAGACCTCGCGCGACGAGCTGATGTGGCTGGTCATCATTCATATGACCTTCGTGATTTCCGGCGTTCTGCTGGCTTGCATGGACCGGCTCGAAGGTCATCACGGCCATGCTGCCAAGCCCGAGGAGAAAGTTGGGTCGAAATCCACGGCGGATCATCACTGATAAGTCACGATGTTCCTTCGTCTCGTCTGTCAAATGTCTATTGCGGCGCAGCAACGACAGGGATAGACACTTCACCGTCACGCCGGCCAGCAGGGTTTTCAGCGGATCGGAATGGGCTTTGCCGCAGGGTTTGGGCCCGTTGACGGATTATTAACCCTAACCCGCCACTGTGCCCATCACCAGACGCCATGCCGCGGCGGTCTCCGGTTCGCCGGGGACCCTGTCCACAGCAGGCATCAGGGCTGCCGGGCGCACTCTCCGCTTGAGCGTGCGGGCGCATTCGACTATGGAACCGTTGGCGGGCATGCTATGCCAGTCCGTCGGCTCGGCCGTCTCAACCGCTTTGATAGAGTTCGTCAGCTCCATGCTCTCCAAACTGCTCGGCGTGCTGTCCGCCGACATGGCGATCGATCTGGGGACGGCCAACACCCTGGTCTATGTCAAGGGCCGCGGCATCGTCCTGAACGAACCGTCCGTCGTCGCCATCGCCAACGTGCGCGGCAAAAAGCAGGTTCTCGCCGTCGGTGACGAGGCGAAGATGATGCTTGGCCGCACCCCCGGCAACATCCAGGCCATCCGGCCGCTTCGCGACGGCGTCATCGCCGATTTCGAAGTCGCGGAGGAAATGATCAAACATTTCATCCGCAAGGTTCACAACCGCCGCAGCTTCGCCAGCCCGCAGGTCATCATCTGCGTGCCGTCGGGCTCGACCGCGGTGGAACGCCGGGCGATCCAGGAATCGGCGGAGGCCGCAGGCGCCCGCCGCGTCTTCCTGATCGAGGAGCCGATGGCCGCCGCAATCGGCGCCGGGCTGCCAGTGACCGAACCGACGGGCTCGATGGTCGTCGACATCGGCGGTGGCACCACCGAAGTGGCCGTGCTGTCGCTGGGCGGCATCGTCTATTCGCGCTCGGTGCGCGTCGGCGGCGACAAGATGGACGAGGCCATCATCGGCTACATCCGCCGCAGCCACAATCTGCTGGTCGGCGAAGGCTCCGCCGAGCGGATCAAGAAGGAAATCGGCTCCGCCTGTCCGCCTGAGGACGGCGAAGGCCGCATCCTGGAGATCAAGGGCCGCGACCTGATGAACGGCGTGCCGAAGGAGTTGATCATCTCCGAGCGCCAGATCGCCGAGTCGCTGGCAGAGCCGGTCTCCGCCATCGTCGAGGCGGTGAAGGTCGCGCTGGAGCACACCGCTCCGGAGCTGGCCGCCGACATCGTCGACAAGGGCATCGTGCTGACCGGCGGCGGCGCCCTGCTGGGCAATCTGGACTTCGTCCTGCGCCACGCCACCGGCCTGCCGGTGTCGATCGCCGACGATCCGCTCTCCTGCGTGGCGCTCGGCACCGGCCGCGCGCTGGAGGAGATGAAGACGCTGCGAAACGTCTTGGTCAGCGCCTACTGATTGGTGTATCCCTGGTTGGAAGGCCTCCGGTCCCCTGCCCACCCCTGGCGGTGAGGACCGGAGACGGACCGCGTATCTGGACGGGAATTTCCTGTGAAGCCACGCTCATCCGGCTCCGTCATCCGCCTTGCCGCCCCCTTGCGGGCTCTCGCGCAGCGATTCTCCTTCCTTCTGCTCGTGCTGGCCTCCATCGCCCTGATGATGGTCGGCAAGATCGAGTCCGTCTCGGTCGACAGCGCACGCGCACGCGTGACCGATGCCTTCGCCCCCATCCTGGACGCCATCTCCCGCCCCGCCGCCACCGCGGCACGCGTGGTCGAATCCGCGGTGGAGCTTGAGAACGCCTTCGACGAGAACCAGCGGCTGAAGGCCGAGAACGCCCGGCTTCTGCAATGGAAGCAGGCCGCGTTGCGGCTGGAGTCGGAGAACAACAGTCTGCGCAGTCTGCTGCGGGTCCGCCCGGAACCGTCGGTCAACTACATCGCCGCCCGCGTCATCGCCACCCCCGGCAGTTCCTTCGTCCGCACACTGGTGGTCACCGCCGGCAAGCGCGACGGAGTGCGCAAGGGTCAGGCGGCGCTCGCCGGCGCCGGTCTGGTCGGCCGGGTGATCGAGGTCGGCGAATGGTCGTCCCGCGTCCTGCTGCTGACCGACATCAACGCCCGCATTCCGGTGATCCTGTCGAACACGCGCCAGCGCTCGATCCTCGCCGGCGACAATTCCGATCAGGCCAAGCTTCTCTATCTGCCGCCGGACTCGCCGATCCAGGTGGGCGAGCGGGTGGTGACCTCCGGCGACGGCGGCCTCTTCCCGCCCGGCCTGCCGGTGGGCGTGGTGACCGCGGTCAGCGAGCGCGGCATCCGCGTCCTGCCCAGCGCCGACCTGTCACGCGTCGAGCATCTGCGTCTGGTGGATTTCGGCCTGCCGAGCACCGATCTGGACCCGTCGCCAGATTCGAAGTGAAGTGGATGTGGAAGTGAGCTGGTTTTGGACGTGAGCCGGACGGACGGTCCGCCAACCGGGGGATTGCCGTCATGACGGCGACCTTCTGGCAGAAAGTGGACAAGACCGGGCGCAATCTAGCGCCCTTCGCCGTCACGGTGATGATGGTGCTGGTCGGCATGATCCCGCTGCCGGTCCCCGGCTATGCCCCGGTCGCACCGAACCTGACGCTGGTCTCGGTCTATTACTGGACGATCCACAGGCCTGACCTGATGCGTCCGGGGGTGGCCTTTCTCATCGGACTGCTTCAGGATTTCCTGATCGGCGGACCGCTGGGCGTCAATGCCCTGCTGCTGGTCGTCGCCCAATGGGCGGTCCTGAACCAGCGCCGGGTGTTCCTGGCCAGCACCTTCGCCCTGTTGTGGTTTGGCTTCACGCTGGTGATGGCGGGTGCCGTCCTGCTGCAATGGCTGGCTTTTTCGGTGCTCGACGCCGTCACGCTGTCGATCCTGCCGGCCCTGTTTCAGGGCCTGCTGACGGTGGCGGTGTTTCCTGCGGTGGGTTGGCTGCTGATCCGCGTCCATCGCGCGTTCCTGAACGGGTAAAGGGTCGACGGGTCTCATGAGTTCGATCGATCGCGACACCGACCGTTCCCGCCTGCTGGCGCGCCGCGCCCTGGTGCTGGGCGGTATCAAGCTGGCCGGCCTGTCCGCACTGGTCGGTCGGCTCTATTACCTGCAGGTGGTCGAATCGGCGCGCTACACCATGCTGGCGGAGGAGAACCGCATCAGCCTGCGGCTGATCGCGCCGTCCCGCGGCAACATCGTAGACCGCTTCGGCGTGCCGCTGGCGGTCAACCAGCAGAACTACCGCGTTGTCGTCGTGTCGGAGCGCACCCACAACATCCAGGAGACGCTCGACAAGATCTCCCGCATCGTGCCGCTGACCGATGGCGACCGCCGCCGCGTGCTGCGCGAGTTGCACCGCAAGCGCCGCTTCGTTCCCGTCACCGTGCGCGAGAACCTGACCTGGGAACAGGTGGCGACGCTGGAGACCAACACCCCCGACCTGCCCGGCGTGTCCATCGAGGTGGGCGAACTGCGCTATTACCCGCAGGCGGACTGGACCGCCCATATCCTGGGCTATGTCGGCGCCGTCTCGGAGTCGGAGCTGAGCGGCAACCAGCGACCCCGTCCTGTCGCTGCCCGGCTTCCGCATCGGCAAGGCCGGCATCGAGAAGTTCCACGAAAAGGTGCTGCGCGGCACCGCCGGCACCAGCCAGCTGGAGGTCAATGCGGTCGGCCGCGTCATCCGCGAATTGTCCCGCGACGAGGGCCAATCCGGTCGCGAGGTGCAGCTGACCATCGATATGGCCCTGCAACGCTTCGTTCAGGAGCGGCTGTCGCAGGAGGTCAGCGCCTCGGCCGTGGTGATGGATGTCCACACCGGCGGCATCTATGCCCTGTGCTCGCACCCCAGCTACGACCCCAACCAGTTCACCATGGGCATCAGCGCCGAACTGTGGGAAGAGCTGCTGTCCAACCAGGCGACGCCGCTGAACAACAAGGCGGTGGTCGGACAATATCCGCCGGGCTCCACCTTCAAGATGATGGCGGCGCTGGCGGCACTGGAATCGGGGGTGGTCAGCAACCGGCACACGGTGTTCTGCCCCGGCCATCTGGAGCTGGGCGACCACCGTTTCCACTGCTGGAAGCGCGGCGGGCACGGCACCATCGATTTCGTCGGCGCGCTGCGCCATTCCTGCGACGTGTTCTTCTACGACGTGTCGCGGCGGATCGGCATCGACCGCATCGCCGAGATGTCCAATCGGTTCGGCCTGGGCAGCCGCACCGGCATCGACCTGCCGCACGAGCGCGCCGGCCTGATCCCGTCCATCGCCTGGAAGAAGGCGACGCTGGGCAAGAACTGGGACATGGGCGAGACGCTGGTCGCCTCCATCGGCCAGGGCTATGTGCTGACGACGCCGCTGCAACTGGCGGTGATGACCTGCCGGCTGGCCAACGGCGGCTATGCGGTCAAACCGCACCTGACCAAACAGATCAAGACGGTCAGCGGCGAGCAGACGGCCTGGCCCAGCATCGGTGTGAAGAAGGAGAACCTCGACATCGTGCTGCGCGGCATGACCGAGGTGACCAACGCCCCCAACGGCACCGCCTTCAAGTCGCGCATCACCGAGGTCGGCTATGAGATGGCCGGCAAGACCGGCTCCGCCCAGGTCCGCCGCATCACCATGGCCGAGCGCAACACCGGCGTGAAGAAGAACGAGGACCTGCCCTGGCGCGAGCGCGACCACGCGCTGTTCGTCGCCTTCGCGCCGATCCAGGCGCCGCGCTACGCCTGCGCGGTGTTCGTCGAGCATGGCGGCGGCGGCTCCACCGCGGCGGCCCCGATTGCCCGCGACATCCTGCTGGAAACCCAGAAGCGCGACCCCGGCCGCGCCGCCGTCGCCGAAACCCCGCCGACCGGCTTCGGAGAACCGCGGGGCTGAGGAGCGGATCGGCTCAGGACCGGGAGCGGACAGGGATGGTCATCGCCGCCACCCCCAGCACGACCAAGGCACAGCCGGCAAGCATGGTCGGCTCCAGCGTCTCGCCCAGCATCAGAACGCCAATTCCCACCCCGATCGGCACTCGCAGATAGGCTTGCGCGGTTGTCGGAACCGATCCGATGGTGTGGACAAGCCGGAAATAGAGAACGAAGGCCAGCGCGGTCGAGAAGACCGACAGGCCGGCAAGCGCCAGCAGCAAGTCCGGTGACGGCGACAGGGTCCAGGGGCGGTCGACCGCCAGACTGACCGGCAGCAACAGCGCAGCCCCGCACAGCAACGACCCGGCGGCCGGCATGATCGGATCCAGCCCCTTGAACATACGGCCGAAGATGGCTGCTCCGGCATAGCAGATCGTGGCGAGGACGATGGCTCCTTGTGCCAGCAGATCGTGGCCGATGCCGTCGATGGCCCCCGTCCCGATGATCAGCACCGTTCCACCGAGACCGGCGAACACACCGATCGCCTTCCGCCAGCCCACGGCCTCGTGCCGGGTCAACAGGAGGGTGAGGAGGAAGGCGAAGATCGGTGTGGTCGCGTTGAGAATCGCTGCGGACCCGGCATCGACCGTCTGTTCGGCCCAGGCAATCAGGGTAAAAGGGAGAACGCTGTTCAGACAGGCCTGAAGGAGAAACCGCTTCCACACAGCCCCTTCCCGCGGCAGGGACAGGCCGCGCCAGCGGATGACCGCCAGCAGGATGGCTCCGGCGATCAAGGTCCGCCCAGCGATGAAGGTCAGCGGCGGGATCGTCTCGACGCCGATGCGGATGAAGCTGTAGGACGCGCCCCACAAGGTCGCGAGGGCCAGCAGCAAGGAAAGCTCGACACGCAGATCGGGCCGCGAAGCTGCGGTATCGGGGGCAGGAAGACTGGTCATGATGGCTCCATCGGTCTGCAAGGGGACCACCATGACAGCCGAGCCCTTGAGAGCCCGCCGCAAACGCTTCGGCGGCGGACGAAACGTCGGCGGCTGACGGGGCCGGCGACGGGGCCTAAACTGATGGCCATGACCAGCCCGCCCTTCCCCCTCGCCTCCGCCAACGGCATCGCCACCATCGCCGCGCTGATCGGCGATCCGGCGCGGGCGAACATCCTCTCCGCCCTGATGGGCGGGCAGGCGCTGACCGCCGGCGAATTGTCCTGGCATGCCGGTGTCGGAGCGGCGACCACGAGCGGTCACCTTGCCAAAATGAGCGAGGCGGGATTGCTGGCGATGGAACGCCAGGGCCGGCACCGCTATTACCGGCTGGCCTCCCCCGACATCGCCCAGGCGATGGAGAGCCTGATGGCGGTGGCCGCCGCCGGCCCGCGGCGCCACCGGCCGCCCGGCCCGAAGGACGAGGCGCTGCGGACCGCCCGCACCTGCTACGACCATCTCGCCGGACGGCTCGGCACGAAACTGGCCGACAGGCTGAACGAGCGTGGATTCGTTATCCTTGGCGACGGCGGCGCCCTGGTCACCGACGACGGCCGCGATTTCCTGGGCGGCCTGGGTCTCGCAATTCCCGACGCCGGTGGACGCCACAGGCCCCTGTGTCGGGTCTGCCTGGACTGGAGCGAGCGGCGGCACCATCTGGCCGGAAGGCTGGGCGCAGCCCTGCTGACATGTTCGCTGGAGCGCGGCTGGATCGCACGCAGTCCCGACAGCCGTGCAGTGACGATCACCGAGGCCGGCAGCAAGGAATTCGACACGATTTTCGGCGTCACGCCGGAGCATCTGAAAGCCAAATAAAAAGCGCGCCCCCGAAGGGACGCGCTTTTCATCGAACCGACAGGCTTTCGCCGGATCAGTTCTTCGACTTGTCGACCAGACGGCGCTCGGCGATCCACGGCATCATGGCGCGCAGCTTCTCACCGACCTTTTCGATCTCGTGCTCGGCGTTGCGGCGGCGGATCGCCTTGAAGGACGGCTGGCCGGCCTTGCATTCCAGCATCCAGTCGCGGACGAAGCGGCCTTCCTGGATGTCGGTCAGGACGCGCTTCATCTCGGCCTTGGTCTCGGGCGTGATGATGCGCGGGCCGGTGCGGTAGTCTCCGTATTCGGCCGTGTTGGAGATCGAGTAGCGCATGTTGGCCATGCCGCCCTCGTACATCAGGTCGACGATCAGCTTCACTTCGTGCAGGCACTCGAAGTAGGCCATCTCAGGCGCGTAGCCCGCCTCGACCAGCGTCTCGTAGCCGGCGCGGATCAGCTCGGTCAGGCCGCCGCAGAGCACGGCCTGCTCGCCGAACAGATCGGTCTCGCACTCTTCCTTGAAGGTGGTCTCGATGATGCCGGCGCGGCCGCCGCCATTGGCCGAGGCGTAGGACAGGGCGATGTCCAGCGCGTTGCCCGAGGCGTTCTGGTGAACGGCGACCAGCGACGGCACGCCGCCGCCACGCTGGTATTCGCTGCGCACGGTGTGGCCGGGGCCCTTCGGCGCGATCATGAACACGTCGAGGTCGGCGCGGGCCTCGATCAGGTTGAAGTGGATGTTCAGGCCGTGCGCGAAGGCCAGGGCGGCGCCCTGCTTCATGTTCGGGGCCAGATCGTCCTTGTACAGGTCGGCCTGCAGCTCGTCCGGGGTCAGAACCATCACGACGTCGGCCCAGGCGGCGGCTTCGGCCGGGGTCATCACCGTGAAGCCGGCGGTCTCGGCCTTCTTGATGGTGGCCGAACCCGGGCGGAGCGCAATCCGCACGTCCTTCACGCCGCTGTCACGCAGGTTGTGGGCGTGGGCGTGGCCCTGGCTGCCGTAGCCGACGATGACGACCTTCTTGCCCTTGATCAGGTTGACGTCGGCATCACGATCGTAATAGACGCGCATGGAGATGGTTCCTTGAATTCACAACGAACGAAGACAGAGTGCGTTTCCTGCGGCGGATTACTCCATTGAGCAAAGCCGCGCGTCAAGAGAAACAATCGCTCGATGGAACGGCAAAATGCAAAGCTTCCTTGCGTTTTTGCCGCCCCAATCTTTCGCAGAATGCTGTTCTGCGGGAGCGGCGCCTTAGAAGGCCGCCGGCCCCTTCGACATGGCGACCACGCCGGTGCGGCTGGCCTCCACGAGTCCGAGCTGGGTCATCAGGCCGACGAAGTCGTCGACCTGCTCGGTGGTGCCGGTCAGCTCGAAGACGAAGCTGGTGAGCGTGGCGTCCACCACCTTGGCCTTGAAGATGTCGGCGAGGCGCAGCGCCTCGATCCGCTTGTCGCCGGTGCCGGCGACCTTGACCAGCGCCAACTCGCGCTCCACCGCCGGCCCCTCGTCGGTCAGGTCATGGACGCGGTGGACCGGAACCAGCCGGCTCAACTGCGCCTTGATCTGCTCGATGATCATCCGGGTGCCGGAGGTGACGAGCGTGATGCGCGACAGGTGGTCGGCGTTGTTCACCTCAGCCACCGTCAGGCTTTCGATGTTGTAGCCGCGGCCGGAGAACAGCCCGATGACGCGGGCGAGAACGCCCGGCTCGTTGTCCACCAGCACGGCGATGGTGTGCTTTTCGATCACGTTTTCCATGAGACCCGTCCCTCCTGTTCGTTCGTCGTCAGCCGATCAGACCAGCACCATGCCGTCTTCCGGCGTGGCGTCGGACGGGCTGTCGTCCGGACCGAACAGGATCTCGTTGTGGGCCTTGCCGCCCGGGATCATCGGGAAGCAGTTCTCCTTCGGATCGACGGCGATGTCGATGATGCAGGGGCGGTCGGTGACCGCCAGCATCTTCTCGATCACCTGATCGACCTCGGCCACCGTGGTGGCGCGCAGGCCGACACAACCCCAGGATTCCGCCAGCTTCACGAAGTCCGGCAGGGCTTCGGAGTAGCTCTGGGAATAGCGCGATCCGTGCAGCAGTTCCTGCCACTGGCGCACCATGCCCATATACTGGTTGTTCAGGATGAAGATCTTGACCGGCGCGCGGTATTGCACGGCGGTGCCGATCTCCTGCATGTTCATCAGGAAGCTGGCTTCGCCCGACACGTCGACGACGATGGCATCGGGGTGGGCCAACTGGGCGCCGATGGCGGCCGGCAGGCCGTAGCCCATGGTGCCGAGCCCGCCCGAGGTCATCCAGCGGTTGGGCTGGTCGAAGGGCAGGAACTGGGCGGCCCACATCTGGTGCTGGCCGACTTCCGTCGTGATGTAGTGGTCCTTGCCGCGCAGGGCCTCGCGCAGGCGCTCCAGCGCATATTGCGGCTTGATCACCAACTCGGTGCGATTGTAGTTCAGGCAGTTGCGGGCGCGCCAGCCCTCGATCTTGCCCCACCACTCCTTCAGCGCGGCCTTGTCCGGCGACTTGGCGCGCGCCTTCCAGATGCGCAGCATGTCTTCCAGCACGGCGCCGCAGTCACCGACGATCGGAATGTCGACCGCGACGTTCTTGTTGATCGAGCTGGGGTCGATGTCGACGTGGATCTTCTTCGAGCCCGGCGAGAAGGCCGACAGCTTGCCGGTCACGCGGTCGTCGAAGCGGGCGCCGATGTTGATCATGACGTCGCATTCGTACATGGCGAGATTCGCCTCGTACGTGCCGTGCATGCCGAGCATGCCCAACCACTGGCTTTCGGACGCCGGGAAGGCGCCCAGGCCCATCAGGGTGGAGGTGATCGGGAAACCGGTGGTCTTGACGAACTGGGTCAGCAGCTTGGCGGCGAAGGGGCCGGCGTTGATCACGCCGCCACCGGTGTAGAAGACCGGCCGCTTGGCGTTGGCGATCAGTTCCACCGCCTCTTCGATGCGGGCGATCTCCGGCTTCACCTGCGGACGATAGGTCTTGTGCTTGACCTCTGCCGGCGGGACGTAGGTGCCGTCTGCGAACTGCACGTCCTTCGGAATATCGATCAGCACCGGGCCGGGACGCCCGCTGCGCGCGACATAGAAGGCCTCGTGCAGGGTGCGGGCCAGATTGTCGACGTCCTTCACCAAGTAATTATGCTTGGTGCAGGGACGGGTGATGCCGGTGGTGTCGGCTTCCTGGAAGGCATCGTTGCCGATCAGGTGGGTCGGCACCTGGCCCGACAGGCAGACCAGCGGGATGCTGTCGCACAGCGCGTCCAGCAGGCCGGTCACCGCGTTGGTAGCGCCGGGGCCGGAGGTCACCAGCACGCAGCCGACCTTGCCGGTCGAGCGCGCGTAACCTTCGGCCGCGTGAACCGCGGCCTGCTCGTGGCGTACAAGGACATGCTTGAGGTCGTTCTGCTGGAACAGCGCGTCGTAGATGGGAAGTACGGCGCCGCCGGGATAGCCGAAGATGATGTCAACGCCCTGATCCTTCAGGGCCTTGATGACGATCTGGGCGCCGGTCAGCTTCTGTTCGGACATCGCTCACGACCTTCTCATGTGGGCGCCTCCTCTAAGGCACCCGGTTCCTTGGACTTGTCACCGACCGAGACTGCTGGGCTATGCCGCCGGAACAACGGCTTAGCCCCGCTGGCGGGGGCCGGGAGCGGCAAATTAGTCAAAAGCTCGGTCGCAGGTCAACCCATTTTGCGAATGTTCGCAAAGTTTTTTTGCCGCAGTTTTTCCAAATGTTGCGCACTGGCTTTGCAACACCGGCTCTGCGCCGCTTGGTTTCCACCGGATACGGAAACGGCGGCCGCACCGAAGCGCGGCCGCCGTTCCGAAGAGGCGACGATGAAAAGCCGGAGCCGTCAGGCGGCGGTCTTCAACAACCCGCACAGACGGCGGATGCCCTCGCGGATCTGGGCCGGCTTGGTGACGGAGAAGGCCAGCCGCAGCGTGTTCTTACCCGACCGGTCGGCGTGGAAGGCCGAACCGGGGACGAAGGCGACGTTGGCCTCCTTGATGGCGCGGGCCAGCAGTTCGGTACCGTCGACACCCTCCGGCGCCTCGATCCAGACAAACAGGCCACCCTCCGGCTTGGTCCAGGTGACGCCCGGCGGGGCGTATTCCTCAAGCGCCGCCAGCATGGCGTCGCGGCGCTCCTTATACTGGGTGCGCAGCAGCTTGAGGTGGCTGTCGAAGATCTGCGAGACGACGTCATGCATGACGATCTGGTTGATCGTGCTGGCATGCAGGTCGGCGGCCTGCTTCATCAGGACCAGCCGGTTCACCACCTCGGGCGCCGCGTTGACCCAGCCGACGCGCATCGCCGGAACCATCGTCTTGGAGAAGGTGCCGCCGAAGATGACGTTGGTCAGCTTGCCGCCGTTGCGCTCGCAATCCAGCGCCGCCAGCAGCGGCAGATGCTCGCCGTCATAGCGCAGCTCGCAATAGGCGGTGTCCTCGATCACCGGCACGCCGGCCGCCTCGCAGGCGTCCAGGATGGCGTGGCGGCGGGCCAGCGTCACCGTGGTGCCGTTGGGGTTCTGGAAATCGGGGACGAGGTAGAAGAACTTCGGCTTCTGCGCCAGCGCCTCGGTCAGCGCCGTCATCTCCGGGCCTTCCTCGTCCATCGGGATGGAAAGATAGGTCGGCTCGTAGGGCGAGAAGGCCTGGAGCGCGCCGAGATAGGTCGGGCGGGTCACGACGATCTTGTCGCCGGGGCCGATCAGCAGCTTGCCGACGAACTCCAGCACCTGCTGCGAGCCGTTGGTGATGAGAACGCCGTCCAGCCCGATGTTGACGCCCTTGCCGCCCATGTAGTTGCAGATCCACTCCCGCAGCGGCGTGTAGCCTTCGGTGATGGAGTATTGCAGGGCGGCGCCGGCACCGGAGTTGGACTGGAAGATCTTCTCGTAGGCGCGGGCGATGGCCGAGCTGGGGAACAGGTCCGGATCGGGGATGCCGCCGGCGAAGGAGATGATCTCCGGACGATCGATCAGCTTCAGCAGTTCCCGGATTTCGGACGCCGTCATGCCGCCCACGCGGCCCGCGAACACATGACCCCAATCAACCGACACGGTGCTTCTCCTTCGGATCAGTAATTTAGTATCGTTCTCAGGCGGTCGAGCATTGCATTTCGTACCGCAAGCGAACAAGGCAGATCGATGGTATGGCAGCTATGCTGTCCTGTATGACTTACCAGCATATCGGGTGATTTGCCAACAATCTGATGCCGGAACCACGTGACCTGCCGTTTGGCATAGCGGCGGGTCGACTGCTGGGCCAGCGCTATGGCCTCGTCGAGCGGGATTTCGCCGTGCAGAACGCGGCGGAGTTCGGGCACTCCCAGGGCTTTCAGCACCGGCAGGTCGGGGGCGAGGGCCTGTTCGCGAGCCAGAGCGTCCAATCGCCGCACCTCCCCCAGCGCCCCCTGCTCCATCATCATATGGAAGCGCCTGTCGCACTGGGCATAAAGGTCGGCCCGCGGCGGATCGAGCACGAGAATGGTGAAGCGCAGATCGGCCGGCGCGCCCTGGGCGGTCCGGCTCTGCCAGTGCGACAATGGATGACCGGTGGCCTCCAGCACTTCCCAGGCGCGGGTCAGACGGGTGGTGTCGCCGGGGTTCAGCTTTGCCGACGCCGGGTCGCGGGCGACCAGTTCGGCGCGGAAGGTCTCGCCGCCGATGGCGGCCAACCGGGCATGGGCGGCGGCACGCACCTCGTCGGGGATAGGCGGCACTTCGCTCAACCCCTGCATCAGCGCGCGCAGATAGAGGCCGGTGCCGCCAACCACCACCGGCAGCCGGCCCTCGACCCTGGCGGCGGCGATCTCCGCCAGAGCCATGTTGCGCCAGCGCGCCGCCGATCCGCGTTCCGCCGCCGGCAGCACGCCGTAGAGCCGGTGGGGCGCCCGCGCCAGATCCTCAGCCGGCGGCCGGGCGGTCAGCACATCCAGGTCGGCGTAGAGCTGCATGCTGTCGGCATTGATGACGGTGCCGCCGAACGCCTCGGCGATGGCGAGCGCCAGCCCCGACTTGCCCGACGCGGTGGGGCCGCCGATGACGATGACGTCAGTCAGAGAGGTGGCCAAAGGGGCGGTGAGGTCGCTCATCGCCCTTGCATGGCGTTCCGGCGCCCGCTTTGCAACACCCAACCGCGTGCCCCAACCGCAAGCCGACGCCGAAGCTTCGTTGGACCCGGCCCCCTTGGCTGTGGTAGGCAGCGCGCAAAGGCCCTCTTTTCCTCGGGATACCCGCCGATGAACGCCGTCGCCACGCTGATCGCCCCCCGCACCGCCACGCTCGACGAGGCCGCCGTCCAGACCGCCAAGGCGGCGCTGGTCGGGCTGGGCGCCGATGCCGGCGCACCGGACTGGCTGGCGCCGGGCACCGCCTGCGACCTGCCCTTCGGCAATCTGGCACCCGAACAGGCGGAGGCGGCGATCCGCCATGCCCTGACGGCGAATGGGACCGGCGTGGCGCTGGACATCATCGCCCAGCCGGCGGCGACGCGGCGCAAGCGGCTGCTGGTTGCCGACATGGAATCGACGATCATCGAGCAGGAGATGCTGGACGAGCTTGGCGATTATGTCGGGCTGAAGGACCACATCGCCGACATCACCGCCCGCGCCATGAACGGCGAGATCGACTTCAAGGACGCGGTGCGCGAGCGGGTCGCCCTGTTGAAGGGGTTGAGCGAGACGGTGATCGACGAGGTGTGGCAGCGCGCCACCCTGATGCCGGGTGCCGCCCAGCTGGTCGGCACCATGCGCGCCAACGGCGCCGTCTGTGTCCTGGTGTCGGGCGGCTTCCGCTGCTTCACCGGCCGGGTGCGCAGCTGGATCGGCTTCGACGACGATCGCGGCAACGAGCTGGAAGTCGTCGACGGCGTGATGACCGGCAAGGTGATCGAGCCGATCCTCGACAAGGACAGCAAGCTCCAGGCGCTGATGGCCTATGCTGGCGAGCATCGCGTGCCGGTGGCGGAAACCATGGCCGTCGGCGACGGCGCCAACGACCTGCCGATGCTGCTGGCCGCCGGGCTGGGCGTGGCCTTCCATGCCAAGGCGGTGGTCGCCGCCGAGGCCCGCGCCCGCGTCGATCACGGCGATCTCACCGCCCTGCTCTACGCCCAGGGCTACCGGACGGCGGAGTTCGTGGGGTATAAGGGACGGCCCCTTCCCCCTCACGCCCACACGCCACGCACATAGGGCGTCAGCTGCGTGTCCATCAGGATGATGTGGCGGACCAGCCAGTCGGCGGTGAATTTGTAGAGCTGCTCCGCATTCTCGTGGGTAGGGTCGATCGAAAAGCGGTTGGACAGCTCGCTGACCATCTTCACCGCGGCACGGTGCATGGCGACGTGCTCCTCGAATTTCGGGTAGTGTACGATCTGCATGATCCGCTCTTCGCGGGCGAAATGCTCCTTGGTGTATTCCAGCAGCTTGACCAGGATCTTGGCGACGCGTACCGGCTGGAACCGCTCAGCAGCCAGCGCTGCGTCGAGTTCATTCAGATACTCGATCAGATGCTTGTGATCGTCGTCGATGGACGGTTGGCCGACGCTCAACTGCCGTCGCCACGTTATGGCGCCCATGACCCTGCCGCCTCCCCCCTTGCCGGCACCCCGTTAGCCCGGATTATGGCTGGTGTCACCATTGCGCCAAAACAGTCGGCGGCGTCACACGGCAATATGACGCACCCGCCAGGAGACGGGCGGAGGGGAGGCCCGGAACGAAACAGGGCGGATGCGTCGCCGCACCCGCCCCATCATGCAATCCGATCCCCGCCGCCATCGGGCAGGGATCGGGATCTGCCATCGTCAGCCGACGATGGAATAACCGCAGTCGACATAGGTGGTGTCGCCGGTGATGCCCTTCGCACCATCGGTGGCGAGGAAGGCGGTGGTGTAGCCCACCTCCTCGATGGTGACCAGACGGCCTTCCGGCGCACGCTCGGCGGCCTTGTTCATCAGCTCGTCGAAATGGGCGATGCCGGAGGCGGCGCGGGTCTTGATCGGGCCGGGGGAGATGGCATGGACACGGATGCCTTTCGGGCCCAGCTCGGCCGCCAGATAGCGGACGCTGGCTTCCAGGGCGGCCTTGACCGGACCCATGACGCCGTAATTGTCGATGACGCGGTTGGCGCCGAAATAGGACATGGTGAACAGCGACCCACCGTCCTTCATCAGCGGCTCGGCATACTTGGCCATGCGGATGAAGGAGTGGCAGGAGACGTCCATCGCCTGCTGGAAGCCCTCGCGCGAGCAATCGACGACGCGGCCGTGTAGATCCTCCTTCGGGGCGAAGGCGATGCTATGCAGCGCGAAGTCGAGCTTGCCCCACTTCTCGCCGATCTTGTCGAAGATGGCCTTCAGCTCGCCCTCGCCGGTGACGTCCACCGGTTCGAAAATCTCGGCCTCGAGCTGCTGGGCCAGCGGCTCGACGAACTTCTTGGCCTTGTCGTTCAGATAGCTGACCGCGAGGTCGGCACCCATCGCGCGGAAGGCGCGGGCGCAGCCCCAGGCGATCGACTGGTCGTTGGCGATGCCAAGAACGAGCCCCTTCTTGCCTTCGAGCGTGGCGGCGGCGGGAATGATCGTGGTCATGCGGACTGTCCTGCGGTCGATGTGACGGGAGGAGCGGCCGCAACCGTGGCGGCCTTTCGCCGTGTGCACAGACGCGGCGTTCCTTGTGCAGTGCACCATAAACGAACCGCCGCGGGTCCGCAACGTGCAATGGGCGCGAACCGCACATGCGTCTCAATCATTGCGCAGCATTGCCGCAGGAACGATCAGTAAAAGCCGAAGTCGTCCGAATTCTGTCTTTCATTGATCCATATCAAAAACGGCCTGCCAGCGTGGGACTGGCAGGCCGTTTCTTGATGACATTTCTGTTATGGCATCAGGCCGCTTGGCTGATTGCCCGCTTACCGCGCAACGCCCGGGCTGAAGGAGGGCGGATCGCTCGCCGGGAAGGATTCCTGGGAAGCCTCGTCAACGATCTCCTCCTCGCAGCTCTCCTGATAGATGTCGCCGGGATGGCGGGAATAGGGGTCGATGCCATGCTCGACATCCTGCGCTGGAAACGCGGCCCGGTCATTGTGCGACCAGTCGGCCAGCATCGCCTTGCCGGGGCAATAGCCGGTCAGGCCGCGCGCGACCAGGGCACCGCCGGCCAGCGCCATGGCGGCGCCGGTCCAGTTGGGCCGGCGCAGGCCCAGCACCGCCAACACCACGCCGCCGGCCAGCGACGCCAGCCGTTCGTTGTGGCCGACATTGATGCCGTGGCTGCCGGTGGGTCCGGGCAAGCGGTCGGCCATGGTGTCGGCAATGCCGCGCAGGTTGCGCTGGGCCGTATCGGTGATCGAAGAGAGTTCCATGTCGGTCCTCCTGAATGCGGGTCCCGGTCAGACGGGTCCCAATCGGGGATCGTCCGCCATCGGATCGTTAACGCGTCACTGTTGGGAAACCGGCGGCTGGGGGCTGCCGTTCCCGGACGGCGTCTGCGCGGCGGCATCCGGCGCCGCCTGTGGCGCACCGCCCTGCCCCATTCCGGCACCGGGCGTCGCCCCGCTGGAACCGGCGGCGCCGCGCGCCTGCTGCAATTCGCCATTCAGCCGCGCCACTTCCTGCGACAGGCGCTGCACCTCCTGGCGCAGCGGTGCCGCCGAGATATCGCCATTCCCGCCGGCGGCGCCGGCAATGGCGGCCAGCGTAGCGGAATCGCGCATCCAGTAGGGGGCGACGCCATAATAGGTGTGAACCGCCATCGCCCACTGGCGGTCGTTCATGTTCGGGCGGTTCTTGTCGTCGAAACGCGGCGCGTTGGTCAGCTTGTCCTTCGGCACATTCAGGACATAGCCCTCGCCCGACGGGGCGAACAGCGCCCACGGAACCGCGAAGTCGGCCTCGCCGATGCCAAGGAAGCCGCCCAGCTCGACCACGGCATAGGCGACGCGCCCGGTGCCGGGATCGATGATCAGTTCGGAGATGCTGCCGAGATCCTTGCCGTCCGGGCTGCGCAGCTTGGCATTCTCAAGATCGTCGGCCGCGATGGCGCGCGGACGGGCGATGGAATCCTGCAATGCCGTCGCCTCGCCCAGGATGGCTTGGCAGGCGGGGGCGTTGCCCTTCTGCGCGGCGGCCTGGGCCGCCTGCTGAAGCGCGCGCAGCTGGGCGGTTTCCTGCTGGGTCACCGGTGCGGCGGAGCCGGGGCCGGCAGCCTCGAGAGCCGCCGCCTGCTGTCCCAGCCGGTCGAGCCCAGCCGCGCAGTCGTCGGCCGCCAACGCGGGCGCGGCGAAGGACAGGGTTCCCAGCGCGGCCAGCAGCAGGGCCGTTGCAGGGGTGGGGCGCGTCATCAGGGCATCCTCCGGCTTGAATCGTCTCATGCTGCATGAACAGCATGGTCAAGCCGGAGGTTCCATCGGCCAGAGAATCCCGGGCGCCGATCTTCCCCCAGTTGTGAACGGTCAGCCCGGAAGGGGCAATCCACCGCGCTGGACGATGAAGGACTGGATGGCATCGACCCCCTCGCCCGCCTTTACGTTGGCGAAGACGAAGGGACGGTCGCCGCGCATCTTGCGGGCGTCGCGGTCCATCACCTCCAGGCTGGCACCGACCATCGGCGCGAGATCGGTCTTGTTGATGACCAGCAGGTCCGACCGGGTGATGCCCGGCCCGCCCTTGCGCGGGATCTTGTCGCCGGCCGACACGTCGATGACGTAGATGGTGATGTCCGCCAGTTCCGGCGAGAAGGTCGCCGCGAGGTTGTCGCCACCCGATTCGATGAAGATCAGGTCGAGGTTGGGGAACTTGACGTTCATCTGGTCGACGGCGGCGAGGTTGATCGAGGCGTCCTCGCGGATCGCGGTGTGCGGGCAGCCGCCGGTCTCCACCCCCATGATCCGTTCCGGCTTCAGCGCGCCGGAGCGGGTGAGGAACTCCGCATCCTCCTTGGTATAGATGTCGTTGGTGATCGCCGCGACCTCCCAATCCTCGCGCATGCGCTTGCACAGCGCGTCGGTCAGTGCGGTCTTGCCGGAGCCGACGGGACCGCCGATGCCGACGCGAAGCGGGCCGGCGTGGCTCTTTTCGATAGCGGGGAGAGCGCTCATGAGCGGAACAGCCTCGTATATTGGGTTTCGTGGATCATCGAGGTCCAATCGACGGCCATCGCCCGGCCGCCGAGAGCGTCGAGCGGGGCCGCCAGCGCCGCGTCGGCCGCCCGGTGGGTGATGGGGTCGAGGGCGGCCAGCGCCCGCTGTCCGTCGGTCTGGCCCAGCGGCACCAGCCGCACGCCGGCCGAAACGAGGTTGGCGGAGAAGGCATGCAGATAAGCGGTCAGCGCCGGCCCTTCGGCCACACCGATCAGGGATGCCGCCAGCGCCACCGCAACCGTATAGGCGACCGGCCGCCCGGTGCCGGCGATCACCGCATCCCAGCGCGCCAGCCCGTCGAGCGGCCATGCGGCGCGGATCGCCAGCAGGAAGGCCTGCCCCTGTGCCCGCGATTCCAGCCCCATCTCTGCCGACGCACGCAGGATGTCGGCCCGTTCCACCGCCCAGGCGAACCCGGCCTCGTCACCGGCCAGCACGGCCCGGTGGGCCGCGGCGAACAGCATGCCGTCGGTCCGCCCGGCGCCATGGCGCAGGATGCCGTCGAGCCAGACGATCATCGTCGCCCGGTCGCGCACCAGCCCCTGCTCCACCGCCGCCTCGATGCCATGGCTGTAGGAAAAGCCGCCGACCGGAAAGCTGGGCGACAGCCACGCCAGAAGGCGCGTCAGGGCGTGGGTGGAGACGCCATCCACGTCAGTGCGAATGACCATGCCCGCCGCCATGCGAATGCCCGCCATAGGCGCCGCCTTCCGGCATGAAGGGTGCCGACACGTCGCGCACCTCGGCCCCCAACCCGCGCAGCATGTCCTCGATCACATGATCGCGGCGCAGCCGGATGGTGTCGCCGACGATCTGCACCGGCAGGTGGCGGTTGCCGAGATGCCAGGCGACGCGGGCGAAGGCCTCGACCGGGCCGGGGACACGGACTTCCATCAACTCCTCAGGCGCGGCGACCACGCGGAGGAAGCTGCCGTCGCCCAGTTCCAGCCCGTCGCCGTCGTCCAGCGCCACCGCCCGCGGCAGGTCGAGCAGGAAGGTGCCGCCGGCATCGTCGGTCATCGCCATGCGGCGGCGGAAGCGGTCGTCGAAGGCGAGCGTCACGGTGCCGGCCGCCTGCTCGACCGGCCAATGGCCGCGGGCGTGGACTCGGGTGGCACGGCGGGCGGGATCGGTCATCAGATAAGCCGTTCAAAGGGGGTCGGGTGGCCGAAGAAGCGGCCGGCCAGTTCGCTGACCAGCGCCGCGTCTCCGGTGGTGAAGAATTTCAGGCCACGCTCGGCCGGGTCAGGGCGGTATTCGGGGTGGCGGTCGAGATACTGCTCCAGCGAACGGGCGGTCAGCGTCGGCTGGCACAGCACTTCCACCCCCGGCGGCAGCGCACGGGCGAACAGGTGGCGGACCAGCGGGTAATGGGTGCAGCCCAGCACCACCGTGTCCAGCGGCTGGCTGCCCATCTTGTCCAGCAGGACGCGGACATAGCCGTTCACCGCCGGCTCGATCTCGTCGTCCGACGCGCCGCGTTCGATCAGCGGCACCAGATCGGGGCAGGCCTGCTGCACGACGCGGACGGACGGCGCCCGCTTGCCGATCTCCCGCGGGAAGGAGCCGGAGTTGACCGTCGCCGCGGTGGCGAAGATGCCGACGCTGCGCGGTTCGGCGAGATGGTCGGGCGGAACGGTGTCGATCATCCACGGCACGCGGGTGATCGCCTCCACCATCGGCACCAGCACGCCCAGCACGTTGCGGCCGGGATGGGCGGACGGCAGCCATTCCTGCTGGAGCCGGCGCAGCGCGACGGCCGCGGCGGTGTTGCAGGCGATGACGACCAGCCGGCAGCCCTGGGCGAACAGCCGGTCCATCCCGGCGATGGTCAGCCGGTAGATGTCGTCCTCGCTGCGCGGACCGTAGGGCGCGGCGGCATGGTCGCCGAGATAGACGAAGGGCCGACCGGGGGCCGCGTCCACCAGGGCGCGCAGCACCGTCAATCCGCCATGTCCTGAGTCGAATACACCGATCAACTGCTTGAGCCCTACCGAAAACCCCTTCTCCCCCCTGGGGAGAAGGTTGGGATGAGGGGGTTCGGCGCAGCCGAAAGAGTTCCGGCCTGCGCATCCCCCTCACCCTAACCCTGTCCCCAGCGGGGAGAGGGGATAAAAACGTGCTTCAGAACAGGAAATACCGCTGCGACATCGGCAGCACGTCCGCCGGTTCGCAGGTCAGCAGCTGTCCATCCGCCCGCACCTCGTAGGTTTCGGGGTCGACCTCGATGTGCGGGGTGGCGTCGTTGTGGATCATGTCCTTCTTGCCGACGGTGCGGGTGCCCTTGACGGCGATCAGTTCGCGGTGCAGGCCAAGCTGGCGGCCGACGTCCAGCTCCAGCGCCTTGGCGCTGACGAAGGTCACGCTGCTGGCCTGCATCGCCCGGCCGAAGGCGCCGAACATCGGGCGGTAATGCACCGGCTGCGGCGTCGGGATCGAGGCGTTGGGATCGCCCATCAGCGCGGCGGCGATGGTGCCGCACTTGATCACCATGTCCGGCTTCACCCCGAAGAAGGCAGGCGACCACACCACCAGATCGGCCAGCTTGCCGACCTCGACCGAGCCGACGACATGGCCGATGCCGTGCGACAGCGCCGGGTTGATGGTGTATTTGGCGATGTAGCGCTTGACCCGGAAATTGTCGTTGTCGCCGGTCTCCTGCGGCAGACGCCCGCGCTGGAGCTTCATCTTGTGCGCGGTCTGCCAGGTGCGGATCACCACCTCGCCCAGCCGGCCCATCGCCTGGCTGTCCGACGAGATCATGGAGAAGACACCCAGGTCGTGCAGGATGTCCTCCGCCGCGATGGTCTCGCGCCGGATGCGGCTTTCGGCGAAGGCGACGTCTTCCGGAATGCGCGGGCTGAGGTGATGGCACACCATCAGCATGTCGAGATGCTCGTCCACCGTGTTGATGGTGAAGGGCCGCGTCGGGTTGGTCGAGCTGGGCAGCACGTTGGCGAGGCTGGCCACCCGGATGATGTCCGGCGCATGTCCACCGCCCGCCCCTTCGGTGTGGAAGGTGTGGATGGTGCGGCCCTTGAATGCCGCGATGGTGTCCTCGACGAAACCCGATTCGTTCAGCGTGTCGGTGTGGATCGCCACCTGGACGTCCAGCTGGTCGGCCACCGTCAGGCAGGTGTCGATGGAGTCGGGCGTGGTGCCCCAATCCTCGTGCAGCTTCAGGCCGCAGGCGCCGGCGGCGATCTGCTCCAGCAGCGCGTCGGGACGGCTGGTGTTGCCCTTGCCGAAGAAGCCCAGGTTGATCGGCAGTCCTTCGGCGGCCTGGAGCATCCGCTCCATGTGCCACGGCCCCGGCGTGCAGGTGGTGGCCGAGGTGCCGGCGGCCGGGCCGGTGCCGCCGCCCAGCATGGTGGTGACGCCGCTGTTCAGCGCCTCGTCCACCTGCTGCGGGCAGATGAAATGGATGTGGGCGTCGATGCCGCCGGCAGTGACGATCTTGCCTTCGCCGGCGATCACCTCGGTGCCCGGACCGATGATGATGTCGACGCCGGGCTGGATGTCGGGGTTGCCGGCCTTGCCGATGGCGGCGATGCGCCCGCCGGTGATGCCGATGTCGGCCTTGACGATGCCCCAATGGTCGATGATCAGGGCGTTGGTGATGACGGTGTCGACGGCTCCCTGGTGACGCGAGCGCTGGCTTTGTCCCATGCCGTCGCGGATCACCTTGCCGCCGCCGAACTTCACCTCCTCGCCATAGACAGTGTGGTCGCGTTCGACCTCGACGATCAGGTCAGTGTCGGCCAGCCGGATGCGGTCACCGGTGGTCGGGCCATAGAGGGCCGCATATTCGGCCCGGTCGATGCGGTGCGCCATTGTCGTTCGCCCTTCCTGTCGGCCCGTCAGAGGGCGCCGTTGACCTTGCGGTTGAAGCCGATGACCACCCGGTCGCCGTCATAGGCGACCAGCGTCACGCGCCGGGTCTGGCCGGGCTCGAAGCGCACCGCCGTCCCGGCCGGAATGTCGAGCCGGAAACCCCTGGCCTGCTCGCGGTCGAAGGTCAGCGCGCTGTTGGTCTCGTAGAAATGGTAGTGCGAACCGACTTGGATCGGGCGGTCGCCGGCATTGGCGACGTCGAGTTCGACGGTGGCACGGCCGTCGTTCAGCACGATCTCGCCGGCCGCCGGGAAGATTTCACCGGGTTTCATCGGGCATCCCCTCTCAACGGATCGGCTGGTGGACGGTGACGAGCTTGGTACCGTCGGGGAAGGTCGCCTCGACCTGGATGTCGTGGATCATCTCGGGGATGCCCTCCATCACCTGATCGCGGGTCAGCACGGTGGCACCGTCCCGCATCAGTTCTGCCACCGTGCGGCCGTCTCGCGCACCCTCCACCACGTAATCGGTGATGAGGGCGACCGCCTCCGGGTGGTTCAGCTTGACGCCGCGCTCCAGCCGCCGCCGCGCCACCATCGCCGCCATCGCGACGAGCAGCTTGTCCTTCTCGCGCCCTGTCAGGTTCATCGGGGGATTGCCCTTTCGCCGCCCTGTTCGTTGCCGGCGATTATGCCACGCCGGGACGGCACGCCAAGTGCGTCGTATGACGTAGAGGGTTGAAAGTGCTGGCGCCAAAGCTCGGGCAGCGCCTCACACCTCCCACAGCCGCGGCAGGCGGGTGGGCAGACCCGCGGCTTCGGCGCGCAGGCCCGACCACAGCATCGCATAGGCGCGCCGCACGGTGCGGGCATCGCCGCCGAGGATGCGGACGATCAGCAGGCCGTCCAGCGCGGTGGCGCCGATGCGGGCGCCCTCGATCGGCTCGGCCAGTGCGCGGACCGCATCGAGGTGGCGGGCGGCGTCGGGAGCGGCATGGAGAAGGGTGGCGCAGGCGGCGGCGCCACCGAAGCCGGCGGGATGGGCCAGCGCCTCGGCGATGTCGTCGTCCAGATGCAGGGCGTCGGCCCAGACCAGGCGGCCGTCGCGGGCAACCTCCCAGGCGTCGCGGATCAGGCCGCGGGTGACCGTCTCGCCGAAGGCGGCGCGGCCGAAGACCAGCATCTCGCCGGCGATGGCGCGGCCGTCGCCCGACAAATCGATCCGGGTCAGGCGGCGCAGGCGGGAGCCTTCGAAGACGATGGCTTCCTGCGGCATCCATTCCAGCCAGCCGCCCTCCTCCACCGACAGGGCGGTGTCGATGCGGCAGTCTGCGCCGGTGGAGCGATAGACCTTCTCGGCCGCCTGGGTGGTGATCAGCGCCCTGGTGCCGGCCCCGACGGACAGGGCGATGTCCATGCGGTCGCCGCCGACCATTCCGCCCGAGGTTGTGGCGAGCACCGCGATGGGAAGGTCGTCCCGGCGCGGCGTCGGCATCAGCACCCGCAGCGGGTCATGGTGGTAAAGCGTCGCCAGCCGGGTCTCGCCGTGGCGATGCTCGAAGCGGACGGTGGCGGCGCCATGGACGGCGACCTTCTTTTCCTCGCGCGCCGTTTCTCCGCCCGCCGACTCTTCCGGCCTGTCGGCCACCGCCACCTGAACCAAGCGCCCGCTCCTGACTGGATCATAGGGTCGCCAGTCTGCCGGAAGCGGGGCCGTTCAGGCAATGCGGACTCTTCAGCCTTCTCCGGTGAAGCAGCCGTTGCGGGCGGCGACCACCGCCACCTGGGTGCGGTTGCGCACGCCGAGCTTCTGCATGATGGCGCGCACATGCACCTTTACCGTGCCTTCCAGCACGCCAAGGCCGCGGGCGATCTCCTTGTTGGAGTGGCCGGCCAGCAAAAGCTCGAACACGTCGCGCTGGCGGTCGGTCAGCCGGTCCAGGATGTCGTCGTTGCCGCGCGGCCCCTCGGCCAGCGCCCCGTTCAGCACGGCACGCGGCAGCGGCAGGAAGATGTCGCCGCTGAGCGCCAGCGAGATGGCATGCTCCAGCACCTCCGGCGGGCTGGTCTTCAGCACATAGCCGCGGGCGCCCATGCGAACGCTGTCGACGATGTCGGCCACCTCGTCGGAGTTGGTCAGGATCAGGACCGGTACCTCGCCCAGAGCCTCCTTCAGACGGCGCAGTCCGGCGATGGCACCACCGCCCGCGTCATCCTCATCCACGCGCGGCGGGCCGGGGTCGTATAGGACAAGGGCCAGCTCGGGAGTCTGGCGGCCGATGTTCAGCGCTTCATCCAACGACCCGGCCTCCAGCACGCGCGTCCCAGGACAGATCTCGCCGATGGACAGCGCGAAGCCATGGCGGACCATCGGCTGCTCGTCGACCACCAGAAAAATCCGCGTGGGATTGCCCGCGCTACGCGAACCACCGCGCGCTTGAAGCTCGAACTCCATCGTGTCCCCTTATTCTCAGCGGACCGCTCCTCAGTTAGGGCCAAGAACACCAAAAAGCCCCAATGGGAAAGCGGTTCATTCGCGCCGCTCCTTGGCGCAGCTACCCCTAAATATCGAATGAATGGATCTACGATCATTTTCACCGCAAATCCGATCTATTGGCTGTGACTTTCCTGTTCTCACCTTGCGCTGTTGGTTAATGAACCGTATAAATCATCGCAGCATGAAGCGTAAAGCCCGCTGTTCCGAACAATATTGTTCTAATTTTCTATGTTCGGAGTCCGTGCGGACCGGGCCAACCGGTCCGGTCCTTTTCCTGGACCTTCAGGCACGGAACAAAAGGGGGGATCGCCGCTGCCCGGAAAAAGGGCGGCTCAGCGGAGGATGATCGATGACGACATGGACTGTGATGCTGGTCGACCACGACCGGCTGTTTTCTGCGGCACTGGCAACGCTGATCGGCGGCGGCCCCTTCCGGGTCAGCACCCACGCGGCCAGCGCCGACGACGCGCTCGACCTGATTGCCGACGGCGAGGAACCCGACCTGATCGTGCTGGCGCTGCAGGATGGCATGCCGGAGGAGATTGCCGGCATCCGGAGGTTGCGTGACGGCACCTCCGCCCGGATTGCCGTGCTGGCCGATACCATCGCCGACCGCAGCCTGTCGCAGTCGCTGAAGGCCGGCGCCGACGCCTATCTGAACAAGAGCATGTCGAGCGAGAGCCTGCTGCGCTCCCTGCGGCTGGTGATGCTGGGCGAGGTGGTCTATCCCACCCATGTCGCCGGCCTGCTGATGGCCGCCGCCAACGAACGGCCGCAGCACAACCCCATCCCGATCACCATGCCGCCCAGCGGCGACCTGTCGAAGCGTGAGGTCCAGATCCTGCGTTGCCTGCTGGCCGGCCAGTCGAACAAGGCCATCGCGCGCAACCTGCACATCACCGAATCGACGGTGAAGATGCATTTCAAGAATGTGATGCGGAAGATCAACGCACAGAACCGGACGCAGGCCGCGGTGTGGGCCATCCAGAACGGCTTGTCGCCGCTGGTGACGGCGTAGGTTCTGGTTGGGGGAGGAATTCCCCCTCCCTTCCCATGTTTCGCATGGGCTCCTTCCCTCCCCCGCATCGCGGGAGAGGGATAGGCAGGGAGCAAATCTGCGCCCTTACTCCGCCGCGTGGCGATGACCGGCGTGGCGGCCTTCGCTGAACTCCTCGATCATCTTGCGGCAGAAGGCCGGAATGTCGTCCGGCTTGCGCGACGTAACCAGCCCGTGGTCGGTCACCACCTGCTCGTCCACCCAGCTGGCGCCGGCGTTGCGCAGGTCGGTCTGCAAGGACGGCCAGGAGGTCATGCGCTTGCCGCGCACGCCGCCGGCATCGATCAGCGTCCAGGGGCCGTGGCAGATCGCGGCGATGGGGCGGCCGGTCTCCACGAAGCTCTTCACGAATTCGATCGCCTTCGGCTCCAGCCGCAGCGAATCCGGGTTCATCACCCCGCCCGGCAGCAGCAGCCCGTCGTATCGTCCGGCATCGGCCTGATCGAGAGTCACGTCGACATCGACCATGTCGCCGCGGTCATGGTGATTCCACCCCTGGATCTGCCCGCTCTTGGGGGCGACCACATGAACGGTGGCGCCGGCATCGCGCAGCGCCTTCACCGGTTCGGTCAGTTCCACCTGTTCAAAGCCGTCGGTGGCGAGCACGGCAACGGTCTTTCCATCGAGTTTCTGGGCCATCGGGGCACGTCCTTCACTGAGGGTCATGCCGCACAAACCGGATTACCCCTGGATGGTTCCCTGGGAACCGTTCCGCAATTCCCATGTTGATTGTGACATACGAGACACACATCAGCGATGGGAGCCGAAATCATGAGGTTCCAGACCCTGTTGGCCGGCCTTGCGCTGGCGGCAACCCTGCCATTCGCCCATATCGAGTCGGCTCAGGCCGCGGATCCGCGCGGCGGCGACGACCTCGTCGGGCTCGAAGTGACCGGTCTGCTCGGCGAGGAGCTGGGCCAGATCGTTTCCGTTTCGCCCAGCGCCGACGGCAAGGACACCAGCATCCTGGTCGAGGCCAGCGGCATGCTGGATGTCGGCCACCGGTTCTTCACCGTCCGCCGCTCGCAGCTGTCGGCTGGCGAGGACGAGGACACGGTGACCTACAAGAAGACCGCGCAGGACGTGATTCGCCGTCTTCACACCGACACCCAGGTGGCGGAGCGCTGAACACCTGCGCTCCGGACCAGCCGCGAAGCGGTCAGGCCGGTTCGTCAGGGTGACAGGGTTTGCAGCCGGTGGGCCAGGGCTCGCCCAGATCCTCCACCATCACGCGCCAGGACGGCGCATCCAGCCGGACGCAGCCGCCGCCGGCGAAATGCAGGGCGACACCGCCCTCCACCGTCTCCATCGACAGCAGTTCCATGATGCGGCCGCGCTCCTTCAGGTCGAAGCCGCGCAGCTTGGCACCGGTGACCCCCTCTACCCGCAGGCCGCAATGGACCCGCTCGTAGGGGGCCAGATCGTCATCATCGGCGGACGGGCCGGGGCGCGGACTGTCGGCGGCCTCCCAGCGGAAGCGGTTGACGACCATGACGAACCGCTTCTCGTCGGGCTGAAAGCACATGTCGCCGACCGGCAGGATGGCGTCCTGCAGGCAGGCGGAGACGACCTTCAGAATCCTCCTCGTCTTCGGCGCGCAGGCGGATCGGGGTCATGGCTGGGGCCGTCATGTTCGGGGGCACCTCTCGGGAAAGGCCAACCTCAGGGGATGGCGGGAGGGGCGCCCCCGCCATTTACTCGTCGCCGCCGTGGATGCGCTCGATCTCCGCACCGCAGGCAGCCAGCTTCTCCTCCACCCGCTCATAGCCGCGGTCGAGGTGGTAGACGCGGTTGACCGTCGTCTCCCCCTCCGCCGCCAGCCCGGCGAGCACCAGCGACACCGAAGCGCGCAGGTCCGTCGCCATCACGGGCGCGCCGGTCAACCGCTCCACGCCGCGCACCAGTGCCGACGAGCCGTGGACCGTGATCCGCGCGCCCATGCGGGTCAGCTCCGGCGCGTGCATGAACCGGTTCTCGAAGATCGTTTCCGTGATCATCGCGGCCCCCGTCGCCGTGCACATCAGGGCCATCATCTGGGCCTGAAGGTCGGTGGGGAAGCCGGGGAACGGCTCGGTCATCACATCGACGCCATGCAGTTCACCGTTCGCGCGCGACACGCGGATCCCGTTCTCGATCTCCTCGAAGGCGACGCCGGCCGGAGCCAGCGCCTTGACCGCCGCTTTGATCAAATCGAGACGGGTGTTCATGATGTCAAGACGGCCACCGGTGATGGCGGCGGCCATGGCGTAGGTGCCGGTCTCGATGCGGTCGGCCACCACCATGTGGCGGGCGGCATGCAGCCGGTCGACACCCTCGATCACCAGTCGGTCGGTGCCGATGCCGATGATCTTCGCCCCCATCTTGACCAGGCATTCGGCGAGGTCGGTCACCTCCGGCTCGCGCGCGGCGTTGACGAGGATGGTGGTGCCCTTGGCGAGCGTGGCCGCCATCAGCAGGTTCTCGGTCGCACCGACCGACACCTTGGGGAAAACATATTCCGCACCGCGCAGACCGCCCGCCGGGGCCTTGGCGACGATGTAGCCGGCATCGATCCGGATGTCGGCGCCCATCGCCTCCAAACCCTTGATGTGCAGGTCCACCGGACGCGCGCCGATGGCGCAGCCGCCGGGCAGCGACACCTTGGCCTCGCCGCAGCGGGCCAGCAGCGGACCCAGCACCAGCACGCTGGCGCGCATCTTGCGCACCAGATCGTAGGGGGCGGTGGTGTTGGTGATGTCGCGCGCGGTGAAGTCCACGGCGCGGCCGGCGCAATCGCCGCCCGCCCCGGCCATGTGGATCGCCACGCCATGCTGCAGCAGCAGATTGCACAGCGTGTTGATGTCGGCCAGGATCGGCAGGTTGGTCAGCGTCAGCGTCTCGTCGGTGAGAAGAGACGCCGTCATCAGCGGCAGGGCGGCGTTCTTGGCGCCACCAACGGTGATGGAGCCGTTCAGCGGGCGGCCGCCGCGGATGCGGATCTTGTCCATGGACCTGTTTCTTTCGCGGATACGCTTTTGAAGGCGTTCAGAGAGGAGTGCTCAGAGCCGGGGCAGCGTGACGCCCTTCTGCCCCATGTATTTGCCGGACTTGTCGGCGTAGGACACCTCGCACACGCTGTCGCCCTTCAGGAACAGGAACTGGCACAGTCCCTCGTTCGCATAGACCTTGGCGGGCAGCGGGGTGGTGTTGGAGATCTCCAGCGTGACGTGCCCTTCCCACTCCGGCTCCAGCGGGGTGACGTTCACGATCAGGCCGCAGCGCGCATAAGTGCTCTTGCCCAGGCAGATGACCAGGACGTCGCGCGGGATGCGGAAATATTCCACCGTGCGGGCCAGCGCGAAGCTGTTCGGCGGGATGATGCAGACCTCGGTCTTGCGGTCGACGAAGCTCGAATCGTCGAAACGCTTCGGGTCGACGATGGCGTTGTCGACGTTGGTGAAAATCTTGAACTCGTCGGCGACCCGGGCGTCGTAGCCGTAGGACGACACGCCGTAGGAAATCACGCCTTCGCGCTTCTGGGTCTCGACGAAGGGCTCGATCATGCCCTTGGTCTCGGCCATCTCGCGGATCCAGCTGTCCGGCATGATGCCCATCGCGGGGGTACTCCTTGGCGTATCGATTGGATGGAGGGGTCGTTAAGGCTGGTTTGTAGCCGAGCACGCGGCGGCGCTCAAGGAAAGGTGGGCCGCTTGGCGCGCATGGACGGTTCTTTATCACGGCGCTGGTCTTCGCCGCCGCGGCGTCTAAGCTCGGCATCCATGAGCCAGAACTTCATCCTGTCCGTGACGGACACCCCCGCCCCGGCCGACCTGGCCGGAATCTACGAGGGCCTGCGCGCCTACAACGAGGCGTCGCTTGGCCGCGCCTATGACCGCCGCGATCTGGTGGTTGCCGCCCGCGACACGGACGGCGCGTTGAAGGGCGGACTGGTCGGCTACACCAACTGGGACTGGCTGTATGTCGACCTGTTGTGGGTGGACAACTCCACGCGAGGCAGCGGTCTCGGCGGCCGGTTGCTGGCCGCGGCGGAGGCGGAGGCCAAGGCCCGCGGCTGCCGCTGGTCGCGGCTCTACACCTACGATTTCCAGGCGCCCGGCTTCTACCCGAAGCAAGGCTACGAAGTCTGGGCGGAGATGGAGGGTTATCCGCCGGGGCACAGGCAGATTCTGGTTCAGGAAGGATTTGGCCTGAACGGTTTGGCCTGGGCGGAATCGTCCCTCCCCCCAAGCACGGGAGAGGGACGATTCCGGGAGAGGGACTACTCCCCCCGCTGCCGCGCCTGTTCCTTGCGCTTGCGCAGGTTCTCGCGCAGGCGGGCGGCAAGGCGTTCGTCGCGGCCCGATACCGCCGGCTTCGGCTTCACCGGGGCCGGCGGCGGGGCCGAGGTTTCGGCGGTGTCGTCCATCGGCGCGGCTCCACCCCGGATGTCAGTGGTCGGAATGGTGCAGGATCTGGTCGCGCAGCCCGGTGTCGTACTCGACGCCGGCAGCCGTCAGGATCGCGGCGGCGGGCGTGCGCTTCACGATGCCCTTGCGCTCCAGGATGGTCCAGACCGCGTCGTTCTGCAGGCCGGTGGCGTCCTTGGCGGCGACCACGGCATGGCCGAGATGGAAATGGTTGCCGTGGGCATGCGGCAGCGAGGTGATCTGGAAACCACCCTCCTCGTCCTCGGCCGGCTTGTTCTCCAGGCGGGCGATCTCCTGCAGCAGGGTCAGGGTGCGCAGCTGCAGCGGGTTCAGGTTCAGCGGATTCTTCTTCGGGGGCATCGATCGTCCCATCGGTCCTGATGTGTCGCGGTCGCGCAGTAGACCGGCAGGGCGGATGGGCTGTCAAGCGTGCGAACCGGTCACCGGAGGCCCGTGGATGGAGGCTGGCGCGCCAACCGCCGCTGGGGCATAAGACCGACGGACTATCTTCATAAGGGTGTCGGACCATGACCATCCTCGTCACCGGGGCCGCCGGCTTCATCGGATCGCATGTCGCGGCTGCGCTGCTGGACCGCGGGGAGAGCGTTCTCGGCATCGACAACCTGAACGGCTATTACGCGGTGGCGCTGAAGGAGGCGCGGCTGGCCCGGTTGACCGGCCGCGACGGATTCCGTTTCATCAAGGCCGACATCTCCGACCGCGCGACGGTGGAGGGTCTGTGGCCGCAGCTCAATGATGTGACCGGCGTCGTCCATCTGGCAGCACAACCGGGCGTACGTTACTCCATCGAGAACCCCTATGCCTATGTCGACGCCAACGTCACCGGTCAGGTGACGCTGCTGGAGGCGGCGCGGCGCATGCCGGGCTTGCGGCATTTCGTCTATGCGTCGACCTCGTCGGTCTATGGCGCCAACCGCAAGATGCCCTTCTCGGTGGAGGACCGCGTCGACAGCCCGGTCTCGGTCTATGCCGCCACCAAGAAGGCGGCGGAAATGCTGGCCTTCACCTACAGCCATCTCTATCAGCTGCCGATGACCGGTCTGCGCTTCTTCACGGTCTACGGTCCGTGGAGCCGCCCGGACATGGCGACATGGCTGTTCGCCGACGCCATCACCGCCGGCCGGCCGATCCGCGTCTTCAACGACGGCAAGATGAAGCGCGATTTCACCTACATCGATGACATCGTCGCCGGCGTGCTGGCCGCCCTCGACCGCCCCGCCCCGGTGGATGCGGAAACCGGCGCCCCGCACCGCGTCTTCAACCTCGGCAACAACCGCTGCGAGGAATTGATGCGCTTCATCGGCGTGCTGGAGCAGGCTTTGGGCCGCGAGGCGGTGAAGGTGATGGAGCCCATGCAGGCCGGTGACGTGCACGAGACCGCCGCCGACATCGAATTGAGTTGCCAACTGCTTGGCTTCGAGCCCAAGACCCCCATTGAGATCGGCCTGCCCCGCTTCGTGGAGTGGTACAAGGGCTACCACAAGCTCTGACCGTCCCTTTCCTCCACCATCCGAGCCACCATGACCTCCACCGCCTATTCGACCGCGCTGATCGGTGTCTTCCTGCTGTGTCTGGCCGTCGGCTGGTATCTGTCGACGCGGGTGCTGCGCTATCTCCTCGCCAGCAGCATCCTGGACATCCCGAACGAACGGTCGAGCCATCAGGCCCCCACCCCGCGCGGCGGCGGATGGGCGGTGATGCTGACCGTGGTGCCGGTCTTCGCCATCGCTGGACTCGTCCTGGGGCGGCCGCTGGAGACCGGGGCCGTTCTACTGGGCACGCTGGCCCTGATGGGAGTGTCGTGGATGGACGACCGGCGCACCTTGTCGCCGCTGCTGCGGCTGGCGGTGCAGGCGCTGGCGGTGGCATTTGGGCTGCTGGCGCTGCCTGCCGACCAACTGGTCTGGCAGGGCTGGCTGCCCTGGGGCCTGGACCGGGCGGCGACTGCCTTTCTGTGGCTGTGGTTCGTCAATCTCTACAATTTCATGGACGGCATCGACGGGCTGGCCGGCAGCGAGACCATCCTGATCGGCGGCGGCGTTGCGCTGGTGTCGCTGGTCATGGGCGATTTCGGCCTGACCGGGGTTGCCGGGGCGGCGCTGGCCGGAGCCGCGGCAGGCTTCCTGACCCACAACTGGCGGCCGGCGCGCATGTTCATGGGGGATGTCGGCAGCATCCCGCTCGGCCATATCCTCGCCTTTCTTCTCACCTCGCTGGCGGCGCGCGGCGACTGGGCGGCGGCGCTGATCCTGCCGGCCTATTACCTGACCGACGCCACCATCACGCTGCTGCGCCGCCTGCTGCGCGGCGAGAAGATTCGGCAGGCCCACCGCGAGCATTTCTATCAGAAGGCCGCCAAGGGCGTGGGCCGGCACGACCGTGTGGTGTTGACGATCATCGCCTACAGCCTCGTCCTGGTCGCCGCAGCACTGGCCGCCGGCAGCTTTGGCGCCTGGACGTTGGCACCGGGGGCGGTCGCCGTCGCACTGCTGCTGGCGACGCTGACTCGCATGGCGAAGGCGTGATCCGATGAGCAGCGCTTTCCTTGACCTGTCCGTTGTCCTCTACCATCCCGATCCGGAACTGCTGGCCCGCTCGCTCGACACCATTGGTGCCGCCGCCGACCGGCTGGCGCAGGGAGCCGGCGTACGGACCCGGCTGTGGATCGTCGACAATGGCGCGCCGGAGGGTAGCGACTCAGGCCCCAACCCATTCAAGGCGCTGCTCGACCGCTATGCGGAGACCGGCCGGCCGCCGGTGACACTGATCGCCGGGCACGGCAATGTCGGCTACGGCGCCGGCCACAATCTGGCGATCCGGCAGGGCGACGCGCCTTACCACCTGATCCTCAACTACGACATCCTGCTGGAGCCGGACGCGCTGCTGGCCGGCTGGCGCTACATGGAGGCGCATCCGCGCACCGTGCTGCTGACGCCCAAGGTGTTCGGCCCGTCGGGCGAGCAGGAGTTCCTGTGCAAGCGACGGCCGACCGTGCTGGATTTGGGTCTGCGCGCCTTCGCGCCCGGCTCCGTGAAGCGGATGTTCGCCCGGCGGCTCGACCGATACGAGATGCGCGACGTCACCCGCGACGCTGTCGTGACCGGGCTGGAGCAGGTCAGCGGCGCCTTCATGCTGTTCCGGCGCGAGGCGCTGACCCGGCTGGGCGGCTTCGACGACGGCTATTTCCTGTATTTCGAGGATTTCGACCTGTCGCGCCGGGCGATGGCGCTGGGAGAGATCGCCTATGTGCCGGATGTCCGCATGGTGCATTTCGGCGGCAAGGCGGCGCGCAAGGGCGGCGCGCACATCCGGATGTTCGCCCGCTCCGCCCTACGCTTTTTCAACACCCACGGCTGGCGGCTGGTCTGACCGGCGCGACAGCCGGCATCCCGGCCGGCCACGCGTCTTCAGCAGCAGAGGGTTCCAGGCGATCATGCGGGCAACCTGCCCAAGCGTCGCCTTGCGGTCGTGCTGGATGGCACGGCGCTTGGCGAGCATGCCCGGTAGTCCGCGCAGCGCGTCGCGGATGCCGCGGCCGATGGCGCCGGTGCGCCCGCTGCCCACGCTGCGGAACACCAGATAGACCACCAGCAGCGAATGGCCGAGGAAGGCCAGCGGCAGCAGCGGCAACGGCATGTTCTTCACCATCGTCCACACCAGGTTGCGGACGCCGTGATACTGGGCGAAGGTGCCGTACTGCTTGGACACGCCGCTGCTGACATGCTCGACCACCGCGTCGCCGACCTGCACCGCCGGTCCGCCGCTGAGCCGAATGCGGAAGCCGAGGTCGACATCCTCGCAATAGCAGAAGAAATCCTCGTCGAAACCGCCGACCGCCTCGAAATAGTCGCGCCGGTACATCGCCGCCGCGGCACAGGGCGAGAAGACCGCTCCGCTGTAATAGGGCGGCTTCAGCATGCGGCGGTAGTTGACCCGCCAGGCGAAGCCGAAGATCGAATACTGGTCGCCTTCGCCATCGATCATCCGGGGATCGTGCGAGAAGAGCTGGGTCGAGCCGAACATCGCCACATCGGGCTGCGCCTGGGCGGCGGCCTGCAGCCGCTCCATCCAGTCGCGGCGCGGAAAGGCGTCGGGGTTCAGCGTGACGATCCAGGGGACGGTGGCGCCGGCAGCACCGACATTGTTCGCCTTGGCAAAGCCGACATTCGTGTCCATCCGCACCATGCGAAAGCGCGGATCGGCGGGCAAGGCAATGCCGTCGACATCCTTTGAGGCATTGTCGACGATCACCACCTCGAAGGCGGGATCGGTCTGGTCGAGCAGACAGCCAATGACGCGATTGACGAAGTCTGCGCAATTAAAGCTGACGATGATGATCCGGCTGTGCCGATCATTTGCACCGTCGACGGTATGTGACATGTCTTGGTAGCGTCCTTATTCACGCGTCCCTCTCCAGCTTATAGCCATTCCGATCCCCGACCGAAAGCTGGAAAAGGGTCTTGGGGCTTTGTGCCGTGGCACCACCCGGCCAAACCGGATACTAAGGCATGCTTGACTGCACCAACCGAATCCAGCCTGGACCGTCCTTCCCATGCGCGTTCTTCTGACCGGCGCCACCGGCTTCGTCGGCCGCCACACCATCCCTCTGCTGGCCGCCCACGGGCACAGGGTGCGCGCCGCCCTGCGCACCCCGCAGGAGGGGCCATGGGAGCCGGCGGCGGTGGGCGACATCGGCCCCGGCACCGACTGGACCGCGGCGCTGGCCGGCATCGACGCGGTGATCCACATGGCGGCCCGCGTCCATGTGATGCGCGACCAGGCCGCCGACCCCCTGGCGGAGTTCCGCCGCGTCAACACCGCCGGCACGATCCGGCTGGCGGAGCAGGCGGCGGCGGCCGGGGTAAGGCGCTTCGTCTTCCTCAGCAGCATCAAGGCGATGGTGGATGAAAGCCGCCCCGCCCCGCTGGACGAGGCGACGATGCCCGATCCCCACAGCCCTTACGGCATCTCCAAGCTGGAGGCCGAACGCGGGCTGGCGGCAATCTCCGCCCGCACCGGCATGGAGGTGGCGGTGATCCGGCCGCCTCTGGTCTATGGCCCAGGCACGGCCGGCAACATGCGCGCCCTGGTCAAGCTGGTGGCGACCGGCCTGCCGCTGCCGCTGGGTGGCATCCACAACCGGCGCAGCCTGATCTATGTCGGCAACCTCGCCGACGCGGTGGTGACGGTGTTGGAACACCCCGACGCCGCCGGCCGGACCTTCCTGGTCCAGGATGGGGAGCCGGTTTCGACCGCCGATCTGGTGCGCGCCATCGCCGAAGCGCTCGGCCGACCGGCGCGGCTGGTCCCGGTGCCGCGCGGACTGATGGCGCTGGGAGCGGCGTTGACCGGCACCCGGGCGGTGTTCGACCGGCTGGCCGGCACGCTGACGGTGGATGACGACCCCATCCGCGAAAGGCTCGGCTGGCGCCCGCCCCATGACCTTGCGTCCGGGTTGCGCGCCACCGCGGAATGGTTCAAAGCTTCCCGCGGCTGATTTCCGGGCTGGAACAGCCATGGCCGGCTCCAGCCCGCCGGTTTCCACGGCCGAACGAATGAACAAGGTTTAGCGGCATGCGCATCCCGTCCGCACGGGCCTCCCTGGTTTTCCTGCACGATCTGGTGATGACCGGGGTCGCGCTGGTCGTCGCTCTCTACCTGCGGGTGGGCGGGTCCGCCTTCGGCCTGTATTTCGACGCCCTGACCATCGCGCTGCCGGTGCTGGTCGGCGTCTCGGCAGCGGTCTTCCTGCTGTTCGGGCTGTACCGCGGCATCTGGCGCTACGCCTCTATTCCCGATCTGATGCAGGTGGTGCGCGCCGTCACGGTGGCGGTCCTGTGCTTCGTGCTGGCGATGTTCCTGCTGACGCGCGCCGAACTGCTGCCGCGCTCCCTGCCGCCGATCCTGTGGCTGGTTCAGATGCTTCTGCTCGGCGGGCCGCGCTTCGCCTACCGTTTCCTGAAGGACCGCCGCTTCAGCTGGGCCGAGGCGGTGGAGGGCGTGCCGCGCATTCCCGTCCTGCTGCTGGGCGTCGGCGACGCGGCCGAGCTGTTCATCCGCTCGCTCGACCAGCCGGGCCAGTCGGCCTATCGCGTGGTCGGCATCCTCGACGACAAGGGACGGCGGGTCGGCCATGCCGTACGCGGCGTGCCGGTGCTGGGCGGTCCCGACGATCTGGAGCAGGTGGTCCAGACGCTGGAGCGCAAGCACGAGCGGCCGCAGCGGCTGATCGTCACCAAGGGCAATGCCGAGCTGAAGGGATCGACCCTGCGCAGCCTGCTCGACCGGGCGGAGGCGCTGGGGCTGGTCCTGTCGCGCCTGCCCAGCCTGACCGAGTTCAAGTCGGCGCTCGGCGAGGGCAAGGGTGTCGAGGTTCGACCCATCGCGCTGGAGGACCTGCTGGGCCGGCCGCAGGCGGTGCTGGACCGCGGCGCCATTTCCGGACTGGTCGGCGGTCGGCGGGTGATCGTCACCGGCGCCGGCGGCACCATCGGCAGCGAGCTGGTCCGCCAGATCGCCGCGTTGGGGCCGGAACGGCTGATCCTGCTCGATGCCGGGGAGTTCAACCTCTACAGCATCGAGATGGAGGTGCGGGAGAGGTTCCCCGACCTCGATCCGCGCCCGGTGATCGCCGACGTGCGCGACCGCGACCGCATCATGCGCCTGTTCCAGGAGGAGCGCCCTGCCCTGGTCTTCCACGCCGCGGCGCTGAAGCATGTGCCACTGGTGGAAGCCAACCCGTGCGAGGGCACGCTCACCAACGTCATCGGCACCCGCAACGTGGCCGATGCGGCGCGCGCCGCCGGCTGCCTCGCCATGGTGCTGATCTCCACCGACAAGGCGATCCGCCCGACCAGCGTGATGGGGGCGGCCAAGCGCTTCGCCGAGACCTATTGCCAGGCATTGGACGTGCTGCCGCCGCGCGACGGGACGGATCATGCCACCCGCTACATGACCGTGCGCTTCGGCAATGTGCTGGGTTCTTCGGGCTCGGTGGTGCCGCTGTTCACCCGGCAGTTGGCGAAGGGCGGTCCGCTGACCGTCACCCATCCGGACATGCGCCGCTATTTCATGACGGTGCGCGAAGCGGTGGAGCTGGTTCTGCAGGCCTCCGCCCATGGCGCCACCCGGGCGGAGGATCGCGGCAAGATCCTGGTGCTGGACATGGGCGAGCCGGTGAAGATCGCCGACCTCGCCCGCCAGATGATCCGGCTGGCCGGCTACCGCCCCGGAGTGGACATCGAGATCGCCTATACCGGCCTGCGTCCCGGCGAGAAGCTGTTCGAGGAAATCCTGACCGCGGCGGAGGCGCCGAGCCGCACCGAGGCCGACGGCGTCTTCCTCGCCTCCCCCCGGCTGATCGACTATGCGCTGATCAACCGCGCCGTGGGCGAGCTGGAAGCGGCTGCGCGGGCCGGCGACGGCGAGCGGGTTCTGTCGATCCTCGGCACCGTCGTGCCGGATTTCCGCGCCGAAGCGGTGCTTCCGCCGGCCGCGACGCAGGCTTGATCCGGGCACTTGTTTCGGGCGCGAAAAAAAGTGAGTGGCGAAATGATTTTAAGCGCTTGCATCCCCAAAAGGCCTGTGGCATAACCCGCGCCACTTCGGGGGGCGGTCAAGCCTGAACGCCTCACCCGGACGCATCGCCCCAGCGATGATCGGTTATCGGGGCTGCCGTAGCTCAGTGGTAGAGCACTCCCTTGGTAAGGGAGAGGTCGAGAGTTCAATCCTCTCTGGCAGCACCATTCCTCCGATCTTGCCACAAGGCGCCTGCATCTGGCGCTGCCGTAGCTCAGTGGTAGAGCACTCCCTTGGTAAGGGAGAGGTCGAGAGTTCAATCCTCTCTGGCAGCACCATTCCCCTCTTTTAAACCCCCTTAAAAATCAGCGCATCGCTTCCTTGACCTTGTCGCCGAAAGGCCGCAAGAAATCCGCGCAAATAGACGCTACGTCATTGATCCGCGCGGGTTCGTTTCGGGAGGATGTCACCATGGCCGGCAACAGCTTCGGCACGCTTTTCCGCTTCACCACTTGGGGCGAAAGCCACGGCCCGGCCATCGGCGTCGTCGTGGACGGCTGCCCGTCGCTGCTCGACCTCGTGGCGGAAACGGACATCCAGCCCTGGATGGACAAGCGCCGGCCCGGCCAGTCGCGCTACACCACCCAGCGCCAGGAACCCGATCAGGTGAAGATCCTGTCCGGCGTGTTCGAGGGCAAGACGACCGGCACGCCCATTTCGCTGCTGATCGAGAACACCGACCAGCGTTCCAAGGACTACAGCGACATCGCCGGCAAATTCCGCCCCGGCCATGCCGACTACACCTACTGGCAGAAATACGGCATCCGCGATTACCGCGGCGGCGGCCGCTCCTCGGCGCGGGAAACCGCCTGCCGGGTCGCTGCCGGCGCGGTGGCACGCAAGGTGCTGGGATCCGCCATCCAGGTGCGCGGTGCGCTGGTGCAGGTCGGCCCGCACAAGATCGACCACAGCCGCTGGGACTGGGCGGAGATCGACAATAACCCCTTCTTCTGCCCCGACCCGGTCGCCGCCACCCAGTGGGCCGAATATCTCGACGGCATCCGCAAGAGCGGCTCTTCGGTCGGCGCGGTGGTCGAGCTGGTGGCCTCCGGTGTGCCGGTGGGGCTGGGCGACCCGCTCTATGACAAGCTCGACAGCGACCTCGCCTGCGCGATGATGACGATCAACGCGGTCAAGGGCGTGGAGATCGGCAATGGCTTCGCCGCCGCCGAACTGACCGGCGAGGACAACGCCGACCAGATGCGCATGGGCGCCGACGGCCAGCCGCAGTTCCTGACCAACAATGCCGGAGGCATCCTGGGCGGCATCTCCACCGGGCAGGACATCGTCGTGCGTTTCGCGGTCAAGCCGACCAGTTCGATCCTGACGCCGCGCCAGACGGTGGACACCGCCGGCAACGACACCGACATCCTGACCAAGGGCCGTCACGACCCCTGCGTCGGCATCCGCGCCGTGCCGGTGGGCGAGGCGATGATGGCCTGCGTCCTGGCCGACCATCTGCTGCGCCGGCGGGCGGAACGGCAGGAGTGACCATCCGATGCCCGGACGCCGCCACGGACAGCGCCTGATCACAGCCCTGGCGATGTTGGCCGCCATCGCCGCTGCCGCTCCGGCGGCGATGGCGGAAGGCAAGCCGTTCCGGGAGTTCGACGAGAGCTTCAAGAGCTGGAAGCTCTACTGTCAGCTCTGGTCCGGCACACGGCAGGTCGAGTGCGAGCTGTCCGCCCGCGGCGTCAACGACCGCACCGCCCGGCTGGTCTGGCTGCGCTCGACCGAGCGCTGGCGCGAGGGGCTGCGCTTCCGCGTCTCCCCTGAGTCGCTGGATTTGGACAGGCTGGTCCGCATTTGGGCCGACCGGGCGGTGTTCAAGCCCGATTCCCCCTGCAAGCCCTTCCGCTTCGAAACCAACACCTGTGCCATGACCGATCCCGACCTCAACCGCCGCATGGTGGAGAAGATCGCCCCGGCACCGGAGGTTTCCATCGTCGGCCAGTCGCCGGCCGGGGAGAAGACGGAGGTCCGCTTCCCGCTGGCGGGATTCCGCGAGGCGCTGGAGCGCAGCGACGCCATCCGGGCGATGGTCGGCCGCAGCTGGGCGACTGCCCCCGGTGCAGAGTGATCCCGGTGCGGATTGATCCCTATATAGCCATACCTGCGACAAGAACCGACGGATCCCCCGCCCAGTGACCGACAGCCATTTCCCCAGCAAGGACGCCATCCTCGCCTTCATCCGGTCCAGCACCACCCCCGTCGGCAAGCGCGAGATCGCCCGTGCCTTCAAGCTGTCCGGATCGGCCGACCGGGAAACGCTGAAGGATCTGCTGCGGGAGCTGGAGGCGGACGGGACGGTGGAGCGCGGGCGCAACAAGCGCATGGCCCCGCCGCAGTCCCTGCCCGCCGTCGCGGTTCTGCTGGTCACCGGGGTCGATGCGGACGGCGAGCTTGCCGCCCGGCCGCTGACCTGGACCGGCGAGGGCAACCCGCCGCGCATCTTCCTTCTGCCGGAGAAGAAGTCGCGGGGAGAGGAAAAACCGCTGGCGGTCGGCGACACGCTGCTGGCGAAGCTCGCCCGGATCAACGACCGCCTCTACGAAGCCCGCGTTATCCGCCGCATAGATGGGGAACGCGAAGGCCGCATCCTCGGCGTCTACCGGCCGAGCGCCGATGGCGGGCGCATCCTCCCGACCGACCGCCGCCACAAGACCGAGTTTTTGGTGCTGCCGCCCAACCGCGGCGATGCCGAGCCGGGCGACCTCGTCTTCGCCGACATCCTGCCGGCCGGACGCGCCGGCCAGCCGCAGGCCCGTGTGGTCGAGCGGCTGGGCTCCACCGACGAGCCGCGCGCCTTCAGCCTGATCGCCATCCACGCCCACGGCATCCCCACTGTCTTCCCGCACGCAGCCTTGCGTGAGGCGGAACTGGCGGCGGTGCCGGCGCTGATGCAGCGGGAAGATCTGCGCGACATCCCGCTGGTGACCATCGACGGCGCCGACGCCCGCGATTTCGACGATGCCGTGTGGGCGGAGGCCGACGGCGATCCGGAGAATCCGGACGGCTGGCACCTGATCGTCGCCATCGCCGACGTGTCCTATTACGTGCGCCCCGGATCGGCGCTGGACCGCACCGCCTACGAGCGCGGCAACTCCGTCTATTTCCCCGACCGCGTCGTGCCGATGCTGCCGGAGGCGCTGTCGAACGGCCTGTGTTCGCTGCGGCCGGGAGAGGATCGCGCCTGCCTGGCCTTTCACCTGTGGATCGACCGCAACGGTGTGCTGGTCCGGCATCGTCTGGTGCGCGGATTGATGCGGTCGGCGGCACGGCTGACCTATGAACAGGTGCAGGACTGCCATGATGGCCGGCCGGACGAGGTGACGGGGCCGCTCGCCGACGGCGTGATCGCCCCGCTGTTCGGCGCCTATGCCCGGCTCGCCGCAGCCCGTGCCAAGCGCGGCACACTGGAGTTGGACCTGCCCGAGCGCCGGGTCCACATCGACGAGCGCGGCCGGGTCGCCGAGATCGTCAGGCGCGAGCGCCACGATAGCCACCGGCTGATCGAGGAGTTCATGATCGCCGCCAACGTCGCGGCGGCGGAGGTGCTGGAGCGGCGCACCATGCCCGGCCTCTTCCGCATCCATGACCGGCCTTCGATGGAGAAGATGGAGGCGCTGCGTGGTTTCCTCGCCGGGATTGGCCACCCGCTGACCAAGAGCGCCGACCTGACGCCCGACCACTTCACCCGCATCCTGCGCAAGGTGGAGGGGACATCGCACGCACCGCTGGTCAGCGAGGTGGTCCTGCGCGCCCAGGCCCAGGCCGCCTACAGCCCGGACAACATCGGCCATTTCGGGCTGGCCCTGCACCGTTACGCCCATTTCACCTCGCCGATCCGCCGCTATGCCGACCTGATCGTCCACCGCGCGCTGATCCGCACGCTGGGGTTGGGCGTCGGCGGGCTGGACGACGAGACGCTGGGCCGGCTGGCGGAGATCGGGGACCATCTGTCAGGCACCGAGCGCCGCGCCGCCACCGCCGAGCGCGACGCGGTGGACCGCTACACCGCCGCCTTCCTGGCCGACCGCATCGGAGAACGCTTTAGCGGCCGCATCTCCGGCGTCAGCCGCTTCGGGCTGTTCGTGCGGCTGGACGAGAGCGGCGCCGACGGGCTGGTTCCGGCCAGCAGCCTGCCCGACGACCGGTACGACCATGACGAGGCCGCACACACCCTGGTCGGGCAGCGTACGGGGCGCACGTACCGCCTCGGCAACCCGGTCAAGGTGATGCTGGTGGAGGCCGATCCGGTCAGCGGCAGCACGCTTTTCCGTCTGGCAGACTGAAGCCTGACTTGAGGGCCATTCCAGACCCGTTGCAGAATGGCAACGCTTGAGCCGGGATGCCGTCCAGGGGGCGACTCGTGGGCAGGCCAAGGTTCCGTGGCACCCGCGCCATACAAGCGTGGCCTTGGCGACACAGGATTGGACAATCCGCAACATTGTGGTGCGGCCCGCAATTTTGTCCCGCCCGCCCTCCTGAACGAAGGTGTATCTATCACCCATCCGGGATCGGGAACATCCTCCTCCGGTCCGGCTGCAGGAAAGGGAGGCCGCGGTTCGCCCCATGGCCCAGTTCGATCACAACGTGTGCGATCACGGCGTGTGCGACCAGAATGCACCGTCCCACGTGCCGTCTTTTCGGATCCCCGTCCTATCGGGCACCCTGATTTCAGGTGTGGCGCGCCGCTTCAGCCGCCCGCTTCGTCATCTGGCCTTCCAGTTTTCCGCCGCAGCCCTTCTCGCCACCACCGCTCTCGCCGGAACCCCGCAGGCCGCGAGCACCGCGCCGCAGCCGGTGACAGAACAGGTTTTCTCCGTCGGCTTCTCCAAGATCGCCGAAGTCTATCTGGAGCCGGTGTCCTTCAACCGCCTGGGAATTGACGGGTTGAAGGGGCTGACCGCGCTCGACCCCTCGGTGACGGTGGAGCATGCCGGCAGCACCGTACGCCTGTACGTGTCGGGCGCCCTGGCGGCGGAGTACGGCACCGCCGCCGATGGCGACGCCGCCGGCTGGGCGGTTCTGACCACCCGCATCATCGACCGCGCCCGCGTCTATTCCCCCACCCTGGCGAAGGCGACGCCGGAGCGGCTGTATCAGGTGGTGTTCGACGGCGTCACCGCCGATCTCGACGGCTATTCCCGCTACACCGGCGTCCAGCGCGCCAGCAACGAACGCGCCCAGCGCGAGGGGTATGGCGGCGTCGGCCTGTCGTTGGACACCACATCCAATGGTCGCGTCATCGTGCATGACGTGATGCCGCACAGCCCGGCCGAGCGCGTCGGCATCGTCGACGGCGACCAGCTTCTCGCCATCGACGGCGACCTGACGACGCGAATGAGCGCGGCGGACATGCGCGAGCGGCTGCGCGGTCCCACCGGCACGCTGGTCACGCTGACCGTCGCCCGCGACAATGGCGCCCCCCGCCGGCTGCCGCTGCGCCGCGAGCGGGTGGTGCCGAACACCGTCACCTATTCGCTGTCCGGCGACGTCGGCATCGTCAAGCTCGACCGCTTCAACGCCACCACGGCCTCCAGCCTGCGGTCGGCGGTGACATCCATCCGTCAGGCGGCGGGGCCGACGCTGCAAGGCATGGTTCTCGACCTGCGCGGCAATCCGGGCGGGCTGCTGGACCAGGCTGTCGCGGTCGCCGACCTGTTCATGCGCCGCGGCCGGATCATCTCCACCGAGGGGCGCAACCCCGAAAGCCGCCAGCGCTTCGACGCCAACCCCGACGACCTGCTCGACGGGCTGCCGCTGGTGGTGCTGGTCGACGGCCGCTCCGCCTCGTCGGCCGAGGTGGTGGCGGCGGCACTGCAGGACTCGGGTCGCGCGGTCGTGGTCGGCGCCTCCAGCTATGGCAAGGGCAGCGTCCAGACGGTCAACCGCCTTCCCAACGACGGCGAGCTGTTCCTGACCTGGAGCCGCATCTACACCCCGGCCGGCTATACCCTGCACCGCCAGGGCGTCCAGCCCACCGTCTGCACCAGCCGGGCCGGCCAGACCGACCCGGAAGCCCTGCTGTCCGACCTGCGCGAGGGGCGTCTGCGCCCGGCGCAGGTGGCGAGCTGGCGTTCCAAGGCGGCCGACGACGAGCATGCGCTGAGCGCCCTGCGCGAAGCCTGCCCGTGGAAGGAGCACGAGCCGGAACTGGACCTGAAGGTCGCCATGCGCCTGCTGGCCGAGCCGGGGCTGTACCAGCGCGCCGTCGCCACCGCCGTGGTCAACACGGTGGCGGAGCGCTGACACCAGTTTCGGGGGCGTCGCTGTGGCAATCGCCGTCGGACGCCAGATTCACCGCCCATAGGGCTTGACATTGCGGCGTCAGACGGTATTTTCCGCCGCTAACGACGCCGCCCCCGCCGGGCCGGCGGGGCACGGATTTTTTGTCGGGATCGAGATCATGGCCAAGCAGAACACCGTCCTCATCAAGCTGGTGAGCACGGCTGACACCGGTTTCTTCTACGTGAAGAAGAAGAACCCGAAGAAGACCACCGAGAAGCTGTCGTTCCGCAAGTACGACCCGGTGGCGCGCAAGCACGTCGAGTTCAAGGAAGCCAAGATCAAGTAAGTCTTGTCCGACACTGAGCTGTGCTTCGAGTGAACAAGGCCGCCTTCCGGGCGGCCTTTTCGTTTTTGGCCCCATGCGTCGCCGGCGCCATTCATCGGCCATTCCAGATGCGGCGTCCGGTCGCAGCCGCTATTTGCGGTGACCGTTCCACCACGGATGCATGCATTCCAAAAGGGGCGTTCCGGGTGGATACTCTCCGAAGAGATTCTGGATTTCGGAGGGACCGCCCGTGCCCGACACACATCCCATCCCGAGCGCAGGTCCGACCGCCGCGCATCTCCTCACCGAACGCCGGCAGTCCCTCGCAACCCTCTTCCAGAAGGCGCGTGCCCGCACCGCCGAACTGGTCGCCACCCTGTCGCCGGAAGACCAGATGGTGCAGACCGTTCCGGACGGCGCGCCGGCGAAATGGCATCTTGCCCACACCAGCTGGCTGTTCGAGGTGGCGGTGCTGATTCCCTTCAGCCCCGGCTACCGGCCGGCGGATCCGGCCTTCCTCGACCTGTTCGCCGCCAACAGCAACAGCGGTGCCCCGCCCACCCGCGTTCTGTCGCGCCCGACGGTGGCCGAGATCATGCGGCACCGCGACCAGATCAACGCCGCGGTGCTGCACCTGATCGACGGCATCGACGACGGGCTTTGGGACCCGGCCGAGTCGGCATTGATGATGGCCATCGCCCACGAGCGGCGCCATCAGGAACGCATGCTGCTGCACATCAAGCATGCCCTGTGGAGCAACCCGCTGCGTCCGGCCTACGAGCAGGCGCCCGACCACCCGCATCTGGGTGCCCCACCCGACGGATGGCTGGAGCAGCCCGGCGGCCTCGTCGAGGTCGGCCGGCCGATGCCGTTGCCCGGATTCGACCATGAAAGCCCACGCCACCGCGTCTGGCTGGAGCCCTACCGGCTGGCCGCCCGCCCGGTGACCTGCGGCGACTATCTTTCCTTCATCGAGGCTGGCGGTTACGGCGACCGCTCCCTTTGGCTGTCCGACGGTTGGGAGATCGCAAAGGCCGAAGGTTGGAGCGCCCCACTCTACTGGCAGCGCGGCGACTCCGAGTCGGGCAGCCGCTGGCAGGTCTTCACCCTCTATGGCATACAGCCGCTCGATCCCGACGAGCCGGTCTGCCATGTCAGCTGGTACGAGGCCGATGCCTATGCCCGCTGGGCTGGCAAGCGCCTGCCGCGGGAGGCGGAATGGGAAGCGGTCGCCGCCGGCTGCGACAGCATGGGCAACCTGTTGGGCACCGGCCACCGCCATCCGCGCGCCGGCACCTGCCACGGGACCGGCCCCTGGCAGATGTGCGGCGACGTGTGGGAATGGACCGCCGACGCCTTCACGACCTATCCCGGCTACCTCCGCCCCCACGCCGGGGACAAGGCGGCTCTGGACGAGGCGGTCAACGGCCGGCTCGCCAGCAACCGCATGGTGCTGCGGGGCGGCAGTTGCCTTACCCCCTTCGACCATGCCGGTCCGTGGACGCGCCATTACCTGCGCCCGGAGACCCGGCTGTCGATGAGCGGGTTCAGGCTGGCGGAGGATGTGCCGGCGACAGTTTCGCGTCGCCGCCGGCGACCAGCCCCCGTGCCTGCCCCTGGGTGACGACTCCGCGTTCCGTCAGGCGGGAGAGCAGCGCCACGGCAAGCTCGGCCTGGGCCAGCGCCTCGCCCTGGGGACCGTTGCGCGGGTGGCGGGGCAAGGCGAAGGCCTCCGCCAGACGGTCGGCCGATGCCCCGGCCAGGGCAGGGTCCAGCGCAGCCGCCAGCGCGCCGAGGTCGAGCGTCGGCGGCAGCGCCGGTTCGGCAATGCCGGCCAGGGCTGCCGACCGCGCCAGCGCGGCCACCGCCGAGTCGATGCCGATCCCGACCGCGATGCAGTTGTGCAGTGCCTCCTGGATCGCCGGCCACACCGCGGCGAAGGGGCGTTCGCCCGCCACCATGGCGGTGCCGATGCCGTGACGGGCCGTCGCCTCGGCAGGCACCGGTTCGACGGGGTCGATCAGCAACGCAAGCGACACCGTCCGAAAGATGCGCGACCCGACCAGCCGGACGGTACCGACCGCGATCGCCGGACCGCTGTCCGCCTCCATCCCCGCCGTCGCCACCCAAAGCGCAACGAACGGCAGGGCGGCCAACGGCTCCTCATCGCCGAGGGGGGTGGTGGGCTGGGCCGGGCGCAGGCTGAGCGTGCGCTTGCCGCTGAGGCCGGCGGCATGGGCCATGCCGCGGGCAGGGAAAGAGAGCAGAACACCGGCGCCGAGCCCAAGATCGGCCACACGCGCCGACAGCTCGCCGTCTTCGGTCCGGCGCAGCACGGCGGTGACGGGAACACCGCCGCCGCGCGCCCGCTCCATGGCGCGGGCCAGATCGTCACGCAGCAGCGACTTGCCGATGTCGGCCCCCTCCTCCACACCCAGCAGGCGGGCCGCGGCAGGGTTCAGCTGCTCCACCCGCCCCTGCTCGTCGAGGATCAGAAGGGGATCCTCGGACAGGGCCAGAGCCGCCCGCAAGGCCCGGTCGATGCGGCCGCCGCCCAGCGGGCCATGACCGAGTGGGCCATGACCGAGTGGGGTGCCGCCCAGCGGCCCCTCACCCAAGCCGCGCTCGCCGCCGCGGGCAAGACTGACCGCCTCGGCCAAGCGCGCCAGTTCGCCGAACATCGGTTCGAGATCGACCCGGTTGCGGGCACCCGACAGCCTGCCGGACAGGCGGTCGAGGTCGCGGAAATGGCGCGACAGTCGCGAGAAGACGAACCATACCGACAAAAGTCCGAGCCCGCAGATCGCCAGACCGCGAGTGAAGGCCGTTCGGTCGTCCGCCGCCAGCTGTGTGATCTCCACGCCCAGAAACACCAGCGCGGCCGCCGTCACGGCCAACCCCAGCATCACCACACGCCAAACGCCGCCCCTCATCGGGCCCTCTCCCCATCATTGCGCCCGGAGTCTAGCGGGCAGACGGGAAACGGAGAAGCCGCCCCGCGTGTTCAGTGCATCAGGACGATGGTGCAGGCACCCTCCACCTCGGCCATCAGGCCGACCGGCAGAAGCGCCACCGCCGCAACAGCCGGCGCAATGTCGAGGAGCGACCGGGCCGGCCAGAGTCCCGTGGAACGGTCACGGGCAGGAGACGGAAAAGACGGGGTCGGCGGCTCCGGCCTGGAGGGACTGGGATCTGCCCAACCTGCCGACGGCGATGACGAACAGCCCCTTAACGCGGCGCCCGAGGGCACCGCTTGGCTCACCTTTGACTCGGCACAGCTGCGAATCACGGTGGTTTTTAAAGTCGAGACAGCGCTTCCCGCCCCTTGCTGCGGGCTTTACCCTTTGCCGCCGCATCCGCGAATTTGGGTTACCGCCTTTGCGTAAAATACATAACAACTTGCGCCGCGATTTTTGCTGTCCTTCACCTGCATTTCTTGGTTTGCCTGCTTGTCGGATGATGCTAAGAGTGATGCATCCAATCAAAACACTCCTTTCCGCATAGGCAATTGCTTGGGAGGCCGGCAATGACTTTGGTCTATCGTCCCCTGCCCTATGGCGGGCACGAAGACCGGCGGACGGGTCGTCACCTGCTTCTGGTGGTCGCCCTGATCCTTGCCATTCCGACCGCGCTGGGCGCCGGCTGCACCGTCGATGCCCTGCGCAGCTATGCGGTGGAAGCCCGGCTGTCGCAAGCCGTCGATGCCGCCGCGCTGGCCGGCGGGCGCGTGATGTTCGACTCGCAGCGCGACGGACACATCCGCAGCTTCTTCGACAAGGCCTTTCCCAACGGCTTTCTCGGCTCGAACCTCTCCCCCCTGACGATTGCCGAGGATGCCGCCGCCGGCACCCTGACGGTCAGCGCACACGCCACCGTCAACGCCATCTTCCTGCGCCTGTTCGGCAAGAAGGAAGTGACTGTGGAAGCGCAGTCCATCGTCCGCCGCGGCCAGCACGTCCGCAGCAAGCTGCAATAACCTCCCCACTTTCTGAACGGGCATCATCGTCGATTCGCGACGCTCGCATTCGCGGAATGCAGCCCGGCGACTTCGCAACTGCGGTAGAAGGGACGCACAGCACCCCTTCCACCGGAGTCCGCGATGCTCGGAACCCTGACGCTCCTCCTGCTCTGCCAACTCGCCGGTGAACTGGCCGCCCGCCTGCTGCACCTGCCGGTTCCCGGACCGGTGCTGGGCATGCTGCTGCTGTTCGCCGGGCTGCTGCTGCGCGGCGGTGTGCCGGACACGGTGCAGGACACGGCGGGCGGGCTCCTGCGCCACCTGTCGCTGCTGTTCGTGCCGGCTGGTGTCGGGGTGATGGTCCATGTCACCCGCCTTGAGACCGAGGCGCTGCCCATCGTCGCCGCCCTGTTCGGCAGCACCCTGTTCGGCATCGCGGTGACGGCAAAGCTGATGGCCTTCCTGTTGAGCCGCACCGATCCGCGGCTGGAAGAGGAGCCGGCGGCAGGGAAGCAGGTGAAGGGAGATCGGGCATGAGCGCCGATCTTCACCAGATCTGGGTCTATCTGTCTGCCAGCCCGCTGGCCGGGCTGACGCTGACGCTGGTCGCCTATCAGATCGGCCTGTGGGTCTTTGAAAAGCTGGGACGGCGCCCGGTGCTGAACCCGGTGCTGATCGCCGTCGTCCTGATCGCCGGCACGCTCAGCCTGTCCGGCATCGATTACCGCACCTATTTCGACGGCGCGCAGTTCGTCCATTTCCTGCTCGGCCCGGCCACGGTGGCGCTCGCCATTCCGCTCTACAACCAGTTCCAGGAGGTCCGCCGCTCGGCCCTGGCTCTGGTGGTGGCACTGCTGGTGGGGTCCGCCGCCTCGGCGCTGAGTGCCGTGGCGCTGGTCTGGGCGTTCGGAGGCAGCAAGGCGACCATCCTGTCGATGGCGCCGAAATCCGTCACGTCCCCCATCGCCATGGGCGTGTCGGAGCAGATCGGCGGCCTGCCGTCGCTGACCGCGGTGTTCGTCATCATCACCGGCATCGTCGCCGCCAGCCTCGGCACCTGGGTGCTGAACCTCGTGCGGGTGAAGGACTGGCGCGCCCGCGGCTTCGGCATGGGCGTGGCGGCGCACGGCATCGGCACCGCGCGTGCCTTGCAGGTCAACGAGGTGGCGGGTGCCTTCGCCGGGCTGGGCATGGGGTTGAACGGGCTGGCGACGGCGTTGCTGCTGCCGACGCTGTACCACCTGATCTGGGGCTGACGCGTGAGGATGGGAAGGATGGAAGGGGCGCCGATGGTTGGTGCATCCCGCAGTCCGTTTTTCGCCAATCCGAGCTTGACAGCCATGCCGCACCTGCGCACAGTGCGCCCCATGAACACCATCGACCTGCAGAACGCCCTTCTTCGACTTCTCGGCCCGGCGCTTTAAGCGTCCGGGTTTGTCGCGTTCGCACATTAATTCCATCGGTCGAAGTGTCTGTTCCATGAGCGATGTTTTCAAAGGCGCCGGTATCGGCGTCGCCCGGCCGGGGCCGGGACTGCGACTTACCGACGGTCGCTGAGCCACATCCGGCGGCTCCGCGGCCGTACCCATCGCCGGTCCCTCCGCCTTTCAAAATCCGATCCGCCGCCCCCGCCCGCACAGAATACCGGGCCCCGGGGGCCGCCACTGGAGCCGAACGACGCCATGAGCACCGCGACCCAAACCAACACCGCGACCAACATTCCAGCTCTGCCGAAGTCCCCGTCCAAATACGCCCCCTTCCCCCAGGTGAAGCTGACCGACCGCCAGTGGCCGTCGCGCACCCTGGACAAGGCGCCGATCTGGTGCTCGGTCGACCTGCGCGACGGCAACCAGGCGCTGATCGAGCCGATGGGGCCGGACCGCAAGCGCGCGATGTTCGACCTGCTGCTGCGCATGGGCTTCAAGGAGATCGAGGTCGGCTTCCCCGCCGCGTCGCAGACCGATTTCGACTTCTGCCGCGAGATCATCGACGGCAACAAGATCCCCGACGGCGTCACCATCCAGGTGCTGACCCAGGCGCGCGAGGAGCTGATCCGCCGCACCTTCGAGGGCATCAAGGGGGCCAAGCGCGCCATCGTGCATCTGTACAACTCCACCTCGGAGCTGCAGCGCCGCGTCGTGTTCGGGTTGGACCGCCAGGGCATCGTCGACATCGCCGTCCAGGGTGCCAAGCTGATCAAGCAGCTGGCCGACGAGACCCCGGAAACCGAGATCGTCCTGCAATATTCGCCGGAGAGCTTCACCGGCACCGAACTGGACTTCGCCGTCGAGATCTGCGAGGCGGTGATGGAGGTCTGGCAGCCGACGCCTGAGCGCAGGATCATCCTGAACCTGCCCTCGACGGTCGAGATGTCGATGCCGAACGTCCATGCCGACCAGATCGAGTGGTTCTGCAAGACGATGAAGAACCGCGAGTCGGCGATCATCTCGCTGCACCCGCACAATGACCGCGGCACCGGCGTCGCCGCGGCCGAGCTGGGGCTGCTGGCCGGCGCCGACCGCGTCGAAGGCACGCTGTTCGGCAACGGCGAGCGCACCGGCAACGTCGACGTCGTCACGCTGGCGCTGAACATGTTCACCCAGGGCGTCGATCCGAAACTGAACATTGACGACATCAACGAGATCGTCCGGGTTTCCGAATACTGCACGCAGCTGCCGGTCCATCCGCGCCACCCCTATGCCGGCGAACTGGTGTTCACCGCCTTCTCCGGCTCGCACCAGGACGCGATCAACAAGGGGCTGAAGGCGCTGACCAAGTCCAACACCGGCAAGTGGGAGGTCCCGTACCTGCCCATCGACCCGCAGGATTTGGGCCGCAGCTACGAGGCGGTGATCCGCATCAACAGCCAGTCCGGCAAGGGCGGCATCGCCTATGTGCTGGAGAAGGACTACGGCCTGCAGATTCCGCGCCGCCTGCAGATCGAATTCTCCAAGGTCGTGCAGCGCGTTGCCGACGAGACCGGCAAGGAACTGTCGCCCGCCGACATCCACGCCGCCTTCCAGGCCGAGTATCTGGACGCCGACAGCCCGCTGGAGCTGGTCGAGCATTCGACCGAGCCGCGCGGCCCGAACTCCGGTGCCCGTGCCATGAGCGTGGTGATGCGCCGCAACGGCGAGATCATCACCACCAAGGGCAAGGGCAACGGCCCGATCGACGCCTTCCTGGACGCCCTGCGGCAGGGTTGCGGCACTGACCTGCATGTCGTCGATTACCGTGAGCACGCCATCGGCTCCGGCGAGGACGCCCAGGCCTGCGCCTATGTCGAGGTGAAGACCGGCGAGACGACCCTGTTCGGCGTGGGCATCGACGCCGACATTGTCACCGCCTCGCTGCGGGCCCTGGTCAGCGCCGCGAACCGCGCGACGCGGTAAGGGCTTGCCACTGCGGCCCTCTCCTTCCTGCTCTTCCGAGCGGGCGGAAGAGGGCCATTAACTTGCCCCCACCGTCCCACCCGCCTATAAGTCCCCACGAAACGCGTCGAGCAACAGCGGACAGCGCTATGATCGTGGTCACCGGCGGGGCCGGCTTCATCGGGTCCAACCTTGTCGCGGCTCTGGCTGCGCGCGGCATCACCGTCGTGGCGGTCGTCGACCGCTTCCGTGACGGCGAGAAGTGGCAGAATCTCGCCAAGCGCGAGGTCGCGGCCCTGGTGCCGCCCGAGCAGACGCTGGCCTTCCTCGACCAGCATGCCGCCGAGATCGACACCGTCTTCCATCTCGGCGCCATCTCTGCCACCACCGAGCGGGACGTCGACAAGATCGTCGCCAACAACGTCGCGCTGACGCTCGATTTGTGGCGCTGGTGTTCCTGGCGCGGATGCCGGCTGATCTACGCCTCCTCCGCCGCGACCTATGGCGACGGCTCCGCCGGTTTCGACGATGACGGCTCCTGCGACGGGCTGGCGCGGCTGCGGCCGCTGAATGCCTATGGCTGGTCCAAGCATCTGGTCGACCGCCGCATCGCCCGCGCCGTCGCCGGCGGCGACCTCGTGCCGCCGCAATGGGCCGGGCTGAAATTCTTCAACGTCTACGGCCCGAACGAAGCCCACAAGGGCGACATGATGAGCGTGATCGCCAAGCTGCATCCGCAGTTGACGGCCGGCCAGCCGGCGCGCCTGTTCAAGTCGCACAAGGACGGCTTCGAGGATGGCGGCCAACTGCGCGACTTCATCCATGTCGACGACTGCGTCGCGGTGATGCTGTGGCTCTACGACCATCCCGATGTCAGCGGCCTGTTCAACGTCGGAACCGGCAAGGCGCGCAGCTTCAAGGATCTGGCGCTGGCGACCTTCGCCGCGCTGGGGCTGCCTCCCCGGATTGAGTACTTCGAGATGCCCGAGCATCTGCGCGGCAAATACCAATATTTCACGCAGGCGACGACGGATCGCCTGCGCGCCGCCGGATTCGACCAGCCCTTCACCGAGCTGGAAGAGGGTGTCCGGCGCTATGTGCAGGATTTCCTGTCGCAGCCCGACCCGTATCGCTGACCGGAGTTCCCATGCTCGCCACCCTTCCCGTCGTGGCCTTTCCCACCATCGACCCGGTCGCCTTTTCCGTCGGCCCGGTCGTCGTCCGCTGGTATGCGCTGGCCTATCTGGCCGGCTTCGTGCTGGGCTGGCGCTATTGCATGGGGCTGGCGCGGCTCGATCCCGGCCGCCGGCCGAACCCCGAGGAGTTCGACGACTTCCTGACCTGGGCGGTGATCGGCACCATCCTGGGCGGGCGGCTCGGCTATGTGCTGTTCTACAACCTGCCATACTATCTGGAAAACCCGCTGGACGCGGTTCAGGTCTGGCATGGCGGCATGTCCTTCCATGGCGGCATGGTCGGCGTGCTGACCGCGATTGCGCTGTTCTGCTGGCGGCGCGGCATCTCGCCCTTCGTCTTCGGCGACATCATCGCCGCCTGTGCCCCCATCGGGCTGTTCTTCGGCCGCATCGCCAACTTCATCAATGGCGAGCTGTATGGCCGGCCGGCGCCCGATTTCGCCTATGCCATGGTCTTCCCGCGCGACCCGTTGCAGGTGCCGCGCCATCCCAGCCAGCTTTACGAAGCTGCCCTGGAGGGCGTGGTTCTGTTCATCCTGCTGGCAATCGCCATCCGCAGCCCGGCGCTGCGCAACCGGCCGGGCACGATCGGCGGGCTGTTCCTGATCGGCTACGGCCTGTCGCGCATCACGGTCGAGTTCTTCCGCGAACCCGACCCGCAGCTGGGCTTCCTGTTCGCCGGCGCCACGATGGGACAGCTGCTGTCGCTACCGATGGTGGCCATCGGCCTGTGGCTGGTCCTGCGCGGCCGGCGTCATGCCATTCCGGCCTGACGCCATGGCGGACGAAAGCGCCGGTCCGGAAACGCTGGCCCGCCTGCTGGCCCGCCGCATCGTGATGGACGGTCCGGTCAGCGTCGGCACCTTCATGGCGGAGGCGCTCGGCCATCCGCGCTTCGGCTATTACATGCGCCGCGACCCGTTCGGCAGCGGCGGCGACTTCACCACCGCGCCGGAAATCAGCCAGATGTTCGGCGAACTGGTCGGGCTCTGGTGCGTCGACAGCTGGGCAAGGCTGGGCGGCCCCGGCCCCTTCCATCTGGTGGAGCTGGGTCCGGGCCGCGGCACGTTGATGGCCGACGCGCTGCGGGCGGCCGCGGTGCTACCGCTGTTCCGCGACAACGCCATCGTCCATCTGGTGGAGACCAGCCCGTCCTTGCGGGAGCGGCAACGCCAGACGCTGCACCCCGTCCTGGGCGACGCGGTCCACTGGCATGACCGGCTGGAGGATGTGCCGGACGGCCCGACCGTCCTGATCGCCAACGAGTTCTTCGACGCCCTGCCGATCCGGCAGGTGCAGAAGACCAACTATGGCTGGTTCGAGCGGCTGGTCGATGTCGAGCCCGACAGCACCGAGGACGATCCACGCTTCCGCTTCGTGTTGGAGGCCTTCGGCAGTTCCGGCAACCGGCTGGTGCCGGATACGCTGTGTGAGGCGCCCGACGGCAGCGTCGTCGAGGTCTCCCCCGCCTCGCAGGCGGTGGCGCGGCTGATCGGCGCCCGGCTGGCCGCGGCCCCCGGTGCGGCGCTGGTCATCGACTATGGCTACGCCCACGGGCCGGCGGTCGGCGACACCCTGCAGGCGATGCGCCGCCATGCCTATGCCCCCGTGCTGGAGGCGCCAGGCGAAGCCGACCTGACGGCCCATGTCGATTTCGCCGCAATCGCTGCTGCGGCGCGGGAGGGCGGCGCCCAATCCTTCGGCGTGGTCGAGCAGGGCGAGTGGCTGACCCGGCTGGGCATCCGCCAGCGCGCTTCCGCCCTGGCGGCGAAGGCCAGCCCGGCCCAGGCGCAGGACATCCGCGGCGCGCTGGACCGCTTGATCGATCCCGCGCAAATGGGCAGGCTGTTCAAACTGGCCGCGTTCGCCACGCCAGGAGCCTTCGCCGACTCTCCCCCGGCCGGCTTCTGACCGGCGGACGCGGAAACCGGGTCAGAGACACCGCACCATAACCGCCAGAACCACAATCCGGGCGGACCGTGCATCGCGTCCCCTGCCCTGTCGGGCATGATTGCCGGGCATGGGGGCCACAGAACAGGGAAGGACGGCGTTCGTGATCACACTCGGCGCGCTGAACGACATCACCCACATCAGACACGCCTTTTTCACCCGCACCGGCGGAGTGTCCACCGGTCTCTACGCCTCGCTGAACTGCGGGCTGGGGTCCAACGACTCCGCCGCGGCCGTGCATGAGAACCGCGCCCGCGCCGCCGCGCGCATGGAGGTGGCACCCGCCAACCTCATCACCTGCTATCAGGTCCACAGCCCGACCTGCGTCTTGGTGGAAGAGCCCTGGACTCCGGAAACGGCACCGAAGGCAGACGCCATGGCGACCCGGCAGCCGGGGATCGCGCTGGGCATCCTGACGGCCGATTGTGCGCCCGTCCTGTTCGCCGACAGCAAGGCGCGGGTGATCGGCGCCGCCCATGCCGGCTGGAAGGGCGCCAAGGGCGGCGTCATCGAGGCGACCGTCGCCCGCATGGTCGAGCTGGGCGCCAAGCCGAACCGCATCGTTGCCTGCATCGGCCCCTGCATCGCCCAGCGCTCCTACGAGGTGGGTCCGGAATTCCCGGCGCCGTTCGAGGAGGAGGATGCGCGCAACCGCGATTATTTCGCTCCCGCGCGCAAGCCCGGCCATTTCTTGTTCGATCTGGCGGCCTACGTCACCCGCCGGCTGGGCGACTCCGGCGTCACGGTGATCCAGCGCTGCCCCAACGACACGGTGGCCGAGGAGGACCGCTTCTTCAGCTATCGCCGCTCCTGCCTGCGGGGAGAGACGGATTACGGCCGCGGCCTTTCGGCCATCGTCCTGCAGAACTGAAACGGCGCGAACGGGTTGGCGGAACGGCCATGGTCATGCCGCCCGCGCAGGGCGGCATTCCCCAATGGGGAAAGACCCGACCGTCATGGAACGTTTACATGGGGCCGACCCTTTGTTATGGTCCGCCCCGTTTTCAAGGGGCGCCGGCGCGCAAGCGGCGAACGTGCCTTGAGCCGTTTCCCTGCAAAGAGAGCCGACCCCGATGAAGGTGCTTGCCGGCAACAGCAACCGTCCGCTGGCCGAGGCGATCTCCACCTGTCTCGGCGTGCCGCTGACCAAAGCCAGCGTCCGCCGTTTCTCCGACATGGAGGTTTTCGTCGAGATCCTGGAGAACGTGCGCGGCGAGGACGTGTTCGTCGTCCAGTCGACCTCGTTCCCGGCCAACGACAACCTGATGGAACTGCTGGTGACGATCGATGCGCTTCGGCGCGGGTCGGCCCGGCGCATCACGGCGGTCATCCCCTACTACGGCTACGCCCGCCAGGATCGCAAGACCGGCCCGCGCACGCCAATCTCGGCCAAGCTGGTCGCCAACCTGATCACCCAGGCCGGCGCCAACCGCGTGCTGACGATGGACCTGCACGCAGGCCAGATCCAGGGCTTCTTCGACATCCCCACCGACAACCTGATGGCCGCCCCGGTCTTCGAGAAGGACATCCGCCAGTCCTTCGAGAGCATCGACGAGATCACCATCGTGTCGCCGGACGTCGGCGGCGTGGTGCGCGCCCGCGCGCTGGCCAAGCGCCTGGACGCCGATCTGGCGATCATCGACAAGCGGCGCGAGCGCGCTGGCGTGTCGGAGGTGATGAACATCATCGGCGACGCCAACGGCCGCCGCTGCATCCTGATCGACGACATCGTCGACTCGGGCGGCACGCTGTGCAACGCCGCCGTCGCCCTGATGGAGGCCGGTGCCAAGTCCGTCCACGCCTTCTGCACCCACGGCGTCCTGTCCGGCGGTGCGGTCGCCCGCGTCGCCGTGTCGCCGCTGGAGCAGTTGGTCACCACCGACAGCATCCAGGCGACCGAGGCGGTGCGCGTGTCGCGCAACATCCGCCAGCTGACCATCGCCCCCCTGCTCGCCGAAGCGATCATGCGCATCAGCGAGGAACGGTCGGTGTCGAGCCTGTTCTCCTAGAGTGTGATCGCTTCACGCTGGATTGCTTGAAGCGTGAATCACATGGAAGACTCTAAGAGCGGCAGCGTTACAGGAAAGGTCCTTTCCCACCGGGAGAGGGCCTTTTTTGTTGCGCGCGTTCCGCTCCATCACCCCTGCCCCTGTCCGTCACCCAGCCCATGGAAGTCGTTCGCCGTGACCCGCCCACCAGTGGCGGCGGCGATTCGGGCCATGACGGCGGGACGGGGGACGCGGCGGCCATGGCGGTAGCGGTTGACCGTCGCCTGGCTCGTCCCGATCAGGGCGGCAAAGGCCTCTTCCTTGGTTGCGGTCCGGTTGAGCCAATCGTCGAGCGTCATACCGCAATGGTTTAGACCAAGCAGGCTTCTGCGCGCAACTGGATTTATTCCGCTCTGATGGACTTTCCGAAGCCGTTTTGGTATGAAGGTCACATGACCACAATGCGCGAACTGCGGCAGGCCGCCGGGCTGAGCCAGGAAAAGCTGGCCGAGATGGCCGGCACCTCCCAGCCACAGATCAACAAGCTGGAAACCGGCCAGCGCAAGTTGACCGTCGACTGGGCGGTAAAGCTGGCCGGGCCGCTGGGCGTGGAGCCGGCGGTCCTGCTCGGTCTCGAAGGGCCGACCGCCGCGACGGCCCAAGCGCCTTCCCAGCGCCCCGCCCGCCCGTCGCTTCCGCCGCTCCTCCGCACGGCACCGCTTCCGCAGGCGCAGGCCGCGGCGTCGATGCCGGTACGGGCGGCGGCACGTGGCGGCGTGGACCAGGAAATGTTTCTGGAGGACGGGCCCATCGACTGGATCGCACGCCCCGACTATTTGAAGAACGCCCGCGATCCATATGCCATGTATGTGGTCGGCGAATCGATGATGCCGCGTTTCCGCCCGGCCCAGCTTCTGCACGTCAACCCGCACAAACCGCCGGCCGCGGGATCCGGGGTGGTGGTGGTCAAATGCAACAAAGCGGTGCTGGTGAAGGAGTTCGTGCGGCGAGGCGCCGACATGGTGATCCTGCGCGAATACCGGCCGGCCGACCGCGAATTTTCCGTGCCGCTGGAAGAAATCGACACCCTGCACACCGTGGTCGGCTTGCAGGAGCCCTGACCGACATACCACAACGGTATCGGCTTTTTCTGGTCCTTATAGTCCAAATTGGACTATTCCTTTGTTTGGCGAAGCGGCGGACATCTCCGGCGCACCGCAGTCGATCGAGGAGACAAGGCCATGCCACAGCTTTATCCGCGCTTCCATCCCGGCCCATCGGGCGGGCGGCTCGACAGCTTCAGCGAGCGCGGCGCCCACGAACTGGCCCGCCGCATCCGCACCGCCTGGGCCACCATCGGCTGGGACGTGGAGGTGCGGGTGGAGCGCATCGCCAGCGAGGAAGTGGGCGACGGCCGCAGCACCGCCCACTTCACCGTTCGCAGCGACCTGATCAACGGCTTGCCCCAGCGCCGCCTGTCCCAACGCCGACCGGACGAGGCGGCCCGGGCGCTGCCGCGCGCCGCCTGATGCGGCTCACTTCAACCGCTCGTCCAACTCGACCTGATAGCCGACGGCGAGGCGGTTGGTCTCGTTCGCCATGCCAACCACCGCCATCAGCTCGCCGAACTGCGCGTCGGTCATGCCCAGACGCCGCGCCGCCGCCTCGTGCGAGCGGATGCAATACTGGCAGTTGTTGGTGACGCTGACCGCGACGAAGATCATCTCCTTGACCAGCGGGTCCAGCGCACCGGGCGCCATCACCTCCTTCAGGCTCTCCCAGGTCCGTGCCAGGGTAGGCGGATGGTGGGCAATTGCCTTCCAGAAATTGTTCACGTCGGGGACGTTGCGCGTCGCCTTGATGTCGTCGTAGACGGCGCAGACCTCCGGGATCGCATCGGCCTGTTCGATCAGGGGAAGCGGCATGGCGGCGGGAACTCCTGTGGGGGATGGTGACTTGCGATAAGGCAGGACATCGTGTCGCAAGGCAACAGCCGGTCCACGTCTTTCCCCCGTCCATCGGCCAAGTTGACCGATGCCAGCCCCGCTGGTAGTAGAGACTTGCAACAGATCGCGCAAACGTTCGGACAAACGATCCGCCCGGAAGCCGCGGCGCTGGAAGAAATCCATAAGACACGAAATCCATTCGTGCAGCGTTCCCATGCGGCCCGGCCCCGGCACATGTCCGATCCGGCCCGAATGCCGGGAGGAACAGCGTGGACAGCACGGTTCTAGAGGCCGCCTTGCCACCCCATCGTCAGGACGGCCATCCCAAGGATGGTGCCGGCATCGCGGGAGCCCCTATTCCCAGCCCCCTCGATCTGGCCACCTCATCCCGGGGCCTGCGTCTACTCGTCCGCCTGCATGCCGAAGAACCGTCCGCCGCCTTGCTGGAGACGTTGCGACGCGAACCGGTCGGCCGCGGTCCGCTGGCACTCGACCGCGACGACTCGCAGCAGGCCGCCGCCCTGGTGGACGAGGTGGTGAGCGACCTGCCGGACCGGATCACCCGCAGCTGCCTCGCCCCGCTGGTCGCCGATTTCGCCGCCATCCACATCAACGGCGGGCTGCGGGCCTGTCCGACCGAAGGTCCGTGGCTGGAAGAGAAGCTGCGGGACGATGCCGCCGCGTCCCTGCTGCGCTGGCGCACGGGTCTGGGAGTGGAATTTGGCGGGCCGCCGCTGGACCGGCTGGCGGACGACCATGTCGCCGCGGAACTGGCTGTTCTGGCCGCGCTGCTCGACCGCGGGCGCCCGCTCGACGCCGTCCACTTCCTCGACCGCCACCCGCTGCGCTGGATGCCGGATTTCTGCAGCCGCGTCGCAACCCGTTGCCGCGAACCCTTCTTCGCCGGCATCGCCATCCTCACCAATGCCTATCTCGACGATCTGCGGGACCGGCTGGGCGATCTGTGCGGGCTGCCCCGCCCGGTGGATGACGGATCCGATGTCCGCCGCCGCCGCCGCTGGACGGAAGGTCGCTTTCCCCGCGCCTGCACCTGCGATCCGTAAACCGCCGAACTGCGACCCGCCATCGCCTCCCTGCCTTAAAGTCAGAGTTGCCCACCCTTCGATGCTTCGGCCATGGTGACCGGAACGGGGTTGGGCCAAAGGCCTGCCCAGTGGCCTGTCCTGTGCCGCCGAAGGCCGGCAAGCTTCCTTTTTCCTGGCAATGGTTGGTGATGCCCGTTCGCAACCTCGACAGTCGGACCGACCGCAGGGGGGCAGTGCGCCTGCTGCGCCTGCTGCTGGCTGTGTCGGTCGCGCTGCCGCTCGTTCTGTTCGCCGGCATCGGCTGGCGCGAGCGGTGGGAGGCTCAGGACGAGGCCGAGCGGAACAGCCGCAAGAACGCCCTGATCCTGCACGAACATGTGCTGAAGGTGTTTGACACCATGTCCCAGGTTCTGGACCGGGTGGACGAGCGCATCCATGGACGCAGCTGGCGCGAGATCGCCGAGTCGGAGCCGCTGCACCGCTATCTGAAGACTCTGAAAGGCGAACTTGAGCAGGTTGGCGCCATCGGGCTGACCGATCCCGACGGATTCGTGCGCAACTCGAGCCTCGTCTTCCCTGCACGCAACAGCTATATCGGCGACCGCGCGGATTTCCGGGAGCAGCGGGAAAAGGATTCCGGCCTGCTCATCGCCGGCCCGGTCGTCGACCCCACCAGCGGCAAACCCAGCTTCGGCATCAGCCGGCGCCGCAGCAGTCCAGACGGCCCCGACGGCAGTTTCGACGGGATGATCGCCGCCATTATCGATCCCGATTATTTCGCCAGCTTCTACCGGCGGATCATCGGCACCGAAGGGGAATCCATTGCGCTGATCCGCGATGACGGCGCGATGCTGATGCGCTTCCCGACCCTGGACCCGACACGGCCGAACGCGACCCTGCCGACCCTGCCGGCCGACCGCGGCCTGCGTGCCGAAATCCGCCGCCAGCCGGACGAGGGAATTTTCCGCACCGGCAACAGCTTTGTGCAGGGGCTGGAGCGCGTGTTCGCCTATAAGCGGGTCGGCGCCTTCCCGATCTACGTCGTCTATGGGCTGGACGGGACTCAAGTCACCCGCTCCTGGTGGCGGAACATGGCTCTGGACGCCGCCTTCGTGGCTCCGGCGACGCTGGCGCTGGCGCTCCTCGCCTGGCTCGCCTACAGCCGCGCCGCGTCCGAAAATGCCGCGGTCCGGCGCTGGGCGGAGGAGGTGCGCAACCGCGAAAGGCTGGAGGAGGCGCTGCGCCAGAGCCAGAAGATGGAGGCGCTGGGCCAGTTGACCGGCGGGGTGGCGCATGACTTCAACAATCTGCTGACCGCAGCGCTCACCAACCTGCACCTGCTGGCCCGCCATCTGCCGGCCGACGGCCAGCGCTTCCTGGGCGGGGCGCGGACCGCGCTGGAACGGGCGGAGAAGCTGACACGGCAATTGCTGTCCTTTTCGCGCCAGGATGCCGTCAACCCGACGGTGGTCGATCTGGGCGACAGCCTGCGCCGGATGTCCGACCTGCTGGCCCGCTCCATCCGGGCGGACGTCGTACTGGAGTGGGACATCGCCCCTGTGCCGATGGCGGTCGCCATCGATCAGGTGCAGTTGGAGATGGCCGTGCTGAACCTGGTGCTGAACGCCCGCGATGCCATGCCCGGCGGCGGCCGAATCCGCATCGCCGCTGCGCCCGGTCCAGAGCCACGCACCGCCCGCATCGAGGTTTCCGATTCCGGCGCCGGCATGCCGCCCGATGTGATGGCCCGGGCCTTCGACCCCTTCTTCACCACCAAGGGGGTCGGCAAGGGAACGGGGCTCGGCCTGTCGATGGTCTATGGATTCGCCCGGCAGTCCGGCGGCAGCGCCACCATCGACAGCCGGCCCGGCGAGGGCACACATGTGTGCATCGACCTGCCGCTGACCGATGCCCGGCCGGAGGAGCCGGCCCCTGTCCCGGCGGCCCCGGTCGCGGACATCCGCCCGCTGCGCATCCTAGTGGTGGAGGACAATCCGCTGGTGCTGATGGCGACGGTGGAAGGACTGACCCAGGAAGGCTTCTCGGTCGAGACCGCGGAAGACGGCGTCACTGCGCTGGCTCTGCTGGAGACCGACCGCAACTTCGATCTTGTGGTGTCGGACGTCGTGATGCCGGGCGGCGTTTCCGGGGTCGACCTTGCCCGCCACATCCGCGAGCACTGGCCGCAGTTGCGGGTCCTGCTTGCCTCGGGCTACAGCCCCGAATCGCTGGCCACCATGGGCGCCGACACCGCATCGGTGCTGGCGAAGCCCTTCACCCCCGACCAGCTGGCGGCGCGAATCCGGTCGCTGACCAGGACCGGGCCGGGCGGCGGTGCGGCGGACGGGATCAGGTAAGCGCGCTGACGAACATCGGCGTCCACAGCGCCATGCACCACACCAGGCCAAGGCAAAGGCCACGGGTCAGATCGTCGAAGGTCGGCTGTTCCAGCCGGTTCAGCTTCCACATCGCATTGACTTCGCCCGGCGTCAGCGGCCGGTCGCCGGACCCGGTGTCAGGATCGAAATCGGACTGAAGCGTACGGCGATCGGTCTGCTCACGGCTGGCGGCTGCGCGCCGTTCGGGGTCGCGTGACGGCATGGCTGGGGCCTCGCATCGATAGCGGAATGCCCAACAAGTTTGTGACCGCCGCCGCCGGCGACCAGCCTTCCTTCCGTCCACGCCGGAATTTTGTCGACATACGAAAAAAGGCCGCCATCCGCTGGACGGATGCGGCCTTTTCGCCAAGCGTCCGGCCAGATCGGCCGGACGGGATCACTTGCCGGGACGGATCACCGGGGTGAGTTGATCGCCCCAGTTGCCGGTCTCGTTGTGGTAGCGGGCGGTGCGCATCAGCTCGACCGTCACGCCGGCCTCGACCGCCTTGACGACGGCGTCGTTCAGGCGGTGCAGGTTGTTGGCGACGATGCGGATGGCGCTTTCCTGCTCCGGCGTCAGTTCCGACCGGTCATCCGGCGGCGCGTCCTTGAAACCCGACATGCGTTGTTCCTTCCCCTGGATTGGGACCGCCCCGGCGGGACCGGCTGCGGTCCAGAACTTGGTCATGATCTTGACCGGCCTTTCCGGCCGGTTTTCATCATGTACCACATTGTGTGCGCCGCGACAAAGAGCACGACGCGCCAAGCGCTTGCGACCATTGGCCTCTTGCAACCGGCAAACCGACGCCCTGACGTTGCGGCGGAATCGGCCGGTCGAAAGTCCCGCCCATGCCGGACACTCCGCCAAAGGTTGTTTTCTTACAAACAAAAGAAATAAAGCTTCAGTGTTGCAACAATCTCTTGGATTAACTCAATGGTTGACTATCCGCGATTGCGATGTACAGATCTCATCACGATCCAATTTTCCCCTGACGGAGATCATCTTGAAGAACGTTGCTGCCAAGGCCCTGCTCGTTGCGTCCTCGCTGTTTCTGATGCATGGCGCGGCGCTCGCCGGCCAGCAGGACTTCACGATCGTCAACAAGACCGGCTATCCGCTGAAGCACATCTACGTTTCGGAAAACAACAACAACAGCTGGGACGAGGATATCCTCGGCCGCGACGTCCTGAACGACGGCGAGTACTTCGAGGTTGCCTTCGCCAAGGCCGAGAGCACCTGCAAGTGGGACATGAAGGTCGTCTATGACGACGGCGAGTCGGCGGTATGGCAGGGGCTGAACCTTTGCCAGCTCTCCAAGCTGACGCTGAAGTGGAACAAGAACACCGGCGTCACCTCGGCCCAGACCGAGTAACCCGTCACCGGAAATTGTCGGTGCTGCGGTTCATCAGATGGATAAAGACGTCTTCCAGCGTCGGTTCCGTCGCGGTGATCCGCAGCTCCGGCTGCCCAATCCAGGGGGCGAGCGCCCAGTCCAGGGCTGAAGAGTTGGTTCCGCTGACATGCAGGCGGCTGCCGAAGACCGCCACCATCTCCACTCCCGGCTGACCGTCCAGCGCCGCGGCGATACGGTGCAGGCCGCTGCCCGCGACCAGACGGGTGTGCAGGCCCGACCCGGCAATCACCTGATCGACCGTTCCATGCGTCATCAGCGTGCCGTAGGCGATGTACGCGATGCGGTGGCAGCGTTCCGCCTCGTCCATGTAATGGGTGCTGACCAGAACCGTCAGACCCTCGCCGGCCAGCCGGTGAATCTCATCCCAGAATTCCCGCCGCGCCTTGGGATCAACGCCCGCCGTCGGTTCGTCCAGCAGCAGCAGCTTCGGCTCGTGCAGGATGCAGGCGGCCAGCGCCAGACGCTGCTTCCAGCCGCCGGACAGTTCCCCCGCCAACTGCGTGCGACGGTTGGATAGGCCCAGCCGGTCCAGCGCCTCCACCACCCGCCGCCGCCGGTCGGGCAGCCCATACATGCGGGCGACGAAGTCCAGATTCTCGGCGATGCTCAGGTCCTCCCAGAAGCTGAACTTCTGGGTCATATAGCCGACCTGCCGCTTGATCGCCGCACTCTGCCGCCGGATGTCGAGGCCAAGGCAGGTGCCCTCCCCTGCATCGGGAGTTAACAGGCCGCACAGCAGCCGGATCGTCGTGGTCTTGCCCGACCCGTTGGGGCCGAGAAAGCCGTAGATCTCGCCGGTTTCCACCCTGATCGACACATCGTCGACCACGGTCTTGCTGCCGAAGCGCTTGACTAGGCCGCGCACGTCGATGGCCGGGCCGCCATTGGCCGCCAAGCTGTCCACCGTCATTGCCCCGCCCCCGCCGGCCGGCCATCCGCCAACCAGACATCGACCGGCAGCCCAGGGTTCAGCGGCCGGCCCGATGCCGGTTCCATCCGGGCTTCCACCCGGAAGACCAGCTTCTCCCGGCTGCCGACGCTGTAGATCACCGGCGGGGTGTATTCCGCCTGCGAGGCGATCCGGCTCACCCGTGCGGACAGGCCGGCTGGGCAGCCGTCGCAGCGCACCGACAGGGCGCCGCCCGGCACCACCCCCGCCAGTGCGGTCTCCGGGACGAACAGCACCAGCTTCACCCGCTCCGGCGGCAGGAGCGACACCACAGGGGAGCCGGCCGGCACCCACTCGCCGGGATTGTACAGCGTGTCCTCGACCAGGGCCGCCGCCGGGGCGACGGGAGCCAGATCGGCCAGCCGCCGTTCCGCCTGGGCAAGCGCCGCCTCCGCCTGGGTCACCGCCTCGTCGGCAGCGCGCAACTGTTCGGGCCGGGCCGCCAATGCGGCGACCGCCACTTGGGCATCCGCCTCCGCCAATTGGCCACGGTCCCGGTCGAAGGCGGCGCGCGCCTGATCGAGCTTGTCCGGGGACGAGACCTTGCGGGCGACCAACTCCTGCTGGCGGGCCAGCTCGGCGGTGGAATAGCGCAGCGCCGCCTCCGCCCGCGCCTTCTGCGCGGTCAGCACCGCCACCTCCTGCGCCCGCTTGCCGGTGGCGAGGTCGGCGCGCTGTGCCCGCGCCTGTGCCAGCGCCGCGGCAAGCCGGTCGCGCTCAGCCCTGGCGGTAGCGCGGTCGATGGCGAACAGCGGCGCTCCTGCCGCCACCTGTGCCCCGCGGGCGACCGACAGGCTTTCCAGCATGCCGGCGCTGGGGGCGGCGATGCGCAGATACTCCCCCTCGACATAGCCATGGGCGAGCGGCGGCGTCCCGCCGGCCGCGATGGGCAGCCCCACCGCCAGAGCGATGGCCACCAGCCCGTCCAGGAGGCTTCCGAGAAATCCGCTCATGGCGCATCCTCCCCCGCCCCTGCCCGCTCTGCCCGAAGATCGACATCACGCAGCAGGATCCGGCGCAGGTTGTCGATGTGGACCTCCACCAGCGCTGCCACATCCATGGGCGGTTCGCCATTGACCCCGTCGAAGGAGGTTCGCCACACGGCGCTCATCAACAGCGGTGCGACGATCAGACGCACACTGGGATCGAGTTCCATCGGACGGAACTCTCCGCTCTCCATGCCGCGCCGCAACAGGCCCCCGAGCACGCCGAAGCCGCGGCGGATCACCTCACGGTGGTAGAAGGCGGCAAGCTCGGGGAAATTGCCGGCCTCGGCGATCACCAGACGCGGGATCACCGCCATGCGTGTCGTGGCGATCAGCCGCGCCACCATGCGCAGCAGCCGCTCCAGCACCGGAAAGCATGGCCCGCCGGCTGAGGCGACCAGCGCTTCGGCCTGTTGCAGGTTCGGCAGGATGGCGGCCCGGATCACCGCCTTGAACAGCTCCTCCTTGCTGGGGAAGTAGAGATAGAGCGTGCCTTTGCTGACCCCAGCGCGGGCCGCCACCTCCTCCAGCCGCGCCGCGGCGAAACCGCGGTCGGCAAAGATCTCCATCGCGGCGGCGACGATCTCCTGCGGCCGGGCGTCCTTGCGGCGGCGCCAGCGCGGCGGTTCGCCGGACGCAGCCGGATCGGAGGCAGGTTCGGGACGGGAATCGGACGGAGAACCGGATTCGCGGGAGGGCATGGCGCGCCTCTCTTTATAACTGACCAGTCAGTTATTAACATGACACCACCATTCCACCAATGGCTAAGGTCATTGTGCGCCGCAGCAGAATCTATGCAAAAGGTCTTGCCTTTCGGCGAGCAGTCACGGACACTTTCCACCGGCTGGCAGCGTACGAACGGAGTCGCAGCCATGCCCGGCCTGGAAGACGGGCTCCAAAACAGGACATGAACGGCATGGCCGGACCAACGGCCGCCGCGGTTTTCGGGGGGTACGGATCAAGGCGCTGACGCCGGGACCCGACGGCTTGCGATGGCTGGACCCTCCCGTCCGGCATTGGCCCGGGTCCCCAGCCGAGCGAGGGGATCGAACATGCCGAGTGCTGCCCAGTCCGCGTCATCCTCCAGCCTGGAGCTGCTGACGATCTACGAGGTCAGCAAGATCCTCGGGTCGTCGCTGGATTCTGGAACAGACCCTGCGCGAGGTGCTGCGGGCGCTGTCCTACCAGCTGCAGATGCATCGCGGCCGTGTCTATCTCCAGGGCGAGGACGGGGCCCTGCGCCTCGTCGCCGCGCAGGGCCTGCCCAAGGACTCGCCGGCGCAGGAGATCGACTACAACCAGGGTGAAGGCATCAGCGGCCGCATCCTGAAGACCGGCATGCCGGCGGTCGTGCCCAACCTCGCGGAGGAGCCGCTGTTCAACAACCGCTCCGGCGGGCGCGACGATCTGGACGAGCAGGTAGCGTCGCTGGTCGGCGTGCCGATCAAGGCGGCCGGCGCCGTCATCGGCGTGCTGACCATCGACCGCATCTCCGACGACGGCCCCAGCGGCCATTTCGGTTCCGATGTCCGTTTCCTGACCATGGTCGCCAACCTGATCGGCCAGACCGTCCGCCTGCACCGCACGGTGGCGGAAGAGCGGCGCTTCATGATGCGCGAGACCTTCCGCGTACAGAAGGAGTTGCGGCCGGTGGTGGCGCCGGTCAACGACGTGGTCTGCACCAGCCCCAACATGGTCGATGTGCTGGCCCAGGTGCACCGGGTGGCGCCCTTCAAGTCGACCGTTCTGATCCGCGGCGAGAGCGGCACCGGCAAGGAGCTGATCGCGCGCGCCATCCACAATCTGTCGCCGCGCAAGGACGCTCCCTTTATCCGCGTCAACTGCGCAGCATTGCCCGAATCGCTGCTGGAATCGGAGCTGTTCGGCCACGAGAAGGGATCCTTCACCGGCGCGCAGAAGGACCACAAGGGCCGGTTCGAGCTGGCCTCCGGCGGAACGCTGTTCCTGGACGAGATCGGCGACATCTCCTCCAACTTCCAGGCCAAGCTGCTGCGCGTGTTGCAGGAGCAGGAGTTCGAACGGGTCGGCGGGTCGAAGACGATCAAGACCGACGTGCGGCTGATCTGCGCCACCAACCTGAACCTCGAAGAGGCGGTCGGCCACGGCAAGTTCCGCGCCGATCTGTATTTCCGCATCAACGTGGTGACCATCCACCTGCCGCCGCTGCGCGAACGGCGCGGCGACATCGGCATGCTGGCCAAGCATTTCGTCGGCAAGTTCGGCCGCGACAACGGCCTCAACCTGGACATCGCCCCGGACGCGCTGGAGGTGCTGAACCGCTGCACCTGGCCCGGCAACGTCCGCGAGTTGGAAAACTGCATCGAGCGGGCGGCGACCCAGTGCCGCAACGGCACCATCCGCGTGCCCGACCTGTCCTGCAGCATGAATCTCTGCAACTCGTCGGTTCTGTTCCAGTACCGCACCATGGGCGCCGCCGTCGGCGGGCTGGCCCCGTCGATGAGCGGAACGCCGACCAATCCGTCGGTCGCTCCTCCCGCGCAGGGGCGTCCGCAGACGCCTGCCATGCCCCAGGGGGCGCCGCAAGGGATGCCGCCGGCAATGCCGGCCCCCGCCAACGGGGCGGCGCATGGAGCAGCCAACGGAGCGCCCAACGGAGCACAGTGGCCGGCCTGCGCATCGGGTTGCGGGGCGGGGCCGATGCCGGTCTGCGGCGCCTCGAAACCGCTGCCGCCTTCGGCCATCGTCCCCCTGCCCACCCCACAGCCGGCGGCATCCGTCCCGGCGGTCCCGTCCGCCCCGGCTCCGCAACCGGCCTCGGCCGGGCCCGACCTGCCGCTCGACGAACCGGAGTCGGGCCCGCTGCGCGACCGCCTGATCTGGGCGATGGAACGGACCGGCTGGGTCCAGGCCAAGGCCGCCCGGCTTCTGGGCATGACGACCCGTCAGGTGAGCTACGCGCTGCGCAAGTACAACATCGAGATCAAGCGGTTCTAGGTCCGGCAACCGGGGGGCCGGACATCCGTCCGGCGGCACCCCCGTCGCGCACCCTGCGGTTTCGTGTTACCCTGCCGGGCCTTCGATTCGATGGCGTGCTCCCCGGTCGAACGGATTTCCGTCTTGCCTTCGCTTGAGAAGCCCCTCGCCCTGCTGTTCGTCGACATCGCCGACAGCACGATGCTGTACGAGCGCGTCGGCAACGTCGCGGCGGCGGCGCTGACGCAGCGGGTGCTGACCCATCTGCGCCGATTGGTGGATGAGAATCGCGGTGGGGTCATCAAGAGCCTGGGCGATGGTCTGCTCGCCGCCTTCCCATTGCGCGACGACAGCGCCCGCACCGCCTGCGCGATGATCGGCATCGAGGGCCAGTACGGGCTGCGGTTGCGCATCGGCATCCATTTCGGTTCCGTGATCGAAGGGGTCGGCGACCTGTATGGCGACGCCTGCAACGTCGCCGCACGGGTGCAGCAGATCGCCCGGCCGGGCGAGATCCTGGCGACCCTGGCTCTGGTGGAGGGCTTGTCGCCCGACCTGCGCGGCCGGACCAAGCCGCTGAGCAACGTCGCGATGAAGGGCAAGACGGCACCGATCGCCGTCCACCAAATCCGCACCGGCGACGATGCCGAGGACGCCATCGACAGCACCACGCTCGGCTTCTCGCTGGTGTCGGAGGTCGGCCGCAGAATGGTGACGCTGCACCTCGCCTATCGCGGGCAGGACATCACGCTGAGCCAAGCCCTGCCGCGCGTCACCATCGGGCGGGAGGACAGCAGCGGCCTGCGCATCGCCTCGCGCCAGACCTCCCGCCAGCATGCGGTGGTCGACTTCACCCGCGAGAGCTTCCTGCTGACCGACCATTCCACCAACGGCACCTTCATCCGCAGCGGCGGGTCGCCGCCGCTGGTGCTACGCCGGGATGCGACCAAGCTGGTCGGCAGCGGCCTGATCGGCTTTGGGGCCGAGGTGCTGGACGAAGGGCAGGACCATGTCGTCGCCTTCCGCGCCGAGCTGCCCTGACCGGTTTGTCGGCACCCCGACAAAGCCCTCCGCCCACCCCGCCATTGTCGCAATGACGACAGCGTCCGCACCGCCGACAAATCCAGGCAAGCCTTTGTAATTCCATCGTTTCCTCTTTTGGCCCCGAACTTGCTTCTCATCGTTCCGTCCAACGGTGTCGTCCGGCACGGCAGGGAAGGAGTCGATGATGAGCAACGTGGTTTCGCTCGACAGCATCTTCGGGCTGGGGGAACTGGCCCCGCCGGCCGTGATGCCCGCAGCACCCGAGGCGGCGTCCGGCTGTTCGTCGTCGTCCTGCGGATCGTCGGACGGTCCGGCCGACATGGACCCGGCGGTGTGGGAGAAGGTGAAGAACCATCCCTGCTACTCGGAAGAGGCGCATCACTATTTCGCCCGCATGCATGTCGCGGTCGCCCCGGCCTGCAACATCCAATGCAACTACTGCAACCGCAAATACGATTGCTCGAACGAGAGCCGGCCGGGCGTGGTCTCCGAAAAGCTGACCCCCGATCAGGCGCTCAAGAAGATCCTCGCCGTCGCCCAGGAAATCCCGCAGCTGTCGGTGATCGGCATAGCTGGCCCCGGCGACAGCCTGGCCGCCGCCGGCAAGAACACCTTCGCCACCTTCGAGATGCTGCAGAAGAAGGCGCCGGACCTGAAGTTGTGCCTGTCCACCAACGGTCTGGCCCTGCCCGACCATGTGGACACCATCGCGCAGTACAACATCGACCACGTCACCATCACCATCAACATGGTCGATCCGGAGGTCGGCGCGCAGATCTACCCGTGGATTTTCTACAAGCACAAGCGCTGGACCGGGCTGGACGCCGCCAAGATCCTGCATGAGCAGCAGATGCTGGGGCTGGAGATGCTGACCTCGCTCGGCATCCTGGTGAAGGTGAACTCGGTCATGATCCCAGGGGTCAACGACGAGCACCTGCTGGAGGTGAACAAGGCGGTGAAGAGCCGCGGCGCCTTCCTGCACAACATCATGCCGCTGATCTCCGACCCCGCCCATGGGACGTATTTCGGCCTGAACGGCCAGCGCGGCCCGACCGCGCAGGAGCTGAAGGTGGTGCAGGACGCCTGCGAGGGCGGGGCCAAGCTGATGCGCCACTGCCGCCAGTGCCGTGCCGATGCCGTCGGCCTGCTGGGCGAGGACCGCGGCGAGGAATTCACCGCCGACAAGATCGAGGCGATGGGCTTCGTCGAGTATGACGACGAGGCCCGCCGCACCTACCGCGAGCATGTCGAATCCGAGCGCGCCGACCGCCACGCCTCGAAGGCCGCAGCCCAGGCCGATGTCCGCGACAGCGTCGGCACGACGGTCGATCCGATCCTGATCGCCGTCGCCACCAAGGGCGGCGAGCGCATCAACGAGCATTTCGGCCACGCCAGGGAATTCCAGATTTACGAGGTCGGACCGGCCGGCGCCAAGTTCGTCGGGCACCGCCGCGTCGACCAGTATTGCGAAGGCGGCTCCGGCGATGTCGACACGCTGGACGGTGTGCTGGCCGCCATCAACGACTGCACCGCGGTGTTCGTCGCCAAGATCGGCGGCTGCCCGTCCAAGTCGCTGGCCGATGCCGGGATCGAACCGGTCGACCGCTTTGCCTTCGACTACATCGAGGAATCTGCGCTGGCCTACTTCAAAGACTACGCCGAGCGGCTCGGCCAGGGCGTCGTCCAGTCCCGTGCCGGCCAGGATGCGGTGATCCGCACCGGGGCGCTGACCGCGCGCCGCGCCTGACACCCTTTCCCCCTCCACAGCCATCCCATCACCCAAGGAGAGAGCCATGGCCTACAAGATCAAGTCCGCCGAATGCACCGTCTGCGGCGCCTGCGAGGCCGAGTGCCCGAACATCGCCATCAGCCTGAAGAAGGGCACCTACGTCATCGATCCGGCCAAGTGCACCGAGTGCCAGGGCCAGTTCGACAGCCCGCAATGCGCCGCCGTCTGCCCGGCCGACTGCTGCGTCCCGGCGTGATGTGACTCCCCCTCTTCCCTGGGGGAGGGGGGAAACCCAGGAGCACCGCGCCATGCTGGACGAGGTGGATGAGGACTGGCTCGCCCGCCGCTACTACGGCGGGGATCTTCCGCCCGAGGCGGAACGCTGCCTGCATCTGGCCGCCGCCAGCTATGCCGACAGCGAAGCGGCGCTCGTCCATCTCGCCCGCGCGGCGGAGGTCGCCCCCGGCCATCGCCTCGTCGATCTCGGCCATTACAAGTTCCACTTCTACAAGGCCAACCTCGGTCCGGCGCTGGTCTATGGCGAGCGCATGCTCGGCCACGCGATGGCGGCACTCGGCGTCAACCATACGGACTGGCGCAGCATCACACCGGCCACCGCGGATTTCCGCGGGTTGGAGCCGGCGCCCCGCCTGTTCCTGTTCGCCCTGGTCGCCATCGGCTACCTGCTGCTGCGCACCGGGCGGCTCGACGCCGGGCGGGAGGCTCTGGGCAAGGTCCGCGACCTCGATCCCGACGACCGTTTCGGAGCCGCCCGCCTGATCGCCGTCGCCGACCGCCGCGAGCATGAGGACGAACTTGAGGAGGCCGGCGCATGACCGACGACATCCTCGAATCCCTGGACTGGCGCGGCGAACCGGTGGATTGCACCGCCTGCGCCCACCGCGACCGCCGGCTCGATCCGGCAACCACGGCCCTGCCGCCCAGCGGCAAGCTGCCCGGTCATTGCCTGCCGCTGAAGACCTGTGTCGAGGACCGCTACGCCAAGCGCATCCAGCGATTTTTCGAATGGAACCCGGATCTGTCGGCCGGCCATCTCGACCATCCGTATTTCGAGGTCCGGGCGAATGCGGCGCGTTTCGCCCCGATCTTCCAGCTTCCCCGGCTGATGGGCGATCCGGACGAAACGGTGCGCTCCGTCCTGGCCCGCCGCCTGCCGCGCCGGCTGCTGATGAAGCTGCGCGACGATCCCGACCGCGAGGTGCGGATCGCCGTCGCCACCCGGCTGGAGGACGCCGACCTCGCCCCGCTGATGCGCGATCCCGACTGTTCGGTCCGGCTCCGGGTGGTGCGGCGGATTCCAGACGGCATGCTGCCGGCGATGATGCATGACGAGGATCCGGAGGTTCGGGTGGAGGTCGCCCGCCGCCTCGCCATGGACTGGCTGCCCAGCCTCGCCTGGGATGACAGTCCGCGGGTTCGGCTGGTTGTGGCCCAGCGGCTGCCGCCGTCGAAGCTGCACGTGCTGCTGACGGATGCCGACTGGATGGTCCGCCTCGCCGTTGCCGGGCGGATCGATGCTGGACAGCTCGGCCCCCTGCTCGACGACCCGGAGGAGGAGGTGTGCGCCATCGCCCGCCAGCGCGCCGCCGGTCTCGCTGCAGGTTTCACGATCGCCAACGACCTCCCGCCCCTCTAGCGGCCCCTAACGGACGGAGCACCCGCGCCATGACCGACACCGAAGCAGCCGCACCATACCGCCGCGAACGCGCCCGCAGTGCCGAGGATGCCAATGAGCTGGTCGGCCCGCCGGTGCTGGAGCAGGGGTTCAAGGTGAAGGCCCTGCGCGACGTGCGCAACGACGGGACCTATCCCGGCCGGCCGGTCGGCGACTTCCTCATCCGCGAGGGCGATGTCGGCTATGTCATCTCCATCGGGACTTACCTGCAGATGTACTACATCTATGCCGTTGATTTCTTTGAGAAACGGGTCGTCGTCGGCATGCGCGCGCGCGAACTTCAGGTGATCGACGCCCACTGCAACGACCCCCAGTGAACCCAGCCCGGAAGCCCCAGGCCAAACCAGCCGGTCCCCACCGATAAGGAGCCTCGCGATGTCCGACGTCGAAGCCGCCGCCAAGCCCGGTTTCATTCCGCCGCGCGAACCGCTGTACGACTGGGGCCTGCGGGTCACGGTGCAGGAGGATTTGTTCAACGACGGCAGCCACCCGCAGGTGCCGGACGGCGCGCTGCTGGCGCCCAGGGGCACGCCCGGCACCATCGTCCGCGTCGGCCGCACCGAGGAAGGCAGCCTGCCGGTCTATCTGGTGGAGTTCCCCGGCGGCACCGTCGTCGGCTGCCTGGAAGAGGAAATCGCCCCGGCCGACGGGTCGCGGCGCGGCGTGCCCGGTGTGATGTGATGGGGGGCGATGCGATGACCGTCTACCTCGACAACAACGCCACCACCGCCCTGGCTGCGGAGGTGCGCGAGGCGATGCTGCCGCACCTGTTCGGCGAGTTCGCCAATCCGTCCAGCCCGCATTCCGCCGGCATGGCCGCCCGCCGCGCGGTCAGCGAGGCCAAGGCCCAGGTCGCCGCATTGATCGGCGCCAAGCCGGCCGATCTGGTGATGACCGGCAGCGCCACCGAGGCGACCCACGCCGCCATCCTGGGTGCCTTGCGCGTGATCGAGGAGGCCGACCACCGCCGCGACCACATCGTCACCACCGCGGTGGAGCATCCGGCAACGCTGGCCCTGTTCGACGACCTGCGCCAACGCGGCTGGCGCGTCACCATCCTGCCGGTGAACCGCGACGGCCTGCCCTCCCTGGTCGATCTCGCCGCCGCGGTGACGGAGGCGACGGCGCTGGTCTCCATGATGTGGGCGAACAACGAGAACCGGCGTGCTGATGCCGGTCGAAGGGGCGTCGGCCATCGCCCACGCCCATGGCGCGCTGTTCCACAGCGACGCGGTGCAGGCGGCGGGCCGGGTCCCGGTCGATTGCGGCATCGCCGACTACCTCACCCTGTCCGCCCACAAGATGCACGGGCCGAAGGGCGTCGGCGCGCTCTATGTCCGCAAGGGCGCCCCCTTCCATGCACTGATCCACGGCCATCAGGAGCGCCGCCGCCGCGGCGGAACCGAAAACGTGCCGGGCATCGTCGGCTTCGGCGCCGCCGCGTCGCTGGCCTCGCTCTGGTTGGATGAGGCGGATTCTGATCGCCTTCCTGCGCGACCGGCTGGAACAGGGCATCCTCGCCCGCTGGCCGGGTGCGGTTGTGAACGGCGCCGGTGCCGCCCGTCTGCCCAACACCAGCAACATCCGCTTCGCCGACGGGCGCGGTCATCCGGTGGACGCCGAAGAACTGCTGATGCGGCTCGACCGCGCCGGCATCGCCGTGTCGATGGGGGCCGCCTGCTCCTCCGGCGGCAACGAGCCGAGCCATGTGCTGACCGCCATGGGACTGAACGGCGCCGAGGCCGCTGCCAGCCTGCGCTTCTCGCTGAGCCGCTACACCACCGCGGCGGAGGTGGACGCCGTGCTGTCGGAACTGCCGGCCCTGCACGCCCGGTTGGTCGCAGCCTGAAAATATAATTAAAACAATAGGATGGAGTTTCGGTGATGAAGGTGATGATCCGCAAGGCGTCCGAACAGTACACGATCTACGTCGCCAAGAAGGACTTGGAGGAGCCCATCGTCGAGATGGAGAAGCCGGGCCTGTGGGGCGGCTGGGTCAAGGTCGCCAACGGCTGGACGCTCGATCTGCCGGAGATGCCGGCGGAAACCCGCCTGCCGATCACCGTGGAAGCCAAGAAGCGCGGAACGGAGTGACCCCCATGGCTCTGTCGCCTGAGCGCATCGACAGCATCGCCACCCTGGCCGGCAGACTGTTCGCCGGCGGCGGCAAGCTCGACGCCGTGGTCCGCAGCGTGCGCGAGGCCAACCCGGACCTTAAGACCGTCACCGGCGCCATGGCCGCGGTGATGGCGGAGGATCCCTTCCGGGAAGGGGCGGGCTTCGACCTGCATCTGGTGGACGGCAACAACCACTGCTGGCTCATCACCGACAAGCCGGAGCTTGCCACCGGCGTCGTGATCGCCCAACGGGACGAGGACGAGTGAATGAGCGAAGCCGCCGTAGCATGGGACCCCGCCGCCTCCGACGATGACGGAGTGGACGACTATATCCCGCTGACCGATCCGGACATCTCCGGTGCCGAGGTCGAGATGCTCGGCCGCCTGCTGTCCTCCGGGTCCTTGAGCGACGGGCGGATGGTGCGGGCGTTCGAGGACGGCTTCGCCGCCTATGTCGGCCGCGACCATGCGGTGGCGGTGTCCAGCGGCACCATGGCGACGCTGCTGATGCTGAAGGGCTATGGCATCGGCGAGGGGGACGAGGTGCTGTGCAGCCCGTTCGGCTGGCATCAGGTGCAGCATGCGGTGGCGCTGTCCGGCGCCACGCCGGTGCTGGTCGACATCGACTATTGGCAGCACACCATCAACCCGGAGAAGGCGGCGGCGCTGGTCACGCCGAAGACCCGGGCAATCCTGGCCGGCAACGTCAACGGCCACCCAGCCCATTGGGACGAGCTGCGGGCGCTTGCCGATGCCAAAGGGCTGATCCTGCTGGAGGATTCGACCGAGGCCGTCGGCTCGACCTACAAGGGGCAGATGGTCGGCACCTTCGGCGACGCGGCGGTCTTCGACTTTTCCGAACCCGGCATCCTGCTGGCCGGCGAGGGCGGGATGATCGTCACCGACGACCGCGACCTCGCCCACCGGCTGCGCTACATGCGCCGACGAGAGACGGAGCACCGCAACACCGTGGTCATCACCCGCACCCTGCCCTGGCAGGCGGGGATGAGCGACCTGAACGCCGCGCTCGCCCTGGTGCAGTTGAAGCGCCTGCCGGAGATCCTGACCCGCCGCAATCTGGTCATCGCCTACTACGACGCAGCCATGGCGAGCTTCGAGGGGATCAAGCCGCCCTATCGCGGACCGGGGGCCGAGGTGGTCAACCCGATGGTCTATTGCGTCCATCTCGGCACCCGCTTCAGCGCGTCGGGCCGCCGGTCGATCATCGAGGATCTGGACACCCACGACATCGACGCCAGCGACTACGGCCAGCCGCTGCACACCCAGCAATATTACATCGAAGCGCTGGGCGAAGATCGTGCCGGGCGCGGCGCCTGTCCGGTCTGCACCAAGACCGCCGACCGCGTGCTGGCCCTGCCGCTGCACCGCAAGATCACCCGCGACCAGGTCGCCTTCATCGTGGAAACGCTGAAGGACGCCAGCATCAACACCGGTGCCGGCGCCGCGATCTATCTGTGAAGCCCCGAAGGGAAGAGGCATCCATGACCGTCACCACGCTTGCACCCGATTCCGACTCCGTCACGGTCCCGGACGCCGCCGCGGCACTGGCCGACATCGCCGCGGCGCTTGCGGCGCGGCAGGTGGTGCCCTATCTCGGCCCCGGCGCCTTCGACCTGCTGCCGCCCGACCAGTGTCCGATCCCGCGCAACTCGGCGGAGTTGGTGCAGCGCCTGAACGCCAAGGTCGCCGCCCCCGGCCGCATCCGCGCCAGCCTGACCGCGGTCGCCCAGTTCATTGAGACGCGCAAGCACCGCAAGACGCTGGAGGCCATCCTCAACGACATCTTCCGCCAGACGGTGCCCGCCACACCGGTGCATGCCCTGCTGGCAGCGATCCCGGCCCCGCCGCTGCTGGTCGATGTCTGGTACGACAGCGTGCTGGACGGTCTGCTGAGCGCTGCCGCCGACCGGGCCTGGGGACAGATCCAGGGGGTGTCGCACCCGCAATCGACCGGCGAATGGGTGCGTTACTACGGCCCTGACGGTGCCGAAGCCTCCGCGGAGGCAGCGGCCGGCTGGGACACCGTGCTGTACAAGCCGTCGGGGGCAGCGACGCCGGCCGGCAACTACCTGATCTCCGACAGCGACTATGTCGAGATCCTGACGGAGATTGACATCCAGACCCCGATCCCGGCCATCGTCCAGGACCGCCGCGCCGGCCGTCATTTCCTATATCTGGGCTGCCGCTTCGACCAGGAGATCCAGCGCACCTTCGCCCGCCAGATCGCCAAGCGCTCCTCCGACAGCCACTGGGCGGTCATCCCCGGCGAGCTGTCGAAGAACGAGGCACGCTTCCTGGCGCTTCACGGGATCAAGCGCATCGACATGACGCTGGAGGAAGCGGTGGAGGGATTGCGGACGCGGGTGTGAGCATGCGGGGAGCATCCTCGACCCAGGCCCCGCCCCCTACCCCCAAAGAGGCCGCACCGCAGCGCAACACAGCTCCCCTCCATCCGTTATCTCGCGAAACGGATGGAGCGTGCGGGAATGGTGACGAAGAGCGGCCCCACTTTGGCCGCAGCATTTGCAACCCTGTTGCTGACTGCATCGGCAGCGATGTCGTCGGCCACCGCGCAGGAAACCACCCCTCCCCCCGGCGACGAACCGGCGACCTCCGGCCCGGCCATCGGGTTCTGGATCGACAACGACCTGTTCGGCGGCGGGACCGACCGCTATTACACGAACGGGTTCCAGTTCTATTACTTCTCCGGGGCCCGGCCGACCTACGGCAACATCGACTGGCTGGCCAACCTTGTGCCCTGGATCGAACCGGGCGGCGTGCGGCGCTACGGCTTCGCCTTCGGCCAGAACATCTACACGCCGAGCGACCTGACCGCCCGCAACCCAAACCCCAAGGACCGGCCCTATGCCGGTTGGCTCTATGGCCGCGTGTCGGTGCTGAACGAGGCGCCGCGGGCGGTAGACCGCATCGACCTCGACCTCGGCATGGTCGGTCCGGCTTCGCTGGCGGAGCAGACGCAGAAGACGGTCCACAAGATCGTCGACGGTGCCACCTATCCGGAGGGCTGGAACTACCAGCTGCGCGACGAGCCGGGTGTCGTGCTGAGCTATGAGCATGTCTGGCGCGACGAGAAGCCCAACAGTCTCGGCCCGCTGGAATGGGATTTCAGCCCCCATGTCGCCGCTAGTGTCGGCAACGTGCTGACCTTCGCCGCGACGGGGGCCACCGTCCGGCTCGGCGGAAACATGCCGCCGCCGGTCGGTGCGCTGGTGACGCGCCCGACCTCCAGCATCCCCTACCAGGACAATCCTTACTCCGAACGGCCGGGGCGCTTTTCCTGGTACGTCTATGCCAGCGCCGAGGGCCGGGCGGTGGCCCGCAATATCTTCCTGGACGGCAACAGCTTCCGCGAAAGCCGCTCGGTCGCCAAGCACCCGCTGGTCGGCAGCATGCAGGCCGGCCTGACCCTGCGCTACGGCCGCTACGGCCTGACCTACGCCCAGACCCTGCAGACGCCGGAGTTCCAAGGCCAGAAATCGCTGACCAACTACGGCTCCCTGCGTCTGTCGGCCCAGTTCTGAGGGATCAGAGGAAGGGCAGCGGCAGGATCAGGGTGAAGCCGTCCACCGCCATCAGCACGCCGGCCGCCGCCAAACCGCGGCTGGCCCACAGGATGAAGCCGCGGTTGGTGATGGCGAAGACCGATGCCAGCACGATGGCCAGTTGCAACATGCCCTCGGCGAAGTCGAAATAGGGGTCCTGCGCCGCGGCATGGTCGCGCCGCACCTCCGCCGCCTTGGCCTTGTTCAACAGATCCTTGCGGCTGTTCTTGCCCTCGTCAGCCTCCATCCGGTCAGCCGACTGGCGGTATTCGGTGGAGCGCTGCAAGGCTTTGGCCTGGGCATCGGCCGGCATGCCGGCGGACAGCAGTTCCAGTTCGTCGGCGGCCAAGCGCAGGCTGATCTGGCGCTGGGTCTTGGACTGGTAATAGGCGAAGCTGTCCGACGCCTCGATTGCGCTGGCCATCAGCTCCTTGCCTGCATTGGAACCGGCGACGCTGACGATGGCGAGCACCGCCGCCAGGACGGAGATGTAGATGGCGGTGGACATCTTCACCCCATGCCCGCCCTCGTCATTCTCTTCGGCATGGTGGTGTCCCGCGGGGCGGTGCATGGCCCGTTCCCGCTCATGGGCTTCGTCGATCAGGTCCTTCACCTCGGCGGCTTCCATGGTCCCCTGCCCTTCGTCCGGTCCCCCGCCGTTCGGCGGATGACGAAAGAGTTAGCGAAACACTCGACGCGAGAAAAGCCCCGCTCGCGTTCCGGCGTCGGGGACCGAGCGATGTCACCGCCACATTTTCCTTTTCACGGGCGGGTGTGGGCTCCCGAATGTCTCGTGCGTCAACATTCGCCCCTTTCATGGGCGACCGGTTCGGGCTATGTCAGGGACCATGAACCAGTTCGCACGCCTGGCGATCGAGGCCGGCCCGCTCGCCGCCTTCTTCGTTGCCAATTCACAGGCCGGCATCATGACCGGCACCGCGGTCTTCATGGTCGCCATCACCATCGCGCTCGCGGTGTCCTGGCGGCTGGAACGGCGCATCCCGATCATGCCGGTGGTCGGCGCCGGATTCGTGCTGCTGTTCGGCGGCCTGACTCTGTGGCTTCAGGACGACCTGTTCATCAAGATCAAGCCAACCCTGGTCAACCTGCTGTTCGCCATCGTCCTGTTCGTCGCCCACATGACGCGGCGCAACGTGATGAAGCGCCTGCTGGGCACGGTTCTGAACCTTTCGGACGACGGGTGGCGAACGCTGGGCATTCGCTGGGCGTGGTTCTTCCTGCTGCTGGCCGTGCTCAACGAGGTGGTGTGGCGGAACTTCGCCACCGACACGTGGGTCAATTTCAAGGTGTTCGGCATCATGCCGCTGACCCTGCTGTTCAGCGCTTTCCAGGCACCGCTGATCATGCGCCACCAGCTGCCGGATGAGCCGGCGGAAAGCGGCCCGGCAGCCTGACGGCACCAGCTTTGTCACGACTCCCGGCCTTGCCCCTCTTGTGCGGCGCGGAAGGGGCACTCACATTGGTGGCGACCGCGACGACATCCATTCCGACCGTTTTTCAGAGGTATTGATCGATGGGCAGTTTCAGCATCTGGCACTGGTTGATCGTTCTGGTCATCGTGCTTCTCCTGTTCGGCGCCGGCAAGCTGCCCAACGTGATGGGCGACATCGCCAAGGGCGTGAAGGCCTTCAAGGCCGGACTGAAGGACGAGGACGAGGCCCAGCCGCCTGCCGCGACCACCACCGCCCAGACGCCGGCCCAGGCTCCTCCGGCCGCGATCAACCCGGCCCCGGCACAGCCGGCCGCACCTCAGCCGGCGCCGACCGCCACCACCACGACCACCGCCCAGCCGGTCGATCCGACCCGGCCGCATCAGGGCTGAGGTCTCTTCTTTTGTGCCGCCCGACTGCCGGGCGCGACCGCATGGCGGTTTGAAGGGGCGGCAAAATACGATAAAGAGAAGGGGCTTTCCGCAGCCGGTCCGTGTTCCGCGGTCCCGGCGCCCGGAAGGCCCCTTTTTCTGCTTTCAGCCGGCCCGCCATGACGGGCAAGCGCAGGTCGACCGTGACGCTCAAGCCACCGTACCGGCAGGCTCCAACCCTGACGACACCGACTTTCAAGGACGAGATGAAGGCCAACGGCAAACCTTCCGACACTCCGCCGCCGGAGAACGAGGACATCGCCAAGCTGCTTCGCGCCTTGAACGAAGATCTGCGGGCCGACCCGCAGGATGACGACGTGGAGTATGAGGAGGAGGAGCCGGCAGCCCGCAGCCGCCTGCCGCTGGGCAAGATCGCGATGGCCCTGGTCGCTGCCGGCGGCATTGCCGTCGGCGTGGTCTATTTCGGCTCGGGCGATCCGGCGCCGGTGACGACGGCCGCCAACAGCGGGGCGCCGATGGTGCCGGCCCCCGCCATCACCCGCGCCCCTGCCAACCAGACGCCTGCTAACCCGGCACCCGGCGCCGCGTCGAACGCGACCGGAAGCCTGCCGACACCTGCCACCACCCCGACGCCCACCACCTCGCCGACCGCCGCGACGCAGGCTCCTCCGGTGCAGTCCGCGCCGGCACAGACGCCCGCCGCCGCCCCGCCGCCGCCGGTCGCCGCTTTGCCAACCAGCCCGCCCCCGGTCCTGAAAGTGCCGGAGCCACCGTCCGTCCCGGCCACCGCCCCCGCCGCGGCTCCGAAGCCGCGCGCTGCGGCCCCGATGGAAAGCGCTCCCGCGGTCCAGAAGCCGGAGTCGCCGAAGCAGGACGCTCCGGCGGACACCGGATCGTTGCAGGCGATGCTGGCGCCGCCCAAGGAGCCGGCAAAGCGTCCGCCCGCCGCGACACCGGCGGCCCCCGCCACCCCGCCCGCCGCGTCGCCCGGCAACGGCGAGCCCAAGCAGGCCGCCAAGGCCGCCGCTCCGCCCACCCCTGCCGCCCAGGCGCCGGCCGGACGCTACACCGTGCAGGTCGGCAGCTTCTCGGTGACGGGGAACGCCGATTCGCTGGTCCAGCGGCTTCAGGGCAACGGGTTCCAGGCCTACACGGTGGACTGGACCGACGGTTCGAACCGGTCCTGGCGCGCGGTGCGCGTCGGCGGCTACCCCGATCCGGCCGCCGCCAAGCGGGAGGCCGAGCAGTTGAAATCGAAGATGGGGCTCAACCCCGTCGTCGTGTCGACGCGCTGATCCCGGGCCGGCGACGGGCGCCGGCCGGTTTTTGCCCCTGCGACATCGTGTCATTGAAACGAAAGCCCGGCGGCGACATTTGGTCGCGGTCGGGCTTTTTCTTTCCGGCTTCACCCCGTTCTTTGGTCGGGGGAGCCGGGAGTGCCGCTTGATCCCCGCTTGTCTTTGCTCGTACCATGGACATTCCAGGGCACGAATGCATTGCCCCGGCCGCAAATTGGGAAGCCGGCATAAGACCGGCGCACCGGAGGACGCCCCGCCATGAAGCCGACCATCCTGGTTGTCGACGACGAGCCCAGCATCGTCCTGTCGCTCCAGGTTCTCATGCAGCGCGCCGGGTTCGACGTGCGCATCGCCCGCGACGGGGACGAAGCGCTGCGCTCGGTGGAGACCTTCACCCCCGACCTGATCCTGCTCGACGCGATGATGCCGAAGCGCGACGGCTTCGACGTCTGCCAGACCCTGCGGACCAACCCGGCCTGGAAGACGCTGCCGATCATCATGCTGACGGCGCGAAGCCGCGACGTCGAACGGCAGAAGGGGCTGGCGCTGGGCGCCACCGACTACATCACCAAGCCCTTCTCCACCCGCGACCTGCTGACCACCGTCCGCCGCCATCTGGGCCTGACCGCGACCGGCAGCGCGGAGCCGGCACCATGACCGCCCCGGCACTGGATGGACCATGCCCGGACCGGAAGAGCGGCGGCGTTCCTCCGCCCGCCCGCCTGCCCCGCCGAATGATCCCGCTGGCCTTCCGCGCCGTCGGCATCGGTCTGGTGGTGGTGGCGGTCGGGCTGGCGGCGGCGGTGCGCGGGTCGGACGCATCGGACCCGTTGCTGACCTACGCCGTGGTCATGACGGCGGCTTGCGCCGCCGCGGTTTGGGGGCTGTGGCTGGCGGTCGACCGCTATCTGCTGCGCGCCGCGGAGACCCTGAGCCGCGAGGCTGGGCTGATCGCCCACGGCAATGCCGAGGCGGCGGTCGGCGGCCGGGTGCCGCTGGCCCGCTATGGCGACCTGCTGCCCATCGCCCGCGCGGTGAACGATCTGTCGGACAAGATGGCCCAGGTCCGCCGCGACATCGCCCGCACCGTCGCCGACTCCACCGCCAAGGCGGAAGAACAGAAGACGCAGCTCGCCGCCGTGCTGCGCGATCTGCACGAAGGTGTCCTGGTCTGCAACACCCGGCACCAGATCCTGCTCTACAACCAGACCGCCCTCGACATCCTGCATCTGACGGGCGAGCTTGGGCTGGGCCGCTCGCTGCTGCACTTCGTGGTCGCGGAGCCGGTGACCCACACGCTGGAGCGGTTGACCCTGCGGGTGCGCGAGGGACGGCACGTCAACCACGAGCATGGGACCACCGCCCAGTTCGTCGGCGCCACCACCGACGGCCGCATCCTGCTGGAAGGGCGGATGAGTGCCATCCTGCAGGATCCCGACCCGGCGTCGGACGAGCCGCCGACCATAACCGGCCCTGTCATAACCGGCTACGTTCTGACCCTGTCAGACGCCACCAGCGAACTGGCGGCGCTGGGCCAGCGCGACTCCCTGCTGCGCGAGGCGACGGAAGGGTTCCGTGCGCCCATCGCCAATCTGCGGGCGGCGGTGGAGACGCTGTACGACGCACCCGACCTCGGACCCGGCGAGCGCGCCGCCTTCGAAAGCGCGATGCTGGACTCCTGCGACAGCCTGTCGCAAAGGCTGGAGCGGGTGACCAACGCCTACCGCAATGTCGTCACCGGCAGCTGGCCGATGAGCGACATCCATTCCAACAACCTGATCACCCTTGTCGCCCACCGGGTGGGGGCCGAGTCCGCGACCACGGTGACGCTGACCGGTCTGCCGCAATGGGTGCATGGCGACAGCCACAGCCTCGTCCTGCTGTTCGCCTATCTGATCGGGCGGGTGCAGGCGCTGACCGGCGCCACCGCCTTCGATCTTGAGGCTGCCGGCCCGCAGGACGGCGACCGCTGGGTCTATCTCGACCTCGTCTGGCAGGGGCCGCCTGTGTCCAGCGCCACGCTGGACGGCTGGCTGGACCAGACCCTGCCCGACGGTCTGGGCGGCCTCAGCGCCGGCGACGTCTTGCAGCACCACCGCAGCACCGCCTGGAGCGAGCCGCTGTCCACCGACAGCGCCCCAGATACCGCCCGCGATACCGCCCGCGCCCGGTTGCGCGTGCCGTTGCCGCCGGCGCAGTCGCCGCGCACCGTCCAGCCGCGGCCGAAGGCCGGCGCCCGGCCGGAATTCTTCGATTTCGGGCTGCTGCACCAACCGCTGGCGACCAGCGAGCTTGGCCGCACGCCGCTGGACCGGTTGCATTACGTGGTGTTCGACACCGAGACCACCGGCTTGTCGCCCAGCACCGGCGACGAGATCATCCAGATCGCCGCCGTCCGCGTCGTCGGCGGGCGCATCCTGACCGGCGAGACCTTCAACACGCTGGTCGATCCGAAACGGCCGATCCCGCCGGAATCGGTCCCCTTCCACGGCATCACCGACGGGATGGTGGCGGGCAAGCCGACCATCGACGCCGTGCTGCCGCAGTTCCGCGGTTTCGTTTCCGGTGCGGTGCTGGTGGCGCACAATGCCGCCTTCGACCTGAAATTCCTGAAGATGAAAGAACGGGCGGCCGGGGTGGCCTTCGACTGTCCGGTTCTCGACACCATGCTGCTGTCGCGCATGCTGCTGGGCAATGACGGCGACCACACGCTGGACGGCATCGCCGAACGGCTGGGCATCGAGGTGGTGGACCGCCACACCGCGCTGGGCGACAGCTTGGTCACCGCCGCGGTGTTCCTACGGATGATCGAGATGTTGCGCGAGCGCGAGGTGCGGACGCTGGACGATGCCATCCGCGGGGCCAACATTCTGGTCGAACTTGCCGCACGGGAGCGCGCCTTTTGAGCGCGCCCGAGCCGATGCCGGGCCATGAGCCGGGCTCCGCCCGGTACCGCGACCGGATGATCGGCCTGTTCCTGCTGGCGGCCGCCCTGTTCAGCCCACCGCTTCTCGGCCTGTTCAGTGTGAAGGGAACGATCCTGAGGGTGCCGATACTGTATGGCTGGGTCTTCGGCATCTGGGCGGCGGTGATCGCGCTGGCGGCACTCGCCGGCCGGGCACGCTAGGAGGGCGGCATGGAGGCCGGGCTGGATTGGGCTGCCGTCCTGATCGCCGCGCTGGTCTATCTCTCCGCCCTGTTCGCCATCGCCCATTGGGCCGACCGGCGGGAAGCGGCGGGGCGTAGCGTCATCGCCTCGCCCACCGTCTTCGCCCTGTCGCTCGGGGTCTATTGTACCACCTGGACCTTCTACGGGTCGGTCGGGCGGGCGGCGACACTGGGCATCGGGTTCCTGCCGGTCTATCTCGGCCCTACCCTGCTGATGCTGCTGGCGCCGCTGCTGTTGCGCAAGATCCTGCGCATCGCTAAGGCGCAGCGCATCACCTCCATCGCCGACTTCCTCGCCAGCCGCTACGGCCACAGCCCCTTGCTGGGCGGTCTGGTGGCATTGACAGCCACGGTGGGTGTAACCCCCTACATCGCTTTGCAGCTCAAGGCGGTCGCCGTCAGCTTCGACGCGCTGACCGGTGGCGGGCTGGGCGCACCCACCGAGCCATTCCTCGACCAGGGTTTTCTCATAGCGGCGGTGATGGCGCTGTTCGCCATCGTCTTCGGTGCCCGCCAGATCGACGCGGCGGAGCATCATCCGGGCATGGTCGCCGCCATCGCGCTCGAATCGCTGGTGAAGCTGGTCGCCTTCCTGGCGGTCGGCATCTTCGTGGTCTGGGGCCTGCACGGCGGGCTAGACAGCCTGTTCGCCGCAGCGGCCGCCCGCCCGGACCTCGCCCGCCTGATGGGCAGCGAGGCGGCGCTTGGGCATGCCGCGTCCGGCGGCGGTCCATGGGGCGCCTGGGTCGCCACCACCATCCTGTCCGCCGCGGCGATGCTGTGCCTGCCGCGCCAGTTCCAGGTGATGGTCATCGAATCGACGGACGAACGCCATCTCGACAGGGCGATCTGGCTGTTCCCGCTCTATCTCCTGCTGATCAACCTGTTCGTTTTGCCGGTGACGCTGTCCGGCCTGCTGACGTTCGGCGGAGGGATGGACCCGGATCTGTTCATGGTCGCCCTCCCCCTGAACGGCGGTGCGGGTTGGCTGGCGCTGCTGGCCTTCCTGGGCGGGCTGTCGGCGGCGGCGGGGATGATCGTGGTCGAGACGGTGGCGCTGTCCACCATGCTGTGCAACGACCTGGTGATGCCGATCCTGCTGCGCACCCGGCCGCGGGCGCTGGCACGCTCAGCCGATCTGGCACCGCTCCTCCTGGCGGTGCGGCGCATCGCCATCGTGGCGATCCTGCTGTTCGGCTACGGCTATTTCCGGCTGGCGGGCTCGGCCTACGCTCTGGTGTCGATCGGGCTGATTTCCTTCGCCGCGGTGGCACAGTTCGCCCCGGCACTGATCGGCGGCCTTTACTGGCGGGGAGCGACCCGGCGTGGCGCCATCGGTGGCGTGGCGGCGGGCGCGCTGGTCTGGGCCTATACCCTGCTGCTGCCCAGCTTCGCGCGTTCGGGCTGGTTGCCGTCCGGCTTCATCACCGAGGGGCCGTGGGGAATCGCCGCCCTGCGGCCTTACGCGCTGTTCGGGCTCGAAGGTTGGGACTCGCTGGCCCATTCGCTGTTCTGGACCGCGCTCGCCAACATCGGCGCCTATGTCGGCCTGTCGCTGTTCGACCGGCAGGGTGCGGCGGAGCGGGTGCAGGCCACGGCGTTCGTCGATGTCTTCCACTCCGCCCCGGATGTCGCGACACCACGGCGGGAGGCGCCGCCGGACTGGCGCAGTGCGGCCAGCGTCGGCGATCTCACCCGCGTGGTCGCCCGCTTCCTCGGTCCACAGCGTGCCGGGCGTGCCTTCGACGGCGCCGATCCGGACGAGCCGGCCGGACCGGACCGGCTGCGGCTGGCCGAACGGCTGCTGGCCGGCGCCATCGGCGGAGCATCGGCCCGCGTCGCCCTGGCCTCCTCCGTCTCGGCAGGTGCCGTGGAGGCGGCGGAGCTTCTGCGCATGCTGGACGAGACCAGCGACGTCATCGCCCACAGCCGCGCGCTGGAACGCAAGACGGCGGAACTGGAACGAGCCACCGACGCGCTGCGCGCCGCCAACGAGCGGCTGACCGAGCTGGACCGGCTGAAGGACGACTTCCTGTCCACCGTCACCCACGAACTGCGCACGCCGCTGACCTCGATCCGGGCGCTGAGCGAGATCCTGCACGACGACCCCGAGCTGGACTCCGAGCAGCGGCAGGAATTCCTGGCCGTCATCATCAAGGAGAGCGAGCGGCTGACCCGCCTGATCAACCAGGTGCTGGACATGGCGAAGATCGAGGCCGGTGCGCTGGACTGGCGAATTGGGACCATCGATGCCGGACAGGCCTTGGCGGAGGCGGTCGCCGCCACGGAGGCGCTGTTCCGCGAGCGCGGCATCGCCCTGTCGGTCGACATCCCGGAACGGCTGCCACCGGTGCGCGGCGATGTGGACCGGGTGATCCAGGTCGTGGTCAATCTGCTGTCCAACGCCGCCAAATTCACCCCACCCGGCGGCCGGACCCAGCTGGTCGCCCGGCTGGCGGACGGGGTCCTGCGGGTGGCGGTGATCGACAGCGGCCCCGGCGTGCCGGCGAAGGACCGTGACCTGGTGTTCGACCGCTTCCGCCAATCCGGCGACGCGCTGACCGGCAAGCCGGCCGGCACCGGGCTGGGGCTGGCCATCGCCAAGCGGATCGTCGAGCATCTGGGCGGCCGGATCGGGGTGGAGGACGCGCGGGACGGACCGGTCGCCGAGTTTGCCACCGGGGCGTCGTTCTGGTTCACTTTGCCGCTGGCGGTTTCCCCGTCCGGCCAGGGCGCCGGAGAGCCGCCGGTCATGATTCGAAAGATTGATTAGACTCTAATCGTTTACAATCGTCTGGCCGTGCTGCAATCCCGTGCTATCCTTTCCGGCATGTACGTTCCATATGGATCAGGGGATTTCCGCTTGCGGTCCGGCCCAGCCATGCGCCCATGGCGGCATACAACCGATGGGGTGCCATACGCCACGGCCCTTCCCGTTCGGGCGATGCACGCTTATGGTGGGGCCCACGGATCGGCGTATGACGCGGCTCCGACGGAACGGCCCGCCTGTCCGGCGGGTTGGCGGTAGGAAGGCGGGATGGGCAAGATACTGGTTGTCGACGACGAGCGGGACGTCCAAACGCTGATCTTGCAGCGCTTCCGCCGCGCCGTCCGGACCGGCGAACTGGAATTCCTGTTCGCCCATGACGGGCAGGAGGCGCTGGCGACCCTGCGCGCCCGGCCCGACATCGACATGGTGCTGAGCGACATCAACATGCCCGGCATGGACGGGCTGACCCTGCTGGATCATCTGCCGCAGGTGAATTCCGACATCCGCGCCGTCATGGTGTCGGCCTATGGCGACCTTGGCAACGTGCGCGCGGCGATGAACCGCGGCGCCTTCGACTTCATCATCAAGCCCATCGACTTCGCCGATCTGGAAGCCACCATCCACAAGACGCTGGAGGCCTGTCAGTCCGTGCGCCGCCTGCGCGACGCGCTTCAGGAAACCCGCACGGCGGAGGCGGCGTCGCGCGCCCAGGCCGCCCGCATGCGCCGGGTCCTGGACGGCAGCCCGATCGGTGTCGCCATCATCACCGAAGCCGGCGATCTGGTCTATTGCAACCAGCGCTGCACCGACCTGTTCGGCGTCCCCGCCGACACGCTCCAGCACCATTGCGCCCCCACCCTGTTCCGCCATGTCCAGGAACGGCTGCCGAACCGGGCATCCGGGATGGACGCCTTATCGGTTTCGGACGAGATCCATTACGTGCGCGAAGACGGGCGCACGGTGTGGATGGCGATGTCCGTCGATCGCACCAGCTACGAGAACCAGCCGGTCTTCATCGTCTGGCTCTACGACATCACCGAACGCAAGGTTCAGGCGGAAGCGCTGCGCCGGGCCAAGGATTCGGCCGAGCAGGCGCTCGCCGACCTGGAGCGCATGCAGTCCGACCTGATCCGGGCGGAGAAGATGGCGGTGATCGCCCAGCTGATCGCCGCGGTCGCGCACGAGATCAACACCCCCGTCGGCATCGCCCTGACCGCCGCCACCCATTTGCAGACGGCGTCGGAGGGGATCATCATGACCTTCAACGGCGGACAGCTGCGCAAGAGCGACTTCCAGGATTATGTCGGCACCGCCAGCGAGGTCTCCACCCTGCTGGTCGCCAACATCGAACGCGCCGCCGCCCTGATCCAGAGCCTGAAGCTGGTGACGGAGGGCAAGGCCAGTTCGCCGCGCAGCCGTGTCGGCCTGCGCGACTACCTGTCGGACATCGTGCTGGCGGTGCAGGTGCAGCCGGCCGCCGCCGGGCATGAGCTGGTGCTGGAATGTCCGGACGGGCTGGCGCTCGACACCTATCCCGGTGCGCTGACCGAGGTGCTGCTGGCCCTGCTGACCAACGCCTTCGCCCATGCCTTCGAGGCGGCGCCCGTCCCCGTCGGCTTCGGTGCGAGCGAGAGCGAGCAGCCGGAGGACAGCATCCGCCGTCCGGGACAGGTCACGGTTTCGGTCCGGATGATGGGCGACGAGCGGGTGGAGCTGCGCGTGTCCGACAACGGCCGGGGCATCCCCGCCGACATCCAGCCGCGGTTGTTCCAGCCCTTCACCACCACCCGCCGCGGCGCCGGCAGCATGGGGTTGGGGCTGTATGCCGTGTTCAATCTCGTCACCGGCAAGCTTGGCGGGGAGATCGATATCGACAGCGAGGTCGGCCGCGGAACCTGTGTGATCCTGCGGCTGCCACTGGACGCCCCCTGACCCTTCCGGATCAGTGACAGAGCCCTGCGGACGACATCTTCGGGACCCACTCATGGACGACAAAGCCGATCTGCTGCGAGCCCTGCCCCCGCTGTCGTCCTACTCCCCGGAGGAGTCGGTCGTGGCCTCGCTGGACCGGGCGCAGAACTATCACGACCAGCTGGTCGCGGCGATGCCGGGCCTGATCGTCCACCGGGACGGCGTGATCCTTCATTGCAGCGGCACGCTTGCCCGCCTGCTGGGCTACGAATTGGTCGGGGAGGTGATGGCCCTGTCCGACATCATGGCGCTGATCCCGGAGGACGCCCGGCTGGCGGAGCGCAACGCCTATGCCCACTGCCAGCAGGGCCCGATCCAGCCGCTGGCCCGCCGCATCAAGCGCCACCGGGCCGACACCAGCATCCAGTGGTTCGACCAGCTGCTCGAACCGGTGGACTGGGGCGGCGCGCCCGCGGTGATGGAGATGCTGACCCAGATGCGCCCCCAGGCGGCCAATGCCGAGATCCCGCATCAGGGGCAACTGTTGCAGGCGGCCATCGACGCCATGCCCAACGGCGTGCTGATGCTGGATCGCAGCTTGCGGCTGGAGGGCGCTAACAGCGAGTATTTCCGGCTGTGGGACTATCCCCCCGGCATGTTCCCTCCCGGCACCCCGGTTGCCGAGACCCTCCATTACAACCACCGGCGCGGCGATTACGGCGATGTCCCCTGCGAGGAGACGGTGGCGGAGCTGTGCACCCGCTTCCTGGTCAAGGGCGTCATCAATTCCGAACGCCAGGTTCCCTCGAACGGCCGCATCCTGGACATCCGCACGGCTCCCCGGGCGGACGGCGGCTATGTGATCACCCACCACGACATCACCGACCGCAAGCGCATCGAGGATGAGCTTCGCCAAGCCAAGGAGCGGGCCGAGGCAATCCTGAAGGAGCTGCGCGAGACCCAGCAGCAGCTGATCGTCCAGGAGAAGATGGCCTCGCTCGGCCAGCTGACCGCCGGCATCGCCCACGAGCTGAAAAACCCGCTGAACTTCGTCAACAACTTCGCCGAGCTGTCGGGCGAACTGCTGGACGAGCTGCTGGAACTGCTGGAGCCGCTGAACGACCATCTGGAGGGAGCGACCCGCACCGACGTGGATGAACTGGTCGACAGCCTGCAAAGCAACCTGCGCAAGATCGCCGACCATGGCCGGCGCGCCGACAACATCGTCAAGAGCATGCTGGCCCATTCTCGCGGCGGCGGCGGCGAATGGCAAACCACCGACCTGAACGCCTTGGTGGAAGAGGCCGTGGCCCTGTCCTACCACGCCGTGCGCGCCCAGGACCGCAGCTTCAACGCGACTCTGGACTGCCGATTCGACGCGGCGGTGGGTGAAGTGAAGCTGGTTCCACAGGACATCTCGCGTGTGCTGGTTAATTTGTTCACGAACAGCTTTTACGCGGTCCGCAAAAAACAGCTGACCTGCGGCGATCCTGCCTACGTACCGGCACTGACAATAACAACCGAAACGAGAGGAGGGGACGTTTCCATAAGAATTCGCGACAATGGCATCGGCATGACTACCGCAGTGATCGAAAAGCTTTTCACTCCGTTTTTCACCACGAAGCCTACCGGAGAAGGAACGGGCTTAGGACTTTCACTCAGCTATGACATCGTGGTACATCAACACAGGGGCCGTTTCGACGTATCCAGCATCGAAAACGAGCATGCCGAGTTTACGATCACGCTGCCACGAACCGTGACGGCCATGTCGCTAGGGGAGCGCCGAAAGACATGACCCTGGGAATCCTCGTCGTCGATGACGAACCGGATATCGAGGATTCGTTTCGCCAGCGTTTTCGCGCAGAATTGCGCCGTGGTGAACTGGTGCTTCATTTCGCCGCGTCTGGCGAAGAGGCACTCAAAAGCTTGAACACCGGCCTGCAACCGGAAGCTGTTCTTGTCCTCAGCGATATCAATATGCCTGGGATGAGTGGACTCGACTTCCTGCGGTGTCTTCGTGCGGAAGCACCGCATGTTCCGGTGATCATGGTCACCGCCTATGGCGACTCCGAAAACCGCCGCCGCGCCTTGGACATCGGTGCGACCGAACTGGTGACCAAGCCCGTCGATTTCGTTGCCCTGAAGAAGCTGGTCCAGAGCGTCATCGTCCAGAAGACGGCCGCTTAACGCCCAGCCCCGCTCCCGGCGACCCCGGAGCCGACCCCCGCCGGGCCGACCCCAGGGCTGATTAAGGGCCGGCCCGATTGCCGGACAGGGAGCACGCCGCCTCTCTCCATCACCCCGCGCACACTGCCGCGATGTCGCTCAATTCCGGGTGCGCCCCGGCCGAACAGGACGGGCAATCCGGATCGACCGGAACCGCGATCTCGTTGAACTCGCCACGCAGGCCGTCATAGAGCAGCAGCCGGCCGGCCAGCGGTTCGCCGAGGCCGAGCAGCAGCTTGATCGTCTCTGCCGCCATGATGGTGCCGATCACGCCGGGCAGCACGCCCAGCACACCGGCTTCGGCGCAGGACGGCGCATATTCGGCCGGCGGCGGTTCAGGGAAGAGGCAGCGGTAACAGGGGCGCACGCCCGGTGCCGCTCCGCCGAACACCGACACCTGCCCTTCAAAGCGGAAGATGGCGCCATAGACGTTCGGCACGCCCAGCCGCAGGCAGGCATCGTTGACCAGATAGCGTGTCGGCAGATTGTCCGAGCCATCGACCACCACATCGTGCCCGGCCAACAGCTCCAGCACATTGGCCGCTTCCAGCCGCGTGTCGTGCGACACCACCTCGATCGTCGGGTTCAGATCGAGCAGGGTGCTGCGGCCGCTCTCCACCTTGCGCTGGCCCAGCCGGCTTTCGGCATGCAGGATCTGGCGCTGAAGATTGCTGCGCTCGACCCGGTCGTCGTCGATCAGGGTCAGGCGTCCGACCCCGGCGGCGGCGAGGTACAGCGCGATGGGCGAGCCCAGCCCGCCGGCGCCGATCAGGGCGACACGGCTGCGCAGCAGCCTGTGCTGTCCGGCCTCCCCCACCTCCGGCATGGTCAGGTGGCGGCGGTAGCGCTCGCGCTGGGCGGCATCGAGCTGCGGCGGCACCTCCACCGGCAGGCCGCTGGCCTTCCAGGCGGAAAAGCCGCCGGAGACCGACCGCACGTCCCGATAGCCCAGCCGCAGCAGATCCTCCGCCGCGAACAGCGACCGGGTGCCGCCGGCACACATCAGCAGCAGAGGACGCGCCGGATCGGGCGCCTTCTCCTCGATCCGCAACTCAAGGAAGCCGCGCGGCAGGCGCAGCGCACCGGCCGGGCTGCCCGTCGCCGTCTCCTCATCCTCGCGGACATCGACCAGCAGGGCACCGTCCCGTTGCAGGGCCAGCGCGTCAGCGACGGCGACTTCTGCGATGCGGGCGCGCAATTCGGCGAGGCGCCGGTCCTTCAGGCTCATGACGCGAGGCTCCTCAACCGCCAGCCAGGGCGACCATCAGGGTCAGGGTGGCGCCGGCCGGCAAGGCCGCTTCCAGCCCGCCCAGCCGCCGGACATCGTCGCGGCCGAGATAGACATTCACGAACCGGCGCAGGTCGCCCTCCGCGGTGAACAGCCGGTCGCGGAAGGCATCCTGCCCGGCGGTCAAAGCCGCCAGCGCCTCGCGCACCGTGGCGCCCGGCACCGTCACCTGATCGTGCCCGCCGACGAAGCCGCGCAACGGGGTCGGCACGCGGATGGTCACCTCAGCGTTCGTCACGTCTGCATCTCCTCTTCCGGCATCGCCTCTCCAGCAGGCTCCTGCGCCGCCGCCTGGACGAGCGCCGCTTCCGCCTCCACCGCCAGCTGGCGGAACAGATCGCGCACCTGCTTGGCCCGCATCAGGTCGATGCGCAGGTCCAGCAGGTCCTTGAAGCCATATTCATACGACCAGACGTCGGCCGGCGCATCAACCCGGCAGGCGGTGCTGGCAACATGCTCGGCCAGCAGTTGCTCCACCGTTTCCTTGGGCTGGCGGCTGGCGTCGCCGAAATGCAGCTCCATCACGCGCTCGACCAGCGCCGCCTCTTCCGCGGTGGATTCGTAGAGTCCGCGCAGGCGCAGCTCGTTCAGCACCGGCTTCGTCGTCCGCGCCAGGAATCGGCGCGGGACCAGCCAGAGCCGCATCGCCCGTTCGATGGCCAGCTCGGTCATCAGTTCGCTGAACTCGTCATCGGTCAGGTCGTTGCGGCGGCACCAGTCGGCCAGCGCCTCCGCCCCCACGAGTCCGCGCATGGCGCAGAAACGCCGGGTTTCCGTCCGCACCGCCGCCTCGTCCACCGTGACGCCCATCACCTCCGCGAACTGGCGGATCAGCAGGCGGCCGAGTGCGGCGTTGTTGATTTCCGCAAAGTCCGGCCGGTGCAAGGCGGCGTGGGAGGCGATCTCCGACAGCGGGACCGTGTTGCCGCCGTGGCAGACGCGGCGGTCGCGCTCGTACAGGACATCGAAATAATGGGACGCGTTGAAGTCGAACGGCGCCGGCCGCGGCGGCATGATGAGGCTGCCGAGATGGCTGAGCAGAACCTCCGCATCGCGGCGCTTCTGGTCGATTCCGCCGCTTTCCAGGAAGCGCTCCAGCCGGTCCGTTTCCTCCGCGCCCAGTCCGGCTTCGGCGAAGATGCGGTCGCGGGTGCGTTCTGTGAAGTACAGCCCCTTGGCCGCGGCGATCACCCGGTCGTGCAGGGCCCGGTCCGCCGCCCCGGCAGCCAGTGCCGCCGCCATGCTGGCACGCAGGTTCACCAGCGGCTCCGACAGCGGGAACCAGCCGTCTTCCGGACCGGCATGGGCCAGCGCCACCTCGTCGTCGCCGGTCAGCCGGCCGTCGACATAGCCGCGTGCGACTTCGCCGACCGGCACCATGCCGAAGGGATGGCATTCGGCCGCCCGCAAGGCGCCCATGCTGGACGCGCCATAGACCGCCACGCCCTTGTGCAGGGCATAGAGGATCTCCTTGTGCCAGACCGACAGCGACTGACCGAACACCCCGTCGATCAGGGCGATCACGTCCGGCCGGTGGATGGTCATGGCGCTGATGATGTCGGCCTGCGCCGCCGGGGGCAGGAACACCGCATCCGGCAGAATCGCGCGGGCATCCTCCACCGGCATGGTGGGGCCCAGGAACACACAGATCTTCATGCGACCGATCCCATTTGCGCTTGAGACGCATGTGCCTTCAGAGCGTCCGCGAAAGCCAGCGGCCGGGCACCCGGAGTGTAGAAGTCGAACTGGTAGCCTTCCAGCCCCGGCACCAGAATCCGCACCACCGGAATGCCGATCTCCGGCAGGGTAAGGTCGAAGACGAGCGCCTGCTCGATCCCGGCGCGGTGCAGGACGGTCAGCAGAACGGTGATGTCGCCTTCGAAAGTCGGGGTGGCATGGTTCCGGTGACGCCGCCCGTCGGTGTTGATCGGCGTCGCCTCCAGCGCCGCGATCTCGGCATTGCCGTCGGCATTCTGATTGCGGACCAGGTCGCGGCGGAAGAAGTCGTCGCGCGAACCGGCGATCAGGACCAGCCGCGACTGCACCGCCTCGGTCAGGGCGCGGCACATGGCAACGGCCGGCTCCAGATGGCTGCCATAGCCGCGGTTCATGCCGGTCTTGCGCATCTCGCGGTCATAGACGATTGCCATGTAGCTCGGCACGCCCAGGTCCGTCGTGACGTCGAACAGCAGCGGACGGATGCCGGCCTGCTCGAACCGGTGCAGCAGGTCGCGCACGGTCGGCGCGTCGATGCTCTCCAGATTGACCCGCGGCGTCGGCCAGTTGAGCCGATCGCCGGCATAGCGCCAGCAGGCCACGGAGTCGCGCTCGATCACCTCGTAGAGGCCGGCGGCGACCGCCTCCAGGATGTGGTTGCCGCTGGCCAGACCGTTGGTGCCCATGGCGTAGAAGCTGCGGGCCCCCGGCTTGGTCCCCGGCGGCATGCTGTGCAGCCCGACCGAGGTCCAGGGAGCGGCGACCGGCCGCCCGCTCATCAGGTCCCAGCCCCAGGTCCAGATCTCCGGCCGGTCGGGACGGAAGGAGCCGTGCTTGGTTCCCGGCAAGCGGTCCAGCGGGATGCGTCCATCGGCCGGCAGGTCGTTCCACGCCGCCTCGACATGCGGCAGGCGCAGATGCTCGGCATGGTGGAACTCGATCGCCTCCATCGCGGCAGAGACTGTCGCTGCAGCGAGGCTGAAACCCTTGCCGGCACTGCCCGACAGGGTCGGGCTGTTTGGCCGGTGCCCGATGACGGTGTGGATGCCCAGACGGTCCAGCCCGGTCACGTCGGCCAGCCGCGTGATGCCGCAGCGGGCGAAATGGGGCGAGATGCGGGCCAGCGTCTCTTCCGGCGTCGCCGTGCGGTGGGTGCCGATGAAGAAGCGCTTGGCGGCGCGGTGGACGGTGTCGCCCAGGCGGATGCCGGGGAACTCCGGATAGACGGTGTCGGGCGATGCGCTGTCAGCCATGGGATGGATCAGGACTCGCGGTTCCGGCCGGTTCGGAGGGAGATGGATTGTCGCCCCGCAGGGCGCGGGACGCGTAATGACAATGAGGGGCCGGCCGTCTCCCGTGAGGATAGGCCGGCCCCGATGCGATTACGCCTCGGTCTTGGGATCGTCGCCAGCCGCTGCCGGGCCCTGCGATGCGGAGGCCGACGCGCCAGGAGTGGCCGCAGCGGAGGTTGCCGAAGCGGACTGCGCCGCAGCGGACGTCGCCGACGCGGAGGTTGCCGATGCCGACATCGCCGATGCGGAATGAGCGGAAGCAGGAGCGGCGACCGCCGAGAAAGCCGGAGCCGGGACAGCCGACGCAGACTGCGCGGCAGCCGAGAACGCCGACGCCGGGGCGGCGACCGCCGAGAAGGCCGGGGCCGGAACAGCCGACGCAGACTGCGCGGCAGCCGAGAACGCCGATGCCGGGGCGGCGACAGCCGAGAAGGCCGGGGCCGGAACAGCCGACGCAGACTGCGCGGCAGCCGAGAACGCCGATGCCGGAGCGGCGACCGCAGAGAAGGCCGGGGCCGGAACAGCCGACGCAGACTGCGCGGCAGCCGAGAACGCCGATGCCGGAGCGGCGACCGCCGAGAAGGCCGGAGCCGGGACAGCCGACGCAGACTGCGCGGCAGCCGAGAACGCCGATGCCGGGGCGGCGACCGCAGAGAAGGCCGGGGCCGGAACAGCCGACGCAGACTGCGCGGCAGCCGAGAACGCCGATGCCGGGGCGGCGACCGCCGAGAAGGCCGGAGCCGGGACAGCCGACGCAGACTGCGCGGCAGCCGAGAACGCCGATGCCGGGGCGGCGACCGCCGAGAAGGCCGGAGCCGGGACAGCCGACGCAGACTGCGCGGCAGCCGAGAACGCCGATGCCGGGGCGGCGACCGCCGAGAAGGCCGGGGCCGGAACAGCCGACGCAGACTGCGCGGCAGCCGAGAACGCCGATGCCGGGGCGGCGACCGCCGAGAAGGCCGGGGCCGGGACAGCCGACGCAGACTGCGCAGCGGCGGAGGTCGCCGACGCGGAGGTCGCCGAGGCCGAAGCAGCCGAAGCGGAGGCGGATGCCGACTGCGCGGAGGCGGAGAAGGCGGGCCCCGGAGATGCCGACGCAGAGGTGGCGGAAGCCGACGTGGCCGAGGCGGAGGTCGCAGAGGCCGAAGTGGCAGAAGCGGAGGTGGCGGAAGCCGACGTCGCCGAAGCCGAGGCGGCAGTCGCAATCGACTCGACCGCCACGGCGCTGTCCAGACCGCTCTCTTTGCCGGTCAGGGAGTTGAAGGCGTCGGCAGCGGCGCTGTGGACATGGTCGGGAAGGACACCGCCGAACCCGCTCTGTGCCAGCAGGGCTTGCTTGCCCTGAATATCGAGGGCGTTCAGCTGATTACGGAATTCGCCGTCGGTGGCGAGGCGCTTAATGAGGGCGAGTGCCTGTTCCTTGGCCATTTACGGGCCCCTCCTGCAATCGGTCAGCCAATAGGATTGCTGCGAATGGAATGCAACGGCTAAACCAATAGCATAGGCAATCCGCAAAAATTCTAGTGAAAATGCACAAGAATCGGCGATTGCCTCGGAAATTTTAAGTCCGGCACCGCCGCTCCCGACACCGGCAAGGTAGGTCGCATGGCATTAGCGCAATACGCCCTCCGCAATACGCCGCCTTGCACGCCATTCCTCGCGTGTCTGGTGCCAGACATCCGCCTCCGGCGGGTTGACCGGTTCGGGCAGTAAGGTTGTCCCACGCACCTCCGCCCCCAGTTTGAGCGCCACCGCCTGCGAGGCCGTGTTGCGGGGATGGATGGTGTGAATGACTTCGGTCCAGCCGAGATGGTCGAACACCCAGTCGATGGCTGCGGCAGCGCTCTCGACCGCATAGCCCCGGCCCCAGCGATCCGGCATGATCGCCCAGCCGATCTCCGGCCCCGGCCAGCCATCCGGCACCCACGGCCCAACACGGCCGACCCAGCGGCCGGTCTCCTTCTCGATGACGGAGAACATGGCGAAGCCCTGGATCGACCACGCACCCGCCATCGACAGGAAACCGCGCCAAGCCACCGGACGCGACTGCACGCCACCGATGAACTCGGTTCCCTCCGGATTTGCCATCATCGCCGCCCAGTCATCGAAATCTTCCGCCCGGGTCGGCCGCAGGATCAGGCGAGCGGTTTCCAGCATCGGTTCATCCCTGGGGACCATCATCGCGCCGCCTCGATCATCAGCAAAAAGCGCAGCCATGCCGCGAGAACCCTCCTACACACCGCCCGAGGGAAAGATCGGGGCGAAAACTTCACAACCGAAGCGTATTTATCGAAACCCGTTCGGCAACGGATACAAGAAACATCATTCACAAGCATCGAACCTGCGTCCAGAGCGAACTGTCGGCACCACCACTGCACAGCATGACCTTGACCGAACACAGTAGGCTTTCTGGGCTAGAGCGACGCCGCTGATCGGATCCCATATAATGGGGCGATGCCCGGCCGTTCCATGCGGCCCGGGCGGACAAAAAGAACAGACACTAGTACGGAGCATAACGATGTCGCGGTTTCGGATGGCGATTCTGGCCCTGGCGGCGGTGAGCGGCGCGACCCTGGCCCTCTCCGGTTTCAGCGGCGGCGCCGCAGCCCAGTCCAAGCTGGATTCCTCGGGCAAGCCCGTTTGGGACGAAAGCCACAATCAGCGTCCGACCGCGGCCAGCGACCGCGCGCTGCCGGCCGGCGTGGTGACCCTGCGCACGGCGACCTCCGCCCCCGGCCTGCTCGGCGTCTATGCCGTGAACGGCCTGCCCTTCGACATCGTGCTGAGCCGGGTCGACGCCACCCAGTGCATCAACATCGTGCCGGAGGATTGCGGACTGCTCGGCACCGACATCCGCGTCGCCACCGGGACGGAGGTTCTGGTGCGCAGCGTGCGGCAGGCCGACATGACCCGCACCTATGGCGTCGTCCCGGTCTACAACTGGCGCCCGGCCGTCGCCGCCAAGTAAGCCTGTCGCTATCGCAGGACCGCCGCACGCTCTCGCGGCGGTCCCGCCACCCCCCACTCTCCCGTCTATTTCCTTGACTTCCCGTCACCTGCGGGCTGAATGCGCGGGAGATCAGACGGGTTGCCGGCGATGATGTCCTTGTCCAAGATTATCCTTCTTGCGCTGGTGATCGGCGCGGTCTGGTTCGGCTGGCGCTGGGTCAACCGCGTGCAGGAGATCGGCCGCGCCCGCAACGCCGCCCGTCGCCAGGATGCCCCCCCTCCGCACGGACGGCGCGACGGCACGGCCGGTGGCGCGTCCGCGCGCAGTACCGGCGCGCCCGTCCCGGCCATGGAGGCGGAGGACATGGAGAAATGCCCGGAATGCGGCGCCTATGTCGCCCCGCGCTCCGCGGTGTCCTGCGGCCGCCCGGCCTGTCCCTACGGCCGCTGACACGGTTGCCGACGGGGCAATCGCCTCCCGCCCTCCCCCGATACGATGCCGCGGCGACGCGATCTGCCGCGCTGCGGCTTGATTTGACGAAGGCGCCCGCCTATCGTGCGGCGCGTTTTCAACATTTCTATTGTGGACCGTCCATGGCCTCCCAGATCGGGACTTCCGACGGCGGAACTTCCGCCGACCGCCGCGGCCTGTCGTTCCAGGCCCTGATCCTCAAGCTCCACCAGTTCTGGTCGGAGCAGGGTTGCGTCATCCTGCAGCCCTACGACATGGAGGTCGGCGCCGGCACCTTCCACCCCGCGACCACGCTGCGCGCGCTGGGTCCTGAGTCCTGGAAGGCGGCCTATGTCCAGCCGTCGCGCCGCCCCAAGGACGGCCGCTATGGCGAGAACCCGAACCGCCTGCAGCACTATTACCAGTACCAGGTCATCATGAAGCCCTCGCCGGCCAACGCGCAGGAGCTTTATCTGGACAGCCTGCGCGCCATCGGCATCGACCCGGCGCTGCACGACATCCGCTTCGTCGAGGACGATTGGGAAAGCCCGACGCTGGGCGCCTGGGGACTGGGCTGGGAAGTGTGGTGCGACGGCATGGAAGTGACGCAGTACACCTATTTCCAGCAGGTCGGCGGCATCGAATGCGACCCCGTCGCCGTCGAGCTGACCTATGGGCTGGAGCGCCTCGCCATGTATGTGCAGGGCGTGGAGAATGTCTACGACCTGGACTTCAACGGCCAGGGCGTGAAATACGGCGACGTGTTCAAGCGCGCCGAGATCGAATACTCGAAGCATAATTTCGAGTTCGCCAACACCGACATGCTGCTCCAGCATTTCAAGGACGCCGAGGCCGAATGCCAGGCTCTGGTGGCGCAGAACCTTGCGCTGCCCGCCTATGACCAGTGCATCAAGGCGTCGCATCTGTTCAACCTGCTGGACGCCCGCGGCGTGATCAGCGTTGTCGAGCGCGCAGCCTATATCGGCCGCGTGCGCACGCTGGCCAAGGCCTGCTGCGAAGCCTGGACGGGGGCGAAGTAAAAACATGGCTCAGATCCTGAATAACGAACTTCTCATCGAGGTGTTCTCGGAAGAAATTCCGGCACGCATGCAAGCGAAAGCTGCGCTGGATTTTCGCCGTCTGATCGTTGAGAAGCTTGCGGCCGCTGGTTTGGGCTTCCAAGCTGCCGTAGAGCAGTCCACCCCTCGTCGGATTGCGCTGGTGGTGAATGGACTTCCGGACCGCACCGAAGACGTCAAAGAAGAGAAGAAGGGTCCGCGCGTCGGTTCGCCGGAGCAGGCCGTCGCCGGCTTCCTGAAGTCGGCCGGTCTCGACAGCCTAGACCAGTGCGAGCAGCGCGACACCGGCAAGGGCGTGTTTTACTTCGCAGTGACCGAGAAGAAGGGCCGCGAGACCGCCCAGGTGCTGGCGGAGATCATCCCCGCCGCCATGGTCGCACTGCCCTGGCCAAAGTCGATGCGCTGGGGCACCGGCACCGCGCGCTGGGTCCGTCCGCTGCACTCGATCATCGCCCTGTTCGGCGGGCGCGTGCTAGACGGCGGCTATGACATCGGCGGCACCCAGGGCCGCATCGCCTTCGGCAACAGCACCCGCGGCCACCGCTTCCTGGCGCCGGATGCCTTCACGGTGGAGAGCTTCGCCGATTACCGGGAGAAGCTGCTGGCCGCCAAGGTCGTGCTCGACCGTGAGGAGCGCAAGGCCAAGATCAAGGCCGATGCCGAGGCGTTGGCCACCGCGCAGGGCCTGACCCTGTCGCCCGACGACGCGCTGCTGGAAGAGGTCGCCGGCCTCGTCGAATGGCCGGTCGTGCTGATGGGCAGCATCGACGAGAGCTTCATGGACGTGCCGTCGGAGGTTCTCATCACCTCCATGCGCACCCACCAGAAGTATTTCGCCGTGCTGGACGCCGACGGCCGGATGGCCCCGCGCTTCGTCGTCGTGGCGAACACCGAGACGCTGGACGGCGGCAAGGCCGTGGTTGCCGGCAACGAGCGCGTGCTGCGCGCCCGCCTGTCCGACGCCAAGTTCTTCTGGGACCAGGACCGCAAGACCAAGCTGGAAGCCCGCGTCCCGGCGCTGGAGAAGATCACCTTCCACGCCAAGCTGGGCACGGTGGCCGAGAAGGTCACCCGCGTGCAGCTGCTGGCCGCCGAGATCGCCCGCGCCATCGGCGCCGACAGCGACGCCGCCAGCCGCGCCGCGCTGCTGTGCAAGGCCGATCTGGTGACCGAGGTGGTCGGCGAGTTCCCCGAGGTCCAGGGGATCATGGGCCGCTACTACGCGCTCGGCCAGGGCGAGAGCGCCGACGTCGCCAACGCCATCGCCGACCATTACAAGCCGCTGGGTCCGTCGGACAACTGCCCGACCGCGCCGGTTTCGGTTTCGGTGGCGCTCGCCGACAAGATTGACACGCTGGTCGGCTTTTTCGCCATCGACGAGAAGCCGACGGGCTCGAAGGACCCCTACGCGCTGCGCCGTGCCGCGCTGGGCGTGATCCGGCTGGTGCTGGAGAACGGGCTGCGGGTGAAGTTGGGCGAGATCTTCGCGGCGGCCCATGGCGCCTACAAGGTCAGCGGCTTCGCCCCGGCCGGCAGCGTCGGCGGCGACCTGATGTCCTTCTTCGCCGACCGCCTGAAGGTGGTGCTGCGCGAGCAGGGCGTCCGCCACGATCTGGTGGATGCGGTGTTCGCGCTCGGCGGCGAGGACGACCTGGTCCGGTTGCTGGCCCGCGTGAAGGCTCTGCAGACCTTCGTCGGTTCAATTGAGGGCACTAATCTGCTAGCGGCCTATAAACGCGCCTCCAATATCGTCCGCATTGAGGAGAAAAAGGACAGCGCGGCCTTTGATCAGGCAGTCAACGAAACCGGGTTGGTTCAGGACGAGGAAAAGGCACTATACGTAGCCCTTAAAGGCGCATTGGCCGATGCTGCCCCTCGATTGATTGCGGAAGACTTCACTGGCGCCATGGCGGCGCTTGCCACACTACGTTGGCCAGTGGACGCCTTCTTCGACAAGGTCACGGTGAACGCGGAGGACAAGGACCTGCGCGCCAACCGCCTGCGCCTGCTGACGCAGATCCGCATGACGCTGAACGCGGTGGCCGACTTCTCGAAGATCGAGGGATGATGAAATCGGGGGGCGTTCGCGCCCCCCTTTTTTACAGCCCCGCCAAGGCCCGCCGGATCGCCTCGCGGAAGGCATCGAGCGATGCGATGTCCAGCAGGAACAGTGCATGACCGCTGGCATCGCCGGCGGCGAGCGCCATGTCGATGCGCACGAACAGCACCGGATCGGTGCCGGACCCGATGACCGCCGCCGGTGCGCCGGCGCCATAGCCCGGAACCGCCCCCAACAGCTCACCGCCGATCAGGTTGGACAGGCTGGCGAGGCAGCCGTTCAGGATGATGTTGCCGATCTCGGTCAGCGCGTCCTGCTCCATCTCGCCCGGCGCCTCGGCGGCGGGATCGACGGGGACGAGGCGGCCGACCAGGGCCAGCGTGCCGCGCTCGGGGAAGATCAGCATCGCTTCGCCGGTGAAGGGACCGGTGAAGGCGCCGCGCACCGCGCAGACTGGCTGCTCGCCATCCAGCTCGTCGCCGACCTCGCTGGTGATGCGGGCACGGGTCGAGACTGCGAAGGACGGTACCGACAGATGCACCTCCTCCCCCAGCATGGAGCTGAGGGCGGCGGCGGGCTCGCCCATGCCGATGTTGAACAGTTCGGCGATGGCGTCGGCCTCGTCGGCGTCGAGACGGAGCGGGTCTTCCGCCGATGGAACCGATCCGGGCTGTCCCATCGCCATCACTGCCCGGCCGCGGCGAGGAAGTCGCGGATCTTGTCCGAAGTGATCGGCTTGGCGATGAAGCGGACGCCCAGCGCCTCGGCCTTGCGCCTCAGCGTGTCCTGGACGTTGGCGGTCAGCAGCCCAATCGGCAGGCCGACGAAACGCTCCTTCAGCCGTTCGGCGAGAACAAGCCCGTCCATGCCCGGCATGTTGTAATCGACGATGGCAGCGACCGGCGGCGCCTCGCCGACGATCTCCAGCCCCTCCTCGCCGCTCGCCGCGGTGACGATGGTCCAGTCGGGCCGCAAGGAGGCGATAACGCTGGAAACCATGTTGCGCGCAAGTCGGCTGTCGTCGACGACGAGGATGCTGGTCATGCCGATACTTCCGTCCTAAAGAGTCCGTTCACACCTTACCGGCTTATTACCGCAAAGCGTTCCTGCCCACAACAGACGCCTCATATCAGGCCCGACAACTTCAACCGACACAGCCCTGCAATATATCAATGCTCAGTCCCGACAAAGCCGTCCCCGACATGCTTGGCTCCGCCACCCGCTCTCCCGTCCGGGCCGTGCTCGACACCAACATCCTGGTGGCCTATGCGCTGCTGGGACGTGCTGCTGCCCGGCGCCACGATGCGATCCGCCGGTGCGTGGAGCGGGTGCGTGCCGACCGCGGCCTCGTCGGCAGCAGCGAAACGCTGTCGGAACTGCGGGAGGTGCTGATGCGCCCAACCTTCGACCGCTACGCCGCCGCGACCGACCGCCGCGCTTTTCTGGATCGGATCGCCGAGGAGATGACCCTGGTCGCACCGGCCGCGGTCGGTCGGCTGTGCCGCGATCCGGAGGACGACATGTTCCTGGCCGCCGCCGTCGGCGGCTCGGCTCCCTGGCTGGTGACGGTCGACCGTCAGCTCCTGTCGGTGCGCCACGCCGGCACCACGCGCGTGCTGCGGCCCGAGCGATTCCTGGAAGCGGTGGCTTTCCAGGATGCCCTGCAGCCATAGACCGACAGAATCCACTCGACAAACTGACCGCGATTTCTAGAATGAAAAGAGAACACATCGCAAACTGCGAGTGAACGGGATTGGCTGCCGCAGCGCTGGCGGCATCGATGGAGCGCAGGGGGCATCTGCAGCGATGAGCGTCCAACGGCTATTGTTCGACGACCTGCCGGAAAGCGAGCCGGTGCGCAAGCCGCGCCGGGCGCGGGCTTCCGCGACGGGTGCCGCCCCCTCGACCATGGCCGCCCAAGTCGCCGTGGACGTGGTGCGGGAAGCCGCACCGCTGCCCCGGACGGCGGCGATGGCGGCGAGCGTCGCGACCCTGCCGCTCGCCCCCCCGGCCCCGCCGCCTCCCCCGCCGGCCTTCGACCCGGCAGCACTGTCCAACGCGGAATTGCGGGCACTGGTGCAGGCGCTGCCCGATCAGCGGCTGGCCCATCTGCTGATCGAAGCGGCGCGCGAACTGAAGCGCCGCGCCGCCCCCGACTCGGGGGATACCGACTGCGAGGACGGAGAAGGTGCGACGGAGCCGAACCCCGCCCTGCTGCGTGCCGCGCGGCAGGCGATGGGAGAGCTCTCGGGCGAGGATTTCTGACACGCCAGTCTCACTGCCCCAGTCTCACTGCCGGGTGCGTCCCTTCGTCAATAAAGTTTCCGAGACAAACCACACGGCTTTATGTCATGATCCCTTCCAGCCCACGCTTTACATGCCGCATCGCACAATAAAGCGGTATCAAAGCGCCACCGGGCACGCCGAACCCACATGCGACGTCTCCCGGAGGGAGCTTTGGACTGGATTTCGTGGTTGCAGGAATGGGGGAACGCCTTTTACCCGATGGCCTTTGTCTGGGCCTTTTTTGAAGGTGAAACATTTGTAATCTTTGGCGGGATGGGCGCCAAGCTCGGTATCGTCAATCTTTACTGGCTGGTCGGGTCGGTGTGGGTCGGCAGTTTCCTGGGCGATCAGGTCTGGTTCTGGCTGGGCCGCCGTTGGGGCAAGAAGGCGCTGGCCCGTTTCCCCTCCGCCGATGCCCACGCCTGCCGGGTGCTGGGCTGGCTGGAGAAGTACGGCGTCGCCTTCATCCTGGTCTTCCGCTTCCTCTACGGCGTCCGCAACATCGCGTCGGTCGCCATCGGCACCTCGGGGATGCCGTGGTCGCGCTTCCTGTTCTGGAACTTCATCGCCGCCGGCATCTGGGCCTGGAGCTTCGCCGGCGCCGGTTACCTGTTCGGTGAGGCCGCCGCCGCCATCGGTGAGGATGGACCGAAGATCCTGCTGCTGACCGGTCTTGCCATCGGCGGTCTGTGGCTCGCGATCAAGAGCATCCGCTGGGTCCGCCGCCGCGCGCTCGCCGCGACCAACCCGGCCGAGTGACTCCCGCGCCTGAGCGCGGTTGAGCCTGAGACAGGGCCGGGGCGGGAGGTCGTTGACCACCCGCCCCGGCCCTCTTTCGTCAGCCCTCAGGCATCCTGCATTTCCTGATCCTTCAGCCGCTCCCAGATTTCGCCGAACTCCGCATGGCGGGCGGCGAACAGCGCCAGCAGGCGCGGATCGAAATGGACCTTGGGATTCAGACGGTCGTCACCGTTCAGCAGGATGTCCACCGTCTTCTCATGGCTGAATGACGGCTTGTAGGGCCGGGCGCTGCGCAGCGCGTCATAGCAGTCGGCAATGGCGACAATGCGGGCGGCGAGCGGGATTGCCTCGCCCTTCAGGCCGAACGGATAGCCGGTGCCGGCCCATTGCTCGTGATGGTACAGCGCGATCTCGGCGGCCATCTTCAGCCGGTCCGATGCGACCAGGATGTCGTGGCCATAGACCGGATGGCGCCGCATTTCGGCAAGCTCGCGCTCGTCGAGCCGGCCCCGCTTGTGCAGGACCGCCTGATCGACGCTCATCTTGCCGACATCGTGCAGGGCGGCGGAAAACCGGATCTCCCGGCAGAAGGCGCGGCTGCAGCCGGCCCAGGTCGCCAGCAGGTAAGAGTATTCGTTGACCCTCAGGATGTGGTTGCCGGTGTCCTCGTCATGCACCTCGGCGGCGCGGGCCAGCAGATTGACCGACACCATGAAGGCACGCTCCGTTTCCGCCTGGAGTTCGGCGACACGGCGGCGCTCCTTGGTCAGGGCGCGGTTGCGTTCGGTCAGCCGCTCCAGCGTCGCAGCGCGTTCCAGCGCCCGCCCGACGATGTGATTGACCGGGGCGATCATCTGCTCGTGATCGGGCAGAAAGGCCGGCGGCCCCTCCAGCGGGCGGCGGTTGATCAGCTGCACCACGCCGATGGGCCGGTCACGGAACCCCTTCAATGCGAAGGCCATGATGGACCGGGTGCGGAAGCCGGTGCGCTGGTCGAAGGCGGAGTTGAAGCTGTAGGGCCGGTCCGCCGGAATGGCATAGGCATCCGCCAGCAGCAGCGTCTCGCCGGTCGCGGCGACATAGCCGACGATGGAGGCTTGGCTGACCGGCACCGAAAACAGCGTCGGCCTGGCGCGGACCACGTCGTTCTGCACGCTGACAGCATCGAGATGCCGGTGCCGTCCCTGCCCGCGCAGCATGAAGACCGTGCCGGCCTCGGCACCGGTCAGCTCGCGGCATTTGCGCAGCACCCGATCGCTGAGCGATCGCAGCGACTGGTTCGGGGCACTTTCGATAAATTCAAGGAATTGGCCGACCAGACCCACAGCGCTCCCCCACCCCGGCGCACGACAATGGCGCTCCGAACAGAGTACCCCATTTGTCGCACCCGGCAGAAGGGGCTTGCGGTTACGAAAGTCACGCGCCGATCACAGGTCACAGCCTATCCATCACAGCCCCATCCACCCGCCGGCCCACAGCCAGACCGCCGCCACCGCCATCGACAGCAGCGCCATCGGCACGCCGCAGCGCGCATGCTCGACGAACCCCAGCTTGACGCCGGCGGCGGCAGCCCGCTCCGCCACGATGATGTTGGCGAGGCTGCCCGGCAGCAGCAGGTTGCCGGCGAGGGTCGACAGCAGCGCCAGCCCATAGAGCGCCCCTTCCGGCGGCGACGGCCAAGCGGCCAGCAGCAGGATCACCGCCGGAACGTTGCCGATGGTGTTGCTGCCGGCCAGCGACAGCGGCAGCATCACCGCCAGCCGGTCGGGAAGCCATCCGGCCGCGCTCAGGTCGTTGACCAGCGCTGTCGGGATGCCGGTCAGGCCCAGCGCATGGTTGATCGCGAAGAGCGCGCCGAACAGCACCAGAAGGTGCCAGTCGACCATGCCCAGCATGTCGCGGCTGGCCATGCGGCGGCTCACCATCATGATGCCGGCGATCAGCAGCACCGCATGCTCCTGCGGGATGTCGCGGGTGAACAGGATCAGCAGAACGAGCGTCGCCGCCACCGCCTTGCCCAACTGCCAGCGGTCGAGCTTCGGCGCCGCCTGCACGACGCCCTCGTGCCCTTCCTGGGGCATGCCGAAACGGCCGCGCCAGACCAGCCAGACGGTCGCATAGGCGATGGCCATGGCGGCCAGCGCCGGGCCGCCGCAGATCGCCAGGAAGCGCCAGAAATCGAGATGCCCGACCTGCCCGATCAGGATGTTCTGCGGGTTCCCGATCATCGTCGCCGCAGACCCTGCGTTGGCGGCGCCCGCCAGCCCGATCAGGTAGGGCCGCGGGTCCAGCTTGCGCGCCTGGAGGCCCAGGCACAGCATCGGCGTCATGGCGAAGACGACCACGTCGTTCGCCAGCACCGCCGACAGCCCGCCGGCGACCAGCACGATCACCGCAAGGAGCCGCGCCGGCGACTTCGCCGCCTGCGCCACCTTCAGCGCGCACCAGTCGTAGAAGCCGCTGCCGGCATATTGCGCCGACAGGATCATCAGACCCAGCAGGATGAAGATCGTCGGGAAGTCGATGGCCGACACGGCGGCGGCGGTATCCAGCGCCCCGGTCGCCAGCAACAGGATCGCTGCGACCAGCGCGATGCCGGTGCGGTCGATGCGCAGGCCGGGAAAGCCGCCCAGCGCCATGCCCAGATAGGTGGCGGCGAACAGAATCAGGATGGTTGCGGTCATAATGCCCGATGCACAGGGAATGTCAGTCGAGGGAAATGGTGGTGCCTTCGCGCGCGGCAAAGCAATTTGCGAACTCTGCCTTGGCCGCCGCCTCGATCCGCTCCATCGTCGCGTCGTCGTGGTCGGGATCGTGGTGGAACAGGCCCAGCGTCTTCACATGGGCCGCGCGGGCGATCCGCACCGCTTCCATCCAGGTAGAGTGGCCCCAGCCGATCCGCTGCCGCCATTCCTCATCGGTGTAGGTCGAGTTGTAGAGCAGCAAATCCACCCCGTCGACAAGGTTCAGGATGTTGCGGTCGGGGTGATCCGGCACATGTTCGGTGTCGGTGACATAGGCGACCGACCGTCCCTGATACTCGATCCGGTAGCCGGTGGCGCCGTCGGGATGGTTCAGCGCCGCGGTGTGGATGCGCACCCCGCCCTCCAGCTTGAAGCTGTGGCCGGGCGGCACCTCGAGGAAGCTGAGATCGCCACCCATGGTGCGCAGCGGCACCGGAAACAGCGGCCGTTCCATCTGGCGCGCCATCACCGATTCGATGTCGGGACCGCCGTTGAGATGGCCGGAGATGACGCGAAGACCGAAACCCTTGGTGTAGGCCGGCGCGAAGAAGGGAAAGCCGCTGATGTGGTCGAGATGGGTGTGGCTCAGCAGCAGCGTGGCGCCGGTCACCCCTTCGGCCAGAAGCTTGCGCCCCAGCATCCGCAGCCCGGTGCCGGCGTCGATGATGATCCGCTGCTTGCCCGCCTGCACTTCGACGCAGGAGGTGTTGCCACCGAACCCCAGATGCGAGGCCATTGGGCAGGGAATGGTGCCGCGCACGCCCCAAAAGGTGACTGAAAACCCCATTCCCCGCCTCCAGGCGCGCTCATATGCCGATCCGACCCTTTGGAACGGCGAGTTTAACGCGATTTTCCGGTCTGTACACGACAGAGCATGAACGGCGGAAGGCGCCTGCCGCTCCCCAGCCGGAAAAAGAAACGGGGCCGCTTCGCATGAAGCAGCCCCGTCGATCTCGATCGGTCACCTTGATCGGGCTTGGCCGTTTTCCTTACGACCCGGCCGTCTTACAGCTCGGCGGACATGTAGGCCGGCAGCCAGCCTTCGTTCGCCTCGCGCAGACGCTTCAGCGAGACGATCTCGCCGCCGCGGCCCGACAGCGACGTGCCGCGGGTTTCGCCTAGCACGGTGACCGGAACGCCGGCGGCCTTGGCCTTCTCCTGCACCGTCGCGGCGACGTCCGGACGGACGGCCAGGACGTAACGGCCCTGGTCCTCGCCGAACAGCGCGCGGACATGCTGCCCGTCGAAGCCGGTCAGATAGGCGCCGATGCCGCCGGCCAGCGCCATCTCAGCGATGGTGACGATCAGGCCGCCGTCGGCCGCGTCGTGGCTCGACACCACCAGACCCTCGTGGATCAGGCCGCGGACAAAGTCGCCGTTGCGACGCTCAACCGCCAGATCGACCGGCGGGGGTGCTCCCTCCTCGCGGCCGAGGATCTCGCGCAGGAAGATCGACTGGCCGATGTGGCCCTTCGTCTCGCCCACCGCGAGGATCACGTCGCCTTCATTTTTGAAGGCAACGCCCACGGCGATCATCGCGTCCGGCATGATGCCGACGCCGCCGATGGCCGGGGTCGGCAGGATGGCCTCGCCGTTGGTCTCGTTGTAGAGCGAGACGTTGCCCGACACGACCGGGAAGTCGAGCGCCTTGCAGGCCTCGCCGATGCCCTGAACGGCGCCGACGAACTGGCCCATGATCCGCGGCTTCTCGGGGTTGCCGAAGTTCATGTTGTCGGTGATGGCGAGCGGCAGGGCGCCCACCGCCGACAGGTTGCGCCACGCCTCGGCCACGGCCTGTTTGCCGCCCTCGACCGGGTCGGCGAGGCAGTAGCGCGGGGTGCAGTCGGTGGTGATGGCGACCGCCTTGGTCTGGCCCGGCACGCGGACGACCGCGGCGTCGGCCTGACCCGACATGAAGCGGGTGTCGCCGCCGACGAGGCTGTCATACTGCTCCCAGATCCAGCGCTTGGAGGCCAGATCGGGGCAGCCGAACAGCTTGGTCAGCGTGTCGCCCAGTTCCTCGGAATAGCCGTCGAACACGCTGTCGGCGACATCCGAAGCCTTCGGCGTCGGCTCCCACGGACGGTTGTATTCCGGGGCGGCGTTGGACACCGGGGCGATCGGCATGTCGCACCAGGTCTCGCCATACATCTTGATGACGAGGTTGCCGGTGTCGGTCAGGTGACCGATGACGGCGAAGTCCAGCTCCCACTTGTCGAAGATGGCCTTCGCCACCTCCTCGCGGCCGGGCTTCAGGATGATCAGCATGCGCTCCTGGCTTTCGGAGAGCATGATCTCATAGGGCGTCATCGCCTCTTCGCGCATCGGCAGGGTGTCGAGCGTCAGTTCGATGCCCAGGCCGCCCTTGCCGGCCATCTCGACCGACGACGAGGTCAGGCCGGCGGCTCCCATGTCCTGGATGGCGACGATGGCGTCCGTCTCCATCAGCTCCAGGCAGGCCTCGATCAGCAGCTTCTCGGTGAAGGGGTCGCCGACCTGCACGGTCGGGCGCTTCTCCTCCGAGTCCTCGGTGAACTCGGCCGACGCCATGGTGGCGCCGTGGATGCCGTCGCGGCCGGTCTTGGATCCGACATAGACGACCGGGTTGCCGATGCCGGCGGCGGCCGAATAGAAGATCCTGTCGGTCTTGGCGACACCCACGGTCATGGCATTGACCAGGATGTTGCCGTTGAAGGCCGGGTGGAAGTTGGTCTCGCCACCCACGGTCGGCACGCCGACGCAATTGCCGTAATGGGCGATGCCGGCGACCACGCCCGACACCAGATGGCGGGTCTTGGAATGGTCGGGCGAGCCGAAACGCAGCGCGTTCATGTTGGCGATGGGGCGCGCGCCCATGGTGAACACGTCGCGCAGGATGCCGCCGACGCCCGTCGCCGCGCCCTGGAAGGGCTCGATGTAGGACGGGTGGTTGTGGCTCTCCATCTTGAAGATGACGGCGTCGCCGTCGCCGATGTCGACCACGCCGGCATTCTCGCCGGGGCCGCAGATCACCTGCGGGCCGGTGGTCGGCAACGTCTTCAGCCAAACCTTCGACGACTTGTAGGAGCAGTGCTCCGACCACATGACCGAGATGATGCCCATCTCGGTGAAGGTCGGGGTGCGGCCCAGGATGTCCAGGGCGTTCTGGTACTCCTCGGCGGACAGGCCGAACTCCTTGGCGAGTTCGACGGTGACCGGACGCTCCTGCGCCCTGGTAGCTTCAGCGCTCACGACAGGGCCTCCACCAGACCTTCGAACATGGGCTTGCCGTCGGTGTTGCCGTGCAGGGACTCCACCGCGTCCTCGGGGTGCGGCATCAGGCCGAGCACGGTGCGCTTGGCGTTGAAGATGCCGGCGATGTCCGTGACCGAACCGTTGGGATTGCCGCGCGGATCGGCGCGGGCCTCGTCGGCGATGTAGCGGAAGGCCACTTGGCCCTCGCCGTCCAGACGCTTCACCGTTTCGGCGTCGGTCCAATAGTTGCCGTCGCCATGGGCGATCGGGTAACGCACGACCTGACCCTTGGCGTATTTTGCCGTGAAGGGGCTGTCGGTGTTCTCCACCCGCAGATGCTGGACGCGGCAAATGAACTTCAGTCCGCCGTTGCGCATCAGCGCGCCGGGCAGCAGACCGGCCTCGGTGATGATCTGAAAGCCGTTGCAGATGCCGAGCACCCGCACGCCCTGATCGGCCCGCGCCTTCACCTCGCGCATGATCGGCGAATGCGCCGCCATGGCGCCGGAGCGCAGGTAATCGCCATAGGAGAAGCCGCCGGGCACGACGATCAGGTCGACCTTGGGCAGTTCGGTGTCGCGGTGCCAGACCAGATGCGGCTTGGTCCCGCTGACGGCCTCCAGCGCGGCGACGGCGTCGCGTTCGCGGTTGGAGCCGGGGAAAACGACGATGGCGGCCTTCATGGGGCGGTCAAAATCCGGCGTCGTGAGGGGGAGGAGTTCGCGCCGGACACTAAAGCCGCCGCCCCGGCAAAGCAAAAGTCGCCCAGGGGGCGGCGGCGTTGTGCGCGGCGCATTACATGCCGGGCGCGTCCTCCTCCGGGTAGGCGGTGATGTGGTGCAACGACAGGTCGGCGCCCTTGTACTCCTGCTCGGGATCGAGGCGGATGCCGACGGTGACGCGCAGCAGGCCGTAGACCGCCAGACCCGAGGCCAGACCGAAGCCGGCGCCGCCCAGCGTACCGACGATCTGGCTGAGGATGGACACGCCGCCCAGGCCGCCCAATGCCTCCTGCCCGAAGATGCCGGCCAGCAGGCCGCCCGTCAGGCCGCACAGACCGTGCAGCGGCCAGACGCCCAGCACGTCGTCGATCTTCCAGTCGATCTGGCACTTGTTGAAGGCCCAGACGAACAGCAGGCCGGCGATGCCGCCGGTGACCAGCGCGCCCAGCGGATGCATCACGTCGGACCCGGCGCAGACCGCCACCAGACCGGCCAGCGCGCCGTTGTGGACGAAGCCGGGGTCGGTGCGGCTGATCACCAGCGAGGTGACGATGCCGCCGACCATCGCCATCAGCGAGTTCAGCGCGACCAGACCCGTCACGCCGTCCAGCACCTGGGCGCTCATCACGTTGAAGCCGAACCAGCCCACGCACAGCACCCAGGCGCCCAGCGCCAGGAAGGGGATGTTCGACGGCGGAATGGCGATCAGCGAGCCGTTGGGCCGGTAGCGGCCGCGGCGGTTGCCGAGGTTCAGCACGGCACCCAGCGCCACCCAGCCGCCGAAGGCATGCACCACCACCGATCCGGCGAAGTCGTGGAAGGGCTGGCCGAAGGTCGCGGCCATCCAGCTTTGCAGGCCGAAGCGGGTGCCCCAGACCGTGCCTTCCAGCAGCGGGTAGAACAGCGCGATCAGCGCCAGCGTGGCGCCGACCTGCGGCCAGAACCTGGCGCGCTCGGCGATGCCGCCCGAGACGATGGCCGGCACCGCGGCGGCGAAGGTCGCGAGGAAGAAGAACTTCACCAGGTCGTAGCCATAGGCCGCGAAGCCGCCGCTTCCCTTGCCGACCAGCGTGTGGGCGTCGGCGAAGAAATCGATGCCGTAGGCCACGGCATAGCCGACGAAGAAATAGGCGATGGTCGACATGGCGAAGTCCGACAGGATCTTCACCAGCGCGTTCACCTGATTCTTGCGCCGGACCGTCCCGACCTCCAGCAGGGCGAAGCCGCAATGCATCGCCAGCACCATCACCGCGCCCATCAGCACGAAAAGGACGTCGCCACCCGTCTTTGCCGCATCCATTTGCACAAACCTTCAGCATTTCGCCCAAAAAAACGGCAGATTGCTAACAGATCAGGCAGATGTGCGCAAGGGCCTGGCTGACGTTTGGACAGGCAGAGTGGCGGAAATGCAGCACAAAAAGCGGGCGAACCCGCTTTGGGTTGCCCGCTGTCTGCGCAAGAACGATGCCAAACGATGAAGAGACGGGCGGAGCTGCCTCCGCCCTAAGCAACGGCTACATGCCGGCGATGGTCATGCCGTCGATGCGCACGGTCGGCGCATCCATGCCAAAGCGCAGTTCCAGGTCGTCGGCCGCCTCCATGTTCAGGAACATGTCCTTGAGGTTGCCGGCGATGGTGATCTCGTTGACGGGATAGGTGATCTGGCCGTTCTCGATCCAGAACCCGCCGGCGCCACGGCTGTAATCGCCGGTGACGCCATTGACGCCCATGCCCATCAGGTCGGTGACGTAGAAGCCGTCCTTGATCTCCGCCAGCATGTCGGCGCGGCTGCGCTTGCCGGCAGCCATGTAGACGTTGGCGGGGGCCGGGCCGGGCGGGCCGGAGGTGCCGCGGGCGGCGTGGCCGGTGGTGGTCAGGCCGAGCTGCCGGGCGGAGCGCAGGTCGAGCAGCCATGTGGTCAGCACGCCGTCCTCGATCAGCGTGCGCCGCGACACTTCGACGCCCTCGGCATCGAAGGGACGGGAGCGCAGGCCGCGCTTCACATGCGGGTCGTCGACGATGGTGATGGAGGACGCGAAGATTTGCTGCCCCATCCTGTCCTTGAGGAAGCTGGTGCCGCGGGCGATGCTGGGGCCGCTGATTGCGCCGGTCAGGTGGCCGAGCAGGCCGCGCGACACCCGCGGGTCGAAGAACACCGGCACCTTGCAGCTCTTCACCCGGCGCGGGTTCAGGCGGCGGACGGCACGCTCGCCGGCCTCGCGGCCGATCTCGGCGGGATCGCGCAGGTCGGCGCCATAGACCTTGCTGTCATAATCATAGTCGCGCTCCATCCCGGTGCCGGTGCCGGCCAGGACAGAGGCCGACAGCGATTGGCGCGATACGCCATAGCTGCCGGCGAAGCCGTTGGAGGCGGCAATCGCGATGGTCGAGCGGCTCCAGCCGGCATCGCCCCCTTCGGAGTTGGTGACGCCCTGGACCGCCAGCGCCGCCTCTTCGGCGATTCGCGCCCGCTCGATCAGCGTTTCCGCCGACGGCTCCTCATCATCGCAGATGTCGAGGTCGGGCCAGCTGCGGGACAGTTGGTCCGGATCGGCGATGCCGGCGAAGCCGTCCTCCGGCACCACGCGGGCCATGGCGATGGCGCGCTCGACCAGTTCGTCCAGCGCCTTGCCGCTGCGGTCGGTGGAGGAGACGATGGCCTGCCGCTTGCCGACGAACACCCTGAGGCCGAGATCGCCGGATTCGGAGCGCTCAAGCTTCTCGGTCTTGCCCAGCCGGTGGGCGAGGGACACGGATGCGCTGTCGAACAGCACGGCATCGGCGGCATCCGCACCGGCGGCACGCGCCTTGGCGATCAGGTCGTCCAGCAAATTCAGGACCCCGGAGGACTCCGTCTTGTGCTGGTCGTTCGGCGAAACGGTCATCAGGCTCTCCGGTTGGTCTCCGTCCTGTCTACCAAATGGGACGGCGACGCGGAACGGGGAAGAGGCAAATTGCCCCCTCCCCGCTCCGCGCCGCCATCGAATACCGGTTTTGGTTGCGGATCAGGCCAGTTCGCGACGGTCGGCCTGGGCGCCCAGCGCCGGAACCTTCAGGGCGAAGGCGCCCTCGCCCAGCAGCGACTGCACCACCAGCAGGACGGTCCAGAAGGCCGGGAACTCCCAACCGCCACCTTGCGCATTGAACACCCAGCCATTGCCGACATGCTGGAGCGTCGCTCCGATCATGATCGGCAGAAGGGCGAGCGCGATCCAGCGGGTGTAGACGCCGGCAATCAGCAGCAACCCGCCGCCGATCTCGCCCAGGATCACGAGATAGGCGAAGACGCCGGGATAACCGATGCTCTCGAAATAACCGACGGTGCCGGGAATGGTGAAGGTCAGCACCTTCAGCACAAGGCCGTGCGCCAGGAACAGCAGGCCGAGGCCGACACGCAGCAGGAAGGCGGCATAGGGGGCGGTGCGAGTGTCGATCATGGTCAGGGTCTCCTCGATCAGGTGGGCCAGATGGGCCGCGTTTTGTCTGAGGAGAAGATTAGGCCGGATCGGCACGCGGGATAATCCGCAGAGTTGGTGAAGGTTTGTTGCGGCCTTGGAAACAATGCCGGACAGACCGCCCTTTCCCTCAGCGGAAAAGGGCGGATTTGCGCATTACCCCCGCTTCCAGGTCGTACCTTGCGGACCGTCTTCGAGGACAATGCCCTTGTCGGCCAGTTCCTTGCGGATGCGGTCGGCCTCGGCGAAGTTCTTCGCCGCGCGGGCGGACTTGCGGTCGACGATCAACTGCTCGACCTCGGCGTCGCTCAGCCCTTCGCCCCCACCGGTCGGCGCCCAGCGGAACCATGCCTCCGGCTCCTGCTGCAACAGGCCGAGCTGTTGTCCGGCCGCCAGCAGCGCGCCTTTGGCCGCGGCCTTCTCGGCATCGCTCTTCGCCTTGTTCACCGCGGTCGCCAGCTCGTGCAGATGCGCGATGGCGAGCGGACTGTTCAGGTCGTCCTCCAGTGCCGCCAGCACGTCGAAGGGCAGCTCGGCCGGAATCGCCGCCGGCTCGCCGCGCAGCGCTTGATACCAGCGGTCGAGCGCTCCCTTGGCCTGCCGGATGCCCTCGCGGGTGAAATCCAGCGGCTGGCGGTAATGCGCGCTCAGCAGGGTCAGGCGGATCGCCTCGCCCGGGAACTCGTCCAGAAGATCGTGGACGGTGAAGAAGTTGCCGAGCGACTTCGACATCTTCTCGCCTTCGACCGTCACGAAGCCGTTGTGGACCCAGGTGCGGGCCAGCCGGTCGGTGCCGTTGGCGCAGCAGCTCTGCGCGATCTCGTTCTCATGGTGCGGGAAGATCAGGTCCAGACCGCCGCCATGGATGTCGAAGGTCGCGCCGAGATGCTCCTTCGCCATGGCGGAGCATTCGATGTGCCAGCCCGGACGGCCGCGGCCCCAGGGGCTGTCCCAGCCGGGCTGGTCGGGGCTGCTGGGCTTCCACAGCACGAAGTCGGAGGCATCGCACTTGTAGGGCGCCACCTCGACCCGCGCGCCGGCGATCATGTCCTCGAGCGAGCGGCGGGACAGCTGGCCATAGCTCGGCATCGACGGCACGGAGAACAGCACATGCCCTTCCGCGGCATAGGCGTTGCCGCGCTCGATCAGCGTGGCGATCAGCGCGATCATCTGGCCGATATGCTGGGTCGCCCGCGGCTCGATGGTCGGGCGCAGCGCGTTCAGCTCGTCCATGTCGGCATGGAACAGATCGGTGGTGCGGGCGGTCAGCGCGTCGATCGGTTCGCCGCTGTCCCGCGCCCGGTCGATGATCTTGTCGTCCACATCGGTGATGTTGCGGACATAGGTCACCGCCGGATAGAGCCGCGACAGCAGCCGGAACAGCAGGTCGAACACCACCACCGGCCGGGCGTTGCCGATATGGGCCGTGTCGTAGACGGTCGGACCACAGACATACATGCCGACATGGTCCGGGCGAAGCGGCTCGAAGCGCTCCTTACGGCGGGTCAGCGTGTTGTAGAGGTCCAACGGCACGGTCCGAACTCCCAGAAAATATAGTGTTTCAGGCGGTTTCGCCGGCCAAGCGCCGGAGGCTGCGCGCCCGTCCGATCAGGGGTAGCAGGTTCTTCAATTCCGGTCCATGGTCGCGCCCGGTCAGCGCGCGGCGCAGAGGAAGGAAGAGATTCCTTGCCCTTGCGGCCCGTCGCCCCCTTCACCGCATTGGTCCAGGCGCCCCAGGTGCCGAGGTCCCACGGCCCGTCGGGCAGCAGCGCCGCCGCCTGGGCCAGGAAAGCGGCATCCTCCACCAGCGGCGTCACCGGCGCATGGGTCACCGCCCACCAGTCCTGCGCGTCGCCCAGCCGCGCCAGATTTGGCCGCACCGCGTCCCAGAAAGCGGCGTCGGCGCCGGTCAGGCCCAGCGCCTCCAGCCGGGCGGCCACCGCCTCGAACGGCGTCAGGTGCAGGATGCGGGCGTTCAGCCGGCCCAACTCCTCGGGGTCGAACTTCGGCGTTCCGCGGGCGATCTTCGACAGGTCGAACTCCGCCACCAGCTCGTCCAGCGTCAGCCGCGCCTCGATGGGGTCGGAGGTGCCGAGCTTCGCCAGCAGGCTGTTGACCGCCATCGGCTCGATGCCGTCCTCGTCGCGCAGGCTGCCGACCGACAGGCTGCCCAGCCGCTTCGACAGCCCCTGCCCGCCGGCATCGGTCAGCAGCGGCAGATGGGCGAAGGTCGGAACAGCCGCACCGAGCGCTTCAAAAATCTGGATCTGCACCGCGGTGTTGGCGACATGGTCCTCGCCGCGGATGATGTGGGTGATGGCGAAGTCGGCGTCATCGACCACGCTGGTCAGGGTGTAGAGCGGCCGGCCATCCTCGCGGATCAGCACCGGATCGCTCAGCGACGTGCCCTCGAACCGCACAGGCCCGCGGACGAGGTCGGTCCATTCCACCGGAGTCGGGGTCAGCTTGAAGCGCCAATGGGCCTTGCGGCCCTCCCCTTCCAGCCGGGCGCGGTCCCCGTCGGTCAGGCGGAGTGCCGCACGGTCGTAGATCGGCGGACGGCCCTGCGACACCAGACTGGCGCGCTTGAGGTTCAGTTCCTCCGGCGTCTCGTAGCAGGGATAGAGCCGGCCGGCGGCCTTCAGTGCGGCTGCCGCCTCGTCATAGCGCGGATAGCGGTCGCTTTCGCGGGCGAAACGATCCCAGGTCAGGCCCAGCCAAGTGAGGTCAGCCGCGATGGCGTCGGCGAATTCCTGGGTGGAGCGCTCCTCGTCGGTGTCGTCAAGCCGGAACATGAAGCTTCCGCCGGTCTTGCGCGCAAACAGCCAGTTGACGAGGGCAAGCCGCACATTGCCGACATGGATGCGGCCGGTCGGGCTGGGGGCGAAACGGACGGCGGTGGACATGGCAGGACTCGGGTTGCAAACGGGACAGGCGGGCAGTCCTAGCACGGTCGGCGCGCCTTCCGAAAGCGGTCCGCGACCGATGCATCTGCGCAACAGGTCGGGCATTGCATCGGTTGCCACGGTAGGCGCGGGAAACGGGCTGCGTTAGCTTGGCGGCAAATCCAATCTCGGAGACATCCTATGGCGGACAAGAGCTTGCGCATCGGCGTCGTGCTGTCGGGCTGCGGCGTGTATGACGGCACGGAAATCCACGAGGCGGTCTGCACCCTGCTGGCCATCGCCCGGGTGGGGGCGGTCGCGGTATGCTACGCTCCCGACATTCCGCAGGCCCATGTCGTCAACCATTTGACCGGCCAGGAGACCGGCGAGAGCCGCAACGTGCTGGTCGAGTCGGCCCGCATCGCCCGCGGCAAGATCACCGCGCTCAGCGAGTTCTCGGCCGGCGACGTCGATGCGCTGATCTTCCCCGGCGGATTCGGTGCCGCCAAGAATCTCAGCGACTTCGCCTTCAAGGGGGCCGACTGCTCGGTCAACCCGCAGGTGGTGGCCGCCGTCGCCGCCATGCGTGCCGCCGGCAAGCCGATCGGCGCGCTGTGCATCGCGCCGGCCATCCTCGCCAAGATCCTGGGCCAGCAGGGGGTGGAACTGACCGTCGGCAACGATCCCGGCACCGTCGCCGCCCTGGAAGCGATGGGGGCGGTCCATCGCACCACCACCCATGGCGAGATCGTGGTCGATCCGGGGCTGAAGGTGGTCACCTCCCCCTGCTACATGCTGGACGCCACACTGGCCCAGATCGCCGAGGGGGCGGAAAATACCGTCAAGGCTCTGGTCGATCTGGTGAAGTAACGAAGACGAGTTCACGACGAAGGGGGTAGCGATACCTCCTTTGTCACGGCCAATGTCACAAAGCTGGGCAATAATTCATTAACCGCCTTCCCACACCCTTTGCCTCGGTTTCTTTTTATCAGGCGAGGGTTGGCGATGACCTGCATTGTGGGATTGGTGGACGGCGATCGCGTGTGGATGGGCGGCGACAGCGCCGGGGTGAACGGGCTGGACATCACCGTCCGCGCCGACACCAAAGTGTTCCGCAACGGCGACAGCCTGATCGGCTTCACCAGCTCCTTCCGCATGGGCCAACTGCTGCATTACCGGCTGGAGGTCCCATCCCGCGACCATGACGCCGACCTGTTCCGCTACATGGTCGTCGACTTTGTCGATGCCGTCCGCAACTGCCTGAAGGATGGCGGCTACGCCCACCGCTCCAACGACGTGGAGACGGGCGGTACCTTCATGGTCGGGCTTGAAGGCCGTCTGTTCACCGTGCAGTCCGACTATCAGGTCGGCGAGGCGGTGCGCGGCTACCACGCCATCGGCTGCGGATCGGACTATGCGTTGGGTTCGCTCGCCTCCACCGTCGGCCAGCCGCCGGAAGAGCGCGTGCTGAAGGCCCTGGAATGCGCCGAGCTGTTCAACGGCGGCGTCCGTGCGCCCTTCACCATCCAGTCCAGCCTGCGCCGCCCGCAGCTGGCGTTGACCGAAGCCGCGTAAGCTCCGACTTCGACCTCTTTAACCTTTGACCGAGGTCAAAAGAAATGGCGAAGGTTGTTCTACGGTCATTCAAAGCTACGTGACGTATGGCTCCCTGTCCTGCCGTACTGCAGGACAGGGACTTACCACAAAAAAACTTTGGACCGCGGGGACGATGCCTGCATGACATCGGGATGGGCGTGAAGAAGCGCCGCTCTTCCCTTCACCCTGCCCGCTCTACGGCAGATCGGTGAAGCCGCCGGCAATCGGAAAGCGCCGCAGCCGCGTCGCCGGCCGGCGCGACACCTGCGGACCCGGCGGAGCCCTGCGACGGCCCGCTTCCGCCTGAACCACCAGCCGCCAGACCGCCATCACCGTCTCTGCGGCATGGCCGCGCGCCATGAGGCCGGCAGGTGCCAGCCCCTCATCGATCAGAGCAGCCAGCAGATCGTCCAATGCCTCCGCCGGCGGCAGCCCAGCCGGGGCTTCGGCCTTCATCCGGCGTGTCAGCACCCGCTCCGGCACCACGAGCCCGGCCGGCCCGCGCGAAGCCGCCGGCTGGTTGCCGTTGCGCCAGCGCGCCAGTTCCAGCACCGCCGTCTTCGGCACGTCGGCCAGCACGGCATAGCCGAACCCCGTCTCTTCCGGTGCAAGGCCGAGCAAGCGGTCGGTGCGGTCGACGCTCGACAGCAGCAGGGCGCCCATCCGCTCCGCCAGCGCCGCCAGGGTCGCGGCACGCAGGCGGGAATGCATCCGGTCGACCGCCACGGTCGGTTCGCGGCCGGCAAAGGCGGGTGCCAGCAGCGAGTCGGCGGCCTTCAACAGCGGCGCCAGCGCAACATTGTCGAGGCGGCAGCCCAACAACTCCACGATCTCCGCCGCGTCGTCCAGGCTGTCGGCCAGGGTTCCGGCAAACTCCGCCTCCGGACTGCCCGGCAGCGGTGCCCGGACCGCCAGCACCCGCTCCGGCCCCAGCGCATCGACGGCAATGGCAGCGACCAGCGCCGAGTCCAGCCCGCCGGTCAAACCGACCACCGCTCCCGGCGCGCCGGATTTCGTTACGGCATCGTGCAGACCCAGCACCAGTGCGCCATAAAGCGCCTCAGTTCCTTCGGCCGGAGCAATCGTTTCGGCATCGGAACTGTCCCAACCGTCATCGTCTCCGCGCTCCCACCGGGTCAGCAGAAGATGTTCGGCGAACAGCGGAGCCTGGGCGACCAGCCGCCCGCCGGGAGCGAGCGCGAAGCTGCCGCCGTCGAACACCCGCTCGTCCTGCCCGCCGATGAGGTTCACGATGGCCAGCGGCAAGCCGCATTCCACCACCCGCGCGACGGCGGCCTGGACCCGCTCATCGGCGCGACCGGGAGCGAAGGGACTTGCCAGCATGGCCACCAGCAGCTCGGCACCGCTTTCCGCCAGCGTTTCCGCAACGTCGCCGGTGGCCAGGTCGCCGCCGACCAGCAGGCCGATCCGCACCCCGCGAACATTCACCGGACCCGGCATCAGACCGCTATCGAAACGATCCTCCTCCGGCCCACCGATTTCGCCGAAGTCCGTTACGGCCTGGAAACGAACCGCAGAAATCTTACCGCCATCCAGCAACAGCGCGGCATTGTGACGCTTCGATCCATTGCGCCCCAACTCCCCAGTCACCGATTCCCCGCGCCAGGGCACGCCGACCAGCAAGGCCGGTCCACCGTCGGCGGTCTCCTCCGCCAGCGCCTGCACCGTTGCCTCCACCGCGTCGAGGAAGGCGGGAAGTGCGGCCAGATCCAGCAACGGGGCACCGGACAGGCCGGCGGCGGGGCAGACGACCAGATCGGCGCCGCGCGCCGCGGCCTCAGCCCTTGCGGCGCGGAGTCGATCGGCATTCGCGGCGAGGTTGCCGGCGGCGGGATTGATCTGGGCGAGGGCGATGGACAGTCGGTTCGTCATGATGGCTGGCTCCCTTCTTCCGGGTCCTTTGGCGATAAGGGTAGCAGCCCCTTCTCCTTGGTGAAAGCCGCGGCTCGTCGCAGCTCATCACGCAGGCGGAACAAGTGGCGGCAAGTTATCGGATGTAGTTTCACAGTCGTCGACACTTAGTAAGGAAACGAATTTGTTTCAATCATTGAAAGAAATCCATGAAATTAACAAACGGTAAAGGTTGCCGGCATCATGCTTCCGCTTGCACACAAACAACGCGATGCGGGGGCATCCATGTACTACACGGAGCTCAGCGGCCCGAACGGCAAACCGTCGGTGCTGTCCACGGCTGTGCAGAACGGCTCGTCAAAGACGGCCGGCACGGTGAAGGACGCGCTGGCCAAATCGGACGCGAAAACAGTGGACGGCGACAAGGCAGACAAGAAGTCCCAGTCGCCGGCCTACACCATCAGCCAGTCGATGGAATCGCTGCTGGACAGCATGACCGGCAAGAGCGGCGCCCAGGCCGCGGGCGGGGCAGCGGGCGGCGGGAGCGCCCTGGCGTCCGGCAGCGGCGTGGACCGTGCCAAGCAGGCCCAGTCGCTGATGCAGTCGGCACTGGATCATGGCAAGGGTTTGGCCGGCATGTTCGGCAAGGGCATTGACGCCCTGAAACAGGGTCTCGGCGACACGCTGAGCGCGCTCGGCGTTCCGCAGAACCGGATCGACGATGCCGTGAAGGGCTTCGGCGACGGGCTGAAATCCAAGCTGGACGGCATGAATCTCAGCGACCTGTCGGTGGACATGCAGGCCACCCAGTCCCAATGGTCGATCGAGTCGCACGGGATCGACCTGGAAATCCAGGACGGCGACCGCAGCGTCAAGATCTCCTTCGCGAAATCGACCCTGGACTTCCGCCGCGACGACCAGCGCCTGCAGGCCTCGCTGGGCAAGGGCGGCGACATGGCACTGAGCGCCACCGGCATGACCACCACCGCCACCGGCAAGTCGACCGGCATGATCGTGCGGTCGGAAGGCTTCAGCGAGGATGAGATCAAGGACATCCTCGGCAAGCTGAACGACATGGCCGCCAAAGGCGGCGGCGGTGACGGGATGAAGGGGCTGGCGGTGCTGAAGCCGACCACCTCGAAGGACGGCGTCACCAAACTGACGCTCGACCTGTCCAATCCGATCGCCGGGCTGTCGGCCGGCAAGGCCGCCACGGCGGCGGCCGGAGCGGCGGCCAGCGGGTCGGCCTCGACTCCTGCAAAGTCGCAGGGCGTCGATCTGACTGCCTGAGCCGGTCCGATGCGTTCATTGTCACAGCGCCGGCCCGGATCCGTCCGGACCGGCGCTTGCCCATGAGTGATGGCTTCTTTACAAGCGGTCGCGGTGCCGGGCCCGCTGGGCCGGGCGCCGTCCGATCTCCCGGAACCATCGCCCGGATGAAGACATGACCGACCGCGACACGCTGCTGGCCCTGAACCAAGCCTTCTACAGGGCCTTCACCAACCGCGACGCCGCCGCGATGGAAGCCCTCTGGGCGGAAACGCTGCCCATCTCCTGCATCCATCCCGGCTGGACCGCCCTGTTCGGGCGCGACGCCGTGCTGACAAGCTGGCGCGACGTTCTGCGCACACCCAGCGGCATTACGGTGGCGGCTCGGAACGAGCGGGTCACCCTGCACGGCAACACCGCACTGGTGGTCTGCGAGGAAACGCTGGGCGATGCCGTCCTGGCGGCCACCAACCTGTTCGCCCGCGAAAACGGCAACTGGCGTCTCGCCCATCATCAGGCTGGTCCCATCGCTCCGGCCCGCGCCGATGTCGAAATCCCGGTCAAGCCGCTGCGGCGCCTGCACTGAACCGTACCGCGGCTGCACGACCGGGCCTCAGGGCAGACTCGCCACCTCCGGCCGCGCTTCCAACCGGCGGACGAGGTCGATCACCACATGGTCGGCGGTGACCTGATCGGGATCGCTGTTGGTCAGGGCCACAACGCCCCAGCGATGCGCCTTCGAGAAGGCGATGTAGGCGTTGAAGCCGCCGGTGGAGCCGGAATGCCAATGGATCGGCGTGCCGTCCGTGGCCCAGGCGACGAACCATCCGAGCGCCATCGCTCCGCTTCCCAGGCTGCCGGGGTCGGCCAACGACCGGCCATCGACCTGCACCGACTGCGCCAGCGCCAGGGTGGCTGCCACCGGCGGCGCACAGCCGTGACCGTCCGGCCCAACGGCGGCAGCGCCTGGGCAATCGCCGAGATTGGCGGAGAGCCAGCGCAGCAGATCGTCGGCCGAGGAATAGAGGCCGAAGGCAGGCAGCATCGCCGGCGCCTCCCAATCCGGCACGGTCCGGCCGTGGGCATGGCCAGCCGCCTTGCGCATCCGCTGCTCCGCCGTCGGGTGCAAGGTGGTGTCGCGCAGCCCGAAGCGGTCGGTCACCACCCGTTTCAGTAAGGTCTCGTAAGGCTGGCCGGCGGCGGCGGCCAGCGCCTCGCCCAGCACCGACATGCCGGCATTGGAATAGCTGAAACGCAAGCCCGGCGGCACCGGCAGCCGGTAATCGGACAGCCACAGCGCCAGCTCGCCCCGCGACAGCGGTTTATAGGGATTGCGCGGGTCCTCCAGCCGGCTCCAGGAGAAGCGGGAGGTTTCCGGCACGTTCGGCAGGCCGGCGGTGTGGGTGGCAAGATCGCGCAGCCGGATCGGACGGCCGTCATAGTCCGGCACATGGGAGACCGGGACCGCGCCGACCCGGCGCAGATGGCGCTGGAGCGGGTCGGTGGGGTCGATCCGGCCCTCCCGCATCAGGTCCGCCATGATGGTGCCGGTGAAGGGCTTGGTCAGCGACGCGATCTGGAACAGGGTACGCCCGTCGGCCGGCCCGCCATCGGGGCGCCCGGCATCGCCACGCCCGACCACCAGCGTCCGGCCGTCGCGGATGACGCCGACCACCAGGCTGCCGGTTCCGGCCGCCGGCTGCCGCTCCTCCACCGCACGGGTGACCGCATCGACCAACGGGTCCGGAGCCCGGTCCAGCCCGATGGCCCCGGTCGGACCGAGCGGAACGCTCCACAGCAGCAGGCACAAAGCGCCCCAGAGCAATCCGTGCCGCAGCCCGTGTAGCAGTCCGCGCCGCATGCACACCTCCACCCCGTCCCAATCGCGAGGCTGGAGAGTGGGCAGACGTACGACCGGCGGACAGGTCCGCGAAGGGCGATGCGGCGAAAGACGGGACGGGAGCCGCCGGGGTACTCCCCAGCCGCTCCGCCACCGCCCATCAGGTCAGGCTTGGCAGGCTGGCGCCGGTTTTCCGTCAGCGCCTATTCGGTGGGGATTTCGGCCCTTGGCGGACGGCGGTCCTTGACCACCGACAGCGGCACGTCGTCGGCGGCGATCTCCAGGATCGGATGGCCGTCCAGCAGCGACGGGCAGCGCTTCACCTGGGTGAAGGCCAGGAAGAAGTCCGCCTTGCGCCAATCCGGCTCGATCCCGTTCACCAGGCGCAGCCAGGGCGGCAGCTCGAACCGCACCGCCAGCGTGTTGCCGCAGACGGTCAGCGTGTATTGCCGCGGCGGGGCATGGCCGTCATTCTCGCGCTCGACATACTCGATCAGCTCCTGCAATGCCTCGTGCAGGGAATTGCCCCAGTAATCCAGCTCAAACTTGCCGTCGGCGCCGCGTACGCCCCCGACGAACTGGTTGTAATAGACGTACTGGTTCGGATGCATGGCGCCCAGCTGCCAAGCGTACACCACGGCGACCACGGTCATCGCGGCGGCGAACCCCTGCCCCAGCGCCCGGCCGCCGTGCTGCGACAGCGTCCACAGCCGGTCGGCGGCGATCGCGGCCATCACCACGAAAGGCGGCGCCAGGAACAGGAAATGGCGGATGCCGTTGTAGACCGACGGCCGCATCAGCACGAACAGCAGGATCGGCAGGAAGCCCGCCAGCACCAGCGGGGTGTAGCGGACCACGGTGAAGGCACCGGCGCGCCGCCAGCCGCCGCGGGCCAGCCACACCGCCGCCATGATGACCGCGGCCCCGACACCGATCACCACCGCTTCCGGCAGCTTCACCGCCAGATAGACCGGCAGATACAGGGCGGGCGGGTCGTTCGAGTGGACCAGCTCGCCCATGAACAGCGTCTGGATGTCGATCGGGAAGTGGGAGACGACACGCAGCGCCTCCAGCGGGTTGCGGAACGGCCGCTGCACCACCCAGGGCCAGAACACCGCCATGATGGCGTAGGCGACCGGGATTGCCGGCCACAGGGACAGGAAGGCGCGCCGCGCATCGGCCAGCGCCCAGCGGTGCCCCTCCTGCCGGGTGACCAGCGCGAAATGCAGCGCCATGGCGACCGCCAGATAGAAGCCGGCCAGCACCGCACCGACGCGGATCGCCAGCGTCATGCCCAGCACCAGCCCGAACTTCAGCACGGCGCTCCGGCTGGGACGCGGCATCTGCTTCAGGATGCGGGTGGCGAAATAGAGCGTCCACACCATGCCGGCCGCAAAAGGCACGTCCTTGGTGTTGTTGAACATGGCGCCGTAATAGACGCCGCTCAGCGACAGCAGGGCCGCCGCGATGAAGCCGGCGCGGGGACCGGCCAGCAGCCGGGTGTAACGCCAGGTTCCGGCAATGCCCAGCACGCCGACCAGCGCGCAGAGCAGGTGCCGCGTCTCATACTCCTCGAAGGGGGAGAAGGGCACGATCACCGCGGTGACGAGGTCGAACAGCCCACCGTAATAGGCCAGATCCTTGAAATGGAAGGCCGACCGGTCCTGAAAGCCGCTGAGGTAATAGGAGAGCAGCTTCTTGCCGTAGATGTGCTGCACCTCCTCGTCGGTGCTGATGCCGTAGCTGAGGAAGGTCAGCGCCGCCAGGATCAGCACGCCCAGAAGAAGCGCGCGCGACAGTCCGTCCCACAAGGCCGCCTCGCCACGCGGCAGCGCGCGGCCGGCCGCCGTGGCGGTGGAGGGTGCGGCGCTAGCTGGACGCGGACGGCGGGAAGCGCCACCGGCATCCTCCGCGTCGCCGGTGTGCAGACGGGACTCGATGCTCATCGGCGCGGCTCCTGCCCCGCTGTTCCGTCGCCGAAGCTTTCGCCGACAGGGTCCAGGTCATGCTCGTGCCGGCCGTCCGCCGGACCGAAGCCGTGGGCGGAGCGGACGATGAACAGCGGACGCCCCTTCACCTCGGCGAAGACGCGGCCCAGATAGTCGCCGATGATGCCCAGGGTGATCAGTTGGAGGCCGCCCAGGAACAGCACGGCGACCAGCAGCGACTCATAGCCGGGCACGTCGATGCCATGGATCAGCGTGCGGATCAGCCGGATCAGGATATAGACGAAGGCAACGCCGGACATAGCCATGCCGACCAGACTCCAAACCCGCAGCGGGAAGGTGGAGAAGGCCGTCAACCCGTCGAAGGACAGGCGCAGCAGCTTGACGAAGCCCCATTTGGTGTCTCCTCCGGCACGCTCGCCCTGCTCGTAGGGGATCGCGGCCTGACGGAAACCGACCCAGGCGAAAATGCCCTTCATGAAGCGCGTGCGCTCCGGCATCCGGTTGATGACCTCGACGACGCGGCGGTCCATCAGGCGGAAATCGCCGACCTCGCGCGGCAGCTTGATCTCCGACAGATGGTCGAAGACCCAGTAGAACAAACGGGCGAATAGCCGGTGCTTCAGGCTCTGCCCGACACGGGCATGGCGCACCGCGACCACCACGTCGAACCCCTCGCGCCACTTGGCGATAAAAGCCGGCAGCAGTTCCGGCGGATGCTGCAGATCGGCATCCATCGGTACGATGGCGTCGCCGGTGGTGTGGCTGAGCCCGGCGGAAAGCGCCAGTTCCTTGCCGAAATTGCGCGACAGGTCGACGACCTTCACCCGGGGCTCGCGGTCATGGACGTCCAGCAGCCGGTCGACGGTGTCGTCACGGCTGCCGTCGTTGACGCACACCACCTCCCAATCCATTCCGAGCCCGTCCAGCACCGGCACCAGCCGGGCGAACAGGGCGTCGATGTTGGGGCCCTCGTTGTAGAAGGGAATGACGACCGACAGGCAGCCGCGCCGTGGACGGCCGTATCGGTCCGCCGGGGGGCGACTGGCCGCAGGACGGGCGGGAACGGTGCGGGCATCCGGGGAAGCCGCGGAAAGGGGCGCGTCGGGAATGGACATGGCCAGCCGTCGGATCAAAGCGTCAGGGACCGGGAGATGGGGGATCGGCGACGACCCCGGACGGCCGCTGCGCCCTTTGGCATATATCACGATACGGGGGGATGTTCAAAATGCCTCTCCTGTGACCGCCGCGGCACAAAAAATGGACTGTTCGCCCGTGAAAGCGTCCGGACGCCCACCACCCGCAGTCCAACGAAACAGGCAAACATCCGGCGTTGCGGTTTATTCCAACGATGCAGAACGACTGCTTTCCCCTAGGTCATTCATGGGTCTCTTCGGTTACCGGCGCGCAAGGCCGGCCCATACCGGGGCATGTGGCATGCTTCCTGAAACCGGCTTTTTGGAACAGGTCGCAATTGCTGACCTTTTTAGGTTCCGCGCAGCACCCCCGTGCCGATGGAGGCCCCGGCCATGAGCCTTTTCAATCGCTTTTCCGTAGGAACGAAGATCACGGCGGCCAGCGCCGGTATTCTGGTGTTCCTGGTGCTGATCGGCGGCATAGGCGTGGCGGCCCTGTCGGAGGCCGGCGGCGCGGTGGACACCTACCGGCGGCTCGGCCAGCAGACCAACGAACTGGGCGCATCCAGGCCCTGATGCTGGAGATGCGCCAGCAGGCCACCCGCTTCCTGCTGACCGGCGATCCGGAGGTCGGCGCGACCGTCCGGCGCACGGCACAGGAGGCGGCGCAGACCATCGACAAGACCCGCGCCTTGGTCACCGACCCTGCCCTGTTGCAGACCGCCGACCATATGGCGCAGGAGATCGCCCAGTATCAGGAGGCCTTCGCCGCCACGATGGATTTCCAGGCCCAGCGCAGCAAGGCCATCTCCGAACTGGACGAGATCGGCCCGCGGCTGGAAAGCGCACTGGACAACATCATGGACAGCGCCAGCACCGGGGGTGACACCGACGCTGCCTATTTGGCAGGCATGGCGTTGCGCCACATGCTGTCGGCCCGGATTTCGGCGACGCGCTACAGCGTCGACGGCTCTCCGGCACTGGCCAGCCAGACCCGGTCCCAGTTCACCGACGCCGCCAGCCGTGGCGGTGCGATGATGGCGAAGCTGACCGACATGGACCGCCGCAAGATGGCGATGTCCTACACCGCCATGCTGCGCGTCTACATCACCGGCTTCAACGGCGTGGTCAAGGCGACCACCGAGCGTGACCGGCTGGTCAACGAGGTGCTGATCCCCGTCGGCGACTCCATCGCCAAGGAGGCGGAGCAACTGACCGTGGCGAGCGTCGACGCCCAGAAGAGCCTGGGCATGGCGACCGGCGCCTTCATCGACAAGGCGCGGGGCGGGATGACGGTTGCCTCGCTGATCGCGGTGGTGCTGGGGCTGGCGACGGCACTGCTGATCGGCCGCGGGCTGTCGCGGCCGGTGGTGGCGATGACCGACCGCATGACCCGCTTGGCCGGCGGCGACCGCAGCGTCGACATTCCCGGCCTGCAGCGCGCCGACGAGATCGGCGGCATGGCCAAGGCGCTGCAGGTCTTCAAGGACAGCCTGATCGACAGCGACCGGCTGGCCGAGGCCCAGCGCGCCGACCACGAGGCCCAGCGCAGCCGCGGCGAGCGCATCGACCGGCTGACCCAGGAGTTCGACCGGCTGGTGTTGCAGGCGCTGGGCCGGGTGTCGGCGGCGGCAACGCAGTTGCAGGCGACCGCCCAGACCATGTCGGCAACCGCGGAGCAGACCACCCGGCAGGCCGATGCGGTTGCCAATGCCTCGCATGAGGCGACCGGCAATGTGGAGACGGTGGCCGCGGCAACGGAGGAGTTGACGGCATCCATCGCCGAGATCGGCCGGCAGGTGGCGGAAAGCACCCGGATCGCCGGACAGGCGGTCGCCACCGCCGAGAAGACCGACGGCACCGTCCGCGGGCTTGTCGATGCCGCCCAGCGCATCGGCGAGGTGGTGCAACTGATCACAGACATCGCCAGCCGAGACCAACCTGCTGGCACTGAACGCCACCATCGAGGCGGCCCGCGCCGGCGAGGCCGGCAAGGGCTTCGCCGTGGTGGCGTCGGAGGTGAAGAGCCTCGCCAGCCAGACCGCCAAGGCGACCGAGGAGATCGGCAGCCAGATCGCCGGCATCCAGGACATCAGCCGGCAGGCGGCAGGCGCCATCGCCGAGATCGGCCGGGTGATCGCCGAGATCAACCACATCTCCACCACCATCGCCGCCGCGGTGGAGGAACAGGGTGCCGCCACCAAGGAGATCAGCCGCAACGTCCAGCAGGCGGCGCGCGGCACGCAGCAGGTGTCCGGCAACATCGCCGGCGTGTCGGAGGCCGCAGCCTCCACCGGCGATGCCTCGCGCGAGGTGCTGACCGCCGCCGACGGGCTGAACCATGAGGCAACCGACCTGCGCGGCTTCGTGTCGCGCTTCCTGTCCGACATGCGCGCAGCGTAAGAAATCGCAACCGTTCCAAGCGGCACCATGACAGTTATGGCGCCGGCAGGCCCCGAAAAGACCGGGACTTGCCGGCGCCATTGTCTTGCCGGGCAGCCCTGCTGCTCTGCACGGTTACATTCCCCTTGCGCCGGGACGCCCCCTTGGGCACATAGGCCTCATGATCCTGACCCCCATCGCCATCGACGACATGCCGAAGGCCATCGCGGCCTTCGACGCCCATCTGGACGGCCATGCGCAAGCGCGCGCCGCCTTCCGCCGGATCGCCGCGACCTGGCCCGTGCGGCCGGACGCCGAGCCGGGCGGTGGCGTCGACACGCCGGCCCACCGGGCGGATGCGGTGCGGCTGGCCCATGCCCACGGCATCGACACGCTGGACGAGCCGCCCAGCCGCTCCTTCATGTGGGACGGCAAGGTGATCCGCACCGATGTCGAAGCAACGGTGATCGTGCATGAGGTGGCGCACTGGCTGTGCGCGGCGCCGGAACGGCGGACGCTGATCGATTACGGCCTGGGTCCGGGCCCGGAGACCACTGCCCGCAAGGAGGCGCGCGCCGACAAGCGCCTGTGCTTCGAGGACTGCATGCATGAGGAGCAGCAGACGTCTCTGCTCGGCGTGCTGTGGGAGGTCGAACTGGGCCAGCCGGGGATTCTGGCTTTCCTGGAGCAGAACTGGATGGAGCATTGGGAGCGGTCGAGCACCGCCGCCTTCTTCATCCGCCATGCCGAGGAACTGTTCGCCCACGGCCTGATAGACGCCGACGGCCGGCCGACGACGGCACGCGCGTGGGCGGATGCGCGCAAGAAGGTGCTGGAGAGCGTCTGACGTCTCCGAAAAGGCTGGCAGCTGGACCGAAAAACGCCCTCTCCCACACAATGCGGGAGAGGGCGTTTTTCGTTTTACCTCACCGCCACACCCCCACCATCACGCCGCGGTGATGCGGGTGATGAAGGCTTCGATCTCATGGTCGAGGCGGTTGAAGCTGCGCGACAGTTCCTCGGTCGTGTTCTGCACCGATCCGGCGGAGTGGCCGGTGGTTTCGGCGGCTTGCTGGACCAGACGCATCTCCTGCATCACCGCCATGGTGTCGACGGCGGCACGCTGGGACCGGGCGCTGATGTCGCGGGTGGCGGCATCCTGCTCCTCCACCGCGGCGGCGACGGTGCCGAGGGACTCGTCGACCTGACGGATGGTGCCGACGATGGCGCGGATGGCGCCGACCGCCGCATGGGTCGCGGCCTGGACCGCGGCGATTTCAGCACCGATCTCCTCGGTCGCCTTGGCGGTCTGGTTGGCGAGGCTCTTCACCTCCTGGGCGACCACGGCGAAACCCTTGCCCGCCTCGCCGGCGCGCGCCGCCTCAATGGTGGCGTTCAGCGCCAGCAGGTTGGTCTGGCCGGCAATGGACTGGATGAGGCCGACGACCTCCTCGATCTTGCGGCTGGCTTCGCTCAGCCCCTGGACGATGCTGTCGGTGCGGCCGGCCTCATCCACCGCACCACGGGCGAGCAGCGCCGACTGGCTGATGGAGCGGGTGATCTCGTCGATGGAGGCGCGGAGCTGTTCGGCACCGGCCGCGACGCTTTCGACCTCGCTGGTCGCCTCCTGCACCGAATGGGCGACGCTGTCGCTGTGGTGGCTGGTCTGCTTGGCGTTGTCGAGCATCGAGTTGGCTTCGTTGCGCATCGACGTCGCCGACCGCACCACCTCGCCCATCATCGCCTTGACCGATGCCTCCAGGTCGTTGGCGAGCGCCGTCATCGCCTGCCGCCGCTCCTGCTCGTTGCGCAGGCGCATCGCCTCCTGCTCCCGCGAGAGTTCCTGCACGCGGACGGCGTTTTCCTTGAAGACCTGAACCGTGCGGGCCATCTGGCCGATCTCGTCGCCGCGCTCCGCAGCGGGGATGTCCGCCTCCAGGTTGCCGCGGGCCAGCCGCTCCATCACGTCGGTCAGGCGCACGATCGGGCGGGCGATGTTCATGCCGATGAACAGCGCGACGCCGACCGTCACCAGCAGGGCCGCCGCGGCCACCGCCATGAAGGCCTGGGTGGTGTTGTCGACCGATGCGTTGACCTCGGCGTAGGCGTCGGTCGACACCTTGCGCTTGTAGGTCAGATAGTCGCGGCTGGTTCCCTGCAATCGCGTATAGGCGGCCTGGACCTCCTGCAGGAAGTCCAGCGGATCGACGCCCATCTTCAGCAGGTCGAGGAAGCTGCCCACCTTCGCCAGATAGGTGGCGGCGTCGGCACCGAACCGCTCGAAGAACTTCGCCTCCTCGTCGGTGTCGGCGGTGGCGCCCTTCAGCGCCTCCGACTGGCCCTTCAGCTTGCCGAGCTGGTTGCTGAGGGCCTTCATCTCCTCTTCCACCGCCTTCGGCGAGGCGTTCGCGCTGCTGAGGATCACCGTCCGGTACATGCCGGCGTGGGCCACCGTCAGGGTGTCGGTCAGCCCCTGGATTTCCGCTTCCCGCGTGAAGGAACGGTTGAACAGGGCGTCGAGCAGCGTCGACTGCTGGGTGATCGCCGACCAGCCGAGCAGCGCGATCACCAGCATGCCGATGATCGCCGTCGTCGCCGGAATGGCCATCTTGACGGGGATGTGGAAGTTGTTGAGGAGGGTCATGGGGCACCTGCGTCGGCCGGCTGTCCGTGGCGCGAACGATCCGGTATGGCATTGGGGCGGAGGAACGTGCGGCGGCCGCGCGACGCCGCTCCGGTCGATGAAAGCCTGCGGGGACGGACTCCCGCGCCGGTTCCGGGAATGGCATCGAGGCGGCCTGCCCGCCGGCACGGCCATCGCTGCGCCATCTCACCCGGAAAATCTTTTGCAATGATTAACGCGCTTATTTTTATGCGAGTCTTTGATATGACACAATTGCTATCAATTTTCTTCGGTCCTGAAGCGTTCAGAGTCTTGAGCATACTATGATATGCGACAGAAGAGGCGGATTTATTGTTATCCGGAAAGATGCCGGCCAGTTCCCGCTGCCGAACCGGCGGCTTATCATATTCCGTGTTCTGGAAGATCAAGACACAGCCTTACCGATATCATGATGCTTAGAAATTCATACAATTAGAGGCTAACAGGATTTTTCTCTCCCATCAATGGCGGTAACAGCGGCCACACTGCCGCATGCGGCGTGGAACACGCCGCCGCCCCCTTCGGATGGATCGACGGACCCATCAAGTAAATTCAGCGTATTTGAAATTTCTCCGGCAATACCCGTGGGTCGTTCCGGTCCGGCGTCATCCTGCGGACGACACCATGAAGGCAATGGAGATCGACACCGGCGACAGCAGGGTTGAGATCAGCAGAGACATCGACACTACCTCGCGCCCGGCATTGTAGCGCTCCGCGAAAACATAGGCGTTGATGCCGATGGGCAAGGCCGCGGCGGTCACGGCCGGGGCGACCCACAGTGGCGGCAGGTCGAAGACCTGGGTGGCCAGCAGCCAAGTCAGCAGCGGGTGCAAGCCGGTCTTCAACAGCGCCACCACGGTGGCCGGCAGCACCGCGCCCGAGGCCGGGCTGAGCGCCAGCGACGCCCCCAGCGTGAAACAGGCACAGGGAAGAACCGTCTGCGCCATCATGGTGAAGCTCTTCATCACCATGGGCGGGATCGCCAGATGGATCAGATTGGCGGCCAGCCCCAAAATGACCGACACCACCAGCGGGCTGGTCAACGTCGCCTTGGCGGCGTCCAGCGTCGCCTTCACCGGCCGCCCGGTCCGACCGTTGCGCGCCGATCGCTGGGTTTCCGCCAGCATGGTGGCCGAGGTGAACAGCAGGGGCGATTGGAAGACGATCAGCAGCATCACCGGCACCGCCACGGTCGGCCCATAGGCCTCCATGATGATCGGCGATCCCAACAGCGCGATGTTGGAAAAGGAACTGGCAAGGCCGATGGGAGCGATCTGCTCCCGCCGGCCGGCCATCCGCATCCACAGCCCGCCGACCAGGAAGACCGCGACCGCCGCGATGTAGAAGGAGCCCAGCACCGCCCATTCCAGCGGGTCCGGGATGTCCGCCCGCGCCATGTTGGAGAACAGCAGCGCCGGCAGCGCATAGATGCCGAGGAAACGGGAAAGCCCCTGGACCATCGCAGTGCTGAAGCCACGGTAGCGCGCCGCCCAGAAGCCAAGGGCGATCAGGCCGAACATCGGCAGGACGATCTGGAAAATCAGCGACATGGACTCGGCACCATGGGGGCGGGGTCGGCAGCGGCCGGCAGTACGGCCGACGATGCGGGGGCTTTCCTTTACACGGTTCCGCTCAGTCGGCGGGAACGATCTCCAGCGGCGGGACGCCCAGCACGTCCACCAGGGTGGCGCCGGCCTCGATCTGCTCGGTCCATCTGCGCTCGCGCTCCAGCAGGGCGAGGCTCTGGGTCAGGGCGGCGTCGGCGAAGGCCAGCGGCACCACCACCACGCCATCCTCGTCACCCAGGATCAGGTCGCCGGGATTGACCGGCACGCCGCCGATGGCCGCAATGACGTCCATCTTGCCGCCGAAATTCTTGTGCGGGCCGCGGGCCACGGCACCCTTGGCGAAGACCGGCAGGCCCAGCCCGCGGATCTCGTGCAGGTCGCGGACAGAACCGTCGACAACCAGACCGCCCAGCGCACGCCGCTTGCAGCAGCGCACCACCCATTCGCCGGCCAGCGCCACGTCGTCCAGGCCGCCGCCGGCCACCACCACCACGTCACCCGGTTCCGCCAGGCTGACGGCGTGGTGAACCATGCTGTTGTCGCCGGGCATGGTGACGACGGTGCGGGCCTGACCGCAGATGCGCATACCGGGGACCATCGGCTTGATCCGCGAATCCATGCTCTGACACCGGTTCATCGCGTCGGAGGCGACACTGCTGGGAACCGACGACCATTTGGCGAGGGCATCGGTGGACAGCCGGGGATAGTCGACAAGATAGCGCTGCATAGCCATGACGGTTTCCTTTCCTGGTATCTGGGTCTTGGTATCCGGGCTTCGCATCCGGGTCGGGAGGTCGGGGTCGAAGTCCGGAGAGGCGGAGGTCGGCAGAGGCCCCCGGTGAGGGACCGTCTCTCGAGTCCGGCGAGGTTGGACGGAGGTGGGGCGGGGGCGGAGCCGAACGGTGCTTTCAGCCATCCCGAATTCCTGCGCCGAATTCCTGCCGGAACCACGGCGGTGAAGCGGTGCCGGCCGGGCGAAGGCAAATGGCCGGAGCATCCTTTCACGGGAATGTTTCTGAATTTTGACCCGATTTTCCGCAGAGTGTTTTCGTTCGCTACAACCCCCGGAGCCTTAGACGCTATTTATTTAGATTTTGAAGTGTACCTTCCCATGCGGTCATACGCAAGGAGGTTGACAATCTGTAAATAGGTCATAGGAAATTTTGCATCCCCTTTCGGGTTATACAAACACGGTGTACAGCCTAAACGAGAAATCATTGGAAAATCGCAACGGTCACTGACAACGGGCACAACTGCGGCCATGCTGGACGGCCTTTGGCCGGAATGGGAGGAACATCATGCTGTTTCACTCCGACCAGCCGCCTACAATTGTATGATGATCGGGCTTTGACTTGCCGCAATTGAAAGCTGAAAGAATGAGATGGATCGTCGATCCCGCCGGTCAGCGATCCCATGGGCGATCATCCCCCCACGGAGGGCTTGTGGACCGCAAGCCGGCAAGTCCGGATGGACTGAAAACAGGGGGGAGAAAATGCGAAAGGCCGGCACCCGAAGGTCCGGCCTTTTGAAATCGCATACTCCAGCTTGAAGTCTGGAGGAAATTGGAGCGGGCGAAGGGATTCGAACCCTCGACCCCAACCTTGGCAAGGTTGTGCTCTACCCCTGAGCTACGCCCGCGCTCCATTCCATCGTCCGGCGTTTCATCGGTTCAGACCGTTGTCGCTGCCGTCCGGCGGTGTGCGGCGGACTATACTCATCGGCCGACGCAATGCAAGGGCCTTGTTTCAGTTTTTTTCACCGGCTGGACGATTTTCCGCGCACCCGGTACAAGGTCTGTCATGGACACCGCATCGACCTCCCGTCCGGACGCCTCCCTTCCCGATGGGGACGCGCCGCTGCCGACCTCGCCGGATCAACTGCTGGCGCGGCTCGACGCGCTGGGCATCCAGGCGACCACGCACAGCCACCCGCCACTGCACACGGTGGAGGAGAGCAAGGCCCTGCGTGGCGCCCTGCCCGGCGGCCATTGCAAGAACCTGTTCCTGAAGGACAAGAAGGACCAGCATTGGCTGGTGGTAGCGCTGGAGGACGCGAAAATCGACCTGAACCGGCTGGACAAGGCCATCGGGTCGGCGCGGCTGTCCTTCGCCTCGGCGGAGCGGCTCTGGCGCTTCCTCGGCATCCGGCCGGGATCGGTCACGCCCTTCTCCCTGGTCAACGACACCGGACAGAAGGTGCGCGTGGTCCTGCAGCAGGCGATGATGGAGCATGACCTGCTGAACTATCACCCGCTGCTGAACGACCGCACCACCGCGATCCGGCGGGACGATCTGATGCGGTTCATCCGCGCCTGCGGTCACGAACCGGCGGTCGTCGAGTTCGGCCGCACGCAGGAGTGACGGGCCGGCGCCTCTCCGCAGCGCCTGTCCACACAATGCTTGCCCACGCAATGCTTGCTTGAGCCGCCCTGCGCGCTCACATATGTCGCCAACGATGAGGATCCGGGCCGGCCGGATCGGCAACTCCATGGCCCACCGGGATGTCCTAATGGGCCAGGCATCACCAACGGGACCGAAACACGCCATGTTCTCCATGCCCCCCGCCAATGGCTCCAAGCCCGCCGCTCCTGCCGGTGCCGCCCCCGGTGCCGCTGAGATCGTCAAGGACACCACCGACCGCGCCTTCATGGCCGACGTGATCGAAGCCTCGCGCGATGTCCCGGTGATCGTCGATTTCTGGGCGCCCTGGTGCGGCCCCTGCAAGCAGCTGGGCCCGATCATCGAGAAGGTGGTGCGCGCCGCCAAGGGCGCGGTCCGTCTGGTGAAGATCGACACCGACGCCAACCCGATGATCGCCTCGCAGCTGCGCGTGCAGTCGATCCCAGCGGTCTATGCCTTCTTCCAGGGTCGCCCGGTCGATGGCTTCATGGGCGCCGTGCCCGAATCGCAGGTGAAGGCCTTCGTCGACAAGCTGGTGGCGCTTGCCAAGCAAGCCGGTGTCGGCGGCGACGACATGCTGGAGGAGGCCTTCGCCCAGGCCAAGGAGATGCTGGAGGGCGGCGACCTGCAGGGCGCGCTCGACCTCTACAGCCAGATCCTGCAGGCCGAGCCGGAGAATGCCCAGGCCTATGCCGGCATCGTCCGCTGCCTGATCGCCGCCGGCGACTTGGAGAACGCCAAGCAGATGCTGGCCCAGGCTCCGGAAGCCGTCGCCAAGGATAAGGAGCTGGCCAATGTCCGCGCCGCTCTCGACGTGGCGGAACAGGCCGCCAACGCCGGCCCGATTCCGGAGCTGATGGAGAAGGTCGCCCACGACCCGAACGACCATGCCTCGCGCTTCGACCTCGCCATGGCGCTGTTCGCCGCCGGCAAGCGCGAAGCGGCGGTGGACGAGCTGCTGGAGATCTTCAAGCGCGACCGGACCTGGAACGACGACGGCGCCCGCAAGCAGCTGGTGAAGTTCTTCGAGGCGTTCGGCCAGAACCGACCCGCTGACGGTGAAGACCCGCCGCCGCCTGTCGACCATGATGTTCAGCTGACGCTTTTTCCGAAAAAAGGACGGCTGTTCCACCGGCGAAGGGGTTCTATCTGATTGGCATGACCAGAAACCCCTTCGACCCCGAGTTCAGCCAATTGCCGGCGATGATGCCGATCTTCCCGCTGGCCGGCGTCCTGCTGCTGCCGCGGGCGCGGCTGCCGCTGAACATCTTCGAGCCCCGCTATCTCGCCATGGTCGAGGATGCGCTGGGCAGCGGCCGCATGATCGGCATGATCCAGCCCCTCGACCCCGCCGGGCGGGAACGCGAGCCGGCCGTCTATTCCTGCGGCTGCGCCGGCCGCATCACCAGCTTCTCCGAGACCGACGACGGCCGGTGCCTCATCACCCTGACCGGGGTCGCCCGGTTCGAGATCGGGCGGGAGGTGGAAGGTGCGCGCGGCTATCGGCGGGTCGTGCCCGACTGGCGCCCCTTCCGCGCCGACCTGGAACCCGAGTCCTGCGGCGACATCGACCGCACCCGGCTGCTCGGCGCCCTGAAGACCTATTTCCGCGTCCAGGGCCTGTCGGTCGACTGGAAATCCATCGAATCGACGCTGGACGAACGGCTGGTCAACTCGCTGGCGATGATCTGTCCCTTCACGCCTGGTGAAAAACAGGCGCTGCTGGAGGCGCCGACCCTGGCGGACCGTGGGAAGCTCTTGATCGGGCTGGTCGAGATGGCCATTCTCGACAGCCATGACGGGGACGGTCCGCCGCCCAAGCATTGATTCCTTCCAATCACCACGAGACACGACATGGCGACGCCCGAGGACAAGAGCAGCGAAGCGAAAACCAACGCCCGCGTCGATCCGAAGCTGCTGGAGATCCTGGTCTGCCCGCTGACCAAGGGTCCGCTGCGCTATGACGCCGAGCGTGCGGAGCTGGTCAGCGAGCGTGCCGGTCTGGCCTATCCGATTCGCGACGGCATCCCGATCATGCTGATCGACGAGGCCCGCAGCCTGGACAAGGCGGGGGCGGCGCGATGAGTGCAGGGGCCGAGACAGGAGACGGGTTCGGCACGGTCCACTGGCCGACCGAGATCCGCCTGAAGAAGGAGGAAAAGCGGCTGGAGGTCGATTTCGACGACGGCCGGACCTTCTCCTACCCGGCGGAGTTCCTGCGCGTCGTCAGCCCCTCCGCCGAGGTGCAGGGCCACAACCCCAGCCAGAAGCAGACGGTGGCCGGTCGCCGCCATGTCGGCATCATGCGGCTGGAGCAGGTCGGCAACTATGCCATCCGCATCGTCTTCGACGACCTGCACGACAGCGGCATCTTCACCTGGAAATATCTCTACGAGATCGGCACCGAACAGGAAGCCCTGTGGGCCGAGTATCTTGAAGAGTTGCAGTCCAAGGGCCTGAGCCGCGACCCGCGGCGCTGATGGACTCCCTCTCCCGACCCAGGCCGGGAGAGGGTGGCCCGCTCATTTCTTCCAGATCGGCTTTCCGCTGCCCGGCAGTCCGTACAGGTCCCATTTCCGGCTGACCGCGTCGACGACCTCCTCGGTCATGTGCAGCTTCTCGCCCCACTCGCGCTTGGTTTCCGGCGGCCATTTGTTGGTGGCGTCGAGGCCGACCTTGCCGCCCAGCCCCGATTCCGGGCTGGCGAAGTCGAGATAGTCGATAGGCGTGCCTTCGATCACCGTGATGTCGCGGGCCGGATCCATGCGGGTGGAGATCGCCCACATCACGTCCTTCCAGTTCCGCGCGTCGATGTCGTCGTCCACGACGATCACCCACTTCGTGTACATGAACTGGCGCAGGAAGGACCAGACGCCCATCATCACCCGCTTGGCATGGCCGGGATAGGCCTTCTTCATGCTGACCACCGCGATGCGGTAGGAGCAGCCCTCCGGCGGCAGCCAGAAATCGACGATTTCCGGGAATTGCTGGATCAGCAGCGGGATGAACACCTCATTCAGCGCCTCGCCAAGCACCGACGGCTCGTCGGGCGGCCGGCCGGTGAAGGTGGACAGGTAAATCGGCTTGCGCCGCATCGTCATGGCGGTGACGGTGAAGACCGGGAAGGGCTCGACCGAATTGTAATAGCCGGTGTGGTCGCCGTACGGCCCCTCGTCGGCATACTCGTCCAGGCTGACATGGCCTTCCAGGACGATCTCCGCCTGGGCCGGCACCTTCAACGGCACCGTCTTGCACTCCACCAGCTCCACCTTCTTGCCGCGCAGCAGGCCGGCGAACTGGTATTCCGACAGGGTGTCGGGCACCGGCGTCACCGCGGCCAGGATGGTGCCGGGATCGGCCCCCAGCACGACGGCGCAGGGCAGCGGCTCGCGCTTGCCGCTGGCGGCCCAGCGGTGATGGTGCTGGGCGCCGCCGCGGTGTTTCAGCCAGCGCATGATCGTCTTGTTCTTCCCCAGCACCTGCATGCGGTAGATGCCGAGGTTGAAATCATCCTCCCGCTTCCCCGTCGGCCCCTTGGTGACCACCAGCGGCCAGGTGATCAGCGGCGCCGGCTCGCCCGGCCAGCAGCTCTGCACCGGCAGGCGGCCGAGGTCGATGTCGTCGCCGGTCAGCACCACCTCCTGGCAAGGGGCCGATCCGACCGTCTTCGGCTTCATCGACAGCACGGTCTTGGCGAGCGGGATCAGCTCCAGCGCCTCGCGGAAGCCGCCCGGCGGTTCCGGCTGCTTGAGGAAGGCCAGCGTCTCGCCGACCGCGCGCAGCTGGTGCGGCTCGCGGTCCATGCCCCAGGCGACCCGCTCGACCGTGCCGAACAGGTTGACCAGCACCGGCATCTCCGAACGCGTGCCGTCGGCCTTGATGACATTCTCGAACAGCACCGCCGGGCCGTTCTCGGCCAGCAGGCGGGTTTGAATCTCGGTCATCTCCAGCACGCTGGACACCGGCTCCTTCACCACCACCAGCCGCCCCGCCTTCTCCAGCCGGTCGATGAAGTCGCGCAACGAGGTGTAGGGCATCGCAGGGTGTCCAATGTGGTGGTGCGTCCGAAATGGACGATAACCTTCAACTCGGCGGCCGGTCCGTCAAGTGCGGTGGAGGCTAATGCAAAAACAAAACCCCTTCCCCACCCCGGGTGGACCAGGGGTCCGGACAGGGGCGGGAAAGGGGCTTCGTCAAACCTCATGAACCAGGGTGCGAGACCCGGTCCGGGATCAGTACATGTGCTGGCCGCCGTTGACCGACAGGGTCGAGCCGGTCATGAAGCCGTTGTCGTCGTCGACGAGGTACAGCACGGCCTTGGCGATCTCCGACGCACGGCCGAGACGGCCGACCGGGATGCGGGCGACGATCTTCTCCAGCACGTTGGCCGGCACCGCGCGCACCATGTCGGTGTCGATGTAGCCCGGCGCGATGGCGTTGACGGTGATGCCCTTGGCAGCGCTTTCCTGCGCCAGCGCCTTGGTGAAGCCGTGGATGCCGGACTTCGCCGCGGCGTAGTTGACCTGACCGTACTGGCCGGCCTGGCCGTTGACCGAGCCGATGTTGACGATGCGGCCGAACCCACGCTCGCGCATGCCGTCGATGACGTTGCGGCACATGTTGAAGCAGGAGGAGAGATTGGTGTGGATCACCTTCTCCCACTGATCGTAGGTCATGCGGTGCATCACGCCGTCACGGGTGATGCCGGCGTTGTTGATGAGCACGTCGACCGGGCCCAGGTCGGACTCGATCGCGGCGATCCCCTTCTTGCAGGCGTCGAAGTCCGCGACGTCGAACTTGTAGGTCGGGATGCCGGTGCGGGCGGTGAATTCCTCGGCCGCCTGATCGTTGCCGGCATAGTTGGCGGCGACCTTGTAGCCGGCATTCTTCAGGGCGACGGCAACCGCCTCGCCGATGCCGCGGGTGCCACCAGTGACGACTGCAACACGAGCCATAGTTCTTCTCCCCAGATTTAGTGATGGTTGGTTGGTTTCTTTGACTTTTTATTGTTGGGCATGGGACTCCCTCCGCAGGTCCGGCGGATGTCCCAAGCCTTCGAGCGAAGCGGGCCGCTTCCGTTTCCAAAAGCGGCCCGTCCGGTCCTCAGTCGCGCTGGACGCAGAGGGCGATGCCCATGCCGCCACCGATGCACAGGGTGGCGAGGCCCTTCTTCGCATCACGCTTCTGCATTTCAAACAGCAGCGTGGTCAGCACGCGGGCGCCGGAGGCGCCGACCGGATGGCCGAGCGCGATGGCCCCGCCATTGACGTTGACCTTGCTGGTATCCCAGCCGAGGTCCTTGTTGACGGCCAGCGCCTGGGCGGCGAAGGCCTCGTTCGCCTCGATCAGGTCGAGGTCGTCGACGGTCCAGCCGGCCTTTTCCAGCGCCTTGCGCGAGGCCGGGATCGGGCCAGTGCCCATGATCGCCGGATCGACGCCGGCGGTCGCCCAGGAGACGATGCGGGCCAGCGGGGTGACGCCGCGCTTGGCCGCGTTCTCCGCCGTCATCAGAACCAGGGCGGCGGCGCCGTCATTGATTCCCGACGCGTTGCCGGCGGTCACCGTGCCGTCCTTCGAGAAGGCCGGGCGCAGCTTGGCCAGCGATTCCTCCGTGGTGCCGTGCTTCGGGTACTCGTCGTCCGAGACGACGACGTCGCCCTTGCGGCCCTTGATGGTGACCGGGACGATCTCGTCCTTGAAGCGGCCGGCCTTCTGGGCGGCTTCCGCCTTCTGCTGGCTGGCGGCGGCGAAGGCGTCCTGCTCCTGCCGGGTCAGCTGCCACTTCTGGGCGACGTTCTCTGCGGTGGTGCCCATGTGATAGCCATGGAAGGCGTCGGTCAGGCCGTCGCGCAGCATGGTGTCGAGCAGTTCGGCGGAGCCCATCTTGGTGCCGTTGCGCAGGTGCATGACGTGCGGCGCCATGCTCATGCTTTCCTGGCCGCCGACGACCAGGACATCGGCATCGCCGTTCTTGATCGCCTGATAGCCGAGCGCGACGGTGCGCAGGCCCGACCCGCAGAGCTGGTTGACGCCGACGGCGGTCGCCTCAACCGGGATGCCGGCGTTGACGGCGGCCTGACGGGCCGGGTTCTGCCCCTGGCCGGCGGTCAGGATCTGGCCAAAAATCACCTCGTTCACTTCCGCCGCATCGGTCTTGGCGCGGGCCAGCGCTTCGCGGATCGCGACCTCGCCCAGGACATGGGCGGGAACGGCGCTGAGGGCGCCGTTGAAGCTGCCGATGGGCGTACGGGCGGCACCGGCGATGACAACCTCGGTCATTGAACGCTCCTCGAAATAGGACAGTTTTATTATAGCGCTGGTGGGACGCTCGGAGTGATTCTTACCTTAAGTCGGGCAATATGATGGGTGCAAGCTGGCTGAAGGTCGCGGCGCTAACCTGTCGCAGCAAGCCATTCGGCCAGAGGATTCCACACTCCGGTTTCGGCACCGGCGCTCACCACCATACCGATATGGCCCAGCGGCGGCCTCAGGATTCTGGCGCCGGGAATCGCGGCGGGCAGCGCCAGGGCCGAGGCCGGCGGGACGATGCGGTCGCGCTCCGGGATGAGGGCGAGCGTCGGCACGCGGATGGCACCGGGATCGACCGGCAGCCCGGCGACCATCCAGGCCCCCGCCATCGTGTCGTTGCGCCCGTACCAGCCGGCCAGCGCGTCGCGCGCCACACCGGCCACCAGCGGCACCCCGTCGTTCAGCCAATCCTCCAGCGCGACGAAGGCGGTGGCGGCACGGGAGCCGGGCGCCATCCGGGCGAAGCCCGAGAATTTCTTCAGCGCCAGCAGCGGGTCGAGCTGGGCGAACAGCGCCTGCAGGGCGTCGGTCGGCAGTTCGCCCCAGCGGTCCAGCACCGGTCCCCAGGGCTGGATGAAGGTCGCCACCCGGCGGGCGGTCGCCGCATCCTCCGCATGGAAGTCCCAGGGCGTCGCCATCAGCCCCAGCCCGGCGAGCGAGCGCGGCCGGCGCTGCGCCAGCGCCGCGGCCAGCAGCCCGCCCATGCAGTAGCCGACGACCGGCACCGGCGCGCCGGCCGTCTCCACGGCGAAGTCCAGCGCGCGTTCCAGCCGTCCGGCGATGTAGTCGGTCAGGGTGAAGCGCCGCTCCAGCGGCCCCGGCCTGCCCCAATCGAGCATGAGCGGCCGGAAACCATGCGCCGCCAGCCAGCGCATCAGGCTCTTGTCGCGCGACAGGTCGAGGATATAGGCGCGATTGACCAGCGACGGCACGAACAGGACCGGCCGCCCGCCCCCTCCCTGGCCGTAATCAAGCAGGCGCGATCCGCCTTCCGTCCAGACCGCCGGCGGATCGGGCAGGTCGCGGCGGTAGGGGTGGCTGCGGTAGCGCTCGATCCCGGTCAGGACGGCGTCGATCCGGCGGCGAACCTCGCGGTCAACCTCCCTTGCCAGACGGTCGCCGGGACCTTGCGCCCTTTCCCACGTTCGGTTTTCCCACTTTTGGGCGCTCTGCAGCCGGTCCGCCCGCGCCATCTCCTCCCGAAGCGCCGCCGCCCGGCTCCGCAGGGCCGGGTTCCAGGGAAGCGAGCCGTTCCTCAAGTGCGGCAATGCGGCCGAGGAGCTGAGCAAGCTGGCCAGAGCCGCCGTCAGATGCAGCGCCAGCGGGCGCGGTCCCTGCCGTTTCACCGGTCCCGCTGCCGGATTGGGCGGAGCCTCGCCCGTCTGCCTGTCGTCCGCCAGACGCTCGCTCATCGGAAGGCTGTCCGTGTTGGGGGGAGCCGCTGTTCGGGAATGGCCAGGGGTGGGGGTCCCAGCCAGTGCCGGGCATGGAACCGCCGCCGAACGCACCGAACCCCGCCTGACCGAAGCCGAACGGCCCCGCCCCCTGCCCCATCATCTGGAACATGCGGGTCATCATGTCGGCCATTTCCGGATCGGCGGCGCAGGCCGTCCATTGGTCCTGCCACAGGTCCAGGTAGCGGCGCGCCAGCGTTTCGTAGGAAGGCGGGTCGGCGGCGGACGGATCGGAGGGTCGGTCTGGATTCGACGGGTCGGCCATGGCCGGAGTATAGGGGCCGCCGGGCCGGCTTGACCAGTCCGGCATGGCCCCTTACCTGACCTTTCGGGTATCGGCGGTAGGCAGCCGCTTGCGCACCGATCCTCCATCCGCACCACCGGGCCGGGCGCAACCGCGGCGCTATGCCGCGGCGCAACGCTGGACAAATTGCTATCCCTTCGAGTAGTCCTAATGACGGAACAATTTCCGCCGCCAGTCACGCGTGTTCCGGAACTCCATGACCTGGAACGTGACCTGGAACGCGTCCCTTCTTGAAAGACTTAGCGATGGCCGACAAGGAAGACCAGAAGTCCGCTCCGATCACGATCAAGAAGTACGCCAACCGGCGGCTCTACAACACCGCCACCAGCAGCTACGTCACGCTCGACCATCTCTGCCAGATGGTGAAGGACGGGCTGGACTTCGTGGTCTATGACGCGAAGACCGGGGAGGACATCACCCGGTCCGTTCTGACCCAGATCATCGTGGAAGAGGAAAGCAAGGGGCAGAACCTGCTGCCGATCAGCTTCCTGCGCCAGCTGATCGGCTTCTACGGCGACAACATGCAGTCCGTGGTGCCGCGCTATCTGGAATATTCGATGCAGGCCTTCTCGCGCAATCAGGAGCAGATGCGCGACTATTTCCAGAACACGCTGGGCGGCATGTTCCCGTTCGGCCGGCTGGACGAGGTCAGCAAGCAGAACATGGCGATGTTCGAGCGCGCCATGCGCATGTTCACCCCCTTCGGCACCCCCGGCGCCGGGGACGAGGTGCCCGGCGCGCAGCGCCCGGCCGGCCAGCCCGGTCAGGGGGGCAACGCCGCGCCCGCCGCCAATCCGGGCGGCGCCACCTTCGACGAATTGCAGAAGCGGATCGACGAATTGCAGAAGCAGATTGCCAGCATCGCCATTCCCGGCAGCAAGTCGGACACGAAGTGACGGGCAGCCGGAACCGTCCGGCAGATTAGGGTCCCGGTCGACGGGAGGCGAGAAAGGCGGGGTCATACCCCGCCTTTTTCATTGCGCATGCGGGATCGGGCGCGCAGGCTTTCCCCCGTGCATAGGGGGCACCTTCTCGTCCGCGGCGCCGGTCCGGCTGATTTTTTGGATCGACCGGCCCGTCCAACCGTCAGGAGGGAACCGACCATGACCACCGAACTGACCGTTTCGATCACCATGGCCAGCGACGATCCGCGCGAGGTCGCGCGGTTTGAAAACCTTCTGCGCGATTGGCTCAGCCATCAGCCCGGCGTGGCCGGCATGGCCATCGCCGACCGCGGCAACGATGCGGCGGCCGAAAGCATCTGGCGCGCCGCCCGCAAGGCGACCTTCGGCCCGGCATTGAAGAACCCGTTCGCGCCCTGATGGGTTGTCGGGACAGTCGCCGAAAAATCGGCCCCTAAATCAGCCTCTGAACAGGTGCGGGACCATCGCCGCGTCCGGCCCGACACCGGACCCCAGCCGCGGGTCGGTGGATTCCCGCACCGCCATGCCCAGGCACTTGTCGCCGACGATCCAGGCGTGCAGGACGGCGCGGGTGTCCTCCTCCCTGAAACAGGACGGGGTTTCCAGCCAGACGGCACCATGGGCCGCGACATCCTCGCCGATGTCCGGCCCGTCGTCGGCAATCACCTCCCCATGCCGCAACATCCGGGTGGGCGCACCGTCCAGCCCGTGCAGGGCGCGCGCGGTCACCATCTCGGCACCGGCCACGCCGCTGGGATCCAGCGCCGCACGGCACAGGTTCGGGTGGCGCGGATACAGGTGGGACAGCACCGCCAGCAGGCCGTGGTTCGACCACAGCCAGCACCACAGCGGCGACAGCACGCTCATGCCGCTGCTGCGCAGACGCTGGAGAAAGCCGTCGTCGGCCAGCCCGTCCCACGGATAGAGCTTCGCCAACCAGGAGATCGGCTGCCCCTCGTCGTCGAGGAAGCGGCGGCCGTCCCAGGCGATGGAATGGAGCGGCAGCAGACGGGTGTCGATGCCGGCCTCCGCCGCGGTGGCGGCGAGATAGACCAGTTCGCCCTCGCGCACCGGGTCGGGGGTGGCACAGGTCGCATGCATGCGGCCGCGGCCGGGCACGCCCGTCGCCAATTCCTCCCAGCGCTCCACCAGCGCCTCGTGCAGGCCGTTGAACTGGTTGGCATCCGGCGCCATCGCCTCGCGCCAGTTGCGCTGGATCATCGAGGCGGCGAACAGCCCTTCGGTGGTGTCGTAGTTGCACCCGAGCAGCTTGACGCTGTCTCGCCCGTCATAGGCCAGCGTCAACCGGCCGGCCAGCCCACCTGCCCGTTCGTTGCGCCGTCCGCCGGCCCAGTAATCGACCCAGGACGCCTCCAGCATGCGCGCCAGATCGCCACGGATGCCGAGGGAGGCGAACAGCTTGTGCTCCATCACATGGCGCACGGCGACGGCGATCATGCTGTGCAGTTCGTCCGCCACGCTTTCGATCAGGTCGATCTGCGAGGCGGTGAACTCATAGACGGTGTCTTCCCGCCAGCCTGCCCCGGCCGACATGGCACGCACACCATAGGGGAATTTGCGGAGACCCGGGCGCCAGTCGGCCCGCGGCTTCATCGTCGTCCTGCGCATGCCGCCCCGACCGTCAGTGCCGGCAAGCCGCGCGGCACGTAGCCGAGGCGCGGCATATGAAAAGCCACAGGGAAAAGGTGACGGGCGGCAGGCTGGTCAACTGTCCACTGGTCAACGGTCAACTCCGGGGGAGGCCAATCCGACGCAGACGCGGATGCTCGCGACGCAATCGCTGCGACGCAAGCGCAGCCTTGCGTATGTAGCCTGCCGCGCCGCAGCGCGCCAGCACGCATCCGCAATAGTCCTCCCCAAGTGCGCGCACCGCGGCCGCATGAGAGGGGCCGCATGGGACTGGGGTCAGCCACGGACCCTACTCCGGGGCGCCTGCCGCGCAACTCCGGCCGCTGCGGTGAAAGGCAGCGGCGGCCCCTTGCCGGCGGGAACCGGTCGCCGGCACGGGACCGCTGCCTGTCAGCCAGCGCGCGTCAGATCAGCGGCGCCGACGGATGCCGTGCCAGCGAGCGCATCGCCCACAGGGCCAGACGGCCGCGGCGCGGCTTCATCGCAGCAACCGCCCGATGCAGCGACGGCAATGGCGGAACCGCCGACAGGCCGGGAACCAGCACCGGGCCATCGTCACGCGAGCCGCCCATGCGCTGGAGACGGCGGGCCGACAGCACGATGCGCAACACCTCTTCCTCGGACAGGCTCCGGCGGGCCGGGCCGGACGCGAGGCTTGCGGCCTCGCTCAAGGCCGCCCGTTCGGCCAGCAGCCCGGTCAGGCCCTTGGCAGCCGCCGTCAATGCAGCTTCATCGTAAAGGGCGAGGACAAGCGTCCTCAACCCGTGTTCCATCCGTGTGGACATGGTGGGCGCTCCGGAAAAATCGGAATGGCGTGCGATGTGGGTGCGTGTTTGCGTCGAAGCGTGCAGAAGAGAGTTTGCGGTTCGACAGGCGCGATTATCCGTGCGCGGCACCCGTTCGGCCATGCGCCCCAAGGTGGTAACACCCTGTCTGCGCCTTCCTGATGCGGAAAGGCCACAGTGGCTGTACCGATAAAGATCCCGGCTGGTTCGGCTCGGATCTGGATGAATTTTAACGATCGGGGATTGGCCGGGATTTTCCCGCCCCGGCAGACGGAAGAGAATGGTGGAGCCAAGGAGGATCGAACTCCTGACCTCTACAATGCCATTGTAGCGCTCTCCCAGCTGAGCTATGGCCCCACTATACTTCTCTTACTCTTCACCAACACTGAAAGTGTTGGTGCGCTTGGAGGGACTCGAACCCCCACGGCCTTTCAGCCACTAGGACCTGAACCTAGCGCGTCTACCAATTCCGCCACAAGCGCATCCGCGTTTCTTGGGGTCACGCGGGGCGCTCTATGTACCCAGGGCAGCCGCCGCGCTCAAGTAAAAAAATGCAATCGCGCAAAAGTTTTTCGGGAGACACGGCCGGGAGCTGACGCCCCCTACTCCGCCGGCTTGATCGCATAGAAGCGGTAGACCCGCACGCCGGCCTCGATGGCAGCGACGCGGCGGGCCCACAGTTCGACCTCCTCCATCACCGCCAGCTTGGTCGGGGTGTCGAGCTGGAATTTCTCCAGATGCTCGACCAGCCCCTGGATGGCGGACAGGATCAGGCCGCGGTGGGTGTCGGTGATGTCCTCGGCGATGCGCAGGTCGAGGTTGCGCTGGGCGAACGCATTGGCCATGCGGTCCTTGGGCCAGAGGTTCGGGGTCAGCGGCTCCTTGTCGCACCAGCTCTGCACCGCCTTGGCGCCCATTACATCCGCTTCGGCGATGTAATCTGTGATCAGCAGATGGCCGCGCGGCTTCAGCGCCAATTCCATCCCGTCGAACATCTGCTCCTTGTCGCGGACGAAGAACAGGCCTTCCTTGTAGACGATGGCGTCGACGCGCTTGGGATAGCCGAAATGCTCCGGATTGAAGGTCTCGACCGGCGCTTTCTTCTCCAGCCCCAGCTTGAAGGAGCGGACCATGCCTTCCTTCGCCAGCAGCTCCGACGCCTCCAGCCCGGTGACCCAGCAGCCGTATTTGCCGGCCATGGTGCGGCTGGTGCCGCCCAGCCCGGCGGCGAGATCCAGCACGCTCATCGCCGGGTTCAGGCCCAGCGGCTTGACCAGATAAGGGATGTGGTCGGCGCCGCCGGGGGTGTTGAAGCCCTCGCCCCACATCTTCTCGGCCACCTCGATGCGAGTGGCTGTCCACAGCGGCTTACCCCAGCGATTCATGCCTGGACCGGGAGCGGCGGGCTGCGGTTGCTCCGGTGCAGGCGCCGGCTCATCGCCTTTCTTCGCCTTCATGCCGGACAGGTCATAGCCTTCCCACCACGCGTACAGGCGCGTCTTCAGGCTCGGTCCGTGTCCGGACGCTCCGTCCTTGTCCGTCATTTCCGCATATCCGTCATCGCCGTGGCACCCCATCCGCCGAACGACTCCCGGTACCGCCGATCACCCCCGACCGGCAGCACCCGGCACAGCATCCCTGCGGTTGTCCGGCATGGACCGGACACACCATCCGCAAGAATCTGGCCAGTCTCAGGTTAGACGGACGCTAATTGCATGCAAGTGGAAAAATTTCTCCGCGGAAACACGCCAACCCGTCAGCGCGCGGCCTTGGCCGGCGCCGCGGCGGTATCGGCCAGCGACGCCATGCGGGTGCCTGCCGCGTTCAGCACAGGAGCGCAGGCTGCCGGCATCTTGCGGACCACCCGAGGCTCGGGCTTGTATCCCGGCGGATGCTCGATGGCGGGAGCGGCGCTGTCCAGCCAGGACATCAGCTCGTCCCCGCAGCCGTCGCCTTCGGGCTGGGCATCCTGCTGCTCGCACTGCGGACTGCCGGCGGGGCAGCCCAGCCGGATGTGCATGTGGCCGTCATGGCCGTGCCAGGGCCGCAGCTTGTTCAGGAAGCTGCGGTCGGCCCAGCTGCGCTGGCACATCGCCAGCTTGATCGCCGGATTGACGAAGATGCGGGTGACACGGGCATCGCTGGCGGCGATCTGGACCATCTTCGCCTGCCGGTCCGACCAGTCGCCGCTAACCCGCATGCGGTCGTAATCGACATATTTGATCTCGTCCAGCCGCTCGCGGCCGGAGCGGCCCATCGGCGGCAGATCCAGACGCAGCCAGACGTCGGCATCCAGGCCGATCTGGTGGCTGGCATGGCCCGACGGCATCGGCCCGCCACGCGCCTGTCCCATGTCGCCGATCAGCGCGGTACCCAGCCCGGCGAGCGCCACCCGCTGTCCGAAGTCGCGCAGCATGTCGACCAGCACCGGATGGCCGTAGTTGCGCTGGCGCGACAGGCGGATCACTTGATAACCGACACCCTCCGGCGGCAGGGCACGGGCTCCGGCGATGCAGCCGGCGGCATAACCGCCGATGGATTTGGCGGCCCCCAGCGAGGGGCCGGTCACCGCCCCCCAGGCGACGCTGGTGGCATAGGCCGGGATCGGCGCCGGCTTTTTCTTCCGGGACTTGGCGTCGGCCTCGCCCGCCGCCAGCAGCGCAACGGCCAGCCCGACGGCCAGCCCGACGTGGGCGACCAGTTTGCAGGCACGTCCGCCAAAAGCGCGAAAACCCATCTCTGCCCCCCGCATCGCCGTCGCCAGCACCGCCACTGTTACGGCTATAGCGGAGTCGTGGTTAAGGAATGATGGAGGAGGCACCCGGGCGGCACAACCGAACGGACAGGCGCAAAGCCGGGCCATCGGTGGTGCGCCCCATGGCGGTTCCTGCGGCTCAATCCAGCGTCTGGCGATAGCGTTTCAGCGCCACCACCGTGACCACCGTCAGGAACAGCGCCAGCGCCAGCACCTCCGCCGCGATCTCGGCCAGCCCGTTCCCCTTCAGCAGGATGCCGCGGACGATTCGCAGGAAATGGGTCAGCGGCAGGATCTCCCCCACCGCCTGCGCCCAGCCGGGCATGCCCCGGAAGGGGAACATGAAGCCGGAGAGCAGCATCGACGGCAGGAAGAAGAAGAAGGACATCTGCATCGCCTGCAACTGGTTGCGCGCCAGTGTGGAAAAGGTGAAGCCGACGGCCAGGTTGGCGGCGATGAACAGGATCAGCACGGCGGACAGCAGGCCCAGGCTGCCGACGATTGGCACGTCGAACAGCAGCCGCGCCGCCACGACGATCAGCAGCACCTGGACATAACCGACGACGACGAAGGGCACGATCTTGCCCAGCATCACCTCGAACGGGCGCACCGGCATCGCCAGCAGGTTCTCCATGGTCCCGCGCTCCCGCTCGCGGGTGACGGCGAGCGCCGTCATCATCACCATGGTCATGGTCAGCACCACGCCCATCAGGCCGGGCACCACATTGTACTGGGTGATGCCTTCCGGGTTGTAGCGGCGGTGGACGCGCAGTTCGACCGGGTCGGGACCGGTTCGCATGCCCGCCAGCGGACCGGTCAGGTCGGGGTTCAGCGCCTGGCGGGCGATGGCGGTCAGCGCCGACAGGGCGTTGCTGGTCGCCGCCGGGTCGGTGGCGTCGGCCTCCACCAGCAGGACCGGGCGGGTGCCGCGCTGGAGGTCGCGGGCGAAGCCGGGGGGATGGTGACGGCGAACTGCACCTCCCCTTCCGCCAGCAGCCGGTCGATCTCGACCTCGGACGCGGCGCTGCGGGTGATGGCGAAGTAGCGGGAATTCTCCATCGCCGCGACCAGCGTCCGGGCGAATGGGCTGGAGTCGGCGACCAGAAGCGCGGTCGGCAGCGCCTTCGGGTCGGAGTTGATGGCGAAGCCGAACAGGATCAGCTGCAGGATCGGCACCCCCACCATCATGGCGAAAGTCAGCCGGTCGCGCCGCATCTGGATGAACTCCTTCACCATCACCGCCATCAGGCGGCCCGCCGATATCCGCGCCATCGCACTGCCTCATGGGGGCTGGGGATGGCGGCAAGGGTAGCGCGGTCGGCCGGAGGCGTCGATGCGCCCTTACGTCCCCCTACGCCACCCCGTCCGCGCGGTCGAACTGCAATGCCGCCAGCCTTGCATAGAGGCCGCCCTGCGCCACCAGCTCGCCATGGGTGCCGGTCTCAACCACGCGGCCCTTGTCCATCACCACGATGCGGTCGGCGTTCAGCACCGTCGCCAGCCGGTGGGCGACGATCAGCGTGGTGCGCCCATGCATCAGCCGGTCGAGCGCGTCCTGCACCATCCGCTCGCTTTCGGCATCCAGCGCGCTGGTCGCCTCGTCCAGCAGCAGAACCGGCGGGTCGCGCAGGATGGCGCGGGCGATGGCGAGACGCTGGCGCTGGCCGCCCGACAGCCGCACGCCCTTCTCGCCCAGGAAGGTGCCGAACCCCTCCGGCAGCGCATCGAGGAAGTCCAGCGCATGGGCGGCCTCGGCGGCGGCGCGCACCTCGGCATCCGACGCGTCGGGTCGGCCGTAGCGGATGTTCTCCCAGGCGTCGGCAGAGAACACCACCGGGTCCTGGGCGACGAGGCCGAGGCGTCGGCGCACATCCACCGGATCGGCGTCGCGCACATCGACGCCGTCGAGTCGCACCGAACCGGCCTGCGGATCGTAATAGCGCAGCAGAAGCTGGAACACCGTCGACTTGCCCGCCCCCGACGGGCCGACCAGAGCCACCCGCTCGCCCGGTTTCACATTTAGCGAGAAGCCTTCCAGCGCCGCCCAATCGGGGCGCGACGGGTAGTGGAAGCGGACAGCGTCGAAGGACAGCGCCCCTGCCGCCGGGCTGGGCAACGGCTTCGGGATGGCCGGTGCACGGATTTCCGACTCGACGGACAGCAGGCTGAAGAGACGCTCGGTGGCGCCGGCCGCGCGCTGGAGGTCGCCGATCACCTCGCTGATAGCGCCGACCGATCCGGCGACCACCACGGAATAGATGACGAAGGCCGACAACTGGCCCGGCGTGATGCGTCCCGCCACCACGTCATGGCCGCCGATCCACAGGATGATGCCGACCGCACCGAACACCAGGACGATGACGATCACCGTCATCACCGCCCGCACCCGCACGCGGCGGATGGCGACGTCGAACGCCTCCTCCACCCGTTTGCCGAACAGGGTGCGGTCGATGGCCTCATGGGTGAAGGCCTGGACCGTGCGGATGGCGGCCAGCGTCTCCTCGACGAAGGAACCGATGTCGGCGATGCGGTCCTGGCTGTCGCGCGACAGCTTGCGCACCCGCCGGCCGAAGAAAATGATCGGCGCCACCACCAGCGGGACCACCAGCGCCACCAGCCCGGTCAGCTTGGGCGAGGTGATCAGCAGCATGCCGGTACCGCCCAGGAACAGCAGCGCGTTGCGCAGCGCGATGGAGGCGGACGAGCCGACCACCACCTGCAACAGCGTGGTGTCGGTGGTCAGGCGCGACAGGATCTCGCCGGTCTTGGTCGTCTCGAAGAAGCCTGGCGACAGTGTCAGCACATGGTCGTAGACGGCGCGCCGGATGTCGGCGACCACCCGCTCGCCGATCCAGCTGACCAGATAGAAACGGCCATAGGTCGAGGCCGCCATCAGTGCGATCACCGCCAGCAGCACCAGAAGCGAGCGGTCGAGCAGCGAGGTGTCGCCGCCGGCGAAACCCTGGTCGATCAGCACCCGCATCCCCTGCCCCAGCCCCAGCACGGTGCCGGCGGCCACGGTCAGCGCCACCATGGCGCCCAGGATGCGCCACTTGTAGGGAAGCAGGAACGGCACCAGCCGGCGCAGGGGACCGAGGTCGCGGCGGCGGGCATCCGCCTCGCCACGGGCGGAGGCGGCGATCATGTCGGGGGAGGGTTGGCGAGCCACGCGGTTCCCGCTTGTCTGTTGGGGTTATTGATGCGGATCGGTGGCATATAGCGCGGTGCGGCGACGCCAACAAGGCGATGGACGGGCGAAACCGCCGCGGAAATGGCCTTGGAACCCGCCCGAGACTCCCCGAACAGGGCTCGATTCCGGGGTTGCACCGGCGAAGGCGTTTTGGTATAGACGCCGCTCGCTTTGCAGGAACCCCGGCCATGAAGACTGACATCCATCCCGACTATCACGAGATCACCGTGGTCATGACCGACGGCAGCTCGTTCACGACCCGCTCCACCATGGGCAAGCCGGGCGACACGCTGCGCCTCGACATCGACCCGAAGTCTCACCCGGCCTGGACCGGTGTGCAGAAGCTGCTGGACACCGGCGGGCAGATCGCCAAGTTCAACAAGCGCTTCGCAAACTTCGGCCTCAAGAAGTAAGCGTTACCGCACTTCTATCCTGCCGATGCGAAAAGGGCGTCCGACCGGTTCGGGCGCCCTTTTCGTTTGTGCTTTTCCGTTTGCGCATGGGGCGGTGGCTGCCTTCCCCCACCGCAAGCTTATCCGACAGCGGCGGCGGCGGCCTCGCGCTCCACATCGGCGCGGACCATGGCGTCGAGCCGGTGGACACGCATGTAGAGGCTGTGGCTGCGTTCCAGCAGGCTGCGCAGGCCGGACGGCAGTTCCTCGTTGTCGGGGCCGCTGGGATCGGAGCAGATCTCGCCGCCGGACAGGGCGAAATCCTCGCTCGCCGCCTGCTCCTTCGACATCTCGCCCGCGTGAACGGCCTTCTGCGCCAGCAGCCACGCCATCACCTGGGTCAGGCGGCTGGTCACCCGCATGGATTCGTAGGAGATCTGCAAGCGGACCTGCGGCGGCAGCTTCCGGTGCTCGGCCGCATCGTGATAGGCGATGTAATTCCGCGCCTCGATCAAGAGGGCCATGGTCTCGTCGTAGGGACCGTTGAAGAAGAAGGTGTGCAAAGTCATGGTCGTCGGCCCCCTCCCGCGGACTTACGGCCCTAGCGTGAGCCTTGCCGCAACTGATTAACAATTGGTGACTGGGCGGTACCCGGCAACCCCAGGCGGGGTCTGGCCGGCGTTTGTGCGACCGCCCTCTTGAACAGGGAAAAGCGTCGATTATCTCTCGCTCGTCAGGCGGATGCCCATACGGGGTCCGCCTCCAACCCCACCTTCGAGGACCGACCAGACCGTGGTCCTCGATGGCCGTATCGCTCTTTCGGAGGATATGTCATGCGTAGCTACGACCTTTCGCCGCTGTTCCGTTCCACCGTCGGTTTCGACCGCCTGTCGCGTCTGCTGGAGACCGCGACCACCGGTGACGAGGCGGCGTCCTATCCGCCCTACAACATCGAAAAGCTGAGCGAGGATTCGTACCGTATCACCATGGCCGTTGCCGGCTTTGGTCTGGACGACCTCAACATCGTCGCTCACCAGAACTCGTTGACCGTCACTGGTAAAGCTAAGAAGGACGAGCCGACCGGCCAATTCCTCTACCGGGGTATCGCCGGGCGCGCGTTCGAGCGCCGCTTTCAGCTGGCAGATTTCATCAAGGTGACCAGCGCGTCTCTTCAGAATGGCCTTCTGCACATCGAGCTGGCGCGCGAGGTACCCGAAGCGATGAAGCCGCGGAGCATTCCGATCGTCACCGCCGCCGGCAACCAGGCGGTGGAGGTCGAGACGCCCGCTCCGGCTCCCGCCCTGACCCAGCAGGCGGCCTGACGCCCTGACACGGTCCGTCCGCTTTTGAAGCGGACATGAGAACGGCGCCCCGGACCATCCGGGGCGCCGTTTGCTTGGTCGAACCGCCGCTGTGGGTGGCGCCTATTGGCCCAGCTTCGCGGTGTCCAGAACGATCATCGCAACGCCGATCTTCTGCTTGCCGGCCGGGTCCATCACCGGAACGCTGGCCTCGGTCAGCATGGCGCCGGTCTTGTCGTCCGTCTCCGGGTCGGTCATGTAGAAATCGGCATTGCCGGTGAAGATCTTCTGCCATTTCGGCTCGTCGCCCTGCCAGAAATCGGAGGTCCCGGCGGTCTGGCCGACATTCAGCCCATGATCGTCCATCAGAAGGATTTCGACGATCCGGCCGTTGCTGCCGGCGACGACCTGCTTCAGCTGCTTGGACAGCGCGTTCGACGAGACCTCATCGAAGGCCGGATTGGCGCCTCCCGCCTTGGCCGCCGCCTTCCATGTGTTGTCCATCTCGTCGATCTTGGCCTGGGCGATGCCGGCATTCTTGCTGTTCTGCGATTTCACCGCCCCGACCACCGCCGGATCGGCCAGCCAGGGCTGGGCCTGCTGGCTGACCGCCTTGCGCACCGCGCCCTCCAGGGCGGGATCCGCGGCGGACGCCATCGAGAGCGTGCCTGCGCACAAAAGGGAAACCGCGCAGCCGGCGATCCAGTATCGAGCCTGCGTCATGTGATGTCCTCCCAGTCGTTTGGCCCAGTCATGGGCGGGGCGATGGTCGGACTCCCGATGCCGGCGCCACAGCGTCGGGCCTTGTTTTTCCGTCAAACGGAAGATCCGTGATACGGATCAAATGCCGGAGATCACTGGCGCGGAAAGCTCTCCGGCGGCGCCAGCACCCACTCGGCGTAACCGGCGCGCAGCAGTTCATAGGCGGCGACCAGCCCGGCGGCCCCGGCATAGGCGGTGACCAGCACCTGTTCAGGCGACACCTGCGCCCCGAAGACGATCAGCAACGCGCCGAGGAAAGGCCCGCCCAACAGGAATGCCGCCAGCCACAGCGGTTCGGCCGACAGCCATGCGTTGAGAACCGCACGGGTCCGTTGCGACAGGCGCAGCAGCCCGCCGGCCTTGGCGTCGAGCGCTTCCAGGCTGCCGGCGCGCAACTCTGCCAGCCGCCGGCCGTCGCCGTCGATGAAGATCACCTCCACCTTCATGCCATGGCGGCGGACGGAGGCGCGCACCGAGTCGCCGAGCCGCGTCTCCAGCAGGATCGCGTTGCCGCCCAGCGCCGGCAAGGCGTCGCGCACCTCCTCCGGCGGCTCGCCCCATTCGCGCAACGCCGCCAGGATGACACGGGGGTCGTCGCAGGGAATCGCATCCATATGGATCACCCGCCCCTGCGGCGCCGTCACCTTCAGGACCAGCACCTGCTCCGCCGGATCGTGGGTGCCTTCGACGCGCAGGCCACCGTCGACGACATAGGAGAAGCGCAGGCACCCATCGTGACGGCCGAGCGTGTTCATGGCGGCACCCCTCCGGTCGCATCCCTGGCGGATCGCACCGAAGGGATCTGGGCGTTGGCGTTGAGATGACCAACAAACCAGCCGGGGGAACGGCCATCGCGACGGTCCGGAGAAAAAGGAGATGCCCAACCGGAAAAGACCGGGGCGGCCGGGAGAAAGGCAGCCGAGGCAAAGCCGGCCGGAAGCCGGACAAGAAAAAAGCGCCTAGCCGGTCCGGCTGGCGCTTTGCAATTTACTCTCCCGTGAGAGAGAATGGCGGATGGGGGGAGATTCGAACTCCCGATACCCGTGAGGGTATGCCGCATTTCGAGTGCGGTGCATTCAACCGCTCTGCCACCCATCCGCTGCCCCGTTTGGCGGGGTGGGCGGAACCTATATAAACGCCTCCGGCCGCGCAAGCCTTTTTTGCAGAAAAATGCGAAGCTTTTCGGCCGTATCCCTGTTGACTCTCAGGCCACCTTGAGTATAGATCGTCGCTCCCATGAACGGGCTTGCGCATCGAACGGTGGGCGAGAAGCCCGCCGTTTGTTTTGACATAGGCAGTGACGACAATGTTTGCAGTGATCCGCACCGGCGGCAAGCAGTACAAGGTCGCCAATGGCGACGTGATCCGTGTTGAGAAGCTCGAGGCCGATGCTGGCGCCTCCATCACGCTCGATGACGTGCTGATGGTCGGCGACGCAGGCAACACCACCATTGGCACCCCGACCGTGGCCGGCGCCTCGGTTGTCGCCGAGGTCGTCGCCCAGGATCGCGGCCCGAAGATCATCGTCTTCAAGAAGAAGCGCCGCCAGAACTACCGCCGTAAGAACGGCCACCGCCAGGACCTGACCGTCCTGCGCATCACCGGCATCAACGGCGCGGCCTGATCCGGGTCTTCCGGTCAAGCTTCCAGGCGCATCTTCAGTATTAGGAGCAACACCCCATGGCACACAAAAAGGCAGGCGGCTCGTCCCGCAACGGCCGTGACTCCGCCGGTCGCCGTCTCGGCGTGAAGCGTTTCGGCGGCGAGAACGTCGTCTCCGGCAACATCATCGTCCGTCAGCGTGGCACGAAGTTCCACCCGGGCGAGAATGTCGGCCTCGGCCGCGACCACACCATCTTCGCGATGGCCGACGGTCAGGTCTACTTCAAGCACAGCTCGAACGGCCGCACCTTCGTGAACGTCGTTCCGGCCAACGACCAGGAAGTTCCGGCCGTCGCCGCCGAGTGATCGGGCCGAACAACCAGTAAGGTCGTTGCGCGGCCTGTGTCGCAGGCCTGCACGCTTGTGGGATAAAATCGGGGGACCGGGCGACCGGCTCCCCGATTTTCGTTTTCAGTCCGGTGCCGTCCCGCCGCCGGTTTCCCTTCCGTTTACGGGCAAGGTCCCCCGATGAAGTTTCTCGATCAGGCCAAGGTGTTCTTGAAGAGCGGTGACGGCGGCCCCGGTGCCGTGGCGTTCCGGCGCGAGAAGTTCATCGAGTTCGGCGGCCCGGACGGCGGCGACGGCGGTCGTGGCGGCGACGTGATCATCGAGGCGGCGGACGGCCTGAACACGCTGATCGACTACCGCTACAAGCAGCACTTCAAGGCGCAGCGCGGCCATCACGGCATGGGCAGCAACCGCAACGGCGCGCGTGGCGAGGATGTCGTCCTGAAGGTGCCGGTCGGGACCCAGAATCCTGGACGAGACCCAGGAAACCGTGCTGTGCGACCTGACCGAGGCCGGACAGCGCCGCGTCTTCCTGCGCGGCGGCGACGGCGGGCACGGCAACGCGCACTTCAAGACGCCGACCAACCGGGCGCCGCGCAAGTTCCACCCCGGCTGGCCGGGGCAGGAGCAGTGGGTGTGGCTGCGGCTGAAGCTGATCGCCGATGCCGGCCTGCTTGGGCTGCCCAATGCCGGCAAGTCGACCTTCCTGGCCGCCACCACGGCGGCCAAGCCGAAGATCGCCGACTACCCCTTCACCACGCTGGCTCCCAACCTGGGCGTCGTCCGCGCCGGTGACGAAGAGTTCGTCATCGCCGACATTCCCGGCCTGATCGAGGGCGCGCACGAGGGCCATGGGCTGGGCGACCGCTTCCTCGGTCACGTCGAACGCTCGCGCATCCTGCTGCATTTGATCGACGGCACGGCGGATGACGTCGTCGCCTCCTACCGCACGATCCGCAACGAGCTGGAAGCTTATGGCGGCAACCTCGCCGACAAGCTGGAGGTGATCGGGCTGAACAAGGCCGACGCCCTGCTCGACGAAGAGATCGAGGAGAAGAAGGCGGCCTTGGAGGAGGCATCGGGCGCCGAGGTCATGGTGCTGTCCGGTGCCACCGGCCAGGGCGTGAAGCAGGTGCTGTACCGCCTGCTGACGGTCATCAAGGAATCGAAGGAAGAAGAGCCGGAGGTCATCCACGCCCCCGCGACCCGGTCCATCCCGCGCCCGCCGGTCGGCCAGAAGCTGCCCGACGACGGCGAGATGCAGTGGGACGATGAAACCGGCGAGTGGGTCGGCGGCGAGGAAGACAATCTCGAGGACGAGGACTTCGAAGAGGACCTGGAAGAAGGCGATCTCGAAGAGGGCGAGGAGCTGGACGGCGAGGAGCAGGAAGGCGACTCGGACGAAGCTCTTGACGGAGAGGAGCCGGAGGGCGAAGAGGACGGTTCGGACGACGATACGGACGGAACCTCCCGCCATGGCGCTTGACGCCCCTACCCTTCTCGAATCCCGCCGGCTGGTCGTAAAAATCGGCTCGGCCCTTCTGGTCGACGGGGAGACCCGGCAAATCCGCCGGGATTGGCTCGACGCGCTGGCCGACGACGTCGCCGCCTGCCGCAAGCGCGGACAGGAGGTGGTTATCGTCACCTCCGGCGCCGTCGCCTGCGGGCGGGAGCATCTTGGCCTCGTCGGCCGGGCGCTGAAGCTGGAAGAGAAGCAGGCCGCCGCCGCCACCGGCCAGATCCGCCTTGCCCACGCCTACCAGGAAACGCTGGCCCGCCATGACGTCACCGTCGCCCAAGTGCTGGTGACGCTGGAGGACACGGAAGAGCGGCGGCGCCACCTGAACGCCCGCAACACCATCGACACGCTGCTGAAGCTGGGTGCAGTTCCCGTCATCAACGAGAACGACACCGTCGCCACCGCCGAAATCCGATTCGGCGACAACGACCGGCTGGCCGCCCGTGTCGCGCAGATGGTCAGCGCCGACACGCTGGTGCTGCTGTCGGACATTGACGGCCTCTACACCGCCGACCCGCGCAAGGACCCGGACGCCCGCCACATCCCCACCGTGCGCGAACTGACGCCGGAGATCGAGGGCATGGCCGGCGAGCCGCCCCCCGGCTACAGCAGCGGCGGCATGGTGACCAAGATCGCAGCGGCGCGCGTCGCCCTGTCGGCCGGTTGCCGGATGGTCATCGCCAAGGGCAAGCGCATGAACCCGCTGGCGGCGCTGGAGCAGCGGCCGGAGGATGGCGGCGCGCTCTGCACCTGGTTCCTGCCGTCGGCCGAGCCGACCAGCGCCCGTAAGGCCTGGATCGCCGGGCATGTCAACGCCACCGGCGTGCTGGTGGTCGATGACGGCGCCATGCGCGCCCTGTCCCACGGCGCCAGCCTGCTGCCCGCCGGTGTCACCGCCGTGCAGGGAGACTTCGACCGCGGCGACGTGGTGATCGTCCGCACGCAGGAGGGGCGCGAGGTCGCCCGCGGCCTCGTCGCCTACAGCGCCGACGACGCCCGCAAGATCCTGCGCCACAAGAGCACCGAGATCCCGGAGATCCTGGGCTATCAGGGACGTGACGAGATGATCCACCGTGACGATCTGGTGGTGCGGTGACCGCGATGTCGCGCAGCCCGATCCGCGCCATCCTGTGGGACATCGACGGCACGCTGATGGACAGCGAGCCCTGGCACCAGCAGATCACCGTCGACGTCTGCCGCGGCTATGGCCATGAGCTGAGCGAGGAGGACTGCCGGTCGATGCACGGCGTGGCGTTCCGCGAGATTTACGCCGCCCTGCATGCCCGCCGCCCCTTCCCCATCGACCTGAAGGTCTGGGCCGACGAGATCAACGCGCAGTATGTCGCCAACGTCGATCGCGTCCGCCCGCGCGAGGGTGCCTTCGCCCTGGTGGAAGCCTTCGCCGCCCGCGGGCTGGCCCAGGCCTGCGTGTCGAACGGCGGGCGCATGATCGTCGACGCCAACATGCGGGCGATGGCGATCCCGCATTTCCGCTTCAGCATCGCGCGCGAGGACGTTGCCAACGGCAAGCCCCATCCGGAGCCCTACCTGTTGGCGGCGAAGATGCTGGGATTGCCTCCGGAAGCCTGCGCGGTGATCGAGGACAGCCCCACCGGCGCCCGCAGCGCCAAGGCCGCTGGCATGCTGACCATCGCCTGGCCCCAGCACCCCGCCGTGGTGTTCGACACGGTGGACCATCTGGTGGAGGATCCGGGGTCGCTGGATTGGGATGCGCTTTGCGGGTGAGGAAGACGGGGGGTCGGCGACCGACCCTCCCTGAGTCCGTCATTTCTGGATATTGACCACAGCCGACACCGGGGCCAGCGCGATGCCACGATCGGCGAGAGCGGTCATCCAAAGATTTCAGACGCTCGATCGTCGTCGGATAGGGGGAAGCGAAGCCGACGGCGGCACCGTTGGCCTTGGCAAGCTCCTCCAACTCGCGCAGCTGGTCGTCGATGGCGCCGCGCGACAGGTCGCGGTCGATGACCCGGTCGCCCAGCGCCCGCGGCACGCCGGCCAGATTGGCGAGCGGCCCGGCGACGCTCTTGGGGTTGGCGCGGGCATCGACCAGCAGCAGGCCGCGGGCCTTCAGCGCGTCCACCACCGGCTGCATCGCCGCCGGGTTGGCGGTGAACTTGCTGCCGGTGGTGCTGGTGATGCCGACATAGCCCACCGCCTTGCCCAGCGACCATTCCAGCCGCTCCACATTGCGGTCGGGGCCGAGCATGGTCAGCAGCGCATTGGGGCCGGGATCGTCGCGCGGGTAGTTCAGCGGCTCCATCGGCACCGACAGCATCACCTCGTGCCCCTTGGTGCGGGCCCGCTCGACCCAATCGTCCAGCCGCTCGGCATAGGGCAGGAAGGCCAGCGTGATGCCGGGCGGCAGCTTCGCCAGTGCGTTGCCGGTGGTGACGCCGCTGAGCCCCAGGTCCGACATCACGATGGCGATGCGCGGCCGCTTGTCGGTCGCCGGGAAGGGCCGGGCATAGACCTGCCAGGGCTTGCGCCCGTCCTGGGCGATGCGCGGCAGCGGGCCGTTGCGGCTGTCCTCCACCAATCCCGGCACCGGAGCCGGGACCAGAGTCACCGCCGCCGCCGGAACACCCGGCAGCGGCAGCGGGGCGCCATCGGTCGGCAGCGGCGGCGGAACCGCCGGGGCGGCAACCTTGGGCTCCGGCGGTGGCGGTGGCGGCAGCGGTGCGACCGCGACCGTCGTCGACGGAATCGACGCCTGCCAGGCCTCCCGCGTCGCCCCGCCGTTCAGAGCCAGCCAACCGGCCAAGCCGGCATAGGCGACCGCCACCACGGCGACGGCACCCAACAGGGCTTTGGAAAGCGGCTTGCGTGGTTCTCCCGCCGAGTCGTTTCCATTACGACGGAAACGGCGCAGCCAGCCGAGCCCGGGGCGCAGGCCCCGGACATCGAACCGCAGACGACCGAACAGGGCGGGAGCCTTCACTGTCGTTCGCTCCGGTCAGCGCGCCGCGGAGCGCTGCTGGAACAGGGCGACGCCACGCAGCAGAATCCAGCGCGCGGGCGAGCTGGAAGTCGAAGGGCGGCTCCGCCCCCTCCGCCGCTGCACCCTCGGCCGGGGCGGGGGCGGCACCCGGAGCAGGGGCAGCACCGGGTGTCGCACCGGGAGCACCGGGAGCCACTGGGGCGGCACCCGCCCCCGGTCCCGGAGCCGGCGCGGCCGGGTTCGGGGCCGCCGGCGTGCCGGGAGCGGCCGGGTTGGTGGTTGCCGGACGCGGCGCCTTGCTGGCGGCGTCGGGGTTGACCAGCGCACCCTTCAGGTCGGCCTCGCGGCGGCGGATGACGTTCTTGTCCAGGTCCTCCACCTTGGCGACATGCACCTCGATGTCCGGAGTGATGCCGAGCTGCTGGATCGAGCGTCCCGACGGCGTGTAGTAGCGCGCCGTGGTCAGACGCATGGCGCCATGGCCGGGCAGCGGGATGATGGTCTGGACCGATCCCTTGCCGAAGCTCTGGGTGCCCATGATGATCGCGCGCTTGTGGTCCTGCAGCGCGCCGGCGACGATTTCCGAGGCCGAGGCCGAGCCGCCGTTGATCAGCACCACCAGCGGCATGCCCTTGATCAGGTCGCCCGGCTTGGCGTTGAAGCGGGTGCCTTCCTCGGCGCGCCGGCCGCGGGTCGACACGATCTCGCCCTTCTCCAGGAAGGTGTCGGAGACCGAAACCGCCTGGTCGAGCAGGCCGCCCGGGTTGTTGCGCAGATCGAGCACGAAGCCCTTCAGCTTGTCGCCCAGCTGCTGCTGGATGGAGGAGATCGCCTTCTCCAGCCCGCTCTGCGTCTGCTCGTTGAAGCTGGTGACGCGGATGTAGCCGATGTCGCCTTCGGTGCGGAAGCGGACCGACTGCACCTTGATGACGGCGCGGGTCAGCGACACGGTGAAGGGCTCTCCCGCCTCGCCGCGGCGGACGGTGACCTTCAGCTCGCTGCCCACCGGACCGCGCATCTTCTCCACCGCCTCGTTCAGGCTGAGGCCCATGACCGCCTCGCCGTTCAGCTGGACGATCAGGTCGCCCGGCTGCAGGCCGGCGCGGAAGGCCGGGGTGTCGTCGATGGGGGAGACGACCTTCACCAGGCCGTTCTCCATCGTCACCTCGATGCCCAGCCCGCCGAACTCGCCGCGGGTCTGGACCTGCATGTCCTGGAAGCTTTTCTTGTTCAGATAGCTGGAATGCGGGTCGAGCGAGGTCAGCATCCCGTTGATCGCCGATTCGATCAGCTGTTCGTCGGTCACCGGCTCGACATACTCGGCGCGGACGCGCTCGAAGACGTCGCCGAACAGGTTCAGCTGCCGGTAAGTGTCCGACGAATTGCTGGACTGAGCAGTGACGGTGGCGACGCCGGCGCCCAGAAACACCAGAGCTGCCGCCGTTGCGGCGCGCTTGAACATCCTCATCTACCCTTGTCCTTTCCCCTCCGGGGCGCCGAACCCGCGTTGCGGATTGATCGGCTGGCCGTTTCGTCGCAGCTCGAAATAGAGATCCGGATTGCCGTCCGGCGGCATGACCGCCAGCGGTTCCCCGCTGGCCACCTTACGCCCGACGGCCGTTTCGATCCGGCCCAAACCCGCAATCAAACTATGATATCCGTTGCCGTGTTCCACGATCAAGATGAGGCCATAGCCCTTGAACGGGCCGGCGAACACGATCGTGCCGCCGCGCGGCGCCACCACGGCGGCCCCGGCGCGGGTCTGGACCGTCACGCCGCGGCTGGTCGCGCCATAGCGGTCGGCCTCGCCGAAGCGGGTCGTCAGCTTGCCGGCCGCCGGCAGAACCATACCGGAGACGGCCGGAGGTCCGTCCGGAGACTTCGCGGCCAGCTCGCGTTCGCGTGCCGCCTCCCTGGCGGCCTCGTCCTTCGCGCGCTTTTCCTCAGCAGCCTTCTGTTCGGCGATTTTCTGTTCGGCGGCGCGCAGTTCGGCCAGCTTGCGTTCGGCCTCCTTGCGCTCCGCCTCCTTCTGGGCGGCGAGCCGGCGTTCGGCCTCGCGCTTCTCCGCTTCGCGCTTGGCGGCTTCCTTGCGCTCCGCCTCGCGCCGCTCGGCTTCGCGGCGTGCAGCCGCCTCGATGGCGGCGCGGCGTTCGGCCTCGATGCGCTCCATCAGCTGGCGGAGATCGGTGGCCTGCCCCGACGAATCCGCCATGCGCTGGCCGACCTGGACGCGCTCCTCCTCCGTCTGGCGCGACAGCTCCTCGCGCCGGGCGATCAGGCGGTTCATCTCATCCTGCTTTTCGGTCAGCGCCACCCGCGCCGCCAATGCCTTCGCCCGCTGGTCGACCAGCTTGCCGCGGGTGTCGGCCAGCGCGGTCAACGCCTGGGACAGCGCATCGGCCCGCGCCTTCAACGCCGGCACGGCGTCGCGCAGCAGCAGGGCGGAGCGCAGGGTATCGACGGGGCTTTCCGGCCGGGCCAGTGCTGCCTCCGGCGGGATGCGCGCCAGCCGCTGGAGGGCGGCCAGCAGGGTGGCGATCTGCTGCCGTTCGGCGTCGAGACCGGCGGAGCGCTCGCGTTCCTCCCCCTCCAGGGCGGACAGCGACTCTTCCAGCTGGTCGAGCGTCTGTTCCTGCCCGCGCGCCTGGTCGGCCAGCGCGATCAGCCGGCCGCGCAGGGCATCGAGTTCGCTCTGGAGCGCCTGGGACTGGCGTTCCAGCTGCTGCTGGCGCTGCTTGCCGGTCTGGAGCTGCTGTTCGACCCGCTTGAGGGTGTCCTTGGGGGCTTCGGATTGAGCATTCGCCGGCTGAGCGAGAATCAGGCCGGCGATGACCACGAAGCCGGCGAACAGACCCTCTCCTACCCCGGATACCCTCTCCCCCCTGGGAAGAGGGCTGGGTGAGGGGGAGGCGATGCGGGATGCAAATCGCGATGCAGGACCAAGCACCGGACTTCCCGCAACTCCACGCCACGCGCCCCCCTCACCCCGACCCTCTCCCCGGGGGGGAGAGGGGGACAAAGAGGTGAAAGGGACGGGCGCCATCCGTTATTCCGCCGCCGCGCGGGCGGCGGTGCGGACCAGCAGGTTGCGGCCGGTCATCTCGGCCGGCTTCGGCAGGCCCAGCAGGTCCAGCAGTGTCGGGGCGATGTCGGCCAGACGGCCGCTGTCGATCCGGGCGCCGGCCGGGCCGTTGACCAGCACCAGCGGAACCTTGTCCAGCGTGTGGGCGGTGTGCGGCCCGCCGGTCTCCGGATCCTTCATCAGCTCGCAGTTGCCGTGGTCGGCGGTGATCAGCATGGTGCCGCCGGCACGGCGCACCGCAGCCTCCACCTGACCGACGCTGCTGTCGACCGCCTGCACCGCCTTGATGGCGGCGTCCAGCATGCCGCTGTGGCCGACCATGTCGGGGTTGGCGAAGTTGACGACGATCAGGTCGTACTTGCCCGAGTCGATGGCGCCGACCAGCTTGGCGGTCACTTCCGAGGCCGACATCTCCGGTTGGAGGTCGTAGGTGGCGACCTTCGGCGACGGGACCAGGATGCGGTCCTCGCCCTCATAGACCCGCTCTTCGCCACCGTTGAAGAAGAAGGTGACGTGCGGATACTTCTCCGTCTCGGCGATGCGCAGCTGCTTCAATCCGGCCTCGGAAACCACCTCGCCCAGCACCTTGGTCAGGGTTTTGGGCGGAAAGATGGTGGTCATCAGCTTCGCCAGCGCCGACGAATATTCGACCATGCCGACAACGGCGGCCAGCTTCGGTGCCCCATCGACGGGGAAGCCGCCAAAATCCTTCTCGACATAGGCGGCCAGGATCTCGCGGGCGCGGTCGGCGCGGAAATTCGCCATCAGGATGGCGTCGCCGTCCTTCATGCCGGCGTAATCGCCGATCACCGTCGGCAGGATGAACTCGTCATGCTTGTCGGCGGCATAGCTCTGTTCGATGGCCTGGATCGGGTCGGCGGCGCGCTCGCCTTCCGCCCTGGTCATCGCGGCATAGGCCTTGGCAACGCGGTCCCAGCGCTTGTCGCGGTCCATCGCGTAATAACGGCCGATGACGGTCGCCACCTCGACACCCGGCAGCTCGAAGACGTCGGCCATGAACTCGGCGACCTGGTCCTTGGCGCTCTGCGGCGGAACGTCGCGGCCATCGGTGAAGGCATGGACCGCCACCGGCACGCCCTCGCGCGACAGCACGCCGGCCAGTGCCGCGATGTGGTCCTGGTGCGAGTGGACGCCGCCCGGCGACAGCAGGCCCATCAGGTGGACGCGCCCACCGGTCTTGTGCATCTCCTTGACCAGATCGTTCAGCGCGGCGTTGCGCTCAAGCTCGCCCTCGACGATGGCATGGTCGATCATCACGAGATCCTGCATGACCACCCGGCCGGCGCCGAGATTCATGTGCCCGACCTCGGAGTTGCCCATCTGGCCCTTGGGCAGGCCGACCTCCTCCTCGCTGGCGTCGAGGAAGGCCGTCGGTTCGGCCGACCACAGGCGATCCCAGTTCGGGGTCTCGCCCAGCGCAATCGCGTTGTCGGACCGCTCCTCGCGATAGCCCCAGCCGTCCAGGATGCAGAGGACGACGGGGCGGGGTCGGTTGGTCTCGGTCATCGCGCTTACCTTTCTCGAAAGGTTGTGGTCTCGGAGTTTCGTGTTTTCAGCTCCGGCGCTTTTCCGCGCGCCGGATGCGACGCTCGGAATCAGGACCTGTGATAGGGGTGACCGGCAAGAATTTGTTGAGCGCGATAGAGTTGCTCCGCAAGCATGCCGCGCACCAGCATGTGGGGCCAGGTCATCGGCCCGAAGGCGAGCAGGAAGTCGGCCCGCGCGCGCACCGCGTCGCCATGGCCGTCGGCACCGCCGATCAGGAAGGCGAGGTCGCCGGCGCCGCGGTCGCGCCAGTCGCCGATCTTCGCGGCGAAACTCTCGCTTGGCAGCGCCTTACCGCGTTCGTCCAGCGCCACGACGATGGCGCCGGCCGGCACGGCGGCGAGCAGCAGCTCGGCCTCCTGCCGTTTCAATTCGTCGGAGGAGAGGCGCTTCTTCACCTCGACCTCCTTCAGGGTGAAGGGCCAGCCGAGCCGTCCGACATACTCGTCGAACAGGTCGCGGGTCGGTCCACCCCGCGACCGCCCGACGGCGGCGAGCCACAGACGCATGATGCGGCCCTCCGCCGTCGTTTCCGTCCTCTGCCCGTCAGGCGCTCAGCCGCGCCGTGCCCGACGGCGTCGGCAGTTCCAGGCCCCACATCTTTTCGATGTTGTAGAAGGTCCGGACTTCCGGCTTGAACAGGTGGACGATCACGTCGCCGGCATCGACCAGCACCCAGTCGCACTGGGCCATGCCTTCCATCTCGACGCCGCGGACGCCGGCCTGCTTCAGCTTCTCGGCCAGCTTCATCGCCATGGCGCCGATGTGCCGCGTGTTGCGGCCCGACGCCACGACCATGTAATCGGCGAAGGTGGTTTTCCCGGCAAGATCGATGACGGTCACGTCATCTGCCTGGTCGGCGTCGAGCGACGCCTGGATGAGCGCCTTCAGATCCTGCGGTTCCAGGATCTGGGGAACGGCGGCTGGCCGCGGAGCGGTCGCGGCCGTTTCGGTGTGCGTGGTGATGGCTCCAACCTCTTGCAACGGTTTCACGACCCGGCGGCCCGTGCCTGCCGGATCGCCGTCGCCGAGGCCGGGTGCAAGGGATTGCGTAAGAACGCCCAGGCCGGCCGCCTGCGGCGCGCCAGCCCTTTTACCCCAGACACCGACACCCGCCGACGGGTGTAGCGCTGGGCGGCCTTGCCGCTCAACGCACCAAGAGAATAGGTTGGACGGGCGAAAACCGCAACGGCCACCGAGTCGAAGATTCGATTCCAGTGCTTCCAGCGTGGAATTTGCCGCAAATTGTCCGCCCCCATCAACCAAACGAAGCGGGTTTTGGGGAAGCGGCGCTGAAGCTTGGCCAGCGTATCGGCGGTGTAGCGGGTGCCGAGCGCGGTCTCGATGGCCGTCACTTCGATCCGTGGATGAGCGGCGACGGCCCGCGCCTCCGCCAACCGCTCGGGCAGCGAGCCCATGCCGGACGTGGACTTCAGCGGGTTCTGCGGACTGACCATCCACCAGACGCGGTCGAGCCCCAGCGCTTTCAGCGCGAACAGGCTGATGTGCCGGTGCCCGGCGTGGGCCGGGTTGAACGACCCACCGAGAATGCCAACGGTCAGCCCCGCATAGAGCGGGCCGGAGTAGAGCTGGGGGGCGTGGTGTCCCTCTCCCGCCCCGGGAGAGGGAATGGGCCCATGAGAAGCATGGGAAGGGTTAGGGGTGATGCAAGGATCGGGGGATCCATGTCCGGATCGCCCCTCACCCTCCCCGCCTCCGGCGGGTCCCCTCCCTCTCCCGGGGCGGGAGAGGGCCTGATCCTTAAGGCCGCGTCTGGCCATCGCCGCGCACGACATACTTGTAGCTGGTCAGCTGCTCCGCGCCCACCGGGCCGCGGGCGTGGAACTTGTCGGTGGAGATGCCGATCTCGGCACCCATGCCGAACTCGCCGCCGTCGGCGAACTGGGTGGAGGCGTTCCACAGCACGATGCCGCTGTCGACGCGGGACAGGAACCGCTCCGCCACCGCCGGATCCTCGGTCAGGATCGATTCGGTGTGGTGGGAACTGTGGGTGTTGATGTGGTCGATGGCCCCATCCACCCCATCCACCACGCCGCAGGCGATGATGGCGTCAAGATACTCGGTGTCCCAATCCTCCGGCGCCACCGCCGTCACCCGCGGATCGACAGCCTGGGCCGCCGCATCGCCGCGCACCGCGCAGCCGGCATCCAGCAGATCCTTCACCAGAACCGGCAGGACCGTGCCGGCGATGGCGCGGTCGACCAGCAGCGTCTCGGCTGCGCCGCAGATGGAGGTCCGGCGCATCTTGGCATTCAGCACCACCTTGCGCGCCTTCTCCAGGTCGGCGGCGGCATCGACAAAGACGTGGCAGTTGCCGTCCAGATGCTTGATGACCGGCACCCGGCTCTCGTCGGCGATGCGCTGGATCAGCGACTTGCCGCCGCGCGGAATGATGACGTCGATGTAATCGCGCATGGTCAGCATGTGGCCGACGGCGGCGCGGTCGGTGGTCGGCACCAGCTGGATCGCCGCCTCCGGCAGCCCGGCCTCGCGCAGCCCCTGGGCCAGACAGGAGGCGATGGCGCGGGAGGACCGGATGCTCTCCGACCCGCCGCGCAGGATGGCGGCGTTGCCCGACTTCAGGCAGATACCGCCGGCATCCGCCGTCACGTTGGGCCGGCTTTCATAGATGATGCCGACGACGCCCAGCGGCACGCGGACGCGCTGGATGCGCAGGCCGTTGGGCCGCGTCCACTCCGCCAACACGCCGCCGATGGGATCGGGGAAATCGGCAATGTCCTCAAGCCCCTTGGCCATGCCCTCGATGCGCGTGTCGTCCAGCATCAGCCGTTCGCGCATGGGGCCGGAAAGGTCGCGGGCACTCGCCATGTCCTCGGCATTCGCTGCCTTGATGTCGGCGGCGCGGGCGCGGATGGCCGCCGCCGCCGCCCTCAGCGCCCGGTCCTTCGACGGTCCTGGCACGGTCGCCAGCGCGGCCGCAGCGGCGCGTGCGGCGCGGCCGAGGGCGATCATCTGGTCGTGCAGGGCGTCGGTGGTGTCGAGCAGGGCGGACATGGAGGTCTCCGGACACTCTATCCGTTGAAGGGACGACGACCTTAACGAATTGTTCGGGGTTGCGAAAGCCGCGCGGTTGTGGGACTTCGGCGTTGCGGTATGGGCGGGCGTGTGCAAAACGCAACGCGCAGCCCCGCGCCGGGCACGGTTTTCGGGTAAGGTGACATGCTGACGCTGCTGCTGATCGTCTCCGCCTTCTTCGCGGGCGTGCTGAACGCCGTGGCCGGGGGCGGCAGCTTCCTGACCTTCCCGGCGCTGATCCTGGCCGGCGTGCCGCCGCTGAACGCCAACGCCACCAGCACCGTCGCGGTGTCGCCCGGCGCGCTGGCCAGCGCCTTCGGCTACCGGCGGGAGCTCGGCCGCATCCGCGAGGTCCACCTGCCCTCCTTCCTCGGCATCAGCCTCGTCGGCGGACTGCTGGGCGCGCTTCTGCTGTTGTGGACGCCGCAGCGGACCTTCGAGGTTATCGTGCCGTGGCTGCTGCTGTTCGCGACGCTGCTGTTCGCCATCGGCCCGACCGCCTCGGCCTGGGTCCGCCGCAATTTCACCATCGGCCACGGCACGGTGCTGGCGGTGCAGTTCCTGATCGCGGTCTATGGCGGCTATTTCGGCGGCGGCATCGGCATCCTGATCCTGGCGACGCTCGGGGTCTTCGGCCTGACCGACCTGCATGCGATGAACGGGCTGAAGTCGCTGGTCTCCGGCTGCCTGAACGCGGTGGCAGTGGCGGCCTTCGTCGCCGGCGGGGCGGTCTATTGGACGGAGGCACTGATCATGCTGGTCGCCGCCATGGCCGGCGGCTATGCCGGCGCTTCGGTAGCCCGCCACATCCCGCCGCCGGTCCTGCGCAAGCTGGTGATCCTGGTTGGGGCGGCGATGACCGTCTATTTCTTCCTCACGAAAACCTGACCCGAACGGAGCCTGCCGGCATGACCGCCCCCATCGACCGCACCCCTATTGATCGTGGCTCCCTGCCCTACCGTCCCTGCGTCGGCATCATGCTGCTGAACGACCGCGGCGAGGTGTTCGTCGCCAGGCGATGCGGGTCGGAAGCCGACTGGCAGATGCCCCAGGGCGGCATCGACGATGGCGAGGATGCCCGCAGCGCCGCCTTCCGCGAGCTGGAGGAGGAAATCGGCACGGCGAAGGCGGAGTTCATCGCCATGACCGCGGCCCCCCACCGCTACGACCTGCCCGACGATCTGCTGGGCAGGGTGTGGAAGGGCCGCTGGCGCGGGCAGGAGCAGATGTGGATGCTGGCCCGCTTCACCGGCGACGAGGCCGACATCCGGCTCGACACCGACCACCCGGAATTCGACGACTGGAAATGGATCGACGCCGAAGAACTGCCGGGCCTGATCGTCGCCTTCAAGCGCCCGGTCTATGAGTCCGTCCTCGCCGAATTCCGTCCGCTGATCGCGCCGGCAAGAGGCTGACGCATCCTGCCGAGCGCCAGCCTCTCCGCCATGTCCCATTTTTGATTGCGGTTATCCCCAACTTCCCGCCGCCGCCCCCTCCGTCCGAAGCTTGCGCTTAACGAATCCTTGAGACGCAGTCTGGCAACGTCGCTGCTGCAACCGGAATGCGCAAGAATGTGCCTGCCGTAGACGGAGGGGTGGCGTGTCGCTGATCAAGTGGACGGAGGAGGATGACGGCCGGCTCCGCCTGGGCCTGCCGAGCGACCTCGATTTGCCCATGGCGCAACCTCTGCTGGACAGTTTGCGCGCCGCCTTCAAGGCGTCGGCCGACGTCACCGTCCAGGCCGACGCCGTGGAGCGCATCAGCGCCGCCTGCATCCAGGCGCTGGTCGTCGCTGCCCGCGATGCGGCCGAGCGCGGGACCGCCTTCGTCCTCGCCGCCCCGTCCGAGGTGCTGTCCGAAGCGTGCGAGGATCTGGGACTCGCCGCCTGGCTGAAGCAATGGAGCCGAGCGTGAAGAAGAAAGTGATGACGGTGGACGATTCGCGCACTATGCGCGACATGGTGTCCTTCACCCTGCGGGGCGCCGGCTATGACGTGGTGGAAGCCGCCGACGGCCAGCAGGCGATGAGCGCCATCGCCACCAACAAGGTGGATCTGGTCATCACCGACCTGAACATGCCGGTCATGGACGGGCTGACCCTGATCCGCAGGCTGCGCGCCATCCCGGCCCACCGCACCCTGCCGATCCTGATGCTGACCACCGAGGCGGACGAGAGCAAGAAGGCGGAAGGCCGCGCCGCCGGCGCCACCGGCTGGATCGTGAAGCCCTTCAACCCCGACAAGCTGGTGTCGGTGGTGCAGAAGGTCTGCGGCTGACCGCAAGCCGCCGGATTCAGGAAGGGGTGCAGCCGTGGACGATCTCAGCCGCTTCAAACAGACCTACTTCGACGAGAGCGCCGAACTCCTGGCGGTCGCCGAGGCCGGGCTGCTGCGCCTTGCCCCCGGCGAAATCGACATGGACGAGGTGAACGCGATCTTCCGCGCCGTCCATTCGATCAAGGGCGGTGGCGGCGCCTTCGGCTTCAACGACCTCGTCGCCTTCGCCCATGAATTCGAAACGGTGATGGACGGCGTGCGCAACGCCGAAATCCCGGTCAGCACCGAACTGGTCGACACGCTGATCCGCGCCAACGACGTGCTGGCCCGCCTGCTCGCCCACGCCGCCGACGAAACCGAGGCGCCGGCCGGCACCACAGACGACACCGTCGCCGCCCTCCGCCGTTTCCTGGACAAGACCGGGGAGCAGGCGAACGAGGCCGCGCAGCCTGCCGCCATCCAGGCCGCCGCAGGCTTCCATCCCGACGACGAGGATGACGAGGCCGGCATCTTCGGCGACGCGCTGGCCGCCATCCAGGCCGCGCGCGACGACCAGCCGGCGCCCGCCGCCGGCCCCGTTCCCGAAGGCAAGGTCCGCTGGACCATCGTCTTCCGCCCGAAGGCCGAACTGCTGCTGTCGGGCAACGAGCCGACCTACATGCTGCGCGCCCTGCGCCGCCTGGGCGAGGCGGAGGTGGTCTGCCATCTGGACAGGCTGCCCTCCCTGCGCGACCTCGACGCCGAACTGCTGCACCTGTCCTGGACGGTGACGCTGCTGGCCGACCCGCAGGTGGACCGCGCCCAGATCGACGATGTGTTCGAGTTCGTCGCCGACGACTGCGACATCCGCATCAGCGCCGAAGCCCCCCCGCCTGCGATCATCCCCCCCGCGCTCATTGCGCCGGCGGAGTCTGTCCCGGCCGCCGCGCCCGCCCCTGCCGCCAATCTGCCGCAGCCGGCCACCCCCGCCGCCACCACATCCGGCGCGGCGGGTGCGGCGAAGCCCGGCGACGGCGCCAAGCGGACGAACGGCGGTACCGGGGGCAGCGACCATGCCGGGCCGACCACCCACACCATCCGCGTCGACCTCGACAAGATCGACCGGCTGGTCAACATGGTCGGCGAAATGGTCATCACCCAGGCGATGATCGCGGAGCATCTGCGCGACCTGCCGCCGGGCCAGTTCCAGGAACTGCTGGAAGGGCTGGAGGGCCTTGCCCAGCACACGCGCGAACTCCGGGAAAGCGTGATGTCGATCCGCGCCCAGCCGGTTTCCAGCGTCTTCTCCCGCATGCCGCGGTTGGTGCGCGAATGCGCCGCCGTGACCGGCAAGGAGGTGATGCTGGTCACCACCGGCGAGACGACCGAGGTCGACAAGACGGTGGTGGAGAACCTCGTCGACCCGCTGACCCACATGATCCGCAACTCCATCGACCATGGTCTGGAAGGCCCGGATGAGCGGGAGCGCGTCGGCAAGCCGCGCGCCGGCACCGTGCATCTGTCGGCCGCCCACCGGTCGGGCCGCATCGTGATCGAGGTGACCGACGACGGCCGCGGCATCAACCGCGCCAAGGTGCTGTCAAAGGCCATCGAAAAGGGCCTGGTCCAGCCGGGTGCCAGCCTGTCGGACGAGGAGATCGACCACCTGATCTTCCTGCCCGGCTTCTCCACCGCCGATCAGGTGTCGAACCTGTCCGGCCGCGGCGTCGGCATGGACGTGGTGCGGCGGAACATCTCCAGCCTGGGCGGGCGGATCGGCGTCTATTCGACGCCGGGCGAAGGGTCGCGCTTCGTCCTGTCGCTGCCGCTGACGCTGGCGGTGCTGGACGGCATGGTGATCTCGGTCGGCGAGGAGCGCTTCGTCCTGCCGCTGACCAACATCGTCGAAAGCCTGCGCCCCAAGCCCGCCGACCTCCATGGGCTGGTCAACAAATGCGATGTCATGATGGCGCGCGGCGAATATGTCCGGCTCGTCCATCTGCACCGGCTGTTCGGCATCCCCAAGGCCATCGACGACGCCACCAAGGGGCTGGTCGTTCTGGTGGAGACGGAGGACGGCTCCCGCCTCGGCCTTGTGGTGGACGAGGTGCTGGGCCAGCAGCAGGTCGTCATCAAGAGCTTGGAAGCCAATTTCCGCCGGCTGGACGGCGTCGCCGCCGCCACCATCCTGGGCGACGGCCGGGTCGCCCTGATCCTGGACGTGGCGGGCTTGCGCGAAATGAGCCGGCATGGTGCAGGCAATGGAAACGCCCCCGCCGACAGCACCCCGCCTTCCCCGTCCCTGCCCGCCCCGGCGGACAAGTCCGACCAGCGTCAACGCCAAACGGTTTGAGGTTCAGCGATGAGCAGTTCCACCGCAATCGCCCCCATCAGCTCCCGCACCGATCTCCAGCCGTCCGGCGCCGCGAACGGCAGCGAGGAGCAATACGTCACCTTCACCGTCGGCAGCGAGGAGTACGGCGTCAACATCCTGGCAGTTAGGGAAATCCGCGGCTGGACGCCGGAAAGCAGACTGCCCAATCTCCCCGACTATGTCCGCGGCGTGATCAACCTGCGCGGCATCATCATCCCGATCTTCGACCTGCGGGCCCGCTTCGGCGGCGGCCTGACCCAGGTGACGAAGCGCCATGTCGTGGTGGTGATGCAGGTGGGGGAGCGAACGCGCGGCATCCTGGTCGACGCCATTTCCGACATCCTCGCCATCGGCCATGACGCCATCAAGCCGCCGCCCGATGTCGACAGCGGTCTTATCGACGCCGAGTATCTCAGCGGCCTCTACACCGCCGAGAACCGGATGGTGACCCTGCTCAATGTGGGGAAGCTGTTCGCCGGCGAGCATGTCGACCAGGACGCCACCCGCGCAGCGCTGGAGCCGACCTGATACCGGTTGGCGATCCCCCGGCTGCGCAGGCCGCAACGAGAAGCCATAAAAAGAGGGAACGTCAGCGATGGCCACCGACGGCACGACTGCCAAATCCGGCACCTTCCTCAGCAACATGCGCATCGCCAAGCGGCTGTGGCTGGTCTTCGGCCTGCTGCTGGTTCTGATCGCCGCGCAGTCCGGCACCGGCATCTATGGGCTGGATGGGTTGAACCGGCGCATCGACAGCGTCATCGCGTCGGGCGACCTCGCCGTCTTCGCCAAGGATCTGGAAAGCCGCCTGGGTGCACAACGGCTGCAAACCCGGGAATACATCAATATCGGCACTACCGAGGCGCTGGACCGGCTGCGCGTCCTGCGCGGGGAGTTCGAATCGGCGATGGCGGACCGGCAGGCCATGATGAAGGCCTCCCCCAGGCCGCCGCTTTCGCCGACCTCAACAGCCTGCACGGCGCCTACCACGAGAAATTCGATGCGGTGCGGACCGTGCGCGAGCGCGCCGACCGGACACTGCGCGAGCGCATGGACCCGCTGGGCACCCAGGTGACCAAACGGCTGGAAGAGGCGGTGGCCGCGGCCGACGCCTCCGGCGACAAGGACGTCGCTTTCGGCATGCAGGAGGTGGAGAAGCGCTGGTTGCTGACCCGCTTCTACGCCAACCGCGCCATCGGCCTGCGCGATCCGGCCGCCGCCGCCCAGCTGGAGGCGGAAGGCAAGGCGATGGGCGACGGGATCGCCCGTCTGTCCGCCCTGCTGCAAAACAACGCCGCCCTGTCCGTGGCCCTGCGCGATGTCGAGACCCGCGGCGCCGAATACCGCAGCGCCTTCCGCGAGATCGTCGCCGCCAATGACGAGGCCAAGCGCCGCACCGACGATCTCGTCGCTGCCGCATCCGCGGTCAACCGTGCCATCGACGGCATCGTCGCCTCCATCGCAGCCGGCTCCAGGGCCATCGAGCAGGAGGCCGGCAGCGAGGCTGCCTTCACCATCCGCCTGACGGTCGGGCTGGGCCTGCTGTCGCTGGTGATCGGCATCGTCGCAGCCAACCGCATCGCCGCCTCCATCGTCGGACCGGTCACCGGCATCCGCCGGGTGATGACCGAACTCACAGAAGGCAAGCTGTCGGTCAGCGTCCCCCACACCGGCCAGCAGGACGAGCTGGGCGACATGGCCCGCGCCGTCGACGCCTTCAAGGACGAGGCGGTGGAGGCCCTGCGCTCCCGCATCGCGCTGGAACGGGTGTCGGCCAACATCATGATGGCCGATGCCGACGGCCGCATCCTCTACGCCAACGACTTCGATCATGGGCATGTTCCGCCACGCCGAGGCGGACCTGCGCACCGCGCTGCCCGGCTTCGACCCGGGCAGGCTGGTCGGACAGAATTTCGACGTCTTCCACCGTGACCCGACCCACCAGCGCCGGCTGCTGGCCGATCTGACCCACACCCACCGCGGCTTGGCAAAGACCGGCGGCCGCACCTTCCAGGTCATCGCCAACCCGGTGGTCAGCCGCCAGGGCGAGCGGCTCGGCACCGTCGTCGAATGGCGCGACCTGACCGAGGAACTGGCGATCGAGGCGGAGATCGGCGCCATGGTGGAGAATGCCGTGCGCGGCGACTTCACCCACCGCATCCCGCTGGACGGCAAGAGCGGCTTCTTCCGGCTGGTCAGCGAAGGCATCAACCGCCTGTCCGGAAACATCGCCGCCGTCACCGAGGATCTCGCCACGGTGCTGGAATCGCTGTCGCGCGGCGATCTGACCAGCCGCATCGACAAGCAGTATGAGGGCGTGTTCCAGCGGCTGAAGGACGATTTCAACGGCACGGTCGGCCGCCTGTCCGAGATCGTGCAGCGCATCGACCATGCCGCCGGCTCCATCGCCATCGCCAGCCGCGAGGTGGCCGAAGGCAGCATGGACCTGTCGGAGCGGACCGAGCAGCAGGCCTCCTCGCTGGAGGAGACCGCGGCCAGCATGGAACAGCTCGCCGCCACCGTGCGCTCCAACGCCGACAACGCCCAGCAGGTCAACGGCTTCGCCACCGAGGCGCGCACAGCGGCCTCGCGCGGCGGGCAGGTGGCGACCAGTGCGGTGGAGGCGATGCGCCGGATCGAACAGTCGTCGCAGAAGATCTCCGACATCATCGGCGTGATCGACGAGATCGCCTTCCAGACCAACCTGCTGGCGCTGAACGCGGCGGTGGAGGCGGCGCGGGCCGGTGACGCCGGGCGCGGCTTCGCCGTGGTGGCGCAGGAGGTGCGGCAACTCGCCCAGCGCTCCGCCCAGGCCTCGAAGGAGATCAAGGCGCTGATCATGGACAGCGGCGGGCAGGTGCGCGAGGGCGTCGACCTCGTGCGGTCGGCCGGCAGCTCCCTGACCGAGATCGTGTCGGGCATCGGCCGCGTCGCCGATCTGGTGTCGGAGATCGCGCGGGCGACCGCCGAGCAGGCATCGGGCCTCGACGAGGTCAACATCGCCATCGCCCAGATGGACGAGATGACCCAGAAGAATGCCGCCCTGGTGGAGGAAAGCACCGCCGCCGCCCGTTCCCTGGAGGATCAGGCCGACCAGCTGCGCCAGCAGATGACCTTCTTCACCCTCGCTCGCAAATCAGCCTGAGCCGAGATCTCTCGATGATGCCCCCGGTGCCGCGATGACCGACCGCTCGCCCGCCTCACTGACCGAACCCGAAACGCTGCGGCGCCCCCCGGCCGCCCCGGCGGCGGTTTTCGGTGGCGCGCGCGAATTCCATTTCGAGCGGCACCATTTCGACCTGATCGCCGGCCTGCTCTATCAGCTGGCCGGCATCGCGCTGGCGCCGCACAAGGCGGAGATGGTCTATGCCCGGCTGGCGCGCCGCCTGCGCGAGCTGCGGCTGCCCGATTTCGACGCCTATTGCGCCCTGCTGCAAAGCGACGGCGTGGCCGACGAGATCGGCTTCCTGGTCAATGCGCTGACCACCAACCTGACCAGCTTCTACCGCGAATCGCATCATTTCGACTTTCTCGCCTCCACCGTCCTGCCGGAACTGCGGGAGTTGAACGCCCACAAGCCGAAGCCGCGGTTGAGGCTGTGGTCGGCCGGCTGCTCCTCCGGGCCGGAGCCCTACACCATGGCGATGGTACTGGTTTCCGCCATGGGGGCGGATTCTGCGCCGCTGGGATGCCCGCATCCTCGCCACCGACATCGACACCCACATGGTGGAGACCGCCCGGCGCGGCATCTACCCGCTGTCGGGCGCCACCGGCATTCCGCCGGGGATCCGCCAGCGCTTCACCACCGACACCCGGCTGGACGGCGAGCCTGCTGTGGCGATGGGCGAGGAGCTGAAGCGCCTCGTGACCGTCAAGCCGCTGAACCTGCTGGAACATTGGCCGATGTCCGGCCCGTTCGACGCGATCTTTTGCCGCAATGTCCTGATTTATTTCGACCGCCGTGGCCGGATGCAGGTGATAGAAAACTTCGCCCGGATGCTCCGCCCCGGCGGGTATCTGTTCCTCGGCCACTCAGAGAGCCTGTATGGCGTGTCGAACCTGTTCCGGCAGGCCGGTCCGACCATCTACCGGAGGGAGTGAGCGATGAACGCCGAACCCCTCCCCCGGCAGGAGCCAGCCAGCCCGACGCTCCGCAACCGCATGGGCAGCGGGCGCTACTTCAACCGGGAATTCAACGCCGACACCGTCAAGATCGGGCTGGGCCAGCAGGCGGTCAGCGACCGTCCCGACCTGATGATCGCGACGACGCTGGGTTCCTGCGTGGCGGCCTGCATCCATGACCCGGTGCGCGGCATCGGCGGCATGAACCACTTCATGCTGCCCGACCTGCCGGCGAGCGAGCTTGACGGGGCCGGCATGGCCGCGCGCTATGGATCGGTCGCCATGGAGCGGCTGATCAACGCGCTGCTGGCCGCCGGTGCCGAACGCCAGCGCCTGCAGGTCAAGCTGTTCGGCGGCGGCCGCGTCATCGAATCGAGCTACGACATCGGCGGGCTGAACAGCCGCTTCGCGCTGGATTATGTGCAGACGGAGGGGCTGACGCTGGCGGGCCACGATCTGGGCGGAGGCTCCGCCCGGCGGGTGCATTACTTCCCGCACAGCGGACGTGCGCTGCGCCGCCTGCTGCGGCCGGAGGCGGCGGCCGACACCGTCACCCGCGAACGGCGTTTCATCACGCACCTGAGCCAGACCCCCGAGGAGGGCGACGTCGAACTGTTCACCCCCGCCGATCCGGAAGGGAGCTGACCCATGCCCAGACCGATCCGCGTCGTCATCGTCGACGACAGCGCCCTGATGCGCGAGATGCTGAAGGACATCCTGACCCGGGAGGCGGGAATGGAGGTGGCCGGCGTCGCCCGCGACCCCTTCGAAGCGCGCGAGGTCATCAAGGCCACCAACCCCGACGTCATCACGCTGGACGTCGAGATGCCGAAGATGGACGGGCTGTCCTTCCTGGAGAAGATCATGACCCTGCGGCCGACGCCGGTCATCATGGTCTCCTCCCTGACTCGCGAGGGGTCGGACGCCGCCATCCGCGCACTCGAACTGGGGGCGGTGGACTGCGTCGCCAAGCCCGGCAGCTCCGACGGGCAGGGCTTCGAGGCGACGGCGATGGAGCTGGTCTCCAAGATCCGCGTCGCCGCCACCGCGCGCCTGACCATGCGCCGCCCGGCTGCCACCCATGGCGTCCTGCCGACGCCGCGGCGCGCCGGCTCGGGCAAGCGGCTGATCGCGGTCGGCGCCTCGACCGGCGGGGTGGAGCGCATCCGCGACGTGCTGGCCGCCATGCCGGCCGACTGCCCGCCCATCGTCATCACCCAGCACATGGGCCCCAGCTATGTGCCCAGCTTCGCGGCACGGCTCGACCGGCTGTCCGCCCCCACCGTGCGGGTCGCCGTCCATGGCGACCGGCCGGCCCAGGGGCTGGTGCTGATCGCCCCCGGCGACCGCCATCTCGCCATCGTCCGCGACACCGCCGGCTTCATCTGCCACATCCAGGACACCCCCGCGGTCAGCGGCCACCGCCCGTCGGTCGACGTGCTGTTCGCCTCCGTCGCCAAGGCGGCCGGCAACAACGCCGTCGGCGTCATCCTGTCCGGCATGGGCCGCGACGGCGCCATCGGCATGAAGGCGATGCATGAGGCCGGCGCCTTCACCATCGGCGAGCAGGAATTGAGCTGCGTCGTCTATGGAATGCCACGCGCCGCCAAGGAGGCCGGCGCGGTCACGGTCGAACTGCCGCTCACCCAAATCCCCGCCGAAATGCTGCGCGCCTTCGACGCCGTCGGCGAACGCCCCCGCACCGCCCCGACCTGATCGGGAATCCGGGTAGAGTTTCCAAGGAGCACCAGTATGTTCAAGTCCGCTGCCCACGACGCCGTCCAGACCGGCTCCCGGAATGCCGCGCCCCGGGACGTCTCCGCGACGCCGGACGGCGACGCCAAGGTCGCGGTCACCGCGGAGCTTCTGTCCACCTGGCTCGGCTTCGCCGATGTGCAGCGCCGCACGCTCGACATCGTGCAGGGCGAGCTGACGCGCACCTCGGACCATGTGGAGACCTCCACCCTCGACCTGTCGGAGCGCTTCCGCGAACTGGCCCGGAAGGCGCTGGAGCAGTCGGAACGGGTGGCCCAGATCGTCGACACGGCAGGGTCGGTCGACATCGACGGCGAGCGGGTGCCGCTCGACAGGCTGGTCGTCGGCATGCAGGACGTGATCACCGACATGGTGACCAACATCGTCACCCTGTCGCGCCATGCCATGAGCATGGTCTATCTGCTGGACGACGTGCAGAAGGACGTGGCCGAGCTGGAGAAGTCGATCGGCGACATCGATGGCATCAACCGCCAGACCAACTTCCTGGCGCTGAACGCGACCATCGAGGCCAGCCGCGCCGGCGAGGCCGGGCGGACCTTCGCCGTGGTGGCGCAGGAGGTGCGGCACCTCTCCCGCTCCACCGGCGAACTGGCCGACCGCATGCGCGGCACCGTCACCGCCGTGGTGAAGGGCGTGCGCAACGGCCACGACATCCTGCGCCAGATCGCCAACACCGACATGTCGCCGCAGATGCTGGCCAAGGAACGCGTCGACAAGACGATGGACAGCCTGGTGGCGCAGACCAACCATTTCCAGTCGGTGCTGGAAACGGCGGCGTCGGTGTCGTCCGATATGTCGTCCACCATCGCGCACGTCATCACCGGCATGCAGTTCCAGGACCTGACCAAGCAGCGGATCGAGGCGATCAACGACAGCCTCGCCATCATGAGCGCCGGGCTGGGAGAGCTGGAAACCCGGATCCGCGCCCAGGTGCCGCCCGCCATCGGCGCGCGCGAACCGCAGGAATGGCTGAACCAGCTGATGAGCCGCTTCACGCTGAGCGAGATGCGCGAGCGCTTCGTGCGCAGGCTGCTGCTGGAAGGCACGGCCCTCGACGAAAACGGCGTGCTTGACCTCGATGCCGCAGGGGGAAGCAGCGCCGGCGGTGATATTGAACTCTTCTAGTGCGGTGCCCCCCGCCTGTACACTGAACCATATTTGCGGAAAGACGGGCCTATGGACTACGGCATCGAAGTGCGCGATCAGGAGGCGGTCATCCGCCTGCGCGGTCGCCTGACCTTCAACGACCACGCGAAGTTGCGGGCACTGATCGGTGAAATGGGACAGAACAAGCTCAAGCGCCAGGTGCTCGACCTGTCGTCGCTCGAATTCGTCGATTCCGCCGGCATCGGCATGCTTCTGATCGCGCGGGAGGAGATGGACCGCGCCGCCAAGCAGTTCATCCTGCGCGGCGCCGCCGGTCAGGTCAAACGGGTGCTGACCGTGGCGCAGATCGCCAAGATCGTTCCGATCGAGGACTGATCCCGGTGATCGACGGGACAACCCAGGGCACGACACAGGAGGCGGACCAGACCGCCGGCTGCCGCACCCGCTTCGCCGGTCTTCTGGCGCCGGGGTTGGCGGCCGACCGGCTGACCCGGCTGGCGCTGGCGCTGCGGCTGTCCCCGGTGCAGGCGCCCGCCGGACCGGCGCCGCTGGCGGTCCTGCTGGCCGGAGACGGGAGCGCCGTCCCCGAGTCCGACGCGCTCTGGCTCCCGCCGGTCGCCGCCTGGATCGAGCCGCCAACCGATACCGGGGCTTCCGATACCGCCGACCGATTGGCGCCATTCCTGGCGGAGGCGGCGACAAGCGATCTCTACCTGAACCTGACCACGGCCACCGCGCACGACCTCCAGCTTGGCGGCAGGCTGCTGGCCGCGCTGAGCGCCCGCCATCCGCTGGAGGGGGACCGCCGCGACGACGTCGAGCTTGCGTTGCACGAGGCGGTCAGCAACGCGCTGGTCCACGGCAACCTGGGTGTCGCCGGCATGAAGGAGCTGAGCGCCCAGGAGCTGGAACGTTTTTCCCGCGACCTGGGCGACCGTCTGGCCGATCCGGTGCTGGCGGGCCGCCGCATCGTCGTCACGCTCCGGATCGACCCGGCGGAGGATGGCCGGCGGGTGGCGACTGTGGAGATCGCCGATGAGGGCGCCGGCTTCACCCCGGGCCCGCGCGCCAGCTCGGGAGCGTCCGGCCGCGGCCTCGACCTGATCGGCACCATCGCCGACGGGCTGACGATCGAGGATGGCGGCCGCCGCATCCGCATGAGGTTCCGGCTGTGACCGCGGATGGCTGGCATAATCCCGGCTGTGGAGCGATCCCGCAATCGGATGCCGGACGCTCCGATGTGCAGGGTTCCGGCGACCGGCTCTGCGAGTGCCGGATCCCCGACTGCACCGTCCTGGACTGCCCGATCCTGGTGGTGGACGACACCGCCTTCAACCGCACGCTGATCGGCGCCTTCCTGGCCGAGGCGGGCTTCCGGCAGGTTTCCTTCGCCGCCAGCGGGTTCGCGGCGCTGGCGATGATCGAGGCCGCCATCCCAGACCTGCTGATCCTGGACATCATGATGCCGGGAATGGATGGGTTCGAGGTCTGCCGCCGCCTGCGCGCCATGCCGGAGACGGCCGACCTGCCGATCCTGGTGCAGACCGCACTGTCGTCGGGTGAGGACCGCAACCGCGCCTTTGCCGCCGGCACCACCGATCTGGTGTCGAAGCCGCTGGAGCGCACGGAGCTGCTGGCCCGCGTGCGCATCCATCTGGAAGACCGGGTGCTGATCCGCCGCCTTCAGACCTATCGGGCGCGGGTGGAGGCCGAGCTGTCCATCGCCCGGTCGATGCAGGAGCATCTGCTGCCGACCCCGGCGCAGAGCGCCGCCGTGGCCGCCGCCGCGGGCTGCCGCCTGCGCGCGCACAGCGTGATCTCGCCCCATCTCGGCGGCGATCTCTGGGGGTTGCTGCCGCTGGGCGGGCGGCGCTTCGGCGCCTATCTGCTGAACGTCGCCGGCCGCGGAGTCTCGGCGGCGCTGAACGCCTTCCGGCTGCATGCCCTTCTCCAGGAGCTGGGTCCCGCCCATGGCGAGGACGCCGCCGTCCTGATGACCGCGCTGAACGACCGCGCCGCCGGGCTTCTGGCGCCGGGCGAGAAGGCCACCATGACCTATGGCGTGGTGGACGGCGAGGCCGGGCGCTTCATCCACGCCTCGGCGGACGGGGCGCCGCCGATGATCCTGAGCGGCGACGGCGGACCGTCGTTCGGTGCGGCCGCCGGCCTGCCGATCGGCATCGCGCCCGGCACCCGCTACCGCAGCGACGTGATGGAGTTGCCGCGGGGCAGCGTGCTGGCGCTCTACTCCGTCGCGGTTCTGGAGGCGTTGGACGCCGGCGGGACCGGGATCGGACTCGGCTGGATGATCGGCCGTGCCGTGGCGGAGGGTGAAGGCTTCGACGCCGTGGTCCGCTCGCTGGGCTCCGCCCTGGGCCGGGTCAGCGGCGACGACCACACGCTGCTGTGGATCGAACGGGAGGCGGCGGCATGAGCGATTCTCCGCCATCCGACCTGCTTCCGGCCGAGGCGGGCGATGTCGTCGACGGGCTGGCCGGCGCCCGCGTGCTGATCGTCGACGACAACCGGATCAACCGTCACCTTCTGCTGGCCCTGCTGGAGCGCGGCGGCATCACCCTGATCGAGCAGGCGGAGGATGGGCAGGACGCGCTGGTCCTGATGGAGCGCTTCAAGCCGGATCTCGTGCTGCTCGACCTGATGATGCCGCAGATGGACGGGTTCGAGATGTGCCGGCGCCTGCGTGCCGACCCGCGCTGGAAGTCGTTGCCGGTTCTGGTGCAGTCCAGCCTGAGCCGGGCGGAGGACCGAGCCCGTGCCTTCGCCGCCGGCGCAACCGACTATGTCACCAAGCCGATCAATGCGGTGGAGCTGATGGCCCGCGTGCGCATCCAGCTGCGCAAGCGGGCCATGCTGCGCGATCTGGAGCAGTATCACAGCCGCACGGAAAACGAACTGGAACTGGCCCGCGCCATGCAGGCCCGGATGCTGCCCGGTCCAGACCGGCTGGCCGAGTTGGAGGAGGCGACCGGCATCGCCGTCCAGGCGCATTTCGCACCCTCCTCCGAACTGGGGGGCGATTTCTGGGGAATCGAGCGGCGGCCCGACGGTCGGGTCGCTGTCTATCTGGTCGATTTCTCCGGCCATGGGGTCGGCGCCGCGTTGAACACATTCCGGCTGGACGCCATCTGCCGCCAGATCGGCAGCACCGACCTGACCCCGGCGGCGTTCCTGGAGACGGTGAACCGCCGGCTGTGCGGGCTGCTGCCCAGCGGCCAGTTCGCCACCATGCTGACCGGGCTGATCGATCCGGTGGCCGGGGAGTTCCACTATGCGTCCGCCGGATCGACGGCACCGATGGTCTGGCATCCCGGCGACGAGGCGCCGCGGTTGGGCGACGGCAGCGGGCTGCCGCTCGGCCTGCTGTCGACAGTCACCTACGACGCCCGCCGGCTGCCGATGCCGCCCGGTGCCCGCCTGCTGCTCTATTCCGATGCGGCCATCGAAATCCCGATCGAGGGCGTTGAGAGCCACGGGGTTCTTGACGAGTACGGCCTCGCCACCCTGCTTGCCCTGCGCCTGCATGAGCCCGACGACGCCGCCCTGCTGTCCGGCCTGCTCAACGACCTGACGGCGACCGGGCCCATCGACGACGACCTGACGGCAGTGCTGCTGACGCGCCGGCGCTGACTGCCGGGCTGCCGGCCCGACCACACCGGAACGCTGCGGCCCCAAAAGCAAAAAGGCCGCCCCCGAGGGAGCGGCCTTTCGCGTTCGGCAGGAGCCGACCGATCAGCGCGAGTAGAATTCGATGACCAGGTTCGGTTCCATCTGGACCGGGTACGGAACGTCGGCCAGCAGCGGGGCGCGGACGAAGCGGCCCTTCAGGGCGCTGCCGTCGACTTCCAGATAGTCGGGGATGTCACGCTCGCCGGAGGCCGAGGCTTCCAGGATCAGCGCCATCTGCTTGGACTTGGCGCGCACCTCGACGGTGTCGTTGTCCTTGATGCGGGCCGAAGAGACGTTCAGGCGGCGGCCGTTGACCAGGATGTGGCCATGGTTGACCAGCTGACGGGCGGCGAACGGGGTCGGCGCGAACTTCATGCGGTAGACCACGGCGTCCAGACGGCGCTCCAGCAGGCCGATCAGGTTCTCGCCGGTGTCGCCCTTGCGGCGGACGGCCTCGGCATAGATGCGGCGGAACTGCTTCTCGCCGATGTTGCCGTAGTAGCCCTTCAGCTTCTGCTTGGCCATCAGCTGCAGACCGTAGTCCGACGGCTTCTTGCGGCGCTGGCCGTGCTGGCCGGGGCCATACTCGCGCTTGTTCAGCGGGCTCTTGGCGCGGCCCCACAGGTTGACGCCAAGGCGGCGGTCGATCTTGTATTTGGACTCTTGACGCTTGCTCATAGCTCTCAGGCCTCGTTGGACACGAGTTGATGTTGTCCCGGTAGTTCCGGCCGCCCTGTTCAGGCGGCGGACGGGGCGTCAAAAATTGCGCGCGCCCGCTTTCCCAGGAGGTGAAGGCGCGCACAATACCCATTGGCGCGGCCGAGTCAAGCCTGACGCATATGCGGGCCCGACGGCATATCCGGAACCTCTTGCACGCCCCGCCCTTTTCCGCTCCCCTTCCCGGCGGCGCAAGCGGCAGGCGGGACTGAGGCGATGGAACGGGTGGAGTGCGTGGTCGTCGGGGCGGGCGTGGTCGGTCTGGCGGTGGCGCGGCGGCTGGCGCAGGCGGGGCGCGAGGTGATCGTGCTGGAGGCGGAAGAGGCCATCGGCACCGGCACCAGCTCGCGCAACTCCGAAGTCATCCATGCCGGCATCTATTATCCGACCGGCAGCCTGCGCGCCCGGCTGTGCGTGCCCGGCCGCGACGCGCTCTACGACTACTGCACCGCCCACGGGGTGGAGCATCGCCGCATCGGCAAGCTGATCGTCGCGACGGAGGAGGCGCAGCTTCCGAAGCTGGCGGCGATCCGCGCCCAGGCGGCGGCCAACGGCGTCACCGACCTGACGGAGATCGACGCCGCCACCGCGATGCGATGGGAGCCGAACCTGCGCACCGTCGGCGCCCTGCTGTCGCCCTCCACCGGCATCATCGACAGCCATGGGCTGATGCTGGCTTTGCTGGGCGACGCGGAGGACCTAGGGGCGATGCTGGCACTGCTGAGCCCGTTGGAGCGCTCCCACCGCACCGCGGCCGGATTCGAGCTGGAGGTCGGCGGGGCGGAGCCGATGCGCATCGCCTGCTCCACGCTGGTGAATGCCGCCGGGCTGGGTGCCTGGGCCGTCGCCCGCGGCCTGGAGGGGCTGGACGCCGCCCACGTGCCGCCGAGGGTGCTGGCCAAGGGCAATTACTATGCGCTGGCCGCCGGCCGTTCCCCCTTCTCGCGGCTGGTCTATCCGGTGCCGGTGGAGGGCGGGCTGGGGGTCCACCTGACGCTGGACCTTGGCGGACAGGCCCGCTTCGGTCCCGACGTGGAATGGCTGGGCGACGTCAATGGCGGCATCGATTATGCCGTCGACCCCGCCAGGGCCGACTCCTTCTACGGCGCGGTCCGCGCCTATTGGCCGGGGTTGCCGGACAATGCGCTGGTGCCGGCCTATTCCGGCGTGCGGCCGAAGCTGAGCGGCCCGGGACAGCCGCAGGCGGACTTCCTGATCCAGGGACCGGGCGCCCATGGGATGGCCGGGCTGGTCAACCTGTTCGGCATCGAATCGCCGGGCCTGACCTCCTGCCTTGCCATCGCCGACGCGGTGGCCATGGAGCTTGGCGAGGCGCCTGAGATTCTTAACCATTCCAGAGTCGCACAGGGTTCTTGACCGCAGCCGCGGCTCTCCCAATCTATAGGCATGGCGGCGCCGGTAGATGCTGGGCCGCCGAGCCGCCGGGCGCCGGAAACGGGCCCACCTTCCGCAACTCGCTCCCGTCGTGAGGAGGATGCGTCGTGACCACTCGCCTTTCGCTCTTCAACAGCCCGCTTCTGCTCGGCTTCGACCAGTTCGAGCGGACGCTCGACCGGATCGCCAAGAATTCGGCCGAAGGCTATCCCCCATACAACATCGAGCAGATCGGCGACGACGGCCTCCGCATCACGCTTGCCGTGGCCGGTTTCACCTCCGATGACCTGTCGGTCCAGATCGAAGACAACCAGCTCGTCATCCGCGGCCGCCAGACCGACGACAAGTCGCGCGTCTATCTGCACCGCGGCATCGCCGCGCGGCAGTTCCAGCGCAGCTTCGTGCTGGCCGAAGGGATCGAGGTGGTGGGCTGCTCGCTCGACAACGGGCTGCTCAACATCGACCTGACCCGCCCGATGCCGGAGCCGAAGGTCCGCACGATCAAGATCGAACAGCCGAAGAAGACCGCCGCCGGTGCGATGCCCCGCACCATCGACGTGTCCGCCGACGGCCGGGACGACTGATCCCCCTTCCCGCTGTCTTCCCTGATACCCTCGCCCCCGATACTCTGCACGCGCGGCCGCCCATGACGGGGAGCCGCGGGAGACCAAGACCATGATGAACGATACCCACAGCCAGCTGCGCCAGCTGTCGACCCAGGATTTCGCCAGCTTCGGCCTGGGCGACGTCGCCTATGTCCGCCCGGTGGAGGTGGACGGCGCCGCCGCCTTCGCCATCCACGCCGCCGACGGCACGCCGCTGAGCGTCGTCGCCGACCGCGAGCTGGCCTTCGCCGCCATCGTCCAGAACGACATGGAGCCGGTCAGCGTCCACTGACCGCCCGCCGCGGCGCGCCGGCAGGAGGACACCCGCGCCTCTCGGCCTGCCGCGGCCTGTTGTGCGGCAATCCGCCACATCTCGATCCTTGTCAGCCCTGACTCCTGTTGTAAGGTGCGCTCTGCGATAATCGCCGGCACGGGACGCGAGACGGCAGTGGGAGACGGTCGGTTGGACGGTGGGGCAAGCGATACGGCGGCGGACGCGAAGTCCACGCCCGATACTGAACAGCGCAAGACCTGGGACGACGAGGCCCGCGACTCCCTTCACATCCTGCCTTTGTCGGCGATCCCGCTGGAAACGCCTGGTCTTCAGCACGCGCGCCTGATCAAGAATGTCCGGCTTCAGACCGTGGTGGAGATGTTCCGCGACGCCCAGGCCGGCAGCGGCCAAGTATCTCCCCGCCACATCCCCTCCTATTTCGAATCCTACAAGGACGAGATCGAACGCGACCTGGTGAAGCTGGAGAAGATCGGCGCCGCCTCCAGCTTCGACGTTTATTCCTCGCGGATCGAGCTGCGGCGGTTGAACATCGACGTCAACAACGTCGAATCGCTGACCCTGTCCGACCGCAAGAAGGCCGAACTGACCAGCTACATGCGGGTCTTCACCCGCCCGCTGATGGAATATGTCTATGGCACGGAGGAGCTTCAGGTCGCCGACGTGACCGACATCATCCAGCTGTTCGCCAACCCCAACCGGGACGAGGCCCTGCGCAACCTGCGCATGATGGCCGACCGGCTGGACATCGGGCTGAACGACATCCCGAAATTCCTCGAGGAATATGGCGACATCTTCCTGTCGCTCGCCTATTTCCGCAAATGCCTGGACGAGATCGTGCCGGAGGTTCAGCGCTTCGTCAGCTGGATGGAGGAGATCCGCAGCTCCGCCGAGGTCAAGCGCGATTCCCGCCAGATGCGCATGCTCGACGAGATCGCCCGCGACCTGACCGACATCGCGACCTCCATCACCGGCCGGTTCGAAAGCTTCGACAACCGCTCCAAGGATTTCTGGAGCGACATCAACGCCGACACCTTCCGGTCGATCCGCGAGCTGATTGCCTCGCACCACGTCACCATTGGCGGTGTGCTGTGCGGTCTGGCGGTGAAGATGAACCTGTGGAAGCACCGCTTCGCCCGCGGCGGCGGCGGTCCCAACCGCCGCATGGAATTCGTGAAATCGGAGATCCTGCCCGGCCTGTCCCACATCAAGGCGCTGGAACAGTCAGCACGCACCGGGCACATGTAGGCCCCGTCAAGCCCCAACATCAGTCCATCGACAGCATCTTGCCCATGCCGTTGTCCAGCAGGATGGTGGCGAACAGCGTCAGGATCGGGACAAGGAACATCAGCCCGATGACGCAGCGCACCACCAGATCCTTGCGCCGGGCGGACCGGCAGAGCGGGCAGTCGTTGGGACCATGCCCGTAATCGGACCCGCAATAGGGACAGGCGGTGGTTTCGACCATGGCGCAGAGGCTTTCAGAACGGGCGGGCAGCCCAGGAACCGCCGCCATTCTGAACCCGGCAACCGCCGAACCGTCATGAAATCACTGTCATAATTAAGGTTATTCCCTGACCGCCGCAGGGCAGCCGCTAGCCGGCAGCCGCAACCGTTCAGGCGGCACGGTCGAGCGCAGCCAGCCCGGCGACGCTGCGGCCGAACTGCGCGGCAAAGCGGTCGCGCTCGGCGCCGGACAGGGTGAAAGTGACATGCAGCCGGCCGGCGCCGCCGCGATCCAGCCCCCGGACAACGGCAGCCACCGGCTCCAGCCCCGGCAAGGCGATGCGCAGCGCGCTCCCCTCCGCCAGACCGGACCATGCCTCCTGCGGCAGCCCGCTCAGCTGGGCGCCACCCTCCGACGCGTTGTCCACCGTCACCGGCAGTTCGCGCCCGCCCACCGACAGCCGGCCGGGACGGTTCAGCGGATAGCGCGGGGCGGACCGGCGGTTCACCTCCGGCGTCGCCGTGCGGATCGCTTCGATCAGCACGCGGCGGAGCTGGTCGATGCTGGCGGCGACATTCACGGACAGGCTGTTGACCTCGTTGGCACGCTCGCCGGTCGCAGTCGCCTCCTGCGAGACGGCGGCAATGCGGGTCGCCACCTCCTGCGCGGCGTTGGAGGTCTGGACGACATTGCGGGCGATCTCGCCGGTCGCCGCTTCCTGCTCCTCGATGGCGGCGGCGACGTTGGCCGACACGGTTTCGACGCCGCGCACCCGCTCGGCGATGGCGCGCACGGCGCGCACCGCCTCGGACGTTGTCGCCTGGATGGCGGCGATCTGGCTTTCGATCTCGTCCGTCGCCCGCGCGGTCTGGCCGGCCAGCTGCTTCACCTCGCTGGCGACGACGGCGAAGCCCTTGCCCGCCTCGCCGGCGCGCGCCGCTTCGATGGTGGCGTTCAGCGCCAGCAGGTTGGTTTGGCCGGCGACATCGTTGATCAGGTCCGTCACCTCGCCGATACGGGTCACCGCCTCGGCCAGACGCTGGATGGTCTCCTCGGCCCGGATCGAGGCGCCGACGGCGTCGCCGGTCATCGTGGTCGCGGTGCCGATCTGGGTCGCGATCTCGCGGATGGAGGCGCTCAACTGTTCCGATGCGGCGGCGACGGTCTGGGCGTTCGACAGCGCCTGGGTCGCGGCCGCGGCGACGGTCTGGCTGTTGTCGCTGACCGCGCGGGCCGATTCGGCCATGCGGGTGGCATTGCCGGCCATCTGGCTGGTCTGGCTGGCCACCACGTCAACGGCGTTCGATGCCTCGATCTCGACCGTTTCGGCCATGCGCAGCAGGGCTGCCTGCTTTTCGCGCTCCGACCGCTCGCGCTCCTCATCGCGCAGGCGGTGCAGGCGCCGGGCCTCCTCCGCATTCTCCTTGAAGACGCGCAGGGCCTGAGCCATCGCCCCGACCTCGTCACCGCGGTCGGCCCCGGGAATGGCGACGGTCAGGTCGCCCTGCGCCAAGGCCCGCATCGCCACGGTCAGCTCGCCCACCGGCCGCACCACCCGGCGCCGGATGCCGAACACGCCCAGCACCACGACCGCCAGCACCAGGGCCGAGACGCCCCACACCGCGGTCATGAACAGGTCCTCGCGTCCGGTGGCATAGACCTCCGTCTCGCTGTTGTAGCGGTTGGTGTCCTCGACGATGCGGTCGACGATGGCGCGGTGGGCGGCATAGGCCTCGGCGATCACCGCGTAGGAGGCACGCGCCGCCCCCTCGTCCTTGCGGGCCAGCGCCGGCAGGAACTTGGTCTCCACCTCGGTCCAGAAGCGCATCACCGGCGTGTGGGAGGTCCGGGTCAGTTGGGTGAGCAGCGACGGCTCGAAGCTCTCCTTGAGCCAGTACTCATGCCGCTCGTCATAATCCTTGCGCAGTTGCGCCAGCCGCCCTCGGCGCTGCCCGACCGACGCCGGGTCGTTCATCGCCAGCGTCGCCTCCAGATAGGCTTCGATCACATATTCCGGCGGCGGCAGGATGTCGGCGATGAGATCCTTGCCCAGCACGATGCGCTGGTAGATCGGGCCGCCCACCTTCAGCTCGCGGATCGCCAGCGCACCGGTGACGACCACCGCCAGGAAACCCAGCGTGACCACCACCCCGAACAGGTTGGTAAGCGCGGCAATCCGGAGGTTTCTCAGCATTATGCAACCCCTGCGCAGAAACGACGGCATGGGGTTGCTTCTCAAAATAACCCTAATATGACAAGCAAAAAACTTGCTCGATTATCGGGGAAAACAGCAATGATGTTTCGTTGTGCGCGTTGCCCGCAGATTGTGCAACGTCTGCGCAAAGACCATCCAAAGTGCCGGCGTAGATCTCAGGTCAAGACCAAAGTGCCGACCCAGCCAACCAGGGCCAGGATCACCAGCATCACCAGCAGCGCCACGATGACGGCGTTGGTGCGGCGAATCGACCGGCAGCGCGGGCACCCTTCCTCGGCGGCGGGATAGCGGTGGGCACAGCGGTCGCAGCGGACGGTCTGTTCGGTTGCCGTTTGGCCGGTTGCTGCATGGTCAGTCATCGGCGGATTCCATCGCATCTATAAACCTGTCAGGCCGCAGGGATAGCACGCCGACGGTTCTGCATCCATCGGTCGGAATGCCTCAATCGGCCGCGGTGGTCTCGACCGGTGGCACCGCGCGCAGTTCCGTCGCCTGCAGGCGGCGCGGGCTGTGGTCCAGCGGCTCGAGCAGGGGCATCTCCGCCGTCCCGTCCGGCGCGGCATGCAGGTCGCGGAACCGGCGCGCGCTGACCAGCACCCGCGATTCCAGCGTGCCGACCGCGCTGTTGTAGGAGCCGACGGCCTTGTCCAACTGCCCGCCCAACCGGTCCATATGGCCACCCAGGTCGGACAGCCGCTTGTACAGCTCGGCGCCGAGCGCGCTGATTTCGCGGGCGTTGTCGGCCAGCCGCTCCTGCCGCCAGCCATAGGCCACGGCGCGCAGCAAGGCGATCAGGGTGGTGGGCGTTGCCAGAATCACGCGATGGTCGATGCCGGCCTCGATCAGCGCCGGGTCCTGCTCCAGCGCCGCCGAGAAGAAGTTCTCGCCGGGCAGAAACAGCACGACGAATTCCGGGCTGTCGTCGAACTGGTCCCAATAGCCCTTGGTGCCGAGCTGCTTCATGTGGTCGCGCACATGGCGGGCATGGCGGACCATGCCATCGCGCCTGACCGTGTCGTCGACCGCCTGGATGCCGTCCAGATAGCCTTCCAGCGGGGTCTTGGCATCGACCACAAGGGTCTTGCCGCCGGGCAGCGTAACGATCAGGTCGGGGCGCAGCCGGCCGCTGTCGACCGATACCTGCTCGACGAAATCGCAGTGGTCGAGCATCCCCGCCATCTCGCAGACCCGGCGCAGCTGGATTTCACCCCAGCGCCCGCGCGCCGCCGGCGTGCGGAGAGCCCGGACCAGGTTGCCGGTTTCCGCCCTGAGCGCGCTCTGCGTCTCCACCAGCGACAGCACCTGTTGCTTCAACCCCTCATAGGCTCCCGCCCGCGTGCTTTCCAGGTCGCGGATCTGCCGGTCCATCGCCTCCAAACTCTGGCGCACCGGATCGACGATGGCGGCGATGGCCGTTTGCCGCTTGTCGAGGTCGCCCTTCGCCTGCTCCTGGAAGCCGGCCAGCGTCTCCCGCGCCAGATCGAGGAAGCTGCGGTTGTTCTGGTGCAGCGCCTCCGCCGACAGCGCCTTGAAGCTGTCGGCCAACGCCGCTTGCGCGCGCTCCAACAGCGCCATCTTCTCCGCCGCCGCGGTCCGTTCGGCCTCCAGCCGGGTGGACAGCTGGGCATGGCGTTCGCGGGCGCCGGCGACCTCGCCATGCAGGCGGGCGATCTGGTGGTCGCGCGCCTCGATCTCCTCGCGCAGGTCGCCCTCGGTCCGCTCGGCGAGGTCGAGGCGGGTGGCGAACTCGGCATGCAGGACGGCAGCGGCCGCCTCGGCCCGGCCGGCAGCGGCGCGCAGCACCGCCCAGGCGACGGCGGCGCCCAGCAGCAGACCGGCCGCCAGCCCGATGCCCAGCGACAGACCGTCCACCACCATCCCGTTGACCAGGAACTGCGTCACCCCAAATCCCCTCAGCTCTGGAATGGGAGCAGCCTATCGGAACGAATCGCGAATTGGAACAGGGCGCGAACGTACCAAGGACCGCGCCGGCCCGGCTTTCGCTTTCTCCGCTTGCCCAACCAAGGAGGCCGCGCCATATCGGAAGCCATGCCCGACGATACTCTCCCCGACGACAAATCCCCCGATAACGGCAAGTACGATTGCAGCCCGGACTGCGGTGGCCCGCGTGTCCGCGCCATCCCGCCCGGCGAGGATCGGGAGCGGCTGATGTGCCCGGACTGCGGCTACATCGCCTATCAGAACCCGCTGATCGTGGTGGGTGCCGTGGCGACCTGGGAGGATGGCCGCATCCTGCTCTGCCGCCGTTCCATCGAGCCGCGCAAGGGCTACTGGACCCTGCCGGCCGGCTATATGGAAGAGCGCGAGAGCACCCGCGACGGCGCTGCCCGCGAGGCCTGGGAAGAGGCGCGGGCGCGCATCGACATCGACCATCTGCTGGCGATCTACGACATCCCGCGCATCAGCCAGGTCCAGATGATCTTCCGCGCCCGCCTGCTCTCGCCCGATGTGGAGCCCGGCCCGGAAAGCCTGGAGGTCGGCCTGTTCGAGTGGAAGGACATCCCCTGGGACGAGCTTGCCTTCCCCACCGTCGTCTGGGCACTGCGCGAACATCATGAGCGGCTCGGCCGCTCCGACTGCGCACCTGCGGTCAACCCCACGCCGGACGCGCTCGCCCGGTGGGAGAAGATGCTGTAAGGGCCAGGTCAGGGTTGGGGCGGGTGCGCTGCCCCGTCCACCGGGAACTTCGCCACCAATTCCTGCTCCGCCCCGTCGCGCCGGATGGTCAGCGGCAGCCAGGTGCCCGGCGCCTGCCGGCGGATCACCGCGACCAGATCGGCTGGCGCGCGCACCGGCATGCCGGCGGCGATCAGGATGCGGTCGCCGGTGCGCAGGCCCGCCGCCGCGGCCACGCTGCCGCTGCTCACCGCCCCCACCATGATGCCCTCCGGACCGGGGTCGAGTTGCACGCCCAGCTTGGGGCGCTGCGGCTCCGCATCCTCCCGTTCCGGCCCCAGGCCGAACACCGCATCGGCGATGCGGCCATCCAGCTCGCCGCAGTCGCGGTCGGCGTCCCAAGGCAGCAGCACGGCCGCATCGGCGATGCCGAGATCGGCCAGCTGGTGCGGAACGCCGTCACGGCGGGCGATGTGCCCCTCCCCCAGGATGCCAACCACGAGACGGCCGGTGTTGCGGCGGGTCTCGGCGATCTTTTCCGCCATCGCACGGTCCCAGACGCCTTGCGCCTCGATGAAGCGCTTGACCGCGCTGTCGGGCGCGTCGGCAGGTGCGGCGGAACGGGCTTCGGAGCGATCGTGCGCCGCCAGCGTCTCGGTCAGGCGGTTGCGGTAGGCCTCCGTCGGGGCGGCCGGATTGCCGACGCCCTCGCGCTCCGCCTCCGGGACGGTGGCCCAGCCGTTGCGTGCGGTGCGGCCGATCAGCGACCGTTCCACATTCAGCGCCACCACCGGCAGCCGATGCAGGCGGGCGAATTGCAGGATCGGCAGGTAGAATTGCGGGTCGAAGCCCCAGACCGTGCGCCAGTCCGTCGTCTTCAGGAACTCGCCCTCCGTCATCTCGCCCACTGCCCAGCGGTCGAGCACCGGTTGCAGCCGGCGCGGCAGCATCTCCATGCCCACGGCAAGGTCGGGGTTCAGCGCATGAAGGCCGGCAAGGGTGTGCAGTTGCCAGCGATGGTGGTCAGCCTTGTCATGCTGCTCCCCCAGCAGGACCACAGGCGCCTCGGCAAGGCGGCGCAGCAGCGGCACCGGCTCCACCGCAGCACCGGCACTGTCGGCCCAGACGCCGGGCGGCACGCAGGCGACCCGCACCGGCTCCGCAGCCCAGCCGGCCGCCGCCGTCATGGACAGCGCCGTGACGGTCATCAGGGCAAGGCGACGGCGCAATAGGGACGCAAGGGGACGGAAGGGCTGGCGCGGCAAGGGCTGGCTCCGTCTTGCGGGGATTCGCCAAGGTTGGCGCTGCCGGACGCAACGTCAATGGACAAGGCCGCGGATTGCGTCGTTCTGCCGCGCCTTCCGCCGCGCCATATGCCGCCCCCGGAGCCGACCGGGGAGCCGGGAGAAGCTGGCATACTGGCGGATGACAGGCGATGCGGCGGCGGGTAGGATCGCCGCAGGCGGTGGACCACCGGCGGATGAGGGGCCTTCGATCCTCCCATCCGGAACTCCCGAGGCCGTTCCCAGGGCGTCCGCTTTCCCCGCCGACCGCAATCATTCGTGAAGCGCAGCCCCCCATGCCGCACCGCAAAGTCGTCATTCTCACCGGCGCCAGCCGGGGTATCGGACACGCCACCGTCACCCGGTTCAGCAACGAAGGCTGGCGCGTGATCTCGTGCTCGCGCGAGGATGTGCCGGCCCATTGCCGCCGCGATCCCAACTGGACCCACCACATCCCGGCCGACCTGTCGGACCCTGCCAGCCGCGCCGCCTTCGTCGAGGAGGCGAACAAGGCGCTGGACGGCGCACCGCTGCACGCCCTGATCAACAACGCCGGCATCTCGCCCAAGACGCCGATCAAGGAGCGGCTCGGCTGCCTGAACGGCTCGATCGAGGGCTGGCACCGGGTGTTCGAGCTGAACTTCTTCGCCGCCCTGGTTCTGGCCCGCGGCTTCGCCGCTCCGCTGTCGCGGGGGAAAGGGGCGATCGTCAACGTCACCTCCATCGCCGGCCATTCGGTGCATCCCTTCGCCGGCTCGGCCTATTCGACCTCGAAGGCGGCGCTGTCCGGCCTGACCCGCGAAATGGCGGTGGAGTTCGCGGAGATCGGCGTCCGCGTCAACGCGGTGGCTCCTGGCGAGATCGAAACGGCGATGACCGGCCCGGAATATGATGTGCTGATCCCGCGCATCCCGCTGAAGCGCATGGGCACGCCGGAGGATGTCGCCGCGGTGATCTTCTACTTGTGCGGCTCGGACTCGGCCTATGTGACGGGGACGGAGACCTTCATCACCGGCGGCCAGCATCTGTTCTGAACGAGGGAAAGGCGGGGGCCGCCGCAGCGAAGGCCCCCACCGGAAAACGTCCTACTTCCCGCCCCGCCAGGCGATCAGCCGCCGCGCCGCCTCGGCGATGGTTGCTTCCGACCCGGCGAAGCTGAAGCGCAGGAAACGGCGGCCACGGGCGGTGTCGAAATCGATGCCGGGGGTGCAGGCGATGCCCGTCTCTTCCAGGATCTGCTTCGCCAGCGCCTCGCTGTCGTCGGTCATGTCCGACACGTCGGCATAGATGTAGAAGGCGCCGTCGGCCGGGGCCATCTTGGTGAAGCCCGCCTTCGGCAGTTCCTCCAGCAGCAGCGCGCGGTTGCGGGCATAGCGGGCGACGTGGCCGTCCAGCTCTTCCGTGCAGTCGAAGGCGGCGACCGCCGAGACCTGGCTCAACGTCGGCGCCGAGATGAACAGGTTCTGCGCCAGACATTCGACGGAGCGCAGCAGGTCGTCGGGAACGATCATCCAGCCCAGACGCCAGCCGGTCATCGAGAAATACTTGGAGAAGCTGTTGACCACCAGAGCCTGATCGTTGACCTCGGCCGCGGTGACCGCGTCGGTGCCATAGGTCAGGCCGTGGTAGATCTCGTCCGACACCATGCGCACGCCGTTGGCGCGGCACCAGTCGGACAGGGCGGTCAGTTCCTCCCGGCTCAGCATCGTGCCGGTCGGGTTGGCCGGGCTGGCGACGATCAGCCCCTGCACCGGCTCGTCGAGCGCCTCAAGCAATTCGATGGTCGGCTGGAAGCGATGTTCCGGCCCGGTCGGCAGCTCGACAGGAATCACGCCGGCCGCGGTCAGGGTGTGGCGGTAGGCCGGATAGCTGGGCGATGCCATCGCCACCCGGTCGCCCGGATCGAAGGCGGCGAGAAAGCCCAGCTGGAACGCACCCGATGACCCGGTGGTGACGACCACCCGGCCTTCAGGCACCTCGACGCCGTAGCGGTCCCTGTGCCATTTGGCGATGGCGGCGCGCAGCGGCGGGATACCGAGCGCCCCGGTGTAGCCCAGCGGATCGCTGCCGACCACCGCGCTGGCCGCCGCCTGCACCACGCCCTTCGGCGCGCCGCTGGACGGCTGCCCCACCTCCATGTGCAGGACCTCCAGGCCGGCGGCCTCGCGCTCGGCCGCGGCGCGCATCACTTCCATCACGAAAAAGGGCGGAATGGCGCCCCGCTTGGAAACCTTGGGCTGCTTGCTCATGATCGTCCGTCTCTACCTGTCGCCGGCCTTGGGCCGGGCCATTATTGTCCGGGACTCAGTCCCGCTTGCGCTCGCTTTCCACCGTCAACGCGAGGCTGCCGGCACGCGGATCGTTCGCCGCCTGGCAATAGCGGATCCCATCCTCCACCGAAACCCGGCAGCCGACGAAGCTGGCGCGTCCGGGGATGGATTGCGGACGGGCCGCCTGGATCTGGGCGGCGGTGGACTTGTCCTCCAGGCCGGCGGGAAGGGCAACCGACAGCAGAGCCGCCGGACCAGCCGCCGGGCCGTCGTCGCCGTTGGCGGTGCCGACCCCGGCGAACAGGGTGCGGCCAATGATGGAGTTGGCGATCAGGGCCGGCGCGCCGAAGCCGCCGCGGTCCACGTCCTGGGCCACCAGCATGCCGGTTCCGGCAATGCCGCGGCCGGTGCCGAAGGGCGCCCCCTGTGTAAAGGCACAGGCCGCACCGTTCTCGTCGGGATCGATCACCATCACGCCGGCCCCGGCAGCGGTCGGCCCCTTGCCGGTGGCGCCCAGCAGCTGCGCGGCACGCGTGGCGCGCTCGGCCGGCGGCAGAGAGGCGACAGCCTTCCAGGCCTGGACCAGGGCGGCGCCGAACTCGGGCTCGTTCAGGTCGGGAACATGCAGGTCGGAAATGTCGAAGGGCACGGTCAGCGTGCCGCCGACGCGCGGCTGGTAGGCCCGCAGCTGCGCCGGGTCGATGCCGGTGCCCTGGGCCACCGTCGCGGCGAGCGGCCCGTTGTAGAAGGCACCCACCCCCTGGCGGCGCAGGACCGACAGGGTTGCCGCCAGCTCCGGCTGGCCGACCACGGCGCCAACCGCCGGAGTGCCGCCGCCGAGGAAGCGCCGCCTCGTGTCCGAGTCGGGCGCCAGCCGCCCGCCGAAGCTGCCGAGATCCTGCACCAGCGCGCGGCTGAGACCGGGGGAGAACTGGGCCAGCTGTTCGGCCGGGGCGACGACCTGCTCCCAGCGCATTACGCCGGCCGCCGCCTGGACGGCGAAGAGGCCGCGCGCCATCGCCGGCATGGCGACACCGCCGGCACCGGCCGGGCGCGGCAGGAAATCGATGGTGCGGGCCTTTTTCGAGGCAGCGTCGAACAGCACGCAGACGCCGCCGCCGGCCAGCCCGACGCGCGACGGCAGGCTGGCAGTCATCGCCAGGGCCATCGCCGCGACCGCGTCGCCGGCCTTGCCGCCCTGGGCAATGACGTCACGACCGACGCCGGCGGCATAGGGCTCGTCGGCGACGACGAAGCTCTGCACCGTGGCATCGGTCTTGAACTTGGTGTTGACGCAGCCTGTCAGCAGTGATGCAGCTATGGCAACCGCGCCCAACCGTTGCCAGATTTGCAAGCGAGTGTGTCGCGGGCTCCGCCGGTCGTGCGGGGGAGTCCGCTGTTCCAAGCCGGAGGTCGTCACGGTGCGCAAGCCCAGCAGGCTGGTTTCGGTCGTCGCCATCATGTCCGTATGTCTGATGTCGCTGGTGTGGGGAGCGCCACCGGCGAGCGCGCAGCGCCGCTCCGAGATGCAAATCCTCAGCGACGCCGAGACGGACCATATCATCCGCAAGATGGCCCGGCCAATCTTCCAGGCGGCCGGCATCGACCCGGACTCGGTGCAGATTCTGTTGATCAACGATCCGACGGTGAACGCCTTCGTCGCTGGCGGACAGAACATCTTCATCCACACCGGGCTGCTGCTGGACGTCGACAACGCCGACCAGTTGCTGGGCGTCATCGCGCATGAAACCGGCCACATCTCCGGCGGCCATCTGGTCCGCGGGGCGGAGGCGATGGACAACGCCTTCCTCGCCTCGCTGCTCGGCATGGGTCTCGGCATCGCCGGCGGCTTGGCCTCGCGGAATGCCGGTGCCGGTGCGGCCGGCGTCATGCTGGGCCAGCATCTGGCGGAGCGGAACTACCTGTCCTTCTCCCGCACGCAGGAGGCGTCGGCCGATCAGGCCGGCCTGTCCTTCCTGGAACAGTCGGGCATCTCCGCAAAGGGCATGGAGACCTTCCTTGAGAAGCTGGGCGTCAACGACCCGCTGATGAACGACCGCGACGCCGGCTATCGCCTGACCCACCCGCTGACGCGCGAGCGCATCGACGCGGTGAAGGCCTTCGTCGCCCGCTCCCGCTACAGCAATGCCCAGCTGCCATCGGCGACGGAGGCCGACCTGCGGCGCGTCCAGGCCAAGCTTTACGGCTATCTCGACCCGCGCGGCGCCCTGGTCCGCTACAAGGTGAACGATCCGTCGCCGGCCGCCCGCTACGGTCGCGCCTATGCTTATTTCCGCCAGGGCGATGTCAAGCAGGCGACGCCGCTGGTCGACGGGCTGATCGCCGACGAACCGAAGAATCCCTATCTCTACGAGATGAAGGGCGATTTGATGCTGCAGACCGGCCGGGCGCCGGATGCGGTGGCCCCCTATCGGAAGGCCGTGGAGATGGCCGGTTCCGATGCCGGAACGATCCGGGTCTCCCTCGCCCATGCCCTGCTGGAACAGCATGACCCCCGTCTGGCCGACGAGGCGCTGAAGAATTTGCAGATCGCGTCCAAGGGCAAGGCGCAGTCAGCCTTCCTGTGGCGGCTGACCGCCCAGGCCTGGAGCATGAAGAAGAACGACGGCATGGTCGCCTACGCCACGGCGGAAGAGGCGCTGGCCAGAGGCGACATGCCGATGGCCAAGGCCCAGGCAGAGCGGGCGGAAAGGATGCTGCCTGCCGGATCGCCCGGCTGGCTGCGCGCCCAGGACATCCGCGGCCAGACCGGCGGGGCCGACAAGCCGGAGCGCTGACGGGATTGCCGGCGAAGCACGGGTCATATGACTAAAGCGTCCTTCCGGTAACGCAACGGTCATTGAACCGTCCCGGCCACGTCATCGCCGCTTGCTATTCCGCGGACATCGAGCGCGCCTGAGTGAAACAGGGCGCGCGGTTCCGTCCACGGAGTACACCGCATGCCGTCAGTCCGCCTGCCGTCCTGGCGCCTCCCGTCCTGGCGCGGCACCCTGCTTGCCACCGTCGCCCTGATGTCCGCCAGCCTGACCGTTGCCGCGGCCCAGGCGCAGGACCAGCAGGCCAAGCGCTATCCCGCCACACTCGCCGGCCATGCGGTGTTGCCGGCCGACACGCTGGTGCAGGCGCCGGCCGATGCCGGTCCGCTGTTCGCCACCGCCGGCAAGTTCACCAATGCCGACCGCAAGCGCGTCGATGCCGTGGGCACCATCCGCGCCACATCCTTCGCCGCCGACCCGAAGGCTCCGCGAGAGACGGAAATCCTGCTGCCGGTCGCAGGCCAGGCGGTCCAGGGCTTCTCCGCCGTCGTGCCGCAACCGAATGGCGAGTTCCTGGCGCTGACCGACAACGGCTTCGGCAGCAAGGTGAACTCGGTCGATGCGCTGCTGATGGTCCACCGCGTCAAGCCGGACTGGCGGAGCGGCGCCATGCAACGGCTGGAAACGACCTTCCTGCGCGATCCCGACCGCAAGGTCCCCTTCGCCATTGTCAACGAGAACACCGGCAGCCGCTACCTGACCGGTGCCGATTTCGATCCGGAATCGCTGGTGGTCCAGAACGACCGCCTGTTCATCGGCGACGAGTTCGGCCCCTATATCCTGGAGCTGAGCCGGGACGGCGTGGTGATCGCGGTGCATGAGACGGTGATCGACGGCAAGCCGGCGCGCTCGCCCGACCATTACCGCAACAACGGCCTGCCGGCGGTGCCGGGCACCGTCAGCTTCGAGGTCCGCCGCTCCCGCGGGTTCGAGCCGATGGGCGTATCGCCGGACGGCAAGACGCTGTACCCGTCGCTGGAAGGCCCGCTGTGGAATGCCGCCGCCAATGCCTTCGAGAGCAAGGACGGCCGAGCGTACACCCGCGTCCTGGAGTTTGACGTCGCCAGCCGCACGTACACCGGCAAGTCGTGGAAGTACAGGCTGGAGGACAACGCCAACGTCGTCGCTGACATGGCGATGATCGACGCCGGCAGCGCCCTGGTGATCGAGCGCGACGACACCACCGAAGGGGCGAAGACCCAGGCCTGCCAGGGCGAAATCAAGCCGGACTGCTTCAACGCGCCGGCCGCCTTCAAGCGCATCTACAAGATCGACATCGCCGGGGCGGATGCCGACGGCTTCGTCCGCAAGGTCGGCTACATCGACCTGACCGACATTGCCGACCCCGACCACAAGGCCCGCGCCGACCAGGCGCCGGAAGGCCGCTTCGTCATGCCCCATCTCGGGCCGGAGGGGGTGAACATCGTCGATGCCGACCACATCGTCGTCGTCAACGACAACAACCTGCCCTATTCCACCGGCCGGACCATCGGCAGGGCAGACGGGGACGAGATGGCGCTGCTGTCGGTGGGCGAACTGCTGCGCGCCCGCTGACGGCTGACGGCTGACGGCTGAAGACTGACCGCTCGCTGAAACGTGAGGTCCGGGCAGGCGTTTTGCGCTTGTCCGGGCCGGATTGTCGGTCCAGTGTGGGCGGCCTTCGGCCCAATGTCCTTCGCGTTTCGGAGACCGCCCCCCATGCGCCGCCTTATGCGCCCCGCCCTGCCGTTCCTGCGTTCCGCCCTGCTCGCCCTGCCCGTTGCGGCGCTGGCGCTGTCCGCCGTCGCTCCGGCCCATGCGCAATCGGCGAGCTTCGACGGCAACCAGAAGGCCGCCATCGAGAAGATCGTCCGCGACTACCTGATGGAGCATCCGGAGGTGATCCTGCAGGCCGTTGACGCCATGCAGGAGCGCCAGAAGACGGCGGAGGCCGAACAGGCCCGCAAGGCGCTGACCGAGAACAAGCAGGAACTGCTCCGCAACCCCGCCGATCCGGTCATCGGCAACCCGCAGGGCGACGTCACGGTCGTGGAGTTCTTCGATTACCAGTGCGGCTACTGCAAGGCGGTGCAGGCCGACACCCAGTCGCTGATCAAGGGCGATCCCAAGCTGCGCTTCGTGCTGAAGGAATTCCCGATCCTGGGGCCGGCCTCCCTGGTCGCCTCCAAGGCGGCGCTCGCCTCCCGTGGGCAGGGCAAATATGTCGAATTCCACAATGCCCTGATGGCCCAGCGCGGCCAGCTGGACGAGGCGGTCATCATGCGGCTGGCCAAGTCGGTCGGGCTCGACACCGACCGGCTGAAGAAGGACATGGAATCGCCGGACGTGCTGAAGGTGATCGCCGCCAACCAGGCGCTGGCCGAGAAGCTGAGCATCCGCGGCACCCCCGCCTTCATCTTCGGTGACGAGCTGGTGCCGGGCGCCATCAAGCTGGACGACATGAAGCGGCTGACCGACGCCGCCCGTGCCAAGGGTTGAGGCGGATCGTTCGATGACCGGAATGACCGAGCGGGCCAAGCCGTCCATCGTCGTTTTCGACGTCGGGCAGGTGCTGATCGAATGGGATCCGCGGCATCTCTACCGCGAGCTGTTCGATGGCTACGAAGACCTGATGGAGGATTTCCTCGACGGGGTCTGCACCCCCGCCTGGAACCTTGAGCAGGACCGCGGCCGCCCCTGGAAGGATGCGGTCGCCCTGCTGACCGAAGAGCATCCGGATTGCGCCGAGCTGATCCGCGCCTATGACGACATGTGGGAACGCATGGTGCCCCGCCCGATCCCCGGCACCCCGGAGATCCTGGCGGAATTGAAGGCCCGCGGCGTCCCCGTCTATGCCATCACCAACTTCTCGGTCGACAAGTTCGAGCTGACGCGCAAGCGCTTCGACTTCCTGAACGGCTTCGACGGAATCATCGTTTCGGGTGCGGAACGGCTGGTGAAGCCCGATCCGGCGATCTATCGGCTGCTGACAGATCGTTACGGACTCGAACCGAAGGACTGCTATTTCATCGACGACAACCCCGACAATGTCGAGGCGGCGAAGTCGGTGGGCATGTCGGCGCACCTGTTCATGGGCGCCGAGGCGCTGCGGCGGGACTTGGAGTCGCTGGGAATGCTGTGACGCGGGGGAGCCGTTGCTCCCGCCGGATCACGTCGTCCAGATCACTCCGCTGCCGCCTCGCGGTCGGTGGCGGAGTTGAACGCGTAGGTCTTCCAGGTCGGCTCATAGCCGTCGTCGGCCTGATTGCCCCAGACCGACCAGTTGGGCCGGGCGCCGCGGGCGAACATCTCCAGATAGGGGCCGGGGCTGCACGCCTCGATCAGTTCATACTGCTCGTCGGGCTTGCGGCTGTGCTCCCGCTTGCGGCTTTCGATCAGATTGACCTGGGTGCGGCCGGGGGACAGCGTCCGGGCCTTCTTGCCACGCACACCGAACAGGATCAGTTCTGTCACGTTGCGGAAATAGAAGCCGACGCCGCGCCCGTCCGACCCGCCATCCTTGCGCACCTTGTGCCAGATCAGGTTGGTCTTGTACTCGAACCCCCAGCTGCGCATGACCTGCAAGCCTTCCGGCAGCAGGGCGTTGGGGACCCAGAGATAGAGATGAGCGGTCGGCGCGGCGATGTCGGCGACCGGCAGGGCACAGATGTCCTCCACCGTCATGGTGCCGTAGCGCGACAGGCGGCGGTGCTCCGGCGCCATCTTGCCGGTGCGATTGACGAAGCGCCAGGGCGGGTCCGCCATCACGGTGGCGAAGCGCCGGTCACCGGCGAAGGCCACCAGATTCCTGCGCCGGATCCGATGTCGTCTCCACCGTCTTGCTGTCGCCCATCGCTGCCTCGAAATCCTGAACAAATGCGGTACCGGAAGGGGTGCAAACTCGCACGGGGGGACAGCGCCGTCAATCCGGTCTGAACCGCGGAGCCGATGCTGTCACAGCCGCCGGTGCCCGCAATCCCGTCACTCCTCCTCGCCGGCCTCCGCCATGGCGCGCAGGGCGGCACGCTCGGAAACGTTGACGGTCAGCCCCTGGGTTTCCACGCCCACGGCCCGCAGCTTGGCCAGTGCCCGCGACAGGGTTTCCGGCTGCATGCCCAGGCGGCGGGCGATCAATGCCTTGTCGAAGGGAAGCTGGAACTGTGCCGGCCCGTCGCCCGGCGGGCAGACGCGCATCAGGAAGGCGGCGACCCGCTGCGGTGCCGGCTGGACCTGGAGCTGTTCGATCTGCGTCACCAGATGGCGCAGCCGGACGGACAACGACCCCAGCATGCCGAAGGCGATGCGGTCGTCCTCGCGCAGGCAGCGGGCGAATCCGTCGGCGGTCAGGGTCATCACGCGGGCGTCGGTCACCGCCTCCGCACAGACCGGGAATTTGCCGTCGGCAAACATGGCGGCCTCGGCGAAGCTTTCCGCCGGGCCGATGACATGCACCACCGCCTCCGTCCCGTCGCGGGTCAGGCGATACAGCTTCACCCAGCCGTCGAGCAGGACGAAGAAACGGTCGGCGGTCTCGTCCTGCAGAAACAGGGTGGTGCCGCGCGACACCGGCCGCACGATGGCGGCGCCGCCGAGCAGCGACACCGCACGGTCGGTCAACTTGGCGAACAGCGGGATCGCGCGCAGTGCGGCGGCGTCTTCCGCAGACAGGTTCGAATGGTTGACGGTCATGGCAGCTTCCCCTCCCCGCTTGACGACGGAATTGGTGTTGGTGGGGCCATCGGTGTCGCCATTGGTGTCACTATCGATGCCGATGAGGCCGCCATCCCGGTGCCGCGCAGCAGCATCCAACCATTGACGACGATCCCGGTGACGTCTGAGATCATCCCCGGCACCGATCCCACCAGACTGTTGTGCACGAACCAACAGGGCAAAGCCACCAGCATGGTGCCGCGGAAACGCGCAACCTGTGTTTGGTACCGGGCGAGGCTGATCAGCGCCATTCCCGCCGCGGCGAAGGCCGAGGGCAGACCGGACCAGGTGAGGGCCATCACCGTGGCGATCACCGGCAGAATCAGCAGATAGGCGATGCGGAAGGCCGGCCGGCCGCCGATCGCCAGCGCCGCCATCACCTGAAGCGCCGCAAGCCCGTTCAGCGCTGCCGCCGTCGGAGAGCCCACCATGGCGAAATGCAGGGCGAAACAGAGGCAAGGCACCAATTGCACCAGCAGCATGCCGGTACGGCTGCGGAAGAAGGGCCAGAGCATGCCGCCGAGCATGCCGCAAAAACCCACCAGCTGCGCCAGGGACCACCCGCCGCCCTCAGCGGCCGGAAGCAGGACGGTCAGCAGCTCGTTCATGCCGAATCGCGCCTTCGACAGCTTGGGGCGGCAGAAGAGAGGCCGGCAAGCCAGCCTGGACAAGCCGGCTGATTCACCAGCGCCGGCCGCCCCGGAGGGCGGCGCCAAAAAAGCAGGCGGGAGGAAACAGAAAGGAGCGGAGAAGACACACGCAACGAACAGCCGGGCCGAACTGGAGCCACGGCCGGATCACTCACGAGCCAGGACCGCAAAAGCAGCAGATTAAAAGACAGGAACGCACGGCGCACCCCAAAAGGGAGGCACCGTGCGCTGAAAGTCCGGACTCTCACCGGGAAGCCCGGAGCCAAAGCGGCTCGGGGCTTCGTCAGGCTTTTCAGCCAAGCGGAGCCGGCCGAGGCGGCGTGCATCCGGAGAGGACGAACGCCATACGGCCGAGGCCCGGATATTCCGGAGCCTTACAGGTACTCGACCTTGCCCGCTTCCGGACCCTTCTGGCCCTGGCGAACGGTGACGCGCACCTGATCGCCTTCCTGGAGGGTCTGCATGCCCGAACGGCGCAGCACGTTGACGTGGACGAAGACGTCCTTGCCACCGGTGCTGGGCGTGATGAAGCCAAAGCCCTTATCGGCATTGAACCACTTCACGGTGCCGTCGACTTCTTCGCCACCGGCGCCGCCGCCGGCATCGTAGCCGCCGCGGTCATAACCGCCACGGTCGAAGCCACCGGTCGTCCGCGGACGGGCCGAACGCTGAGCGGTCGACGTATCGACCGTGTGGATGGAGGCAACCTGCGGACCCTTCGGCCCACGGGCCAGGTCACAGGTGATGGTGGTGCCTTCGTCCAGCGCGTCGTAGCCGGCGGCCTGAACCGCAGAGACGTGCAGGAAGGCATCGGGCGAACCGTCCTCAGGCGACACGAAGCCGAACCCCTTGGTGGGGTTAAACCACTTCACGGTGGCGGTGACGTTGGACTTGGTGATCTCGGGAGCGCGGAAGCCCTGGCGGGGCGGGCGGTCGAACATGTGTCTTCAAGCTCATAGAGTGTGCCGAAAGTCTGTTGTCACAGGTATCCGATCCCAGGTCAAGCCTTCCAAAGGAAAGATGACCGAATCGCCGTTAATTGCCCCACCCCAGGCTCACGCTTCCCCACCCGCCGGCTCGTCGGCCGGGCGAAGGCGGCACCGAAGTGCCGCTCCGTCCCCGTCTCCGGCACTCCCGTACCGCGACCGGCGGCGCGAACTCGGACGGTTTATGCACGCCCCCCGTGCGCCGCGGTATCAGCCGGCCGACTGCTCCAATGTGGGATAGTCGGTGTAGCCGTGGCGGTCGCCGCCGTAGAAGGTCTTCTGGTCCGGTTCGGCCAGCGGGGCGTCGATGCGCAGCCGCTCCACCAGATCGGGGTTGGCGATGAAGGGCCGGCCGAAGGCGATCATGTCGGCATGACCGTTCGCCGTCGCCTCGATCGCCATGGCACGGTCATAGACGTTGTTGGCCATGTAGCGGCCCGTGTAGAGCCCGCGCAGTTCGGCGAGATCGCCGCCGAATCCGGGATGCGGGCCGCGGGTCACGCCCTCGATCATGTGCAGATAGGCCAGACCGTAACCGTTCAGGCGGCGGATCACCGGGCTGAAGGTGCCGACCGGGTCGCTTTCCTGGGCATCGTTGGCCGGGCTCAGCGGCGACAGGCGGATACCGACGCGGTCGGCCCCGGCCTCCGCCACCACGGCGTCCAGCACCTCGAACAGGAAGCGGGCGCGATTCTCGACGGAACCGCCATAGGCGTCGGTGCGCTTGTTGGTGCCGTCGCGCAGGAACTGGTCGATCAGATAGCCGTTGGCGGCATGCACCTCCACCATGTCGAAGCCGGCGGCCAGCGCATTGCGGGTGGCGCGGCGGTAATCCTCGACGATCCCCGGCAGTTCCGACACATCGAGCGCCCGTGGAGCCGGGATATCCTTAAAGCCGTCGACGGTGAAGGCCTTCATCTCCGGCTTGACCGCCGACGGGGCCACCGGCAGGGCGCCGCCCGGCTGCAGGTTGGGGTGGGAGATGCGGCCGACATGCCAGAGTTGCAGGCAGATGTGCCCGCCCTTCGCATGGACGGCGTCGGTCACCAGCTTCCAGCCCGCCACCTGTTCGGCGCTGTGGATGCCGGGGGTGTAGGCATAGCCCTTGCCCTGCGGCGAGATCTGGGTCGCCTCCGCGACGATCAGGCCGGCGGTGGCACGCTGGGCGTAATATTCGGCGTTCATCGCGGTCGGCACGCCGGTGGCGTTGTCGGTGCGGCTGCGGGTCAGCGGCGCCATGGCGATGCGGTTGGGCAAGCTGTAGCGCCCGATCGTCACCGGCTGGAACAGGGGGGCCGCGTCCTGGCTGTCCGTCATGTCCGATCCATTCTGCTGATTGGAAACTCGACAGGAAAGTGTGGCGCGCCATCGGCATCCGGCAAGGCTCCGCTGCACCGCAGCAACCCAAAGGGCGGCATGGCTGCCATACCGGGTCGGTCGCTCCAGCGGGACCTTTCCGGCTCTCCAGCGGTTATTCCCGGCAGATTTCCTTCAGAAAACGGGACCGCCGATGCAGCACCCGCCGTTACAGCACCCTTGGCCCGACCGCCTCTGGATCGTCCGCCACGGTGAAAGCGCCGGGAACGTCGCCCGCGACGCCGCGCACGCCGCCGGGCTCAGCCGGATCGACATCGCCGAACGCGACGTGGACGTTCCGCTCAGCCCGCTGGGCGAGCGGCAGTCCGACGCGCTCGGCCGCTGGTTCGCGGCCATGCCGGCGGTGGAGCGGCCGGACGTGGTTCTGACCTCCCCCTACCGGCGGGCGATGCGCACGGCGGAACGGCTGCACCAGTCGGGCGGAATGCCGGTCCACCCCAACGACTTCGTCGTCGACGAACGGCTGCGCGAGAAGGAATTCGGCGTGCTCGACCGGCTGACCACCGCCGGCATCCGCCAGGAATTTCCCGAGCAGGCCGAGTTCCGCCGCCTGCTCGGGAAATTCTATCACCGGCCGCCGGGGGGCGAGAGCTGGTGCGACGTGATCCTGAGGCTGCGCAGCGCGCTCGACACCGTCAGCCTGCATCACGGCGGCCGGCGGGTGCTGATCGTCGGTCATCAGGTGGTGGTGCTGTGCCTGCGCTACCTGTTGGAGAACCTGACCGAGCAGGAAATCCTGGCCATCGACGCGGCCGGCGACGTCGCCAACTGCTCCGTCACCGAATACCGATTCGACGCCCAGGCGGGCCCTCGCGGCGGACTGCTGCTGCACCGCTACAACTTCGTCGCCCCGCTGGAGGAGGCCGGCGCCCCGGTCACCGCCGAGCCGGATGCCGCCATCGCCGCGCGCTAAGCCGCCATCTCCATCACTTGCACCCGACGAGGAGGAGCGATTGGACGCCCCAGCCGAGGAAATCCCCGTCACCGCCGAGCTTCTGCGTGGCATGCCCCTGCCCCAGCCGGACGGTCACGGCGACAAGGAAACCCGCGGACGGGTGCTGGTGGTGGCCGGCAGCGTTCCGGTTCCGGGCGGCGCCCTGCTCGCCGGGATCGGCGTGCTGCGGGCGGGGGCCGGCAAGCTGCAGATCGCCACCGCAGCCAGCATCGCGCCCCATCTGGGCCTCGCCCTGCCGGAGGCGCTGGTCGCCGGATTGCCCGAGACCGCCGACGGCGAGATCGCCCCCGACTCGGCTGCGGTGTTGTCCGAGCGGGCCTCACGCTGCGACACGGTGCTGATCGGTCCGGGCATGATGAACGAGGAGGCCGTCGCCGACCTGACCGCAGAACTGCTGAGCCATCTTGAGGCGGGCGCGGACGGGCCGTGCTTCGTGCTGGATGCCGGGGCGCTGGCCGGGTTGCGCCGGAACGCGGCGGCGCTGCACCGTCATGAGGGCCGCGTGGTGATCACCCCCCATGCCGGCGAGATGGCCGGGCTGCTCGGCTGTTCCCGCGACCGGGTGGACGCCGATCCGCTCGGCTGCGCAAGACAGGCGGCTGACCGGTTGAAGGCGGTGGTGGCGTTGAAGGGAAGCTGCACCCGCATCGTCGCCCCGGACGGCCGCGCTTGGGCCTACCGCGGCGGCACGGTGGGGCTGGCGACCTCCGGGTCCGGCGATACGCTGGCCGGGATCGTCACCGGCCTGCTGGCACGCGGCGCCAGACCGGAACAGGCCGCAATCTGGGGCGTCTACCTGCATGGCGAGGCCGGCAACCGCCTGACCCGCCGCATCGGCCCGCTGGGCTTCCTCGCCCGCGAACTGCTGGCGGAGATCCCGGCGGTGATGGCGGCGCTGGCGAGCGAATCGGATGGCCGCTGAGCCTTACCGCAGCGGGGCGCCGACACTGGCCGGGGCCGGTGCTGGAGCCGGCGGCAGGGCCGGGGTGGCCGGGGGCGACATGCTGCGGCGCGGCTGCGACGGCGCCACCTCGGCCGACAGGGCCGCGTCGCGGTCGCGGCAGCGGTCGACAACTTTCTGGCCGCAGGCGACGAAGCCCAGCTCCTTGTTCAGGCAGACCCGCACCTCCGACACGTCGCGGCGGGAGCAGATGACCGCCACCCCTTCCGCCGTCAGGCCGGGATTGGCGTCGAGGAACAGCCGCTCGACCTGGGTCGCCGGCACGGTCGGGCCGGGCGCCCTGATCGTCTCGGGAATCGTCACCTTGGCCGCTGCGGCGCGCAGCTTGGCGAAATAGTCGGCCGCGGTCAGGCCCGAGCATGTCCCGTGCTTGCGCCATTCATGCATCATCAGGCCAACGCTCGGCATCACCGGCATGGTCTGGTCCACCACCGTCTTGGGCAAATTGCGGTCGCGGGTGCAAGTGGCGGGATAGCTGCCGTCATTGTACTGCGGCCACAGGCCATGGACGACGAAGCCGTATTTCCGGTCGCCGCACTGATCGGGATCGGGACCGTTCCTGTCGCGGGCACAGTAGGTCGGCGTCCAGGACAGCGACAGGATGTAGTAATCGAAGGTCCCCGGCTCCGCCCGCCTCTGCGCCCAGGAAGGGCTTGCGGTGAACAGTCCGGCAACCAGGACGGACAGAATGGCGGCGGCGGCATTTCGCATGACGGTCTTCCCCCAGGGATGTGCTTCCCTGCGTTGCATACCATGGAAGGATGTTTCTGTCGCGGGGTCTCGACGCCGGCATCACCCGGCCAATTCTCACTGTGCCGAACGTTTGCGCGTTCCGTCCCGGCAGAGGGTATAGTGACCGGCATGTTCACCCTGTCCGCCCCGATTCTGCTGCGCGCCTATGCCGCCGGCATCTTCCCGATGGCCGAAAGCGCCGAATCGCGGGAGCTTCACTGGTTCGACCCGGAACGCCGCGGCATCCTGCCGCTGGACGGCTTCCATGTGGCGCGCAGCCTGCGCAAGACGCTGCGGCGCTGTCCCTTCGAGCTTCGCTTCGACAGCGCCTTCCGCGCGGTGATCGAGGGTTGCGCCGAAGCGACGGAAGAACGGCCGAAGACCTGGATCAACGACGACATCGTCCGCCTTTACGGCGATCTGTTCGACGCCGGCTTCGCCCACAGCGTGGAATGCTGGCGCGACGGCCGGCTGGTCGGCGGGCTGTACGGGGTGGCGATCGGCGGCGCCTATTTCGGCGAGAGCATGTTCAGCCGCGAGACCGGGGCCAGCAAGGTGGCGCTGGTCCATCTGGTCGCCCGGCTGCGCGCCGCCGGCTTCGCCCTGCTCGACACCCAGTTCGTGACCGAGCATCTCAGCCGGTTCGGCGCCGTCGAGATCCCGCGCAACGAGTACCGCCGCCGCCTTGCCGCGGCGATGGAGCGCAAGACCGACTTCCGCGGCGTCCACCAGCCGGCGGCGCTGGCCGAACTCCTCGAGTCGGCAGTCACGCCACCCGGCTGAATCGACGGGCTGACGGGGCATCCCGCCACCGGGGGTCATGCCCGGAAGCGCCGCCCCATGTACCCGCTCTACCCCGCCCGATCCGTTGTGCGCCGCAACGGGGACGGCCATCCTCCGCGCATCCACCGCCATGGCTGGAAGGCGCCCATGCGCTTCTGGAACGCATCCTGGATTTCGCCTGCCCTTCTTCTAATCCTGGCAGGAGTTCTGATCGGCGCACCGTTGCTGGTGCTGAACGGCTTTCCGCTGACCTTCGACGACACGCCGGGCTATCTGGAGCCGGCCTTCAACATCCTGCACCGGGCGGCCCAGCCCGCCTGGACGCCGCCGCCGGACCTGTCGCCGCACGGCCTGCCGTCGCCCAACATCTTCTTCCTGCGGCCCTTCGGCTACATGCTGTTCCTGCTGCCCTTCGCCGGCGGCTGGGGCGTCTGGCTGATCCCGCTCGCCCAGGGCATGCTGGCGGCGGCGGTCCTGCGCGCGGCCCTGAGTGCGGCGGGAGCACCGGACCGGCCGGGATTGTTCATCGGCATTGCCGCGGTGCTGGGGCTGACCACCAGCCTGTCGCTGCACGCCGCGACGATCATGCCGGACTTCCTGACCGGGCTGGTGATCCTGCTGGTCTATGTCGTCGTCGTCCGTTGGCCTACCCTGACCGCCGTTCAGCGGCTGCTGACCGTTGCGGCGCTCACTGGAACGATCGTCTCCCATCTCAGCCATCTGGCGATCCTGGGCGGGATGATCGTCCTGCTCGGGCTCTGGGCGCTGTGGCACGACCGCGCGATGCTGCGGTCGCTGGCCTGGGGGGTGCTGTTGCCGATGGTGTTGGCGGTCGGGCTGCTGACCGGCTCCAACCTGCTGACCGCCGGCCGGCCGGTGCTGTCCGAAAGCTCGCCCGTCTTCCTGCTCGCCCGGCTGATCGGCGACGGTCCGGCGCGCGACTATCTGGCAGAGGCCTGCCGCAACCGCGATTACCTGCTGTGCGGCAGCCTCGATGTGCTGGACCGCAGTGCGCCCGGCTACGTCACCTCCGACTATTTCCTCTGGCATCCCGACGGCGCCCGCCGCCGCTTCGGCGACCAGCCCCGCTTCGTGGCGGAGGCGGCCGAGATCGCCCACAACACCATCGCCAGCCGTCCGGCCGCGGTCGCCGAACATGGGCTGGCGAATGCCGCCGGCCAGTTCGTCGAGGTCCAGCCCGACGACACCCTCAACGACCCTGTCAAGCCGCTGACCCGCCGTCTGTTCAGCCGTTTCCCGTCAGCGGTCTATGCCGCCTTCGACCGGTCGCTGCAAACGCAGCAGCGCTTTCCCCGCGACGGGCTGGCGCTGGTCCAGGATCTGTCGCTGTCGCTCGGCGTTCTTGGGCTGGCCGCGCTCGGGCTGGGGCGCTGGCGGCGCGTCGACAGGCGGGTGCGGATGCTAATTCTGGTGATCGGCATCGGGCTGACGCTGAACGCCGCCGTCACCGGCGGGCTGTCGGCCGTCCATGACCGCTATCAGAACCGCGTGATCTGGCTCGTGCCCTTCGCAGCATTGGTTCTGCTCGCGACGGCCCGCAGCCGCGACCCTTTGCCTGCCGGCCGGACGGGGCGCACCGGATTGGGTCAGCCGACCGGGTGGAACACGCCGCCGGGCATGGGCACCGGCACCCCGGTAGTCGCCGGCAGGCTGAGCGGCAGCCCCAGCCTGCTGCGCACGGCGAGGTAGCCGAAGGCCTGCGCCTCCAGCGCGTCGCCGTCCCAGCCGACCGTGTCGGCCGGTTCGACGGGCACGCCCAGCCGGTCGGCCAGCATCGCCATCAGCGTGGCGTTGTGGCGCCCGCCGCCGCAGACCAGCCAGCGCACCGGCGGCGCCGGCAAATGGGGCACGACGGAGGCGACCGATGCGGCGGTGAAGGCGGTCAGGGTGGCCGCACCGTCCTGCGGCGACAATGCCGCCACCGGCGCCGGGTCGAAGGCGTCGCGGTCCAGCGACTTGGGCGCCGGACAGCCGAAATAGGGATGGCCCATCAGTGCTGCCAGCGCCGAGTTCGTCCACTTGCCCCGCCGCCGCCAGCGCACCGCCGGCATCGAAGCGGCCAAGCCCATGGCGCAGCACCCAGTCGTCGATCAGGGCATTGCCCGGCCCGGTGTCGCAGGCGATCACCTCGGCCTCTCCCTCCTGCGGGTCGGGACCGATCCAGCTGACATTGGCGACGCCGCCGATGTTGAGGACGGCGAGCGGGCGCGGCAGCCCATGGGCCAGCGCCCGGTGGAACAGCGGAACCAGCGGCGCGCCCTGCCCGCCCGCGGCGACGTCGGCGCTGCGCAAATCGTTGACCACGGCGATGCCGGTCGCCGCGGCCAGCCGGGCACCGTCGCCGATCTGGCAGGTCAGGCGCCGGCCGGGATCGTGATGGATGGTATGGCCGTGGAAACCGATCAGCTCGACCTCCGCCGCCGCGACGCCCGCCTTGTCGAGCAGGCGGCGCACCGCGTCGGCATGAGCGTCGGTCAGGTCGCGCTCGACCTCCGCCACCGGCCCGCCGCTGACATCGCTTTTGCCGAGGCAGCCGCGCAGCCGGGTCCGGAAGCCGTCATCATAGGGGATGGTCAGGAAGTCCAGCGCCTCCACCCGGTCGCGGCCGTCGGTGCGCAGCAGAGCGGCGTCGATGCCATCCATCGACGTGCCGCTCATCAGGCCGACGACCGTGCGCAGCCCCTCCTTCGCTTCCATCATCCGCTCCGCATCCCCTGTGGCGATGCGGCGCACTCTAGCTCAGCTGAGCCAGAGCTGCAGCATCAGCCGCTCGCGGCTGGCCGGTGGGGTGGCGCGGTGGTAGCAGGAGGTGTCCTCCAGGAAGCCGGTGCCGGCAGGCCCTTCCACCACCAGGATGCGGTCGCGGTCGAAGTGGGTGAACAGTTGCTCGTCGCGGACGTTGGCGGAGCCCATCAGCATGCGCAGCGACTTGCCGTGATGGCTGCCGCGGACCAGCGCATGCTCCCCGGCGCCCGGCCCGACATCGGTCAGGTAGAACTGCGCCGAACAGAAATGAAAGTCGTGGACGTCGAAATGCCAGTCGATGGTCTGGCCCAACTGGCGGCGCTCGTCGTCGGTGGCGTCGGTGACGAAGCTCCAGAACAGGCGCGGAATGATCTTGGTGGCGGGGAAACCGAGGAACTTGCCGGCGCACTCCATCAGCAGCGGATCGCGGCAGACCCGGCGCACCGCCGGGCAGTCCAGCGGATCGGGGACGATGCCCATCACCGCGGGCGATCCATCCTCCAGCCGGCCCTTGCGGACGTCGTGGCGATAGAACATGCGGTCGTCGCGCAGCCGCCGCTGCAGGGGGGAGTGGGTGGCGAACTCCACCATCTCCTCGACCATCGACCAGGGCAGGTCGAAACCGAATGCGATCGAGTCGCGACGCAGGTCGCCCAGCGCGCGCTCCACCGTCTGGCCAGCGAACAGGGTGGCCGGCAGCGGAGGCAAGGCGATGGGCGGGCCGGCCGGCGCCCGCTGGCGCGACCGGGGAGACAGGCGGCGCAGGGCACTGTACCCACGCCGGACCGACTCGAACCGGCCCAGCGCATAGTGAAGCTCTCCGGCGACGAGGCGCCGGGCAATGTTCGCAACGTTCATGGCATGTGCATCCCTGGGGGCAGCCGAAGGACCAAAACCGCGGTGGGTTGCGCGGCCTCTGGTGCCGGAATGCACGAAGTGTAGGCAGGTTTGGGGCGATTCTAAAAATACCCTTGTGGCGTACGCCCACACGCCGCAGGAATAGCCGGGCCGGCGGAGCGTCTTCCCCTACGGTCCACGCCGGGAGAAAAAGCGCCCCGCCCTCCCGCTTACGGTTAAAGGGCCTGCACCGCCTTCAGAACCGCGGCGACATGGCCGGTGACCTTCACCTTGCGCCAGACGTTGCGCACCACGCCATCCTTGTCGATCAGGAAGGTGGCGCGGTCGATGCCCATGTACTTGCGGCCGTACATGCTCTTCTCGACCCAGGTGCCATAGGCCTCGCAGACGGCGCCGTCGGTGTCCGAAGCCAGCGTGAAGGTCAGCTCGTGCTTCGCCTTGAACTTGTCGTGGCTGGCGACGCTGTCCTTGGACACACCGATCACCACCGCATCGACGGCGGAGAAGTCGGGCAGCTGGTCACGGAAACCGCAGGCCTCCGAGGTGCAGCCCGACGTGTCGTCCTTCGGGTAGAAATACAGAACCACCGGCTTGCCGCGCAGGGCCGACAGCGTGACGCTGCCCCCGGCATCGGTCGGCATGGTGAAATCCGGGGCGGGCGTTCCGACGTCTACGGTCATGGCTGCTCGACTATCCTTCTTCTTGCCGGCCGGGAAACAGGGTCTCAGGCCGGAGGCGTGGTGGCGGGTGGGGCCAGACGGCCCGCCGGCTCCTCGACCAGGGCCTTGAAATGACCATGGGCGCGGGCGGCGACGGCACGGATTCTGTGGTCCAGCTCGGGGAAGTCAACAGTGCCAGGCTCACGCTCGCCCTGAAAGTCGGCGGGAAAGGCGGCGCGGACCAGCCCGGCCAGCAGGCTGGGCGACACCTGGTTGGGATCGAGCACCCCGGCGGTGGTCAGCCGCAGGAAGCCCTGCACCCGCCGCCACAGCCGCAGCGTCGTCTCCAGAATCCTCCGCCACCTCCGGCGCCAGCGCGCCAGTCCGGGCGGCGCAGCCCAGCGCCTTGGCGGTGCCGATGTGCAGGATGTCCGGCCGCTCGTGACCATGGCGCAACTGCAGGTACTGGGCGATGAACTCGATGTCGATCAGGCCGCCACGGGCGTATTTGACGTTCCAGACATTGGTCGTCCCGAACTCCTTCTCGATCCGCCGCCGCATGTCGGCCACGTCCCACAGCAGCCGGTCGGCATCGCGCGGCGCCGTCAGCACCGAGCGGATCGCCGCAGATACCCGCCCGGCCAACTCCGCATCGCCGCCGATCACCCGGGCGCGGGTCAGGGCCATATGCTCCCAGGTCCAGGCATCTGTCGCCTGATATTTCAGGAAGGCGTCCAGCGAGGTGGCGAGCGGCCCGGCATTGCCCGACGGGCGCAGTCGCATGTCGACCTCGTAGAGCCGGCCGTCGCCCATCGGTGCGGTGATGGCGTTGGTCAGACGCTGGGTCAGCTTGATGTAATACTCGTTGGGCGACAGCGGCTTGGTGCCATCCGAAAGACGGGGACCGTCCCCCGGTGCCACGTCGTAGATGACGATCAGGTCGATGTCGGACGTGATGGTCAGCTGCCGGCTGCCCAGCTTGCCCATCGCCACCACCACCCAGGCGCCGCCGGGAATATGGCCATGGCGCTGGGCGAACTCCTCCTCCACCCGCCGGGCGAGGTCGGGGACGACGATGTCGGCCAGATCGGCCAGGAAGGCGCCGCAGCGGTCGCCGTCGGTGATGCCGCGCAGGATATGGACACCGGCGCGGAAACGCTGGTCGTTGGTCCAGCGCCGCGACAGGGTCAGCGCATCCTCGAAATCGCGGGCCGCCGCCATCACGCGGGCATGGTCGTCGGCCAGCCCATCCTCTCGACCCGGCAGCGGGTCGAAGAAGTCGGGCGACAGCACGGCGTCGAGCAGCGACGGGTTGCGCGACAGGGTCTGCGCCATTTGCGGCGCGATGCCCATGATCTCCGCCACCAGCTCCAGCAGCCAGGGATTGGCGACGAACAGGGAGAACAGGCCGACGCCGGCCGGCAGCTTGCCAAGGAAATCGTCGAAGTTCATCAGCGCCGAATCGGGGGCCGGCGTCTTCGCCAGCGCGCTCAGCAGGGCCGGCGTCAACTCCGTCAGCAGCTCGCGCGCCCGGCCCGACCGGGTGGCGCGGTAGCGGCCGCGATGCCAGGCCGACACCACGCTGATGACGCGGGCCGGGTCGGCGAAGCCCATGCCCGTCAGCGTCTCCACCGTGCCGGGATCGGGGTCGGTGCCGGTGAAGACCAGATTGCCGGGACCGGACAGCGACGGCGCCTCCTCGAACAGCTCGGCATAGCGGTCCTCCACCTGCCCCAGCGTCGCCAGCAGCTCCGCCCGGAAGGCGGTGGGGTCATCATAGCCGAGGAAGGTGGCCAGATGCGCCACCCCGGCATCGTCGGCGGGAATACGGTGGGTCTGCTGGTCGTCGATCATCTGGATGCGGTGTTCGACACGGCGCAGGAAATGATAGGCCCCGGCAAGCTCCTCCACCGTCTGCGGCGGCACGCGGCCGACGTCGCGCAGCGCCTCGTTCGCCATCAGGGTCGGGGCGATGCGCACGCGCGGGTCGCGCCCGCCGAAGATCAGCTGCTGGGTTCTGGGCGAAGAACTCGATCTCGCGGATGCCGCCGCGGCCGACCTTGATGTCGTGGCCGTTGACCGTCACCTCGCGGTGGCCCTTGTGGGCGTTGATCTGGCGCTTGATCGAATGGATGTCCTGGATGGCGGCGAAATCCAGGTTGCGCCGCCATACGAAGGGCTCGAGGAATCGGATGAAGGAAGCGCCCGCCTCCGGATCGCCGGCGATGGGACGGGCCTTGATCATCGCCGCGCGTTCCCAGTTCTGCCCGACGCTGCCGTAATAAATTTCGGCCGCGGAGACGGAAACCGCCAGCGGCGTGGCGCCGGGGTCCGGCCTAAGCCGAAGGTCGGTGCGGAAGACGTAGCCGTCCTTGGTCCGTTCATCCATAATGCGGACAAGATCGCGTGCGAGCCTGATGAAGGTTCGCGCGAGGTTGTCCGGCTGGGGCGTCTGCACAACAGCGTCGTCGTACAGGACGATCAGGTCGATGTCGCTGGAATAGTTGAGTTCGCGCCCGCCAAGCTTACCCATGCCCAAAACGATCAGGCCCGAACCGACCCACGGTCGCTGCGGATCCGGCAGCGTCAGCGTCCCCGCCTCCCCGGCGCGGCGCAGCAGGAAATTCGCGGCCAGTTGGACCCCCGTCTCCGCCAGCTCCGACAGGGCGCCGGTGACGCGGAACAGCGGCCAGACGCCGGCGATGTCGGCCAGCGCGATCAGCAGCGCCGCCCGCCGCTTCGCCACCCGCAGGCCGGCCATCAGCCGGTCCATCGACTTTTCCTCATCATGCTCGGCATGGAGGGCGGCGATCAGCGCGGCGAAGCTGTCGTCGAAGCCGTCCTGCATTGTACGGGCGACGAAGGGCAACTCCCGCGTCAGGCTGTGGCCGAGATACGGGCTGTTGCCGCAGACCGCCCCGATCAGCGCCCGGCCGGTCTCCGATTCGGCGAAGGCCTCCGCCCAGGCGCGGGTCTCCGGCTCCGCAGCGGCGGCATGCTGGCGCCAACGCTCCATCCCCAGCGCCGCCTGCGCGCTGTCGAAGGGCTTCGGCAAGGGGCTTGAGAACGCGATGGGACTCGGCATGACGGCGGTCTTTCCTGCTCAAAACATGTGCAGAAAGCTGCACGTCTCGGACGGGAAGGTCAATCGGGCCGATTCGCCCTCTCTTGCTCATGGCGTCCGATGATCCGGCGCACCGCGAAGATCATCGGCTTGACGCTGACCGGGATCGGCGCCATTGCGCTGGCGGCCGGCGGGCTGTTCGCCTGGCGCCTGTCGCAGGGGCCGGTGGCGCTCGACCCGCTGATCCCCTATGTCGAACGGGCACTGAGCGACCGCGACGGCCGTTTCCAGGTCGATATCGGCGAACTGGTGCTGTCGCTGGAGGAAGAGGACGGGCTTGAAGCGTCGGGCCGCCGTCTCGACCTGCGCGCCCGGCGGGTGCAGGCGCTGAATGCCGACGGGACGGAACTGGCCGCGGTGCCGGAGATGGGCATCGGCTTCTCCATCCCGGCGCTGTTCCGCGGCACGCTGTCGCCGACGCGCCTCGATCTGGTCCGGCCGCGCCTGTCCGTGCTGCGCCGGGCCGACGGCAGCCTCGCCTTCGACGTGCGGTCGGACGCGCAGTCCACCCGCAAGGCAGACGACGGCGGCCCCGACCTGATCGATGAGGCTCTGGAAAGCCTGCGCCGCCCGCCCGACATCGACCGGCCGCTGGGGCTGCTGCGCCGGCTGTCGGTGACGGGAGCCGACCTTCGGGTCGAGAACCGCATGCTCGATCTGGCCTGGCACGCCACCCGCGCCGACATGGTGCTGACCCGCGATGCCGAGGGCGCGCAGGGCCGTGCCCGCGTGACGCTGGACCTCGGCAATGCGGGCGGAACGGCGCCACAGCGCGCCGTGACCGTCTCGGCCGCCGGCCGCTACAACATCGCCGACACCACCAGCGACCTGACTATGTCGGTCGACGGGCTGGAGCCGGCGGCAATCGCGGAGTTCGGGCCGGCCCTGGCACCGCTGTCGGCGGTGAAGCTGCCGCTGTCCGGCACCGTCACGGCGCGCCTCGACCGCCGCTTCGAGCCCCTGACGGTCGATCTGAACCTGCGCAGCGGCGCCGGCATCGTCGCCCTGCCTGCGCTGCGGCCGGAGCCGGTCGCCGTGCAGAGCCTTTCCTTGCGCGGCAAGCTGGACGTTCCGGGCCGGCGCCTGCGGGTCGAGGATTTGTCACTGAAGGCAGGATCGCCGGACGGCGGCGAACCGCTGGCGTTGAGCGCCCAGGGCCAGCTGGCCGAATCCGACCGCGGCCGCGACCTCCAGGCCCGCCTGTCGCTGACCGCCGGTGGACGCACCGCCGGGCTGGAGCTGTCGGGACAGCAGGGGGTGGACAAGGTCGGCCGGGCAACCGCGCGGCTGACCGGCCTCGTCCCCGCCGCGTTCGCCGATCTCGCCCCGGTGCTGGCGCCGCTGAAGGCCGCGGACCTGCCGCTGTCGGGCACGGTGGAAATGGCCTTCGATCCGTCGCTCCAGCCGATTTCCGGCAAGGCCGACATCACAGCCGACCGCGGCCGGCTGCTGCGGCCCGACCTGTTCGAAGGGCCGGTGCCGGTGGACAGGGCCCGGCTGCGCCTGCATGGCGACCGTGACCGCATCGAGCTGGACGGATTCGACGCCGTGCTGGGCGAGGCCGGCGGACCGCAGCCACGGGTGGAGGCCACCGCCACCGCCCGGCGCCAGGGCAACCGCATGGCGGTGGAGACGCAGGCGACCGCCAGCGGCGTGGCGCTGGACGAGCTTCGCCGCTACTGGCCGAAGATTGCCGGTCCCAACGCGCGCGAGTGGGTGACCCGCAACCTGTCGCACGGAACGGTGACGCAGGCGCGGGCGGAGGCGGCGCTGTCCGTGCCGCTCGATGGAACGGGGATGCCCGAGCAGACCCGCTTTCTTGCCACCATCGCCGGCGAGGACATCAACGTCCGCTATTTCCACAACCTGACGCCGGTCACCGGCGCCAGCGTGGAGGCGACGACCGACGGCAAGACCTTCACCGTCCTGACCAAAGGCGGCCGGATCGCCGATGCGAAATCGGGCGACATCGAGGTCGGCGAGGGCAAGGTGGTGATCGGCGGGCTGGACATCGGCAAGGAGACGATGGACATCCGCCTGCCGGTGCAGGGACCGGTGCGCTCGATCCTGACCCTGATCGACATGCCGCCGCTGGGCTATCCCACCAAGCTGGAGATGGACCCGGCGCGCACCCAGGGCACGGCCGAGGCGAAGCTGCATTTCGCCTTCCCACTGCTGGCCGACCTGAAGGTGGAGCAGCTCGACCTCGACGTGACGGGCAAGCTGCGCAAGGTGGCGGTGGAGAAGGTGGCGGCCGGGCTGAATGCCACCGATGGCGAGCTGTCGCTGGCGCTCGACCTCAAGGCGATGCAGATCAAGGGTGCCACCAAGCTGGACGGCATCCCGGTCACCATCGACTGGAACGAATCCTTCGACAGTGCGGCCAAGGGCCCGCGCACCCGCATCGCGGTGAAGGGTGACGCCACCGCCGACGATCTGCGCGCCCACGGCATCGATCTGGAAGACCGGGTGCAGGGCCCCTTCGGCGCCGACATCCTGTTCACGGTGGACCGCAAGCACAAGCTGCTGCTGACCGGCAACTTGAACCTGGAGAAGACCCGGCTGTCCATCGAGGAACTCGGCTGGGCCAAGCCCGCCGGCAAGCCCGGCACCGGCAAGCTGACGCTGGAGTTCGACAAGGACCGCCCGACCCGCATCAGCAACCTGACCGTCGATGCCGGCGGACTGAAATCCGTCACCAACCTGGAACTGGCCGACGGCGGCAAGCGGGTGGCGCGGGTGCAGACCCCCAGCTTCAAGCTGGGCCAGACCGACCTGCGCGCCGACCTGACCGTGCTGCCCGCGCTGAAGCCCGGCGGCCCGGCCGGTGGTTATGCCGGAACCATCACCGGCACCAGCCTGGACGCTCGCGGCCTGACCGGCAAGACGCCGTCCGGCGAGGGCGCGGTTACGCCGCCCAAGAAGCCGCCGTCCCCCGCCGACGACGGCCGCAAGACCCCGCTGGACATTGCCATCAAGTTCGACTCGGTGGTGTTCGGCGACGGCCGGCGGCTGCGGCAGGTCGCGGGTTCCATGAAGCGGGACACCACCGCCTGGACCCTGCTGGACCTCACCGGCCGCAGCGAAGGCGGCGGCGTGTCGCTGAAGTGGCGGCCGGGTCCGCAGGGTGTCTACGACCTTGCGATCAACGCCGAGGATCTGGGATCGGCCCTGCAGGCGATGGACCTGAACGACCGCATGCGCGGCGGGCGGCTGACCCTGACCGGCCGGTCGGCGGAAGCGCGGGCCGATGCGGCCATCGTCGGCAAGGTGGAGATCCGCGACTACACCCTGATCGACGTGCCGGCGCTGGCGCGCATCCTGAACGCCATCTCGCCGTCCGGCTTCGCCGAGCTGCTGGGCGGCGGGAAGGGCGTCAATTTCGGCCGCATGTCGGCGGATTTCCGCAAGGAGGGCCGTCTCCTGACCCTGAAAGACCTGCGCACCTCCGGTTCGGCGCTCGGCCTGACCTTGGAGGGACAGATCGATTTGGAGACGGAAACCGCCAACCTCCAGGGCACCATCGTCCCGGTCTATGGCCTGAACCGCCTGATCGGCCAGAATCCCGCTGCTGGGCGACGTGCTGAGCGGCGGCGAGGGCCAGGGCATCTTCTCCGCCACCTGGCATGTCCAGGGCCCGCTGTCCGACCCGGACGTGTCGGTCAACCCGCTGGCGGTGCTGGCGCCGGGCTTCCTGCGCAACCTGTTCTTCCTGGGCGGCGACGGCACGCCGACGCCGGACACCAGACCGCCGCCGGAGGCGCACACACGGTGAAGGACAGGGGCGCCGGCAGTTGTCTGCCGGCGCCCCTCCCCTGCAAAGCCGTCAGCCCACCTTCACCAGCGCGTGGCGCTTCTTGCCGGCGCTGAGCTTCACCACGCCGTCGGCGTTCAGGTCCGCCGCGGTCGCCTTCACCGTCTCGTCGGCGATCGGCCCGTCGTTCAGCTTGGCCCCGCCGCCCTTGATCAGGCGGCGCGCCTCGCCCTTCGACGCGGCCAGACCGGCCGACACCAGCAGGTCCACCACCGGCAGGCCGGCTTCCAGATCGGCGCGGGCGACCTCGATGCTCGGCAGCCCCTCTGCCGCAGCCCCTTCCTCGAAGGCGCGGCGCGCGGTCTCGGCAGCCTCCAGCGCGGCCTCCTCGCCATGGGCGAGCTTCGTTACCTCGTTGGCGAGGATCTTCTTGGCCTCGTTGATCTCGGCGCCCTGCAGGCTTTCCAGCCGGGCGACCTCGTCCAGCGGCAGTTCGGTGTAGAGGCGCAGGAAGCGGCCGACGTCGGCATCCTCGGTGTTGCGCCAGTACTGCCAGAAATCGTAGCTGCTGAGCTTGTCGGCGGTCAGCCAGACCGCGCCGGCCGCCGTCTTGCCCATCTTGGCGCCGGACGAGGTGGTCAGCAGCGGCGTGGTCAGGCCGAACAGGTCGGCACCGTCGGTGCGGCGGCCGAGTTCGACGCCGTTGACGATGTTGCCCCACTGGTCCGACCCGCCCATCTGCAGGGTGCAGCCATGGCGGCGCTTCAGCTCCACGAAATCGTAGGCCTGGAGAATCATGTAGTTGAATTCCAGGAAGGTCAGCGGCTGCTCACGGTCCAGCCGCAGCTTGACCGACTCGAAGCTCATCATCCGGTTGATGGTGAAATGACGGCCGATGTCGCGCAGCAGCGGGATGTATTTCAGCTCGTCCAGCCAGTCGGCGTTGTTCACCATCACCGCGTCGGTCGGCCCATCCCCGAAGCTCAGGTAGCGGCCGAAGATCCGCTTGATGCCAGCCATGTTGTTGGCGATGACCTCGTCGGTCAGCAGCTGGCGCGCCTCGTCCTTGCCCGACGGGTCGCCGATCTTGGTGGTGCCGCCGCCCATCAGGACGATCGGCTTGTGGCCGGTCTTCTGCAGCCAGCGCAGCATCATGATCGGCAGCAGGCTGCCGACATGCAAGCTGTCGGCGGTGCAGTCGAAGCCGATATAGGCGACGATCGGCCCCTTCGTCGCACGCTCGTCCAGCGTAGCGAAGTCGGTGCACTGGTGGATGAACCCGCGATCCTGAAGGGTGCGCAGGAACTCCGAGGCGGGAGCCGAGGGGGTGGTCGTCGTCATGGCCGCAATCCGGCTGTCGTTGGAATGAAGGGCGGAGAATTCCCGCGGTCTGTTAGCACGGAACGGCCCCTGCCTCAATGCGGCGCCCCCGGTCGCCATGGTTGGAACCGGCCCGCGGGACGGCCCATTCTACCGCTCAAGCATCGCTGCACCGCCACAAGTCAAAACCCTGAGCAGGGGCCGGGCATTTCGTGGAAATCCGCTCCAAACGCAATTGACATTGATTCGCAAAACAGCAGTCCCGGCCTGACTGTATTTTGGGCAGACCGCCCGGCACCAATTGATAGTGACTATCAACTACATCTTTGTTTCAAAGGGAGATTTTTATTGTGCGAGTCCTTCTGCTGTGCCAAGGTGCGACAAATCGTCTATTTCGGAGTATCGCATCATGCAAGGCGATCAAGGGGTCCTGGACCGTTTGAACAAGCTGCTCACCGGTGAACTGAGCGCGGCCGACCAGTATCTGTCCCATGCCCGCAGCATGGAGGACATGGGCCTCAAGGCGCTGAGCGAGCGCATCTCGCACGAGCGGGTGGAAGAGCTGGAGCACGCCGACAAGCTGATCCGCCGCATCCTGTTCCTGGAAGGCACGCCCGACGTCGCCAGCCGCGACCCGATTCACATCGGCAAGACCGTGCCGGAGATGATGCGCAACGACCTGACCCTCGAATATGAGGTGGTGGCCGCGCTCAAGGAGGCAATCGCCTATTGCGAGCAGGTGAAGGATTACGACACCCGCCGCATCCTGCTGGAACTGCTGGTCGACACCGAGGAAGACCATGCCCACTGGCTGGAACAGCAGCTTGGCCTGATCGACATGCTCGGCCTGCAGAATTACCTGCAGTCGGCCATGGGCGGCTTCCCCACCTGAGCGGAGGACGGATCATGAAGGGCAACAGCGACGTTATCGTCCAGCTTCAGATCGTCCTGAAGGACCAGCTGACGCAGATCAACCAGTATTTCCTGCACGCCCGCATGCTGAAGAACTGGGGCGTCAAGGCCCTGGGCAAGTGGGAGTATCACGCCTCCATCGAAGTGATGAAGAGCGCGGACGAGATCATCGAACGCATCCTGTTCATCGAGGCGATCCCCAACCTCCAGGACCTCGGCAAGCTGCACATCGGCGAGGATGTGCCGGAGATCCTGTCCAGCGACCTCGCCGCCGAGCGCGAGGCCCGCGACCGCATCGCCCACGCCATCTCCGTGTGCGAGGAGAAGGCCGACTACGTGTCGCGCGACGAGCTGTCCGAACTGCTGGAAGAGTCGGAAGAGCGCATCGACTATCTGGAAACCCAGCTGAGCCTGATCGACGACATCGGTCTGCCCAACTACATCCAGTCGGCGATGGGCGAGTTCAAGGACTGAGGTTGAGCGGGGGCTGACTCTGCGAGGAGCGCCCCCTCAAACCCGCCCACTCAAGCCCGCAGCAAAATCTCTTCCGCCAGCGCCTGCATTTCGGCTGCCGCCTGGGTCTTGCGTGCGGCCTCCGTCACCGAAAGCCCGGTCATCAGCGTGCCGGCATAGGCGGTGCGGTTGCCGACCTGCGCCGTCGCCAGTTCCACCGCCGGCGGCGCGACCAGCTCATGCACCCTGCCGACCAGTTCGTCGGCGATGCGGGCGCGCGGCGGCACCCGGTTCAGCACCAGCAGCAGCCGGCGCCTCTCCTGCGCCGCCAGATCGATGGTCGGATGCACCGCCCACAAATCCATCGGGCTCGGCTGCACCGGCGCCACCACCAGCGTGGCGGCGCGGACGGCGATGCGCGCTTCGGTCTGGGCATGGGGCGGGCTGTCGATCACCACGATGTCGTGGGAGCGGGCCAGCTTCTCCACCTCGGCCTGGGTGCGCCAGCCGGTGATCTGCACATGGGTGAAGCCGGGTTGACCGCCGGTGGCCTCCGACCGCACGGCATGCCAGCGGGTCAGGCTGCCCTGCGGGTCGATGTCCACGGTGGCGACCTTGTAACCGAGCTGCGCCCAGGCAATGGCGAGGTGGGCCGCCAGCGTGGTCTTGCCGGCGCCGCCTTTCTGCTGCGCCACGGTGAAGACCTTGCCCGTCATGCCCGCACCCATCATGTTGTGTTGGTTGATTGCGCACTCCCCTCATAACCTTGGGCATGGCACCGGTGCAACCGCGCGAATTGACACCGGTGCTGCACGGGCTAGAAAGACGCCGTGACCGACCATTCCGCACCCGATACCGGTGAGAAGCGCCCGGCGCTGATCCCGGCCACCCCGACCGGCATCGCCCGAGCGGCCGAACTGCTGCGCGCCGGCCGTCTGGTCGCCTTCCCGACCGAGACGGTCTATGGGCTGGGCGCCGACGCCACCGACGACCGCGCCGTGGCCGCGATCTTCGCCGCCAAGGGCCGGCCGCAGTTCAATCCGCTGATCGTCCATGTCCCCGATCTGGTCGCCGCCCATTCCTGGGGCCTGTTCGACGACCGCGCCCACGATCTGGCGACGCAGTTCTGGCCCGGCCCGCTGACCATGGTCGTGCCGCGCCCGGCCAACTCCGCCCTGTCGCTGCTGGTCAGCGCCGGGCTGGACAGCATCGCCATCCGCGTGCCCAACCACCCGGTGGCGCAGGCGATCCTGCGCGCCGCCGGCAAGCCGATCGCCGCCCCCAGCGCCAACCGCTCCGGCGCCGTCAGCCCGACCACGCCGCATCATGTGCTGGAAAGCCTGGGCGACCGGGTCGACGCCATCGTAACCGGCGGCAAATGCATGGTCGGGCTGGAGTCGACCGTCATCGATCTGACCGGTCCCGACGCGGCGCTTCTGCGCCCCGGCGCCGTTCTGCCCGACGAGATGGAGCGGCTGATCGGCCCGGTCCGCCTGTCGGCCGGCGATCCGACTGCACCGAAATCGCCCGGCCAGCTGGAAAGCCACTACGCCCCCAACGCCGCGGTGCGCCTGAACGCGTCGTCGGCGGAAGAGGACGAAGCCTTCCTGACCTTCGGCCCCGACCGCTTCGTCTTCGGCGGCACCACGCGGCTGAACCTGAGCCTGGAGGGCGACCTCAACGAGGCCGCGGCCAACCTGTTCTCCCACCTGCGCAGCCTGGACCAGAGCGGCTCCCGCCGCATCGCGGTAATGCCGATCCCCGATGTGGGGTTGGGTCTGGCGATCAACGACCGCCTGCGCCGGGCGGCGGCGCCGCGGGGATAAGGGCGCTGCCGGCCTCTGCCCTGATCCAGCGGAGAAAGGCGGCCACCGCCGGCTTTTCCTCCGCCCCGCCAGGATAGACGAGGTGATAGGCGAGGCCGTTCGACAGGCGCTGGTCGAACAGGACGACAAGCCGCCCCGCTGCGAGATCGTCGGCGGCAAAACGGTCCCGGACCAGCGCTACACCCAATCCGGCCTTGGCAGCCTCCATCACCCCGTTGCCATCGGCGAAAACCGGCCCGCGATCCGCGCCCGCATCCGGCACGCCGGCGGCCCGGAACCAGAGCGCCCAATCCCCGCGGTGCTCGTCATGCAGAAGCCGGTGAGCCGCTGGCCCTTCTGCCGGATCGGCTGCCAGATCGGCCGGATGCCGAACCGGCGGTGCGGTGCGCAGATAGTCGGGGCTGCACACCGGAACCAGCTCGTCGTCGATCAATCGCTCGGCACATAGGCCTTCGTAGGCGCCCAGCCCGTGACGCACGGCGACGTCGACGCGGTCCTGCGCGAAATCGACGAGCCGGTTGGTGACCCCGATCCGTACATCGATCCCGGGCGCCGCCTCCTCGAACCGCGGCAGACGCGGAACCAGCCATTGAACGGCGAAGGCCGGGGTGCAGGACAGCGTCAGTTCCGGCCTGCGGCGCCCTGCCGTGAGTTCGGCGGTCGCGTCCCGCATCAGGCGGAAAGCGGTCCGGATGGCCGCATGATAGGCCGCCCCCTCGGCGGTCAAGGCGAGGCTGCGCGGCCTGCGTTCGAACAGCCGCAAGCCAAGCACCGTTTCCAATTCCTTGACCTGGAGGCTGACCGCGCCTGGTGTGACATTCAACTCCCGCGCGGCAACAGTCATGCTGAGGTGACGCGCAGTCGCTTCGAAGGCGCGCAGGCCCGCAAGCGGCGGCAAGGAAAGCATCATGATTTAAGAAATCTCAACTGAATTTGGAAAAAGGCTCGTTTGCACAACACCGGAGTTGGACGTTAATTTTAGCTCAGCTCGATTGAGCAGGGAAGGCCGCCCAATGGCGGGACGCTCGGGTCAAGCCCGAAATCATGGCACGGGCGCCTGAAACATCCGTTTCGAGGGCGATGGCAATTCCACCGCAAGAAACGGATCGCGACCGGCCGGCACCGCCGTGCAGGATGCCGGAACCCGGCATGTCCAGCCCCGGACACGGATACGGACGAACACTCATAAGCCATCAATGGAGGCTGCCCGATGACCGCACCGAGCCACAAGCCGATGGACCTGACCGACTGGGGCCTCCTGGTCGCGCTTTCGATCCTGTGGGGCGGTTCCTTTTTCTTCGTCGGCATCGCCGTACGGGAATTGCCGCCGCTCACCATCGTCGCCATGCGGGTCGCGCTGGCGGCCCTGGCACTCGGCGGGCTGTTGCGGATCCTGGGACTGCCGATGCCGCGGGACCGCCGGACATGGGTCGCCTTCTTCGCCATGGGGGTATTGAACAACCTGCTTCCCTTCTGCCTGATCGTCTGGGGACAGACGCAGATCTCCAGCGGCGTCGCTTCGGTCCTCAACGCCACCACCCCGCTGTTCGGCGTACTGGTTGCGCATGTCCTGACCAGAGATGAGAAGATGACCGGCAACCGGCTGGCCGGGGTGCTCGTCGGCTTCGCCGGCGTGGCGGTCATGATCGGCCCGACGGCACTGGCCGGGCTGGGAAACGGGTTGCTGCCGCAGCTTGCGGTGCTGGGTGCCGCCCTGTCCTACTCCTTCGCCGGCATCTTCGGTCGCCGGTTCAAGGGCATGGGAGTGTCGCCGCTGGTTACCGCGACGGGGCAGGTCACCGCCTCCACCCTGATGCTGGTGCCGGTGGCCCTGCTGGTTGATCGTCCCTGGACCCTGCCGATGCCCAGTACGGCCGCCTGGGGTGCCGTCGTCGGCATCGCCCTGCTGTCCACCGCCCTGGCCTACGTCATCTTCTTTCGCGTCCTGGCTTCCGCCGGGGCGACCAACCTGATGCTCGTCACGTTCCTGATCCCGGTCAGCGCCATCCTGCTGGGCGGCCTGTTTCTCGGCGAGCGGCTGGCGGTGCGGCATGGGATCGGCATGGCGCTGATCGCCGGCGGCCTTGCCGCCATCGATGGAAGGCTGTTCGCACGGCTGGGGCAACGCAGAATCCGCATCGGCCGCCAAAGGATAGAAAATGGTCGGCGAAGACGTTAGAAGGGACCGATTGCAAGCCCCTCAACCTGCCCTGGACGCCTTGCCATGACCGTCGCCGCCGCCCTCGACCAGATCCGCGCCATCGTCGGCCCGTCCGGCATCCTCACCGACGCCGCCGACATGGCCCCCTACCTTGCGGAGTGGCGCGGGCGTTTCAAGGGCAACAGCCCGGCGGTGGTCCGCCCGGCCAACACCGCCGAGGTGGCGGCGGTCGTGAAGATCTGCGCCGAGGCCGGCATTCCCATTGTGCCGCAGGGCGGCAACACCAGCCTCGTCGGCGGCTCCATCCCGTATGAGGACGGGCGCGAGATCGTTCTCAGCCTGTCACGCCTGAACCGCATCCGCGACATCGACACGCTGAACTACACCATGACTGTCGAGGCCGGCGTGGTGCTGACCGCCATCCAGGAGGCCGCGGCCGACGCCGACCGCCTGTTCCCGCTGAGCCTGGGGGCGGAGGGCACGGCGCAGATCGGCGGGCTGATCTCCACCAATGCCGGCGGCATCAACGTCCTGCGCTACGGCAACACCCGCGACCTCGTGCTGGGGCTGGAGGTGGTGCTGGCCGACGGCCGCGTCTGGGACGGCATGCGCCGCCTGCGCAAGAACAACACCGGCTATGACCTGAAGAACCTGTTCATCGGCGCCGAAGGCACGCTGGGCATCGTCACCGCCGCGGTGCTGAAGCTGTTCCCGCGCCCGCGCCAGTCGATCACCGCCTTCGTCGCAGTGCCGAGCCCGGCCGCCGCCATCGAGCTGCTGGCCCGCCTGCGCGCCGCCTCCGGCGACGCCGTCTCGGCCTTCGAGCTGATGTCGCGCCGCTGCCTGGATTTCGCGCTGAAGCATGTTGCCGGCACCATCGACCCGCTGTCGGAGCCGTCGCCCTGGTATGTCCTGACCGAGCTGACCGCCGGCACCAAGTCCGACGCCTTCCAGGAGACGGTGGAGACCGCGCTGGGCGAGGCGTTCGAGGCCGAACTGGCGACCGACGCCACGCTGGCCCAGTCCGACGCCCAGGCCAAGCAGCTGTGGTTCATCCGCGAGGCCATCGTCGAGGCGCAGAAGTTCGAGGGCGGCTCGATCAAGAACGACGTGTCGATCCCGGTGTCCCGCGTCGCCGAGTTCATCGACCTGGCGGAAGCGGCGGTGGCCGAGGCATGCCCCGGCATCCGCCCGACCCCCTTCGGCCATGTCGGCGACGGCAACATCCACTTCAACCTCAGCCAGCCCGAGGGTGCCGACACCAAGGCCTATCTCGACCGCTGGGACGAGATCTGCCATGTGGTGAACGAGGTGATCTTCAAGCTCGACGGCTCGATCTCCGCCGAGCATGGCGTCGGCCGCTTCAAGAAGGACGAGATGCCGGCCATCAAGGGCCCGGTCGAGTTCGACATGCTGCGCGCCATCAAGGCGACGCTCGACCCCAACGGTCTGCTGAACCCCGGCAAGATGCTGCCCTGAGCACCCCCTCACCGGCCCTCTCATCGGCCTCCAGTGTCATAATATTGCGGGGGACAGGCTTGCGACGACAGACGTAGCGCAATGCTTGTCCCCGGCACGACACAAGGCTATGGTGCGGCCTCCGTTTCTTCTGCGCCTGTCGTACCGCGAGAGAGAGTTTTTCCGATGTCCAAGCCGCGCACTCTGTTCGACAAGATCTGGGACAGCCACGTCGTGCATCGCCAGGACGACGGCACCTGCATCCTCTATATCGACCGCCATCTGGTCCATGAAGTGACCAGCCCGCAGGCGTTCGAAGGACTGCGTGTTGCCGGCCGCCAGGTGCGGCGTCCGGAAGCCACTCTCGCCGTGCCCGATCACAACGTCCCCACCACCGACCGCTCCAAGGGTATCACCGAGGAGGAGAGCCGGATCCAGGTGGAGACGCTGGACAAGAACGCCCGCGACTTCGGCGTGCGCTATTTCCCGATGGACGACGTCCGCCAGGGCATCGTCCACATCGTCGGTCCGGAACAGGGCTTCACCCTGCCCGGCGCCACCATCGTCTGCGGCGACAGCCACACCGCCACCCATGGTGCCTTCGGCGCCCTGGCCTTCGGCATCGGCACGTCGGAGGTGGAGCATGTGCTGGCCACCCAGACCCTGCTGCAAAAGCCGGCCAAGAACATGCTGATCCGCGTGGACGGCAAGGTGAATCCCGGCGTCACCGCCAAGGACATCGTGCTGGCCATCATCGGCAAGATCGGCACCGCCGGCGGTACCGGCTACGTCATCGAGTTCGCGGGCGAAGCCATCCGCGACCTGTCGATGGAAGGCCGCATGACCGTCTGCAACATGGCCATCGAAGGCGGCGCCCGCGCCGGCCTGATCGCCCCGGACGAGAAGACCTTCGAGTATGTGCAGGGCCGCGCCCTGGCGCCGAAGGCCGGCGCCTTCGAGCAGGCCGTCCAGTACTGGAAGACGCTGCCGTCGGACGAGGGCGCGGTCTATGACGCCACCGTCGTGCTGAACGCCGCCGACATCGCGCCGCAGGTCACCTGGGGCACCAGCCCGGAAGACGTGCTGCCGATCACCGCTACCGTCCCGAACCCGGCCGACATCGCCGACGAGGGCAAGCGCGCCGCCGTCGAGCGCTCGCTCGCCTACATGGGCCTGACCCCCGGCCAGCCGCTGTCGAGCGTCAAGGTCGACACCGTGTTCATCGGCTCCTGCACCAACGGCCGCATCGAAGACCTGCGCGCCGCCGCCGACCTCGCCAAGGGCCGCAAGGTCGCCGAGGGCGTCCGCGCCCTGGTGGTTCCCGGTTCGGGTCTGGTCAAGGAGCAGGCCGAGGAAGAGGGTCTGGACAAGATCTTCACCGAGGCCGGCTTCGAGTGGCGCGAGCCGGGCTGCTCCATGTGCCTGGCGATGAACGCCGACCGTCTGGCTCCAGGCGAGCGCAGCGCCTCGACCTCGAACCGCAACTTCGAAGGCCGTCAGGGCCGCGGCGGCCGCACCCACCTCGTCAGCCCGGCGATGGCCGTGGCGGCGGCAGTGACCGGCCACCTGACGGACGTCCGCACGCTGTAAGGGCTCTTCGCCCCCTCTCTCCGACTGCGGAGGGAGGGGGCGCCCACGCCAAAGCTTTCTCGCTAGTCCCCCCTGCCCCTTGCCTGCCCCATCAGTCCCTGCGGCCGATAGATCAGGAAAAGCGTCAGCAGCCCGAACGCCACGATGTCCTTGTAGGCGAGCGCGAAATAGGCTGACCAGAAGGTCTCGACCAGCCCCAGCAGGGCGCCGCCGAGCATCGCCCCCGGCACCGAGCCGATGCCGCCGACCACCGCTGCGGCCAGCGCCTTGAAGCCGATCAGGTAACCGGTGAAGAAGTTCACCCCGCCGTAATAGAGCGCGATCACCGCCCCCGCCGCCGCGGCCAGTCCGCCGCCGATGGCGAAGGTCGCCGCCACCGTGCGGTTGACGTCCACCCCCACCAGTTCCGCCGCCGCGATGTCGTCGGTGCAGGCGCGATGCGCCCGGCCGAAGGCGGTGCGCTGCATGATTCCCCAAAGCGCGGCATAAAGCCCGCCCGTCAGCACCAGGATCGCCAGCTGCGCGGTCAGCGCGGTGACGGTGAAGGCGCCGTCGCTCAGCAGGTCGTAGCGTCCGGTCAGCACCGGCGCCGGCCACCAGTCGCGCGCGCCATGCAGCAGCCGTACCCCCTCCTGATAGGCAATGGACAGCCCGACCGCGACGATCAGCGGCGTGTGGCTGCGCACCCCGCGCAGTCGGCGGAAGACCAGCCGGTCCATCGTCCAGCCCTGTACCGCGGTGAAGCCGATCACCAGCACCAGCACGCCCAGCAGCGCCGGCGGCCATGTCGCCCAGCCGGCCATGCCGAGCCCGGCCGCCGCCATCGCCGTCACCATGGCGCCGACCATCGTCAACTCCCCCATCGCCAGATTGATCTGGCCGAGGATGGCGTAGACCAGCGTGTAGCCCAGCGCGAGCAGCCCATAGACGCAGGCGACGGTGGCGGCATTGATGATTTGTTGGGCCAGAAACAGGGCGGGCGTCCAGCGCGTCGGCGGCGGCCTTTCAGTCTCGACGACCCCGCCGATGGCGTCGCGCGGCGGCTTGATGCGCAGCCATTGCTGGAGCATGGCGAAGCGCATCTCGGTCAGCCAGCCGCTGCGATCGGTCGCCACCGCCACCAGGGTGCGCCGCCCCTCCTCCATCGACGTGCCGGCGAAACGGCAGGCGATCCAGTGGGACTGGCTGCCGCTGCGGTAATCGACGCGCAGCACCCGCTTGTCCTCAGTGTAGCTGCGGGTGGACAGGTCGGTGACGCGGCCGGGTTCGAAGGCCGGGATCAGTTTCCGGCACAGCACATCCTGGTCGGCATCGACGCCGCACCCGGTGAGCATCAGCAGGACGAGGCACAACAGCGGCAGAATGCGGAGCACGGAACCGCCCGGTCAGGTGGGACGGTTCAGCCTACCGACAATTTGGAAGGGTGGGAAGCGCCGGCACTGTGCCCCCACCCGTCCCTTCACTCCACCATGTAATCGCGCACCAGCAGCTCGGCGATCTGCACGGCATTCAGCGCGGCGCCCTTGCGCAGGTTGTCGGCGACGCACCAGAAGGACAGGCCGTTCTCCACCGTGATGTCGTCGCGGATGCGGCTGACGAAGACCGGGTTTTCGCCGGCGATCTCCACCGGGGTGACATAGCCGTCGCCGGTCTGCAGGTCGATCACCGAGATGCCGGGGGCGGCGCGCAGGACGAGGCGGGCCTCCTCGGCGCTGATCGGTTCCTCCGTCTCGATGTTGATCGACAGGGCATGGCCGATGAAGGTCGGCACGCGGACGCAGGTGGCGGCGACCTTGATCTTCGGATCGAGGATCTTCTTGGTCTCCACCGTCATCTTCCACTCTTCCCTGGTGGAGCCGTCCTCCATGAAGCTGTCGATGTGGGGGATGACGTTGAAGGCGATCTGTTTGGGGAAGACGCTCTTGGCGACCGGATCGTTGACGAAGATGGCGCGGGTCTGGGTGAACAGCTCGTCCATCGCCTCCTTGCCGGCGCCCGACACCGACTGGTAGGTCGACACCACGACGCGGCGGATCTTGAAACGGTCGTGCAGGGGCTTCAGCGCCACCGCCATCTGGATGGTGGCACCGTTGGGGTTGGCGATGATGCCGCGCTTGCGATAGCCGACCAGCGTCTCCGGGTTCACCTCCGGCACCACCAGCGGCACGTCGGGATCCATGCGGAACTGCGAGGTGTTGTCGATCACCATGGCCCCGGCGGCGGCCGCCCGCGGCACATGGATGGCCGACACCTTGGCGCCGGGCGACGACAGCACGATGTCCACGCCATGGAAGTCGAACTTGTTGAGATCCTGGACCTTGAGGATCTCGTCCTCGCCATAGGACACCTCCTGGCCGATCGACTTCTCGGAGGCGAGCGCGATGACCTTGTCGGCCGGGAACTTCCGCTCGGCCAGCGTTTGCAGGATCTCGCGCCCGACATTGCCGGTGGCGCCGATGACCGCGACGGTATAGCCCATGACGGGGGTTTCCTTCTGCCGAATATCCGCGAAAACAAGAATGGTGCCGGAGGGCGTTAGGAGCTAGGCACTTTCCCTGCGAATTGCAACCCGTCCCACATCAAACCTGCCTTCCAGCCGGGTTGACATGCGATGGAAGGCGGCGGGAAGATTCCGTCCCTCAACAGTGCCCGAACGGGCCTCCAGGGAGACTTCACGGATGACCAGCTTCAAGCGCGGCCTCATTGCGCAGACAGTTCTTGGTGCCGCCGCTCTCGCCCTCGCCGGTTTCGCCGCCCCCGCCCTTGCCGACACGCCGAAGGACGCGCTGGTGATGGCGTGGCAGTTCGACGACATCGTCAGCCTCGACCCCGGCGAGATCTTCGAGCTGTCGGGTGCGGAATACAGCGCCCAGGTCTATGACCGGCTGATCCATTTCGACGTCAACGACGTCAGCAAGATCGAGGGCGAGGCCGCAGAAAGCTGGACCGTGTCGCCGGACGGCAAGACCTTCACCTTCAAGATCCGTGATGGCATCGCCTTCCATTCCGGCAACCCGATGACGGCCGAGGATGTGGCGTGGTCCTTCTCCCGCGCGGTGAAGATGAACAAGGGTCCGGCCTTCATCCTGACCCAGTTCGGCCTGACGCCCGAGAATGTCGACCAGATGGTGCGCGCCACCGATCCGAAGACTCTGGTCTTCACCACCGACAAGGTCTATGCGCCGACCTTCGTGCTCTATTGCCTGACCGCCGACGTGGCCTCCATCGTCGATTCCAAGCTGGTGAAGGGCAAGGAGAAGGACGGCGATTTCGGCGCCGGCTGGCTGAAGACCAACTCCGCCGGCTCCGGCCCCTTCATCCTGAAGCAGTGGAAGGCGAGCGAGCTGCTGACCTTCGACGCCAACCCGAAATACTGGCGCGGCGCCCCGAAGCTGAAGCGCGTGCTGATCCGCCACATCCCGGAACCGGCGACCCAGCGCCTGCTGCTGGAGAAGGGCGACGTCGATGTCGCGCGCAACCTGAAGCCGGAGCAGTTCGAACCGCTGAAGTCGAGCGACGCCATCCGTCTGGTCCAGGCGCCGAAGGGCACGCTGTGGTATCTCAGCCTGAACCAGAAGAACGCCACCCTGGCAAAGCCCGAGGTGCGCGAGGCCTTCAAGTATCTGGTCGACTATGACGGCATGGCCGGAACCATCATGAACGGCATCGGCGCCGTCCATCAGGCCTTCCTGCCCAAGGGTTTCCTGGGGGCCGTCAACGACAACCCCTACAAGTACGATCCGGCCAAGGCGAAGGAGCTGCTGGCGAAGGCCGGCTATCCCGATGGCTTCACCGTCAGCATGGACGTCCGCAACACCAATCCGACCCAGGACATGGCCCAGGCGATCCAGGCCAGCGCCGCCAAGGCCGGCATCAAGATCGAGATCATCCCCGGCGACGGCAAGCAGGTGCTGACCAAGTACCGCGCCCGCAACCATGAGCTGATGATCCAGCAGTGGGGTGCGGACTATCAGGACCCGAACTCCAACGCCGACACCTTCGCCTCCAACCCGGACAACGGCGACAACGCCAAGTCCAAGCCGCTGGCCTGGCGCAACGCCTGGGACATTCCGGAACTGACCAGGAAGACCGCCGCCGCCATCGAGGAGCGCGACGGCGCCAAGCGCGCCCAGATGTACGAGGAGCTTCAGCGCTCGGTCCTCGCCGACTCGCCCTTCGTCATCATGTTCCAGCAGACCGAGATGGTCGCCGAGCGCAAGAGCGTCAACGGCCTCGTCTGGGGCCCGAGCTTCGACACCAACTACTACTGGAAGGCCGAGAAGAAGTAAGATGCGGGGGGCTCACCGCCCCCCTCTTTCTTGGGTCCATGGGCTCACCCCCAGGCGCGCACATCCTCGACCACCACGGCGAGGCTGTCGGACAGGCCGGTCAGCACGCCGCGCTGGATGTCGGCCGCCGGCACCACGCCGCCCTTGCCGTCCGGCAGATCGCGGGTGGCAGTGGCCGACGCCACGACCGTCACTCGCCAGCCATGGTCCACCGCCGACCGCGCCGTGCTGCTCACGCAGTTGTGGGTCATGAAGCCGGCGACGATCATCTCCGTCCGCCCGCTGTCGCGCGCCACAGTCTGCAAGTCGGTCCCGGCGAAGGCATTGGCGAGCTTCTTGACGATCACCGGTTCCCCGTCGCGCGGGGCGACGGCCGGGACGATCTGCGCCAGCGGCCCGGTGGGGTCGAACACCGGGGCGCCCGCCGCAGTGTGATGGACGATGTGGATCACCGGCACGCGGTTGGCACGGGCCAGCACCAGCAGTTCCGCGGCCCGCTCCACCGCGGCATCGACACCCGACAGCCGCAGGGCGCCGTCGGTGTATTCGCGCTGAAGGTCGATCAGCACCAGCACCGCCTTGTCCAAGGGGGCGGGGGTGGCCGGCGCACCGACGATCTGGCGCAGGGTCCGAGCAGGAAGAGTCGTCATCGCGAGAGGCTCCGTGGTCGCTGAAAATCGATGACGGCGATGCTGCCCCGTTCACCGATGCTCAGCCATCCGCTATGCTTGCACGATGGCTGTCCAAAAATTCACAGGCCCGCTCGATTGGGACGATTTGCGTGTGTTCCTGGAACTGGCCCGCGCCGGCAGCCTGTCGGCGGCGGCCCGCAGCCTGCGGCTGAGCCACGCCACGGTCGGGCGCCGGCTGGCCGCGCTGGAGGCAACGCTCGGCCGCAGCCTGATGGAGCGCCGGCCCGACGGCTATGTCCTCACCGGGGACGGTGAAGGCGTCCGCGCCCTGGCCGAGGCGATGGACGAACGGGCACAGGCGATCAGACGCCGCGAAGGCGACGCGGCCGGGCTGACCGGCACCGTGCGGCTGACCATGACCCAGGCGCTGGCCGACATCTTCCTGATCCCCCGGCTGGGACCGCTGCGGACAGCCAACCCTGGCCTGGACCTGGAGATCATCGTCGACAACCGCACCCTCAGCCTCGCTCGGCGGGAGGCCGATCTGGCGATCCGGCTGGCCCGGCCGCAGCGCGGCGATCTGGTCGGGCGGCGGCTGGCGACGCTGGGCTATGGGCTGTATGCGGCACCGGACGCGTCCGACACCCTGATCGCCTACGACGAGTCGATGGCGGAATTGCCGGAGGCTTTGTGGCTGGACCGTCATGGCGGCGGCCGGCGTGTCGCCTTCCGCTCCAACAGCGTGCAGGGGCAGCTTGCGGCGGCGGTCGCCGGCTTCGGCACCGCCTTCCTGCCCTGCATGCTGGCGGACGGCGTGCCGGGACTGGTGCGGCAGCCGTTGTCCGGTCCGCCGCCCTGCTCGCCATTAACCCGCGAGGTCTGGCTGCTGGTTCACCGCGACCGCCGCGACGTGCCGCGGGTACGCACGGTGATCGAGCATCTGGTGGCCGTCTTCACCGCGGAGCGGGAAAGGCTGGAAGGCGGTTGACGATGCCCCGCCACCTCCACCACCCTCCTTCAGCTGTCGCCACAAAAGGCTTGTCCGCCATGTCGTTCCGCTCCCTGTGTCTGGTGGGCCTCGCCATCGTCGCGGCAGTCCCCGCCCACGCGCAGTCCCGGCCCAATGACGAAACCTTCACCAACACGGTTGTCGCAGCCGGGAAAAGCGTCACCCGCACGCAATGCGCCGAGTTTGAGGCGCTGGAAACCGCCAGCTGGGTGGAGGTCGACGGTCGCGGCGAATGCCTGCGCTATTACGCGGCCGGCCTGAAGCCCGGCTCAAATCCGATCGTCGCGGCCTGGATGCATGGCGACGTGATGGGTTCCAGGCCGCAGCAGATCGGGCATCAGGAGGGGTTGAGCGTCGCCGGCATGATCGAACAGGAACGGGTCTTGTCGGCACGCTTCGGCGTGCCCTTCATTTTCCTGGCCCGTCCGGGAGCTTATGGCAGTTCCGGCAAATTCTGGACCATGCGCCATACCCCGCGCGAGGCGGCGCTGATGAACGCCCATCTCGATCTGCTCAAGAAGCGCTATGGCATCGGGCAATGGTCGCTCGGTGGAAGCAGTGCCGGAGGCACGCTGACGGCCGAATTCCTGGCCCGCCGCACCGACCTGAAATGCGCCGTCATCTCGTCCGGTGCCTCCGCTTACGAAGCCTACCTCCAGGCGCATGGCGTCAAGACCCGCTTGGCAAAGCCGGAGACTTGGTTCGATCCCTACCGCTCGCTCGACCTGATTCCCAACAATCCGGCGCGCCGGATCTTGGTCATCGGAGATCCGCGGGAAACGAATGTGCTGTTCCGTACCCAACGACTGTATTTCGACGGCTTGGCGGCACGGGGGCACAAGGCCTGGTTGGTCCCGCTCGAACGGGCCCGGCCGCCCCGCTACCACGGTCTGGTCGATTTCGGCGAAACCGCCACCGGCCTCTGCGCCCAGGGCGTCGAAACGGACAGTCTGTTGAAGACGCTCCAATTCATGCCCGAGCAGCCGGAGCGGATCAGCAATTGACCCAATTCAGTAACGCGCCGACATGAAATACAACCCGTCCGGCGGACAGGTCGGCCCCGCCTTGGCACGGTCGCGGGCATCCAGCGCACGGCGGACGTTGTCCACTGTCCATTTGCCGGCACCGACCAGTTCCAGCGTGCCGACCATGTTGCGGACCTGATGGTGCAGGAACGAGCGCGCGGCGGCATGGACGCGGATCTCTTCGCCCTGCCGCTCCACGGCCAGCCGGTCCAGCGTCTTCACCGGCGACTTGGCCTGACACAGCGCGGCGCGGAAGCTGGAGAAGTCATGCTGGCCGACCAGCACCTGCGCCGCTTCATGCATCGCCTCGGCGTTCAGCGGACGGGTGACGTGCCAGGCCCGGCCGGCATCGAGCGCCAGCGGCGCGCGGCGGTTGACGATGCGGTAGACATAGGCGCGGCCGGTCGAGGTCAGGCGGGCGTGGAACTCCTCCGTCACCGCCTCCACCTCCAGCACCGCGATGGGCGCTGGCTTCAGGTGGAAGTTCAGGGCGTCGCGCAGCTTCAGGCCGGTGAAGGGCTTTTCCAGATCGAAATGGCAGACCTGACCCAACGCATGCACGCCGGCGTCGGTGCGGCCGGAGCCATGGACCCGCACCACCTCGCCCGACAGGCGGTGCACCGCCTCCTCCAGGCTCTGCTGGACAGAGGGGCCGTTGTCCTGGCGCTGCCAGCCGACGAAGGGGCGGCCGTCATACTCAACGGTCAGTTTCCAGCGCTGCACGATGGTCAATCCGCCACGGGTTCGGCGGCTTCGGAAGCGGAGACCGGCTGCCCGACCGCCAGCGCGAATCCGCGCAGGAAGGCCGCACCATCCACCGGAGCCTTGCCCGGCCGCTGCACCCTGGTCAGCCGCACCGCCCCGTCGGCGCAGGCGACCGTCAGCCGGTCGTCGAGCAGCGTGCCCGGCGTGCCGGTGCCGGAGGCGGGTTCGGCGGCGAGAACCTTGATGCGCTCACCATTGGAAGCATCGAACCAGCAGCCGGGCCAGGGGGTCAGGGCGCGAACCTGCCGCTCGACATGGGCGGCGGGTTGGTTCCAGTCGAGCCGGCCATCCTCACGCGTCAGCTTGGCGGCGTAGGTTACGCCCTCTTCCGGCTGCGGCACGGCGGCCAACGTGCCGGCGGCCAGCCCGTCCAGCGCCGGGACGATCATGCGGGCGCCGAGTGCGGCCAGCTCGTCATGCAGGCTGCTGGCGGTGGTGGCGGGGGTGATGGCCACCGCTTGCCGAGACAGCATGGCGCCGGTGTCGAGCCCGATGTCCATCTGCATGATGGTGATCCCGGTCTCGGCATCGCCGGCCAGGATGGAGCGCTGGATCGGCGCCGCCCCGCGCCAGCGCGGCAGCAGCGAGCCATGGACGTTGACGCAACCCAGCCGCGGCGCGTCGAGGATCGGCTGCGGCAGGATCAGGCCATAGGCGGCGACCACGGCGGCATCGGCCTTGAGATCGGCGAACTCGGCCTGGGCCTCGGCATTGCGCAGGCTCTTGGGCGTGCGCACGGGGATGCCCTGCTCCTCGGCGAAGCGGTGGACGGGCGATTTCTGCACCTGCTGGCCGCGGCCGGCCGGGCGCGGCGGCTGGCTGTAGACGCAAACGACCTGATGCCCCGCCTCGATCAGCGCGGCAAGGCTGGGCACGGCGAAATCCGGCGTACCCATGAAAACGAGACGGAGCGGGGTCATTGGATTTTTATCGCCGATCTGCTGCGCGGCTGGTCAGGCCGTGGCCTTCTGCATCTTCTGGACCTTCTTCAGCAGGATGTTCCGCTTCAGCATCGACAGGTAGTCGACGAACAGAACGCCGTTCAGATGGTCGATCTCGTGCTGGATGCAGGTGGCGAGCATCCCGTCGGCCTCGATCTCCTGCGGCTGGTTCTTTTCATCCAGATAGCGGACGCGGATGCGCACAGGCCGGGTGACGTCGGCGTACTGTTCCGGCACCGACAGGCAGCCTTCCTCGCACACCGCCTTCTCGTCCGACGACCAGACGATTTCCGGGTTGGCGAGGCGGATCGGGTTCGGCGGCTCGCCCTTCTCATGGACGTCGACGACGATGACACGGTCGAGCACACCGACCTGCGGAGCGGCCAGACCGATGCCGGCGGCGTCGTACATGGTCTCCACCATGTCGTCCATCAGCTTGACGACGCGCGCATCCACTTCGGCGACGGGTTGCGCCTTGCGCTTCAGGATCGGATGCGGGGCGACGAGGATCGGAAGACGGGCCATGGGTGCTCGATGCTGGTAAGGGAAAGTTCAAACGGACAAAGTAGGCGGACCGAGCGTTTCGGTCAAGGAATCGGACCTATGCGAACGATGCAGAACCGCCCGCCGTGCGGGGTTGCGCCCGGCGCCGGTTGGGCGTAGTCGATGCCGATCATGCCGGATGCCACCACCGCTCCCTCCCCGCCGCCGCGCTGGACTCAGGACGCCGCCCTGGCGCTGGTGTTCCTGACCCGCCTGCCCCTTCCCCCCTTCGGCCCGCTGAATGGCCTGCTCAGCGGCCCCTTGGCCGAGGGCGCATCGGCGCGGGCGATGGGCTGGTTTCCGCCGGTCGGCGCGCTGATCGGGCTGGCCGGCGCGGCGGTGTACGCCGCCGCCGCCACCCTGCACCTGCCGCCGCTGGCCGGCGCGCTGCTGGCCCTGGCGGCAACCGTCCGGCTGACCGGTGGGCTGCACGAGGACGGGGCGGCCGACGTGGCCGACGGCTTCGGCGGCGGGCGCGACCCGGCGCGCAAGCTGGAGATCATGCGCGACAGCCGGGTCGGCAGCTATGGCGTGCTGGCGCTGGTCTTCTCGGTGGGCATCCGCGCCGCCGCCCTGGCCGCCCTGCCAGTGCCGGCGGCGGTCGCGGCGATGGCGGCAAGCGGCGCCCTGTCGCGCTGCGGGCTAGCGGCGATGGCCCGCGTTTTGCCGGCGGCCCGGCGCGACGGGCTGGCGGCAGCGCAGGGCCGGCCGGCGATGGCGACGGTGCTGCTGGCGCTCCTCTTCGGCATCGCAATCGCCGCCGTGGCGCTCGGCGGACTTGTCCTTCCCGCGCTTGCGGCGGCTCTCCTGGCGGTGGCCGCGGTGGCGGCGCTTGCCCGGCGGCAGATCGGCGGTCACACCGGCGACGTTTTCGGCGCGGCGCAGCAGGCGGCGGAGGCCGCGGTGCTGCTGACCCTGTCGGCCCTCATTGGACCAGCGGCCATCGGAGCAGCGGCATGACCGCCTTGAGCATCACCCCCCTGACCGTCACCCGCTGGTGGCTGATCCGCCATGCGCCGGTCCGCAATCCGGACAACGTCATCTGCGGGTCGAGCGACCGCGAGGCCGACACCGGCAACCGCGCCGCGGCAGATGCCCTCGCAGCCGGCCTGCCCACCGACGCCCTGTGGCTGACCAGCCCGCTGCGCCGCAGCCGCCAGACCGCCCAGGCCCTGTGGAGCCGTAACCCCCGCTTTGCCGGCACCGCCGTGGTAGAGCCGACGCTGGCCGAGCAGGATTTCGGCGACTGGGAGGGCATCAGCCACGACACCGCGGCCCGCCGCGATGCCGAGGCGGCGGCGCGCTTCTGGGCCGACCCGGCCCGCCATGCCCCACCGGGCGGCGAGAGCTTCGCCACGGTGATGGACCGCACGGCGGACGCGCTGCTGCGGCTGACCGACCTCCATGCCGGACGCGATCTGGTTGCGGTGATCCATGCCGGCACCATCCGCGGCGCGCTGGCACTGGCGCTCGATCTGACGCCGGAGGCGGCGCTGCGCCTGCGGATCGACCCCTGGTCGCTGACCCGGATCGACCACCACCACGCCGGGACGGGATCCTGGTCTGTCGGGGGAGTGAATCAGCAGGCCGGAACTTTCTGACCGCGGCGGGCGTTCCCCAGTCTCAGTTGGGCTACCGAACGAGAGGCAGACCATGGTCCATAGCACCACCGCCGGCCACGGCCACAGCCCCGACCAGGGCGATGTCAAGAAGCTCTGGGAGATGATGAAGGGCGTCCAGGTCGCGATGATGACCACGCTGGACGACAACGGCCGGATGAACTCCCGTCCGATGGCGACGCTGTCCCATGCCGGGTTCGAGGACGGCACCCTGTGGTTCTTCACCCGCGCCCATTCCGAGAAGGTGGACGAGATCGACCGCCACTGGCGCGTCAACCTCGCCTATGCCAACCCCGACAAGCAGGATTACGTGTCCGCCTCCGGCGTCGCCGAAGTCGTGCGCGACCGCGAAAAGAATCCGCTTCCTGTGGCGCGACATCATGACCACGTGGTTCCCCCAGGGTCCGGACGATCCCGAGGTGGCGCTGCTGAAGGTGTCGGTCGATCAGGCGGAATATTGGGACAGCCCGTCGAGCACCATGGTCTACGCCTATGGCTATGTGAAGGCGAAGCTGACCGGCCAGTCGCCGGACCCGGGCGACCACGCCAAGATCGCGTTCCAGTAATCGCGTTTTGGTGAAAGCCGGCTGTAGATGCCGGCCTGACACGAAAAAGCCCTCCCTGCCGACCGCGAGGCCAACAGGGAGGGCTTTTTCATTCAAGGCTTAAGAAGCGCGGGGGGCGCTGCTTACCAGCTCTTCGCACGGGCTGCCGGCTTGCCGTTGCCGTGGGCTTCACGACGGGCATGGCCATGGTCCGGGCGGGCGTCGCCGCGGTGGTTGTCATTGCGGGCATAGTCCGGACGCGGACCGCGCGGGGCGTGCGGGCCCTTGGACTCGCCGTTGCGGTGCCACGGCTTGCCGGCGCCGCCACCCGGACGGCCGTTGCGACCGGCCGGACGGCCGGCGCCGCCGGTGGTGAAGGGACGCGTCGGCTCCAGGCCGGGCACCACATGCACCTCGAGCGTCGCCTTCGTGTAGCGCTCGATGCGGACCAGCGTCTCGCGGTCGGCGCGGGCGGCGAAGGAGATCGCAACGCCCGAGGCGCCGGCGCGGCCGGTGCGGCCGATGCGGTGGACATAGTCCTCCGCCGAACGCGGCAGGTCGAAGTTGATGACGTGGGTGATGTCGCGCACGTCGATGCCGCGGGCGGCGACGTCGGTGGCGACCAGCAGGCGGACCTGACCGGTGCGCAGGCGCTGGAGCGTGCGGTTGCGCTTGGTCTGGTCCATGTCGCCGTGCAGGGCGGCGGCGGCATGGCCGGCGGCGCTCAGCTCCTCGGCCAGCGTGTCGGCATCACGCTTGGTGGCGGCGAAGATGATCGCCTTGCCGACCTCTTCCTGGGCGGCGAAATGCTGCAGCAGGCGGCGCTTGTGGTCGAGATCGTCGGCATGGTGCAGACGCTGCTCGACGTTGATCGCGGTCGCCTGGCTCTCGACGGCCACGCGCTCCGGGTTGCGCAGCAGGTTGCCGGCCAGCTGCGCCATGCGGCGGTCCAGCGTGGCGGTGAACAGCATGGTCTGGCGCGTCGGCGGGCAGCACTTGGCGATGGTCTCGACATCGTCGAGGAAGCCCATGTCCAGCATGCGGTCGGCCTCGTCGAGGATCAGCACCTCGACCTCGTCCAGCGCGATGCGGCGGCGGGCGACATGGTCCAGCAGGCGGCCCGGGGTGCAGACGAGAACGTCGACCGGACGCGACAGCAGGCGCAGCTGCTCGCGGTAGGGCATGCCGCCGACCACGTCCACGATGTTCAGCTTCATGAACTTCGCGTATTTGCGGGCGGCGTCGGTGACCTGCTTGGCCAGCTCGCGGGTCGGGGCCAGAACCAGCACGCGTGGGGTGGCGGCGCCGTTCAGCGGCAGCTCGGCGGTGCGGGTCAGCGCCGGCAGCATGAAGGCGGCGGTCTTGCCGGTGCCGGTCTCGGCGGTGGCGAGGATGTCACGGCCCTGGAGCGCCGGCGGAATGGCGGCGAGCTGGACCGGGGTCGGGGTGGTGTATTCGAACGCCTCGAGGGCCTTCAGGACGAGCGGGTGCAGGCCGAGTTCGGAAAACGTCAAGTCGTAACAACCTTCTCAAAGCAACACGGCACAGCCCCGCGCGCCCCGATGGCGGGCGTGGGACATACCGGCGGACTCGCCGGGAGGAGGTCGATAGAGGGAGAGGCGTCTATCCGATGCAGCGGCCAAAGCGTCCCTAGAACACCGGGACGTTTGCCCCCAGGAGGGCTGCCGTTGCGCAATCACAGCGCGTCTCGCTCAAGAGACGCGCGAGCCTCCAGCGAACAAGACGCCCTACATAGGCTATTGCGCCGCACAAAACAAGGCTGATCGCAGAATGAGCCCCGCGTGCCTCACTTGACGACCATGCGTTCGATGTAGATGTCGCGGAACAGGCCGGTGCCCGCCTCGCGGTTGACGGCATCCTTGATGCGCGCCTTCAGAATGTCGGCGGAGCCGGGGCCGGTCAGGGTTTCGCTGTCGATCCGGCCGATGGTCTGGAACAGCCGGTCGGCGATGCGGTCCTGATAGCGCAGGATGCGGTCGGGCTCGATCTTCGGCGCAAGCACCAGCGAGACCTGCATCTCCAACGCCCGAACGCTGCCCAGCGGCACCTCGATGGCAGGCAGCCGCGCCAATTGCGGCTTCGGCCCCATCCGCGCCTCGATCCGCCGCTGGTCCAGGATGCGGTCCAGCGCGATGCCGCCGGCATAGGCCAGCCCGGCCAGCGTGAACAGGGCGATCAGGACGACGATCAGCAGACGGGCGGGGTTTCCCGGCTCCGGCTGGGCGTCTTGGTGCGGCGCCAGCTCGTCCCGCAACGGGTCGGGCGGCGGGGTCGAGAACAGGTTTCCGTGCAGCGTGCGGTGCGTGGCCATGGTCGGCCTCCTGGGGTCGGCCTCCTGCGGGCCGGGCGGGAGCAGTGTGGAGCGTAGTGCGTCGGGTGTTAAGATTCGGTGGAGGGACGCACCCTGTCTCACCGCACGCAGTCGGCAAGCCCGTCCCGCCGCACCACCGCCATCCGCCGCTCGATCACCCCGGCGCGGCGGGTGACATAGGCGCTGGGCCGGGTGGGCGACCAGTTGCGCGGGCTGGGCAGCACCACCGCCAGCAGCGCGGCCTCGCGCCGGGTCAGGGCCGCGGCCGATTTGTTGAAATGGTGCCGCGCCGCCGCCTCGGCGCCATAGACGCCGTCGTCCCACTCCACGATGTTCAGATAGACCTCCAGGATGCGGCGCTTGCTCCACAGGCTTTCGATCAGCAGGGTGAACCACGCCTCCGCCCCCTTGCGGGTCCAGCTGCGGTCGGGCCAGAGGAAGGCGTTCTTGGCGGTCTGCTGGCTGATCGTGCTGCCGCCGCGCAGCCGCCGGCCCTCCTCGTTCTCCTCGAAAGCGCCCTCGATAGCCGCCCAGTCGAAGCCGCCATGACCGCAGAAGCCGGTGTCCTCTGAGGCGATCACCGCCTCGACCAGCGCGGGGGAGATGCGCTCCAGCGGTTCCCAGTCGCGCGACAGACCGGAACCGCCCAGCGCCCGGATCAGCATCAGCGGCGTCGCCGGCGGCGGCACGACCCGGTAGAGCGCCGCCCACAGGATGGTAAAGGCCATCAGCCCCGCGATCCCGATCAGCGCCCAGCGCAGCAGTTTCCGCATACAGCTCCGTCTCCGCTCGGCTCCCCCGGACTTCCCTCAATGGGGGTGAGGCGGCGTTCCGTCAACATGCGGCGCTCGCTTTGCGGCACGCCACCGCCATATAGTGCCGCCGATGGACCTGACCGCCGACCCCACCCCGATCAACAGTCTCGACAACGCGCCCGCCATGGTGGCCGGCGCGCGCCGTGTCGTGTCGCTGACCCTCGACGGCGAGGTCGAGGAGCTGTCGCTGGCTGCCGCCGCGGCGAAGGTGCGCCGCCAGCCGCCTCTGGTCTGCCATGCCCGCGCCTTCGCCCGCCGGCTGGGGATCGACGCCTTCCCGGCCTTCGACGTGCTGGAGCTGTTCGCCTTCGTCCACCCTGCCCGTTTCTGCGTCCCCACCCCGCGCGGCATCGCCGAGGCGCTCGACCTGCCCACGCCTGAGGGTCACGAGGCTGAGGCGCTGGCTCTCCAGCGCGCCGTGCGTCGTCTGCTGGGCGACCTCGGGGCAGCCGGACGGGAGGAGTCCTCCGACCCCGTCGCCTTCGCCTGGGAGATGGGGCGCGCCGGCTGGCCCTGGACGTCGGCGGTGCTGGCCGCGCTCGGCAAGCCGGACGGCCCGGAGAAGGGTGCGGCCCGCTCGGGCCTGCGCGTCTGGACCCGGATCAAGGAGTGGGAGGAGGGCGCACCGCCGCCGCCGCCCGCCCAGAACCCGGTCGATCCGGACGAGGCGCGCCGCCGCCTCGCCGCCATGCTGTCGGCCAATGTGCTGGGCAGGATCGCGGAACCGCGGCCGCAGCAGGCCGACTATTCCAGCGCGGTGTCCGCCGCCTTCGCCCCGCGCCAGCTGCCCGACACGCCGAATGTCGTGCTGGCGGAGGCCGGGACCGGCGTCGGCAAGACGCTGGGCTATCTGGCGCCGGCCACGGTGTGGGCAGAGAAGAATGGCGGGACGGTGTGGATCTCCACCTACACCCGCAATCTCCAGCACCAGATCGACGCCGAGCTGGACCGGCTCTATGCCGACCCGGCGACCAAGGCGCGCAAGGTGGTGCTGCGCAAGGGGCGCGAGAACTACCTATGCCTGCTGAATCTGGAAGAGGCGGTGCGCGCCATGCCGTTTCAGCCGCACAACGCCGTCGGCGTCGGGCTGATGGCGCGCTGGGCGGCGGCGACGCGCGACGGCGACATGACCGGCGGCGACTTCCCCGGCTGGCTGGTCGACATCGCCGGGCGCGGGCCGACCATGGGGCTGGCCGACCGCCGCGGCGAGTGCATCTATTCCGCCTGCGACCACTATGCCCGCTGCTACATCGAGAAGAGCGTGCGCCGCGCCCGCCGCGCCGACATCGTCATCGCCAACCACGCCCTGGTGATGGTGCAGGCGGCTCTCGGTGGCGGCGAGGAACCGACGCTGCCCAGCCGCTATGTCTTCGACGAGGGGCACCATGTCTTCGACGCCGCCGACAGCGCCTTTGCCGGCCATCTGACCTGCCGCGAGACTCAGGAGCTGCGCCGCTGGCTGCTGGGTGCCGAGGAGACCGGACGCAGCCGCGCCCGCGGCCTGAAGCGCCGGCTGGAGGACATCGTCGCCGGCGACGAGGAGGCTCTGCGCCATCTCGACGACATCCTGATCGGCGCCCGCGTCCTGCCGGCCGACGGCTGGTCGGCGCGTCTGGCCGCCGACAATCCCCAGGGACCGACCGAGCGCTTCCTGCTGTTGGCCCGCCAGCAGGTCTATGCCCGTACCGCCGGCCAGGGCGGCCCCTACAGCCTGGAGGCCGACAAGGCCTATCCGGTGGACGGCCTGCTGGAGGCCGCGGCGGAGCTGGAGCAGTCCCTGGTCCGCCTGTCCGAACCGGTGGAGGCGCTGGCCCGCCGGCTGGCCCAGCGGCTGGAGGATGAGAGCGCCGAACTCGACTCCGACCAGCGCCGCCGCATCGACGCGCTGTCGCGCAGCCTGAACCGTCGCGGGACCCTGACGGTCGAGGGGTGGCGTGCCATGCTGCGCACCCTGCCGACCGAGACGCCGTCGCATTTCGTCGACTGGTTCGCGGTGGAGCGGATCGACGGCCGCGACATCGATGTCGGGCTGTACCGCCACTGGGTCGATCCGACGGTGCCTTTCGCCGAGGCGCTGGCCGGTCCCGCCCATGGGCTGGTGGTGACCTCTGCCACGCTGACCGACGGCACCGGCGACATCGGCCAGGACTGGCGCGCGGCGGAGGACCGCTGCGGCGCCAGCCACCTGCCGGCCCCGGCGATCCGCGCCCAGGTCCCCTCCCCCTTCGATTACCCGAACCGCACCCGCGTCTTCGTCGTCAACGACGTGCGCAAGGACGATCTGGGACAGGTCTCGGCGGCCTACAAATCGCTGTTCCTGGCGGCGGGCGGCGGCGGGCTCGGCCTGTTCACCGCGATCAGCCGGCTGCGCGCCGTGCGCGACCGCATCGCCGAGCCGCTGGATCAGGCGAACATCCCGCTCTATGCCCAGCATGTCGATCCGCTGGATGTCTCGACCCTGATCGACATCTTCCGCAACGAGGAGCACGCCTGCCTGCTCGGTACCGACGCGGTGCGCGACGGGGTGGACGTGCCGGGGCGCAGCTTGCGCCTGATCGTCTTCGACCGCGTGCCCTGGCCGCGTCCCGACATCCTGCACCGCGCGCGGCGCGAGGCCTTTGGCCGCCGCCGCTACGAGGACATGATCACGCGGCTGCGCCTGAAGCAGGCCTTCGGCCGGCTGGTCCGCCGGGCCGACGACACCGGCGTCTTCGTCCTGCTCGACCCGATGATGCCGAGCCGGCTGGCCGGCGCCTTCCCCGACGGCGTGGAGATGCGGCGGGTCGGGTTGAAGCAGGCGGTCGAGGAGACAGCGGAGTTCCTGCGGGGGTGGTGAGGGGCAGTCTACCCCTCGCCATTTCCCGTTCTATGGCCTGTCAGGCGGCGCGCAACTCGCTGAGGAAGCTGTCCATCGCCTGCTTCAGCATCGCAGCCTGCCGGGTGAGATCGTCCGACGCATGCTTGACGTTGTTGGTGGCGGCCCCCGTTTCGTTCTCCGCCTGCTGAATACCCAGGACGTTGCGCGAAACCTCGGTCGTGCCGACCGCCGCCTGCTGGGCGTTGCGGCTGATTTCGGACGTGGCACCACTCTGCTGGTTCACCGATTGCGCCATATCGGCCGTGGAGTTGCTGATCTCCTCCACCTGACCGATGATGCTGCGCATCGCGCCGACCGTCCGGCCCGACGCCGCCTTGACCGCGCCGATCTGGTTGGTGATCTGCTCGGTCATCGCGTGGGTCTGGTTGGCAAGGTTCTTCACCTCGCTGGCGACGACGGCAAAGCCCTTGCCGGCCTCGCCGGCGCGGGCCGCTTCGATGGTCGCGTTCAACGCCAGCAGATTGGTCTGGCTGGCCACCGCATTGATCGAAGCCACGATCTGATCGACCTGATCGATGGAGGCGGACAGCAGATCGAGTTGGCGCTGGGCCTCGCCGGCCCCTTCGGCGGCCAGGCGGGAGCGGTCGGCGGCACGCCCCACGCGGTCGGACAGCTCGCCGATCGAGGCGGACAGCTCCTCCGACGCGGCGGCGACCGTCTGGACATTGGCGCTCGCCTGCTCCGACGCGGCGGCGACGGCGGTGCACTGGGCGCCGACCTCTTCGACGGCGGCGGCCAGCTGCGACGAGGTGGCCTGCAACTCGGTCGCGGAACTGCCGACCGCATCGACGATGGAGCCGACCCGCTCTTCAAAGGACCGGGCCATGTCCAGAGTCCCCTGGCGCTTTTCCGCAGCCGCCTGGGCCTCGGCGTCCTTGGCGTCCTGCTCCAGTTGGCGCGTGCGGATCATGCTTTGCTTGAACACCTCCACCGTCCGCGCCATTTCGCCGACCTCGTCGCCACGGCCGGCCCCTGCCACCTCCGTCGTGGTGTCGCCGGTCGCCAGACGCACCATCGCGGCATTCAGGACGGCAACCGGACGACGGATGCCATAGACGACCAGCAGCGCGGACCCCACGGCACCGAAGACGAGGAGCCCGATCGCAATCGACAGGGAGTTGAACACCGTCTGGTTGGTCTTGACGGTCAGATCGTCGGACGAACGGTACACTCCGGCCGACACCTCGTCAGACAGCTTCGCCGCCATGTTGAAGGCCTCGACCACCTGGGGACGCCCTTCCTTCCCATAGATGGCGGCCGCTCCGGCATGATCGGCCTTCTCCTTCGCCGCGAAGACCTTGGGCAGCGAGGACTTCACCATTGCCGTCAGCTCAACGATCCGGGTCACCTTGTCCTTGTTTTCGGGCCTTGCCAGACGGTTCATCACCGCGCTCGAATCCGCGATGGCCGCCTGGATGTCGTCCATCGCCTTGACCAGAGGCGGAAGTCCCGCGGGATCCTGAAGCAGCAGCACGTTGTTGGCCTGACGGCCGAGGTTGGCGAGGTCGCCGCGCATGCGTTCCAGCTTCAGCGAAAACGTCACGTCTCCATCGATCAGGCTGCTGTAGCGGTCGTCGATCTCACCGATCCGGTTGCTCATGTAGATCGACAGTCCCAGCGTGATCAGGCTGAGAAGCGCCACCACTGCATAGATTTTCGTGCCGATCCGGAGATTTTCGATAAGTTTCACAACGACACCTCAGTTGATCCCTGAAAAAAGCGGTTTCCCTGCCGACTTCGACCGACACGGCGAAAGCATTTCCAGAATCACCTAGGTTAACACGGTAAAAATTGCCTTAAGGAACCGGCGGCAAACTGTTCAAAAGACAAACGGACCAAGCCAAAACAGAGACAATCTCTATGAGATTGCATCGCAGACTCACAGCGGATGCCGATCACCCGCCCGGCGCATACACCGCCAGCAATGCAGACAGCGTCACCACGCTGAGCACCGTCGACACCAGGATGGCCGAGGAGGTGCGCTCCACATAGGTCTGGTACTGGCTCGCCACCACGAAGGTCAGGGCACCGGTCGGCAATGCCGCCAGGATCACCGCGCTGCCGGTCCAGAACGGGTCCATCGGGAACAGCGTCTGCGTCAGCACCCAGGCCAGCGCCGGATGGACCAGCAGCTTCAGCGCGCTGATCCAGCCCGCCTCCGCCAACCCGGCGGTCAGCCGCTGCGAGGCCAGGAACAGGCCGATGGCGAACAGCGCGCAGGGGCCGGCGGGGGAGCCCATCAGTTCGCAGAATGTCGCGATCGGCTTCGGCACCGCGACGCCGGGCAGCAGCGCCGACCAGGCGAGGCCGGCGGCGGTGGACAGGATCAGCGGGTTCTTCGCCAGCGCCCGGCCGACATCGCGCAGGGCCTTGCCCAGCCCGCTGCCCTGGCTGTTGGCGAACTCCATCCAGATCACCGCGATGCCGACCATGATGGCGCTCATGATGACGGTCGCCAGGATGGTGGGAGCGAGACGGTCCGGCCCGAAGGCGGCCAGGAACAGCGGGATGCCCATGTAGCCGGTGTTGGAGAAGGCCGAGTTCAGCCCCTGCATGCATTGGATCTGCGTGCGCTCGCGGTACACGAGGCGGCCGATCACAGCACCCAGCGCATAGACCAGCAGCATCGATCCCAGGAAGGCGCCGATGAACGGGCCGTTGAAGATCTCCGGGAGCGACCGCCGCGCCGTGCCCAGGAACAGCACCGGCGGCAGCGCCATCCAATAGACGAACTTGTTCAGCGCTTCCGACGAGGCGGCGCCGAGCAGCTTCGACTTCCCGGACAGGAAGCCGGCCAGGATGATGGCGAATACGGGAAATGCGACATTGAGGACGACGTTCATGGTGCGCGACAATAGGCAACGCCAACCGTCGCGTCGAGCGGCCGACCCCTCCACTCCCGGCATGGCACCCTTGACGGCGCGAAGGCGGCGTTCGAGATTGCCGACCTTACACGCGACCACTCCCCAGCGGAGACCGCCCCATGAGAAAGCCGACCAACTCCATGATCGACCACCACAGCGCACTCATCTACGTCATGGTCCTGGTGTCCGCCTGCGACGGCGACATGACCGACCTTGAACTGGAAGCCATCGGCGAGAATGTGCGCTACCTGCCGATCTTCAAGGACTACAGCGGCGATCAGGTGATGGCCGCCACCCGCGAATGCACCGCCATGCTGTCCGACAATGACGGGCTGGACACGGTGCTGACCATCATCGAACAGGCGCTGCCGTCCAAGCTGCGCGAGACCGCCTATGCGGTGGCCTGCGACATCGCCGCCGCCGATCCCAAGGCATCGCAGGAGGAACTGCGCATGCTGGAGCTGATCCGCCACCGGCTGGGGGTCGACCGGCTCTGCGCCGCCGCCATCGAGCGCGGCGCCCGTGCCCGCCACATGCGTCTGTGACTGTATCCACGTATAGTGAAAGCATCGACATGACCGAAGAAACCATCCGCCCCGACCTCGCCGGCCAGCGCGTCGGCGTCATCGGGCTTGGCCTGATGGGCAAGCCGATGGCCCGGGCGCTCGCCCGTGCCGGCGCGGAGCTGGTGGTGAGCAGCCGCAGCCCCGGCCCGGTCGCCGAACTGGCGGCGGAGGGGATGATCGCCGCCACCGGCCCAGCCGCCGTCGCCGGACAGGCGGGGATCGTCATCCTGATGCTGACCGACACCACGGCGGTGGAAACGGTGGCCGAGGCATTGCTGCCGGGCTTGCGTCCCGGCCATCTGGTGATCGACATGGGCACCACCGCCGTCGCCGCCACCCGCGCGCTGGCAAAGCGCGTCGCCGCCGCCGGGGCGGAGTGGCTCGACGCGCCGGTCTCCGGCGGGACCGTGGCGGCCGAGGGCGCCATCCTCACCATCATGGCCGGCGGGTCCGAGGCGGCCTTCGCCCGTGCCCTGCCGGTGTTGCAGGCGATGGGCCGCCGCATCACCCATGTCGGGGACAGCGGCGCCGGCCAGATCGCCAAGTCCGCCAATCAGGTCATCGTCGCCCTGACCATCGGCGCGGTGGCCGAGGCGCTGGCGCTCGCCCGGGCGGCCGGCGCCGATCCGGCCAAGGTGCGGGACGCCATCCGCGGCGGCTTCGCCGAATCCCGCATCCTCGACCTGCATGGCGGCCGCATGGTCAGCGGCGACTTCACGCCCGGCGGCCGCGTCACCACCCAGGTCAAGGATCTGCGCCAGGCCGAGGAGTTGGCGCAGCAGTCCGGCATCGACCTGCCGACGCTCGGCCTGTCGCTGGAGTTGTTCGAGATGCTGGTGGACCAGGGCGACGGCGCGCTGGACCATTCCGCGCTCTACCGGCTGTTCGCCCGCTGATCCCCGGAAGGCGGGGCGCAACGCTCCGCCATTCCCTTCCATTGCGAAGAAGACCCGCTTCCCGCAAGTTTCTTGTCAAAACGGTTGAGGATACGCGCTGCATCGTCCATTCTCCCGACTTTCCACAGGGTGGCAAACCGATGCCTATCCCTTTGTCTTGACAGGTCAGGCGGCGATGACGGGCGAGCGCATCTATCTCTACGACACCACGCTGCGCGACGGGGCGCAGACCCAGGACGTGGATTTCTCGGTCGCCGACAAGATCGCGATTGCCAAGGATCTCGACCGGCTGGGCATCGATTACATCGAAGGCGGCTGGCCGGGCGCCAACCCGACCGACGACCAGTTCTTCGCCGAGGCGCCGGAGCTGACGCGCGCCACCTTCACCGCCTTCGGCATGACCCGCCGCCCCGGCCGCAGCGCCGCCAACGACCCGCAGCTGACGGCCCTGGCCCAGTCGCGCGCCAAGGCGGTCTGCATGGTCGGCAAGAGCTGGGACTTTCATGTCGACGTGGCGCTGAACATCCCGCGCGAGGAGAATCTCGACCTCATCCGCGACAGCATCGCAACCCTGCACGCCGCCAAGGGCGAGGCGCTGTTCGACGCGGAGCATTTCTTCGACGGCTACAAACGCAACCCGGCCTATGCCGTGTCCTGCATCAGGGCGGCGTTCGAGGCCGGCGCGCGCTGGATCGTGCTGTGCGACACCAACGGCGGCACGCTGCCGCACGAAGTCGACGCCATCGTCCGCGAGGTGGTGGAGACACACGGTATCCCCGGCGACCGGCTCGGCATCCATTGCCACAACGACACCGAGAATGCGGTCGCCAACTCGCTGGCGGCATTGCGGGCCGGCGCGCGGATGATCCAGGGCACCATCAACGGGCTGGGCGAGCGGTGCGGCAACGCCAACCTCGTCTCGCTGATCCCGACGCTGATGCTGAAGATGGGCTACGAGACCGGCATCCGGCGCGAGGACCTGCCTCTCCTGACCCAGCTGAGCCGCGCCTTCGACGACCGGCTGAACCGCGCGCCCAACCGCCACGCCCCCTATGTCGGCGCCAGCGCCTTCGCCCACAAGGGCGGGCTGCATGTCTCGGCGGTTGAGAAGGACCCGTCCTCCTACGAGCATGTGGCGCCCGAGGCCATCGGCAACCGCCGCCAGATCGTCATGTCCGACCAGGCCGGCCGCTCCAACCTGATCGTGCGGCTGCGCGACATCGGCATGGTGGTGGATGCGAGGGACGACCGCCTTGCCGGCCTGCTCGACCTGGTCAAGCAGCGCGACAGCGACGGCTACGCCTACGATACGGCGGAGGCCAGCTTCGAGCTGCTGGTCCGGCGCGAGCTGGGCGAGGTGCCGCGCTTCTTCGAACTGCTGCGCTTCCACGTCACTGACGAGCGCCGCTACAACGCGGTCGGCAAGCTGGTGGTGGAATCGGAGGCGGTGGTGCGCGTGCGCGTCGGCGACGCCGTGCGGATGGAGGTGGCGGACGGCAACGGCCCGGTGCATGCGCTCGACGTCGCCATGCGCAAGGCGCTGGAGCCAGCCTATCCGGCGCTCGCCAGGGTCAGCCTGTCCGACTACCGGGTCCGCATCCTGGCCGCCAAGGACGGCACCGGCGCCATGCCGCGCGTGCTGATCCGCAGCGCCCGGACCGACGGCACCGAATGGTCGACGCTGGGCGTGTCCACCAACATCATCGAAGCCTCGATGGAGGCGCTGGTGGACAGCTACACCTACGCCCTGATGAAGGGCGAGGCGAAACCGGTCTGAGAGACGGCGCGAAGGGCCACGCGGCACCTTCCCAGCATGGCGATGTTCTGTTAGCTAGAGCGGTTTCTCGGGGCGCTCGCATTCACGCGGGGCCGGCTCCGGTCATCAGCGCCCGTATTGCCGCGGGTCCGCTCTCGGAGGATCATCGCCATGCTCTGGCTCGCCGCCTATATCGGCAGCATTCTTGCCATCAACTTCGCCTTCAGCCTGTTTCCGCACCTGGATCTGGTCTGGTCCTGCTGGGCCGGCCTGATCTTCATCCTGCGCGACATGGTGCAGGTGCGCTTCGGCCACTGGGCACTCGCCGCCATGCTCAGCGGGACCGTGCTGTCCTATCTGCTGACCGATCCCTTCGTCGCCACCGCCAGCGTCGCCGCCTTCGCCGTGTCGGAGATGATCGACTGGGCGGTCTTCACCGTCACCCGCCGCCCGCTGCGCGACCGGCTGTGGATCAGCGCCGCCCTGTCGGTGCCGGTCGACACCGCCATCTTCTTCGGCATGCTGGACGTCTGGGATCCGGCCGTCTGGGCCGCCAGCTTCGCGTCGAAGCTGCTGGGTGTCTCGGTGGTCTGGCTGCTGATGCGCGCCCGCGACGGGCGTGTGGCGGTCGCGGCGTAAGGCTGCGCGGTGTCAGGCCGTCGGCTCCGGATGCCCTCTCCCACCCTCTGCCAAGCGGGGTTAGGGAGAGGGCACCGCAGGCCGTAGTCTTCAGAACCGCTTCACGAACCGGTTGAAAAGCCGCCCCAGCGGTCCGGTCATCCGCAACCCGCCGATGGTGGTGGCGAGGCACAGGCAGCCTTCCGGGTCGGACACCGGGCGGTGGACCAGCGACGGGTCGCCGATGGCGATGTCACCGGGCAGGAAGGCGCCGAACTCGTCGGAGAAACCGCCCTCCAGCACCACGGTCAACTCGATGCCGCCATGGGTGTGCTTCGGCACGCCGACGCCGCCCTTCATGCGGATCAGCTTGGTGGTTCCGTCCGGGCCGGACAGCAGCTCCATGCTGCGCATGCCGGGCTGCAGGAACCGCCAGGCATCCTCCTCCAGCCGTCCTTCGCGGTCGAGCCGGCCGCGCAGATAGCTGCGCAGGGGCTCCGGATAGCGCGACCGCTCCGCCGAATGCTTCACAGCCGGGCGGCAGGGCGCCGGCCGCTCATGGTCCAGGCGGGCCATCAGCGCCTCCAGGCAGCCGTCGGACAGCGGTTCCGGTTCCAGATCGTCCAGCAGGGCGCCGCCGATCGCCTCCATCTCCGTCACGGCGTGGCGGCAGGCGGGGCAGAAGGCCATATGCGTGGCGACGGCCAGCGACGCGCCCTCGCACAGGGCGCCGCCGGCATAATCGATCAGCAGGGTGTCGCCGGGGTGGTGGCTCGGCCGGTTCATCAAAAATGCCTCATCCGACATCCTTCAGCGACCGGCGCAGGCGTTCCATCGCCAGACGCAGACGCGATTTGACGGTGCCGAGCGGGATGCCGTGCTCCGCGGAAATGACGCTGTGCGGCTTGTCCTCGAAATAAGCCATGCGCAGAAGCTCGGCCTGTTCCGGCGGCAGGTCCTTCAGCGCGGCGCGCAGGCGCCCGCTGCTCTCCTTCGCCTCGATCCGGCGGTCGGCGGCCTCATCGGGTTCGGGCACCAGGGCGGGATCGTCGGGGTCGATCTCCGGCCGCTGTTCGCGCCGCAACACATCGATCCGCTTGTTGCGGGCGATGGTGAACACCCAGGTGCCGGCCGAGGCGTGGATCGGATCGTAGGTTTCGGCGCGACGCCAGACCAACAGCATGACCTCCTGAACAAGCTCTTCCGCCCCGCCGGAATCGCATCCCAACCGGCGCAGATAGGTTTTCAGCCGTGGCGCGAAGTGGCCGAACAGAACCCCGAACGCTTGGCGGTCCCGCTCGCGCCCTACGGCGACGAGCAGATCTTCCAGGCTGGGGGCCATGTCGGCCGCGGGGGTGTGCTGGTCCTGCATGGTCCCATTCAAGGGGAACATCGGCTTCCGCACAAGCCGGGGATGGCACCCATTCCCGGAATTCGCGGCAGCCGCCCCGTTTTCAAGACCTCTGCGTCAATCCTGCACTCTGCCCTGCATCCCGCGGGCTTTCACGCCGGGCTGTATGTCGCATCGTGACCTTCGGTACGCAACCGTCCAGCCGCTGGATCACGAAAAAACCCGGCCTGCGGCATTTTGTTCGGTTTAGCCGGACGATTGGGCCGCCCCGTCTCTCCAGACCCTATCTGATGAACCCCATGGCGCGCAGGGCGTCGGCCACCTCCGGCATCTCCAGCGCCTCGACGAAGCGGCGGACGGCAGGACGGTCCCGGCGGGCAGCGGGGATGACGAAATCGTAATGCTCCTCCTGCAGCGGCAGGAAGCCCAGCCCGTAGAGGTTCGCCGCGGTTTCGATGGCCACACCCCAGTCGGCACGGTTCTGCGCCACCGCGACGGCGACGGCGTTGTGCGACTTGGCCTGCGTCCAGTAGCCGGTCGGCCGCGCCGGCCCCAGCAGCCGGTCGGTCAGGATGCGGGTGCCGCTGCCGGCATTGCGGTTGATCAGGATGCAGTCGGCCAGACCGGCGACCGCGGCCACCGCCTCCTGCGCCGCCCTGCCCTCGAACCGCGGATCGCCGCGGCGGAAGACGATGCCCTGCATGCGGCGGTAGCCGGTGACGAGGTCGAGACCCGGTGCCAGGAACGGCGTGTTGTAGGTGCCGGTGGCGGGGTCCATCAGGTGGACGGGGGCGATGTCGCACTCCCCGCGCCGCGCCGCCGCCAGCCCGCCCATCGAGCCGACATTCAGCGCCTTGACCGTCATCCCCCCACCGATCAGGCGGCCAAGCACGGCGTTCAGGCCGATGCACTGGCTGCCGACCACGATCAGGTCGGCGGGCGTCAGCGAACGGCCGAGCAGCTGGACCGACACCGGCGTGCCGGCCTCCACCGCCTCGGCCTGGGCGTCGATGGCGAGGAAGCCGTCGGCATGGCTGAAGGCGGTGACCGCACCCGACCCCTTCGACAGCGGATAGGCCGCCAGTTCGCCTTCCCCAGCACCCCCGCCGGCGCCATGGACCAGCGAGACCATGACATATTCGGTGCGCCCGCGCTCCGACCCCAGCCGCACCGGCAGGGTGGCAGTGACCTCCTCCGCCTGTGCCGGCGGCAGGCCGGCCAGGGCGCGGATCACCGGGGCGACGAAGCTGTGGAAGGTGAACATCGCCGAGGTCGGGAAGCCCGGCAGGATCACCACCGGCCTGCCGCCGGTCACCGCGAGGCACAGCGGCTTGCCCGGCTTCAGCGCCACGCCATGGGCGACGATGCCGGGGTCCGACAGCTGCGCCACGATGCGGTGGGAACGGTCGCCCGCCCCCTTCGACGTACCGCCCGACAGCAGCAGCGCGTCGCAGTCCAACCCCCGGGCGACCAGCTTCTCCAGCGCCGCGTCCTCGTCCGGGGCGATGCCCAGCGGCACCGGCTCCCCGCCCAGTTCGGCGACGGCGGCGGCCAGGATGGCGCCGTTGCTGTCATAGACCGCTCCGGTGCGGATCGGCTGGCCGGGTGCGACGATCTCGTCGCCGGTCGACAGGATGGCGACACGCGGCCGGCGCACCACGGCGACCTCGCCCAGCCCGATGGCGGCGAGCACGCCGATCTCGCGCGAGGTCAGCAGTTGGCCCTTGCGCAGCACCACCTCGCCCCGGCCGATGTCGGAGCCGGCGGCGGCGACGAAGGCGCCGGGGGTGGCCGGGCGGGTCAGGCTGACGAACAGGCCGTCGGGCCGCTCCACCGCCTCCGTCGTCTCCACCATCACCACGGCGTCGGCGCCGCGCGGCAGCATGCCGCCGGTGGCGATCACCGTGGCAGTGCCGGGCTCCACCGTCAGTTCGGGGGCATGGCCGGCGGCCAGCACCTCGTCGTTCAGGCGCAGGGCCACCGGCCGATCCTCGGCAGCCCCCACGGTGTCGGCGGCGCGCACCGCGAATCCGTCGACCACCGAGCGGTCGAAGCCGGGAACATCGACATCCGCCGTCACATCGGCGGACAGCACGCGCCCCAGCGCGGCCGATAGCGTCACCCGCTCCTCCCCCCGTGGCGACAGGTCGAGATGGCGGTGGAAGCGGGCACGCGCCTCCTCGCCGCTGACCACCTCCAGGAACTGGTCCTGGCGGGCGGCCTGGGCGACGAAACGGCGGATGTCCTCGCGGCTGCGGTCGGAACTGTGCACGCGGCAAACCTTTGCTCGATAAGATCAGTCGAACCTGTACATGGTGACGGGAACGCCGTCAGGCACGCCTTCGCTGTCCGCGCCGATCAGGACGAAGCCGTCGGCCCGCGCCGCCGCCGCCAGTCCCGGCCAGCCGGGCGAGGCCACCGGCTCGACCCTGCCGTCCCCATCCAACCGGACCCGGTGCAGGTCGAGGCAGCCGATTTCCGACACCAGCTTGCGCGCCGTCACCGCCCGGACCGTCGCATGGGGCAGATCGGCCGGCAAGCCGGCAGCGCGCCGCACCGCTCGGCCAGCCAGCAGTTCATATGCCGCCAGCGCCGCCATCGGCTCCCCCGGCAGCAGCAGGACGGGCACCGCGCCGGCAATGCCCAGCCCGGCACTGCCGCCCGGCCGCATGGCGATGCCGTGCAGGTCGATGCTGCCGGCCTGGGCCAGGGCGGACGCCGCCACATCGTCGGGGCCGGTGCCGGTTCGGCCGGCCGACAGGATCAGGTCGGCGCCTGGCCGGGCGAAGGCCTCGGCCAGGGCATCCGGGTCGGCCGGCACGGTCTCGACCACCTCGACACCCCCGCCGTCGCGCCCGACCAGCGCCGCCAGCATGGTCGCGACCTGCTCCGGCGCGTTGGCCTTGGGACCGCCGGCCATCAGAATCCGCACCCGCGGCGCCGGCAGGACCGATAGGGTGTCACGCCCCGCGGCGGCGAGCAGGCCGAGATCGCCGGGACGCAAGCGCCGCCCGGCCGGCAGCAGCGCGTTTCCGGCGGCGGTCCAGGCGCCTTGCCGCTCAACCCCGCTGCCGGGCGCCACCGTGTCGATGGCCTCGATGAAGGGACCGACGGCCTGCGCCGCCTCGTAGGGGATCACCGCGTCGCAGCCTGCCGGAAGAGGGTCGCCGGCGCTCACCGCGACCGCCGCCGTCAAGGGCACCGGGTTGTAGGAGCCGGCACCCAGCGTGTCGGCCGCCGCCACGGCATGGCCGTCCACCGCGGCACGGTCTGCCGCGGGCCAGTCCGCCAGCGCAGCGACGGCGCCGGCCAGCCGCAGCCCGCCGCATTCCGCCACGGGCCGGACCCTTGCGGCAGGCACGGCGACCCGGCGGTCGATCCAGTCCCAGCCATCCGCCAGCGGCGCACGGCGCGGGAAACCGCGGCCACGAACATCGTAAAAGGAAGATCCTGTCGGCGGCGCCGTCACAGCGCCGGCACCATGGCGTCCTGCACGCGGTTGCGGCCGGTGCGCTTGGCGCGGTAGAGCATCTGGTCGGCCATCTCCGCCAACTGCTCGGGACTGCCGTCGGCCGACGGGATCACGGTGGCGACCCCCAGGCTGATGGTGACATAGGGAATAACCGGCGACTGCGCATGCGGGATGCGGCATTCGGCGACGCCGGTCCGGAAGCCTTCCGCCACGCGGACGGCGCCGGGGCCGTCGGTCTCCGGCAGCAGGCAGACGAATTCCTCGCCGCCATAGCGGGCGACGAGGTCGCTCGGGCGCTTTGCCCGGCCCGACAGCAATTCGGCCAGCATGCGCAGGCATTCGTCGCCGGCCTGATGGCCGTAATGATCGTTGTAGGCCTTGAAATGATCGACATCGAGGATGATGAGCGACAGCGGCAGGTTCGACCGGGCACAGCGCCGCCATTCGCGCGCCATAGCATCGTCGAAGCGGCGGCGGTTGGCGATGCCGGTCAGCCCGTCCAGGAAGGACAGGCTGCGCAGCAGGTCGGTCTGCCGCTTCAACAGCAGATGGTTGCGCACCCGCGCCTTCACGATGGGCGGGCTGATCGGCTTGGTGATGAAGTCGATGGCCCCCACCTCCAGGCCACGGGTCTCGTCCTCCACCTCGCTCTTGGCGGAGATGAAGATGACTGGAATGTCGTGGATGGCGGGGTCGGCCTTGATGCGCCGGCACACCTCAAACCCATCCATCCCCGGCATCATGATGTCCAGCAGGACGAGATCCGGCATCCGGGCCTGAACCAGATCCAACGCTTTCTCGCCGTCGGTGGCGAAATAGATGTCGTAGTCGTCCTTCAGGATGCGGCTCAGCACATGGACGTTGGACGGGATATCATCCACCACAAGGATTTTCGGACGGGGATCGGCCATCAGCGCGTTCAGACCATCGGTTATGGGAGGCCGAGGTTGCGTGCTATCCGCCGCACGATTCCAAGTGCCTTGGTGAAGTCCAGACCGTCGATGGCGGTGGACAACCCCTTCATCGTCGAAGGCTCGACCCAGTCCGTCAGCAACGGCGCCAGAATAGCGAACTCCTCCGCCGCTGCGAAGTTACTCTCTTGCAACAAAGTTACGAATTGGGGTAGGCGATTCGCCAGCAACGACCGGGTTTCCGCCGACCGGCCGGACATCGCCGGCTCTCCCGCCGGCCCCGTCTTCCCGTCGGGCACCGCGCGCAGCCGCTGCGCGCTCTCCAGCACGAGCGCCAGTTCGCTGCGCAGCACCGGCACCTGGGCAGCAGCCGCGACGGCATCGTCTCTGTAGGCGGCGATCTGCAATGCATCGGCGGCGACCGACAGGCCGCGTGCACCGAGGTTGCCGGCGACGCTTTTCAGCTCATGCGCGATGGACTTGGCAGTGGCCAGATCGTTGCCGTTCACCGCAGCGGCGATGCGTTCGGCGACATTGCCATAGCCGTCGGCGAACTGGCCGATGAAACGGCGGAACAGGTCGGTATCCCCGCCCAGCCGGTTGAGCGCATCGGCAATGTCGATGCCCGGCAATCCATCGGGCAAATCGGCCAGCGGTCCGGCGGGACGGCCAATCGGCATGGCGCGCGTCAGCATGGCGTCGCCTTGCAGCGGGACAGGGGCGGCGCCACAGGGCGCGCAGGGCCGCACCGCCACCAGCGGCGGCCCGATCCAGCGGGCCAGCGTGGCGAACAGCTGCGGCAGGTCGAGCGGCTTCGGCACATGGGCGTCCATTCCGTTGTCGAGGCAGCGTTGCCGGTCCTCCGGCAGGGCGCTCGCCGTCATGGCGATGATCGGCAACAGCCGCCCACCAGGCAACGCACGGATCGCTGCGGTCGCGGCGAAGCCGTCCATGTCCGGCATATGCACGTCCAGCAGCACGGCGTCGAACGGCTGGCCGGCCGCGCGCACACAGTCCAACGCCTCCCGCCCCGTCGATGCCGCGGTGACCGACGCGCCGGCGCGCTCCAGGATCTCGCACGCCACCTGCCGGCTGATGTCGTTGTCGTCGGCCAGCAGCAGCCGGCGGCCATGCAGCGCCCGGCTGGCGTCCCAGGCCGGCCCGCCCAACCCGCTGCCGCCGGACGGCGCCGGAACCGGGGATGGCAGGAGAGGCGCGCCATGTCCGGCCTGGGCATAGGCGACGGTCACGGCGTCGAGCAGGGTGGAGGCGGTGACCGGCTTCACCAGGAAACCGGATATCCCGGCCTCCTCGAAGCGGGCGCCCAGCCGCTCGCGGCCATAGCCGCTGATGACGATGATCATCGGGGTGCCGGCATGGACATCGGCGCGGATGCGGCGCGCCGCCTCAATGCCGTCCATCCCCGGCATCTTCCAGTCCATCAGCACCATGTCATAGGCATGGCCTGCCGCGGCGGCACGTTCCAGTTCGGCGATGGCGCTCTGGCCGTCGCAGCAGGCGGTGACGGTCCAGCCGAAGGCGGTGGCGATGGCGCCCATCACTTCGCGCGCGGTGGGGTTGTCGTCGACCACCAGCACCGTCAGGTCGCGCGGCACCGGGCGCGGGTGGGAGTCGGGCAAGCCGGCCGCAGCCCCGCCGGTTCGCCGGCCGGCCCCACCGGGATGGCGGCCGAACTCCGCCTGGAAACGGAAGACGCTGCCCTTGCCGGGCTCGCTCTCCACATCCATCGTTCCCTTCATCAGCCGGACGAGCCGGGCGCAGATCGCCAGCCCCAGCCCCGTGCCGCCGAACCGCCGGGTGGTGGAGCTGTCGCCCTGGCTGAAGGCCTTGAAAAGCCGGTCGCGCTGGTCCGGCGGGATGCCGATGCCGGTATCGCGCACGGCGAAGTCCAGCACGGCGCGCCCATCGTCACCCAGCGACCGCACGCCGACCGACACCACGACCTCTCCCGCCTCGGTGAACTTGATGGCGTTGCCGGCGAGGTTGATCAGGACCTGCTGGAGCCGCAGCGGATCGCCGATCAAATCCAGCGGCACATCCGGCGCCACCGAGAACAGGACGTCGATGTCCTTCTCCTGCGCGGCCGACCCGACGATGACCGCCAACGTCTGCAACAGATCGTCCAGGCGGAAATCGACCCGCTCCAGCTCAAGCTTGCCGGCCTCCACCTTCGAGAAGTCGAGGATGTCGTTCAGGATGCCCAGCAGCGACTGCGCCGATACCCGCACTTTCTGCACGTAATCGGCCTGCCGGCTGTTCAGCTCGGTCTGCTGCAGCAGGTGGATCAGCCCGAGGATCGCGTTCATCGGCGTGCGGATCTCGTGGCTCATGTTGGCCAGGAACTCGCTCTTGGAGCGGCTCGCCGCCTCCGCCGCCAGCCGGGCGCGCTGCATCGCCGCCTCCGCCCGCTTGCGCTCGGCGATCTCGTGGAAGACCACCACGGCGCCCTCGACCTTGCCTTCGGCCAGCATCGGAGACGCCGTGTACTCCACCAGGAAGGGTTTCCCCACCTTGCTCCAATAGGTGTCCTCCAGCCCGCGCCGGCTCTCCCCGCTCAGCAGCACCTCGGTCACCGGGCATTCCAGCGCCGGGAAATGGCTGCCGTCGGCACGGCGGGAATGGATCAGCGCATGCAGGTTGCCGCCCAGCAGCTCCTCGTTGGAATAGCCCGTCAGCGCCGAGGTGGCGGGGTTGGCGAAGGTGATCATCCCGTCGCGGTCAATGCCGCAGATGCTGTCGGACGCCGAATGCAGGATCAGGTTCAAACGGCGGTTGGCGCTGGCAAAGGCCTCGTTGGCGGTTTCCAACTCGCTCTTCTTGGTGTCCAGCTCGGCGTTGGTGTCGGCCAGCATGCGGCGGCCGGCCACCTCGCGCTCCAGGCTGCGCAGCGCGGTATAGGCCAGACCGGCGCAGGCCAGCACCGCCAGCCCGACCAGGATGCTGCCCCGGAGTGTGCGCTCCCGCCAGGGGGCCAGTTCCGTCCGCTCCGACAGGGCGACGAAGACGATCAGCGGCAGGGTCGGCACCCGCTGATCAGGACAGGATCCGCTTGCCGACCCCGTCGGGTCCGTCGGTCTGGAACACCTCGGTCGCGGCCTCCGCCGCATGGCGCAGAACCGTTGGACCTTCCGGCCCGTCCAGCGGCTCCGTGTCGGGGAACCTCAACACCGGCTTGCCGTCGGTGCGGTAGATCGCGATGGCCGAACCGGCTCCGAGTTCCAGCCCCTCGTACAGCATCCGGTAATAGTCGAACTCGATGTTGGTGTGGATGACGGCCAGCAGCGCGCCGTCCTGCCGCATCGCCCGGCTGACCGTGAAGGAAAGCGCTCCGGTCAAACGGCCGGTGATCCGTTCACCGACGTGGAAATCGACGCCATCGCGATGGGCGCGAAAATAAGTCCGGTCGGCGACGTTGCCTGCCGGTGCCGGAAACTGGCGGCTGGTCAGCACATTGTCGCCGTTCGGGCGATGCACCCACAGCGCCGCGATTTCCGGCAGGTTGTCCACCATATCGCGGATGGGGATCCAGGCGTCGCGGTTGGTGTCCAGGCCGGGCATGCCGTGATAGCGGATCAGGTCCTGCACGCGGCCGATGGCGAGGTCGGCGGTCGCAACCGTCCGCCGCACCTGCTCCTGCAGCAGGCGGGCGGCGGACTGGGCCTGTTCCCGGCTGTTGCGCAGAGTCTCTTCCCGGTCGGCCCAGACGACATAGCCCCAGAAGCCGGCGCCGAGCAGCGCGATCAGCGCGAAGGCCGCGGCCAGCAACAGACGGGTGCGGGTGGGCGAAAGCGTGAGTGCCGCAGCGTCGATCGGGTGTCTGTCCATCATTGCAGAGTTGTCGCCGCACCGCCGCCGGCAACCGGCGCCACCCGCCGGTCCTTCCGCCTAGATCGGTCGGAGTATGGTCTGGCGCCGGCTGCGTCCGCAAGCAACTTGATGTGCACAAGGGTGACGTTCGCGACACCCGGCGCTTGCGGGGGACCCCTCCGGTACAGCCCCCCTTGCACCGCCTGTGTCCGTACAACGGCTGGGGCATCGTCCCCATATTCACGTCCGATATTTGTCATGCCCGCCCCGCCCCCTTCGCCCTCGCCTCCGCCGTGAAAGCGACCGTCCGATGGCCGACCGCCGCCCCCTGCCGCCCAAGCCTTTCCTGTTCGCCACTCTGCTGGCTTTGGCCGCCGGCCCGGCCCTGGCGCAATCGGCGCTGACCGGCCCGGTGCGGTCGGACCCGATGCAGACGGTCGGTGCCGAGGTGCATGTGCGGATCGAAACCCTGCCGAAGCCCTATGCCACGCCCGCGGTCGCCAACGAGGCGGTGCTGGTGCCCCGCCCCGCCGAGCAGCCCCTGCGCGCGCCGCGCGGCTTCACCGTCACCCTGTTCCGCGACCATGTGGAGAATGCGCGCAACCTGCTGGTCCTGCCCAACGGCGACGTGCTGGTGGCCCAGCAGCGGCCGGGCACCCTGACCCTGCTGCGCGATGCCGACGGCGACGGCCGGGCGGAGATGGCCCAGGTCTGGGCCGACGGCTTCGACCATCCCTTCGGCCTCGCCTTCCATGACGGGGCGGTGCTGGTCGGCGATCTGGCCGGGGTGTGGCGGCTGCCCTGGACCGCCGGGGCGACCCAGGCGGGGGAGCGGCGGCGGCTGACGGCGGAGGGCGCCTTCGGCAGGCGCGGCGGCCATGCCACGCGCTCCGTCGCGGTGGCGCCGGACGGGCGGCACTTCTATGTCGGCATCGGATCGGAGGGAAACATCGGGGTGGAGCCGGAGCCGCGCGCCACCATCCAGGAATTCCGCATCGACGGCAGCGGCCAGCGCACCTACGCCGCGGGCCTGCGCAACGCGGTCGGCCTCGCCTTCAAGCCCGGCACCGGCGACCTCTATGCCGTCGTCAACGAGCGCGACGGGCTGGGCGACCAGCTGGTTCCCGATTTCCTGACGGCGGTGAAGCCGGGCGGCTTCTATGGCTGGCCCTATTCCTACATCGGCGACAACCCGCAGCCCGACCTTGCCGGCCGGCGGCCCGATCTGGTGAAGGCGGCGCTGGTGCCGGGGCTGCTGTTCCAGGCCCATTCGGCTCCGATCGGGCTGGCCTTCGGCGACGCCACCCATTTCCCGGAGCGCTACCGCATGGGGGCCTTCGTGTCGCTGCACGGGTCGTGGAACCGCTCGCGGCCGACGGGCTACGCCATCGCCTTCGTGCCTTTCGACACCGCACCCTTCGACAAGAGCCGGCCGACCGGCACCTACGAGACCTTCGTCACCGGCTTCCGCGTCACCCCGGCCGCGGGAACCGCAACGGGGAGCGCCGCGGAGGGCGACGAGACCCCGAAGGTCTGGGGCCGGCCGAGCGGGCTGGCGGTGACCGCCGACGGTGCCCTGCTGATTGCCGAGGACGCCTCCGGCACGGTCTGGCGCGTCGCCTATGCCGCAGCGGACAAGGATGCCGAGAGGGAGCCGGCGGGCAGGACGGCTCCCAGGCCCTGACGGGTCAGCAGCACTCGTCCTCCAGCTGGCGCAGCATCGCCAGCCCGTCCTCGTCGTCGTGCTCCTCGAAGAGGTCGGCGATGTAATAGATGTTGGCGCAGAGCAGGCACAGCCCGTCGGCCTGCCGTTTCAGCGGGTCCTCGGCCACCGCCAGCTTGGCGCGGAACCGCTCCCAGAAGGCGTTGGTCTTGGCGGGGTCGTCGATGTGCATGTACAGGCGGTCGATGATGCGGCGGCTGTTGCCCTCGCAGTCGATCCCCTTGAACGAGACATAGCGGTCGGGCGCGTCGATGCTGTCCACGGGTGCGGGCTCCTCATTCCGATTGGCAGGGGCCGGTCGGCAGGGGTGGGGAAGATTGGTCCGATGCTTCCCCGCTGGCACGCCTGCGATCAAGCGGCCCTGCACCAGCGGCATCCGGCCTGCGCGAATGGCGGGATCGCTGCATGAACGGAACGGTCGCCGAAGCTTGACCATGCCCGGCCCACGGACCACTCTCGCGCCACGGATGCAACCGACGGGCGATTGGAACGGGGGACATGGCGGTCCAGGACTTTGCGGCGGCGGCCGGGCATTTCCGCGACGGGCGCCGGCAGGAGGCGTATGACGCCTGCATCGCGCTTCTCGGCCGGGAGCCGGAGACGGGAGACGCCTGGCAGCTTTCCGCCATCGTCCGCTTCCAGCAGGGGGCCGACGGCGCGGCGGATGCGATTGCGCGCCAATGCCGTGCCTGCGCCTGCGATCCGGCCCGCGCCGACTATGCCGCCAACCTCGCCGCCATGATCAAGGCCCGCGGCGACGCCGGGGCGGCGATGGTCTGGCTGCGCCGCACCGCCCTGCTGACCCCGGCCGATTCCATGCCCTGGCGCCGTCTGGCCGCCGCCCGTCAGCAGGCTAGCGACCGGGCGGGCGCCGTCGACGCCCTCCGTGAAGCGGCCGGCCGGCATCCTCTGCGATCCGACCTCCATGCCGAGCTTGGCGCGCTGGCCTTGCAGCATGGGGACGCAGCCACGGCCGTGCAGGCCTTCCGCAACGCCCTCGTCCTCACTCCCGGCGATGCCGGCGCCCTGCGCACCGTTGGCGTCGCGGCCCTGCAGCATGGCCCGGCGGAGGCGTCGGTGGCTTGGCTAAGCCGGCTGCTGGCGGTCGAGCCGGAGCATGAGGACGGCTTCTGCGATCTGGCCCTGGCTCTGCACCGCCGGCAGATCGCAAGCGGCGGAGCCCGGTGGCGGCATCATGACCGGCGTCGGTTTCCACCCGCTCCCAACCGGCTGCGCGTCTATTACCGGCTGAGCGACCGCGGGAACCCCAAGGAGAAGATCGCCGGCCCCTTCGCCTGCCTGGCCAATTTCCTCGATGTCTTCCGTCCGGCCGCCGACGAGCTGCGGGTGATCGCCGACAATTGCCGGGACGATACGGTGGAGCGGGTGGAGGCGATGCTGGCACAGGCCGGCTGTCTCCATCCAGCCGTCATCCAGCGCACGGCGCTGGGCCATCACGGCTCCTTCCTGCATGCCAAGGCGCTGGCTCTGGCCGACCTGTCCGACCGCCAGTATGACCAGGACGCCATCGTCTATTTCCTGGAGGACGACTATCTGCATCTGCCCGGTGCCCGCGCCATGCTGGCGGAGGGGTTGCAGATCGCCGATTACGTGACGTTGTACGACCATGCCGACAAATACGCCGCCCCCGAGGCCACCGGCCTCGATGGGGTGATCGCGGCCGGCGGCGAGGAAACCTGCGTGCTGCGCCAGCCGCTCAGCCATTGGAAATTCACCGCCAGCACCACCATGACCTGGGCCTGCCGCCTGTCGACCCTGCGCGAGGACGGCGCCGTCTGGGACCGCTTCCGCATCGAACGGCGGTCCATCGACTATTGCCTGCACTACACGCTGGGGGCGGCCGGCCGTTTCCTGGCCTGCCCGCTGCCGGGCCACGCCACCCATGGCGAAGCGAACTGGGCCTCACCCGGTCGCGACTGGCCGGCGCTGGCACGGCAGATGGAACAGCGGCTATAGCGCCAGCCGCTTCTTCAGCGCCTCGGCCCGGTTGCGGCTGACCGGCACACGGGGGGCGCCGGGGGCGGCCATGACGAAGGCGGCGCGCCCGTCCTGCCGCTCCACCGCACGGGCATGGCGCAGGTTGACGATGTAGCCGCGATGGGTGCGCACGAAGGATCGGGCGTCGAGCCGCGCCTCCAGCTCCGACAGCGGCAGGCCGCAGAAGAAGGCGCCATCGGCGGTGTGGACCGTGGTGTAATGGCCGTCGGCCTGGAGATAGACGGCATCGGCCGGGTCGAGCAGCACGATCCCCTGCCCCTTCTCCACCGGCAGCTTGACCAGCGGTTCAGGCGCCTGCGCCGTGGGCGGTGGCGACGGCGGGACTTGGACATCGGCCGCCGATGGCCGCGCCGCCTCCATCAGCATCAGGGCGGTGACGGCACTCCCCTCCCCCGCCGCGGTGGCGGGCGCCAGCGCGGTCGCCTTCACCACCAGCACCCGGCCGGGAAGCGCCACCATCATCGAACAGGCCGATGCCGGGGCCGCCGGTTCGCCGGCCGCGGCCAGCAGCAGTTCCACCTTGGCGCGGTGGGAGGGCGGGTGCAGGTCGTGCAGATAGGCGCCGACCAGACCGGCCGCGCGGTCGCCCAGCAGCCGGACCGCCGCCGGGTTCAGGGCCAGCACCCGCCGCGCGCTGTCCAGCAGCACCAGCCCGACATCCATGTTCTGCAACGCATAGTCCATGGACGCCCACTATAGCGGTGCTTGAGGTTTAACTCCCGCCTTTCCGCTTGTCGCCCTCGACCAGGGCGGTGACGACACCGTGGAGGGTGCGGACCTCCTGCTCAGTCATCTCCATCCGCTCGAAGGCGTTGCGCAGGGTGCGGATCATCGAGGGGCGCTTGGCCTCGCTGGTGAAGAAGCCGGTACGGTCCAGCGACGCCTCCAGCCGCTCGAAGAAGTTCACCCGCTCCGCCATCGTCGCCGGACGGGTCTGGCCGGTGTGCAGGAAGCGGTCGGGCGTGCGATCGCCGGCCTGGAACCACTCGTAGCCGATCAGCAGCACCGCCTGCGCCAGATTGAGCGAAGAGAAGGCCGGGTTCAGCGGCACCGTCACCAGCGTCTGGGCAAGGGTCAGGTCGTCGTTGAACAGCCCGGTGCGCTCCGGCCCGAACATCACGCCGACCTTCTGGCCGGCGGCATAGCGCTCCCGCATCTCGCCGGCCGCGACGCGCGGGGTGACGAAGCGCTGGATCATGTCGCGGGTGCGCACCGTGGTGGCGAAGACCGACTCCAGATCGGCGACCGCCTCGGCTGTCGTCTCGAAGATCCTGGCATTGTCGATGACGAGGTCGGCCCCCGACGCCGCGGCATTCGCCTTCGGGTTCGGCCAGCCGTCCCGCGGCTTGACCAGCCGGAGGTCGGTCAGCCCGCAATTCAGCATCGCACGCGCGCAGGCGCCGATGTTCTCGCCGAGCTGCGGCTGCACCAGGATGACGGCCGGGCCGCCAAGGATCGATTCACGGGTGGGGTTCTGGCCGGAGGTCATGGGGACGATTGTGGTTGAACGATGAAGGGCGAAGACGGCCGGATTGCCGCCTATTCCTGCTGCTCCGCCGGCTCCGCCTCGGTCTTCACCGGGCCGCCATCGATGGCGGTCAGGCGCGCCTTGAGGTCGGAGACGTCGGCGAACAGACGCTTCAGACGGGCGAGGCCCTTGTATTGCTCGAAGGCGCGGGCGCGCGGCACGGCGGGATAGCCCATCCACACCGACTTCGGCGGGATGTTCATGCCGACGCCGGAATTGGCCGCCACCACCGCGTCGCTGCCGATCTTGATGTGGTCGGCGACGCCGACCTTGCCGGCCAGGACCACACGGTCGCCGATCACCGTGCTGCCGGCGATGCCGACATGGCCGCACAGCATGCAGTTGGTGCCGACCTGGACGTTGTGGCCGATCTGGACGAGGTTGTCGATCTTGGTGCCGTTGCCGATGCGGGTGGCCGTCACCGTGCCGCGGTCGATGGTGGCGCCGGCGCCGATCTCGACATCGTCGCCCAGCACGACCGTGCCGATGGAGTTCACCCGGCGGATCAGCACGTTGGTGCCGACGACGCGGCCGGTGGTCTTGGCCGATTCGACGCTGCCCGGCTCCGGGGTGACGAAGCTGAAGCCGTCATTGCCGACGGCGGCGTTGGGATGGACGATGCAGCGGGCGCCCATCTCCACCCGCTCGCCGATGCGGGCACCGGGGTGCAGCAGGCTGCCCTCGCCGATCACCGCGTCCGCCCCGACCGTGACATGCGGCAGCACGACCACACCGGCGCCGATGCGGGCGCGCGGGCCGATGTAGGCGAAGGGAGCGATGGAGGCATCGGGCGCCACCACCGCGTCGGGCGCCACATAGGCCTGGGGCGACACCCCCGGCTCGGCATGCACCGGACGTTCGAAGATGTCGAGCATCCCGGCCATGGCATAGCGCGGACGCTTCACCACGATGCGGCCCTTGATGCCCTCCGGCACCTCGACCCCTTCGGCGACGACGGCGGCGACCGCCTTGCTGCCGGGCAGCAGGGCCAGCAGATCCTTGTCCATCGCAAGCGCCAGATCCTCCGGCCCTTCCGCTTCCGACGGATGGACGGCGCGGCGGATCGTGAGGGAGCCGTCGCCTTCGACCGCGGCGCCCAGCGCTTCGGCGATCTCGGTGAGGGTACGGGGGGCGTGGATCATGATGGGACGCACCGGTGTCAGGGTCTTGCATGGGGGCCGTCCTGGCAGACGGCGCGGCGGACCCTAACACGGGCGTCCGGCGGATGGCGAGGTGTCAGAACGCGGTGCCGGGCTGCACAGTCGCCGCCGGCCCGCCCTTGGCTTCCGGCCGCAGCCAGCCCTTCACCCGCGCCTTCATCCGCCGCAGCAGCGGCTGGCGCGCCTGGACCGCATAGTATTTCCGCACCGTCTCCAGGATCTCCCAGGTGCCGGTGAAGCCCATCGGCAGCACCAGCGCGTCGCCGGCCTTGTATTCCCGCGGGGTTCCGCCCTCCGGCGTGATGATCACCCGGCCCGACAGCAGGACGCAGAACTCATGATAGGGCCAGTCCTTCATCGCGACGAGGCCAGGCGTGCACTGCCACACCCCCGACCGGAAGCGGCTGTAGTCGCCCTCGAAGATGTTGCGGTGAATCTCCAGCGGCTGGCCGGACAGGATGGCACCGAAGACCGCCGGCTTGCCGACCTCGTCGTCGGCGATGCGGTGGCTGTCGATGGGAATGGGGGTGTGATCCGGCATCGGCTCTCCCGGTCAGGGGTTGGAGGGAGGGGCACACAGGGCCGAAGGCCCGTCAGCGCTCCTGCGCAACACCCCACCCCGCCAAAGGTTCCCGGCGGATCGGAAAAAAACATCAGCCGCCGAGATTGACGATCTCCACCCGCCGGTTGGCCGCGGCCTTCGGCTGGTCGGGCAGCAGCAGTTCACGCGCGCCCATGCCGGACGCCTCCAGCCGGTCGGCGTGGATGTGGTGACGAGACACCAGATACTCGACCACCGCCGCCGCCCGCCGCTTGGACAAAGAGAGGTTGGCCGCGTCGCCGCCGACCGCGTCGGTGTGGCCGACGATGCGGAAGCGGGTGGTGCCGGCCGCCCCCATCACCGCCGCCACCTTGTCCAGAATCTCCCGCGATTCCGGCCGGATGACGGCGGAGTTGAAGTCGAACTCCACCCGGAAGGCGGCGCGCAGTTCCGGTGCCTGCATGGCGGTCGGTCCGGGCAGCGGCGGCACCGTCACCGGTCCCGGCCGCTGACCGGGGGATGCGGCGGGGGATGTGGCCGGCGGCGGGGCGGCCGGTCGCTGCATCGCCACCGGCGGGCAGTTGGGTCCGGTGGTGCCGAGGAGCGCCGCCTGGATCTCGCACTCGCTGGGATTCGGCCCCATCGGGGTCGCCGGGCCGGGCAGCCCCTGGGCAAGGCCTGCAGCAGGTGACGTCAGCCAGACACAAACGCCGAGCGCCAGAACCAGCCGCATGGCCGCATTGTTCGGACCGCGGACGGTCGCTTCAAATTGCGCGTGGAACAGTCCTGCGTGCATCTGTACGATCCCGGTCCGTATCTTTCGTATAGGGCGCTTGGGAGGAAACAAGCATGAAATCGCTGAAGGCTCTGCTCGCCGGCATCGCGCTGGCCGCTCTGACGGTTCCGGCTCTGGTTGCCGGTGCGGCGAACGCTGCCGACTACAAGGCGGAGTACAAGCTTTCGACCGTTCTGGGCAAGCCCTTCCCCTGGGGTGTCGGCGGCGACCGCTGGGCCGAACTGGTCAAGGAGAAGACCGGCGGCCGCATCAACATCAAGATGTATCCCGGCACCTCGCTGGTGAACGGCGACCAGACCAAGGAGTTTACGGCACTCCGCCAGGGCACCATCGACATGGCGGTCGGCTCCACCATCAACTGGTCGCCGCAGGTGAAGGAGCTGAACCTCTTCTCCCTGCCCTTCCTGATGCCCGACCACAAGGCGCTGGATGCTTTGACCCAGGGCGAGGTCGGCAAGACGCTGTTCGAGCTGCTCGCCACCAAGGACGTGGTGCCGCTGGCCTGGGGTGAGAACGGCTTCCGCGAGATCTCCAACTCCAAGCACCCGATCCGCACGCCAGCCGACCTGAAGGGGCTGAAGATCCGCGTCGTCGGCTCGCCGCTCTACCTCGACACCTTCACCGCACTCGGCGCCAACCCGACGCAGATGAGCTGGGCCGACGCCCAGCCGGCCCTGTCGACCGGCGCCGTCGACGGGCAGGAAAACCCGCTGGCGATCTTCGTCGCCGCCAAGCTCGCCACGCTGGGCCAGAAGAACCTGACCCTGTGGGGCTATGTCGCCGATCCGCTGATCTTCGTGGTCAACAAAGAGGTTTGGGCCAGCTGGTCGAAGGAGGACCAGGAGGCCGTGCGCGCCGCCGCCGTCCAGGCCGCCGCCGAAGAGGTCGCGATCTCCCGCAAGGGCATCACCGCCGAGGACGACAGCCTGCTGAAGGAGATCACCGCCCAGGGCGTCGAGGTGGTTCGCCTGACGCCGGACCAACAGAAGGCCTTCCAGACCGCCACCCAGCCGGTCTTCGACAAGTGGGCCAAGCAGATCGGCCCCGATCTGGTGAAGGCGGCCCAGGCCGCCATCGGCGAGCGGAAATGACTGTCCGTGCGCTTGGCTGACGACTACGGCGCCCTGCGGGGCGCCGTTTTCAGGCCCAATTGTTTGACTTGTTTTTTTTTAAGCCCTTAAGGCACTTGCTTGTGATGCGTGCCCAGGCGGATTGCGCTACAACTCCCCCAGGGCCGAATGGTTTGCGGAGCGGGCGCGTATGACGTCGGAAATGCTGCTGGCGCTGTTCAGCATCGGCGCCACCCTGCTGTTTCTGGGCATCCGCCGCGGCCTGATCCTGCGGACGGACCGGGAAATCCGCCGCTGCGGCGCGGCCCTGACCGCCGAACGCGACGCGCTGGAACTCCAGGCCAACGAGTTGGAGGCCATGCAGGCCGAAATCGAGGCGACGAAGGCAAGGCTGGTGGAGCTGTCGACCGACAAGCTGGTCCTGAACCGCCGCAGCGGCAAGCGCACCGCCGCCGCGCGCCGCTTCATCCACGAGATCGGCCGGCCGGAGCCGGGGCGCAACCATTTCACCTTCCGTTTGGCGATGACCCCCGGCTTCACCGCCCGGCCCGATGCCAAGGCGGTGGTCCACCCCGCCATCTGGCGCTTCGGAAACGAGGCGCAGGTCTGGGCCTCCGACTTCGCCGCCGCCCAGATGCTGACCCGCAACATCTTCCACGAAGGCGTGGGCGTCACCGTCTCCAGCGAGGAGGCCGACGAAGACGCTGTGGCCGGGGCCTCCGCACCATGAGCCCCGTGTGGGTTCTGGGAGCCGTCACCAGCTTGGTGATCGGCGTGCTGGCAGAGCGCATCCTCGGCATGCGCGCCCGCCGGCAGTCGGAGAAGCTGACCGCGCTGAAGGAGCGGCTGGACGTCTATGCCAACTACGCCAAGCTAGCCTCGGTCCGCCGGGTGGAGGCGGAGGAAACCCTCGCCGGCCTGCGCCACGAGGCGGCGGAGGTCGAGGGCGAGATTTTGTCTTTGCAGTCGGCGGCCACCGACGATGCCGCCCTGACGCCGATGGAGTTCTATTGCGTCGACCGCGTCGCCCGGTCCAGCGGCCCGCTGTGGTATGTCGCGGTGGAGGCGCTGGACGCCACCGCCCCCTGGACCGGCATCCGCACCTACGCCATTGCCGCGGAAAGTGCGGAAGACGCCCGCAAGCGGATCGTCGAGCGCCACCCCTCCCCCACCGCCTTCACCATCTCCCCCGCCGCCCCGCTGGTGCTGCCGGAGCGGTGAGGGTGGTCGTGCCGTTGGGGGTGAGAACCTGACACGACAAAGAAAAAGGGGCGCCCCACCGGAGCGCCCCTTTTCCCCGTGAAACCTGCCGTCAGGCGTTGTTCATGCGGTTGTCGATCAGGTCGGTCACCACGCCCGGATCGGCCAGCGTCGAGGTGTCGCCCAGGCTGTCATGCTCGTTCGCGGCGATCTTGCGCAGGATGCGGCGCATGATCTTGCCGGAACGGGTCTTCGGCAGGCCGGGGGCCCACTGGATCAGGTCGGGCGAGGCGATCGGGCCGATCTCCTTGCGGACCCAGGCGACCAGTTCCTTGCGCAACTCCTCGGTCGGAGTCTCGCCGGCGTTCAGCGTGACGTAGGCGTAGATGCCCTGGCCCTTCAGGTCGTGCGGATAGCCGACGACCGCGGCCTCGGCGACCTTCGGGTGGGCGACCAGCGCGCTCTCGACCTCTGCGGTGCCCATGCGGTGGCCGGACACGTTGATGACGTCGTCGACGCGGCCGGTGATCCAGTAATAGCCATCGGCGTCGCGGCGGCAGCCGTCACCGGTGAAATACTTGCCGGCGAAGGTCGAGAAGTAGGTCTGGATGAAGCGCTCGTGGTCGCCATAGACCGTGCGCATCATGCCGGGCCAGGCATCGGCGATGCAGAGGTTGCCCTCGGTCTCGCCTTCCAGGATCTGGCCTTCGTTGTCGACGACGACCGGCTGGACGCCAAAGAACGGCTTGGTGGCGGAGCCCGGCTTCTGGCCGATGGCGCCGACCAGCGGGCTGATCAGGATGCCGCCGGTCTCCGTCTGCCACCAGGTGTCGACGATCGGGCAGCGGGCGTCGCCGACCACATTGTAGTACCACAGCCACGCTTCCGGATTGATCGGTTCGCCGACCGAACCCAGCACGCGGAGCGAGGCGCGCGAGGTCGTCTTCACCGGTCCTTCGCCTTCACGCATCAGCGAGCGGATGGCGGTCGGGGCGGTGTAGAAGATGTTGACCTTGTGCTTGTCGATGACCTGCCAGAAGCGCGAGACGTCCGGGTAGGTCGGGATGCCTTCGAACATCAGCGTGGTGGCGCCGTTGGCGAGCGGGCCATAGACGATGTAGCTGTGGCCGGTGACCCAGCCCACGTCGGCCGTGCACCAGTAGACCTCGCCGTCCTTGTAGTCGAAGACATACTGATGGGTCATCGACGCATAGACGAGATAGCCGCCGGTGGTGTGCAGCACGCCCTTCGGCTTGCCGGTCGAGCCGGAAGTGTAGAGGATGAACAGCGGATCCTCGGCGTTCATCTCCTCCGGCGGGCAGTCGGCGGAGACGCTCTCCATCTCCTCGTGGTACCAAAGGTCGCGGCCCTCGGTCCAGGCGACGTTGCCGCCGGTGTGCTTGACCACCAGCACATGCTTGACCGTCGGCGCGCCGGCCACCGCCTTGTCGGCGTTGGCCTTCAGCGGCACCTTGCGGCCGCCGCGCAGGCCCTCGTCGGAGGTGATGACGAAATGGCTGTCGCAGTCGACGATGCGGTCCTTCAGGCTGTCGGGCGAGAAGCCGCCGAAGACGATGGAGTGGATGGCGCCGATGCGGGTGCAGGCCAGCATCGCATAGGCGGCTTCCGGGATCATCGGCAGATAGATGGTGACGCGGTCGCCCTTCTTGACGCCGTTCTTCTTCAGCACGTTGGCGAGACGGCAGACCTTCTCGTGCAGCTCCTTGTAGGTGATGGCCTTGGAAACGCCGGGATCGTCGCCTTCGAACAGGATCGCGGTCTGGTCGCCGCGGGTCGCCAGATGGCGGTCGATGCAGTTGGCCGACACGTTCAGCGTGCCGTCGTAGAACCAGCGGATATGGACGTCGTCGTTGAAATTGACGTCCTTCACCTTGCTGTAGGGCTGGATCCAGTCGAGCCGCTTGCCCTGTTCGCCCCAGAACGCCTCGGGGTCCTTGACCGACTGCTCGTACATGCGGGCATAGGCTTCCGCATTCACGTGGGCGGCGGCCGCGATCTCGGGCTTCACCGGAAAGAAGCTGTTGTCGGTCATGAGTGCGATTCCCCCGTGGTGCTTCCGAATTGGCCGGAAGATGATTGGAGGGCGGCGGGCCGCCGCCCGGAATTGAGCGGCATTATCCACACAAGTTGCGGGACGAACAAGCAGATCGGCCCCCGCAGGCCCCCCGACCAAAGGAGGATTGTGTCGCTGATTTTGCAGCGCGAGACTGTTTCTTCCCCAAGCATACCGAGGCATGCCAATGCCTCCGTGACCGCGCCGCCAACCGGGCCGGAAGGGCGGCGGTCCCGTTCCGCGACCATCCGCCGCGCCGCGGCGCAGCATGGAGGGCAGCATTCGGGGATGTCTGTCCTGTAACGGACGATCCCTTGCTTAACCCGACCTTAACCCGCCGGCAGCTATAGAGTTGCTGCATCACGGTAACGATCAGCGGCGGCAAGGATCGCAATGCCCAGCACCACCAACGCGGACGATCTTCCGAAAGCCGGCGACCGCAGCGACCGTCTCGCCGGCATGGCCGACCGCACCAGCCTGATGGCCATCGACGCCACGCTGCGCGCGCTCGGCGGCCCCATGAGCGCCATCTCGGCAGCCGGCATGGCGGACATCGCCCGGCGCATGATGCAGGCGACCAACGACTTCCATGCGGCGATGCAGGAAGCGGCGGAGTAGGTCTTTCACCGAAGCAACCGGGCAGCGGAGAGCGGGGCCGCTTTCGCCCCGCCTTACGCCCCTCAGGCCGGCACGCCGACCCCTGCCAGATCGCACACCCGCGCCCACTCCTCGTCGGTGACCGGGCAGACCGACAGCCGCGACTGACGCACCAGCGCCATCGACTGAAGATGCGGATCGGCCTTGATCTGCTTCAGCGTGACGGGTGTCTTCACCGGCATCACCGGCGCCACGTCGACCATGCCGAAGCGGCCGGCCTCGTCGCTGGGGTCCGGGTAATAGGTGCGGACGATCTCGACGATGCCGACGATCTCCAGACCTTCGTTGGAGTGATAGAAGAAGGCGCGGTCGCCCACCTCCATCGCCTTCAGATTGTTGGACGCCTGGTAATTGCGCACCCCGTCCCAATGGGTCCGGCCATCGGCGACCATGCGGTCCCAGGAATATTTGAACGGCTCGGATTTCACCAGCCAGTAGGCCATCGCCAGCGCTCTCCCGCTCAGGCCTTGGGATAGACGCGGCGCCAGGGCCGGATCGTCACGCTGTCGAACAGGCCGGCCTTGGCATAGGGGTCGCCGTCGGCGAACGCCTGCGCGGCGGCGGCATCGGCGCACTCGACGATCAGCAGGCTGCCGACCATGCCGCTCTGGTCGTCCGACAGCAGCGGGCCGGCGGCGAAGAGGCGGGCGGCATTGGCTTCCAGATAGGCCAGATGCTCGGTACGGTTGGCGGCGCGGACATCGGCGGCGCCCGCCTTGTCGACGCAATGGAACATGAACAGCATGCGGTTCGCTCCTTCACACGGTGGAGCGGGAGCCTAGATCGGATCGCGAAAAATCGGAATCGATTTGAAGCGTAAAGCCGATCGCAAAAATCTAAACGCAGGGGAAGCCGGGGGGAAAGCGTCGGCTGACAGTTCACGCCACCACGCGCGGGCGGCGCGGCGGCGCCTTGCCGCCCTTGCAGGGCGAATATCCGCCGGGGGCGATGCGGCCCAGGCGGATACCGGTGCGCTCGATCTCGCCGAAGCCGCCCAACCCCATCTCCAGCGCCGCGGCCAGCGCGATGCGGCCGCAGGCCTCGGCGTCGCTGCCGGCATGATGGTGGTGGAGCGCGATCCCCAGAAAATCGGCCAGATGGTTCAGCCGGTGTCCGGTCAAGGCCGGCCAGGCCCGGCGCGCCATCATGACGGTGCAGAGAAAGTCGCAGGCCGGCAGGTCCACGCCATAGTCGGTCAGGGTATGGCGCAGCACACTGAGGTCGAAGGCGGCGTTGTGGGCCAGGATCAGCCGGCCCTGCACCCGCTCCCGCAGACCCGCCCACACCTCCGGGAATTCGGGCGCGTCGGCCACGTCCTCTTCACGGATGCCATGGATGGCGCTGTTGAAGGGGTTGAAGCGCGGCTCGCGCGGGCGGATCAGATGCTCTTCCGTCCCGGTCACGCGGCCGTTCTCGATCCAGGCAACGCCGATGGAGCAGGCGCTGGTGCGGGTCTCGTTGGCGGTCTCGAAATCGATGGCGACGGCGTGGCCGGAAATGACGGTCATTGAGATCCGATTTGTTGGCGGTTCAATCGCCGGCAGGTCAGAGGCGGAGAATGCCGGCGAGGTCGTCGGGCAGCGCGCCTTCCGCCGCCAGCACCCGCAGCTTCAGCAGGCTGGCCACCGCCATGGCGTCGGTGATGGCGCCGGACAGCACCATGTCGATCACCTCGGCGAAGGGCAGGCGGCGCACCGCCAGCACCTCGGTCTCGTCGGGCGCGGACTCGCCCTGCTCCATATCCCAGGCGACGAAGGTGTGGGCCACCTCGTCGGTGATGCAATTGGACAGGTGCAGCGTCATCAGCGGCATCCAGCGCCGCGCCGTCAGGCCGGTTTCCTCGCGCAGCTCGCGCGCGGCGGATTCCTGCGGTTCGACACCCTTGCGCCCGCCGCCCTCGGGGATTTCCCAACTGTATTGCTTCAGGGGGAAGCGGTACTGGCCGACCAGGGTCACCGTGCCGTCGGCATGGACCGGCACCACGCCGGTGGCAAGACTGCGGGGATGGACGACGCCATAGATTCCCGGAGAGCCCTTCGGGGTCAGAACCTTGTGTTCCACCACCTCCATCCAGGCATTCTCGTATTTCGTCGTGCTGGTCAGCACGGTCCAGGGATTGCCGGTGGACTCACCGGTTTCGATCGGCACGCCAAGCCCCCTTCGTCGGTTGCGTCGGGAGTATAGGGAGGCGCCCCGGCGGCCGCAATGGCCGCACAGAGCGCGACGCACAGACAAAAACTGGTAAAATTTTCCAACAATTGGCGAAAACGAAGTCGAAATCGTTAAACAATGGTTTCTTGACAGACAAATCAGGCCAACCTACTTCTAAATCACGGTGCCGGATGTCGTGACTATACCCAAAAGTGGTAGATCGGTGATCCGCCGCTTGACCTGGAAAGGGCAGATGCGTGGTGCCGCAGATCAGTCCACAGGATTTGGAGCGGTGGCGTAACCCCGACTGGCGCATCCGTTTGGCTGCGTGGTGGGAGGGCTATGACCTGTCCCGCCTGCCCCGCATTTCGAGCCGGACCGACCCACGCGCTTTGGCGGGCCGCCGGCAGCCCGGCCCGGTCGATGCAGTCGGCAGCACCACACCTCCAGCACCGCCGGCCGCAATCGCGCTGCCGGCTCCGCCCACCGGCAACCCGGACCTGGACCGGCTGGCGTTGATGCAACTCGACCGTCACGGCGAGCCGGTCTGGTCGCCGGCGCGCAGCGAGGGCGCGCAGCTTCTGTGGGGCCAGGACATGACCGGGCCGGAGGAAGCGGCGTGGATGGTCGATTCCGTCCGCTCCTTCGGGCTGAACCCGGCCAAGAGCGTGCTGGACCTGTCGGCCGGCCTGGGCGGCACCGCCCGCGCGCTGGTGCAAAGCTGCGACACCTGGGTAACCGGGCTGGAGCCGTCGCCGCTGCTGGCGAAGCTGGCCATGGACCGGTCGAAGGTGCTGGGCCTATCGAAGAAGGCGCCCATCGCCCATTACGACCCGGAGCATTTCAACCAGGCCGGCAGCTTCGACCTCGTGATGGCCGACCGCATCCTCCACCGTGTGCGCGACAAGGACCTGTTCCTCGACCGGCTCGGCGACTGCGTGAAGCCCAAGGGCGGCATCGCCCTGTACGACTATGTGATCGACGGCACCCCCAGCTCCTGGGACAGCTGGAACGGCTGGCGGGAGGAGGAGCCGATGGAGGTCTATCCCTGGACCGCCACCCGCATGGCCGACGAACTGACCCAGCGCAACCTCGACCTCCGCATTTCGGAGGATCTGACCCAGCTGCACCGCCGCCACATCATCGACCGCGTGCGCAAGCTGGCCGACACGCTGGCCGCGGCCGTGCCGCCGGCCCCGGTGCTGGCCGCACTGAAGCGCGAACTGGCACTGTGGTGGGCACGGCTGCGGGTGCTGGGCAGCGGCCTGCGCTTCGTCCGCTATGTGGCGATGAAGCCGGCGTGACGAAGCCCGCCCGATAGGATGGCGTGAGGGTCGCCGCAGCGTATCGGATCAGTGGATCAGCCCGATGCGGTCGAGCCGCAGGGCCGCCGGCCAGCGGGCCGGTTCGTCCAGCGCGGTTGGGTCGACGGAGAAATGCCGCAGGTCGGCCCGGCCGATGAGGTTTTCGGCGGGAACGAAGCCGACGCCGCCGGCCGTTGCCGCAACCCGGCTGTCCAGCGAATTGCTGCGGTTGTCACCCAGCATGAAGTAATGGCCATCCGGCACCCGAAGCGGTGGGGTGTCGTCCAGGCCGTCGCGCCCGGCCACATGCAGGACACGGTGCGTCGGACCATCCGGCAGATGCTCCACATATTGCGGGATGGTCCGGCGGGCACCGTCGGCTCCCGTCTCGACGAAATCTTCCAGGCGCTCCAGCGCCGCCGGCTGGCCGTTCACATGCAGAACGCCGTCCCGCATCTGCACCACCTCGCCCGGCAGCCCGACGAGCCGCTTCACATAGACCTGCTCCGGGTCGCGCGGCAGACGGAAGACGGCGATGTCGCCACGCTCCGGCGCATGGCCCAGCACCCGCCCGGCGATGGGAAGCGCGTCGAGCGGGAAGGAATAGCGGCTGTATCCGTAGGGGAACTTGCTGGCGAACAGGAAATCGCCGACCTCCAGCGTCGGCTCCATCGATCCCGACGGGACGTGGAAAGGCTGCGCCACCACCGAGCGGGCCCCAAGCGCCAGCAGCCCCGCGACCGTGACCGTGCGGACCATCTCCCAATGACCGCTCTTGCCCGTCACCGCCCGCCTCCGTCCATGTGTCGCCGCGGGCAGACTAGCCGGACAAGCACCTCGCTGAAAGCTATATGCAATTCCGGACGGCATAAAACTTTGTAATGTATGGACCACCGCACCGTAATCGTTTCCAGTATCCAGGCACACGCCAAGTCCTGCCCCATGGATTGGACTTCCACCTCGTCTTGCGGCAGGGGTCATCCGGTGCGTTGATAGACCGGCCTCGCGCCCTACATCTTGGCTGTATGGCGCGTCCTGTCCGGCGGCCGTCCGGTCCATCCCCGGTCCATCCGACGAGAAGCATCTTCCCCCAGGCATCCGTCCCGGTGCCCGCCCGAACCGAAAGCCACGATCCGGACTGCCGGGTCCAAAAGCCACAGAAGCCAAGGAGTCTTTCCCGTGACCACCTTCACCGGTCAAGATTCACTCAAGACCCGCCGCTCGCTCAGCGCGGGCGGCAAGAGCTACGACTATTTCAGCCTGAAGGCCGCCGAGGAGGCAGGTCTCGGCGATCTGTCGCGGCTGCCGTTCTCGATGAAGGTGCTGCTGGAAAACCTGCTGCGGTTCGAGGATGGGCGCACCGTCTCCGTCGACGACGTGAAGGCGGTGGCCCAATGGCTGGTCGACAAGCGGTCCGACCGTGAAATCGCCTATCGCCCGGCCCGTGTGCTGATGCAGGACTTCACCGGCGTGCCGGCGGTCTGCGATCTGGCGGCGATGCGCGAGGCAATGGCGTCGCTGGGCGGCGACCCGACGAAGATCAACCCGCTGGTGCCGGTCGATCTGGTCATCGACCATTCGGTGATGGTCGATTACTTCGGTGGCGCCGAGGCCTTCCAGAAGAACGTCGATCTGGAGTTCGAACGCAACCTGGAACGCTACGAGTTCCTGCGCTGGGGCCAGAAGGCCTTCGACAATTTCCGCGTGGTGCCGCCGGGCACCGGCATCTGTCATCAGGTCAACACCGAATATCTGGCCCAGGTCGTGTGGACCGACGGCGACCCGTCGGGCAAGCCGGTGGCCTATCCCGACACGCTGGTCGGCACCGACAGCCACACCACGATGGTGAACGGCCTGTCCGTGCTGGGCTGGGGCGTCGGCGGCATCGAGGCGGAGGCCGCGATGCTGGGCCAGCCGATCTCCATGCTGATCCCGGAGGTCGTCGGCTTCAAGCTGACCGGCCGGCTCAAGGAGGGCATGACCGCCACCGATCTGGTGCTGACCGTCACCCAGATGCTGCGAAAGAAGGGCGTGGTCGGCAAGTTCGTCGAGTTCTTCGGGCCGGGCCTGGACAGCATGACGCTGCCCGACCGCGCCACCATCGGCAACATGGCGCCGGAATATGGCGCGACCTGCGGCATCTTCCCCATCGACGCCGAGACCATCCGCTACCTGACCTTCACCGGCCGCGATCCCGACCGCGTGGCGCTGGTCGAGGCTTATGCCAAAGCCCAGGGCATGTGGCGCGAGCCGAACAGCCCCGATCCGGTCTTCACCGACGTGCTCGAACTGGACATGGGCACGGTGGAGCCGTCGCTGGCCGGTCCGAAGCGTCCGCAGGACCGCGTGCCGCTGTCGGCGGTGGCGCAAGGCTTCGCCAAGGACATGACCGAGGCCTACAAGGCTGACGACTCGAAGAAGGCGGTTCCGGTGAAGGGCGCCGATTACAGCCTGGAACAGGGCGCCGTCGTCATCGCCGCCATCACCTCCTGCACCAACACCTCCAACCCGGCGGTGCTGATCGCCGCCGGTTTGCTGGCCAAAAAGGCGGTGGAAAAGGGGCTGAAGCAGAAGCCGTGGGTCAAGACCTCCCTGGCGCCGGGCTCCCAGGTGGTCACCGACTATCTCGCCAAGGCCGGTTTGCAGCCCTATCTCGACCGCATCGGCTTCAACATCGTCGGCTATGGCTGCACCACCTGCATCGGCAACTCCGGCCCGCTGCCCGACGCCATCGCCGCGGCCGTGGAGGACGGCAACCTCGTGGTCGGCGCCGTGCTGTCGGGCAACCGCAACTTCGAGGGCCGCGTCAACCCGCACACCCGCGCCAACTACCTCGCCTCGCCGCCGCTGTGCGTCGCCTATGCGCTGGCCGGCAACCTGAACATCGACCTGACGACCGATCCGCTGGGCATCGGCACCGACGGCCAGCCGGTCTATCTCAAGGACGTCTGGCCGAGCAACCGCGAGGTGCAGGACGCCATCGACGCCTCGCTGACCGCCGAGATGTTCCGCAGCCGCTATTCCGACGTGTTCAAGGGTCCGGAACAGTGGCAGGCCATCGCCACGGCGGAAGGCCAGACCTACCAGTGGCAGGACGGCTCCACCTATGTGAAGCTGCCGCCCTTCTTCACCGGCCTGACCAAGACGCCGGACCCGGTGTCGGACGTGCGCGGCGCGCGGGCGCTGGCGGTGCTGGGCGATTCCATCACCACCGACCACATCTCCCCCGCCGGCTCGATCAAGAAGACCAGCCCGGCCGGCGAGTACCTGCTGAGCTATCAGGTGCGTCCGCAGGACTTCAACAGCTACGGCGCCCGCCGCGGCAACCATGAAGTCATGATGCGCGGCACCTTCGCCAACATCCGCATCCGCAACGAGCTGATCCCCGGCGTCGAAGGCGGCGAGACCAAGCATTACCCGTCGGGCGAACGGCTGCCGATCTACACCGCCGCCATGCGCTACGCCGACGAGGGCGTGCCGCTGGTCGTCGTCGCCGGCAAGGAATACGGCACGGGGTCGAGCCGCGACTGGGCGGCAAAGGGCACCAGGCTGCTGGGTATCCGCGCGGTGATCGCCGAGAGCTTCGAGCGCATCCACCGCTCCAACCTCGTCGGGATGGGCATCCTGCCCTTGCAGTTCAAGGACGGCCTGACCCGCAACGACCTGAAGCTGGACGGATCGGAACGCTTCGACATCGCCGGCATCGAACAGGATCTGCGGCCGCGCAAGGACGTCGCCCTGACCCTGACCCGCGCCGACGGCACGGTGGAGACCTACCCGCTGCTGCTACGCATCGATACGCTGGACGAGGTGGAGTATTACCGGAACGGCGGCGTGCTGAACTTCGTGCTGAGGAATCTGGCGAAGTAAGGCTGCCGGAGTTCGGATAAGGCAAGGGCCGCGTCCCGGTGGGGGAGCGGCCCTTTTTGCTGCCGAGGAAAACCGAACCGGCGCATCACGCCGCCCCGGCGCTCGCCATCATGCGGCGGAGGTCGTTGGGGAAGACCGGCTTGTGCAGGATGCGGAAGCCGCGGCGTTCGGCTTCTTCCTGGCGTTCGGAGCTGGTGTCGCCGGTCAGGATGATGCCGGGAACCGACTGGCCCAGCATGGTCTGGACCGCACAGACCGCCTCCGGACCGGTGCGGCCCTGCTGGAGCTGGTAGTCGGCCAGCACGATCTGCGGGCAGCGGCCGTCGGCGCGCAGCCGTTCCAGCGCCTGATCGCCCGACTTAGCGGTTAGCACGTCATAGCCCCAGCCTTCCAGGATCGCCTTGAGGCCGAGCAGGATGATCGCCTCGTCGTCGATCACCAGCACCATGCCCTTGGCGGATCCGGCCGCAACTGCGGCAGCCGGCGCGGCAATCGTCTTGGTCGCCCCGCCAGCGCTCCGCCCACCGCCGAAGGCGTTGGCGATGGCGCTGATCGCCTGCCCCCGATCGTTCGCGGCATTGGCCGCCGCCGCATCGTTGGCGATGGACCGGCGCGCGAGCGTCGCGGCGGCGGCGGCGGTGCCGCTGGCCGGACGCGGGTTGCCCAGGATCACCCGCGGCAGCTCGACCGCGAAGACCGACCCCTTGCCCTCCCACGAGCGCACCGTCACCGGATGGCCGAGCAGCCGCGACAGCCGCTTGACGATGGCCAGCCCCAGGCCGAGGCCGCGTTCGCTGCGCTCGCCCAGTTGGGTGAATTCCTCGAAGATGTCTTCCAGCCGGTCGGCGGGGATGCCGGCGCCGGTGTCCCACACCTCCACCCGCATGCCGGACGGCGTCCGGCGGCAACCCAGCAGCACCTTGCCCCTGGTGGTGTAGCGCAACGCGTTCTCGACGAGGTTGCGCAGGATGCGCTCCAGATGGGCCGGATCGGTGCGGACCCAGGCGCGCGTCGGCACGGCGCGCAGCACCAACCCCTTCTGGGCGGCGCGCGGGCCGTATTCGGCGACCAGCCGGCCGAGCATCTGGTTCAGCCGTACTTCCACCGGCGTGGCGACGATCTTGCCGGATTCCAGCCGCGACATGTCCAGGAGACCGTCCAGCAGGCTCTTCAGCGTGTCCAGCCCCTGGCGGATGTTGTCGAGGATCGGCAGCGCCGCATGACCCTGCAACCGGTCGCTCAACGCCGCGGTGAAGAGATAGAGCGACTGCACCGGCTGGCGCAGGTCGTGGCTGGCGGCGGCGAGGAACTTGGACTTGCCGTCGTTGGCCTGATCGGCCTCCTCCCGCGCACGGCGCAGTTCGGCCTCGGCCTTCTTGCGGTCGGTGACCTCGACGGCGGCGCAGGTGACGCCCTCGACACGGCCGGAGGGATCGAGCAGCGGATCGACGGTCAGGTCGAAGAAGCGATCCTCGCCCTTGCAGTGGATGCGCACCTCCTCCCGCGCGCCGACGCCGCTCTCCATCACCCGGCGCTTCAGCGCCATCATGCCGTCGGCATCCTCACGCTGGCTGCACAGGTCGGCGTCGGTACGGCCGATCAGTGCGTCGGGAGAGAAGCCGAGCCATTCCGAATGCGCCCAGCTGTAGCGCAGGTCGCGGTCCTGGTTGAGCACCACCACGCCGGAATTGCGCAAGCCGGTGCGCACGCGCTCCTCGGCGACACGCAGCGCCTCCTCGGTGCGCTTGCGTTCGGTGATGTCGATGCCGGTGGCGATCAGGTGGGTGACATGGCCGTCGGCATCGACCATCGGGGTCAGGTTGACGTCCACCGTCATCTCCCGCGGAGTGGTGTCCCGCCCGGTGGCGACGCGCAGCCCGGCGTCGAAGCGGGAGGACCGTCCGCCGGCGCCCAGCGCCAGCGCCTGCCGCAACCGCTCCCGCCCGGCCTCGTCGAAGGACAGCCAGCAGATCTCGTCGAAGGGGCGGCCGACGATGCGGGCGGGCGGCAGCCCGGCGGCATCGGCGGCGGCACGGTTGACCTGGGCCACCGCCCCGTCCGGCGTCAGCACGCCGACATAGGCCGGCAGCGCGTCCAGCACGGCGCGGATGTGGCTTTCGGACTGGCGCAGCGCCGCTTCACGCGCCTCCAGCCGTTCAGCCATCATGTCGAAGGCGTAGCCGAGCTGTCCGATCTCCGACGAGCGGTCGGACAGCTTCACCCGGGTGGCGGTCTTGCCCTCGCTCCAGTCGCGGGCGGCGGAAACCAGCGCATCGACCGGGCGGCGGATGAACAGGGTACCGCCGATCCAGGCGGCGGCGGCGGCGACCAGGAAGCCCGACAGTGTCATCAGCAGCCCGTCCCGGGTGGCGCGGTCCACCGCGCCCATGGCGGCGCCGCGGTCGACGCCGACGCTGATGAACAGGTCGCGGATGCCGGCGGCCGGCGGGGAGAAGGCAAGGATGCGCGACACGCCGTCCAGTCCGGGCAGCATGGTCACGCCGGCTTCCCGTTCCGACAGAAGCCCCAGATAGCTGTCCGGCAGCCGTTCGCCGGCGCGGCCCTGGGTGCCCGGCAGCTTCACCAGGATGGTGCCGGAGCGGTCGGCGACGGTCAGGGTGGTGTTGTCCGGCATCGGACGGGAGGCGAAGAGGGCGGTCAGCCGCGGGACGTCGAGCGACAGGGCGACCACGCCGGCCCGCCGGCCGTCGCTGTCCGAATAGGGAGCGGCGACCGGCAGTTCGCCGCCGTCGGCGCCGGAATGGGTGATCGTCCATTCGCCGACGGCGAAACGGCCCTGCGCCATCGCCCGGCGGAAATGCGGCTGGACGCTCAGAGAGGCACCGATGCGCGACGGATCGGCGCTGCACAGGATGCGCCCCTCGGTATCGGTGATCGACAGGGTGCGGTAGTCGGCGGAACGGGTCGCCAGCCGCTCCAGATAGGTCTGGCAGCTGTCGGCCTCGCCCCGGCGCAGGAAGCGCGCCTCGGTCACCGCGGTGACCATCAGGCGGGCGCTGTCGATGAGACGGAAATGCTCGCTTTCGACCTGCCGGAGAAGCCGTTCGGCCTGGAGTGTCACCTCGCCTTCGCGCTCCGCCCGCTGTTCGAGCACGCTGTAGATCTGGATGCCGATCGCCGGCAGCACCGCGAGCAGGACCAGGATGAAGAGGCGTGCCAGAAGGGTCATGACGTAGACGAGGCTCCTCCGCAAAGCCGACCGGATGAAACGACGGATGCGCCACCCTGCGGCAGGCCTATCGCTAACGCACTTATGGTTAAGCGGCGGTTAATTTAGAAAAGAATGAGCCGGAACAGAGGGGAGAAGCCGATCGAACGGCTGTTATCCTCTCCCAATTTGCCGCCAACTGCAGGGCATTTACATCAAAAACCAAAACATACCACCATCGAGTGGTTACGGTCGAAAGGGATATGCACCGCAGCCTGCTTGAATTCGCGTCATTGCAGTGTTCAAGGACTTCCGATGCAACTGGAATCCCGATGCAGCTCCATCGATGGAACAGGCTGCGGGGTGGGCTGTTGAAGCCTTGCAATGACCACACCCTTCCTCCTCCCCCCGCTCCGCACCACGTCCCAGGGCACGCCGCGCCGCGTGGGGGTGGAACTTGAATTCGCCGATCTGGACGCGCCGTCGGCCGCAGCCTGCGTGCACCGGCTGTTCGGCGGCACCGTCACCGTCGAGAACCCGCACCGATGTCTGGTGACGGAGACGCGGCTCGGCGACTTCACGGTCGAACTGGACATGCGCTCCGCCCACAAGGGCAAGGGGGGTGCGGCGATCCTCGACCCGCTGCGGCCGTTGTGGGGCAACATCGGCAGTCTGGTGATGCCCTTCGAGATCGCCGCCCCGCCGGTGACGGTGGATCAGATGCCGGAGTTGGAGGAGATGGTCGCCCGCCTGCGCGCGCTTGGTGCCGCCGGGACGGAGGCCAGCCCGCTGTTCGCCTTCGGCCTGCATTTCAATCCGGAGGTGGCGCGGACCGATGGCGATTACCTGCTGGACATGCTGAAGGCCTTCCTGCTGCTGGCCCCTTGGCTGCGGCGGGAAATCCGGGTCGACGTCACCCGGCGCCTGTCCGGCTTCATCGCCGCCTTCCCGACGCCCTATACCGCAAAGGTCGTCGATCCTGCCTATCGTCCCGACCTGGGCGGGCTGATCGACGATTATCTGGCCGACAACCCAACCCGAAACCGCGAGCTGGACCTGTTCCCGCTGTTCGCCCATCTCGACCGCGACCGTCTGGCCGCGGCGATGGAGGATCCGCATGTCCGCCCGCGCCCGACCTTCCATTACCGGCTGCCGAACGCACGGCTGAGCGATCCCGGCTGGTCGCTCGCCGCCGACTGGAACCGCTGGGTGGCGGTGGAGCGGCTGGCCGCCGACCGCGCGCTGCTGGACGGCCTCGGCACCGAGTACCGCCGGGCGGCCGAAGCGCAGCAGCTCGACGGCTGGGCCGGGCGCATCGACGCCGTGCTGGCCGCCAATCCGGGCATTCACGGTGACCACGCAGGCAGCGCCGGACAAGCGGATGGAACCGACGGCCCCGCCCGTCAGGCCGGCTGAGGGAGTTTTCCATGGCAGCCATCGTCGGCAGGTCCCGGCCGCTGGTCGGCATCACCGCCTCGATCCATGGCAGCCGCATCGCCGCCATGGCCAACCGGCTTGCCCTGTGGCGGGCCGGCGCGTCGTCGGTCCGCATCACCGCCGAGTTCCCCTTCCCCATCGACCGGCTGGACGCGCTGGTCGTCGGCGGCGGCGACGACATCGACGCCTCGCTCTACGGCGAATCCGCCCGTCCGCAAATCCGCATCGATCCCGAACGCGACCGGTTGGAGATGCTGGCGCTCGACTGCGCCGCCAAGATCGGACTGCCGGTGCTGGGCATCTGCCGCGGCTCGCAGATGATCAACGTCCACCGTGGTGGCTCGCTCCACGTCGACATCCACGAGATCTACGAGGAAGCGCCGCATATGCGCACCGTGCTGCCGCGCAAGCGCATCCGGATCGCGCCGGACAGCCGGCTCTACCGCATCCTCGGCATCGCCGAATGCCGCGTGAACGCCCTGCACCACCAGTCGGTGGACCGCGTCGGCGACGGCCTGCGCGTCGTCGCCCGCGAACGCGCCGGCATCGTCCAGGGCATCGAGGCGCCGAACGAGCCCTTCATGATCGGCGTGCAGTGGCATCCGGAATATCTGGTTGCGGACAGCCGGCAGCAGGCCCTGTTCCGCCGTCTGGTCGAAACCGCCGCCGGCACAGCCCCGCTGGACGAACTCGTCGAGAGTCCCGCCCGCCGCCCGGCCCGCGCATCCAGCTGATACTCCCTCAGTCCATCTTTTACCGTGCGCCATGATGGTGACGCGGCGGCATCCTGCCGCCACCACCTGCCGGACGGATCGCAACACCGGAACGACGTGCAAAAACGACGCGGGCGCCGCCGGAGGGATGGCTCCGGGGCGCCCGCGGTTTTGCCGCAACGGGAGGCGTGTTACTTGCTACCGTTGTCCGGGCCGCAGTTCGGGGTGCCCGGCGGGCAGTGGGTACCGGTGGCGGTCTGGTTGTCGCGCGGAACGTTGCTGCCGGTGTTGTTGCCCATGCCCGACGGGGCGGTGGTCACACCCGGCACCGGCGAGGTCGAGGAGCCCGACATGGTGCCCGTGGTGCCGGTCGAACCCGACATGCCCGCACCGCCCGTCGTGGAGCCGGCCGACGGCGAGGTGGTGGCGCCCGGCGGGGTGTGGACGATGCCGTCCGGCCCGACGTTGGTGGTGCTGCTCGGAGCGGTGGTGTATGCGCCGCTGCCCTTGACGGCGCCGGGGTTGGCTTGCTGAGCGGTCTGGGCCATGGCCGGGGCGGCCATCAGGAGAACTGCCGAAACAGCACCGATCATCAGGTTACGCATCCTCGAACTCCTTCATGGTGGCAACGCCTCGCATTTGGGCGTCTTTGGAACGGGACGGACGCCGTGTTTGGAGCCGCAATCGGCGTCCGGTCAGGGCGTCGTTGTCTTTCATGGGTTTAGAACAGGGCAATCGGGGCATGATCTCGGTCGGTCCCTGTTCTTTTTTTGAAAAACGCCGGCAAAAGAGCGGCAAAAACGCGTCCGGCGGGTTCCTTCGGCCAGCCACCGAAGCACAGCCTGCGAGGCGGGAACAACAGACGCGTCATAGGGTTCAAGCCGCGAGGCGGATGGTCCGCGCAAAGCCTCCCGACGCGTTCTCAACGAGGGTTCCAGCCGTGCCAGACGCCTCCCAGGATGCCGCCCATCACTTCGGACCCTATGATCCCGATATGTCCCCGGTGCTCCATCCCGGCCGGACCTGCTGGCGGACCGAGCGGGCCGGGCGGGTGGCGGTGCTGGTCGACGGCGCCGATTACTTCGTTGCCGCCCGCGCTGCCATGGAGCAGGCGAAGCGGTCGATCCTGCTGGTCGGCTGGGACATCGACCCGCGCATGCGCCTGGATCCCGAAAGCCAAGAGACGCTGGGCCGCTTTCTCGCCCGGCTGATGCGGTTGCGGCCCGGGCTGCATGTCCGGGCGCTGAAATGGGACATGCCCTTTCCCATCGCGCTCGACCATCCGCACGAGCCGCTGGAGCGGCTGGACCGCAGCACCGGCCGCCGGCTGAACGCCCGGCTCGACGGGGAGCTGCCGGTCGGCGCCGCCCAGCACCAGAAGCTGCTGGTGATCGACGATGCCCTGGCCTTCTGCGGCGGGATAGATTTCTCCTTCGACCGCTGGGACACGTCGGAGCATCTTGATGACGACCCGCGCCGCCGCTGCCCGAACGGCGAGCCCTATGGCCCGCGCCACGACGTGATGATGATGGTCGACGGCGATGCCGCCCGTGCCCTGTCCGAACTGGCGCGGGAGCGCTGGCGTTGCGCCACCGGCGAGGTGCTGGAGCCCTGCCCGCCGCCCGACACCGACCGGGCCGATCAGGATCCCTGGCCGGACTGTCCCCTGCCCGACTGCGCCAGCCCGATCCTGACGGACGCGCGGATCGGCATCTCCCGCACCGTGCCGGAAATCGACGGGCGGCCGGCGATTCGCGAGAGCGAGGCGCTGACCTTCGCCGCCATCGCTGCGGCAGAACGCACCATCTATCTGGAGAACCAGTATTTCGCCTCCGCCCGCGTCGCCGAGGCGCTGGCCCGCCGGCTGGCCGAGCCCGACGGGCCGGAGGTGGTGCTGGTGGTGTCGATGGAAAGCCCGAGCTGGTTCGACCGCATGGCGATGGACACACCGCGCTCGGTGGCCTTGCGCTGCCTGCGCGAAGCCGACCGCTACGGCCGGCTGCGTGCCCTGACCCCGGTGACGAAGGGCGGCGGGCCGGTGATCGTCCATTCCAAGGTGGTGGCGGTGGACGGCCGACTGCTGCGCATCGGCTCGTCCAACCTGAACAACCGGTCGATGGGCTATGACAGCGAGTGCGACCTGACCATCGAGGCGCCGCGGGAGGACGGGCCGGAGCGGACCTGCGCGGAAGCCGCGATCATCGGCGTGCGCAACCGCCTGCTGGCCGAGCATATGGGCATCGACCGGACCCGGCTGGAGGCGGAGCTCCAGGTGACCGGCAGCGTCGTCGCCGCCATCGACCGACTCTGCCCGCAGTCCGGCCGCCGGCTGGCCGAACTGCCCGCCAGCGATCCCAGCCTGACCGAACAGGCCTTCGCCGTCCTGCGCATCGCCGATCCCGACGACCCGAACGAGGCCTGGGCGCCGTGGAAGCGCCTGCCGCCGCCGCGCTCCGCCCTGCGCGCCGCCGCCGCCGCTCTGTTGACGGTCGGGCTGGCCGCCGGGGTCTGGGGTGTGATCCGCAACGGACGCGAAAAAGCCCGCCCCGCGCGCGACTGACCGTCACGCAAGGGGCGGGCCCAATTTCCGAAATCCCCTCTCCCACCGTGTGAGAGGGGATTTCCATGTCGGGACTTATCGCGTCTCCGCGACGCGGCCGTCGTCGGAGATGACGATCTCGACGCGGCGGTTCTGCTGGCGGCCGGCATCGGTGTTGTTGGCAGCCACCGGCTGCGCCTCGCCCATGCCCTGGGTGACGATGCGCGCCGGAGAGACGCCGCGCATGGTCAGGGCGTCGCGGACGGAGTTGGCGCGGGCTTCCGACAGGCGCAGGTTGGTGGTGTCGCTGCCGGTGCTGTCGGTGTGGCCCTCGATCCGGATGGTGCGGCCGGGCTGGGATTGCAGGAACTGGGCGAGCCGGTCGATGCGCTCATAGGCGCCGGGGGTCAGCTCCGCCCGGCCGGTGGCGAACAGGATGTCGCCCAGCGTCATGACCAGACCACGTTCGGTCCGCTGCGCCTGGAGGTCGCGCAGCTGCTGCTCCAACTCGGTGTTGCGAGCCTGGAGGCGGTAGGTGTCGGCGTTGGCGACCACGGTCTGGGCGCCCTTCACCCCGGCCGTCTCCTGGGCGATCTGCACCCGGCGGCTGACGATGTAGGCCTGGTGATCGACCTCGGCGGCGTCGGCGCCCTGGTCGCGCATCGCCTCGGCACGGCGCAGGGCCGTCTCGGCGTCGCGCAGCTGCAATGGGGCGTTGCCCGCGACCTGCGGGTTGGCGGCGGCAAGGCTGTAATCCTGCCGCGCCTGGGTCAGGGCGGCGCTGTCGGTCGGCTGGGTGGCGCAACCGGCCAGCCCGAGGCCGAGACCCGCGAGGACAAGAATGCTGCGGGAAGCGAACGCGGTCATTGACGCACCTCCGGATAGCTGTAACCCCAGCTGTTGCCGCCGCCGGTTCCGACGCCTGAACCGCCCACCGAGCCGCCAACCGTGCCGAGCGAACCGGCAGGTGCCGGCGGAACCGCGGACGGAGCCGGATAGCTGGAGCCGCTCATCCCGGAACCGCCATAGCCGGCCCCGCCGGACGGCGTGCCGCCCAGCGTCGAGCCGCTGTAGACCGGCGCCACGTTCGGCGCGGCGGCCGACCGCGGGCTGTTGGGGATCGCGGACTTGGCCACTGCGGTGGCCGCCTGCTGAGTCACCGCGCGCTGCGAGGTCACCGTCGCCAGCTCGGCATCGACGCGGGCCTCCTCGGCGAGGCGGCGGGCGCGGGTGCGCTCGTCGGCGCGCATGGCCTTGTCGGCAGAGGCCAGCTTGTCGCGGGCGCTCTGCAACGCCACCGGGGCATATTGCAGGGCGTTGGCGCGCTCGGCCTCCTGCACCGCCTGGGACGCGGCGCCGAGCTGGGCGGTGGGCGGCGGCACGTCGGAGGCGCAGGCGGCCATGCCGAGCGCCGCCGACAACACGGCGGCGGCTCGCCACCGGTTCGTCATTGCGGATTTGCGGGTCATCTGGTCGGTTCCTTTCGGATCGGGCTTCACGCCGGAAACCGGGGGCGGGCCAAGGTCGCGTCCCCTCAAAGTCATGTCCTTTCGGCCATGGCCTTTCGGGATGTCTCGCGCCTCAAACGCGCCAGCACGGGTGAAGGTTCCGCACCGGTTCAGCCGCCGCTGCGCGAAATCCCGTCACGGTCGGCCCGGCGGTTGTCGCGCCGGTGGCGGACCAGCCGCAGCACATAGGCGGCCAGCAGGACGATGAACAGCACCAGCGCGCCCGGCACCATCCAGTCGGCGATCCAGGGAAAGCCGACACGCACCAGATAGCCGGTGCCGGCCAGCACCAGCGACCACAGCACCGCCCCGGCGGCGGCATAGAGCAGGAACACCGCCATCGGCAGCCCGCAGGCCCCGGCGGGAACCGAGATCAGCGTGCGCAGCCCCGGCAGCGGCTGGCACAGCAGAACGGCGACGCCGCCGCGACGGGCGAACCATTCGGTGGCGCGGTGGACCTGCTCGGGCTTCACGGTCAGCCAATGACCATGGCGGCGGAGGAAGGCTTCAAACCGCTCTCGCCCCATCCAATGGGCCGGCAGGTACCACACCAGTTCCCCCACCGCCGACCCCGCCCCGGCGGCCAGCGCCACCAGCAGCAGGTTGAACTCCCCCGTCGCGGCCCCCATGCCGGCCAGCGGGATCACCGTCTCCGCCGGCACCGGCGGCAGCACGCGGGCCAGGACCAGCATCAGGAAGATGCCGAGATAGCCGAACTGCTGCACGATCTGGATGATCCACTCGGTCATTGGGTCCACAGAGGTCGGGGAGAAGAAGGCCGTCTCCAGTGAACCGTGCGGACCTTGCCGGCGTTCCCCGTTTTTCCATCCCCCTTGACCACAATCTCGACCCCAATCTTGACCCCAATCAAGGCAGAGGCCGTTCGTGCACGGTTCAGTGTCTCCATCATGACCGCATCCCTTGCCCTCGCCGCCGCCCTGCTGTTCCTCAGCCATGCCCTGCCGTCCTGGCCGGGAGTGCGGCCCGCCCTGATCGCCCGGCTCGGCCGCGGCGGCTTCGTGACGATCCATTCCGTCGGCTCGCTGCTGACGCTGACCCTGTTCGTGTGGGCCTACCGCGCCGCCGACGGCGGGGAGGTGCTGTTCACGCCCTTCGACTGGGCCGCCCCGCTGGTGGCGGTGGCGATGCCCATCGTCTTCCTGCTGCTGGTCGCCCGCGTCACCACCCGCTTCGGCAGCCAGGGCGCGCCCAACCCGCCCCGCGGTATCTACCGCCTGACCCGCGCGCCGGGCAGCCTGGCGCTGCTGCTGTGGGCATGCGCGCACCTGAACGCCACCGGCGATGGACGCCGCGTGCTGCTGTTCGGCACCATGGCGGCCATCGCCCTGTTCGCGCTGGTGAAGAACGAGATCGTGCTGCGCCGCAGCCCCGCCGGACGCGCCTGCCGGAGCGAAACCTCGCTGCTGCCGCTGACGGGGCCGCAGGGATGGCGCGGGGCGCTGCGCGGACTGGCGGAGATGGGACCGGCAAGACTGATCGGCGGACTTGCCGCTTATGGTGGGATGCTGATGCTGCATCCCCTGCTCTTCGGGGTGGATCCACTCTACTGGGTAGGTTGAGCGGGACGGCTGACCGGTGCATCTGTTGAGGACGGGACAGGAGTACCGCCTCCCTCGCCCAGCCCGACCTCCGCCCCGGTACCCCTTGCCATCGCTCCCCCCGCCATTGCTTCAGGAAGCCTCCGCATGAAAATCCGCGAGATCATGACCCGCGACGTGCAGACGGTACGGCCCGACGACAGCATCCGCCGGGCCGCGCAATTGATGGACCAATTGAATGTCGGCATCCTGCCCGTCTGCGACGGACGGGATCTGATCGGCGTGGTGACCGACCGCGACATCACCATCCGGGCGATCTCCGCCGGAAAGCCGCCGGACCGCACCAGGGTGTCGGAGGTGATGACCGCCAATCCGCGCTATTGCTACGAGGACGATCCGGTCGGCAGCGTGACCGAGCTGATGGCCGGCCAGCAGAATCCGGCGGGTGCCGGTGGTGGACCGCAACGACCGCCTGACCGGCATCGTCTCGCTGGGCGACCTTGCCACCGACGCCAAGAACGACCGCGCGGTCCAGGACACGCTGGAGCGGATTTCCTCCCCCTCCGAGCCGGACCGCAGCTGATCGGAACAACTGATCCGGGCCGGTTCGACCGGCTCCCCTCGACAACAGGAACCAACCATCATGGAAGACACATCGGGTGCGGACGACCCACGGGTCCGTGAACGGGCCTATCGGCTTTGGGAAGAGGAAGGGCGGCCCGACGACCGCCATCTCGACCATTGGGCGCAGGCCGCCCGCGAGATCGGGGAGGAGGACCGCCGCAATGCCGGCGGCCCCCGCGTCAACAGCCCGGACGCCGGGCTGGCCGTTCCCGATGACGCCGCCGCCCGCAACCAGCGGGAAGCGGCGGCGCATCTGGGCCAGTCCTCGGTTCCGTCGGACAGTTGATCACCGGATGGAGGCGGTCACTCGATCTTGAGGCTGACCGCTTCCATCCCCTTTTCGCCCTGGCGGACGGTCATGCGCACGCGCTGCCCGTCATCCAGACCGCGCAGGCCGGCGCTCTCCAGCGCACGGGCCGGAATGAAGACGTCGCGCCCGCCGTCGTCGGGCTGCGCGAAGCCATAACCCTTACCGCCGTTGAACCACTTCACCGTGGCGCCCATTTCGCTGGTCGGACCGCTGGCCTGCTGCGGCCGGCGGGGGCCACCACGATCCTGGAAGCCACGGTCCTGGCCCCGGTCCTGGAAGCCACGGTCGGAGCCCCGATCCTGGAAACCGCGATCCTGGTTACGGCTCTGGAAGCCGCCACGATCACCACCACGGTCGCCGAAGCCCCGGTCGCGCGGACCGCCGGCATCGCGGCGCGCACCGAAGCCGCGATCTCCGCCCCGATCCCCACCCCGGTCACCGAAGCCCCGATCCCCGCGGTCCCCGAAGCTGCGCTCGCGCCCTTGCGGACGGGCCGGCGTGGCGGTGGAGAGGTCGACGGAATGCAGGACGCTGACCTGCTGGCCCTTGCGGTCCTCGACGAGGTCGACGACCACGGTGGCGCCGTCCGGCAAGGTGGTGTGGCCGGCGGGCACGACGAGCGAGGCCGGCAGCAGGGCGTCCTTGCCGCTGTCGCCGACCTTGACGAAGCCGTAGCCACGTTCGGGGTTGAACCATTTCACGGTGGCCGTCACCTGGGTGGCGACGACGTTGGGCTGGCGATAGACGTGGCTGCGGGGCGGCTGATTGTGCATGGGAAACCCGAACTCCGGCAAACAGAAGCGGCGCCCTTGCCGGTCCATCTCATGGACCGGTGGACGCCAACCCCTGACACATCGCCCGTCCGCGCGCTCTTGGCAAGTCGGGACCGCTCCGAATAAGCCGGACAGGCCGTTAAATCACACCCGTGGGCCCCGGTGGACCGGTCTCAGCCCATCAGGCGGTCCATCAGGCGGTCCGGCGCCGGCGGCGGCTCGCGAGGCGGAACCGGGATCGGGCCCGGCGGCTCGCCCAGCGGCGGACGCGCCGGATCGCCCGGCACCGGCATCGAGTCATCCGGCACCGACGGTTCGCGCGGCGGCGCGGGCGGATAGGGTCCAAGCTCAAAGATCATGCGCGGTTCCTCAAAGTCATTGATTAAGGCAATCGACGTCGTCAGCCGCCATGACCGCCGGGGGCGGTCCGCGACAGGCGCCGGGCATCGTTCAGGCTGGTCATGCAGCGGGTCTCGTCGCCGTCGCGGGCGGCGCTGCGGGCGGCGGTGACCAGCGATTCCACCTGGGCGTTCCGCGCCGCCTGCCCCATCGGCCCGTCGCCACTGCCGGAGCCGCCGGGACCGCTGTCCGGTGCCGTCCGCGATTTGGCCTGCGGGCCGGGTTGCGGGCTGATGGACGGAGCGGTCGGCATGTTGCTGCCGATGGCCGGCGGCTCGACCACCGACCGGTCGCCGACGGCGGGGGGCGCCACCATGCCGCCGGATTGGGCAAGCCGGTCGCTGCCGCTGCCGGACCCCGGTTCGTCGCGCGGTGTGGAGCCCGACAGGCCGGGCGCACCGTTGCCGGGGACGGCGACCGGCGGCGGTTCGGTCGACAGGCCGAGATCGGCGGCGAACTGATCCACCATCGCGCCGCAACTCGCCTGGGCCGCGGCACCCGTCTGGGCCGCAGCTCCCTGGGCGGCGAGGAGCCCGGCCGCCATGACGAGGGCGACGGGGCCGAACCTTGTGAAATTTGTCCGCATCGGTCGCGTGCTCCTCGGGTTGGCGCCTCGGGTTGGCCTCTCGAATTGGCCATGTCCATCCATGCCCATGGCGATCCCGCTCAGGGGCGTGTTCCGATGGAATCAACGGTCGTGGGCGGGGCACGGTTCCGGCGGACCGGTCGAAGATCTGCCCGGCCATGCATCTTGCTCATTTCGCAGGCAGTGGGCGTCGGCTGTAGAGTGCCTGTCCCCCTCCTCAACCAACGGTCCGCATTTCCATCATGATCGCCAACATGGCCGCGCTGGGCGCGGCGCTGTGCTGGGCCGCGGGCGGCCTGATCGCCATCGGCCCGGTGCGGGTGCTCGGCTCCATCGCCTTCAACCGCGTGCGCCTGACCATCGTCGCCGCGGCCCTGTTGGTCGCCACCACCCTGCTGGGCGGCTGGCAGACGCTGGACACCGGGGCCGCGCTGACGCTGGCATTGTCGGGGTTGCTGGGGATCGTGGTGGGGGACATGGCGCTGTTCTGGTCGCTCAGCCGGCTGGGGCCGCGCCGCAATGTGGTGATCTATGCCGCCAACGCGCCGCTGACCGCCCTGCTCGCCTATGCCCTGCTGGGGGAGGCGCTGGGGCCGTGGACCGTTCTGGGCGTGGCGCTGGTCACGCTGGGGGTAATGCTGGCAGTGGCCCTGCGCTCCGGCTCCACCCACAGCTGGGAGGCGATCCAGGGCAATTTGCTGGCCGGAGTGTCGGTCTGCCTGCTGGCGGCGGTCGGTCAGGCCGCCGGCTCGATCATCGCCAAGCCGGTGATGGCGGCGGGCGCCGATCCGATTGCGTCGGCCGCGGTGCGGGTCACCACGGCGGCCCTGATGTTCACGGCCATCGGCGTCCTGTCGACGGTTCGCGCTGGGGTTCGCGAGGGGGCTCGCGGCAGTGCGGCGGTGGCAGGCGCCGGTGGGCTCGGCGGGCTGCTGGTCCCCCGCGGGTTGACGCCCAAGCTGATGCTGCAGATCGCCGGCAACGGACTGCTCGGCGTCGGGCTGGGGATGACGCTGCTGCTGGTCGGGCTTGCCCACGGCAATGCCGGGGTGGTCGCCACCCTGTCGGCGCTCAGCCCGGTCCTGATCCTGCCGATGATGTGGCTGCTGACCGGCCAGCGCCCGTCGCTGGGCGCCTGGGCCGGCGCCGCGGTTGCGGTGGCCGGTGTCGCCCTGATCGTCAACAGATAGATGGGCGGCTCAGCGGGCCGTCTCCACCGCCACGCCCAGGGTGGGCAGCGCCGCCTGGAGTGCGGAGGAGGCGCGGTTGACGGCATCGCGCAATTCAAGCTTCAGCACCGGCTCATCCGGCCATTGCTGCTCGCAGGCATGCTGAAGCTTGCGGGCGGTGCGCGACAATTCCAGGAGGCCGACATTGCCGGCCAGCGACACCATGGCATGGGCATCGGCCGCGGCGGCCTTCGACGAGTCCGCCTCGCTGATGCGGTCGGCGCGCAGGGCCAGTTCGGCCAAGGTGCCGGCGATGAAGCGGGGCAGCACATCCGCGCCCAGCGTTTCGGCCAGCGTGTCCAGCGTGGCGCGGTTCAGCACCGGCGCGCTGTCCGACACCGTCGCCACCCCGGCCAGCACCGTCGCCTCTTCCACGGCATCCTCCTCCGGCAGGGCCCCATCCGCCTCGGCGTCGAGCCAGCGGTCGACCGCGGACAGCAGCGTGTCGCGCTCGATCGGCTTGGTCACATGATCGTTCATGCCGACATCCAGGCAAAGCTGGAGCTGATCGGTCAGCGCGTTGGCGGTCAGCGCAATGATGGGCACGGCGCCGCGCCGCCCGCCAAGCTGACGGATCGCCGCAGTCGCCTGCAAGCCGTCCATCCGCGGCATCTGCATGTCCATCAGGACAAGGTCGAACGTGCCCCGGCGCATCGCCTCCACCGCCAGGATGCCGTCCTCCGCCACCTCGACCGTATGGCCGGCCTTGCAGAGGATGGAGGAGGTGACGATCTGGTTCATCGGCACGTCTTCGGCCAGCAGGATGCGGGCGCTGCGGGTCGGTGCTGCGTCCTTGCGCTCGACGGCGGGCAGCCCTGGCGCGGTGGCGACCGGCAGCGGCAGCTCGAACCAGAAGGTGCTGCCCACCCCCGGACTGCTCTGCACGCCGATATGCCCGCCCATCAGCTCCGACAGCTGCTTGGAGATGATGAGGCCGAGCCCGGTGCCGCCATAGCGCCGGGTGGTGGAACGGTCGCCCTGGCTGAAGCGCTGGAACAGGTTGCCCTGATCGGCAGCCGGGATGCCGGGGCCGGTGTCGCTGACCGAGAGCCGCACATGCGCCGCCGGAACGGCCTCTCCCTCGCCGGTCCCCTGCCCCGACAGCAGCCCGGCCGACACCAGCACCGAGCCGCGTTCGGTGAATTTCACCGCATTGCCGACGAGGTTCAGCAGGATCTGGCGGATGCGCGCCTCGTCGCCGCGGACATAGCGCGGAACGGTGCCGCCCAGCGACAGCTGCAGCAGCAGCCCCTTCTGCGAGGCGGCGTTGCTCATCAGGTCGCGGCAGTCGCGCAGCAGCCGGTGCAGGTCGAAGGCGCGCTCGTCCAACTCCAGCTTGCCGGCCTCGATCTTCGAATAATCCAGGATGTCGCCGATGATCGCCAGCAGCCCGCGCCCGGCCTCGCGCTGGAGCGACACATACTGGCGCTGTTCCGCCGTCAGCTCGGTGCCCAGCAGCAGGTCGGCAAAGCCGATGACGCCGTTCAGCGGCGTGCGGATCTCATGGCTCATCGACGCCAGGAATTCCGACTTCACGCGGTTGGCCGCCTCCGCCTCGGCGCGGGCGGCGGATAGCTCCTCCTCGTAGCGCTTGCGCTCGGTCACGTCACGGACCACGCCGACCACCACGAAGCGGCCGTCGGACCCCACCGTCGGGCGCATGCTGGACTCGACCCACAGGTAGTGGCCGTCGCGGTGGCGCAGCCGGTGGGTGAAGGTGACGGGGGGCGACCCCGGCTGCAACCCGGCAAAGGCCAGCGCCGCGCTCTCCAGATCGTCCGGGTGCAGCAGGTTGGCCGGAGCGGAGCCGACGATCTCCGCCGGGTCGTGGCCCAGAATGTCGCGCACCGACGGCGACAGGTAGCGCACCGCCCCGTCGGCCTTCATCTCCAGGATCATGTCGGTGGCGTTGTCGGCCAGCAGGCGGTACCGCGCCTCGCTCTCGCCCAGCCGCCGTTCGGCGTCGTGGTGGCGCTGCTCGCGCAGCAGCAGGCCGCCCAGGAACAGGGTGCCGAGCGGGATGATGGCCAGCAGCGCCGGCGCCGTGCGCTGCCCCACCTGCAAGGCAAGCTCCCAGCTGGGCAGCAGCAGCAGGGTCGATGTCGACACCAGCGTCAGCAGCAGCCCGAAGCCCAGCAGCGAGCCGACGCCCATCGCCATCCCGCGCCGCTTCGACCACATCGCGAAGCCGATGCCGGTCAGGAAGGACAGCAGCGCATTGGCGACGCCGGCCTCCATCCCCACCCCGCCCAGATAGATGCGGTACCCCGCGACCGTCACCGCGGTGATGGCGGAGGAGAGCGGACCGCCGAACAGCGCGCTCAGCCCGACCAGCGGAGCCCGCGCGTCGATGAAGATGCCCGGTCCGATATGGATGGGGTGGACCATCGAGAAGATGGCGGTCAGCGCCATCACCGCGCCGAAGACGATCTGGCGGGTGTAGATGCTCCAGCCGCCGGACCGGCGGATCAGAAACGTGTAGGCAAGAACGACGAAGGCGCTCGCCGCGATGTTCTCGGCAAGGTCGTACGCCATCGAAGAGAAGTTGCCCAACATCGCCCGGCCGCCGTCCCCACCCGATTTCCCGTTACCTCTATACCACGGAAGGATGTCACGAAACCGCTAACACCAACGGAAGACGTGTGATCTGGCGGGGACAAAGGTCGGGCTTGCGATGCCGGCAGGGTGCGGCGTCTCAGGCCTCCGCGTCGGGCTGGCGGTCCGGAAGGGCGGCGGCGAAGGCCGGCAGGGCGCGGCAGGCCGCGTCGATGCGCAGCAGCGTGGGGTAGCCGTCCAGCGGGCAGTCCAGGCGGCGGGCGTTCGCCATCTGCGGCACCAGCAGGATGTCGGCCAGACCGGGCTCGTCGCCGTGGCAGAAGCGGCCGGTGCGCGGATCGCCGGCCAGCTGCGCCTCCAGCGCCGTCAGGCCGATGGCGATCCAGTGCCGGTACCAGCCGTCGACCTCCTCCTGGCTGTGGCCCATGGTCTTCAGGTGGTTCAGCACCCGAAGATTGTTCAGCGGATGAAGGTCGCAGGCCACCGCCAGGGCGAGCGCCCGCACCCGCGCCCGGCCCAGCGGGTCGGCCGGCAGCAGCGCCGGGGCGGGATGCGTCTCGTCCAGATATTCGATGATGGCGAGCGACTGGGTCAGCACATGATGGCCGTCCGGCCCGTCGACCTCCAGCGCCGGCACCAGATGTTCCGGGTTGAGGTCGGAATAGGGCGGCTTGGCCTGCTCGCCCTTGCGCAGATGGACGAAGGCCTGGTCCGGCGTCAGCCCCTTCAGGTTCAGGGCGATGCGCACGCGGTAGGCGGCGGAGGAGCGGAAATAGGTGTGGAGTTTCAAGGGGGGGGTGTCCGTTGAAGTGTCACGGCGGTGATCGGATACGGGACCCTATCACAGCCCCAGATAGGCCTGCCGCACCCGCTCGTTGCTCAGCAGGGCGGCACCGCTGTCGCTCAGCACGATCTCGCCGGTCTCGATCACATAGCCGCGGTCGGCGATGGCGAGGGCCGCATGGGCGTTCTGCTCGACCAGCAGGATGGTGGTGCCCTCGCGCTTCAGCCGCTGCACGGCATCGAAGATCTCCGCGACCAGCAGCGGCGCCAGCCCCATGCTGGGTTCGTCGAGCAGCAGCAGGCGCGGCTTCGCCATCAGGGCGCGGCCAAGGGCGACGATCTGCTGCTGGCCGCCCGACAGGGTGCCGGCGGGCTGGTCGCGCTTGATCTTCAGCACCGGGAACATCTCGTAGAGCCGGTCGATATCGTCGTCCGGCTTGCCGCTGCCCCGGCGGTAGGCGCCGAGGCGGAGATTGTCCTCCACGCTCTGCGGGCCGAACAGCTGCCGGCCCTCCGGCACCTGCACCACCCCTTCGGCGACGCGGCGCGACGCCTTCATCCGGGTGATGTCGCAGCCGTCGAAGGTGATGCGGCCGCTGCTGGCGGGATGGACGCCCGACAGGGTGCGCAGCAGCGTCGTCTCTGCCGGCCCCGTTGGCGCCGACCAGCGCCACCAGTTCGCCCTCCCGCACCGTCAGGCTGGCCGATTTCAGCGCATGGATGCGGCCGTAATGGCTGTTGAGGCCCTCGATCTCCAGAAGCATGGGTGGCCCTCCTTACGGTGCGGCGCCGAGATAGGCGGCGATGACGTCCGGGTTGGCCCCCACCTCCTGCGGCGTGCCTTCGGCCAGCATGCGGCCCTGGTTCAGCGCGGTGATCCGGTGGGAGATACCCATCACCATCTTCATGTCATGCTCCACCAGGACGATGGTCACGCCGCTGGCCGCGACCGTCTTGATGACCTCGTCGATCTCGCGGCTTTCGGTGGCGTTCAGGCCGGCCGCCGGCTCGTCCAGCAGAAGCAGCTTCGGCTCCGACGCCAGCGCGCGGGCGATCTCCAGACGCTTCAGCGCGCCGTAGGGCATGGAGGCGGCATCGGCGTCGACATACTTCTCCAGCCCGACATCGGCCATCAGCTGCGCCGCCCGGTCCTTCGCCTCGCGGTCCTTGCGCACCAGCGACGGGAAACGGAACAGCGCCGGCAGGAGCCGGGTGTTCAGGTGCAGGTGCCGCCCCACCATGACATTCTCCAGCGCCGTCATGTTGAAGAAGATCTGCAGGTTCTGGAAGGTGCGCGACATGCCGCGGGCCGCCAGCCTGTAGGGCGCCATGCCCGACACGTCGGCCCCGTCGAACAGCACCCGGCCGCCCGACGGCTTGTAGACACCGGTCACCAGATTGAACAAAGTGGTCTTGCCCGCCCCGTTCGGCCCGATGATCGAATGGATGTCGCCGGCGGCGATGGAGAAGCTGAGGTCGCCGATGGCGAGCACGCCGCCGAACTCGCGGCTGAGATGCTCCACCTTCAGGATCGGCGGGCCGACGCGGCGGGCCTGGGTCGTGGTGTCGGGAGAAAGGTCCGTGGTCGCCAGCATCTTCATGCCCGCCTCCGCGCCGGGAGCAGCGCCGCCAGGGTGGGAAGCAGCCCCTTGGGCATGAACACCATCGTCGCCATCAGGATGCCGCCCAGCACGATCTGCTGGTAATCCTGGAAGATCGTCAGCGCCTGCGGCAGCAGTGTCAGCACCACCGCACCGACGACGGCGCCGAAGGTCGAGGCCATGCCGCCGAACACCACCATGGTCACCAGCTCGATCGACTTGAAGAAGTCGGCCTTGGCCGGGGTGATCAGGCCGGCATAATGGGCGAACAGGCTGCCCGCCACGCTGGCGAACACCGCCGACAGCACGAAGACGAGCACCTTGAAGCGCGCGGTGTCGACGCCGACCACCTCGGCCGCCACCTCGGACCCGTGGACGGCGCGGAGCGCCCGGCCCATCGGGCTGTCGATCAGGTTCAGCGACAGCCAGACCACGCCGACCAGCAGCACGCCGACCACCCAGTACCAGACCTTCTCGCCATACAGCTCGACGCCGAAGATCTTGAACGGCTCCACCATCATGCCGTCGGGACCGCCGGTCAGGCCGCTTTCGGTGCGCAGGACGATGGACACGATGATGCCGATGCCGAGCGTCGCCATGGCGAGGTAATGACCCTTCAGCCGCAGGATCGGCTTGGCGACCAGGAAGGCCAGCAGCCCGACGAAGGCGGCACCGGCCAGCAGCGCCACGATCGGCGGCCAGCCGTACGTGCCGACCAGCACGCCGGACGCGTAGGCGCCGATGCCGAAGAAGCCGGCATGGCCAAGGCTGATCTGCCCGGCATAGCCGATCAGCAGGTTCAGCCCGACGCAGACCACGGCGTTGAAGCCGGCCAGGATGGCGATGTCGAGATAGAAGTTGTTGGGCAGGAAGGCCGGCAGGATTGCGATCGCGGCAGCCAGCGCCAGAAGCCCGGTCAGCCGCCCGTGAAGGAGTGCGTTCATCGGTTGTACGGTCCTTACACCCGTTCGGTGCCGCGCTTGCCGAACAGCCCGTTCGGCATGAAGAGGAGGACGGCCAGGATGATGACGAAGGCCACCGCATCCTTGTAGGCCGAGGAGATGTAGCCGGCGCCCAGCGCCTCGGCGATGCCGACGATCAACCCGCCGGCAACCGCACCCGGCCCGTGGCCGAGCCCGCCCAGAACCGCTGCGGTGAAGCCCTTCAGCCCCAGCATGATGCCCATCTCGGTGTAGGAGAAGGTGATGGGGGCGACCACAGCACCACCGACCGCACCCAGCGCCGCCGACAGCGCGAAGGAGGCCAGCACCACCCGCTTCACGTCGATGCCGACCAGCTGGGCGGCCAGCCGGTTGTGCGAGGTGGCGAGGATCGCCTTGCCGGTCAGCGTCCTGGCGAAGAACAGGCCGATGGCGACGATCAGCACGCCCGCGGTGCCCACCACCCACAGCGACTGCGGCTGCATCGAGGCGCCCAGGATCTGGATCGGCGTCTCGCCCGAGAAGGCGTCCAGCCGCTTGAAATCCTTGCCCCAGACCAGCTCGGCGACGCCACGCAGGAAGATCGAGGCGCCGATGGTGATGATGATCAGCGTGACGGTGGAGGCGTTGCGGGCGCGTTCGACCGCGAACTTCGCCACCAGGACGCCGACCAGCATGGCGCCGCCGCAGCCGATCATGATCGCCAGCGGGAGCGGCACGCCCGACGCCGTCAGGGTGGCCGACGCCATGCCGCCGATCATGATGAACTCGCCCTGGGCGAAGTTGATGACGTGGCTGGCGTTGTAGATGATCGAGAAGCCGAGCCCCGCCAGCGCATAGATCGCGCCGATGGTCAGCCCCGACAACAGATATTGCAGCAGTTCCGCGAACATCGTTGGGTTCCTGATGTTCCTCTCCCGCGCACATCTCCCCCTCTCCCCCCGGGGAGAGGGCCGGGGTGAGTGGGGTGCGGAGGGTGGATTTTTGGGAAGCGGAGTGGCTTTTACTTGAAAATCCTCGCCGAGCATCCCCCTCACCCTAGCCCTCTCCCCGCTTTCGGCGGACCGGAGGTCCGCCTGTCGCGTCAGCGCAAACGAAGTTTGCGCGTGAGCGGGGGAGAGGGGGGCAGGGCTGCGCTCGTCACTTCACCAGCGCCCAGTCACCCTGCTTGACCTCCACCATGTGGAAGGCGTCCAGCGTCAGGCCCATGTGGTCCTTGGCGCTCATGGTCACGGTGCCGCCGGTGCCGACATAGCCCTTGGTTTGCTCGATGGCGTCGCGCAGCTTGGCCTTGTCGGTGCCGCCGGCGCGCTTCACGGCATCCAGCGCGATCATCAGCCCGTCATAGGCGTGGCCGGCGAAGGTCGACACCTCGGTGCTGAAGCTGTCCTCGTAAACCTTGGTGAATTCGGTCACGACCTTCTTCTGCGGGTCGCTGTCCGCCAGCTGTGCCGCGACGACCAGACCGGCGGCCGGCAGGCGCACACCCTCGGCGGCACCGCCGGCCAGGCGGATGTATTCCTTCGACGCGACGCCGTGCGACTGGTAGAGCGGCAGCGTGATGCCGAGCTGGCGGTAGTTCTTGGTCACAACCGCCGGCCCCTGGCCCAGGCCGAACACCAGCACCGCCTGCGCTGCGGCGTTGTTCTTGACCTTGGTCAGCTGGGCGGTGACATCGGTGTCCTTGGCGCCGTAGGTCTCGTCGGCGACCAGCTCGATCCCGCGCTCCTTGGCGACAGCGACGGTCTGCTCGCGGCCCGACTTGCCGAAGCCGCTGTCCTCCGACAGCAGCGCCAGCTTGGTCAGCCCGCGCTTCTTCATGTCCTCCATAACCTTTTCCGCGGCCATGCGGTCGGTGTGGGGGGTCTTGAACACCCACTTCTTCACCGGCTCGACGATCACCACGGCGCCGGCCAGCGAGATGAAGGGCACGCCGGCGCGTTCCACCAGCGGCACCGCCGCCATGGTCGCCGCGGTCGTGGTGCCGCCGACGATCACGTCGACGCCGTCGCTCTCGATCAGGCGCTTGGTGAAGGAGGCCGCCTTGTCCGCCGCACCGCCATCGTCATAGACGGTCAGCTGCACCGGCCGGCCGCCGACGCCGCCCGCCTGGTTGATGCGGTCGGCATACAGCTCCAGCACCTTCTTCTCCGGATCGCCCAGGAAGGAGGCCGGACCGGTGGCCGAGACGATGGCGCCGACCTTGATCGGATCCGCGGCCTGGGCGGCCCCCGGCATCAGACCGGACACCGCTGTCATGGCGGTCATGGCAGTGAAGGCGATGGTGGCAAGCAGGCGATTGCGCATGATGTCCTCCCTGATGCTGTCCCGCTTGTCGCCGGACCGGGCGGCGGCCCGATCCCGGCGCTGCGGAACGATTTGCTCCACATAATGTTTCAAACGAAATGGTTGCGAAAGAAAAAATTCAGCCGGCGTAACCACAATCGAATTGCGGATGTTGCCGCCTGCCTCCCCTTTCCTTTGCGATCCCTCCGGCTTGGCACCGGGAAATCGTCATTTCGTTTTATGACACAAATTTACTTTCAGACACAAAGCTAGTGTATCACATTAATGATTGTCAAACGGAAAGTCCGGGTTGCCTCCTATCGGCGGCGGACCTGCTTTCCGCCTCCCGGTCCGCGCTGTCGTGGCACTGGCCCAACCGGTCCCAGGTTTCGTATACAACTCCGTCGCACCCCCCGTTTCGACACACGACTCAAAGCCGCATCGATAAGGACACCCCCTCCGCATGGCCCGCCCGCGCCGCCCCGAAGACCTTGCCGCCCAGCTGACCGAGACCATCGCGCCGCGGGCGAAGTCGCTGATCATCACCGTCTATGGCGATGCGGTGCTACCGCATGGCGGATCGCTGTGGCTGGGCAGCCTGATAGAGTTGACGGGCCTGTTCGGCATGAGCGAGCGGATCGTCCGCACCTCGGTCTTCCGGCTGTGCAAGGACGACTGGCTGACCAACACCCAGATCGGCCGGCGCAGCTTCTACCGCGTCACCGACAGCGGGAAGGAACGCTTCGCAGCGGCCGAACGGCGGATCTACGCCCCGCTGGCCCGCGAATGGGACCGCGGCTGGGATCTGCTGATGGTGCCGCCCAACGCGCTGGATGCCGAGACGCGCGACGCCCTGCGGCGGGAGTTGACCTGGCAGGGCTTCGGCGCGGCGTCGGCCACCGTCTATGCCCACCCCAACTGCGACGAGGCGGCGATGCACCGTTCGCTGGCGGAGCTGGGCGTGGCCGACAGGATCGTCCACATGAAGGCCAGCCTGGACCGGGCGGAGGGGTTCGGGGCGTTGCGCGATCTGGTGCGCGGCTGCTGGGACATCGATCAACTCGAACACGATTATGCCGCGTTTCTGGATCACTTCCGTCCGGTCTGGGCAGCCGTCGATGCCGCCGAGACGCCGGACCCGGCCGCCTGCTTTGTCCTGCGCACGCTGATGATCCACGATTTCCGCCGCATCCTGCTGCGCGACCCGATGCTGCCGCCCGACCTGTTGCCGGCGGACTGGCCGGGTCAGGAATCGCGGATGCTGACGCGCAACCTCTACCGCCGCCTCGCCGGCCCGTCGGAAGCCTTCCTGATGCAGGCGGCAACCACCGCCAACGGCCCGTTGCCGGAAGCCCAGCCCGCCTTCCAGGGCCGGTTCGGCGGTCTGGAGACCATTGCCGCCGGCTAGAGTGCGATCGCTTCAAGCGGAATCGCTTGAAACGTGAATCACACGGAAAACCAAAAGTTTAGAGTTTGTCTGGTGCTTCAATAAGCATCAGACAAACTCTAATATAAGCATTCCCGGATCGGGCGTTTTCCGCGTCCTGGGAGCAGTCACACCAAAACACCACACGCCAGAGCCAGAAAAAGGCGATACAGTCGACGATCATTCCCAATCGACCGAAGGCCGGAAAGCTGTCGATGCTGACCATCGTCTACCGCAGCGAGGCCATCGACCGGCTTCCCTACAGTGCGCTTGCCGACATCTGTCTGTTCAGCGCCCGCAAGAACTCTGCACAAGGCATCACCGGCTTCCTGGTCGAGCTCGAGGGCATCTTCCTCCAGGTTCTGGAAGGCGAAGCGGAGGTGGTGGACCGGCTGTTTGCCCGCATCGTCGACGATCCGCGCCATCGCGACGTGACGCCTCTGCTGCGGGAGGCCTCGGGCGGGCCGCCCGAATTCGGCTTCTGGGCGATGAATTTCGGCCCGCTCGACACGCCGACCTTCTGGCAGGCGATCTTCGGCACTCCGATGCGGAGCGGGGAATTCCGGCAACGGTCGCACGGGGTCGGCTTCGCGCGCGATGTGCTGAGCCGCGCCTACATGCACGCCTGTATCGTCGCCGATGTCGACCCCGCCGCCCGTGACATGGTGCGCGGCAACATTCCCGTCCTCGTCCGGTCCTGAGCGCGGCCCTGCCCGCCGGGCATCCTGATACCCGCCCTGAGATTTCTGTTGGCTGATCGAACGAATTGATCTGGATCAATTCGCCGCCTTCCTGTGCTTATGTTTTCAAATCAATGGATTACATGGGCAATCCTCCCGATCTGAAATGATACACATGCCGTTGATATCGATCAATTTCTGTGTCATATAAAGACCATAGGGCGCCGATGGAAATGTGAGCGCCCGCCGAAATGCCCCGGAGGAAACGCCCCCATGTCCAAGGACTACACCCCCATCGCCAACACGATGGATTTGCCCCCCGCCACGCCGCAGCCGAACGTCTACCCGCTGTCCTGGGTGTCGCAGACCAAGAAATTGGAAGAGGTCTATGCCGCCGCCCAGCGCGAGAACTGGGACCCGGCCAAGCTGCCCTGGGACAGCTTCGACGTGTCGCGCTACAGCTGGGAGGAGCGGGAGGCCATCGCCTATTGGTGGACCATCCTGTCGGTGTTCGACGCCTCCGCCCCGCCGGTCTTCGCCCATGCCCTGATCAAGACCTACGAGGTGCATGAGGAGGACCCGGTCCGCCGTTGCTTCTTCTCGGTCACCCGCGACGAGCAGAACCACGAGCAGATGTGCGGGCTCGCCATCACCAAACTGCTGGAGGCCACCAGCCCGCTGACCTACGAGCCGAGGACGGATCTCGGCCGCCGGTTGCAGAAGAACGCCCACTGGCTCTACTACAATGGCGGGCGCTATTGGGACGGCTACAAGAAAGCGGTTCCGAAATATTCCCTGGCCGTGCTGTTCAGCTCTTTCCTGATGGGCGAGATCGCGGCGGCGACCATCTTCCACCAGATGGCAGCCGGTTGCAGCGAGCCGGTGTTCAAGGAGGCCTTCCGCAACATCGGCCGCGACGAGGGCCGCCACATGGCGATCTGCATGTCGGTGATGGAGCGCGACTATCCCCATCTGGCGATGGAGGACCGCTCGATCATCACCAAGCAGATCCGCGCCGGCTACCTGTTCCTGTCCGCTGTCCTGTTCGAGCCGCCGCCCCAGTTCTGGGACCTGCCCGACGACTTCATCGCCACCCAGCGCGAGGCCGAGGCCATCGCCCGCAACGCCGGTTTCCACATCCCGGATTACGAGGCGAAGAAGGAGAACTGGCGCAACGCCATGCTGAACCTGAAGGGCGTGCTGGACCGCTACGGCATCCCGTTCCCGGCCATCCCCGAGGTCGGCATCACCGGCGAGGAAGTCCGGGACGTCGACATGGACGAGATCATCCCGGTGTTCTGAGCAAGCCTGCCTGAACGCTCCCCTCCCACCTCATCGACGGGGAGGGAGGGGCATCGCGCCCTCACGTCTCCAATACCGCCCAAGGATCCCGCCGGTGAGCCGCATCCGCCTCCACCCCTCGGGCCGCACGGTCGAGTGCCGTGACGGCGAGACCGTCCTGTCGGCGCTGGAACAGGCCGGCTACGCCCTGCCCAACAACTGCCGCGCCGGCGCCTGCGGCGAATGCAAGGTCAAGGTCCTCAGCGGCCAGTTCGACCAGGGCATGGTCCTCGACATGGCGCTGTCCCAGCCCGAGCGGAAGGACGGCTATGGCCTGATGTGCATGGCCAAGCCGATCTCCGGCGAGCTGGTGATCGAATACGGCACCGCCGACGCCCAGCCCAAGCTGTTCCCGCCGCGCGAGAACGTGCTGTTCATCGTCACCGACCGCATCCCGCGCACGCCCCGCATCGTGGAGCTGCGCCTGCGCCCGCTGGGCCAGCCGCTGCGCTACTGGCCGGGCCAGTATGTGATGCTGGGCGATGCCGCCGCCGGGGCGCCGCCGCGCTGCTATTCCATCGCCAACGCGCCCCGTCCGGACGGCGAGATCGTGCTGCAGGTGACCCGCGTCGACGGCGGCCCGACCAGCGGCTGGATCCACGACCGGCTTTCGGTCGGCAGCATGGTCAAGCTGTCCGGCCCCTACGGCACCTTCATCGGCGACCCGTCGGTCGACAGCCCGGTGCTGTGCATGGCCGCCGGCTCCGGCCTCGCCCCCATCCTGGCGCTGACCGATGCGGCGCTGCGCCGCGGCTACCGCCCGCCGGTGACGCTGCTGTTCTCCGCCTGCACGCGGGCCGACATGTATGAGCTGGGTCTGCTGAGCTACTGGCAGGCCAAATACCGCAACTTCAAGGTCAAGGTGACCCTGACGCGCGAGGAGGCCGCCGGCCATCTGACGGGCCGCATCCCCGCGATCCTGCCCGGCCTGTTCCCCGACCTGTCCGGCCACGCCATCTTCACCGCCGGCAGCCCCGCCTTCGTCGAGGCTTGCGTCACCGCCGCCCGCGCGTTGGGCGCCAGGGACGACCGCATCCACAGCGAAGGCTATGTTTCGCAGCACATCCCGGAAGCGCTGCCGGCCGACCGGCTGATGGCGGTGGGGTAACGGCGAACAGGCGCCTCAGGCCTTGCGGACACCGGCGATGAAGCCGTCGATCTCGCGGGTCAGGTCCTTCGACTGGCCGGCGAGTGCGGCGGCGGCGGCGAGCAGCTGGTCGGCGGCCGCACCGGTTTCGCCGGCACCTGCCCGGATGTTGCCCATGCCGCCGCTGACCTCCTGCGCCCCGTCGGCCGCCCGGATCACGCTGCGGGCGATCTCCTGGGTCGCCGCCGCCTGCTGATCCACCGCCGCGGCGATCCCCGACGCGATGCGGCTGACCTGGGCGATGGTCTCGTTGATGCCGTGGACGGCGGTCACCGCCTCCTGCGTCGCATCGCGGATGCCCTTGATCTGTCCGACGATGTCCTCGGTCGCCTTGGCGGTCTGGTTGGCGAGGCCCTTGACCTCCGACGCCACGACGGCGAAGCCCTTGCCTGCTTCACCGGCGCGTGCCGCTTCGATGGTGGCGTTCAGCGCCAGCAGGTTGGTCTGGCCGGCGATGGAGTTGATCAGTTCCACCACGGCGCCGATCCGTTCGGCGCTCTCCGCCAGAACGGTGACCGCCTCGTCGGCCCGCTTCACGTCGGACACCGCGGCATCGGCGATCCGGGCGGACTCCGCCACCTGCCGGCCGATGTCCTGGACCGAGGCGGACAGTTCCTCCGTCGCCGCGGCGGCGGTCTGCACGCTGTCGGCGGCGGCGCTGGCGGAGGCGGCCACCTGCTCCGACCGGCCGAGGCTCTGGTCGGCGATGCCGGTCAGGGCGCGGGCGGTCGATTCGAGCTGCTGGGCGGACGAGGCCAGCGCCCCGGTCAGGCCGCCGACGCGGACCTCGAAGCTCCTCTGCAAATCGGCCAGCGCCGCGACGCGGGCCTCCTTGGCATGCCAATCGGCCTGCTGCTGGCGGTCGAGTTCCTTTGCCCGGACCAGCCCTTCCTTGAACACCTCGACGGCGCGGGCCATGCCGCCGGCCTCGTCGTCGCGGTCGGCACCCGGCACCGTCACCGCCAGATCGCCGGCCGCCAGCCGGTCCATGGCGACGGTGACGGCGCTGACCGGCCGGGCGATGCCGTCGCCGACCTTCCAGGCCACCACGCATCCCAGCGCGACGCAGCCCAGGCTGACCAGCACGATCAGGACGGCGAGCCGGTTCGCGTCCGCCATCACGCTGGACTGCGGCGCCGCCACCATGAAGGACCAGGCGCCGTCCGCGCCGGAGAAGCGCACCGGCGCCAGCCGCAGGTAATGCGGCGCCCCGGCAAGCGTGACGAGGCCGTCGAACGCGCGGCCTTCGGCGACGGCGCGGCGGGCGGCCTCCGGCAGGTCGTCGGCGGTCTTCGACAGCCTGCCGTCGTCGGGATGGGCGACATAGAGACCGGAGCCGGTCAGCACCGCGGCGAACCCGTCGCCATAGGGCTTCACCGAGCGGACGAGGTCGGTCAGGCCGCTCAGCGCCATGTCGACCCCGGTGACGCCGATCACCCGCCCCCCGCCTGCCGCCCCGTCGATCACCGGGGCGGCGGCGCTGGTCATCAGCCGCTTGGTGAAATCGTCGAGATAGGGCTCGGTCAGGACCGGCTTCCGCGCGGCGGCGGCCGACTTGTAATATTCCTTCTCCTGCACGTCCGCGAAGGGATAGCCCTCGCTGTCGTCGGCATGAACCCCCTTGTCCCCCGGCAGCCACAGCAGGCTCATCCGGCCGGTCTTGGGCAGGCCGAGAATCTCGGTCGAGCGGTCATGGTCGGCGAAGGCCGCATCCCGGCCGTCGAACCCGTCGTCGGCCATGTCCACCCACACCCCGGCATAGAGCGGGTTGGCTTCGGCAACGCGGCGCAGGTAGCGGTTCACCGTTTCGCGCCGCGGGCTTCCGGTCGACCGTTCGACCTCCACGAGGGCCGCGGCGGCACGGGCGGCGTCGAGTGCGGCGGACAGGTCGGCGGCGACCCGCGCCCCATGGCGGTCCGCCATCTCGGCCGCCAGGGTCTGGGCGGCCTTGTGCCCGGCGTCGCGCGACAGGGTGAGCGACACCGCCGTCACCGCGGCGGCGCCCGCCGCCAGAACCGCCGCAACGCCAATGATGATCTTCGTCCTGAACCGAGCCTTCATGCCGCACACCTTTTTCCGGTCCGCCAGATGTTCCGGAATGAACGGCAAGGCGGCGCCAAATAGGGGTAAGGGGCGGCACCTTATAATCGATAACGGTCGGAAGGCACGTCAATTCTCATGATTTGACGCCTGGCGGCTCAACCTTGAAATGGATTCCGGACCGTATGCTGTGCCTGCCCGGTCAAGCCATGGAAATTGCTGCAACTGCGAAAAGTAGCATCGGCAGGGTAAGGAAACCCCGCCGATGCATCGTCCACAACCAGCAATGCAAGAGGCCATCGGCGCTGGTGGCTCCCCTTACGGCCCCTCGTACCGCACCACCTGCTGGTCGATGGCGCCGAACACGCTGGCGCCGGTGGCGTCGAACAGCTCGATCCGCACCCGGTCGCCGAAGCGCATGAAGGGGGTCTTCGGCGCGCCATGCTCGATGGTCTCGATCATCCGAAGCTCGGCCAAGCATGAATAGCCGACGCCGCCGGCATCGACCGGCTGGCCGGGACCGCCATCCAGCTTGTTCGACACCGTGCCCGACCCGACGATGCTGCCGGCCGCCAGATGGCGGGTCTTGGCGGCATGCGCGATCAGCGTCGGGAAGTCGAAGGTCATGTCGACCCCGGCATCCGGCTTGCCGAAGGGCTCGCCGTTCAGCGTCGTCAGCAGCGGGCGGTGCAGCTTGCCGCCATCCCAGGCCTCGCCCAACTCGTCCGGCGTCACCGCGACGGGGGAGAAGCTGGAGGCCGGCTTGGACTGGAAGAAGCCGAAACCCTTGCCCAGCTCCGCCGGGATCAGGTTGCGCAAGGACACGTCGTTGACCAGCATCAGCAGCCTGATCTGCCCGCGCGCCGCCTCGGCCGAAACGCCCATCGGCACGTCCCCGGTGATGACGGCGATCTCCGCCTCGAAATCGATGCCCCAGGCTTCGGTCGCCGCCGGGATCGGGTCGGTCGGCGCCAGGAAGCTGTCGGAACAGCCCTGATACATCAGCGGGTCGGTCCAGAAGCTGGGCGGCATCTCGGCCCCCCGCGCCTTGCGGACCAGTTCCACATGGTTGACGTAGGCCGACCCGTCCGCCCACTGATAGGCGCGCGGCAGCGGCGAGGCCGCCAGCGCCGGGTCGAAAGGCTGGCCGGACGCCGGATCGGCGTTCAGCGCGCGATAGGCCTCCTCCAGCCTGGGCGCCAGCGCCGTCCAGTCGTCCAGCGCCGCCTGCAATGTGCGGGCGATGTCCGGCACCGGGACGGCGCGGGTCAGGTCGCGCGACACCACGACCAGGGTGCCGTCGCGCCCGCCCGCCTTCAAACTTGCCAGCTTCATTCGTCTCTTCCCTTCCTCAGAATTCAGCGTCCGGCGGCCTTGGTCCCGGTTTGCAGGTGGCCGCTCATTTCGCCATCCAACTGTCGGCGTATCCGCCCCATTCGACGCCGTCCATCGCCGGATAGACGTCCAGCGGATCGCGGGTGTCGATCATCACCGCGACCTCGTCGGTCTCCTTGCGCTCGAACTTCTGCGCCACCTCGTAGGCCTTCGGGTGCGGCCCGTGCGGGAAGCCCGAGGGGTGGTAGGTGACCATGCCGGGATGGATGTTGTCGCGCGAGAAGAACTGGCCGCGGTGATAGAACAGCACCTCGTCGAAATCCTCGTTCGAGTGATAGTAGGGCAGCTTCAGCGCCTCCGGGTCCGACTCGATGGGCCGCGGCACGAAGGTGCAGACGATGAAGCGCCCCGCGATCCAGGTGCTGTGCGCCGACGGCGGCAGATGGTAACGGTGGCTCATCAGCGGCCTGATGTCGCGCCAGTTCAGCCGCACCGGGGCGAGGTCGCCATGCCAGCCCACCGCGTCCAGCGGGTTGAACGGATAGGTCATGGCGCAGAGCTGCCCGCGCTTCTTCACCCGAACCAGCGTCTCGCGCTCGTGCTTCTGCGCCTGGAAGGCGTCGTCCAGCGCCGGGACGTCCAGAACCGCCGGATCGAAGATGGCATGGGTGCCGACCAGCCCCTTGTGCGGCAGCTTGTAGGCGTCGTTTGTTGCCTCCACCATCAGCACCATCACCGCCTCGTCGGTTTCCAGCCGCCAGCAGGTGTTGCGCGGCAGCACGACATAGTCGCCCTCGCGCACCTCGAGATAACCGTAGTCGCAGAACAGGTGCCCGCCGCCGTGGTGGAAGAACAGCAAATCGTCGCCGTCGGCGTTACGGACGAGATGCTCCATCCTGCCCTTGAAGCGCCACAGCCGGACCTGGGTCGCCCCGTTGCCCATCAGGGCCGGCGCCTCCAACGGGCAGCCCGGCATGGTATCGACATGGTTCAGGTCGAAGGCGCGCGGGCGCAGCGGCCCGTCGAAGCTGGTCCAGCCGGTCGGCGGATGGGCATGGTGCATCTGGGTCGCCGGGCCGAAGAAGCCCTCGCGCCCCATCTCGCGCTCGTAGGTGCCGGCGGGAAGCCGGACATGGGCCTGACGCGACGCGGTGCCCTCGACCTTCGGAAACGAAATCCAGTTCTTCATGGCGCTTCCCCACTCACTGCCGCCGGCATTTCCGCATCGGGCGCCGGCAGGCTTGTTCCGTTGCCGCCATTTTAGTTTCGTTTGAAACTGTTGCAAGAGCCAAATTACAGCGCAGGATGGGGCACCCGCGACCCTCCCTACAGACGATGCGCCGCCGATGCCGCCTGCCCGCCGTTCCCGCACCGCCTCCCCCAGCCCCGCATCCGGCCAGACGGATTTGCCGGCGCTGCATCTGACGCGCTTCCTGCCCTACCGGCTGTCGGTGCTGGCCAACACGGTCAGCCACACGCTGGCCAAGCTGTACGAGAAGCGGTTCGGCATCACGATCCCGGAATGGCGGATCATCGCCGTGCTGGGCGGCGGCGAGACGATGAGCGCCGGCGAGATCGCGCAGCGCACGGCGATGGACAAGGTGCAGGTCAGCCGCGCCATCAGCCGCATGCTGGATTCGGCGCTGATCCTGCGCGAGTCGGGCGACACCGACCGGCGCAAGGCCCTGCTGACCCTGACGCCCAAGGCGCTGGCGATCTATGCGGAGATCGTGCCGATGGCGCTGACCTACGAGGAAGAGGTCACCGACGCCCTGTCGATCGACGAGCGGGCGCAGCTCGACACGCTGCTGTCCAAGCTCCAGGCCCGCGCCGACCAGCTCGCCGCCCGCCCGGCGCCGGCCGGCGCGCAAGCCGAGGCGGCGGGCGAGTAAGGACGCCGCTCAGGCCCCTTTCACCTTGTGCAGCGGCTGGCTGGTGCCGGCATCGACGCGGCCGCGGCCGGGTTCCTCCGCCTCCAAGGGGGCGCAGGCGACCATGGTGGCGAGCGAGCGACGGGCGAGGCGCTGGTATTCCTCCGTCCCCTCCGACTTCCAGGCGACCTCGTCGGGGCGCAACTCGCGCATCACCTTGGCCGGCAGGCCGGCGACCAGGGTGCGCGGCGGCACAACGAAGCCGGCCTTGACGAAGGCCATGGCGGCGACGATGGACTCCTCGCCGATCTCCGCCCCATCCATCACCACCACATTCATGCCGACCAGCGCGTTGCGGCGGACGATGCAGCCGTGCAGCACCGCGCCATGGCCGACATGGCCGTCCTCCTCGACGATGGCATCATGGCCGGGGAAGGCGTGGATCGTGCAGTTGTCCTGCACGTTGCTTCCCCGGTGCAGCACGATCCGGCCAAAATCGCCGCGCAGGCTGGCGCAGGGGCCGACATAGCAGCCGGGTCCGACGACCACGTCGCCGATCAGCACGGCGGAGGGGTGGACGAAGGCGGTCGGGTCGATGACGGGGATCACGCCGTCTATGGCGTAGACGGTCGGGCGCGGCAAGGTTGGGGCGGTCATGAGCGGGCGTTCCTCGGTGTCACGGTTCGGCTGTCTGCGGCCGATCTTTTGCCGCAAGGCTACACCGCCGCAGGCTGTACGCGATACTGATTTTCCGCCATAGTGAGCATACCTGTATCGCTTCTCCGACTCCCTTGCCGAGAGTGACGCGAAAGCTTGATTGGTATCAAATGAAACTGTATCGTTGGCAACAATAACAATCCGCCAACGCGCCCTGTCATGGTTTCCGGGGGAGGAAACGCCCGATGCACGCGACCTTCAGCTATCCGAAATACAGCTTCACACCGTCGGACGAACAGCGCACCGGCAACGTCCGGCGCCATCCGGTGGTGATCGTCGGCGCCGGCCCGGTCGGGCTGACCGCGGCCCTCGACTTCGCGCGCAAGGGCGTGCCGGTGGTGGTGCTGGATGCCGAGGACACCGTCAGCGTCGGTAGCCGCGCCGTCTGCTACGCCAAGCGCGCGCTGGAGGTGTGGGACCGGCTGGGCGTTGGCCAGCGCATGATCGACAAGGGTGTTGTCTGGAAGATCGGCAAGGTCTTCAACGGCGACCGCATGGTCTACCAGTTCGACCTGCTGCCGGAGCCGGACCATAAGATCCCCGCCTTCATCAACCTCCAGCAATATTACCTGGAGGATTTCCTGGTCGCGCAAGCCCGCAAGAGCGACCTGATCGACCTGCGTTGGCTCTCCCGCGTCATCTCCGCCAGGCAGGAGGCCGACCATGTCGTGCTTCAGGTGGAGACGCCGGATGGCGTCCATGCGGTCGAGGCCGATTGGGTCATCGCTTGCGACGGCGCCAAGTCGTCGGTGCGCAAGATGATGGGGCTGGAGTTCCAGGGCGAGGTGTTCAAGGACCGCTTCCTGATCGCCGACGTGGTGATGAAGGCCGATTTCCCGGCGGAACGCTGGTTCTGGTTCGACCCGCCCTTCCACCGCAAGCAGTCGGCCCTGCTGCACATGCAGCCGGACAATGTCTGGCGCCTGGATTTCCAGCTGGGCTGGGACGCCGACCCGGAGGAGGAGAAGAAGCCGGAGCGCGTCATCCCCCGCGTCCAGGCGATGCTGGGCGCCGACACGCCGTTCGAGCTGGAGTGGGTGTCGGTCTACACCTTCCAGTGCCGCCGGTTGGACCGCTTCCGCCATGGCCGCATCCTGTTCGCCGGCGACAGCGCCCACCAGGTCTCGCCCTTCGGCGCCCGCGGCGCCAACAGCGGTGTGCCGGATGCCGACAATCTGGTGTGGAAGCTGGCGCTGGTGCTGGACGGCAAGGCGCCCGAGTCGCTGCTGGACAGCTATTGTGACGAGCGGGTGGCAGCGGCGAAGGAGAACATCCTGAATTCCACCCGCTCTACCGACTTCATCACGCCGAAGAGCGAGATGAGCCGCGTCTTCCGCGACGCCGTGCTGGAGCTGGCGGTCGACCAGCCCTTTGCCCGCGCGCTGGTCAATTCCGGCCGCTTGTCCACCCCCACCACCTACACCGACAGCCCGCTCAACACGCCGGACGGCGACCGCTTCGCCGGAAGGATGGTGCCGGGCGCCCCCGCCACCGACGCGCCGGTGGAGCGTGACGGCCTGTCCGGCTGGCTGATGGAGGTGCTGGATGGCCGCTTCACCGTCCTCTACGCCGCAGGTGACGGGCCGGTCCCGGCCGAGGTGGCGGAGGCGCTGGACGGCCTTGCCGCCGGACCGCTGCCGCTGGCCTGGCACGCGGTGACCGACCGCCGCCGCGGCATCGCCGGGGAACTGGTGGACAGCGCCGGCCGGCTGCGCGAACGCTACGACCTGACGCCGGGCAGCGTCTATCTGATCCGCCCCGACCAGCACATCGCCGCCCGCTGGCGCCGCTTCGATGCCGCGGCGCTGTCCGCCGCGCTGGACCGCGCGGTCGGCCACACGGTCAGCCGCTGATTCCCTGACATTCCCGGAGCACTTCCCATGGCCAAACTGATGACCGAGCAGCGCTTCGCCAGCCCGGACGACGTCTACCAGCTGCTGATCGACAGCCACCGCGACCTGACGCCTGAGCAGAGCACCCGCCTGAACGCCAAGCTGATCCTGCTGCTGGCCAACCACATCGGCGACGCGGAGGTTCTGGCCGAGGCGCTGCGGGTGGCGCGGCAGGGGATCGAGTAGAAGAACGGGGAAGGGAGGGGGCAATCGTCAGCCGCCCCTTCCCTCCCCGCTGACGCCAAGTCCAAGATGGCGTACAAAGGCGCAAGAGCCCTTTCCTTGCGGAGACTGCGCCAGCCCATGACTTCCGCCATGACCCTGCGCCGCCTGTTCGCCCTATTCTTCCTGCTGCTGTGCTGCGGTCCCGCCCTGGCCGAGGGGTTGACGCAGACGATGCTGCCGATCCCGGCGCGCTTCCCCGACGGCACATCCGCCACGCTGGAGGCGATGCTGCTGCGGCCGGACGGGCCCGGCCCCTACCCCATCGCCATCCTCAGCCACGGCACGCCGCGCGACGCGGCGGAGCGGGCGCAGATGACGCCGTTGCGCTACCTGCCGGAAGCGCGCGAGTTCGCGCGGCGCGGCTGGGCCGTGGTGGCGGTGATGCGGCGCGGCTATGGCGGGTCGGACGGCCCCTACAGCGAAACGACCGGCCCCTGCAACAACCCGGACTATCTGCGCTCCGCCCGCCAGAGTGCGGAGGATCTGCGGCAGGCCATCCGCTATGTGGCGGAGCAGCCCTTCGCCGACGCCAGCCGCATCCTGGCGGTGGGCGTGTCGGCCGGCGGGCTCGCCAGCATCGCGCTCAGCGCCGATCCGCCGCCGGGACTGAAGGCGGTCATCAGCTTCGCCGGCGGCCGCGGCTCCATCGCCGACAACCAGGTCTGCCAGGAGGACCGGCTGGTCGGCGCCTTCGGCACGATGGGCCGCACGTCGCGCGTTCCCACGCTGTGGATCTATGCCGAGAACGACCTGTTCTTCGGCCCCGGCCTCGCGCGGCGCCTGTGGGAGGCCTTCACCCAGGCTGGTGGGCGGGCGGAGTTCGTCGCCGCACCGCCGAATGGCAAGGACGGGCATTTTTACTTCAGCGCCGCCATCCCGGAATGGACGCCGACGGTCGACCGCTTCCTGACGAAGACCGGGTTGGCTCCGCGCGGCACGCCGATCGCGCTGTCGTTCCCGGCGCTGCCGCCGCCACCGGAACTGTCGGCCGCCAACCGGGCCAAATTCCCCGCCTATGTCGAAGCCGGCGGCAACAAGGCCTTCGCCGTCTCGCCCGACGGCGCTTATGGCTGGAAGGCCGGCCTGCGCAGCCTGGACGAGGCGCAGAAGGGGGCGATGGAAAACTGCATGTCGCACACCCAGAAGGGATGCCGCGTCGCCTATCTCAACGACCGGCCGGCCGGTGGTGCCGCCGACATGGCGGCTGTTCCGCCGACGGCTGTCGCGCCGGATGGGCCGCGCGGCACGCGCGTCAGGCTTGAGCCGCCGCCTGAGCTGTCCGCGTCCGGACGCGAGAAGTTCGACGCCTATGTCTCGGCGGCCGGACGCAAGGCCTTCGCCGTGTCGCAGGACGGCGCCTTCGGCTGGAAGTCGGGCATGGCGAGCGAGGACGCCGCCCGCCGCGCCGCACTCGACAACTGCGCCAAATTCACCCGCCACACCTGCTATGTCGTGATCGTCGACGACCGTCCGCTGCGCTGAGGCGGTTCCCTCGTCACCGCAAATGAAAAGGCCCGTCCGGCATCCCGGACGGGCCTTTTTCACAAGCGGCAGTCCCGACCTCCGCGTCAGCGCGGAGCCAGCACCATGACCATCTGGCGGCCTTCGAGCTTCGGCATCTGCTCGACCTTCGCCAGCGCCTCCAGCTCGTCGCGGACGCGGACCAGCACGTTCATACCCAGATCCTGGTGCGCCATTTCACGGCCGCGGAAACGCAGGGTCACCTTGACCTTGTCGCCTTCCTCAAGGAAACGGCGCGCCGAGCGCATCTTCACGTCATAGTCGTTGTCATCGATGTTCGGCCGGAGCTTGATCTCCTTGACCTCGATGATCTTCTGCTTCTTGCGGGCCTCGTTCGCCTTCTTCTGCGCCTCGTACTTGAACTTGCCATAGTCGAGGATTTTGCAGACGGGCGGTTCAGCCTGGGGAGCGATCTCGACCAGGTCGAGACCGGCATCCTCGGCAGCCAGCAAAGCATCGCGCAACGACACCACCCCGATCATCTCGCCATCTGCACCGACGAGACGAACGGAACGAGCCGAGATCTCCCGGTTAACCCGCGGGCCATCGCGGGTCGGGGCGGCTTCGGACGGGATCCTGGCTATGGACGCTTCTCCATGGTCTGTGACCACGGAGAAGCCGGCCGTCCAGAGGAGCGGCCGGCAGCGTCGCGCGGTCGGTTAAAACGGCGAATCGGTCACGGTCTCGCCGGCCGGCGATCTCGCTTCCTCCAACAGTTTAGCAACCGCCGCATCGAGGGCAAGAATTTCCTGATCCTTGCCGCCCAGCACGCGGAGCGCGACCGTTCGCTCTTCCGCTTCCCGCTTTCCGACAACCAGCATCAGCGGGACCTTCTGCAGGCTGTGTTCGCGGACCTTCAGGTTGATCTTCTCGTTGCGGGTATCGAGTTCGACGCGCAGCCCCTTGCGCTTCAGCAGCTTGGCCACTTCCTCGGCATAGCCGTCGGCCTCGCTGGTGATGGTGGCGACGGTCACCTGGACCGGCGACAGCCACAGCGGGAACTTGCCGGCGTAATGCTCGATCAGCATGCCGATGAAGCGCTCCATCGACCCCAGGATCGCGCGGTGCAGCATGATCGGCCGATGGCGGGCGCCATCCTCGCCGATATAGCTGGCATCCAGTCGTTCCGGCAGGTTCGGATCGTACTGCAAGGTGCCGCACTGCCAGGTCCGGCCGATGGCGTCGGTCAGGTGGAACTCCACCTTCGGGCCGTAGAAGGCGCCCTCGCCGGGCAGCTCCTCATACTCCAGCCCGGCGTCGCGCAGCGCCTGGGCCAGCGCGCCTTCCGCCCGGTCCCACAGCTCGTCGGCGCCGGTGCGGACGTCCGGACGCAGCGCCAGCTTGACCGAGATCTTGTCGAAGCCCAGGTCCTTGTAGACGCCGAGCTGCAGCTTGAAATACTCGGCCGCCTCGCTCTGCACCTGATCCTCGGTGCAGAAGATGTGGGCGTCGTCCTGGGTGAAGGCGCGCACGCGCATGATGCCGTGCAAGGCACCCGACGGCTCGTTGCGGTGGCAGGCGCCGAACTCCGCCATGCGGATCGGAAGGTCGCGGTAGGAGCGCAGGCCATGGCGGAAGATCTGGACATGGCCGGGGCAGTTCATCGGCTTGATGCCCAGCAGCTTCTCGCCGCCGTCGGCCTCGACCTTGAACATGTTGTCGCCATACATGTCCCAGTGGCCCGACGCCTTAAACAGCGAGCTGTCGATCAGCTGCGGCGTCTTCACCTCGACATAGCCGGCCGACTTCAGCTTGGTGCGGATGTAGTTTTCCAGCGTCTGGTAGAGCGTCCAGCCCTTCGGATGCCAGAAGACCGAGCCGACCGCCTCTTCCTGGACATGGAACAGGTCGAGTTCCTTGCCCAGCTTGCGGTGGTCGCGCTTCTCCGCCTCCTCGATCTGGTGCAGGTAGGCCTTCAGCTCCTTCTCGTCGCGCCAGGCGGTGCCGTAGATGCGCTGGAGCATCGGGTTGCGGCTGTCGCCGCGCCAATAGGCGCCGGCCACCTTCATCAGCTTGAAGCCCTGGCCGACCTTGCCGGTGGTCATGGCATGGGGGCCGCGGCACAGATCCAGCCAGTCGCCCTGGCGGTAGATCGACACCGGCTCGCCCTGCGGGATCGCCTCGATCAGCTCGGCCTTGTAATGCTCGCCAAGCTTCTTGAAGTAGGCGACCGCCTCGTCGCGGTCCCAGACCTCGCGGACGATCGGGATGTCGGCCCCGACGATCTCGCGCATCTTCGCCTCGATCTTCTCCAGATCCTCGGGCGTGAACGGCTCGTCGCGCGCGAAGTCATAGTAGAAGCCGGTGGCGATCGACGGGCCGATGGTGACCTGCGTGCCGGGATAGAGCTTCTGCACCGCGTCGGCCAGCACATGGGCGGCGTCGTGGCGGATGACCTCGAGAGCGTCGCCGTGGTTGCGCGTGACGATCTCGATCTTGGCGTTGGTAGTGACGGTGGTGGTGAGGTCCTTCACCGTGCCGTCGATCTTGACGGCAAGCGCATCTTTGGCCAGGCGCGAACCGATGGACTGGGCAATCTCGAGCCCCGTCACCGGCCGGTCGAACTCCCGCACGCTGCCGTCGGGCAGCGTGATGGCGATGTTGGACGTCACCGAAGTCACCATTTAATAGTGTTGGTCTCACCCGCATCGGGTGCCCGGACTTGGCCGGGAACGCGAAATTTCCATCGCCGCGTGGGGGAATGTCAAGCGTGGCTGCGGAAATCAAGGCTGTCGAAAGGCCAACGCTGCATTGCCGCCACAACCCGGTATCGGTCAGATGCGGGCGCTCGCCCCAACGTTACTCCGGCTTCCGGCTCAGCCGCGGTTCGCCGAACAGATAGCCCTGGCCGAAGTCGAAGCCGGTGTCGAGCACGTCGACCAGCTGGTTCTCCGTCTCGATCTTCTCGACGATCAGGTCGATGCCTTCGGCGGCGCAGCGGTGGCGCAGCTCGCGGATGCGCCCGGCGTTGGCGGGATCCAGCACCAGCGCGCGGTCCAGCTTGATGCAGCGGAACTCGTGGCGCAGCAGACGGTCGATGTCGATGGACAGGTCGGTCACCTGGTCCATCGAGAAGCGGAAGCCCAGCCGCGCCAGCTGCGACAGGATGCCCATCGTCACCGCCCCGCCCGCGCTCACCGCGTGCTGGCTCAGCTCGAACACCAGCTTGGGCACCAGGGCATGGTTCTGCGCCATCATGTTCAGGAACTGGCGCATGAACTCCGCATCGGCCAGCGTCGCGGCGGAGATGTTGGCGAAGAAGCCGATGGCATGCTGGCGCCGTTCCGTCTCGCGGATCAGCTGGACGCAACGGACCAGCTGCAGATTGTCGATGGTGGCAATCAGCCCCTCGCGCTCGGCGATGTCGAGATAGCGGTCGGGCATGATCTGCTGCCCGTCGGCGGCCCGCACCCGCGAGAACACCTCGTAGAAGCGATGCTTGCGCTGGGGCAGGCTGACAATGGGCTGGAGATAGACGTCGATGCGGTCGGCCTTCAGCGCATCGCGCACCGCCTCCAGCACCGCTGCATCGTCCATCGGGGCCGGCGCGGCGGGAACGGGCGCGGCAGAGGGCGGTGCGGCAGGCGGTACGGACGACGCGGGACGGCGCTCTCCACTGGCGGCCGGTGGACGGGGGGCACGCCGCTCGGTCAGGCGGGCGACCAGCGACTGCAGAAGCTTCACCTCCTGCATCACCGCGTCGTACCGCACCCCGCCGTCGGGCTGGGCGCCGGGATCGGCCGCAAGTCGCCGCTCCAGCAGCAGGGCCAGCTCCTCCACCCGGTCATTCAGGCGGGCGATGCGGCGGGCGGCCTTGCGCTCGCGCTCCAGCCGCGTGACCGCCTCATGGACCAGCGCGCCGGCCAGCACCACCAACGCCCCCACCAGCCACGCCACCAGCGGGTCGGCCTCCGGACGCAGCGCCCACAGGGCGGCTCCGGCCGAACCGCCGGCGATCAGATAGGCCAGCGCATAGACAAGGTGCGTCAGCAGGGTCATGGCGGGAACCGGAATGGTGGGCGCCGCCGTGGTCGGGACGGCGGCGCCGGGGCGGAAATCGGCGGTCAGGGCCTTCACGGGTTCGCAGCCTCCGGCAGGAGCATGATGCGGACCTTGCGGGCGTCCCGACTGAGTGACCCACTGTCGGGACGCCCGCTTGACGATCCGTTAATGCTACGCCGCCGCCGGCCCCGCCCTGCGCGGGATCAGCGGTGATCGGCCCCCACCGCTTCGGCCACCGAGGGGAAGCCGTCGCGGCGCAGCAGCTCCGCCAGTTCGCGGCGGATGCGGTGGACCACCGCCGGCCCGGCATAGACCATCGCCGAATAGAGTTGCACCAGCGAGGCACCGGCGCGGATCTTGGCATAGGCCTCCTCGCCGGTCGCCACACCGCCGACGCCGACGATCGGCAGCTTGCCGCCGGTCAGCGCATAGATCTCGCGCAGGACCGAGGTGGAGGCCTCGAACAGAGGACGGCCGGACAGGCCGCCGGCCTCGCTGCGCATCGCCGCCGGGATGCTGTCGGGCCGGGCGATGGTGGTGTTGGAGACGATCAGCCCGTCGATACCGGACTCCAGCGCCACCGCGGCGATGTCGCTCTTGTCCTCCACCGTCAGGTCGGGGGCGATCTTCAGCAGCAGCGGCGGATTGCGGGTCAGGCCGCAGGACGCCCGCGCCTCCAGCACCCGCTCCAGCAGGGCGCGCAGCGGGTCGCGGCCCTGAAGCGCGCGCAGGCCCGGCGTGTTGGGGGAGGAGACGTTGACGACCAGATAGTCGGCCAGCGGCGCCAGCCGGCGCACACCGATCACATAGTCGTCGGCGGCGTCCACCGTGTCCTTGTTCTTGCCCAGATTGGCGCCGACGATGCCGGGCGCGCGCTTGGCCGCTTCACGGCGACGCTCCAGCCGCTGGGCGAAGGCCTCGAGCCCCTCGTTGTTGAATCCCATGCGGTTGATCACCGCGCGCTGCTCCACCAGCCGGAACAGGCGGGGGCGCGGATTGCCGGGCTGGGGCCGCGGGGTGACGCTGCCGGGTTCGACGAAGCCGAAACCCAAATTCAGCATGGCGTCGACCACCTCGGCATTCTTGTCGAAGCCGGCGGCCAGCCCAACCGGGTTGGCGAAATCCAGCCCCCAGACGCGGGTATGCAGCGCCGGCTCGTCCCTGCCGCGGGCCGGCGGCACCAGTCCGGACTTCAGCGCCTTGATGGTCAGGCCATGCGCGGTCTCAGGGTCGAAGCGGAACAGCAGCGGCCCGGCAAGCGGATAGAGGTCGATCACGGAACGAGGTCCTGAAGGGTGAAGGGAAAGCCGGCCGGGAAGACGTGGCGCCCGTCCGGCCCCAGCGGCAGCGGATCGACCCGCAGCGCGGCGTCCACCGGCAGCGGCCCGTAGAGGTGCGGGAAGAGCTGGCCGCCGCGCGACGGTTCCCAGCGCAGGGCGTCGCCCAGCCGGTCGGCGTCCACCGTCAGCAGCAGCAGGCCGTCCTGGCCGGCGCGGTGCTTGGCGGCGCTCTCCACCACCTGTGCGGCGGTCGAGAAATGGATAAAGCCGTCCTGGACATCCTGGGACGAGCCGGGATAGCGGCCGGCCGGGCGGGCGGCATCCCACTCGTCCGCGCGGCACATGTGGTGAATGATTCGGTCGGTCATGACGGTCGGACACTAACGCAATGCATGCCCAGCGGCCAGAGACCTCGAAGCCGCAGCTTGGCCGTAACGGGTCGCAGTTCGGGGATCGCGAGCGGCGGCACAACGCAAGATCGACTCCCCGATTGCAATTCCGCACGCTTCGCGCGTTGCATTTTGCAAAGCACGCTCGAAACTATTCGGCATTTTGCGGGTATTTTTGAAATTCGGCGGCGGCATTCGTCCTCGGATTATGGGCATTGCCCGCTCAACCCCTGCGAATCCCCCGGAATTCCTGGATTTGAGCCGCTTCATGCGGTTGGCACCGCTTTTGCTGTGACAGAAGCAAGTCAACGGAGGACCCGCCATGAACGCCATCTCCATGAGCCTGCTGAAGAAGACCTCGTCCTGCGAAACGGATCTGGGCGCGTCGGTCACCGCCATGGGCGCGCTGTGCGAGCCGGGTCAGACCGCGGTCCCGCTGAAACCGAGCGCCACCATGCTGGCGGCCGGTGCGCGGGCCGGCGGCGTGTCGGTGGAAATCGCCTGGAAGATCTACCAGGCGATGATCCACCACGCCGACTGACCAGGCTTTCCAGTCAGCGCCGTCCGCCTTCGAACGGCATGAAGCCCGAATCGAGCTTGGTCTCTATCCGCAGCAGATGGTCGGTCAGACGCTGCTCGACGTCCTTGAGAGTTGCGAAGGAGACATAGGTCTTCGCGACCTCCAGCTTGTATGCGGCAAGGCTCTCGCGCACCTGCGCCTGGGCCTCCTCCGCCCGGTTGCGCAGTTCGTCCAGCGCGCCGTCCGCATCCTTGCGCACCCGCGCGATCAGCCAGAACAGCCCGCCCATCGCCGGCAACTCGACGGCGGTGATCCACCAGGCGAGATCCAGGCTCGCGGTCAGGGACTCATGCATCGGGGTCTCCCGTTCGTGTTGATGTGGAAACGACTCAAAGCTCCCAGTCCGCAGGGGCCACCACGGCCTCCGCACCGCGCCAGTCCGGGCGGCGTTCGGGTGCCGTGGTGCTGCGGTCGAAGCGGCAAGGTTCGGCACCCAGGCAGCCGGCCACCGCGTCCAGCCCGTCGTCGGGCCCGCGATAGCGGCCGTCCGGGCGCCAGTCGCGCATTTCGCGGATCAGCGGCGTTTGCCAGACCTGCCGGTGGGCCAGAAGGCGGCGGTCGGCCAGCAGGGCGTCGAAGGCCTTGATGATGCGCGCCGCCTTGGGGGTGCGGCTGTTCTGCTCGACCACGCCGGCGGCCAGCCGGTCGTCGCGCAGCCGCTTGCGCAGCAGTCCGGGCAGGAAACGGCCGAGACCGTTGATCTCGATGTGGACCGCCGGCAGATGGTTGTCGGCAAGGAAGCGGGAAACCTGCCTGCATTGCTGGTCGGCCTCCGTCTCCTCCGCCCTGGGATCGACGGACAGATACAGCACCCGGTGCAGGTAGAAGTGCTCGTTCTCCCCGGCGAAGACGGCGGCGACCACGCTGCCGTCGCCGCCTTTGGACCTGCCGTCCTCCGCCGGCCGGGCGAAGGCCGGATCCCACCAGCAGGTGGCGGAGACCATCTTCACCCCGTCCAGCGTCAGCACCGCGCGCCCCAGCGCCTCGCGATACTCCAGCTCCGCGTCGTAGCGCCCGAGCTTTTCGACATTCAGCACCCCGTCGGTGACGCTGACCGGACGCAGCAGCATCTGGCTGGTGAACTTGTTGGGACCGGTCGATTTGCGGATGCGGGCGACATGCGCCTCACCGAAGCGCTCCTTCCAGGCATAGCGGCGGTTGCCCTCGGCATCCTCGGTGTAGACGGGCAGGACCAGCCGCTCGAACCCGTCCAGGAAGGACGGGCTGCCGTCGTCGCTCTCCTCCGCATAAAGGCTGTCCTGCGCATGCGGCGTGCCGACATAGAGCTGCGCCCCGCCCGGCACCAGCACATACTCCAGCTCCGACAGCCGTTCGCGCAGGGCAGCGCGCTTCACCGCGGTGTCGGCGTTGCGCGGCACCTCCACGTCGTCGCAGATCACCACGTCGGCACGGCTGCCGGTGATGTTGCCGCCGATGCCGGCCGCCGCCATCGACGGGTCGCGCAGTTCCATTGGCCGCACCACGGTGAAGCGGTCGGCCGCCCACTGGTCGCGCTCCCTGGAGGAAGGCTTCAGGTGGCTGCAATCGGGATGTCGTTCCAGGATGCGCTTGACGTTGCGCACCATCTTCATCGCCAGCTTCAGGTCGGCGGCCAGCACCAGCAGCCGCCGGTTGGGGTCGCGCAGCAGCAGCCAGGCCGCGAACAGCCCGACCAGCGTCGATTTGCCGGAGCCGCGGAAGGCCATCAGCAGCATGCGCCGGTTCTGCCCGGCCATATGCCGCTCCAGCCAGCCCGCCATCTCCGTGTGGTGGGACGGAGTCTTCAAGTCCACCATGGCGTTCCAGCCCTGGACGAAGGCGCGGAAACCGTCGTCGTCCTTCTCATTCATGGATTCCGCCCCAGGATGTGCCAGCCGGCACCGTTCGACATCGCCGTCACCGCATGGCCCTGCGCGGTCAGCGCGATGGCCTCGCTGTCCGGACCGCCGCCGCCGGACTGGGTGACGGTGACGCGGTTGCCGCCGGTGTCGGACTTCTTGACGGTGACCGTGCGGCCGACCGCATGCGGGGCCGAGGGCGCCGGCAGCCGCACCTCCACCGCCCCGTTCCAGGCGCTGACCAGATAGAGCTGCTGGTTCAGGTCCGGCTCGAACAGGCCGGGAGCCTCGTGATAGCGGGCGTTGCCGGGCGGGTTGTTGCTGGCGACGATCCACCAGCCGGCCCCGTTCGACACCAGCGTCACGAAGTCGTAGCGGTTGCCAAGCGACAGCACCCGCCCGTCCGGCCCCGGCCCGCCGCTCTCGGTCACCGTCAGCGGGTTGGTCGACGCATCGGTGCGCTTGATCGTCACCGCATGGCCGTTGGCGTCCTCGGCCTTGGGGAGCCGCAACTCCACCGCCCCGGCATAGGCGCTGGCCAGATAGACCGAACTCGTCAGGTCCAGCGACACCACGCCGCCACCGGCCGGCTCCACATACTCGGTGTCGTAGCGCAGCGCCTCCACCACAAGTTCGGTGACGCGGCTGCGCTGGAGCCGGTTCTTCTCCGGGTAGCCGGCATTGACCGCCGTGTAGCGCCCACCCGACCGGTCGAGGATCGCCGGACCGGCGGCGGCGGAGAACAGGTTGACGACCGCCGTCTCCACCGATCCGGCATCCAGTTGCAGGTTCGGCAGGGCACCCAGCGATTCGGCGTAGAAATTCACGATCAGCGTTTTGTCGGTGACGGCCCCGACACGGAAACAGGCTTCCGCCTCGGGCCACAGGTTGGCCTCGCAGTCGAAGAAGGCGTTGTTGAAGCGCCCCTGCTCGACGAAGAAGCCGCAGCCGCTCATCGGTGCCGACAGCGAATAGACCCGCACGGCCTGGAAGCGGTTGGCGTTCGGCGTGTCGCCCGCCCCTGTCCGCGTCAGCCACACCCCATGCCGCGACGGCCGCGCCACCAGCACGCGGGCGATGTTGTTCCAATAGCAGGGCAGGTTCGGGTCGGTGTGGCCGTCGAAGACCAGCCCTACCTCCGGCTCCCACAACGTCAGGTCGGTCAGGCTGTTCTGCACGCAAGGACCGTCGCGCCCGAACAGCCGCACCCCAACCCGGCCCTGCTCCAGCCGTAGGCCCGACAGGGTGGCGTAGCCGTCCGGCAGATGGATCAGGTCGAAGCCGTTCGACGCCCCCCGGATCACCGACGCCTGCCCCGCCCCGTACAGCGTCTGGCCATGACCGAGCGTCAGCGTGTTGGCGATGCGGTAGGTCCCCGGCGGCACGAACACCGCGCGGGCGGAGGTCAGCGCCGCCTGCAAGGCCAGCGTGTCGTCGACCAGCCCGTCGCCCACCGCGCCGAAATCCTTCACCGACACGAGATCGGCCAGCTTGTCGCGCACCGGCCGGGCGGTGGCGCCGGCCCCCGGCGGCACATAGGTCGCCAGCGCCTCCTCGTCCACCGGCGGACGGACCGTCGGGTTGCCGGCACTGTCGAAGGCCAGCAGCTTGCCGCGGCGCAAGGCCCGCTCCGGCAGCAGGGGGGAGGCCGGCAGGTCGCTGTCGCCATAGCGCAGCATCAACTCCTGATCGCCCGCCACCTGCTGGAGCATGGCCGTCAGCCGGTCCAGCTCGCCGTTGAGCGCTGCGGCCGGCAGCGGCCCGCTCTCGCCGAAATCGCTGCGCCGTTCGATGGGCAGCCGCCGGCGCAGCAGCACGACGGTCCCCTCGGCCGGCGGGGCGGCGAAGGTCACCGCCCCGCCGGCAGTCGCACCGGCTCCGCTGACCGCATAGCCGGTGCTCTGGAGTGCCGCGCCCAGGAAGACCTGGAGATCCTCGGCGGCGAAGATCGGGAACGGGTAGGTGAAGACCCGCTGCAAGCCGTCGGCGAGATACTGCACGCGCGGCGTTCCGCGCGGGATGAGAAGCGGCGTGGACATCGGGGGTGGGTCTCCGGTTGATGGAGCCGTTCCTCAGAAGAACTTGCTCATGTATTCCAGCCGTTGACGGTCGGCGAGTTGCGACAACTCCAGCAGGTTGCGGCGCTTGGCATCGTCCAGCCCCTGCTGGATGGCCGCGCGCTTCAGCTGGTCGGTGGCCTGGGCATCCTTGCGCTCGGTGTCGCTGGAGTTGGTCAGACCCAGCAGGATCGCCTCGCCCGACCCGTCCTGCGCGGTGACACCCCGCGCACCCAGCCCGGCGCGGGTCTTGCTGACCGCTTGGCGCAAGGCTGCCAGCCGCCGCTGTTCGGCGGCATCCGCCGCGGCGGTCAGCTGGGCGAGCTGGGTCTGCGCGTCGGTCTCCCTGGCGCGGACGGCCTCCTCCTGGCCGGCGCGCAGTTGGGCCAGCGTCTGCTCCTGGGCTCCGCGGAAGTCATCCATCTCCTTGGCACGCGCCGCCGCAGCGGCAGCCGCCGCGGTTTCGTCCTTCTGGCGCTGAAGCTCCTGTTCCTGTTGACGCAACTCGGCGTCATGCGCCCACTGGCGGGCCTGCACCTCGGCCTCCAGCTGGGCCTGCTGCTGGCGGGCCGTCGCCGCCGCCTGGGCGCTGCGCTCGGCCGCCGTCGCTTCCTCGCGGTACTTCTGTTCCAGCGCCGCCTGCGCGGCCGCGGCCTGCGCCGCATCCTGCTGGCGCTTGTAGTCGAGTTCAGCCGCGGCCTGCTGGGCGGCGGCCTGCTGCGTGGCGGCTCTGGACGACGCGGCGCCGGCATTGCGCACGGTGCCGATGACGGAGTTCGCCAGCGGCAATGCCGTGGTCACGAGGGGAGTTATTCCACCCATCAGTCATTCACCTTCAGTTCCATGGTCACGGAAAGCAGCGTGAAAGGCAGCGGCGCATCCTGCTCGATGCGCCAAAGCGGGACGTCGGTGTCATGGCGCCAGCCGAGCGCCCGCAGTCGGCGGTCGCCCGATACCCGCGGCGGCACCCCGCCGGCCGGTTGCGGTCCAAGCCGGTGAAGCGGAAGTTCCTGCAACCCACGCCCCAGATCGACGCGCAACGCCGCCGTCTCCTCCAGCCGGAAGGTGACGGCGACCAGCCGGACGATGTCGGCCCCTGTCGCCTGCCCCAGCAGATTGGGCGGCAGCGGCTCGATCCGGTGGGTGTAGGGCAGTCCGATCTCGACCTTGCGGGCCGGCGGGTCGAGGGTGACGCTGCCGGACTGGACGGTGGCGGGGTTGCGGATCACGCGATCGGCGACGACGGCGACCGTCCGCCCCTCCAGATGCGCCAGCCCGCCCCAGACGGCGGTTGCCTCCGCCCGCTCCGCCGTGACGGCGGTGTCGAGGTTCAGCGCGTCGTCGAAGCGCTCGACCGTCCACACGCCCCGCCGCTCGACCAGCGTGTAGACCTCGTCCCCCACCGCGGCGACGGAGCGCACCGCCCCGTCGGTCTCCAGCAGGGTCCAGGCGGTGACATCCTCCGCCCGGTAGGCGGTCAGCGCCCCCAGCGTGCCGTCCTCCATCGCGACGAACAGCAGCCGGCGGCTCTGGTCGTAGTCCTGGTCGCGCGGGCCGGCCATCAGGTGGCGGGCCAGCAATGCCAGGTCATTCGCCTGATAGGCGGCCTCGGTGTCGGTGTAGAGGAATTCGCGGATTTCGCGCCGGTTGCGCGGCACGAATAGCGTCGCCCCCTCCACGTCGCGCGGCGGGATGGCGCGGTCCATCGGCGAGCCGATGCGCGTCTGCCGGTTGACCTGCATGCTCTGCGGGGTCAGCGGGTCGCCGGTCACCATATACTCGGCGCCCGAGGTGAAGACCTGCAGATGCCGGCCGGAGAAGACGGCGCGCACCGCATTCACCTGATCGGACAGGATGCCGAACTCGATGGCCTGATCGTCCAGCCCCTCGCCCAGGTCGAAATTCCAGATCTGGGCGGAGCGCGACAGCCACAGCCGGTTGGGCAGGTCGCGCGACCCGCCGATCACCAGCCGGTCCTGATGAAAGGCCGCCGACACCGGCCAGCCCCGCAAGGCGGAGAAGGCCTGCTCTTCCCATTGGGTGGTCGGCTGGGTGTCGGCCAGCGCCTCCTTCACCGTGGCATTCACCTGCGTTGCCGACACCACGCCGGTCACCAGCAGCTGCTTGCCCTTGATGCGGATCCGGGTGCCGTCATGGCGCGGATCGAAGACCGGAGCCGACGCGGTGACCGCAATCGCCCCGGTGGTGCCGGACGGCGTCAGCGTCACCGCCGGATCGCCGAAGCGGTGGAAGGGGATGCGCGCCAGCTCGCCCTCGACCGCGAAGGCCCACTCCGCCAGCGTCCACCCGCCATCGTCGCCGCGCGTCAACTTGCGCGGCGGCAGGTCGGGATGGCAGACCAGCAGCGTGTCGGCGCTCTGCGTCCAGGTGATCTGCGCCAGTTGCGTCAACGTCCAGGGGGCGGCGACCGACGCCAGCGGGGTGCCGCCCTGGAACACGTCGATCCAACGGTCGGTGAAGACCAGCAGATAGGTCTGCTCGGCATTGCGCTCGAACGCCACCAGCCGCCCGTCGCCACGCGCCAACGCCGAGAAGGCGAGCCCCGACCGCCGCGTCACCCCGCCGGTCGGATCGATGAACAGGTTGCGCAAGGCCAGCGCGCCGTTGTCGTAGGCCTTGAGGTCGCCGCGCCCCAGCAGGCGGCGCGACACCTCGCCCGCGGTGAAGTTGGTCTTGACCTGATGCAGCCGTCCCATCGCATCCTCCCCGTCACGCCCGCGCGTCGATCAGGGTGAAGTCCTCGAAGCCGGGCTGGCTGTCCTGCTGGGCGTCGATCTGGCGGGCGCGGCGGAACTCGCCCTCGGCCTGCTGCGCCAACAGCTCCGCCCGCGTCGAGCTTTCGGTCAGCGGGATGCAGAACTCGGCCGCTAGGCGGGCGATCAGCGCCTGATCGAAGAAGGCCGGGAAATCCTCCTCCGCCGGGCGGCCGATGTAGGACAGGGTGACGGTGCCGGCATCGCACAGCAGCGTACGGCCGACGATGCGGTAGGACAGGCCGCGCCCCCGCCCCTCGCCGCCCGCCCCCAGCGCCCGCAGGAAGCCGGCCGGCAGTTGGAAGGCGCAGGCATAATCGGCGACCGGCGGCTCGGCCAGCCGCGGCAGCGTGGCCTGCACGCTGGCGAAGCTCCAGGGGTTGGCCGACAGCAGCGCATCGCGCGTCGGCCCATAAAGCGCGGCGGCCACCTCCGCCTCGGCGGAGCCGTCGTCGAAGGAGGCGATGGCGGTGGCGCCAAGCTTGATCAGCGCACGGCCGCACAGGCCGATGGCGGTCAGGGCCATAGATGTGTCTCCGGATGTCGGACGTGAAGCGGAAGGCGCCGGCGGTGCGGCGCCCTTCCCCTCGGCGGATCAGTCGCTGTTGACGCCACCGAACGGCGTCAGGTTGGCGACATCGACCGCGCCGTTGGCGCTGGCCGCCACCACCAGCACGCCGGTGGCGGGGATGGCGCTGCCGACCGCGCAATTGGCCAGCAGCATGTCGCCCACCCGCAGCAGGTCGGCTGCCCCGTTGAAATAGCCGGCGGTGTCGACGTCGGTCGCCACGTCGCGCGTGGTGTAGTGCCAGAGCGTGAAGCCGTTCGCATAGGCGAGCACGCTCAAATCCTTGGACGCATAGGCCATGGATCGAAGACTCCGGATTTTGTGTGGGGGATGCGGAAGGGAGGGCAGCTCGCCCTCCTCCGTTCAGCTCTCCAGGCAGCGCAGGGTGACCACGCCGCTGGTGTCGATCAGCGCGGCGCCCTGGCTCATCATGTTGTTGACGAAATGCGCCGCACGGTCGCCGTGCCAGGTGATGTCGGTCTTCACGTCGGCACCCGCCGCATGGCCGACCGCCGTCTTGTGGTACCAGTGGCGGGCAGCCAATCCAGCAATTTCAATTAGTTAGAATGCTGTTTTGCAGAACATTTTGCAGCAGAATGAGAACATCGAAGTCTTTTGCTAGACCATTTGTTCTTTCCGTGTTCTCTGCGCTCCCATGACAAGCGCCACCCCGGCGGCGGGGCGTCCGGATCGCCCCATCGCCGCAGCGATCCCCGTCAAAGCGCTGGTGGCCCCTACCCACGTTACGCGGGCGGTATCAGAGGGCAGACGGTCACCCAACCGGCGTGGCGCTGACTCCCCACGTCGCTCCGGTTGGCCCAGGTGCAAGGCCCGGACAGGTGGTTGAGTAAATGCCATACATTTGCACGCACAGCAACCGGCATGAACCAACACATGCAGCCAGGATTCGTTTTATATCCGAGTATTTTCTTGTTCGGTTGTGGTTGATTTTGGAAGCAGGAGGGGAGTCGCTTCACGGTTAAAGCCCAAGCTCAGCCCGTTGTTGGTGGCGTAAGCATTCTGGATATGCTCGACATTTCCGTCGCCATGTCTGGAGCTGAAGGAGCAATCCATGAAGCCGGCGCACCGCTGGCCGAGCACTTGGACACCACCGGAAGCGCAATCATTCCGCACCTGACATTCTTCCGGCGATAGGAGCTGATCGCCGAAGTCGGCCCAATAGACTTGCTCCGCCGCGCCAATCTCCAGGAAAAGAGTCAGTAGCATGGCTGCCTTAATGATGTCATTGTTCGTTAACTTTTCGGATAACAGCCGCCCGAAATGCATTGATATCGCCACCATCAAATATGTATGGAGCGAATTCACGAATGGAATCTTTATTCCAAGTCCACCAATGGATCGACAGAAGGAAGTCAATATCCTCTTTTGCAAAACGCTTACGAACTTCTCTTGCCGGGTTGCCAACAGCTACACTGTAGGGCGGAATGTCACGGGATACGACAGCGCGAGCGCCGATTACAGCCCCGTCGCCAATAGTGACACCAGACAGGATCGTTGCGCCCTCCCCGATCCAAACGTCGTTGCCAATGACGACAGGTCCCTTGCTAAAGGTCGAGCGCACTACAGGAATCCCCGGAAGAAATTCCAACAACTTCTCTGCCGGGTAAGTTGATACTCCATCCATGGAATGCATGCCGCCAAAGAAAATATGCACATTATCAGCGATGGAACAAAACCTTCCGATCTGGATTTCACCGCTTTCGCCGTATGTAACGAGCTCCAAAGGACCAGAACAATAAGTGAAGCCACCAATTGAAATTTGGCAAGGGGTCTCATTCAACTCAATTTTATAATGAGTGTCTTTCTCATTTTGCTTATGATTGAGACCCATGTGCATAAATAATCGCCCTTAAGGTGGATAAGCCTGATTGATGTCGCAACCTTATCAAAAATCCTGGATCGGGCAACCCGGTTGCGAGTATGCGTTGCGCTGCCATTCTCAATACCGTTCAGCGATGTCGTAGCTGCTAGCGGCGTAAGGATTCGGCCGACAAAGCGCCGACGGTGGATTTCAAGACGGGGAACATCCGCGTTTCACACCTCCATAAACTCGGCCAGCCGGTTCAGCCAGCCGGCGGCGTTCAGCGCCTGATCGTCGGTGCGACCACGCTTCCGGGCATCGCCCGAGATCAGGTCACCGTAGAAGCACATCCGGGCCACGAAGACAGAGCGCCACAGCCCAGCCGGGTCAGCGCCGTTCACCGCGGCCAGCGTCTTCGGTCCGACGGCGCCGTCGACCTTCAGCACCGGCCGGCCGGCCAGATCGTTCACCGCATCCTGCAACCACGTCCCGGCGCGGGCCGGGCCATGGTTGACGCCCGAGTCGATTACCAGGGCGCGCAGGGTGTCGTCGGCGATGCCAGCGAAGCCCGGCTTCTCGATGTAGTTGGCGCGGTAGATGGCCCGCACCTCGGCCTCGTCCAGCGCAGCGACGTCGGCCGCCGTGACCGGGCGCTTCCGCCAGCTCGTCAGCGTCTCCAGGGTGATGCCGCCCTTCGTCGGCCCGCCGCGGTCGCTGGACCGGTCGGTGTAACGCGGCCAGCCTTCCCGGCGGAGGATGTTGTCGATGACGGCTTCGGTGGGGTCGCGCGGGATCGCCGCGCCGGTGGGCGTGGTGGTCATGATGGTCTCCAGGGTTGGGGAATTATGCGTTACAGGGCGCCTGTAACGCCTTTATCGCCGGTCGGCCGGCGGCAGCCGCAGCAGCCCAGCGGACAGTCCGCCGCGGGCAACGTTGAGCAGATGAGCGAGCAGCAGGAGGGCAGCGTCTTTATCGCCGCCGCAGGCATCAAGCGCCTGCTGGACATCCTGCTCGGCAGGGGATCGGGCATTGCACATGGGCGACCTCCAGGCATGAAAAAGGCCGCACGCGGCGGCCGGGTCGATCAGGAGTTGGAGTGTTGTCGCGGCGCTCAGGGAACCGGGTACGTGGCGCTATCCCGCGCTGCCTGGATCGCCTCCAGCGTGTCGGCCGCGGCGATGGTGTCGTTGACCCGCTCGCGCTCTCGCTCGATCTGCCGGCCGACCACCTCCCACGCCGCGGTGACGGCTTCCCACTCCGCCAGCACCTCGGCGACCGTGACGGTGCGCAGGTCGGCGCGGTCGCCGGCCCACGGGTAAGCGGTGGCAAGCACATTGGCCGGGCGGCCCGCCTCGATCCAGCGCGCCACCTCCGCCTGCTTGGCGGCGTAGGTCGTGGCTTGGCCGGGGACGGCGGTCAGGTAGGCTTCACGGGCCTTCCCGGCAGCCGTGTTGTTGGCTACGACCGCGGTCGCGCGGGCAGCAGTCAGGATGGCGGCGATTTCCTCCGGCGGGATCGGCTCCACGTCCCACTCCCTCTTGGTCCGGCTGTACTCAACTCCTTCAATTTCGATGACCTCTTCGGTTTCGGTGAAGGTAGCGGCCTGCCGATGAGTGCGCGCGTCGAAGGACGGCACGATTTCGAAGATGTTCATGCGTCACCTATCAAGCCTGAGGAGAGAACCCGGACGGCATGGTGTAAACGAAATCCAACGGGCTGAACCGGCCGCGATATACTGGCGCAAGATTTGCCGATGCCACCGGGAATACCTGTTGAGTAATGCCGGTAATCGCAGGATTGGCGCCTGAGACCGGATCTCCGCCACCTTGCCAAACGCCGTTTTTACCGATCCAGAGGCTTCCCGTCCCGCCGGTCGGCCTTTTGAACCCGAACATCATGGTATCGCCCCCGCCCCAGGATGCGCCGAAAGCCGTGCTGCCAGATGTCTTCTGAAGAGAGCCGTCCGTCCGGTATGCGCCGATGGAGATTGGGCGGCTGACGAAATCCGAGAAACTGGCATCGACGATGCCCAACAGCCCGCTATCTGCTCCGACGCTCGGGAAGGACAGGCAAGAGACCTCCCAATATGTGTTCCCGTCGGGTAATGCGTTGACACCCCGCACCGTCTGATAGGCCGATGTATTCTGGTTGAGAGTTGCCCGCAGATTGCCTTCCGACAGGACGACGCCGCCGGAAATTGCCGTCGTGCTCCATTGCTGTGCGGTAGCGAACCCAATGCCACCGATGGAATTCCATCCGGCCCCGTCGCACACGAGGATCACGGATTGCCTACTGGCAAGCAGCCCCGTCAGAGCTTGATCGACAAGCTCGCTCCCATTGGGATCGATCGTGATCAGTCCGGTTCCGGTGTTCTTGACGGCCACCGTGAAGCCGCTGCCGGCTGATGCCGCGGCAGGCAAACCGAGCGTCCATGTGCCGGTGGCGACGATCAGCTTGCCGGCGTCGGATGATGTGACCGTGTAGGCGGCACTCTTCGGCAGGGTTGGGAACTTGACAGACGAGCCCAGTGCTACGCCGTTGACGGTTGGGGCAACCTTAAAGTCGATGCCCGTCGGCGCAGCGCCTGTACGCGTCACCTCCAACCAGTTGTTGGTCGTGGTCCAGGCATCATTCATCAGCTGGAAGATGATCTTGTTGCCCGAAGTATAAATCTGCGATTTCTTTTCATCCGCATTTGCAGCGGTGTTCTCAAAGTAATAGCCCGAAGAACCTGCGCCGACAACATAGTGATACGTAGACTGCGTTTGTCCGGTTGCAGTCAAAGCCCCCGTGACATTGACCTTGGCGTTAGCAGATGTGAGCGTGAGGTCTCCGCCAGAGGTCGTGACGGTGGGATTTCCCCCATTGGACGCGGAAAAAATAAACCAGCGATTGGCGCCTGCAATGTACTTGAACAGTGCCACCAGCAGATTGCCCGTACGGACTTCGGCATCATGGTTAGAGAAACTACCCATGACCACAGTCCCAGCACCGGTGGGGCCAAACATGCCCTTCACAGTCCCGGCCGCGTCCATAATCGCCAGCCAGCACCCGACCAGATAAGACGTGAGATCAGCAACGCGGAGCCGCTCAACACCGCCGGTCACCACCGACAGCGTGTCGGCGCCGCTGACCTGGGCCAGACCGGTGTTGCTGTCGCCCGTTACCGCCCACCCAGGCGCAGCGGCGGTACCGGCTGAAAAGCTGGCGGGAGCGTCACCGGCCCGGCTGAAGCCCACAGCGACCGGGTCGCCAGCAGCGAAGCCCCCCGGCCCGGTTCCGCCGGTCACCGTGATCTTGCGGTAACCGGTGCCATCCACCACGGTGCCGGTGACCAGATATTCCACCCACTTGGTGGCATCGGTGCGGTGGGCAACCCGCAGCGTGCCCTTGGTCGTATTGGTGGCGGCGGTCCAGCGGTCCAGCACCGTGGTGATGCTGGCGCCCGCCACGTCCAGATTGTCGACATAGAGTGCAGTCGCGGCTGCTGCCGTGGCGCTGTTCAGCCTCACCTTGCCGTTGCCGGGGTCGGCATCGGCCGTGGCTGTGTCCCAGGTCAGGCGGACCGACGGGACAGACCCGCCGGCGGCATTGGCATTCTGATCCGCAAGGGTGGCACTGGCGGCGGCGGCCGATGCGCTGCCAGCCGCCGCACCGGCGCTCCCGGCCGCAGCGGTCGCGCTGCCACTGGCTGCCGTCGCGCTCCCAGCGGCGGCGGATGCACTCCCCGCGGCGGCGAGTTCGGAGGTGTGGGCAGCCGTGGCACTGCCGGCAGCAGCCGATGCAGAGCCCGCGGAGGCGGTCTGGCTGGTGGACGCGGCATCGGCCAGAGTGCCGACCGTCTCGCAGGCTGTGGCGATGTCCTTGGAGTGACGGCTCCAGTTGGCGGCCATACCGCCAACGCCAGACAGGCCGAATTTGTTGGAAGCGGCGTTGTAGACACCGAGATTGTATTGTTTCAGGCGGTCGATTGCGTCGAGCACCAGTTGCGAAAGGCTCATTCCTTGAACTCCTCCAGTTCGACACTGGTCGAGGTGTAGCGGGCGCTGACGTAGCTCTGGCTGTGGTCGGAAGATCGGCGGTACAGGCCGCCGTAGAGGAAGTTGGCGGCGGGATCGCCGAGGCTTGTCGGATCGGCCGGGTCGCCGATGCTGGGCAGGTACAGCAGCGGCTTCCGCTTGCCCGAGCGTAGCGCCATCTTGAAAAGCTCGTCGCGGAGCGTGCGGTCGGTCACCTCGCGGCCGATGGTGACGGTGCGCTTGGCGATGCCCTCTTCGACCCAGGCCGATCCGCCGGCGCCGGTGATGATCTCGTCGTTGTCCTTCACGCCTTCGCCCGATTTCCCGACATGCCGGGAGAAGATCAGGCCATCGCCCGCCCAGGCGAGGCCGATGCGATAGCCGGTGTCCTCGCTGCCGTCGGGCTGGAAGGCGCCGCCCCACAGGGTCCAACGGATCGCGACCACCGGAACCTGCGGCACCACACAGTGGATGTTGATCGGCAGCAGAGGGATGTCCCGCGGATCCAGATCGCCGCGCATCTGGTTGGGCGCGCCGGCCCGCATGGTCTCCGGATCGGTCAGAGGCGGGACGACGTTGGCGTCCACCCCATCGACCACGGACGTCGCCACCAGCTCCGTCATCGCGGCATCGCCGAATGCCTCCATCCGGTAAAAGGCCTCCTGGCGGAGGTTGGTGTTGAGGAGCGACGCAACCGACAGGAAGATCGGGAACTGCCATGTCAGAGTCACGATCACCGGGTTGATCGGCGCCCCGGTGGCATAGTCCACGTCGCCTTTGGTCAGGCACACCGCCCGGTCGGAGACCGGTGTCGTCAGCATCGACTCCAGAGGGGCGGTGGACGCCCAGGCGGCGGGGCTGGCGATGGTGACGGGATTGTCCAGCGGGCCGTTCTGCACCTCGTTCCGGTCGGCGAGGTAGGCGTAGATCAAGCCGGCCATGATCAGTGTTCCCCGTAGAGGGTGGCTCCGCCGCCGCGGTCGCGGTTGGTTCGGCCGGTGATGACCAGCGTCGCGCCATCCTCGAAGCCGGCGATGTCGTCCACGACGGTCACCGCCCCACCGATCCAGAGCCCAGGCGCTCCGTCCCGGACCTTCAGGCTGTAGGACTGCGGCGGCCATGCCTTCTCGGCCAGCCACAGCGGCGCCTCGGCGTCGGCGTCGGCCTTCAGGGTCAGGCAGGTCTCGATCCGCTCGGTCTTGCCCGACACGCCATAGGCGGCGGCGATCACCGGATCCGTCGCGCTATCCGACTCGCGCCACTGTTGGGTCCAGAGGGCGGCGTCCGCCGCCGTCGCATCAGCAACCGCGGTGGTGTTGGCGTTCGGGTTCTCCGCATAGAGGACGGTGACTTTCTTGGTGGGCACCACGTCGCTGCCGGCGGTGGGCTTCAGCCCGTCCGTTGACCCGCTGGCCTTGCTGTAGGCCCGCGTCGGCGTGACCGCGGTGGCGCGCGGCAGGCGGGTCACCACCAGCCGGTCGGCCAAGTCGATGAACCACCTCCCCCTCGGCACCGACCCGACCAGCTTGCCATAAGCGTCCCGGTGGGTCCGCCCGTCGCCGGCCGGCAGGTACAGTCCGACGGTGCGCGGCGTCGCGTCCATGCCGCTGACGTCGGCCGCAGTGACGATGCCGCCATGCTGGACGGCCAGGAAGGCGATCACCTCGCCGATATAACGGCGCCAGACGCCGCCGGTCTTGTCGCCCTTCACCTCCACCCGGAAGTCCTCGTAATGGACCGCCGTGTGGATCCTGCCGGTCGAGACATCGACGCGAAGCTGGTTGGAGCCCGGGATGCCGGCCGTCTTGGCGACGGCGGCACCGCCGGACCATCCCCGCGGCACGTCCTCGATGGGCAGCCCGCCATTGACCGACCAGACATGCAGCAGCCCGCCGTTGCCGCTGCCCTGGTCGATGATCCCGAGATAGGTCGGCTGCACCATGAAACAGTGCCCGATACAGCGCTCCTTCAACGTGTTCTTGAGGGTGGACGGCCCCTCATACCCACCGGTGCCGGCGTACTTCGCGTCGTCTTTCTGGATCGGCGCGTCAAAGTCGAGTTGCCTGTCGTAGACCGGCAGCCGCAGCTCGGTCCGATCAGGCGCGATCTTTCCGGCCTTGGCCTGCCAGACCGTCACCGCCGTGCTGAGGGGTGCGCCAGCCGCCACCACCCGCTCGGTCACCGACTGGACGATGTAATCGGTCAGCAGGACGTTGAGCGGCCGGACGCCCAACAGTACCCGCTCCCACACCCCGGTCGTGATGTTGAAGACGGAGGCGAACCGCGGCAGGTCGTCCGTCCGCCGGACGTTGATCAGCCTCAGGTCGTCGATCTGCGCCTTGGCGCCGTCGCCCGCTGCCGTGACCGCCACGGACGGCCATTGCCCGACGAGCGGCAGCCAGGTCGCGGACGCCGGGTCGTCGTCGCTCCGGGACTGGTAGGCCACCGATCCGGCGCAAAGCGGCCAGCGGTGAAGGTGTCCCGTCGCCCGGTGATAGGCGACAAGGTCGTACAGGTGGATTTCCATGGAAGCCTCCGTTACGCGGCGCGCTTGGCCTGCTGATCGCGCAGTTCGTCCAGCTGCTGGCGCATCAGCTTGAGTTCGTCCTGGGCGATGCGGCTGCGCTGGAACTGCGCCTCGCCCTCGGCCTCGTGGATTGCCTTCTCCAGCCGCTCGATCCGGCGAGCGATATCCCGCAGAACCGACAGGACTTCCCGGTTGTCCGAAACCACAGGGGCGGCCGGCGGTTGGATCGGGGTGATGTTGACCGGGTAGCGGTCGTTCGCCGCCGTCTGGTACATGCCGGCGATCCGCATGCTGTCGACCGACGACGCGACCGCCGCGCCGCCGCCCTGCCACAGCAGCTCCGGCCCGCGTTCTCCCACCCACACGGCGCCGGGCGGGGTGGACATGGTGCCGGAGGCAAAGCCCGGCACCCCGGCGGAATGAGCCGCGCCACGCACCGCCGCCTCGAACGCAGCGGCGTGGCCGAGCCGGACCCAGGCATTGAGTCCGGCATCAATCCCGCCGTCATAGCCGGCCGCCTTCACCGCGGCGAGTTGCTGCGCCTGGGTCAGCGCGTCCCAGGCCCGGCCGACATCCTCCGGAGCGCCATACCGCGCCCCGCTGCCGATGGTGGCGACATTGCCCTCGAAGGTCGCCGCCCGGCTCGTGTCGGCGGCCAGCCATAGGTTGAACGCCTCGTCCACCGATCCGCCCCAGCCCATGGCGCGGGCAATGCCGAACTGCTGCTCGGCCGACAGCCCGTCCCAGGCCGACTGAACCGACGCCGGTGCGCTGTAATGCGGCCGGGTGTCGGAGGTGCCGGTCAGCGCCAGGAGCGGAGTCAGCGCCGCCTGCCAGACGGCGAGGCTCTGACCCATCGTGTTCTTGAGGGTGTCGAGTGAACCGAGTTGCTTCTGACCGACGGCGGCGGCTTCTGCCCGGCCCTTCTGAAGCTCCTTGAGGGCGTCCTGGGCAGTCTTGAGTTGAGCACCGGCGGTCGCGGCAGCGCTGTCCGGGGCCACGGTGCCGAGTTCACCCAGCACCTTCATCACCTCGTCATAGAGCGACCGGGCGGTACCGCCGCTGTTCTCCTTCTCGATGCTGGTCAGCGTCTGGCCCAGGCTGATCAGATTCGAGCGGGCAGTGTCCCGATCCGCGTCGCTGGCGGTTGTCGACTGGACGGTGGCGAGGGCCGCATCCCACTGGCGTTTGGTCTCGGCCAGCCGCTCCTGCGGGCTGATCGGTGCGTCCTGGCTGATCGCCAGGGCATCGCGCGCGGCGGCGAACTGAGCCGCCGCCTGCGACACCTTCAGCGCCCCATCCTGCAGGTCGGAGATGAAGGTCTGGCGGGCGGTGATTTCCTGATCGTACCAGGACAGGACATCGGCCTGCGCCAACTCGAACGCCTTCAGACCGCGCTCCGCTGCCTGGACCTGAACCAACTGGCCCGTGTCGCGCCCGTCCTCTTTGGCCTTGAGCAGCTCCTGCCGCTGCTGCTCATCCAGCGTGATCAGCCCGGACCCGCGGGCATTGCCGAGTGCGGCATACATGCGGGAGTCCACGCCCGCGTTGAAGGTTCTGGTAGCCTCCGCCGTCGCGTCGTTGAGCTTCTTCATCGCCGCCGTCGCCGCGGTCACCACCTCCGGCGTGTCGGCGAAGGTGGTGATGATCTCCTGTAGGCTGGTGCTGGTGATCGACCCACTCTTGACCAGCCCTTCCATGCCGGCGGTCAGCGTGCCGGTGACCTTCGCCATCTGCTCTGCCCGGTCGGCGCCCTCCGGCCACAGCGCGTTGACGTCCTTCACCGCAGTCTTGTAGCTGTCGATCAGCCCGGTGGCCGAGTCGTAGCCCTCCTCGCCCTTCGCCTTGCGATAGGCGGTGTCCAGGCTGTTGCTGTAGGACTTCTGTTCCTTCTTCAGACCATTGGCGAAACCTTCGTTCAGCTTGGCAGCCAGTTCGTCGCCGACGATGCCCACCGAGGCGAAGGCTTTCACGAGATCCGTGGCCGTGTTCGACCACTTGCCCTTGAGTTGCTCGACCTTCTGTTGCTCAGGGCTGCTTTCGATTGTGGTGCCGGCCACCTCGTCCAGCAGGCGCTTCTTGACCGCGCCCAGCGCCTCCATCTGCTTGGTCGCGCCGAACAGTGCGTCGGGCACGGCTTGCCCGGCCGCGGTGTAGGCCGTGGCGGCCCGCTTCATATCGGCAGCGAGCGTGTCGAAGTCCTTGCCGATCGGCGAGAAGGTGCCATCGCCAAGGGACTGAACGATGGTGTTCAGCTCGTCGACGCGGTCCTGGGCCAGCCCGACGGCATCGAACTGGACCTGAAGCGCTGCCCGTTGAGCGGCCTTTTGCACTGCTGCATCCGCCGCGGCTTTTTCAGCCGCCGCAGTAGCATCCCGGTCAGCCGCAGCCCTGGTGTCGGCGGCGGCCAGATTGCTGCTGTACCGGTCGGGGTCGCCGCCATTTCGTGCGATGGCGCCCGATGCGGTGCTCGCAGTCCCCGTGGCGCCGGAAAACCTTCCGTTGGCGTCGATTGATCCGAGGGAGATGTGATCGACGCCCAGCTGGTCGGCCAGGGCTCCCAGCGCGAGGCCGAGGCCTGGAATGCCGGTCGCCAAGCTTGCGATGTCTCCGGCCAAACCGGCGGCATTGATGCTCAGTTGGGTGTTGTTCAGACCGGTCTCTGGATCGACGCCGATGGACTTGTTGATGTTCAGTCCATACTTCAGTGCGGCATTTTCCAGCCAGCCGGACAGCGATGTCCCGAACACGTTGTCGACAGCGGCAGCCGTTGCTGTGACCTGCTCGGAGGTCGGAGACGCATAGCTCGCGGCTCCGCCGAAGCCGATCGTGCTTGACCGATCATCCGCGGTGAACGAGCCGAAGCTGTAGCCCCCGTACGACTGCATGTCGCCTTGCGACATCGGCGTGCTGCTCGTCCTGCTGATCGACGGCCCTTCGCCCGCCGTCCCCGCTCCGCCGGAGTTGCCACCCGAGCCACCAGAGGAGTTGCCGCTCGATCCGCCGCCAGAGCCCGCCGACCCGCCGGAACCGGGGCTGCCATGATCCCCGCCGCCATACTCGAAACCGAGCAGGCCGGTTTCCGGGTTGATGGTGCCCGGATGGCCCAGCGCCCGACGAACCGCCGCCAGCTCGTCGCCGCCACGGAGGTGGATCAGGGTGTCATCCCGGCCTTGCCCCATCTGGGCAAGCATCTGGGCGCTTTCGCGGGCGTTCCAGATGCGCTCGCCGCCGGAAAGCCGCACAACCTCCGGGCCTTCTTCGCCGACGACGGCCCAGCCGGCGGGCGCCGACAGCGTTCCGCGAGCGAACCCCGGCAGCTTGGCGCCTTTGCTGACCGCGAAGACGGTCTGCGCATTGTCGACCACATCCAACAGCGTCTTGCCGAAGGTATTGGCGTCGTCCACACCGGCCTGGAATTGCGTGAACAGGTCGGAAATGCTGGACCGCAGGCCGGCGATCTGCCGGTCGAAGCCATTGGCGAACTCCAGGTGCCCCAGCGCCTCCTCCAGGCTGGTGGAGGTCTCATGGGCCAAGGCGTAGGCAACGGCCGGAACCGCCGACTGCATGCCCTTCAGCAGCTCGAGAGCGGCCTGCTCCGCGCTCTTCGTCTTGCTGTCGATGTAGCTGCCTTTGTTGGTCGGCGTGAGGTTCAGCCGGCCAATGATGTCATTCAGGCCTTTCGCGAGTTTGTTTGCGTCGCTGTTAAATCTCGTCGCGTCGCCGTCATTGTCCTGGGCAGAGGCGCCAAGCGCATAGCGGCCGTTGGCGCCCAGGGTGATGTGGCTGATGCTGTATTTGTCGCCCCGATCCTTGGCGCCCGACACGGCGGAGAGCAGAGCACCGCCGACGGACAGGACCGCACCGGCCGTCTTGGCGTAGCTGTTCTGCATGGTCATCAGCACGCCGCCGGCCGCGGTCAGGCCGCCGCCGATAACCTGTCCGGTCGAAGCTTGCTTCTGTGTCGCGGCGGTCAGGCCGCCGACCACTGCCAAGCCGCCCGTGGCGAGCTGGCTGTAGGTCGGGTTCCAGCCCCAGAGGCCGTCCGCCGCCGGCATTGGACCGACAAAATCCTTGGACGGTGCCGCCTGCTGTCCGAAAATCGGCTGGTCCAGCCATGATCCACCCGCCCCCTTCGTCGCCGGGGCAAAGCTGGTGGACCCATCGGCGTTCTTGATGACCTTCTGCTGCTGGCCGCCGCGGCCACCGAAGAGCTCGCTAATCCAATCGCCGGCCCCACCCAACAGCTTCTGGATGCCACCGAGGAAGGTGTCGGCTCCATCGTCCACCGCCGTGCTGAACTTTGTCGCGCTTTCGCCCGCCTGGGTCAGCCCGTCGCCTGCGGAGATGGCATTTTCGTTGATATGAGAGACGGCCCGGCTCTTCACCTCGATAACGGCAGAGGCGTCCTTGGTGACCGAGGTCAGCCCCAGCGCGCTATCCACCCACGATTGCTGTGTAGCGGTCATCGTCTGGGTGCTGTCGTTGGCGCCGCGTTGGACCTCTACCGCGTCAAGCTGTGCCTGGAGAGCGCGCTCCTGCGCCGCGGTCACGGTGTCGGTGCGGGCGCCCAGGGTCGCGACATCGGTGCCGACGCTCTTAACGGTTTTCCCGAACGTCTCGACGTACTTGACCGTTTCGCCCGGCAGCGCCCGACCCTTGGTCAGATATTGCTGCACCCGAGTTGGCCCGGCATTGTAGGCGGCTGCGGCCATGTTCCAGTCGCCATGGAACTGCCGACCGAGCATCGCAAGATACTTGATGCCGCCCCGGACATTTTCCTGGGTATCGGTCGCATCGACTCCCAGCCACTTTGCCGTGCCGGGCATCAGCTGCATCATACCCATAGCTCCGGCACTGGAGGTCAGAACGCTCCCGTCAGGGCGGAATTGCCGGAAGCCGCTTTCCATCTTGGTGATGGCGAGCGCCACCTCATCCGGCACCCCCTGCGCTCGCGCTTCCGACAGGACCAGCGACTGCGCCCGGACCAAGTCGGTGACCTGCCCGCCGTCCTTGATCGCCACAGGCAGAGGCCGGGCGTCCGTCGCGGACAGGGTGGCGATGCTGGCGACCGTGCCGCTCGCGGATGCCGCGGGCATTTGCCTGCCGGTCATGGCCTGCGGATCGAGCGCAACCGCAGCGGCAGACCCGGCAATCTGTACCCACATGGCATTGTCCGCGGAGGTGCCGAGACCGCCTTTCACGGTGCCGACGATGCGCTCCAGCCGTCCCGGGTCGTTGGCCGGCTTGGGCACGTTGTCGTTCGCGGTCGTGACGCCGCCGGACATCAGCTTGGTCAGCGTGCCGGTCAACCAAGTCTCAGCGGGCTTGGTGATGAGCGTGCGAACAAAGACCCGCTTCAGATCTTCAGCCAGGGCCTTGCCGGCATCGCTGGCCTTCTTGGCGCCGACAACCACATCCTCGAACGCCGTGGTGATCGGCTGGGCGATGTCGGCGGCTTGCTGGGCGGCGTCCTGCAACTGGCTGTTCACCCGCGCCAGCTCGCCGGCCTGCCGGATATAAGCCTGGGTGCCAGCGTCGGTCAGGTCGACGCCCTTGTCGCGCAACTCGTTCGTGGTCTGGATCACCGCCACGGCCTTGGCGCGCTCCGCGTTGCTCTGACCGAGCATGGCGTATTCGCTGTTGGCGAGTTCGACGGCCCGGCGCTGCTCCTCCGCCATCTGGGCGAACTGCTGCGAGCGCTGCGCCGAGTCGCGGGCCAGGATGCCGGCGCCGATGTCACGGATCTGGCCGGCGTCCTTGGTCGGGTCCAAGCCGCGCTTGCGGGCCTCGGCCAGGGCCTCGTTGGCGAGCGCTGCCTCCCGCGCCGCGTTGGCGCCCTGTCCCCAGGCGGCAGCCAACCGGTTGGCGTCCTCGGTCTGCTGCTTCAGCGTAGCGTCGAAAGACGCGGACTGGATTTTGCGCTGTGCATCGTCCAGTGACCGGAGCCGCGTCACGATGGCGTTGTACGGCTCGATGGTGCCGCGCGCCACCTCTGCCATGGCCTTGGTCTGGATCTCGGCCTCGCGCACTGCCGCGGTGGACTGGCCGTAGGCGCGGGCCACCAACTCGGCGCCAGCCACCTCGGCGGCGGCGGCTCGGTTGTTGTCGTTGACGGCGACCTCCAGTTGGAGCCGCGCTTCCCGCTGGCGGAGCAGGAGAAGGTTCTCCTTCGGAGTGCCCTCCAAGTGCTTATCCCGCACTTCGTCCTGCGCCCGCATCGCTGCGGTTGCCATGGCGCGGTCTACCGCGTTCCCGCGCAGGGCCTCGGAGAGGCGGTCCACCTCATGGGTCTGCGCCTTCACATACTCCGTGGCCTTGGCGTCCCGCGCCTTCCGGGCAGCGTCATCATCGGCGCCACCGGTGACGGAGGCGCCGTTCGGGTCTTTGGCCGGCGTAGCGGTTGCCGCGGCGGCCTTGGCCTTGCCGGTGATCGCATCGATCCGCTTTTCCAGGGCGGCGACTTCGGCACGGGCGCCCTCCAGCTCGGGCCGGAAGCCGCCACCCGGATCGCTGGCGCCGGCATGCGCCTCCAGATCGGCCACCCTGCTCTTGGCCTCGTCCAGCCGCTTCCGCAGGGCGGCCTCGTCCTCCGGACCGAACAGCCGGTTGGCGATGTAGCTGCCCACGATGGTCGGGCCCGGCGCGACCGCATAGGCGCCGATCTTCGCGATCTTGCCGAACCCTTCCAGGCTCGGGTTCGCGATGAAGTCGGCAACATCCCGGAAGGCGTCGGACACGGCGACCGTGATGGAGATGACGAGAGGCGACGTTGCGGCAGCATCCACCAGCCGGTTGAACTCCACGCCAAGCTCGTGCATGGCCGTGGCTGCCGGGCTCATGGCGTCCTTGCGCATGCCGTCGAAGCGGCGATGCAGGGCGTCCAGCGCCACGCCCAGCGCCTCGGACTGCCGGCCATGCTCCGCCATCACGCGGACAGCTTGAGCCTCCGCCGGGCTCAGGAAACCGATGGCCTCCTGAAGCTTCATGATCGCCGGGTAGCCGTCCGTCACCATGGCGGCCAGCTGCTTGGTCATCTCGTCGACCGAGCCGCCCATGCCGGCGGTGATGTCGCTGCCGAGCAACGCCAACTCGCGACCGCGGGAGGCAGAAAGGCCGCGGGTGGATGCTAGAACTTTCGAGGTGGCGAAACTCTCGCCCCGGTCGGCCCCGCCCTCGTAAAGCGCCTTGCCGACATCGCGCAGGTATCCGGCGGTCGCCTGCGACTCGGTGCCATAGGTCCGCATCGTGGCGGTGAGATCGCGGATCTGGCTGTTGATCTGGATTGCCCGCGTGCCGACCAGCGCGAAGGCGCCCACCACCGTCGTGATGCCGAGCGCGACCAGCGCGACGGGCGAGACCAGCAGCGCCCAGGCGCGGGACAGACCACCCACGGCACCGACAGCCTGCGGCGCCTGCTGAAGCATGGCCGTGATGGCGCTCTGGCCGCTGCCGACCTGCACCACGAAGTCCTGGATCTGGTAGCCGAGGTTCAGCGACTCGTGCGCGGCCAGCTTCGTGCTGGAGGCGGCGCGGGTGGAAAGCTCGTGCTGATCCTTGAGCTTCGCCGACAGGGCGGCATGCTCCTGGGCGGTCAGCCTGATCCCGCCGACGCCGTCGGTCAGAGCCTTGTCGAGTTGCTGCTGCGAGGCGGCCAGCTTCTCGTCGGCGCCGAAGGTCTTATCCAGCGTGCCGATCAGCGAGCGGAGGGCCGTTTCCTCGGCCTTCACCGCGGCAGCGGTCTCCTTTTCGGCTGCGATGATCATGGCCGCATCCGCTTCGCGCTCCCGCACCGCGGCGTCCCAATCGGCCGACATCTTCGCCAGGGCAGCGCGCTCCGCCTGCTCAACCTCCTTCGCGGCGGTCGCATGTGCGGTGGCAAGATCCTTGGCCTTCCTGATCGCCGGATCGTGGGCAGCCGCATAGGCGGTCAGCAGCCGGGTTGCCTCGGCCTCGTCCACGCCCGCCCGGCGGATCGTCGCCTGAAGCTCCGCCAGCCCGGTTTCGCACCGCTGCTGGGCAACGTCGGTCAGCCCGAGGGAGGCGCGGTAGCTGTCCAGCTTGGCGTCGGCCTCGGCGAAGGCGGCGGTGATGTCGTCCAGGCGCTGCGCGCTGCCGTCATCCCCGAAGGTGATGGAGCCGGTCCCGCTCGATCCCCGGCCGGTGGTGGCGTAGCGCGTCGGGCCAATGACCGCGGCGTTTGCCGTCTGGCGGGACAGACCGACCGAGTCGTTGATGGCCTTCTGCGCCGCGGACACGCCGCGCAAGCTGGCCTCCAACCCCTTCGCCCCGGCCGCCCATTCGGTCATCTCAGCATGGCCGGACAGGAAATCGGCGTTCAGCGCCCGCAACGCGCGGGCGGCCTGGGTCAGGCCGTTGGTCGCGCTGCCGGCCGTCTCGTAGACCTTGCCCAGCGCGCCGGCCCAGCTACCGGCCGATGCAGTGGCGGCGATCATGCCGGCCGACATCCCGCCGGCGGATGCGGTCGCAGCGGCAGCTCCGGCCTCGATGTCCGCGAAGAACTTCGCGACCCTGGCCCGAGCGCGCTCCGTCGCGCCCTCGATCTTCGCCATGATGGCCGCGCGCTGCTCCTCCTTTGCGGCGGCGGACGCGCTGGATTGCTCCAGAATCCTCCAGGTCTTTCCGGTAGCGCGCCGTGGCCTTGGCGATCTCGTTCGCCTCGCGCTTGGTGCGGTCGTACTTGTTGGCGAGCTGGTCCGCCGTCTGGGTATGCCGCTTCACACGCTCGTCGGCGCGCTCCACGGTGCCAGCATAGGCGTCGATGGCCTTCCCGGCGGCGGCGGCACCGGCAGCAACCTCGTCGGTCGCCTTCTTCGTGCCCTTGCCGGCACGCTCCGCCTTCGCCTCGGTGGCGCTGAAGGCGTCGCCCAGGCCCGTGACCGCGTCGGTCGCCTTCTTGGCGCCAGCCGACACACCGTCTTGGAAGCCTACGTCAAGGCTCTCGATCTGATCAGTCATGGGCGGTCCTCGGGTGCATCAGCGGCGGGGCTGGATGATCAGGGCGGGGCTTTCCACGCGCGTGCCTTGCCGGCCACGGGAAAGCCCTTTGTGCTTGCCGGTGGTCCAGACCTGCCGCTGGCGCAGGCGGTACTGGTTGGGGAAATCCATCGTGTAGACCCGCTTGACCTCCACGAGGTCGCCGAAGCGGGAGCGGATCGCCTTCACGGCATCATCGAACAGACCGGGCGGCACCGGGAATGACAGCGACTGACCCCCGATCAGCTGCACGTCGACCTTGCGGCTGTAGGGCAGCACGTTGCCGATGATGATCTCGGTGATGGTGGGGGACAGCGCCGCAGGGTTGAACTGTGCGGCGGGGACGAACCGGCCACCGGCGTCCCCGCGGGGCGATGAACTGTCCTTGATCCCGAAATAGAAGCCGTCCCGGTAGTGCGCCGTCTTGCCCGTGGCAGGGTTCAGCGGGGCGGAGGATCGGGGCGGCGAGCGGTTGATGAGGAACGACAGGGCGAAGGTGCAGACCGCGCCCATGATCGAGAACCGGTAGACGATCCGCCCGCCATCGGCTGGCCGAACTGCGGTCTCGGGCGCACCCTCGACCCCATCGACCCAGCGCCGATAGCGGCGGGTGGCCCGGCCGGCGGCGATCAGCCTGTCCCGCTCGGTGATGGCGATTTCCGCCAGCCGGCGGGATTGGGCCTCTGGAGAGAGCGCCCGATCCACGAAGACCCGGAGCCGGGCGTTGAAGGCTGCTGCTTTCGTCGCCATCGCTCACTCCGTCGTCGGCTTCTTGTTCGCCTCCTTCACCTTCTCCGCCCACCACTCGGCATAGACGCCGTCCATGGCGCGAAGCAGGCGGAGAAGGAGGGGGAGGTCGTGCCCGTGGTCGTCGGCATAGGCGCGGGCCACTGACCACGGGATGTTGCAGGGGCTGGGCGGCCCCATACCGCCGCCCCGCCATTGCCGGTCATCGGAGAGCGCGTGCCAGGCACGCCACGCCCACCGGCACCAGGGCAGGGGTTCGACCGCCTCGCCCTCGTCATCCAGGCGGGCGGCCACCATCTCGGCCGCGTCGGGGTCATCCTCCGCAAGGTCGGCCAGCAGATCGTTGCTGTCCGCCTTGCGGTTGAGATGGTCCCGTAGGGCCGCCGTCAGTTTCCCTCGGCTTCCTTTGCGTCGGCCTCGCGGTCGGCGGAGACCATGCCGGCGGCGGTGAAGGCCGCGGTGGCGAGTTCGGAGAAATCCGGATCGCGGATGGTGTCGCAGAACTCCTCGAAGGAGACCGGGTTGCCGTCGTCGTCCGTCATCTTGACGTCGAGCAGGCAATGTTTGATCAGGCATTCGATGTTGATCGAGCGCTTCATCGCCACCGGCAGCTTCTCCGTATCACCGCCGAAGCCCTTGGCGGCCTTGCGCTGCTTGGATGCCTGGGCGTCCTGATACTCGTCGGTGAAGCCGCGGGTGAGGATCTGCAGATCGAGATCGGGGTCGGGACGCTTCCAGGCGCCGGAGGTGAGGGCGGCGGTGGAGCGCTTCAGGGATGCGAGGTTTGCCACGGTCGAAAGTCCTTGATTGGTCGGTTGGTCGGAAATGCGCGATGGTTGGGCGGGCGCCGACCAAACGCCCGCCCGCGGCCCGCGCGTGCCGTCATGCCGCCGGCAGGGCCGGCAGCCTCTTTCCCGTGGTCGTCGGGGTCTCGTCAGATCAGCGGACGAACTCGAACCGGTTCACGATCAGCTGCGCCCCGGTCAGGCTGTCCTTCGAGCCGGACAGCTTCACCGGCAGCATGACGTCCGTGTTCTTGCCGCTGATGTTGGGGTCGCCTTCCTTCGGGGTCAGGCGCGGAGCCTCCCAGACCATCGCCTGGGTGCCCTTCTGGAGGCGGGCGTTGAGGCTGGTGGGCGTGCCGGCCAGCACCTTGGCGAGCAGGTCCGCGTTGCCGAAATGGGTGTCCAGATCGACCGACACATCGCAGGAGCCGTCCACCACATCGACCGGACCCATGGCGATGCTGTCGCCGTCAGCCGCCGCGTCGATGGTCCTCAGGTTGTTGTTGAGGGTGAACTTCACCCCCTTCGCCCAATTGGGCTTGCCGAGGGCCGCGCCGGCTTCACCGATCCGGCCGCAGTTGGCGCTGAACGCCATCACCGGATAGAGGTTGCTGTCCGGCTCGGCATCGGGCGTCGCGTCCAGACTGGTCGGGCTGACGATCCCCTTCATCCCGGTGAAGGAGATCGAACCGGTGGCCTTCTCCTTGGCCTGCCCGCCGAACTCCAGCGTGTTCACCCGCATACCGGTCTGGGCGATGTAGGATGGCGGCGTGTGATCCATGAAGCCGCGCTCCAGGGTCAGGCCGATCTGCTCCACGCCGTTGACCAGCACGTCCCCGAAAAACACCCGGATCGACTTCCCGGCACCGGTGTCTGCGCCCCATTGGCCCGGCAGGTTGTCCAGGGTCAGCTTGCGGGCAGCGATGCCGACCACGCGGGCAAAGCCGTTGGTGCCGGCGGTGGCGAAGCGGTTGCCGGCGGCGATGTCGCCGGGCTTCACCCACTGGCCGACCCGCAGGCCGAGCGTGGTGAAGTCCAGCCCACCGGCCTCGGAGGTCAGCCCGTCGGCCACGGCCTTGATGTCGTCGGCGGCGCCCTCGAACCCGACAACCTTCATGCGGGCGCCCGTGGCCGGGCTCGCCTCGTCCACCAGTCCGGCACCGACGAAGGCCGGGGCAGTCGCGCTGCCGGTCGTGACCTTGGCGAGCTTGTTGCGGTTGGCGGCGGGGCCGAACCCGCTGAAGTAGACCAGATGACCGGTGACGAAGGCGGCGGCATTCGCCACCGCAACAACCTGGGTCGAAGCGGTAACCGACTGGATCACGCTGCCGGCGGTGCCGTCGTTGTCACGGCTCGGAGTGTTGCTCCAGCGGCTGCCGAACGCCGACTCCATCTCGCTAGACAACAGGCAGCCGTCAGCCGGGTAGTGCCATTCGATGCCGAGTTGGCCGTCGTTGGTCTGGCCGACCAGCACCGAGTCGGAGTTCATCCGGTCGTCGCGGATGTCGTCGCTGTCGACGTAGACCGCCTTGTTCGACAGGCCGATGGACGTGACGCGCTGCTTGCGCATGCGCGGGGTGGTGGGGGTGGTGCCGTACGTCGTCTCGGCGACGCCGGTCAGGCGGACACGGTTGGAACTGGACATGGTGGCGGCTCCTTTCAGCCGGGCATGAAAAAAGCCGCTCGGGCGGTGCCGGCGGCGTGGTGATCGTCAGGGGTGGGGGGAGGTGGATCAGGCGGCGGGCGGCTCGGTCGCGTCGCCAGCGGGCGCCTTACCGCCCTTCTTCGCGGCGCTGGGCTCCGACTCCGCGGCGGCGGGCATGGCGATGTGGCCGAGGCGGACCCAATCGGCAAAGGTCAGCTGGCCGTCGATGTCGGCCTCGGTGACCGGCTGGCCGGCGGCGAATCGGCGGCTGAGGGTGGTGAAGGACTTGGCGACGATGGGGGTGGGGGTGGTCTCAGCCATGATGGCTATCCTCTCTTCCAGTCGATGACGATGTGCATGCCCCACCAGTTGCCGGTGTCGTCCTTGGCGCCGATGGGGTCGAAACGGATGTCCTGAAACTCGACGGTGCCGATGTCCTGCCCGCGGCACATTTCGGCGAAGGCGGTCAGCAACTCGCGGGTCAGCTCGGAGCCGGTGCCGACCGGCACGAAGACGAACAGCATCAGCGAGCCGGTTTCCTCCCACCGATCGGTGTCCGGGCTGCCAGTACCGATGCTGGCCTGCCCCCACAGGTCGCCGTCGATCAGCACCCGGCCCCAGGCGTTGACCACCGGCCTATTGGTGCTGGGGTCTATCGAGCCGTAGGGCTGCGGCGGCGTGATCGGCTCGTTGTCCCATTCCAGGGGGCAGTCGTGCGGCGCGACGTCCGGCCAATTGGCCTGGATGAAAGCGCGGATCGCGTTGAAGGCTTGGATCGTCGCCATGGGGTCAACCCTTCGCTTCCATCCACCAGCCGCCGATGCGCTCGCCGGGGGTGGAAACCGTCAACGTCTGACCGCCGCCGGTCCAGGCGCCGTTCGCGATGGTCGGCTTGATGATGACCAAATCGCCCTTCTGCGGCCCGCCGGCCGGGAAGGCGGTTTCCGCCAGGGCGTCGGCCGCGATGATGACCGAGAAGGTCCGTTGCGCGGCGCTGCCGTTCAGGGGGTCATTGCCGGTCTCCCGCCAGAACGCCTGGAGGATCACTTCGGTGAAGGCGGGTTGCAGGCGGCGCAGCACAACCGGCTTGCCACGCTTGCCGATCATGCGGGCTTCGCGGGAGCGGGCCATGGCCTCACCCCCCGGCGACATCGACAAAGCCGGCCGCATAGAGCGAGTCGAGCACATCAACCGGCAGGGCCGAACCGGAGGCCGCCATGCTGCCGACCCAATATTCCGTACGCCCGACGCCGTCGGTCTCTTCGGCCTTCACCGTGATATCCCGGCCCTTGGCCTCCCAGCGCAGCCGCACCAGCCGCTTCACGGCATCCTGCAGGACCGTTGGCATCTTATCGACCGCCCAGCCCGACACGATGGTGACGGCAATCTCTTCGCGCTCCCAGCAGCCAGCCCGGCCGCCCGAGACCAGCCGCGACAGCAGCCCGGATTTCGGCTGCCCTCGATAGAAAGCGCTGTCCAGGGCCTCCCCGCCGATGGCGACGGCGGTCACGCGGGCCGGGTAGCGCCAGGGAAGCTCCAGCACGTTCCCGTTCGGGGTTTCGTCAGCGCCGAAGGTGACAACCGCCACCTCCGCCACAAAGGTGGCCGGAGCATCGCCGGCATCGTCGCCAGCGATCCGGCATGCCTCCGCAACCCGGTCGGACGCGGACAGGGCTTCCGCCTCCAGCCAAGCGTCGGACAGGGTGTCGCCGGCATCGATGCCGAGTTCCGCCTTGAGGGCGTCAAGAGCGCACAGCCGACGGTCGGTTGCGGGGGAGGTGACGACGATGGTCGGCATAGATCACCCCTTGGTGGTGTAAGGAACGCCCCGCGACGTTGCCGCCGGCTTCGCCGGTCGCAGATCGCGCGTGATGCGCTGGGGCTGTTCGACGGGCGCCGGCTTCGCGACTTCGTCCCGCTCCGGTGCGCTCGCCATCACTGGGCGCTCTTGGCGACGCGGGGAGGGGTCACGGTGCGCCGCTGACCTTCAGTCACCTCGGGTTCGGGCTTCGCCTCAGCGGCGGGCTTATCGCCGGCGGGGGCGATACCGGAGGCCGCGTCCTCGCCGCCGGGCGCCGGGCCGATCGCCACCCCGGCGTCGGCGGCGCTCCGGTCGGCCGCCAGGATGCTCTCGGCGTGGAACACGAGATCGCCAATCGGCGTGGTCGGATCGACATCGATGCCGCGCTGCCGGAAGCCGGCCAGCAGGCTATCCAGCTGCTCCCCCAGGGTGGGCGGCCCGTCCTCGGCGCTGTCGAGCGGGGTGGAGGTGGCCGCCACAGCCACGCGCTTGGCGATGAATGAGGCCGCTTGAGCGGCGGGAAATGAGGCGGTTTCCCCTGCGAGATAGGGGGTGTGGTTCTTCAGGAAGCGCACGAGCATGGTGCATGGCGGGGCCTTTCGACCCCGCCCCTTCTGGTTCTGGTTGGGGACCGGATCAGACCAGCGTGCCGCTGACCGGGTTCTCGGTGGCGCCGGCCAGGATGTAGGTCACCCCGAACTCGCAGACGTCCGTGTTGGCCGCCGACAGGTTCGGCGTCACCTGAAGCCGGACATACCGGCCCGTGCCGCTCAGGTCGAAGTCCAGCTCCACCACACCGGTCACGGTTCCGCTGCCGCCCGGCCCGGTGCCAACCACGGTGGCCGGCAGCGCCGGGCCGTAATCGTCCGCACCGGTGCCGCTGCTGTCGCTGGCGTCCTGAAGGTTGGCGGCGAAGGTCAGCGTCGCGGCGGCGGCCAGCGTGGCGGTGTAGGTCACCACGGCCTTGAGCGACGCGAAGCCGCGGCGGTCGACCCAGGCGCAGTTGACCTCGATGTTGTCGCCGGCTCCACCGGCCGTCACGTCGACGCCGGCAACGCCGTGGCGGGCGGCGATCAGCGCCGCCGCATTCTGCATGGATGCGTGCATGGTGATATGCCTCCCGCTCGGGTTAGTAGCTGACGCCGGTGATGCAGGAGCCGGCTTCCGGCCGCTCCAGCTTGCAGTCGGCGTACAGCTCCATGTGGATGAGGATTTCGTTGGTCTGAGTCAGGAAGTAGCTCTTCCCGTCCGCGCCGATGTAGCCGCCCTCCAGCGACACGCGGACCTCAGCGTCCGAGCCATTGGCAACGATGATGCTCGGGCCGTTGAAGAACAGGATCTCCGTGTTGGCCCCGCCCAGGTTCACGGGAACCTGATTGGTCTCCATGATCGGATTGCGCAGCAGGGTGTTGTTGACGTCGATGCTCGGGTAGATCTTGTTCCCGTTCGGGTCGCGCAGGTCGGCCAGCTTCGCCACGGTGCGCGGCGCCATCACCCAATAGCCGCTGGTGACGATGATGTTCGCCTCCTTCGGCTTCGTCACCGCCTTGCGCAGGTCCGCCTCGATGGAGGCCGAGTCGGCTCCGCTGCTGGCGAACACATTTCCGGCGGCGATCTGCGAGCGCAGGCCGAGCGGCACATGCTCGGTCCCGCCGCCACGGAGGAAGCCGGAGTCCTCATTGACCGCCGTGCGCTCCTGCAACCGGCGAACGACATAGCTTTCGAGGTTGCGCACCGCCGCGCCGCCGTTGCGTGCCTGATCCAGCAACCGGCGGGAGATGACCGCCTCGATGGCAAGGCGCTTGGGGTCGAGGCGGATGTCGCCGAACTTGAACTCGCCCGGCGTCGGCGCGGTGTTTTCACCGGTCCACGAACCGTTCGGCGCCTGCGTCTCCTTGGGCAGGATCATGGTGCCCGGCACGTTCAGGACCTGGGGCGACATGCGGCGCACCACCGTCATGTTGTCCAGGCCACCGATGATCACCGAGGCAAAGTCCGGGAGGGACAGCGCGCCGCCGGCCGCATAGTTGCTGAGGTTCATCGAGCGCTGGATGACGGCGACGGTGTCCTCGCCATAGGCCTGCCCGAGCCACTTCTCCGCATTCAGCTCGCCGCCCGTGTGGCGGACCATGATGTCGGCGAGCATGCGGCGGATCGGCGCCATCTTGACCACCTCCTCGCTGCCCTTCACGGTGGCCGGCAGCGGGGCGAAGGTGCCCTCCGGAGCGCTACGCGGCGTGGCGCCGCCGGCCGCCATGGTTTCCATCGCCACCGCGCGCTCCAGTTCCTCGCCCAGTTCCTTCGCGACCTGATGGGCGTCCGTGTACGCCTTCTCGGCGTCGATCACGGCCTTGGTCGCAGTCTCCTTGCCGGCGGCGTCGGCCGTGCGGAGCGCACTCTTGGCCGTGGTGATCGCGGCGGACGCGGTCTTGGCGGTACCAACCGCCGCGGCGAGTGCCTGGCGGATTTCGGGGATCGTCTTCATGAAATGCTCCACGCAAAAGAGGCCGGGCGCGAGGTGCGGCCGGCCGGTCATCCGCCAGGAAAGCGGATTGGGTTCCCCTGCGGTTAGGCGAGGGTGAGTTCGAGGGTCTTCAGTTCCAGCATCCGGAGGTCGGCCGCTCTGGTCTCCAGATCGTCGTCCTCGGTCGCGACCTGCTGGATCACGCCGTCGATCAAGTCGCGGGCCTGGGTCAGGCTGGCCTCGTTGGTGCTGGACAGCACGCGCCCGGCTTTGACGGTGAGGCTGGGAATGGCCTTGCCGTGCAGGGCACCGATGATGTCCTTCACGGTCAGCGCCGGAGCATCCTTGGCGATGTCGTCGCCTTCCTGCTCGCCCAGCTCGGCCAGCAATTCCCCGACCTCTTCCTGGGTCATGGCGATCAGCACGGCGCCCAGCTGGCGCATCGCGTCGGCCAGCATGCCGGGAACGGCGCTGTCGTCACCTTCCCAATCCGCCTCGGCGGCGGAGCTACCCTGGATCCAGTTGAGGTCAGAGAGGGTGCTGGCGAGATGGCCGATGTGCCACAACCCCTTGGCGGTCAGCGGCGGCGCGGCCTTGGCTACAGCCCCCTCCACCGACCTCTCCGCCATGTTGGCGAGGCGGAGGATTTGCCCCTTCACCCCCTTCTGCGCCGTCTTGGCGATGGTGCGGAATTCGCTTGCCAGCTTCTGCGGCACGGCGGCGGCGGCGCGCAGCTTCGCCAGTTCAGCGGCATCGATCGATACCGTGCCAGACCGCTCCACCACCAGGGCGCCGCGGACTGCCGGGACAGACACGAAGGATAGCTCCGCCAGTTCGCAGGTCTCGTATTTGACCCCGCCGCCCAGGTTGCAGCCGTTGGTGTCGAACCGCGGGGGGTTGGCCGGGTCCAGCGCCGACAGGTTCTTGCCCATGAAGCCGATGGACACGGCATTGACAACCTTGTTCTTCACACGGTTGTAAATCAGATCGGCAAGCTCGTCCTCGCCGGCCGGCGGGAACTGGACCAGGGCAGTCAGCTTGCCGTCGGTGACGCCGATCTCGGCGCAGTGGGCAATCGGCCGGTCCGGGTCGTGCTGCCACAGCACCACCGGGTTGGAGCGATAGGCGACGAGGTCGATGCCGGACTGAACCACCATGTCGCCGGCGCGGTCCACGTCGGGGGCCGAACAGATGACGCGGACTTGCCGCAGGTCGGACAGAGTGGTGGCAACACCGCTCTGTGTTTTGCGCTGGATGTTCATTTCAGTTCCTCGTGTAGCAAACGTGCCGTAGTCCGAGCGCACACGAAAGCGCTGTCCGGCGACTTGTGCAGGCTGGCGAAAGCCCCTATAATTTTTCTTGAGACCGCTCGACGACCGGAAATCGCCGTGGCCGGCACGCGTCTCCTGAAAGCTTGCTTGCAGGGGTCTCGGTATGAGGGACGTGCGCCCCTCCGAGCGGTCTCAAAGACTTCCCGTCAGAACCCTGAATTTCTCTTTATTCCGCAGATGATGCGCATCGGTCAGCGTCGCGCTGTGCGGTCCCGGCGCGACGATCTTCTGTCGCTTCTGCCCGGACCGGGCAGGCATGGTTATGGGATTGTCGAATGGAACCCAGATCCTGGCCAGCCGTGTGTCTCCGGGCACATCCGCCACATAAACCAGTCCGTTGGCATAGATTGGACGTCCGCCTATATCGTTCCCGACAATCTGCGCCAGGACGGCTTTTGGAGAGCGCATAATAGCCGGCAGAGTGGCAATGACTGAGGCCGGTACCCGGTTCCGATCCTTATCGCGGTGTAGCGACAGCATATGATCGATATCCTTCGCGCTGACGTGCAGGCTGCGGCCATTCAGCTTGATACCGTGAGCTTTTGCTGCCTCGGACACCGCTGAGGATATCTCGCCGACTTTCCTCAGCGTCTGGCGAAAGCGGAGCTTTTGCCCGCGGTTTCGTCGGCCGGCAAGGGCAAGCACCCAAGCAGCGATCCGGTTATCCGAAGCGTGTGGGACACGGGAAAAACGCCCTTTGCTGTCGCGGACGTAGACCCGCTTCAGTCTCAACTTCCCTATAACTTTTCGGTCAAAAGGGGCGCGCGCCACCTCCAGAGCGCCCGAATCGTCGTCATTCTTATGTTTGGTCTGACCTCCGTCGCTGCTCCCCCCGGGCGGGGTGATGGAGACGACGACGCCGTGCTCGTCCACGTAGGCGGTGTTCAGCGGGCGAGCGAAGACGCGGCCGGCCGGGGTGGGGTTGTAACCCTCCTCGATGCGCCACTCGTTCGGCATCAGGGCGCCGGACTGGAACATGGTCCGCATGCCTTCCTGGCGGGTCTTGAAGTCGGCGCGCAGCAGGCGGCGGACATCGAACTCGACGTAGACGCCGTCCGGCAGGTTGAAGGCCCGCGCGAACTCGGCCTCAAACGCCTCCAGCATCGGCATGAGGGTCTGATCGTAGTAGGCGCGGGTCAGCGCCTCGACGTTGTTGTTCGTCATCCGATCCAGCATGCCGATCATGTGCAGCGGAACGCGGAAGCCGCGGGCGATCTCCTCGATCGTCAGCTTGCGCTGCTCCAGGAACTGCGCGTCAACCGAGGTCATGCCCAGCTGGTCGAACTCCATCCCCTCCTCGAGCACCACCGTCTTGCCGGCGTTGCCGGGTCCGCCGTGCCGGCCGTTCCAGCTTGCGCTCAGCCGGTCGGCCACATCCTTCGTGAGCACCTTCGGGTGCTTCAGGACGCCGCTTGGCTGGGCACCGTTCGCCATCAGCTTAGCCGACAGCTCCTCGCCCGCGATGGCAATGCCGATGGACTCGCGAAGCTGCGCCAGGGGCGACAGGCCGACGACGCCGTCGAACGTCATCCCGCGGACATGGAAGATGTCGTAATCCGGCACCATCAGCGGGACGTTGCGGAGCATGGCGTTCTCCAGCGTCGTCCGCCGGGAGATGGCGTAGAACAGGCGTCCGTCCATCGCCTCGTATATCGTGACGCTGCCCGGATGCACCGGCCACAGCCCGGTTGCGTTTCCGAACCGGTCCCGCAGGATCACGGCGATGGAGTTGCCCCGGAACCCCCAGGCCGAGAACAGCGCGAGCAACAGGCTGACCGGGGTCATGTGCCGGTTGGGGCGCCGCAGGATCGCGTGGAGCGGGTGGTCGGTTGCCGGCTCCCGCGAGCCGTCCGGCTTCTCCCGCCAGACCTGCGGCTTCAACTTCGCCCCATCCTCCGCGATCACCCGGACGCAGGAATAGACCGCGGAGACGCGCATCGCCGCCATGTCGGAAACCCGGACGCCGGAAGCCGCGGGCGCCCCGCCCATCAGCGACACAAAAAGGTCGGAAGGGTTCTGCGATGAGCCAAGCTCCTTCTGCACGGCAACGCTCTGTTGCCGGTCCCGCTTTCGCTTGCCCATGGGCACCTCAAATCGTCAGAAAGCCGCCAGAGCGTTCCGTGGAGTGGTAGACAGACGGCCCGTCGTCATCGGCGGGCGTCATCGAAACGCCGAGCGCGGAGATCAGGGCCACCGGCCCATCGATCTTCTTCGCGTCCTTTTCCTTGGTCGGATAGACGTTGTCCTTCTTGTCGGGCCGGGCCACGACGTTGGACATCATCCACTTCATGCCCGGGTCACCGGCATGCTGCAGCTTCCCGCCACGAATCAGGGCGTCGAGTTCCTTCATCGGCTCGGAGAAATTCAGCACCAGTGGCCGGTACTCAGTCACCGGCGCTTTCCTGGCCTGGAGCCGGGTTACCAGCATCGTGGCTTGGTGCGGATCGTAGGCGATGTTTTCCACCTGGAACCGCGCGCAGATGTCGAGGATGTCCTCCTCAATGACGCCATAGTCGATGATATTGCCGCCGGTAACGATCAGCCACCCTTCCGCATCCCACGCCTGATAGTGCTCGTTCTCCGGCAGGAGGACGGTGTCCTCTGGCAGGTAGTGGAATGTGAAGAGGCGGTATGGCTCGTCGTCGCTCTCCGGCAGGACCAGCACCTCCAGCGCTGCTATATCGACCTTGCTGGACAGGTCCAGCCCCAGCGCCACCCGGCGGCCGACGAAGTCCGCCAGCTTCAGCCCAGGCACCTCGCACCGGTCCCAGGCGGCCATATCGAAGTAGGCTGACCGGGCGTTCACCCACTTGTTTAGGTGCTTCGTCAGGAAGCGCCCGCGGTTGCGGGGGTTGTTGATCGCCTCGCGCTGCCGGGCGAGGAGGAATTCCTCGCTGACCGAAACCCCCATGTTGGGGTTGGCCTTGCGTAGCGCCTCGGCTGTGGTCCAGTCGTCGGCATCGTCGACGGTGTAGATGATCCCGAACAGCTCGTCGTCGTTCGCAACCTTTTCCAGCACCTTCCGCACGACGTCGCGCATGTCGTAGCAGGGGCCGGCGATGTTATCGCCTGCCGTGGTGATGACGATCGCCAGCGGTTGCTCGCGAGCGCCCATGCCCGTCACCATGGTGTCGAACTGATCGCTGGTCGCGTGCTCGTGATATTCGTCCGTGATGGAACAGGACGGTGAAGCGCCGTCGCCGGGCTTGCCGATGACGGGCTCGAACTTGCTGCTGTTCCCCAGGATCGAGATGTTCGAAGCGTTCACCTCCACCCCGAAATGCCGCTTCAGGTCGGGCCGGCCGTTCGCCATCTGTCGGGCCGGGCCGAACACCTCCCATGCCTGTTTTTCGGTTGTGGCGCCCGAGTAGACCTCCGCCCCGTGTTCGCCGTCGGCGCACAGCATGTAGAGACCGATGGCCGCCACCAGCGCAGACTTGCCATTCTTGCGCGGCACCTCGATGTAAACCAGCCGGAACCGGCGGAAGCCGTCGGCCTTGCGCACCCATCCGAAGACCATGCAGACGATGAAGCACTGCCAGGGCTCCAGGCGGAGCAGATGACCCTTCGGGTTCAGCGGATCCGGACGCGCCCACTTGCCCTTCGTGTGCGGCATCAACTCGATGAACTTGCACGCCTTCTCGGCCTTCACCGCATCGAAGCGATACGGCCAGTCCGCGGCGTTGTCGGCGCGCAGGTCGTTCCGGTGTCGTTGGCACGCCAGCTTTACCCATTTGCAGGCTGACACCGCGCCGGACAGCGCGTCGTCGATGTAGCGCTCGGCCAGTTCCACATGCGGGTGTGCGACCGGGCCGGGAGGCTTGCCGCCGGCCGCTCCACGGGGCCGACGGACGCCCGGCTGGTGTTGACGAGGCGCGCGGGGCATTACAGGTCCGCGAACGGGTTGCTGTCACCGGGCAGCTGACCAGCCACGCGGGTCCGATCCGCCGGCGTGAGGCCGAACTTCGCCAGCCACGCGGCGAACCGGCGGTCGGCATCGGCGATGTCGGCGATCTCCGGGCGGGCGCGACGCATCGGGCCGCTTTTGCCCATGGTCCAGTAATACCGCTCGCCGCCCTCGGCGAAGACCGTGCTGCCGCCCTCCGACTCTATCGTCAGCGGGCGGGACAGCGACTCACGCGCGGCCAGCAGATCGGCGTATGCCTCGCACAGCCCGACCATCGCCAAGCCGTCGGCTTCGGTCAGCACGCCCATCTTGTCGAGGAGCACCGAGACGGCGCCCCAGGTGGTCTTGGCCTTGTCGGTCAGGTGGGCCGGCGGCGACGGGATCGAACGCTCGGGCTTCGGTTCCCGCTTGTTGGTGCGGCACTTCTGCGCCGTGCCGGTGACCAGTTTCAGGTGCGTCGGCTTTGGGGGGCGTCCTGCCATTTTCAGCCTCCGAACCCTTTTGTTTCCATTTTGCACGCACAGGAATTTTACCACCCACCGGTAGACCCCCTCGGGCCTGCCAAGGATCGGCTCCCCCTACCCACCGCGCTTGCCGTGCCGACGATTATCGCAGGCAGGGCAAAGGGTTCGCAGGTTCGACAGAGCATCGGGCCCACCCTCGCGGCGGGGGGTGATGTGGTCGGCGATCAGGCGCCCGCCGACGCCGCGATCAGGCGTGGCGCAGTGTGGATCGGTGCAGCGGTGTCCGTCTCGCGCGAGGCAAGCCGCACGGAGCCGCTTCCATTCGGACGAGCCGTAGTAGGCGTTTTGGACCTGCGGACGCTTGCGCGGCGCAGGCTGCCAGCCGGGGGCGCGGAAGACCGGCGGGCGGGACGGCATCAGCCCTCCCTAAGCTTCGGGATGATCGCGACAAAGCCGTCCATGGCGCCGACAGCGATGTGACCGTCCGGGATGTCGCGCATCAGCGGACGGACGATGTCGGAGGCGCGAGCGTAGGCGGCAGCGACAGCGTTGATCTGGACGGCAGCGAGGGCGAGATGATCGGCCGGTGCGTCGAACATCAAGCGTGCTCCATCGTCTTGACCGACAGCCGGGCGATGATGTCGGCATTCTGTTCCACGATGCGCTCGACCTGTTCAGCCAGGGCGTTCGTGGCTTTGGCTTGCTCGTTCATTGCGTTGATGACGAGTTGGAACGTCTCGTTGCCGGGACCGGGTTGCGGCCGGCGGGTGATGATCCAGGCCAGCCCGATCAAGCCGATCATGATGACGGCGGCGACCTGGGCAGCCGGAGACAGGCCGGCAAGACGAACGATGGTTTCCCCGACATCGGGGATCGGCAGGTTTTCCATGTGCGGTGATCCCCGAAACGACGAAACCCGCCGCGGCAAAGACCGGGCGGGCGAAGAAAAGCGCACTCAGTACGCTTTTTCTGCTTGCGTTAGCGTACTCAGTACGCTATTCTTCTCTTGTCGGCGCGGTAGGGGGAGGACAGGCCTCCCCCCGCCGACTGGGAGACAGAGGATGCAGCGCTTGGAACGCCTCCTCAAACTCCTGGCCCTGATCCTCGGGATCATCAAGCTGGTGCTTGACATCCTGAGGGGCTAAGGGCGGGAGCGCGGGGCTGAGGTGACGCTCAGCCCCGTGTCCCCCCAAATGTAAGGCTGATCCCATGACCCCGCAAGACTTCCAACGCACCCGCAAGCATCTGAAGCTAAGCCAGCAGGGCTTGGCCGATGCGCTCGATATCAGCAAATCGTCCGTCGAGTTGTACGAGCGTGGCACCCGGCGCGATGACGGGCGACCGGTCGAGATCCCGAAGACTGTCAGGCTGGCCCTTGCCGCTCTGTGCCAAGGCATTGCCGATTTCGAGGGGCCGGAATGACAAAACCCGCCTCGGTGAGGGCCGGGCGGGCAAAGAAAAACGAACAGAGTTCGCTTTTCCTGTTGACTGGCGAACTCTGTTCGCCTATCTTGAACTTGTCGGACGGGATGGTCCCGAACGACGAACCGAAAGGAGGTGACGCGCAGTGAACATTCTGGAGTGGCTGAAGGGCCTCTTCCCGAAAGTCAGGTTCAAGATCAGGTTGACCGCCGAGATTGAACTGGACACCAGGGAGAAGGGCTAAGGGCCGAAGGGTGGGGCCGGGAAACCGGCTCCACCTACCAGATGGACGGAAGCGCGTCACCTCCTGGAGCGAGAGGTTAGCATGAACGGCGAAGAGTTCAAGACGTGGCGCAAGGGCCAGAACCTGACGCAGCAGGAAGCTGCTGATGCGCTCGGCGTCACCAAACGGAGCGTCCAACTCTGGGAAGCCGATGAACGTCCGATCAGCCGGACTGTGGCTCTCGCCTGTGCTGCGGTCCAGGCCGGATTGGCTCCTTTCGGCGAACCAGAATGACGAAACCCGCCGCGGTAAAGACCGGGCGGGCGCTTGAACCTGAACCGCCACGGCATCCGCCGTGGGCCGAGAAATCAGGTCCACTTGAGGACCGGTGTACGCCTATCGATTGCGTCCGTCAAGGACTATGCGGCAACCAGCTTGCGGGCAGGAACGTGCGCCACCGTCTCGCGGTCAAAGAGTTCTCAGAAGCACACGGCACCGCTCGCCCTCGTCAGCCTCGAACAGGCCGCTCATCCCGTCGAACAGCCCCTCTGCTACCCGGACCTGTTGGCCTGGAGCGAAGCCGGATCCGACCGCCACGGGCTTCGGGCAGAGGTCCACCACCCCGCCATCGGCCTGCATGCGCGCGCCGATGGCCGCCAGCACGGGAATGCCCACGGTGACGGGGCGGCGCTTGGCGTCCAGGGTCATGTGCTGGATGCCGGGCGCCCACCGGATGCTCCAGCCGTCTTGATCCGGTCCGACCCCGACGAACAGATACCTCCCGTACATCGGCCGCTCCACGGCCTTGCCGGCGACCAGCTCCCTGCACATCGGCAACAGGACCGCATAGCCACGCGCCTCAAGGGCCTTCCGAGCGATGTCCCGATACTGCACCTGCGGCTTGACCACCGCGACGTGCCAGCGCTTGCCGTGAAGGTCCGGAACATCAAGGCCCATGGGTCAAGCTCCAGCGGCAAAAAAGGGCGGGACGATGGGGAGACCGTAGCGCGCCTGAAACCAGAAATCAACAGGTGGTGGTAACACAACCGTCAATCATACCACCTATCGATTTGTCCTCCATCCGGCCCCTGTTCTGCGCTGTGTCCCGCTCCGTCCATCGTGGCCGCGCTGTTCACCGCGGCCACTCCGGTTGTGGTGTTTGGGGAAGGCCCTAAAGACCTGGGTGTGGAGCGTTGCAACGGAGCGGAACACCCCTTTAGGGGTGCAACCCACTGCAACGGTGCAACCCTTGAAAACCCTAGGCTTTTGAGCCCTGATTTTCGGCGTTGCAGTGAGATCGACTGCAACGGCACTGCAACATGACACTTCGTCCAGGGTTTCCAAGGGTTGCACCGTTGCAGTCGGGGGCTAAATGCAACGGTGCAACGCAGGTGCAGCATGCCGCGCGCTACCCGCCTGCTCGCCAGCGGCGAACCTCGATAGGCGAGCGATCCGTCCGCCCTGCGCGGTCCGCCCGGACCATCCATCCAGCTGCCGCCATGTCCTTCCCGGCGGGTAGCGCCACCGTGATGCGCTCCCGCGCCATGCGGTCCTTCACCTCCCAGCGGGCGCACAGGCTCGGGATCAGGTCGGCCAGCAGGCAGGCGTCACCGGGCATTTCGGCGACGATGTCGTCCCGGTCCTGGGCGATCTTCTCGGCCGCCTTGTCCTCCTGGCGCTCCTCGGCAGCCCGGCGTGCTGCGCCGATGTCGAACAGCACATGGACGCCCACGGTGTCCGGGCCGCCCGCCCCGGTCAGCAGGTCATCGTCCGCCAAGTCCTCGCCGTTGCCGAGCGACTGGCTCTCCAGCTTGTACCAGCGCGGCTCCCAGGACCGCGGGGCATAGTTGCCCTTGGCGGCGTCCAGGCGCACGAGGCGCGCGGCCTCGTCGTCCTGCAGGTTCAGCTCTTCGGCGGTGTCCTGGCTCATGGCGGACAGGGTGTATGCGACGCGCACCGCGCCGATGAAGGCGCTGGCACCGCGCGCTGCGTTCATGTCGCCGGCGCGGGCCTCGCTGTTGCCCGAGTGGTTCTTGACGGCGTGGTGGACCAGATCGAGGGCGCAGTCCGTGGCCTGGGCGATCTCGCGGAACACCCCCACCACCTTCTCGATTTCCTCGTTGGCGTTCTCGGCTACGCCGTCATGCGTCGAGACGAACGGGTCACATGCCCAGAACACGATCTTGTTCTCGCGGATGAAGGCCTCGATCTCCGCCGCTCCCTTATGCCGCCGGACGGTGCCGGAAGCGTCCTTGCCCGCCACAACGAGGCGCTGATCGGCGCCGCTGCTGTAGAACAGATGCGGGCGGACCTCATCGAACTCGATGCCGTGGCGCAGACACACGCCAGCGATGCGCCGCTCCAACTCGTCCAGCGGGTCTTCGTTGTTGTGGACCCAGGCGTTGCCTCGGACATGTACCGTCTCGCCCGTCAGGTCGCTGCGGCCGGTGATGACGGCCAGCGCCGACAGGATGGACATGGTCGACTTGGAGACACCGGGCGCGCCGATGCCACCGGTCACGGCACCGCGCAGGAACCGGGCGCCCAGCACCCACCGGCGGCGTGGGATGGCGGCGGGTGCGAAGCCGGCCGGCAGGGTGCGCGGGATCGGGGCGTACCGCTTGACCTCCTCGCCGCCGGCGGCGTCCGGCTCTTCCGGCAGATCGTCGAACTCGCCGGCGGCGACCGGGAATCCGCAGTCCTGGGCGACGTCGCGCACATAGCCCCACCCGACCTCGAACGGCGGCTTCATGCGCTCCCAGTCCGAGACGACTTCGACCGGGTCGTTGCCGGCGACGATCGCGTTGCCTTCCCAGCGGCCGGCCCACTCCTCCCAGACCTCCATGGCCCGATCAGGGTCATCGGCACCGGCGGCCTTGATGGCGCAGCCCATGCGCAGATAGTCCGTGCGGTTCGGGAACCGATCGTTGTCGTTCGGGATGGTGGCGACGGCGGCGGCCAGGGCGTCGAGGCTGGGCGCCAGCAGGTCGTTCTGCACGATGGCCGCCCGGTCCGTCACCTCATCCCCCGAGCCTTCCCATCGCAGATCCGTGCAGCCAACGCAATCGAGCAGGGTCTCCAGCTCCTCGGCGAAGGTGTCCATCTGCGCGTGGGTGATGGGGGCGAGGATGTCCGCGCCCAGATCGGCCGGGCTGACGTCCCAGCTGTAGGGCTTGCGCGTGACGGGGTGCGTCCCTTCGACGACATACTGCTGGCCGTGGCCCAGCAACTCGACAAGGTGGTCGCGTCCGTCCGGCCCCTTGAACCATAGCCGGCGGCGGGTCATCGGCGTCTGGCCTTCAGCCAGCCTGTAGACCAGCAGCAGCTTAGGCGCCCGGCCGGTGCGCGCGGGCGCGGGACCGAGATGCCGATCAGCTAGCCCCTGGATGAAGTCCCGGATCTCGCGGTCCGTGACGTCGATGTCGATGGCCGGGAATCGGGTAGCGCGAAGACCCAGGTTGGCGCCATGGCCTTCCCAGGTCAGCACCTCATCGGCGGTCGCCGTGTGCTTCATCCAATCGAAGCCGTACCAGCCGTGGCACCCATGCAAGCCGGGCACCTTGCCGCGGTCTTCCAGGCGCAGCTTGGTGCGCTCGGACAGCGGTGCGCCGGGCGGCACGACGGACACCAGATCCGTGAAGCCGGCGTCGAACCATGCGCGGAACGAAGTCATTGCGCCTCTCAGGACAGCATGTATTCGAGGGTGTCCCGCTCGAACCAGAAGAAGACGGGAGTGGGCTTGGGAAACTGGAAACCAAGGGCTTCCAGCCATTGCGTCTGTTCGGGGGTGAACCTGGGGAACTGGCGCAGAGCGCGGGCGCGCCGCCACTCTTCGACCAGCATGTTCCCCTTATCCAGGTTGCAGGCGCGGCAGGATGGCACGAGGTTGCTTGCGCTGTTCGAGCCTCCCCGGCTGCGCGGAACGATGTGATCGCGGCTGAAGCTGTGCGGCAGGTTCCGGCCCGGCTTGCCCAGGACGGCGCCGCAGTAGTGGCAACGGATGCCCGGATGCCACTGGAGATGAGCGGCATACAGGCGGGTCATGTTGGCTCAAGCTCCTCGACGCCCGAGAAGCAACCGCACCCCCCGAGGTCAAACCGGTCGAACTTCTCCCCGGCCTCGACCCGCTCGCGGAGATGGCGCAAGGTCATGGGCACGCGCTTGCCACCTCGCCGGTCAGTCAGAATCCCGACCGGCTTTCCGATAAGCCGGATGATCCGCTGCTCCTCGCGTTCGCAAAATGCGTAGAGGGACGGGATGGCCCGGAGCAGAAGAACGAAATGGCCGATGCCTGCTTTCACGCAAAAGCCGCCGCAGTTGTTATGCGCGAAGCCCTGCCCGTAGAGGACCGGAGGGGCGATGCCTGCGAGCGCAAGAAGCGCGAACATGGCGTCTTTCATGTAGAAGGGCGCATCGCACATGGGCGCTTCGTACCACCACCCTTCCAGCGCGCGGAGCCCGCTGAGCCGAACGTAACGGTGCTCCTCGGTCCAATCGATGCCCACCAGGACCAAGGTGTCCTCCGGCGCGCAATTGTCCCGAAGCCAGCGATCCGCCAGTTCCCGCTTCAGGATGCGGCTGCATGGATCGCGGCGGCTGTTGCCGAGAAAGCGCTCTTCCTCGAAGACCTGCCAAGGGCTCCGCCCGTCAGCCAGCCAGACCAGTTGCGGCAGGACGGCGCGCATCTCCGTCCGGAGCGCGGCGAGCGCCTGGGCGCGGGCGGCTGGATCCTCGTGGTATTCCGGGACCGTGCGCCACCAAGCCAGCAGGTCCGCCGGGGGCTGCTGGTCGAAGATGTTGCACGCACCTTCGATCAGGAAGCGGTACAGGTCGCCGCTCTCGCAAATCACGTCGGTGAACAGGAGCGTCAGGTCGGCGGCGCCATGCTCATCGGCATCGCGCCGAGCAGCCGCCCAACTCCCAACGCCACCGCTGAACATGGCGATGCGCTTCATTTCCGATACCGCTTTCCGCGCCAGCCGGCCGCCGCGACGGGAAGCCCCGCAGCCCAGGCCGGCAGGTCGCACATGATGTTCTGGAATTCGTCGACGGAGCCGTGCCCCTCCGGGGGCTCGGTCACCACTTCGTCATGGACGGTCAGCACCACGGGGTAGCCAGCGCGCTCGGCGCCCGCCATGCCGTTGGTCATGATGTCGCGGGCGGTGGCCTGGACGGCGTTCTCGGTCCACAGCCCACCGTAGCCCTTCTGCTTGCTCCACTTCCGGGTCTTGCTGTCCACGCCCCAGAAAGTCACCGCCTCCTTCATGGCCGGGCGGCGCACCAAAGCCCGCCGGCGCACCGGGTCGAATTCGATCAGCGCGTCGCCGTGATCCAGGATGGCCGTCGCTTCATCGGCGCATGGCTCCCATTTCTCGTCGTCCCAAGGCATCTCGGCCAATTCGGCCTTGGGCGAGGCGTAGGCCAGCGGTCGCCCGGACGGCAGGACCATCCACAGGAAGCCGCCTTTCACCCGGAAGGCGATGCGGCCACGCAGGCATTTGACCACCTCGCCCGGCCGACGCACGGCGTCCAGCGCCGCTTCCTCAAGATCGCGCCACATCTGCACGACGGCGGGGTGCGCCTCGCGCCATGCGCGCTTCAGCCGGTCGGCCTCTTCGTCCGGGACCTTCACGCCATAGTTGGCCGCCATGTTCTGGAAGGCCCCGACGCCGCCCTGGAAGCCCATGGACAGCTCCATGACCTTGCCGATCTGGCGCTTTTGGTCGTCCACCTCAGACGGGTCCAGGCTGAACGAGCGGGCGTAGGCCAGCACGTAGAGGTCCAGCCCCTTGCGCTCCGGCTTGCCGTCCGGGGTGGTGCCGATGATCGTGTCATAGTCGCGGAAGGCCTGGATCTTCCAGGTCTCGCCCGCGAACCATGCCGTCACCCGGCCCTCGATGTTCGAATAGTCGGCGGCGAGCAGGTCGTGCCCGTCGGCGGCGATCAGGCACGGGCGCAGCAGGGACGCGACGATGGCGAGCGGCGCGCCCAGCAGCATCGACACCAGCGCAGCGTCGGCACATTCCAGGATGAAGGCGATCACGTCGTCCTTGGCGGACGCGCGCGGGAAGTTCTGCGGCTGCACCAGCTTGCCCGCCCAGCGGCCGGTACCGGCCCCGTGATAGAGCAGCAGGCCGCGCACCCGCTCGTCCGCGCACACTGCGGCCAGCATGGCGGTCAGCTTGGCCGTGCTGGACTTCGCGGCCTCCTGGCGGATTTCCAGGGCACGGCGGACCACCTTCGGCGTGTCCGGATCGGCCAGCATCGCCCGCACGGCCGGCTTCGCGACGCTGTCCGCCTCGATGCCCTCGGCGGCCAGCCAAGCGGTCAGGTCCTTCGCCTTGGTGGCGGCGGCCACCCACCCGCGCGTGACCTCCTCCAACTCCTTGTTCAGCATGGCCTGGGCGTTGGTGGTCAACTCGCGCGCGGCGTTGACGAGCCCGATGTCCAGCTTGATGCCGCGGTCGTTGATCAGCTGGTCATGCAGGTAGACGGCGCGCTCCGCCGGCGACAGCTTGCGCAGACGGGCGCCAAGGGCGCGCTCGCCATCCACGTCCACCTTGCAGTAGGCGATCAGCCGCTCGATCTTCGCCGGCTCGTCCCACCAGCGCAGGCCGGGATGATCCTTCGTCGGCTTGCGCGGCCGGGCCATCTGCATCATCAGCCGATAGCCCTCCATGTCCTTCTGGACGGCCACGCCCATGACGCGGAGCGCCTCTTCCAGGGACCGGGGCACGGCCATGGCTGCTGCGAGAGCCGCCGTGCAGTGCCACTGCTCCAGGCGCGGGGCCGGCCAGCCATAGCGGCGGGCAAGCAGGTAGTTGACCACAACGCGCTCGAACTGCGCGTTGTGGGCGTGAACCTCCCAACCTTCATCGCAGGCCCGCACCCAGGCGTCCGGGACCGGCTGGCCGGGCGTCCAGACCTGCACCGGGGCTTCGTCGACGGCGAAGCAGGCGCACCAGACATCCGTCGTCGGGTCCTGGGCATAGCGGTAGACGCCCGCCTTCCGCAGGTCGACGGTGCTTTTTGTCTCGAAGTCCAAATGCAAAACTCTAGACATGGCGCCAATGCCTCCCTGTCCAGATGTTCCAAATCTGAGATGCGCAGCATCCGTGTAGAGCAGCCAGCACCTCGGCGTCGTAGTGTCGCCCGGTGTTGTTCCGCCTTATGTCTTTGATTTGAGAAATCTTCAGCTTTCTCCGGTCGTGCCGGCTTATGTCGACATTGTTCTCGGAGCGCGAAGCGTATCTCAAGTTAACCAGAGCGTTATCCCCCGCGTCTCCGTTTATGTGGAGAATGTCTTGCCCCGCGGGGCGCGGGCCGACGAAGGCTTCGAGCGCCAGCGAGTGGACGGTCCGAGTGTTACCCCGCCCCAGCACGACGCACAGGTGCCCGAGTGACCCGAGAGGGCCGGGGCGCAGCAACCGGCCGCGCATCGAGTGCTCGTGCAGATTCCCATTGCGTGAGATCTGCATGTACACGCGATCTCGCGAGCGCACGCGCCCGAGGTCGCTGACGTCGTACAGCCCTTCGAAGCCCGGCACCGGGCGCCAAGTTTCGCGGGTCGGCATCAGCGCCCCCTGTTGAAGAGGCGGCGCCAGCAGTAGGACCGGCCCAGGCTGATCGCGGTGTAGATCAGCGAGATCCCGGTGTTCTGCGCCGCCGTGAAAGAGGCGCCAAACAGCGGATAGACGAAAAGCCCCGCAACCCAGGACAGGGCGAAGCCCGACATGGTGTTCGCAGAGGCCTCCAGCAGCGACATGATGCGGGTTTGGCCGGTCATGACAGAAGGGCCTCCAGGTCGGCAGCGGCCTCAATCCGGGCGCGCAGGGCGGCGGCCAGACGGGCGAGGGTTTCAGTGGCTGCGACTTCACGCAGCTCGCCATGTTCGGGGTGGGAGGCGACGGCAAAGGGGCCGCTGCGGCTCATGCCGCTCCACAGGCTCCAGCCCTCGGGAAGCGGCTTGCCGGCCGTGCCAAGCGCCTCGGTGTATTGCGGCGGCAGCCAGACCGGTCCTTTTTTGGGCTGGCCTTCCGGGTGCATCGCCGAGCCGTAAAGCTCGAAGGCTCTGCGGCTGACTGAGTCGCCGTCGCCCAGCGCGTAGGCCACGGTGCGGCTGAGTTTCAGGGAGCCGGCCGGCGCGGTGCGCACGGCGGCCAGGGCGGCATCCAGGATCGTCATGACAGCAGCGCCTCCAGTTCGGCGTCGAGTTCGCCCAGGTTCTTCAGGGCTTGGCGGTAATAGCTTTCCTTCAGCTCGAACCCGATGCCGCGGCGCCCCATGTTCACGGCGCACCAGACCTCCGAGCCGATGCCGGCGAAGGGCGTCAGCACCGTGTCTCCGGAATTGCTCCACAGGTCGATGCAGCGCTCGATGACGTCGAGTTGCAGGGGCGAGATGTGCTGCTCGTCCTTCTCGTCCCGCCCGCCCCGGTATTGCAGGGTCCGGGTGGCCTTGATGTCCATCCAGACGGGCGAGGCGTAGCGCTGCCAGACCAGGATGGAGCGCCACTGTTCGAAGGGCCATTGCGCCTGCCCCTTGGCGGCGCGCACGGCGGCTTCCCGCTGGTAGGCGGCATAGCTCACGTCCAGCCCTTCGCCGATGTAGGCGTCGAACTGATCGGCAACCGGTTCCGGGTTGTCGCCGGGCTTGCGGAAGGTGACGACGTAATCGGCGAGGCCCTGGCCGCTGATCGTGCTGTCCTTGCAGACCTGCTTGTGCAGCAGGCGGATGGACTTCGTCCGTTGCTGGGCGGTGACCGGGTCCTTCCAGATGCAGACCTCGGAATGCATGATCCATCCGGCGGCCTGATAGGTGCGCACGACGTCGCCGCGGAAATCGCGCATGCCGATGAAGCCATCGCGGAACTTGGTGGTCGGCAGCTGCATAACGTGGACGCTGTGCAGCCGGCCGGGCACGGTGACGCGCAGCAACTCCCCGATCAGGAAGCCATAGTGCTGCCAGAACACCTCGCCCTCGCCGTTGCTGATGTCCCGGTCCGAGTTGCTGAACTTGTAGAGCCCTTCAAACGGGGGGCTATGCACCCCAAAATGGATGCTGTTGTCCGGGATGGCCCGGATCAGCTCGCAGGCGTCGCCGTGGTAGAGGGCATACCGATCGGTGACGTGCTGGTTGATGGCGTTGATCATCGCGCCGAGCCCCCCGCCGCGCGATGCCGCTGGACGGAGGGTCCAGACCGGTCGGTTTCGGGATGACACGCCAAGGTCGCGGAAATACGATCGCGCAAACCAACGCATAGGTTTGCCAGATGACCTTCGGGGATTTCGTTCGCGATCGAATTTACAACCGTCAGCGAGATATCCACGGCCCGTACCGTGGGCAGGAGCAAGGTGGTATCATCACACCCGCCGGACAGCCGGTGATCTTCGCAATCACCGGCGAAAGCGGAGTGCAGCACGGGTATGCGGACGGGTGGACAGAGGACCGCCAGATCTTCCGTTACTTCGGTGAAGGCCAAGTTGGGCCGATGCGATTCACAAAAGGCAACAAGGCGATCCGCGATCATCTCCGGAATGGGAAAGACCTGTTGCTCTTCGAGAAACAGCCCCGTGCCGGCGGATTGCGTTTCGTTGGACAGTTCTTTTGTGCCGGCGCTACTGAAGAGCAAGCCCCAGATCGCTTGCTCAATATGCGCACAGCGATCGTATTTCGGCTCGTCCCGATTGAAGCGTTCAACGACATTGAAGAAGTGGCCGATCAAGACGATCTTGATTTGGACCTTGAAGAACTGCGGCGGCGTGCATTCGCTGCGGCGGACACTGGCAATGCAGGTCCAATAGAAGGCGCTCCACGGCGCATCTACCAACGCAGCGCGGTTGTCAAACGGTACGTGCTGAGGCGAGCCGCCGGCGTATGCGAATGCTGTGGGCAGCCCGCGCCATTCCAGCGTAGAGGTGGCGGCCCATATTTGGAGCCGCATCACATTCGTCGGGTAAGCGATGGCGGGCCCGATGATCCGAGGCATATGGCTGGAATCTGTCCGACCTGCCATACGCATATTCATCACGGCGCCGGAGGCAAGGAGATGAACGACGCACTGGCCAGGCAGATCAGCCAAATCTATGCGGGACAAGCTCCGGCGCACCCGCGCAGGCAGCGACGTCAAAGGGCCATGGCCTAAGTCGGCCACCGAACGCATCGTCGGCAGCGCCGTGCCGGTAAAGGGCGAGGTCATCACGCAGCCTCATTGGTCAGCCAGTCCGGGAGCCGGAGCGGCAGGGTGGGGTTGTAGTCGCCCCGGTCGCGCGAGGTGGCACGCACGAGGTCGGAGGAGAGATTGGCCATGTGCGCCACCATCATCTCGGCCATCCGGTCGGCGGCGGCCTCCTTGCGCTGGAGGTTCTCCAGCACCGCGCCCTCGACGTCGGCGGCGACCAAGTTGACGGTGACCGGCCGGGTTTGGCCGAAACGCCAGAAGCGGCGGATGGCCTGATAGAGCTGCTCGAAGCTGTCGTTCAGCCCGACGAAGCCGGTATCGGCGCAGTGCTGCCAGTTCATGCCGAACCCACAGATCGACGGCTTGGTGATCAGCGTCCGGATCCGGCCTTCGCTGAAGTCGACCAGCTTGCGCTCCTTCACATCCTCGGGCTCACCACCCCGGATCTCGACGGCGCCGGGGATGGATGCCGCCAGGGCCGCGCTCTCGTCGTTCAGGTTGCACCACCATACGAAAGGCCGGTCGGTCGGGGTGATGGCGGCGGCGCGGGCAACGCGGGCCTCCAGCGTGCCGCGGCGGGCGGCCAGCCGCTCGCGCAGCGTCCGGGCCGGGGCGCCGCCGGTCTCCACCGCGTGGAGCAGCTGGTGCAGGGGCGGCAGCTTGTACGCCCCGTCGGGGTAACCCAGGTCGGACGGCTTGCGCAGCATGACGGCCCAAGAGCACATCCAGCGCCAGAACTCCGATTCGGCGTGGCCCTTGAGCCGCCATTTCGAAGTGTCGCCGCCGTCGTGAACGAAGAAGGTGGCGAGCATGGACGTGTAGCTCATCACGCCCAGGAACTCGGCATGGTTGCCCAGTTCCATGAAGTCGTTCGGGGCCGGCGTCGCCGAGGCGGCCAGCCGGTAGGGAATGCCCGCGCACGCCTCGATCAGCGCGTTCCGGAAGTAGCCGGAGAAGCTCTTGAGGATGCTGCTCTCGTCCAGCACCACGCCGCCGAAATAGCTCAGATCGAAGTGTTCGATCTTCTGGTAGTTCGTGACGCTTACGCCGGGCGCAACGTCGATCTGGTGCGCGACCTGCGCGGCCGGGATGCCGAACTTCTCGGCTTCGCGGACCATCTGCGCAGCCACGGCCAGCGGGGCGAACAGCAGGACGTCGCGCCCGGTGGCGCGGTGGACGGCGTGCGCCCAGGTCAGCTCCATGAGCGACTTGCCCAGGCCGGTGCCGGCGAACAGAGCGGCACGCCCGCGGCGGAGCGCCCACCGCACGATGTCGCGCTGGTGCGGGAACAGGCAGTCGGGCAGGTCCGGGATCTCGGTCAGGCCGGTCGGCGGGTCGATGATGGCCTTCCGGCGGAGGAATTCGGCATAGGCGTCCATCAAACGTCCGCCTCTTTGATCGTGTGGAGTTCGTCACCGGCCTCGCCGATCTCGGTCAGCGCGGCGGTGATCTCTTCGTTGAAGTCGGACATGCGGGCAGCCAGATCGTCGCGAAGCTCTTCCAGCCGCTTTACCGCGCGGTCGTGACGGTCGAGCGGGAGGGACATGTCCTTGGCGATCTTCGTCCGCGTGTCGGCTGCGGCGGCTTCCGCCTCGACGCGAAGTTCCTGCAACTCCTCGATCAACTGCTTGGCGGTCGGTTCGTCCAGACCGCCAACCAAGCCGGCTAGCAGCCACAGGTCCAGGAGGTCATTGTCTAGGGTCACAGCTCGTCCTCCGGGGCGGAGTGGTGGGCGTGCGTCGCGCCGCCGAGGGAGCGGCGCATAGGCGGCTGTTCGCGATGGCGGGCTGAGGTGCGCGCGGCGCAGTAGGCGCGGAGCGCGTCATCCAGCGCCGTGGGCGTTTCGGCTTGGCCGGTAAGGTGGCGGGCCGCGGCGTCACGCAGAGCGCCCAGCCCCTCGCCCAACGGGCAGCCGTCCAGCGCCTCAAGGGCGCGGCGCAGCCGGCCAGCCGCGGTGACCGGATCGGGGAAAGGCTTCCCGACATAGAGCCCAGCGGCCAACGCCAGTTCGCTCGCTGGGGACAAGGTGCGCGCCGCGGCCATCGCGCGCCTCAGGCCAGCAGTTCGTCGAGGAGGGCGTCCTCGTAGAGTTCCAGGATCGTGTCCTGTTCCTGGCGGTCCGCCTTGTCCATCTTGCGTCGGCGGATGACCATGCGAATGATCTTGGTGTCGAAGCCGGTGCCCTTCGCCTCCGCGTAGATTTCCTTGATGTCCTCCTGCAGGCCGCGCTTCTCTTCCTCAAGACGCTCGATGCGCTCGACGAAGGATTTCAGGCGGTCACGGGCGATGCCGCCGACGTCGCTGTTGTGTCCGATGCCGCTCATTGCGGGTCCTCACGGGTTATCGGGTGGCGCGGGCCGCCGGGGCGCAACGCACCCCGGCAGCGAGCCCAAATCAGGCGAGCAGGTCGTCGAGGTCGTCGCCGGTGGTGCCGCCGCTATCCACGGCGTCGAACTCGTCCTCGGCCGACGCACCGCCGCCCAGCCGGTCGCCGTCCGCGATCTTCTGGACATTGCCCAGCCCGAAGCTGAACCCCTTGTTGCCCTTGTTTTCGTAGAAATACGGGCGTTCCAGCGTCGCCCGGACGTAGCAGCCGGAGTAACAGTCCTCTTCGGTCAGGTCTTCCTTGCGGCGACCGATCACCTGCGGCTTGAACTTCGTCTTGACGTTCAGATAGATGCTGCCCGGCGCGTAGCCGGCAAACTTGGACGCCTTCTTGTCGCCCTTATTGAAGGGGTTCCGGTAGTCCGCCGGGTCCGCCCCTTTCTCTTTCGCCAGGGTGGCGTCCCGCACTTCCTTGTAGGCCAGGAGGATCGCCTTGAACTCGGGCGTCTGCTGCGCGGCCTCATCGAACACGAGCGTGCAGCCGAACATCATCTTGCCGGCGTCGTTGGCCTGGGCGGTGAACAGATCGGCCGCCCACAGCAGGCGGGCCTTGGGGGTGAGGAGACGCGACTTGGATTCGGCCATGTCTTTGGTCCTTTGGTCTCTTAGGGGTGGTGGTGGAAATCAGTCGGGGATGGCGTCGAACTCGGCCGCGGCGCCGGTGGCGCCAGCCAGCACCGGGCGCGGGTCCTCATCGCGCGCCAGCGTGGCGCCGGCGGGCAGGGTGACGGTCAGGCCCCAGAGCTTGGTCTTGGCTTCTTTGGCGAACCCCTTGACGCCCTGCTGCTTCAGCACGGCGCCAAGCACCTTCTCGGCCTGGGCGGGCGTGACGATCTTGCGGGGCGCATAGTCGTCATCGGCAACGCCCAGTTCGGACAGGACGATGGCGGCCTCGATGTCGTCGGCCCACTTCCGGCGACCGGTGCCCTGCACCAGCTTGTAGCCGGGCACCGCTGCGCCACTGTCGAGGAGGCGGAAGGCGTGTGCCCGAACCGCCTTGATCCACGTCTCGACGATCTCGGCACGGTCCAGCACATGGGCCAACTGCTCCGGGGTCAGCGTGGACGGATCCGGCGGCGTGAACACCTCGTCCGGAGCGGGCACCGGATCGAACTCGGCGACGGCGAGCGCACGGCTGTGCCGGTCCAGCTCGGGGCAGAGATGCGCGCCCGTGCAGAACTTGCAGTGGTCGCCGGCCGCGAGGCGCGGGGCCTCCACCGTCGTCTCGGTGGCGGCGGACATGAGGCTGTCCGACCAGTCCACCAGATCGAGCACGTCGATATCGTCCGACCGCACCGGGCCGGAGCGGTGGAACGCCCGCGGCTGGATGACGTAGAGGACGGCGCGGGACGGATACGCCCCTTCAGCCGCCATGGCCTCCAGCGCGCCAAGGGCGTAATAGCGGAGCTGCGGATTGCCCACGACGTCCACCGGCACGCCCTTGCCGTGCTTGTAATCGGCGACGTAGAGCCAGCCGAGCGCCGGCTTCCAGATCAGGATGTCGCAGGTGCCGAACATCGCCACGCCCGCCGCGGCCAGGGCCGGCCGGGTGTGCGCCAGTGGCGTCAGGTCGAACTTGCGTTCCAGGAAAAGGACGTCGCCGGGCTCCATCACCTGCTGCACCCAGTCGATGGCGACCTGAACGGCCTCCGCCATCTCCTCGTCCACCTCGAAGCCGTCCGGGAACGCCTCGCACTTACCGAACCGCCGGCCGATCATCTCGACGGCGTCGTGCTTGCCGGACAGACAGAGTTCCAGCGCTTCGTGTGCGGCGGTGCCCTCGGCGGCATACTGGCTTGTGGGATTGGGCAGATTGGCCGTCAGGGCGACGGATCCGGGGCACGCCATCCAGCGATAAGCCCCGGATGCGCCGAGCGACGCATGTGCGCGCTCGGCATGCACCACGGCGGTCATCAGATCGGCTTGCCCATGATGACGGCCATGCACTCGGAGAACTTCTCCGGCGCGATGGAACTGGAGTTCTGGGCGCCCAGGTGGTTCAGCAGGTTGCGGGTCGCCGCGCCGCCGGCCTTGGTCGCCCAGCCACGCAGGGCCGTGTTCACCTCGTCGCGGCTGTAGGTCTTCGTGAAGCAGACATCCCAGGGATTGGCGGGAGCGGCCGGGGTGGGCGCGGGGCCGTCGTCCAGCATCGCCAGCGGGTCTTCCTCTTCCGGAGCCGCGGGCGTCGGGACGGCCGGGGTGGCCGGGGTGGCGGTGGACGGGGCGGCCTGCTGGGCAGCGGCGGCGGCAGCCGCGTTGTCCGCCTCGATCTCGGCCTTCGTCCGGCGCTTCCGGCGGGTGGGCTCGCCCGCCTGACCGTCGGCGTCGTCGTCCACAGCGGCCGGCGCCGTCAGGGCCGTGGTGCCGCAGAGCGCGCCGTGCAGGGCGGTCAGGGTGGAGCGGAGCACCGGCACGTCTTCGGGGCCGTTGAGCGTCATCGTCAGCATGATTTTTGGTCTCGCCTTTGCGGTGGTGGGTGCAGGCCGGGGAGCGGCCTGCGGGGTGGAGAGCGCCCAGCGGATGCGCTGAAAGGCGCTCGGTTCGTCCCACGGGGCCGGTTCGTTCATCGGGTCGCCTCCGGTGGCGGCCAGCAGGTCGCACCAGAGGTCATCCAGGAGCCGAACCGCCGTGGTCCGGAATTCGGGAGGCTGTGCGAACAGCCAGGGCTGTTTCGTGACGATCGGTGCCCAGCGGTCGAGCGGCGCGGCGCGCAACTCGTCCAGAAGGGCCATCAGGTTCCGGCCGGCCGGGTCGGCTTGCAGCTCGGCGAGTTCACGCGCCCGGTGCTCTTTGGCGATCCGGGCGAGCGCGCGGTCGTCGCGCCGCTGCTTGTCCAGGCGGGCCTTGTTGTTCATGCCAGCATCGCCTCCAGATCAGCGTCCGGGTCGATGGGCGACTGGCCGGACAGGAAGCGCAGCCCCCAGAGGCCAAGCAGTGCGGACTCTGCCCGGCCGTCGTGCTTCTTCAGGGGCCAATTGCCCGCATAGGCCGGGAGCAGTTCGGATGCCCTGGCGCGGGCTGCGGTCTTGTCCGCCGGGACGCGGAGCGCCCGCTTCCATTCGTTCGGCCGAACCAGGGTGACTGGGATGTGCAGCCCAGCCAGGACGCCTCGGATGCCGCCATAGCAGGTGCCGAACTTGAAGGCTCCAACCGCGCCGTCCGACGGCATCGGGCCGACCTCCTCCAGCACGGCGTCGACCGCCTCGCAGGGATCGGGCAGCAGCAGCTCGCGCAGCCCGGCGTAATCCAGTTCGCGGCGGACGGTGCGCGCCTTGCCCTTGCCGACCGGGCGTTCGACCGTCGGCATGTCGAAGATGCGCAAATCGACGATCAGGCCGCCCCGGTGGCGCAGCTTGGTCACGGCGCCGTCCAGGCCCGGATCGATGGTGAAGAGAAGGGACATGGCGGCTACCAGCCCAGCGCGACGCCGATGCCGAGCAGCACGACGTACAGAAGGAGCAGGAGGAAAAACTCGGCCATTGGCGTCGGGCTCCCGGAGGGGCGCCGCGCGATATCGGAGAGCGGCTTGCCGGCGGGGTAGCCCAGTTGCGCCGGGTGTCCGCAACGCCTTAAGGCCCCACCCATCGCTGGGTAAGGGGCTGGGAATAGGTGCCGCCGGGCTTTGGGGGCCGCCCGGCGGCGAGAGGTCTGGGAGGAAACGCCACACGCCCGGATGGATGGAGGGCGCGGGCCTCGGACGCGGGCTGGCCGCGAAACTCAGGTGGCGCGGGAAAGCTGATTGGCGCGGTGACAGAGCCACAACTCGCCCGAGCGGGCGCTCAGGTAGTGCTGACCCATCGCCTCCATCGCCAAGGCGCCGGCTACGTCAGAGGTGACACTGTGGCGCGTCAGGCAGTAGTCCCGCTCGTCGGTGATGGAGGCGATCAGCCGGCCGGGCTGGGTGTCGGGCTCGATGCGCAGGGTTGCGGCACCCATGGGACGGAGGATGTGGTCGTCCATGGCGGATCAGTCCTCCTCCGGCTCGGGGAAGCACGCGAGCGGGTCGAGGTCCATGTCGCCGTATAGCCACTCGAAGGCGTTGGAAATCGCAGCGGCTTGGAGGCTTCCGTCGCCGCCAGCGTCGAACAGCGCGGAGCAGCGGTTCAGCAGGTCGTCAATCTCGGCATCGGAACGGGCAACGGTTCGGGGCATGTGGGCAAACCTCTGGCGTTCGCGCCAGATCGGCCGGCGCATAGGTTGGTGTTCGAATTGTCGGGAGCAAAAGGGATGGCGCTTACAGTGCCGCTTGGTCCGCCGGGCTGGGCGGGCGCCCACGCTTGCGGGATGGCTTCGGCGGCCCCGGGGAGCCGTGGGCGTTGACCTCCATGGTGCAGCCGTAGAAGTCGTTCGGCGTGACGAGACCTCCGGTCTCCTTCACGATCCTGGCCATCACGTCAGGCTGAGGGATGCGCTTACCGCGCCTGTACCGGTTGACCGCTGCCTGGGTCGCACCGATTAAGGCCGCGAAGGACGTTTCCGTGTGCCGAGCGAGGGCTAACCATTGGTCCAGCGTCATAACGAATTGGATTACACCAATTCAGAATATACCGGCAAGCGTAATGTGCAAACCGATGTGGACTTTCTAATACCAGGACGGTATCGTTCAAGCATGAGCACATTGCGCGAATTGCGGCAGGCCGCCGGGTTGAGCCAAGAGAAGCTGGCAGAACTGGCCGGGACCTCGCAGCCGCAGATCAACAAGCTGGAAGCCGGTCAGCGGAAGATGACCGTCGACTGGGCCGTGAAACTCGCGAAGCCGCTGGGCGTCGAGCCCACGGTGCTCTTAGGGCTGGACCTCTTAGAGCCCCCTTTACCGGGATCAGAGCTCAAGAGCGCTGGAGGCGCCCTGCGGAATGCAGGCGCCATGCAGCCTACCCCCATGGTCCTTCCCAACAACCCGCACGAAAGCATGCCCGTTCGCGCTGCTGCGCGCGGCGGTGTCGATCAGGAGATGTTCCTGGAGGACGGCCCCATCGACTGGGTGAAGAAGCCGGATTACCTGAAGAACGCCCGCGATCCGTACGGCATGTATGTGGTCGGCGAATCGATGATGCCCCGTTTCCGGCCGGCTCAAATCCTCCACATCAACCCCTACAAGCCCCCGGCCTGCGGTGCCGGCGTCATCGTCGTGAAGCGGAACCAAGCCATACTGATCAAGGAGTTCGTCCGGCGGTCGCCAGAGGGCGTGGTCCTGCGGGAGTACCAACCGGAGGCACGCGAGTTCACCGTGGCCGAGGAAGACCTCGACACCGTCCATACCGTCGTCGGGCTGCAGGAGCCATAATCCATACCGGATTGGATTTAGAAAGCTCTGGACTGAAAACACCACCTCGGCATAGCGTCTCCCTGCGGTTGGGCATCAAGCCCGCCGGTCAACCGGGGAGGCGCTCTTTGTTTGGACAGGCCAAAACGCAAAAACCCGCCGGCCGGATGGCGGGCGGGGTTATTAAGAATGCGGGGGCAGTGCTTAGTGAGTTGCGCTCAGGCCTTTTTAGGCGTGCGGGGGTAAGCCTGAGCCAAGGTCCACATATGCAAAGCCATGTTACCGGCTTCGATTTCGCGATAATGCGCGGAGTAGAGCATCCCGGAGCGGAGGCGAGGCTCAACCTTGGCGTTATCAATTTTTGCAATCAACATCGCGCAAATCAACCCGAAGTCCGCATTCACCAAAAGGCCGCGCTTTTGAGCGTCAGGCGGCAAATGCCCCAGGGGACCGATTTGAATAGGCTTGATTTTGCTCAGCCATTTCAGGGAATAGCTGGCAATCTTGAACCGATCCGCTCGCTCCATGCCGTGAAATGTCTTGAGGCGGCGGATATCGAGAAAATAGCTTTCTACACAATTTCCCAGCAACACAGCGCTCATCGTGGCACTGTCGATGCCGAATTTCTTGAGGCGCGAATTATACCCCTCGAAGGCGTCCGAAAAGAACGCGCAACGACGAGCCGTCCGCTCCAGCTCCTCAGCGTCGTTGTTGGGAACGCTGAGATCATCTTCTCCATCCGGAATCGCAATCACTTTTTCGCGGCACCGATATTGGAGATAACAGCGGTGTTGGCGTCGAAAGCGGCATCCAGACCGTCCATGAAGTCAGCGAGGGCATCGTCCTCGTTGAACGGTACGTCGTCGTTCGGAAGCGTCCAACGAGAAACGTCTCGCAGGCCCTTGCCGGAGAGGAGGGCCTTGAACTCGTCGACCTTGGCTTGGTCCATTGGGGCGTGCCAGACAGAGTTGTTGGTGCGCGCATTCACTGCGGGCTTGCTCCGCCTTGTACGACAAATAAGTTCGACACGTCAATTGACCTGTCATCCTAGGCATACCGTGTCGCACTTAAAACCGAATGGAATGCGATGCATCAGGCGCATGGGATATCGGAGCGGTTGTTCCAGACCCGCTTATTGCGCCGATGGCCGACGTAGCTTCACGCCATCGTCCTCGATGAATTCAATACCGGCGGCGACCAGTGCAGCCTCAACTGCTGCAACTTTTTGTGCGCTTTGCCCCGGTATTCCATTTTCCATCTGCATACGCTGAACCGTGGCCCAACTGACGCCGGACTTCTCAGCCAACTGCTTAAGGTTCCAACCCAGCAGTCCGCATGCACCTCGGATTTGACGACCCGTGATCATGGAACGGGGTATGAGGGCGAGCGATGCTACCGGGCAAACGGGAATTGTTATCTGCATAGCCTTCCTGATATTGAATATAGCAAATCTCGTGATAGCATGCGCTTCTGCAACATCATAATCAAGGAGTAGCCTGCCATGGCTGCCGCCCTCTCTCTGACACCTACGGACATCAAGCCCTTCGCCAACGATGAGCTCCGCATCTTGGACCTTCGAGTCGCGGAGCGGCTGGGAATGGCTCAACTGAGATCGGTGCGAACGCTCATCGCCGCCAATCGCAATGAGCTAGAGATGCACGGCGAGATTTTGATGTCGGCGGCAACAAAATCATTGGTTGCGCCATCGCGTGGCCGGCCCGGTAAGGAGTACTGGCTCAACGAGGGTCAGGTGCTGGTCATCTGCATGCTGTCCCGGACGCCCCAGGCCGCACAGGTCCGCAAGGAGGTGATCGAGGTCTTCATGGCCTACCGGCGCGGCCTGCTGACCGGCGAGATTGCCCAGGCCGCCAACGACGCCGCCCACCACGACCAGCCGCCCGGCCTCTCGGTGGACCTACCGGAGAAGGCGCGTCAGGTCTGGGCCTATCTGGAGCCCCGGCTGTCGGCCGAGTCGTGGACGCCGATTGCGCTGTCGGATGTCGCCACCGGCAGCGGTGTCCGCTACTCGACCATCAGCACCGTCGTGAACGCCCTGGTCGACCGCAAGCTGCTCTGGCGCCGGAAGGGGCCGCACCAGAAGGCCCCAAACGAATACCGGCTCCGCGTCGAGGGATCGACCAGGGACGCGCCGAAGATCGCCGCCGCACCGCCGGCCGGGCTGGTGGGCCTGCGCGAGGGCTATGCCGTCGTCCAGGGCCAGCTGATCGACATGACGCCGCCCTGCTACCGGAAGGGCGAACAGGTGGCCGTGCGGCTCCTGAACGGCACGCTCGCTCTCCACACCCTGCTGGAGGATGCGCCGATCCATCACTTCGTCCGGTACCACCGGCTCGGCTGGGTGGGCTTCGTCGGGCTGGGCATCGGGCACGACGGCCACATGACGACCGAGCACGCCATGATCATCGGCCGGGTCGTCGGGCAGGCACTCTCGCCGCCGGTCGACGCCGGTTGACACTACCCACCTTGTCCCATGCCGGCACTGGAAACCGGCACGACACCCACCCGGAGGATCGGTACCAGCATGGTCGCGCGACTCGATGACATGGCCGCCCTGCCCTTCTGGCCGCGCTTCCTCAGCCGTGAGCAGGCTGCCGCCTACCTCGGGGTGTCGACGACCACCTTCGACGAGGAGGTGAACGCCGGCATCTGGCCACCGGGCGTCCGACGCGGCGCCCGGGAAGGCCGGATCACCTGGGATCGGGTTGCAATCGACCGGGCTGTTGACTCCGGTCCCTTCGCGTCGAAGATGCAGGAAGCGGAGGACGACGATTATGACCGGCGGCGCGAAGCCCACGAAGCCAAAAGGCATAAACAGCGTCAGGCGCACGCTCGCTGACGGCTCCGTCCGCGTCTACCACTACGACCGCGCGACCAACCAGAAGCTGGAGGGAGAGCCCGGCACCGCCGAGTTCGAGGCCAGCCTCCGCCGAGCGCGCCGCGCCGGCCGGCCGCGCCGCGCGAAGGCCAAGAAGCCCGAGTCCGCTTGGAAGGTCATTGGCCACGCCTACCAGCAGAGCCCCGAATACCTCGCCCTGGTGCCGAAGACGCGCCAGGACCGCGACCGCATGATCGGCGAGATCATCGACCGGTTCGAGTTCCAGACCCTGACCGACCTCAGCCGTCGGCGCGTGCGGGAGGACTTCTACCGCTGGCGCGATGAGCTGGCCGCCACACCGGCGAAGGCCGACAAGATCACCGGGCTCATGTCGCTGATGCTCCAGTTCGCCTACGACCGCGGCATGGTCGATGTGAACCACGCATCCCGCATCAAGCGCCTGACCAGCCACGGCACCCGCAAGGACATCATCCTGACCGGCGAGCAGGAGGCCGCCCTCCTGGCCGCCGCCCCGCCCCATCTGGCGCGGGCGATGCGGTTCGCCCTGCTGACCGCGGTGCGTCAGCGGGACATGTGCAGCATCCGGCGCGACCACTACCGCGACGGCTGGCTGCACGTCATCCCGACGAAGACACGGAAGACGACCGGCGCCCAGGTCTGGATCCCGGTGTTCGCCCTGCCCCCGCTCCAGGAGCTGATGGACGAGCTGCTCGACCTGCCCGACTGTGGCGGTGCGCTGCTGCCCTGGGACGGCGAGCGGGGATACCGGGCGCTGGAGCCCGGCAACGTCGATTACCAATGGCGCAAGCTGCGCGACGCGGTCCTGGGCGAGGATGTGGACCTGCACTGGCACGACCTGCGCGGCACGGCGATCACGCGGCTCTATGAGGCCGGCTGCACCGATGCCGAGGTGTCCTCGATCTCCGGGCATGCAGGCCGGTCAGAGACCAGCCTGCGCGATTATCAGGCCCGGACGAGGAAGCTGGCGCTGGGAGCGTTTGGGAAGCTGGCGCGGGCCGTTGATGAGCCAGGGGATCAGAATGTGATCACTTTGGCGAGGTAGGTCAACTGCGGAACTATACCACAATTCCAATGGTGGCAAGTGCAAACGCAATAATTAGATAAATCAAACCAACCCATTGCGCTGTCTCACGATATGCCTTTGTTGCTTCTTTCAGTGGCCGACGAGCCAACGCATTGAAATCTCTGCTAGAGAGAACTGCGTGAATACGACGATGCCAAGATGCACGCATGCGAGACTGCAAACGCAGGAACCGGCGGTTTGTTTTCAAGCTCAATAATAAGCTGACGATCATCCAGATCGCCATTGCCAAGACAACATAGCGAGTCCCTGACAGAGCCTTGCCATCGCCTGCTAATGCAAGCATACGAACGGAAAGTGCTCCAATCGCTAATGCAAGGTCACGGAACAATGCTGCAGTTAAGCCCTGGGTTCTCTCGACAACCTTTGCGGTCTCTTCATTGAGCGCTTTTCTAAGGTCACCAAGAGCCTTGAGTGTTTCAGCTGTTTTTTCATGGAGATGGGCTTTGTAATCAGCCTTTGCACCATCAAGTGCAACGCCGAGAACACGAGGGAGTCCCTCTTCCCAGGATGGATCGTCGGCCGGCCACTCGGTGGCCAGTCGCTTAACCAACAGTGTGTGCCTGACCTCTGCTTCGCGAGGAACATCACAAACCCATCGGACTGCATCTGTTAAAGCCGCGTGGATAGAATGCGGCTTGATTGCTTTTGCATTGAAACGCAGCGTCCGCTTTCGAGGGCCAGCCAACGTGACCTTACATTCGCTTCCGTCAGGCCAAATCTCGGCAGCGGGCAGAGCGATGAGGGCATTTGCTGACGCATCCATCCACGCTTCGAATATTCGTGAGCCTGCTTCTGGCTTATGAGCCAGAAGCCAAAAATCGATAAGAGGTGGCAGAGAATTTCCCGTCAAATCGCGAACGATTTTCCTCGGATCAATCTCTGTTGCGCTTGTAGCGCCAACAGGGATACCGAGCTCATTCGCCTCTTCATCCCAAGGCTGCACATCACAGGATAATGAACGGAATGGCGAAAATTCTTCTGCAATCAGTATCCGCCTTGCACCCCGCATAACATCCGGAGATGTAAGGCCGTTACAAAACCCTTCGAACGTAAAAAATCTAATAAGACTCCCAATTCCTTTGGATACCCGTATGCGGACTTCTTGTCCTAGTATTAATTCCTCAGATGAATTTGCAACGTCGAAATCTTCGTTTATCCCATCCTTTACGGTCAACAGAACATTATACTTGGCAGCATCCGCTGCCAAGCTCACCAGTTCCTGCAGTTGGTCTAAAGCCGTGAGGCGACCGCTAGCGACAAGCGCTTCCGCTGTCTCGTTTAAGGTTCCGCTCTCGGCTGCTAGGCGCTTAACGGCGGATGCGAGTTTTATCGTCCAGGTCATCGTCGAGCAAAAAGCCGTCCGTTTCGATTACAATCTGCTTCCGACCTCCTGGCGCATCGGTAAACCGAACGACGCCAGACTCCACGTCCTCTAGCTTATAGACCACCATCACGCCCTCAGTCGTCTCCTTAATGCGCCTAGCTCCAACAGGGAGATTGGCGGTGTCAAAGCGGATAGGCTCATCACGGATTTTGGCCGCCTTAAGCGCAGAAGAGAACTTTTCATGAACTTTTGAGTCTTCGTCAAGGGCGCCGAACACCGCATGCACGAGTTCTGCTCGTTGCTCAGGATTGTAACCCCCCATGCGCTCTAGGGCTTGGCGTGCACGTCCGCGAAGCTGGCTACGGACCTCCCTCGGAAGTTCATCCGCACATGCGCGCCCCGTATTCATGATGGCATCAAAAAGCCGCTTCGTCATATCTGCATGGGTCATCTCGCGCCGCGCATCCAAGAAATCGCGGAAGCGGTCAGTTAGATCCCCATGATGCCCGCTACGGTCAGTGCAAAGAAGCTGGCCGCCTTCTTCTTCAATCTTGATAACGGCCGACTTTTGCATTGCAGCACGCTCTTGGACGAACGTATTCATCAGATCCTGAAGCACAGCATGCTTCCTACCCGCACGAACTTCTGTACGGTAAGCGATGACACGTGTGTCATCAAACTTCAAAACTGCAGCGAAGCGATCATCACCACGCCGAAACAGAAAAAACATGACGGCCCCAGGCGAGAGCCTCTTATCGATCAGGTACAGCTCTTGGAAACGCGCTGCCAATACATGAGAAACTGGAACAAACCTATCAGCTGAATCCAGAGCCTCCTTCACCTTGTCACGCATCGTTGATGCGACTTTGAAGCGGTAAGCCGCTCCTCGAAAGGCCGACTTCAATCGTTCAGCGAAAAAATCTTCATACGGAGTCACGTCGACGATTTCTTCGAGCAAATCCGCCGCAGCTAGCTGAGCCCCGACAATATGGAAGATCATTCGCTCAATAATAATGGTATCAGTATCGACAACGTCAGCGACCGACATAGCAACTCCGCAACAAGATTAGACGGCGGAGAATATGGATAATCCTTTTCGGTATAGAGATCTAGCACCTCGAGTTTCGCATACTATAGTATGCGCTTCGCGGCTTTGATTTGTGATCTTCAATGGTCACATAGCGCTGAGAAGGATCGCTGCAAACTGTTGCAAAACGGCTGAAAAACGCAGAAAAATCAATGTCATCGACTTTCAGTGGCAGAGCCGGACGGTGCCGCTCAGCGTCAGGCCGGAATGCGGCAGCCACAGCGTGCCGAGCCAGCGCTTGGCCTGGGTGCCGCGCCAGGGCAGCTCGTCGGAGCCGACATAGTCGGCGCTGGCGAACTCCTCGATCCCCAGCAGCTGGCTCCACTGCTTCCAGCCGACGACGGCATAGCGCTGGCCGTCGTCCGGCACGTCGGCCTCGCCCATCATCTCGAAGGCCGTCAGGATCTTGGCCTTGGTCAGCCCGTCGGTGGCGCTGCCGGCATAGTTGACGGACCTGTTCAGCTCGGCGATCAGCAGCTCGTCGGTCTTGCGGCCCAACGCATAGGCGCCGGCATTGGCGATGATCTGCCGCTCGTCGATGTTGGTCTTCAGCTCGTCCAGCCGGTCGACCCAGTCGCCGGCATAGAAGTCGTACAGCGCGCACTCCACCGGCGTGTGGTCCAGGTTCATCACCGGAACCGCGCCGTGGCGCGACTTGGTGGCGGCGGCACCCTTGCCGACCTTCTGGAAGACGGTGGAGGCGCCCTGCACATTGTTCTTGCCGCGCACGGTGTTGCGCAGCTTGGAACCCATGCGCTGGTAAGCCTCATGGACCTCGCGCTCGAACTGCTTGACGAATGCCTGGGCGATGCTGGTCGACATGGGTATGGTTTCCTTTCGCGTTCCTGCGGATCCCGCGGGGAGCAAGGCGGGGGGAACGTTCCGCCATCCGGTTGTCGGGGGTGCGTGCAGGACGCAGCGCCGGCCGCGGGCGAAACGCGAAAACAAAAAGGGCCGGCCGGACATTGGGAGTGTCCGGCCGGCCCTTTTCGGACCGAAGCGAGGGGGGAGCTTTGGTGCTGTCGGGCGCGATGTCCGGGGGCGGACCCGTCGCCTTGACAGGTTTGGTTTTAGGACTTTATGCGGAGACGATCAAGGACTATTTTCATAAAACGTCCACTGAGGCGATCTTGCCGCCCGGACCCTCAATGCCGAACCGGTCCCGCCACCCAATGGCTGACGATGGTCTCCGCCTGGGCCGGCGGAATCTCCGGATGGTGGTAGCGGTAGACGGTCACCGCCGCCTCCAGCGCATAGCGCTCCGGCTGGCCGCAGCGGCACAGGCCGGAGTAGCAGCGCTGTACCGCATTCCGGCAGGCGATGGCCTCGGCGACGGGCTGGTCGGCCTCGGGGAAACGGGGATCGGTCATGGACGCTCCTCCTCATCCCGGGCGCCGTCGGCCGCGTCGTCCAGCGGCACCCCGTAGATTTCAAGCCGGTGGCCGACGATCTTGTAGCCAAGCTCGTGGGCGATCCGCTCCTTCATCGCCTCCAGCTCCGGGCTGGCGAATTCGATGATCCGGCCGGTGCGGGTGTCGATCAGGTGATGGTGGTGGTCCGCCGTCGCCTCTTCATAGCGTGCGCGGCCGTCGCCCAGGTCGACGCGCTCGATCACCTGCGCATCCTCCAGCAGCCGCATGGTGCGGTAGACGGTAGCGATGGAGATGCGCGGGTCGATCTGCACGGCGCGGCGATGCACCTCCTCGACGTCGGGGTGGTCGTCCGCCTCCGACAACACCTGCGAAATGACACGACGCTGGCCGGTCATCTTCAGGCCCTTTTCCATGCACAACGCTTCCAGACGCGACGTCATAACCCCAACCCTGGTCTTTGCTTGCCGATGCCCCCATCATACTGAAAACCGTTCGCAATCCCAGAGCGGTTTCGCAGCGGCGTGAAGTCGTCCCCCTTGCCGGCCGTCCAAACGCGCCGGCCGGGGGCGCCGGCCAACAGGCCAACACTCAAGACGGAGGACCCACCAGAATGCCCCGCACCCTGTCCCTGACCCCGGCCCTGCTGTTCGCCGGCCTGTCGCTGGCCGCCGCTCCGGCGCTCGCCCAGCAATCCGCCACCGCCGCCACCCCTGCTCCCGCCGCCCAGGCCGCCGTCGCCGACGCGCAGGGCAAGCCGCTGGGCACCGTCACCTTCACCAAATTCCCGCACGGCATCCTGGTGCATGGCCAGCTGGAAGGGTTGCCGCCGGGCTGGCACGGCATCCACATCCACGAAAACGGTGCCTGCACCCCCGATTTCAAGGCGGCCGGCGGCCATTTCGCCGCCCAGGGCGCCAAGCACGGGCTGGAGGCCGAGCACATGCATTACGGCGAGCTGCCCAACATCTGGGCCAACGAGGCCGGCAAGGCCGGGTTCGAGGCGATCACCCACATGGTCACCCTGACCGACGGCGCCGACGGCCTGTTCAAGCAGGGCGGCACCTCGATCGTCGTTCATGCCCAGCCCGACGATTACCTCAGCCAACCGGCTGGCAATTCCGGCGACCGCATCGCCTGCGGCGTGATCAAGAAGCCGTAAGCCTCCGCGCGAAGCCACGGGGCGCGACCGTATGCCGCAAGAGAGCGGAGCCGGTCCGCGCCCCTTTCCTGCCGCCAAGCCTCCGCTTGTCCGGGCGAACCGGCACGGCGCACCCCTGCCGCGCGCCGAGTTTGCTTGCCAAATCAAGCCATCGGCCCTATCTGTCCGGGGTCGGACGGCGCCCGGCGCCGCGCAGGACTTGCGCGCGCCCGATCGCCCGCCGCCCGACGGCTCCGCGCCAACCCGCCGCGGAGCGCGCAAGCCCGGCCGCTCCCTCCTGGCGCGGCCCCCATTCTGGTGACCAGGACCATCACTTCCATGACCGAATTTTCCGGCCTCGGCCTGATCGAGCCTCTTCTGCGCGCCGTCGCCGAGGAAGGCTACTCCACGGCCACGCCGATCCAGGCCGGCGCCATCCCGCTGCTGCTGGCCGGCCGCGACGTGCTCGGCCTCGCCCAGACCGGCACCGGCAAGACCGCCGCCTTCACGCTGCCGATCCTGCAGCGGCTGTTCCAGAACAAGAAGCGCGTGGCCGCCAAGTCGCCCCGCGTGCTGATCCTGACCCCGACGCGCGAACTGGCGCTGCAGATCGGCGACAGCTTCACCACCTACGGCCGCCATCTGCCGATCCGCCGCACCGTCATCCATGGCGGCGTCGGCCAGAGCCCGCAGGTCTCCGCCATCGCCCGCGGCGTCGAGGTGCTGATCGCCACCCCCGGCCGCCTGCTCGACCTGATGGCGCAGAACCACGTCAACCTCGGCACCATCGAGTTCTTCGTCCTCGACGAGGCCGACCGCATGCTCGACATGGGCTTCATCCGCGACGTGCGGAAGGTGGTCGCGGTGCTGCCGAAGGACAGGCAGACCCTGCTGTTCTCCGCCACCATGCCCGACGCGGTGGTGGATCTCGCCAACAGCATCCTGACCGATGCCGAGCGCATCGAGGTGACGCCGCAGTCGACCACGGTGGAGCGCATCAACCAGCGCGTCCTGTTCGTCGACCGTGCCGACAAGCGCCGCCTGCTGGCCGACCTGCTGGAGGATTCGGCGATGGCCCGCACCATCGTCTTCGCCCGCACCAAGCATGGCGCCGACCGCATCGCCGACCACCTGAAGAAGGCCGGCATCACCGCCGACGCCATCCATGGCGACAAGTCGCAGTCGGCCCGCGTCCGCGCGCTGGAGAGCTTCCGCAACGGCGAGCTGCGGGCGCTGGTGGCGACCGACATCGCCGCACGCGGCATCGACATCGACGGCATCAGCCACGTCATCAACTTCGACCTGCCGAACGAGCCGGAAAGCTACGTCCACCGCATCGGCCGGACCGCGCGCGCCGGCACCGACGGCAGTGCAGTGTCCTTCTGCGACCATGAAGAGGTCGGCTATCTGAAGGACATCGAGAAGACGATCCGCCAGCCGATCCCGGCCGACACCACCCATCCCTACCATGCGGTGGAGGTGGCGCAGATCCACGCCTCGTCCAAGCCGCCGCCCCGCCCCAAGGCGCCGGGCAGCAACCGCAACCAGAACAACCGCAACCAGCAGCAGGCCCGTCCCGCCGCGCCGAAGGCGGCACCCAAGGCTGTCCAGCAGCCCGCCAAGGCGCCGCAGAAGGCCGGAAAGCCGGCCGGCGCCCCGCGTCCGGACGCCGCCCGCAACGACCAGAACCGCCACGACCGCCGCCCGGCCCCGCACGCCGTGTCGCATGGCAACAGCCATGGCAACGGCAGCGGCAAGCAGGCGCCGCGCGCGGCCGGCACTCCCGGCGGCAACACCCCGATGCGGCGCAAGCCCAACGCCGCCTGACCGCGGATTGTCATCAAGGAAAAGGCCCCGTCTCTCGCCGAGACGGGGCCTTTTTCTATCCGGTCCTCATCAAGACCGGCCGGCGCTCAGCCCTGGGCTTCGGCGGCGTGTGCCGCCTGCACCGCCGGACGGGCGGCGACGCGTTCGGCGAAGGCCGTCAGGTTCGGGAAGGGCGACAGGTCGAACTTGATGCGCGGCAGCCAGCTCAGCACCGTGTAGGCATAGGCGTCGGCAACGGTAAAGCTGTCGCCGGTCAGGTAGGCTTTGCCCGCAAGCTGCTGGTCCAGCACCGCCAGCTTGCCGCTCAGGACCTTGGTGGCGAATTGGCGATGGGTGTCGGACACCACGTCGTTCAGCATCGGGAACAGCGGGACGACGCCCTTGTGCAGTTCCGACCCGATGAAGTTCAGCAGTTCCTGCACGCGGTAGCGCTCCATCGTGCCGACCGCGGGGATCAGGCCGCTGGCCGGCGCCTTGTCGGCGATGTACTGCACGATCACCGCACCCTCGGTCAGGATGCCGCCCTCATCGAGCGCCAGGGTCGGCACCTGCCCCTTCGGGTTCACCGCGCGGAAATCGCTGCCGTCGGCCAGCGTCTTGGTCACGAGATCGACCTTGACCAGCTCGAAGGGCAGCCCGGCCTCGCACAGGACGATGTGCGGCGACAGCGAGCAGGCACCCGGCTTGTAATAGAGCTTCATGTCTCCGGAACCCCGTTTGAGTGGTGATGGTTGGAACGAAAGGCGTAGCGCAGTCCACCAGCGGCCGCCAGCCCCGTCCCAACCGGTTCCGGCTCTTTCACGCCGCCCGGATTGAAATGGCAAGCGATGCCACCTCGCTCTGAAGCTGGGCTGCACTGCGGCGCACCACATCGAGGCGCCGCTCCATCGCCTCGGCCGCGGAGCCGGAGCCGTCGGCCACCGCGCGCACCCCCTCGACCGTGGCCGCCAGACCGCGGGCTTCCTGCGCCGAGGTCTGGATCTGGCCGATGATTGATTGGGCGGCGATGCCCTGCTGCTCGACGGCGCCGGCGATGCCGAGCGTCACCTCGTTCATGCTGCCGATGGTGTCGACGATCTCCCCGATAGCCCGGGCGGTTCGCCTGGACGAGGCCTGGATATCCGCCACCTGCCGGGCGATGTCGTCGGTCGCCCGCGCGGTCTGGCTCGCCAGCTGCTTGACCTCCCCCGCCACGACGGCGAAGCCCTTGCCGGCTTCCCCCGCCCGCGCCGCTTCGATGGTGGCGTTCAGCGCCAGCAGATTGGTCTGGCCGGCGATGTCGCCGATCAGCCGGGTGATGTCCTCCACCTGGGCGGCGGTGTTTTCCAGCAACGACACGATGGTCCGCGTCGCCTCCGCCTGCCGGCTAGCGGTGGAGACGATGCCGGTGGCGCGGTCGAGCTGCCCGCGGATGATGCCGGTCGATCCGGCAAGCTGATCCGCCGCCAGTGTCATGTCATGCACCCGCTCCACCGCCCCGCCGATGGAGCGCAGGGCGTCCGCCAGCTGGACACGCGTGCTGCCGATGGTGGAGGCGACGGCCTGGGAATCGCCGCTCAGTGCATCGGATGCCGTGAGGATTCTGTCCCGCAGAGGCGCCGATCACCGCCTGGAGCTTGCCGGCCACCTCGCTCAGGGCACGCCGGCGCTCATCGCCTGCCCGGTCTTCCGACGCCCGCTGTTCGGCAGCCAGCAGTTCGGCGCGGCGGCGGGCCTCCTCGGCGGTGTCCAGCGTCGCCTCCAGCCTGTTCAGCAGCCCCTGCCCTTTCCAGGCGACCGTGACCAGGACCGCCACCTCGATCAGCACCGCGACCGCGTGGTAGAGCACCCGCAACAGGTTCCCGCCCTCCGGCAGCAGGGCATAGGGCAGGGCGAAGTTCAGGACCAGATGATGCGCGGCCACGGCCAGCGTCGCCATCACCAGCGCGCCGACGTCGATGAAGGCGATCAGCGCCGCCAGATTGGCGAAGAACAGGAAATGCAGATCGACCTGCCAGGGCTGGCCCTGCCCCACCGCGACGACCAGGGCGCTCTGCAGCATCAGCGCGACTGCCGACAGGCTGCGTCGCGAGGCGCCGTTGCCGGAGAACCGGCCGAGCGTGGCAGCGGCCGCGACCAACAGCGCCAGCACCGGAACGACCCAGCCGCGGCCCATCGACCAGGAGAATGCGGCCAGGATCGGCACATAGCTCCACAGATAGGCGAGCATCGCCCGCTCACTGGCGGAGCGCAGTCGGTCGAGATTGTTCATGGAAGACCTCAGGGTCATGACGGCAGACGGCGCAGGTCCGCGCATCCAGCGAGAATCGGATCGAGCAGCAGCCAGGCGCCATGCAGATGCAGGGAGACGGCGAAGTCCGGGTCGGCCGACCTCGCGACGACGATGTTTGCGAAGGGGCCGCCACGCAGCGGAACACCACCGGCCGCCAGCACATGGTCCATCGCTTCGGCAAGCGTCGTACCGGGCGCGAACACTGCGGCGACCGGTTCTGCCGGATCCCCGGCACCGGACGCGGCCACCGGCAGAGCGGCTGCGCCCGCCAGAAGCAGGAGGAAGGCTGGAACGTGGAAACGGATCATCGGCGGCAACCACCCATCGGCATGCGAACGGACAAGCTCATAGCCACCGTTACGCAAAGCCCGCGCGCCTGGATCTCGGAGTCCGCCTAAAAGGAGATCAGCAGCAAGTTGGATACGACAAGTGGACAAAGCCTATGACGGCAACAAAATCCACTTCATGCAGCCGGAATGCTCAATCGAGCATATCGACCCAACCAGAAGACATCAGCTGAATGTCTTCGGCCTTCTCACATCACCATCACCTGAACCGGGTGATATTCTGTCGCAGCCGCAGTTTGTTCCTTATTTTGTCTCCCGGGAAAGCGACAGAAAGTACCATCCTCCCGGCAAAGAACCACAGCCGGGGGGCCACCCGGCTGTTCGGACAGCATCAGACAGCCTGCGCCGCCAGCTTCCGTGCCTGGCGGTCGATGAACCACCAGGCCCCGCGCGAGGCCATGCTGCAAAGCCGGGTGTGCGGCTTCAACCCGCAGGCCTTGAACAGCATGGCGATGGCGCGGTCGACATGCTTGCGGCGATAGCGGCCGAACGCCCGGCGCTTGTAGGCGGCGTTGTAGAGCTTGTGCTCGTAGACGGCGTCGGCCGGCGCGTTGGCCGCGTAATAGGCATAGGCCAGCTCGTCGTCCTCCGACTCACCGATGCGCGACAGCGCCACCTTCAGCCGCTGGACCTTGTTCAGCCCTTCGCGGTCCAGATACTTCTTGGCGTAGGTGTAGAAGATCTTGTAGTGGCGCAGTTCGTCGGCGGCGATGTTGCGGCAGATCTCCTTCAGCACCGGCTCGTCGGTCGAATCGCCGATGGCGGCGTAGTAGGAGCTGGTGCCGGTCTCCACCATGCAGCGGGCGATCATCTCGCCGGTACGCGAGCCGCGGACCGAGGCGTCGAGGTCGATCGGCACGCGATAGCCGGCGCGGAAGCGCTCGACCGCCGCCCGGAAGTCGAAGGTCGGGTCGACCAGCTCGGCCCAGCGCCCAAGCGCCTCGCCATGCTGGACCTCCTCCACCGCCCAGCCGCGGGCGGTCTCCTGAAATTCCGGATCGTCGTTGAAGACGTTGCACAGATAGGCGGTGTAGTCGTCGGCGTTGAATTCCACCAGGGCCGCCGCCTTGATCAGGGGAACCAGATCGGGGTCGATCTTCCCGGCATCGAAGCGGTCCCAGGGAAGCTCGTCGATCCGCCAATGCGCACGCGCCATGTTCCGCTCTACCGCCTCGTTTTGGGCCGCATCTCCGCGGCCGGGTCATATCGGGAAAGGGTTCTCTGGTGCCTGTGTCCCCACCTGCCCATCGGGTGCGGCAGGGTTCACGGTTCAGGCCTTGGAATGTAGTCGGTCTTCACCGCGATGCAACCGAGTCGCAACGCAAACGGGCGGCCTGGAGACCCAAGCCGCCCGTTCGACCGAAGAGATATACGCCGTTTGCCAGGCATGCCGGGCCGACGGCCGCTGCCACTCAGTGAGCGGAGCCCTGGCTCAGCGCGTCCAGCTTGGCCCGCGCGACGGCCAGCTTGGACTCCGTGGCGGCCCGCTCGGCGTCGGACTTGCTGTCGTCCAGATCCTCGGACAGGTCCTTGATCTGCTTCTCGACCGCGGCGCGGTCCAGGTCGGTCAGCGCAACCGCTTCCTCGGCCAGGACGGTGCAGCGGGCCTCGGTGACCTCGGCGAAGCCGCCGGCGACGAAGACGCGGTCGACGATGCGGTCGCCTTCATAGACGTCGATGACACCCGGACGCACGGTCGAGATCATCGGCGAATGACCGGCGAGCACGCCGAAATCGCCTTCCGAACCCGGCACCACGACCATGTCCACGGGCTGCGACTTCAGCAGCTTTTCCGGCGAGACCAGCTCGAATTCGACTTTATCGGCCATGGGTTTCCTGGTGCCTCTTCATAGGAACCCCCTCCCCCGCTGACGGGGGGAGGGGGTGTGCTGATGTCGATTTCCGTCCGGCTTCCTCAAGAATGATCGAGCCGGGCCGGAATGCCGCGATCCCTTGTGGGGATCAGGCGGCGGCCAGCTTCTTGGCCTTGGCGATCGCCTCGTCGATGGTGCCGACCATGTAGAAGGCGGCCTCCGGCAGGTGATCGTAGTCGCCGTTCACGATGCCCTTGAAGCCCTTGATGGTCTCCTCGAGCGGGACCAGCACGCCCGGGGTGCCGGTGAACACCTCGGCGACGTGGAACGGCTGCGACAGGAAGCGCTGGATCTTGCGGGCGCGGGCCACGACCAGCTTGTCCTCTTCCGACAGCTCGTCCATGCCCAGGATGGCGATGATGTCCTGCAGCGACTTGTAGGTCTGCAGAACCTTCTGCACCGAACGGGCGACGCCGTAGTGCTCCTCACCGACGACGCGCGGGTCGAGGATGCGGCTGGTCGAGTTCGAGCGGGTCCACGGCCGGGAAGATGGCCATTTCGGCGATCGAGCGCGACAGCACCGTGGTGGCGTCCAGGTGGGCGAAGGAGGCGGCCGGGGCCGGGTCGGTCAGATCGTCGGCGGGCACGTAAATGGCCTGCACCGAGGTGATCGAGCCCTTCTTGGTCGAGGTGATGCGCTCCTGCAGGGCGCCCATGTCGGTGCCCAGCGTCGGCTGGTAGCCCACCGCCGACGGGATGCGGCCCAGCAGAGCCGACACTTCCGAACCGGCCTGCGTGAAGCGGAAGATGTTGTCCACGAAGAACAGCACGTCCTGGCCTTCCTCGTCGCGGAAGTACTCCGCGAGGGTCAGGCCGCTCAGCGCGACGCGGGCGCGGGCACCCGGCGGCTCGTTCATCTGACCGTACACCAAGGCCACCTTGGAGCCCGGGCCGTCGAGCTTGATGACGCCCGACTCGATCATCTCGTGGTAGAGGTCGTTGCCCTCGCGGGTACGCTCACCCACGCCGGCGAACACCGACACACCGCCGTGCGCCTTGGCGACGTTGTTGATCAGCTCCATGATCGTCACGGTCTTGCCGACGCCGGCGCCGCCGAACAGGCCGATCTTGCCGCCCTTGGCGTAGGGAGCCAGCAGGTCGATGACCTTGATGCCGGTGATCAGCACTTCGGCGTCCGTCGACTGGTCGACGAAGTCCGGGGCCTGACGGTGGATCGGCAGCGAGCGGGCGGCGTTGACCGCACCGCGCTCGTCGATCGGCTCGCCGATGACGTTGATGATGCGGCCCAGCGTCTCCGGGCCGACCGGCACGGCGATGGGAGCGCCGGTGTCGGTCACCTCGGCGCCGCGCACCAGACCGTCGGTGCTGTCCATGGCGATGGTGCGGACCGTGCTCTCACCCAAGTGCTGCGCCACTTCCAGAACGAGGGTCTTGCCGTCGTTCTGGGTGTGCAGGGCGTTCAGGATCGCCGGCAGGTCGCCGTTGAACTGCACGTCCACGACGGCGCCCGTGACCTGCGTGATCTTGCCGACAGAATTGGTGGTGGCCATGGAGTAAAGCTCCCTAGGAACTCGGTAAGTGTCGGTATGCCGTCGCCGGCGCAAATGGGCTTGGCCCTACGTGTCGGATGCTGCCGTTACAGGGCTTCGGCACCGGAGATGATCTCGATCAGCTCCTTGGTGATGTAGGCCTGGCGCGTCCGATTGTAGGTGATCGTCAGCTTGTTGATCATGTCGCCGGCGTTGCGCGTCGCGTTGTCCATCGCGGTCATCCGGGCGCCCTGCTCGGACGCGGCGCTCTCCAGGAGGGCGCGGTAGATCTGGATGGACAGGTTGCGCGGCAGCAGTTCGGCGAGGATCTGCTCCTCGTCCGGCTCGAACTCATAGAGCGGCTTCACCTCGTCGGTGGCCGCGACCGCCTCGCCGGGGACGGCGAACGGAATGAGCTGCTGAACCGTGACGATCTGGGAGATCGCCGACTTGAACTTGTTGAAGACGACCGAGCAGACGTCGAACTCGCCGGCGTCGAACATCGCCAGCACCTTCGTCGCCACCATGTCGGCGTCGCTGAAGCCGAGCCGGCGGCGGCCGACATCCTCGTAGCTCTCGACGATCAGCGAGGCGAACTCGCGGCGCAGCTGGTCGCGGCCCTTGCGGCCGACGGTCAGCACCTTGACGGTCTTGCCCTCGCCCTGCAGGCGCGTGATCTGGCGCTTGGCCTCGCGGACGATGGAGCCGTTGAAGGCGCCGCACAGACCACGGTCTGAGCTGATGACGACCAGCAGATGCACCTTGTCGGCGCCCGTCCCGGTCATCAGCTTCGGCCCGTTGCCGCTGTCCTGCACGTTGGCGGCCAGGGACGACAGCATCCGGCCCATACGCTCCGCGTAGGGACCGCTGGCTTCCGCCTGCTCCTGGGCGCGGCGCAGCTTGGAAGCCGCAACCATCTTCATGGCCGAGGTGATCTTGCGCGTCGACTGGACGCTCGCGATCCGGTTCTTTAGGTCCTTGAGGTTAGGCATGCCGGCCCTTCAATTCCGCTCGAGGTCGTTCCGTGACCGTCTCTTCAAGACGGTGGGGGGCGGTTTCCCGCCCCCGCGCGCGGTCGGTCAGGCGAAGACCTTGGCGAAGCCGTCGAGGAAAGCCTTCAGCTTCTCTTCGGTCGCCGAGGTGATCTGCTTGTCGGTGCGGATCGCCGCCAGGATATCGGCGCCCTTGGCGCGGATTTCCGACAGGAACTTGGCCTCGAAGCGGTTGACGTCCTCGACCTTGATGGCGTCCAGGTAGCCCTTCACGCCGGCGAAGATCGACACGACCTGCTCTTCAACCGGCAGCGGCTGGAACTGGCCCTGCTTCAGCAGCTCGGTCAGACGGGCGCCACGGGCCAGCAGGCGCTGGGTCGAGGCGTCGAGGTCCGAGGCGAACTGGGCGAAGGCGGCCATCTCGCGGTACTGCGCGAGTTCCATCTTGATGGTGCCGGCGACCTGCTTCATCGCCTTGATCTGGGCGGCGGAGCCGACGCGGCTCACCGACAGACCGACGTTGATGGCGGGGCGGATGCCCTTGTAGAACAGGCCGGTTTCCAGGAAGATCTGACCGTCGGTGATCGAAATCACGTTGGTCGGAATGTAGGCGGACACGTCGCCGGCCTGGGTTTCGATGACCGGCAGGGCGGTCAGCGAGCCGTTGCCATGGGCGTCGCCCATCTTGGCGGCGCGCTCCAGCAGGCGGCTGTGGAGGTAGAACACGTCGCCCGGATAGGCTTCGCGGCCCGGCGGACGGCGGAGCAGCAGCGACATCTGGCGGTAGGCGACGGCCTGCTTGGACAGATCGTCGTACACGATCAGGGCGTGCATGCCGTTGTCGCGGAAATACTCGCCCATCGTGCAGCCGGTGTACGGCGCCAGGAACTGCAGCGGAGCCGGCTCCGACGCGGTGGCGGCGACGACGATGGAGTATTCCATGGCGCCGGCGTCTTCCAGGGTCTTGACGATCTGGGCGACGGTGGAGCGCTTCTGGCCGACGGCGACGTAGATGCAGTAGAGCTTCTTGCTCTCGTCGTCGCCCTGGTTGATCGGCTTCTGGTTCAGGAAGGTGTCGATGACGACGGCGGTCTTGCCGGTCTGACGGTCACCGATGATCAGCTCGCGCTGGCCGCGCCCGATCGGAACCAGGCTGTCGACGGCCTTCAGGCCGGTCTGCATCGGCTCGTGCACCGACTTGCGCGGGATGATGCCGGGGGCCTTCACTTCCACGCGGGTGCGGGTGACGTCGACCAGCGGGCCCTTGCCGTCGATCGGGTTGCCCAGGCCGTCCACGACGCGGCCCAGCAGGCCACGGCCGACCGGAACGTCGACGATGGTGCCGGTGCGCTTGACGGTGTCGCCTTCCTTGATGCCGCGGTCGTCGCCGAAGATCACGATACCGACATTGTCGGTCTCGAGGTTCAGCGCCATGCCCTGCAGGCCACCCGGGAACTCGACCATTTCGCCGGCGCGGACGTTGTCCAGGCCGTGCACGCGGGCGACGCCGTCACCCACCGACAGGACCTGACCAACCTCGGCGACATCCGCCTCGGTCCCGAAATTCGCGATCTGCTGCTTGAGGATCGCAGAGATTTCTGCGGCGCGGATATCCATCAGACTGATCCCCCTGAGGCCTTCATGGCGAGTTGCAATTTGTTCAGCTTCGTTCGCACCGAGGTATCGACCATGCGCGAGCCGAACTTAACGATCATGCCGCCGATCAACTCCGGATCGACGGAGGTGTTCACCAGCACCTTGGAACCGATGGACGCCTTGAGCGCGTCGATGACGGCGTTGCGCTGGGCATCGCTCAGCGGCTGGGCCGAGGTGACCTGCGCCGTGACCTCGCCGCGGCGCCGGGCCAGTTCGGCCAGGAAGCCTTCGATCATGCCGTCGATCGAGAACAGGCGGCGGTTGGCCGCCACCAGCCCGATGAAGCGCTTGGTCAGATCGGACACGCCGGCGCTGTCCAGGACAGCGGCCATGGCCTTGCCCTGATCGGCGCGGCTGATGACGGGGCTGCGGACGAGGCGACGGAGGTCAGCGCTCTCGGCCAGGATCTGCTTCAGCGTGGTCAGATCGCTCGCGACCGTGTCCAACGCCTGGTTTTCGTCCGCAAGCTCGAACAGCGCGATGGAGTAACGCGCGGCGAGTTCGGATACGCCTGTTCCTTCGGATGCCACCTGATCCCTCGAATTGAGTTCGGTAGACGGTGAATTCGGCGGCCTTATAGGGTGTCAACCCGAGGCACAAACACCCCGGCCGCGAAAGCGAGCGGTCCAATATCACAGGAATCGCGCCCACGCAACGGGGTCTGGACAATTTGGCTGCGGCGTTTTGAGCAACTGCGGAATCATTGGTCGCAACTGCGTTCGCCGAGGACTCGAGTCGAGCTCGACTGGTCATACCGGCTGTGACTTCGATGTGGCCCTATTGCCTGTTTAATTCAAGGTTAACCAATCTGATCCACGGTCGGCCGGAACCGCGCGGGTGGGCGATCCGACCTTGGTTTCCCGTCATTTTGCCCCGCCGCAGCCGCTCCAGGCGACCAGGGACCTTATCCGCGATGACCATCCAGCCGACGACCGACATTGTTGCGACTGCCGACGCGGACACCGCCGCCGGCGCCGGCTCCCGCGGGGAAGAGCGCGGGGCGAAAATCATCCAGTTCTGCCGCGCCCGCTTCACCCCTGACGATATGGACGCCTTCGCCGCCGTGGCCGAACCGAAGATCCGCGACGGCCATTGGGCCGGTGTGCTGCGCGAGTCGGGACGCGATCATGACCGGCTTCTGGTGCTGCTGCCGGAGGTCGACCGCCCCGTCTTCCGCTTCGAGCGCGACGCCAAGGGCCGCTACAATCTGTCCTTCCATGACCGGTCGGGCTGGTACGGCATCGGCGCCGCCGACAGCGCCGCGGACTGCCTGTCGATCTGGCGCCCGCGCCGCCCGCGGATTTTCTGATCCGCTTCAGGCCGGGAGCGGCGGCCATCCCGAAATTTCACCATGTAAAAAAGTGACGTGCGGCAACCCGCCGCACCGGTTTCACAAAGACTTCAGCGATAGACGCCGACCGCCAGCATGTAGGGCTTGCCGTTCAGCACCAGACGGCGGGCGTGCATCGTCTTGCGCGCGACCTGCCCCGTCAGCGGATCGATCCATCGATAGGTGACGTCGGTCCGCCCGTCGCGCGCCACCCCGTCCAGTGCCTCGCGGATGAAGGGCTTGCCCTCGATGTCGTGCAACTCGTTCAGGTTCGACCCGTTCAGCGTCGCGGTCCAGCCATGGGCGACCATCACGCCCTTGTCGTCCAGCAGCATCGGGTAGAGGTCACGGTCGGTGAAAGCGCTATCATGGCCGGCAAACGCTTCGGCCGCCGCGTCCGGACCGATCCGCTCCAGCAGCTGCTGGGCACGGTCGATCATCGTCAGCGCCTCGGCGTCGGTGCCGCGGGTGCGGGCCGGAGCGCCGGCGGCGAACGCGATGACCACCAGCAGCAGAAGAACCGGCAGCACGGTCAGCAGGGTTTGCCGCTGAACGCGCAGACGAAGCTTGGAGAGCATGCCGACCATCAGCCCGAACCTGTCCCTGTGACGTTCGGCTCCGCGGGTTTCATCCCGGCAGGGATGTTTCGATTCGGAACCATCCCTGCCGTGGTAATACCATGCCCCGCGCTGTGCAATGGACCAAACGTCACAGGTGCCATGCCGGGCCGTCCGCGGGACCGCATCGTGTCAATTCGCCGCAGCATGGTCCGGTCGCCTTAACCGCGGCTAAAGGAAGCTGTAGGGATCGACATCGATCTGCACGCGGATGGCCGGCGGGATCTCCACCCTGTCCAGCCACTCGGCGATCAGCGGCTGCACCTGGGTGCTGCGCGGCGCCTTCATCAGCAGGCGGCGGCGGTGCCGCCCGCGCAGCAGGGCCAGCGGCGCCGGGGCCGGCCCCAATATATGGACGGTGTCGCTGCGCGGCGCTGCGCGGCCCAGCGCCATCGCCACCCGCTCCACCAGAGTCGGGTCCTCGCCCGACACGATCAGCGCCGCCAGCCGGCCGAAGGGCGGCATGCCGGCCTCCAGCCGCATCTCCGCCTCCAGCTGATAGAAGCCGTCGCGGTCGCCGGCGGCCAGCGCCTGCATCACCGGATGCTCGGGCATGAAGGTCTGCAGCATCACCCGGCCCGGCCGCTCGCCGCGCCCGGCACGTCCCGCCACCTGATGCAGCAGCTGGTAGGTGCGCTCCGCCGCCCGCAGGTCGCCGCCGTTCAGCCCCAGGTCGGCATCGACCACCCCGACCAGCGTCAGCATCGGGAAATGGTGGCCCTTCGCCATCACCTGGGTGCCGATGATGATGTCCAGCTCATGCCGGCCGATGCTCTCGACCATCTCCTGGATGGCGCGCGGGCCGTGCAGGGTGTCGGACGCCATGATGGCGGCACGGGCGTCGGGGAACAGCTCCGCCACCTCCTCGGCGATGCGCTCCACGCCGGGACCGCAGGCGGCCATCGTCCCTTCCTCGCCGCAGTCCGGGCAGGCATGGGGCAAGGGCTGCTGCAAACCGCAATGGTGGCATTGCAGCTTGCGGGCGAGCCGGTGCTCGACCAGCCAGGCCGTGCAGTTCGGGCATTGCATGCGGTGGCCGCAGGCGCGGCACAGGGTCAGCGGGGCATAGCCGCGGCGGTTCAGGAACAGCATCGCCTGTTCGCCGCCGGCCAGCGTGTCGGTCAGCGCCTTGCGCAGGCTGGGCGCCAGCCAGTGCCGGGCGGGCGGGCGGTCGCGCCGCAGATCGACCAGTTCCACGTCGGGCAGCACGGCGCCGCCATGGCGGGACGGCAGTTCGATCCGGGCATAGCGGTGGCTGTCGGCGTTGACCTTGGTCTCCAGCGACGGCGTGGCCGACACCAGCACGATCGGCAACCCGCCGAGATGCGCCCGCGCCACCGCCATGTCGCGGGCATGGTAGATCGCCCCCTCCTCCTGCTTGTAGGCGGAGTCGTGCTCCTCGTCGACGACGATGACGCCGAGATCGGGATAGGGCAGGAACAGCGCCGAGCGGGCGCCCACCACCACCGGCACCTCGCCCTTCGACACCGCGCGCCAGGTGTCGCGGCGCTGCGCCCCGGTCAGTTCCGAATGCCACTCCGCCGGCGGTGCGCCGAAGCGGCGGGCGAAGCGGTCGAGCCATTGCGCCGACAGCGCGATCTCCGGCAGCAGCACCAGCGCCTGCTTGCCCTGTTCCAGCGCCGCGGAGATCGCCTCGTAATAGACCTCCGTCTTGCCCGATCCGGTGACGCCGTCGAGCAGGACGGTGGAATAGCATCCCGAGGTCACCCGCTCGCGCAGATCGTCGGCCGCCCCCTGCTGGTTCGCCGACAGGGTCGGTCCGGGCCGGCGCCAGTCCGGCCGGCCGAGCCGCGTCGGTTGCAGCATGACCGGGTCGAGCAGCCCGGCCTCGGCCAGCCCGCGCACCACCGTCACGCCGCAGCCGGCCTCCTCCGCCAGTTCCGCCGGGGTGCGGGGCGGGCCATCCGCCAGCAGGGCCAGGATGCGCTTGCGCGGGTCGGTCATCTTGAAGCCGGGCGGCGGTTCCGCATCCGGCTTGCGCAGATAGGCCAGCATCGGCTTGGGCGGCTCCAGCGCCGACGGCACGCTGACCGCCATGCGCAGGACGAAGCCCGGCGGCGTCATGGTGTAGGCGGCGACCCATTCGACGAAGCGGCGGCCGACCTCGGTCATCGGCGGCACGTCGAACCGGCGCACCACCGCCTTCAGCCGGCCGGAATCCACCGTCCCGGCACCGGGCCCCCAGACGACGCCGATCAGCCGGCGCGGCCCCAGCGGCACCTCGACGAAATCGCCGGGAACCAGCTCCAGTCCGTCGGGCACGCGGTAGTCGTAGGCCTCGCGCAAGGGCAGCGGCAGCAGCACGGCGACGCGGCGGTCCGGCCCGCGCTGCTGCGGCTTCGCCGGGAAATCTGCGGAATTTGCTGCGGAATCGCCTTCGGGCTGCCCCGTTTCGGGCGCGTCCCCAAGAAGATCCCCCTGAAAGCCCGGGGCGGAACTGGCGGAAATCGAACGCATCGGCTAGAGTGGCCTCATGTCCCGGGCACCGGGCGGGACGGCGCGTCGGTCAGCTTTCCGGCGCGGCCGGTTCCGGTCAACATCAGCAAGCATGGACCCTTCGTCATGAAGTTCTTCGTCGACACCGCCGACATCGCCGAGATCCGCGATCTGGCCGATACCGGTCTGCTGGACGGTGTTACCACCAACCCCTCCCTGATCGCCAAGTCCGGCCGTCAATTCCTCGACCTCGTGGCCGAGATTTGCGACGTCGTCAACGGTCCGGTCAGCGCCGAGGTGGCGTCCACCGACTTCGAGACCATGCTCGCCGAAGCCCACAAGATCGCCAAGATCTCCCACCGCGTCGCGGTGAAGGTGCCGCTGACCCCGGCCGGCCTGAAGGTCTGCAAGATCATCTCGTCCGAAGGGACGATGGTCAACGTCACGCTGTGCTTCTCCCCCGCCCAGGCGATCCTGGCGGCCAAGGCCGGCGCCAGCTTCGTGTCGCCCTTCGTCGGCCGCCTGGACGACATCGGCCAGGACGGCATGGGCATCATCAAGGACATCTGTGAGATCTATAACAATTACGACGCCTTCAAGACCGAGGTGCTGGTCGCCTCGATCCGCAACCCGATGCACATCGTCAAGGCCGCCCGCCTGGGCGCCCATGTCGTGACCGCGCCGGCGTCGGTGCTGAAGCAGCTGTTCAACCACCCGCTGACCGACAAGGGTCTCTCCCAGTTCGTCGAGGACTGGAAGAAGACCGGCCAGTCGATCCTGTAAGGCGGGCCGGAGCGATCATGGCCGACAGGGGCCGCGAACCGGGCCACCCGCCGCATCAGGCGTCGACGCTCTCTTCGGAGGATGTCCGCGCCTACCTGCGGAAGCACCCGGACTTCCTGGCCCAGAACGCCGATCTGGTCCACCACCTGACCCCGCCGTCGCTCGACCGCGGGCGTGGGGTGGTGGACCTCCAGGCCTTCATGGTCGACCGGCTGCGCGCCGAGGTCCGCACCCTCAAGGACCAACAGCGCGAGCTGATCGGCACCAGCCGGGCCAACCTGAACAGCCAGAACCGCATCCATGCCGCGGTGCTGTTCCTGCTCGACGCCCAGAGCTTCGAACAGCTGATCCAGACCATCACCACCGACCTCGCGGTCCTGCTCGACCTCGACGTCGCCTGTCTGGTCATCGAATCCAACGGCACCGACATCCCCCATGTCCACCGCTCCGGCGTGCGGGTGGTGGAGCCGGGCGCCATCGCCGACCGGTTGGGCCGCGCCGACGTGGTGCTGAACACCGACATCCAGGGCGATCCCGAGATCTACGGCCCCGGCGCCGGCCTCGTCCGGTCGGAGGCGCTGATCCGCATCCAGGTCTCCAGCGAGACGCCGGACGGGCTGCTCGCCTTCGGCAGCCGCGAGCCCGACACCTTCCACAACGGCCAGGGCACCGAACTGGTGGGCTTCCTCGCCCGCGTGATCGAGCGGGTGATCCGCGGCTGGCTGGAGCTGCCGGCGTGACCGAACCTGTGCCCGGCGTTCCAAGCTTGGGGTTCTCCGCCAAGCCCGACGTCCAGGATGTGCTCGCCCATTGGCGGCGCTGGATGGAGAGCGAGAAGGCGGTCTCCCGCCACACCCTGTCGGCCTACACCGCCGATGTGGGCGAGTTCCTGCGCTTCCTTACCGAATTCCGCGGCGGCTCGCCGCCCTCACTGAACGACCTGGGCGACCTGAAGGCGGCGGATTTCCGCGCCTGGATGTCCAGGCTGGCGATGGACGGGCTGGTCGGGGCCAGCCGGGCACGCAAGCTGGCGGCGGTGCGCAACCTGTTCCGCTGGCTCGACCGCAGTGGGCGTCTGCACAACCCCGCCGTCGCCACGCTGGCGACCCCGAAGGTCAAGCGCCCGGCCCCGCGTCCGCTGACCGAGATCGACGCCGACCGCCTGCTGGAGGAGGCCGAGCGCGACCGCGAGGAGCCCTGGATCGGCAAGCGCGACCGCGCCCTGTTCACCCTGCTCTACGGCTGCGGCCTGCGCATTTCCGAAGCGCTGGGACTGGCGCGCAAGGACGCCCCGTTGGGCGACACGCTGCGCGTCACCGGCAAGGGGCGCAAGGACCGCATGATCCCGGTCCTGCCGGCGGTGACGGAGGCGGTGCGCGCCTACATCGAGTTCCTGCCCCTTTACGCTCGCGCCCGACGGCCCGCTGTTCGTCGGCACCCGCGGCGGCCGGCTGAACGCCAGCGTCGCCCAGCACCAGATGCAGAAGCTGCGCGCCCTGATGGGCATGCCGGACAGCGCCACCCCGCACGCCCTGCGGCATAGTTTCGCGACACACCTTTTGGCGGACGGCGGCGACCTGCGCGCCATCCAGGATCTGCTCGGCCACGCGTCGCTCTCCACGACCCAGCGCTATACGGATGTCGAGAACGAGCAGCTGATGAACGTGTATCGCAATGCCCATCCGCGGGCGCGCAAGGGCTGACGCTCTCCGCCTCTAAGCGTCTGCGCATATTGGGGTATTCATTTCTGAACCTATGGCCGCGTCACATGCGGTGGGCCAGATGGCTGAATCCCGAAGCTCACGACAAGATCCATCAATTGATATAAAATTACCGCTCAAAGCTTTTAAACCTCCTAAGGCAATTTCTTTAAATTATCCTATAGAACAACTCGGACTTAATACTTAAGTCCCGAAGACGAGGTTTTACCCCCTAACTCTCGTTAATCTGCCGTTAATTTTGAAGATCGACAGTCCCCTCTATCCATGCGGAGAAGCCGGGGGAAAGACTTTATGCAGACGAAATCCATCCAATCCAAGATTGCGATGCTGTCGGGCTTCTGCCTGGCAGGCACCGTCGCCGTGCTGGTCGGCTTCGCCGTACTGTCGACCCGCTCAAGCAATGAGTTCGTCACCGGGAACGTCGAACGGATCCTCGAAAGCAAGACGACGGAGTCCCTGCAGAATCTCGCAGCGACCCAGGCCGGCTTGCTGCGGTCGGAGTTCGACACCGCGCTGAATGCCGCGCGGACGATGGCGACCGGCTTCTCCAGCCTCGCCGACGACGGGGCGCCCGGCCATGTCCCGCCGGACCGGCGGCGCGAAGCCTTCAACGGCGTGCTGCTGTCGGTGCTGAAGCGCAACCCGCTGTTCAACGGCACCTATTCGGCCTGGGAGCCCGACGCGCTCGATGGCCGGGACGAGGAGTTCCGGGGCCGCCGCGAGACCGGCACCGACGCCACCGGCCGCTTCATCCCCTACTGGAACCGCGACCAGAACGGCCGCATCGCCATGCAGCCGCTGGTCGAGTACGACAGCCGCGACCGTCATCCCAACGGCGTGATGAAGGGCGGCTGGTACATCGGCCCGCAGGAGACCGGGCGGGAAAGCGTGCTCGACCCCTTGCCCTACATCGTGCAGGGCAAGCAGGTGTTCCTGGCGACCCTATCGGTTCCGGTGGTCATCGGCGGCAAGTTCCGCGGCGTGGCCGGCGCCGACTTCAACCTCGACTTCGTCCAGCAGCTGTCGACCAAGGTCAGCGCCGCGGTTTTCAACGGCCGCAGCCAAGTGGTCATCATCAGCAACATGGGTCTGATCGTCGCCCACAGTGCCCGGCCCGACCTGATCGGCCAGTCGATCTCCACCTTCGACGTCTCCTGGCAGGCCGATCTGGCGAGCGTCCAGGCGGGCAAGCCGCATGTCGACATCGAAGCCTCCACCAACATGCTGCGCAGCTTCGCTCCCATCACGCTCGGCAACACCGAGAAGCCGTGGGCCGTTCTGGTCCAGGTGCCGAAGGACATCGTGCTGGCCGACGGCATGGCGCTGTCCATGGAGTTGGGGGAGCGGGCCAATTCTAACATCCTCTGGCAGGTCTCCGTCGGCGCCCTGGTCGCGCTCGGTGCCGTCGCGGTGATGTGGGTGGTCGCCGGCGGCGTCGCCCGGCCGATCCGCGCCAGCGTCGCCTTCGCCGAGGGCATCGCCGCCGGCCGCTTCGACCAGACGCTGGACATCCGGCAATCCGACGAGGTCGGCGCGCTGGCCGAGGCCCTGCGCAAGATGATGGCCGAGCTGAAGCGGATGATCGACCAGCGGGCGGAGGATCAGGCCAAGGCCGACGCCGAGCGCCGCAAGGCCATGCTGCAGCTGGCCGACACTCTGGAAGCCCAGGTGATGAACGTGGTGGACGGCGTCGACCGCGCCGCCCAGTCGATGACCGGCACCGCCCAGACGATGACCGCCACCGCGACCCAGACCAGCCAGCAGGCCGGCGTGGTCGCCACCGCCTCCCAGGATGCCAGCAGCAACGTTCAGACCGTTGCCAGCGCGACCGAGGAGCTGTCGGCCTCGATCCAGGAGATCGGCGAGCGCGTCAACCGTTCCGCCCAGATCGCCCGCGAGGCGGTCGAGGCCGCCCAGCAGGCCAACGGCCAGGTCCTGAGCCTGACGGAGGCGGCGGAGAAGATCGGCACCGTGGTGCAGCTGATCCAGGACATCGCCAGCCAGACCAATCTGCTGGCGCTGAACGCCACCATCGAGGCCGCCCGCGCCGGAGAGGCCGGCAAGGGCTTCGCCGTGGTCGCCCAGGAGGTGAAGAGCCTCGCAAGCCAGACCGCCAAGGCGACGGAGGAGATCGCCGGCCACGTCACCGGCATGCAGCGGGTCACCGGCGAGACCGCCGGCGCCATCAAGGGCATCGGCGGCATCATCGCCCAGATCGACGAGATCTCCACCGCCATCGCCGCCGCGGTGGAGGAACAGGGCTCCGCCACCGCCGAGATCGCCCGCAATGTCCAACAGGCGGCCAGCGGCACCCAGGAGGTGACCAAGACCATCGCCGATGTCCGCAGCGCCGCCGTCGAGGCCGGCCACTCCGCCGAGAACGTCCTGTCGGTTTCCGGCCAGCTCGCCAACGATGCCGGCCGCCTGCGCAGCGCGGTGAACGGCTTCCTGTCGACGATCCGCGCGGCGTGACGGGCTGATTGATCGCGAAAATACGAAAGGCTCCTCCACCGGCCGGTGAAGGAGCCTTTCATCGTTACGAACCTTGCAGCCCGCAGATCGGCTGTCAGGGATCAGATGTGCAGCGGACGCCCGTCCACCGCCAGCGCCGCTTCCTTGACCGCTTCCGACAAGGTCGGGTGGGCGTGGCAGGTACGGGCGACGTCTTCGGCCGACGCGCTGAACTCCATGGCCAGCACCAGCTCGCCGATCATCTCCGACACGTTCGGGCCGATCATGTGGACGCCCAGCACCTTGTCGGTGGCGGCATCCGACAGGATCTTCACGAAGCCGTCGGTGTTGCCGCCGGCACGCGCGCGGCCGTTGGCGGTGAACGGGAACTTGCCGGCCTTGTAGGCGACGCCCGCGGCCTTCAGCTGCTCCTCGGTCTTGCCGACGGCGGCGACTTCCGGCCAGGTGTAGACGACGCCGGGAACCAGGTCGTGGTTGACGTGGCTCTTCTGGCCGGCCAGCTGCTCGGCGAGCGCGACGCCCTCCTCCTCGGCCTTGTGGGCCAGCATCGGGCCTTCGACCACATCACCGATGGCGTAGATGCCCGGCACGTTGGTCTGGAAGTGGTGGTCGATCTTGACGCGGCCGCGGTCCAGCTCGACGCCCACCGCCTCCAGGCCGAGGCCCTCGGTGTAGGGGCGGCGGCCGATGGCGACCAGGACGGTGTCGGCCTCGATGGTCTGCGCGGCACCGCCGGCGGCGGGCTCGACCGTCAGGCTCACGCCGGTCTCGGTCACGGACGCGCCGGTCACCTTGGTGCTCAGCTTGAAGTCCATGCCCTGCTTGGCGAAGATGCGCTGGGCCTGCTTGGACAGCTCGTTGTCCATGGTCGGCAGCACGCGGTCGAGATACTCGACCACCGTCACCTTGGCGCCCAGCCGGCCCCAGACCGAGCCCAGCTCCAGACCGATCACGCCGCCGCCGATGACGACCAGATGCTTCGGCACCTCCGGCAGCGACAGGGCGCCGGTGGAGGACACCACGCGCTTCTCGTCGATGGCGATGCCCGGCAGCGGGGTCACGTCGGAGCCGGTGGCGATGACGATCGCCTTCGACGCGGTGATGGCGCCGACGCCCTCGACCTCGACGGTGTTGGCGGCGGTGATCTTGCCGGCACCCTTCAGCCAGGCGATCTTGTTCTTCTTGAACAGGAACTCGATGCCGGTGACGTTGTCCTTGACGACCTTGTCCTTGTGGGCCTGCATGCCCGGCAGGTCGAGTTCGACGCCGCCGACCTTGATGCCGAACTTGGCGAGGCCGTGGGCCGCTTCCTCGAACTTCTCCGACGCCGCCAGCAGAGCCTTGGACGGGATGCAGCCGACGTTCAGGCAGGTGCCGCCCAGCGTCCCCCGCTTCTCGACGCAGGCGACCTTGAAGCCGAGCTGCGCCGCGCGGATCGCGCAGACATACCCGCCGGGGCCGCCGCCGATCACAACGACGTCAAAAGTGCTTTCAGCCATGAGAGGCTTTCCTTTCGCCATTCTTGCTCGTTGCCAAAAGCCGTCCCATCCAGCGGGGAGGGCGCGCGGGATCATCCGCGGGGCGATTTATGCCCGCGCTCACGCCCCGTGGCAACGGGACACTTCGTCTCTGGAGGCAGGGTTGCCCGATGGTGGGAGGTCAGAAGCCGAGGTCGCGGTAAAGCTCCGCCAGCGGCATGTCGAGACCGGCGGTCTCCAGCACCAGCCGCCCCTCCTCCTCCAGCACCTCGGGTGCCGCGGGCCAGAGATCGTCCGAATCGCGGCGGTGCAGTTCCGCCCGGACGGCCCGCGAATCGAGGAACAGGATCTCGCGCACCGACGGCATGGCGGCATAGGCGTGCAGCTTGGCCCGCTGCGCCTTCTCCTCCGTCGGCGACAGGATCTCCACCAGCAGCACCGGTGCGGTGGTGTAGGGGATTTCCGGGTTGAAGGGTTCGCAGGTCACTGCGAGGTCGGCGACCCGGTAATTGTGCGTCGGGTCGAAATGCGGACGGACGCCGGCTTCCGGCAAAACGACACAGGATTGGCCGGTGCGACGGTTGCGGTCTTCCAATGAATTGCCGATCCGGCGTGTCAGCGCGCCTTGCAGGGTGCTATGCGCCCGGCTGGGATGGCCCTGAGCGACGATCCCGCCATCGACGAGTTCATACCGGGCGTCGTCCCGGAACTCCATCGCCAGGAATTCCTCGACGGTCGTCAGCGGGGTGAAGCGGCGGGCGAGCGGCATGGCGGTCTCCGATCCGAATGGCGTTCGGGAACAGTGCCAATGTAGTCCATTGCGGCATGGAAGCGAAGGGCACCCCTTTTGCGCAAGTCCCCTCCCCTTCCGATTCCGGAAACCTTTACGGCCCCGCTTGCGTTCAAACGGCATCACAGCGCCACCGCAACGGAGACCACCGCCATGACCACCATCAAGAAGTTCGCCCTGCTCGCCGTCCTGGGCACCCTGCTGGGCACCACGCTGGCCGCCTGCAACACCGTCGAGGGCGCCGGCCAGGACGTGCAGGCCGGCGGTCGCGCCATCGAGCGCGGCGCCGACAACGTCCAGAAGAAGATGTAATCCCGAAGCCTTCGCGGCTCCGGGAACCTCCCCCGGAGCCGACCCCAAAAAGCAATGGCCTCCCATGCGTTCGATCCGAACCGCATGGGAGGCCATTGCTGTGTCAGAGGGTCGGTGCCGCGGGTCGGACCGGTTGCCGGGCTCCCGCGATCCGCGTCAGCGGTTCCTGGCCTTGCGCGCGGCATAGCGGGCATCGCGGGCGGCTTTCGCCTCCGCCGCCGCAGCCATCTGGCGCTCGGCCTGCTCGGCAAGCCCCTGAACCGCCAGCGCTTCGCGGGCAGCCTGCTCGGCCTGTTCCGCCTTCAACGCTTCCTGCTCGGCGGCCTTGCGGGCATCGCGCGCGGCATTGCGCTCGGCCTCGCGGGCCTCACGGGCGATGCGGACGGCCCGCCGGGCCTCTTCACGCTCCGCGAAGATCGGATCGTTCACACCGGGCTGCGCCTTGAACTTTTCCAGCAGTGCCTTCTTCGCGCCGGCGGCTGCGCTCAGACGCTCCGAAAGCCCTGCATTCTTGAAACCGTTCATATCCATCCATTTCTGAAATTGGTCACGCCCGCAGGCAGACCATCAAGCAAGTCTCATATCGGGCCGAACCGCCGAAAGATGCGATTGGCAGGACCGCCAAAGGCAGAGATGCGGCGCCAGGGACGAGCAGTCCCGGCTGCGGCGCTCCCGATTTCCAGTACAAAAAAAGGGCGGCCGGAGCCGCCCTTTCTCTTCGACCCTGCTGCGCTCAGAGCGCGCGCAGGTTCTCGGCCGCAACCTTGCCGCGGCGCGGATCGCGGATCGCGTCGAAGGACAGCTTCTGGCCTTCACCGAGGTTGCTGATGCCGGCGCGCTCGACAGCGGAGATGTGGACGAACACGTCGGCCGTGCCGTCTTCCGGCTGAATGAAGCCAAAGCCCTTGGTCGAATTGAAAAACTTGACGGTACCGATAGCCATGGGTCAGTTCCCTTCCTGGCGTTGCCCCCGCGCGAAGTTGCGCAGGCGCATCAATTTCACTTCGGGGAAGAGACCCAAATCCGCAGGACGGATCGGAATAACAAAGCCCAGAGCAACGTCGACCTCCCTTAACTGGGGCATGGGCCGAGCGGTTGCAAGTGACAATCGCGATGGGCCGACATGCGATCCCGGCGGACGCGGCCCGCCGTATCGTCTCACCCCTTCATACGCTTGATGGTGTTTGTCGTGCTCTGTCCCTGGACCAGATCGGCCAGCACCACTTTTCCGCCATAGCTCTGGACGAAATCCGCCCCCACCACCGTCGCGATGGTGTAGTCGGCCCCCTTGACCAGCACGTCGGGACGCAGGGCGTGAATCAGCGTCTCCGGCGTGTCCTCGCCGAAGATCACCACCAGATCGACGCAGCCCAGCGACGCCAGGACCGTGGCGCGCGCCGTCTCGTTCTGGACCGGCCGGCTTTCGCCCTTCAGCCGCTTCACCGACGCATCGCTGTTCAGCCCGACCACCAGCACGTCGCAGGCGGCGCGGGCCTGCTTCAGCAGCGCGATATGGCCGGGATGCAGCAGGTCGAAGCAGCCGTTGGTGAAGCCCACCCGCTTGCCGCGCAGCCGCCAGCGCTCCGCCCGTTCCGCCGCGGCGTCGCGGGTCAGCACCTTCTCCTCGCCATGGCGCCACTGCTGCTCGTGCAGGCCGGACAGCAGTTCGGCCGAGCGGACCACCGCCGTGCCGACCTTGCCCACCACGATGCCGGCCGCCAGATTGGCAAGCCGCGCCGAATCGACCAGATCGATCCCCACCGACAGCGCGGCGGTCAGCGTCGCCACCACGGTGTCGCCGGCGCCCGACACGTCGAACACCTCGCGCGCCTCGGCCGGCAGGTGCACCGCATCCTCGGCGGTCACCACCGACATGCCCTGCTCGCTGCGGGTGGCGACGACGGCGCCGATGCCGCAGGTGGCGATCAGGTGGCGGGCGGCGGCGATCACCTCCTCGTCGGTGCGCGCCGGCAGGCCGGTGGCCTCCATCAGCTCCTTGCGGTTCGGCGTGACGATGTCGGCCCCGCGATAGCGCCGGTAGTCGCGCCCCTTCGGATCGACCACCACGGTGCGCCCGGCCTGCCGCGCGGCGGCGATCACCGCCACCACCAGCTCGTCGGTCAGCACGCCCTTGCCATAGTCGGACAGGATGACGCCGCCCACCTCGGGCAGCAGGCCGCGCACACGCTCCAGCACGCGGTCGGTCACGGTGATCGGCACCACCGTCTCGATGTCGGTGCGCAGAAGCTGCTGCTGGCCGGCGATGAAGCGGGTCTTCACCGTGGTCTGGCGCCCGTCCTCCATCACGATGGCGCCGTCGCTGACGCCCTCGCGCCGCAGCAGGGCCAGCAGATCGGTGCCGACGCCGTCGCGCCCGACCACCGAGACGAAGCGGCAGTCCGCCTCCAGCGCCACCAGATTGGCCGCGACATTGCCGGCGCCGCCCAGCTTGGGCACTTCGCGGTCCACGCGCAGGACGGGAATCGGCGCCTCCGGCGACACCCGGTCCACCGAACCATAGACGAAACGGTCAAGCATCACGTCGCCAAGGCACAGCACGTTGGCGCGCGACAGGGTGTCGATGTGACGGGCAAGGTCGCTCATGGCGCCTGTCTTACCAATGCCAAAGCGGTAACGCCAGAGGACAAGTTTGCGCCGGCCGGAATGAAGGCATCAGGAAAAAGCGGGAACGTCCCGACGCAGATCGCCGGATCCGCGGGCAAAGGTCAGGCTGATCGCTCCGTTCACCTCCTCCGCACCGGCAGTCCCCGCCGCCGGCTCGACGGTCAGGCCGGCATCGGCCAGCGCTGCCTCGAAGATCCCGGTCCGGTCGCCCGGCAGCGCGAAGCGGATGGTCGCCATGATGTCGGAGAACAGCGTGTGGTCGACGATCCAGCCCCCGGCCGCCCCCAGCGCATCGGCGACCGCGGTCAGCGCCGCATTGCGTTCCATGGTGGTGACCGCCTCGTATTTCAGGAAATTCCGCATCGCACATCCTCCGGTCATGCCGCCTTCCGACATCCGGGCCGCTGACGGCCGCTTAGTGTAGAAGATGACTGTCCGGCGCGTAAGGTCACGCGCCCTCTCCGCCAGCACATCCGGCACATTGCGAGCCACCATGCCCCGTCCCATCGTCGCGACCAGCCTGTCGGCCAAGCTCCTGCTGCTCACCATCCTGTTCGTGCTGCTGGCGGAGGTGCTGATCTACGCCCCCTCCATCGCGCGCTTCCGGATGAGCTACCTGGAGGAGCGGCTGGCTGCCGCCCACATCGCCGCCTTGTCGGTGGAGGCGGCCCCCGACCTGATGGTGACGAAGGAATTGCAGGCCAAGCTGCTGGCCTACACCGGCACCCACGTCATCGACCTGATCCAGCCGGGTGCCCGCGTCTACATGCTGTCGCGCCCGATGCCGCCGCAGGCCGATGCGGTGTACGACCTGCGCGGCACCGGCATGGGCATGCAGTTCGTCGATGCCGGCAACGCCCTGTGGCTCGCCCTTGAAGGCGCCCTGGGAGGCGCTGTCGGGCCGCAGCGCAACCGGGTGATCCGGGTGATCGACCGGTCGCCCAACGACCCGGCCCAGCGCGTCGAGGTAACGATGGATGAGCGGCCGCTGATCGACGCCATGCTCGATTTCTCCCGCCGCATCCTGGCGGTGTCGGTCGCCATCTCGCTGATCGCGGCGATCCTGGTCTATGTCACGCTGCATGCCCTGCTGGTGCGGCCAATGCGTCGCCTGACCGCCGAGGTGGTCGCCTTCCGCCGCGACCCCGACGGCGCCCCGCCGCTGGTGCCCGGCACCCGCGCCGACGAGATCGGCGTGGCGGAGCGCGAGCTGGCCGCCATGCAGGGCACGGTGCGCGCCGCCCTGCGCCAGCGCGAGCGGCTCGCCACGCTGGGCACCGCGGTGGCGAAGATCAACCACGACCTGCGCGGCATCCTGTCCACCGCCTCCCTCCTGTCGGAGCGGCTGACCGAGAGCGCCGATCCGGAGGTGCGGCGGGTGACGCCACGGCTGGTCGCCTCGCTGGACCGGGCGGTGGAGCTGTGCAGCCAGACCCTGTCCTTCACCCGCGACGGCGTCCTGCCGCTCTCTCCCGCGCCTACGGACCTGCGCCGGCTGGTGGAGGAGGTCGGCGCCGAGGTTCTCGCCACCGCCCGGCCCGACGGCGGCCGGGTGGAAGCGGACTGGGTCAACGACATCCCCGCCGGCACGCTGGCGCAGGTCGATGCCGCCCAGCTTGGCCGTGCGCTCGTCAATCTCGGCCGCAACGCGGTGCAGGCCGGCGCCGACCGGGTGCGTCTCTCCATCCAGGCCGGGCAAGCCGACCGTCTGACCCTGACCGTCGCCGACAACGGCCCCGGACTGGCGCCGCGGGCGCGGGAGAACCTGTTCCAGCCCTTCGCCGGATCGGCGCGGGCCGGCGGAATCGGGCTCGGCCTTGCCATCGCGCGGGAGGTGTTGCGCGCCCATGGCGGTGAGTTGCGGCTGGTGGAAAGCGACGCCGCCGGAACGGCCTTCGCCCTTGACATACCGCAATGCAATGCGGACAGCGGTGCTGTAGCCGTTGCAGCGCACAAGTCGTTTGTGTCGCATTGATTCTGCCGGGTTCGTCCCGCAGAATTCCTTCAAAGCCGAAGCGTTCGCGAGCAGCCCGGCGGGGCGGGAGGCGGGCGCTTCCCCACCGCCAACGCCTTGTTCTGAAAGGACTCCGCGACGTGAAAGCCTTCTCCTTCTGGATCAACCCCATCCTCGCCGGCATCATGGCCTTCGTCGGGCTGCTCGCCTCCTCGCGCGCGGCGGACGAGGCCTTCGCGGCCGGTGGCCTGATCGTTTTCCTCGGCTGCGTGCTCTTCATCTTCGCGTCGATCGGCCGCTATTTCGACCGTCTGGGCTCCGCCCACTGACCCTCGCGCCAAGCGACCGGTAACATGAAGGCCGGGTGAACCACCCGGGTGGGAGCAGGCGCCCAACGAAGCGGGTGCCACATGACATGCTCTATGACATGGGCAACAAGGGCGGACCCCAACGCCTTCGCGACCATCGATGTCCTGCGCCGCCGTCCCGTCATGGACCTGACGGCGGCGCTTCCCTTCTCTCCGACACCGCACACCGTCGTCGATCTCTGCTGCGGAGCCGGACAGCTGTCCCGGCTGCTGGCGGCGCGCTGGCCCCAGGCCGACGTGCTGGCGGTCGACCATTCCCCGGCGATGCTGCGCTGGGCCGCCGACACGCCGTCGCGCGTGCGCTACCAGCAGGCCGATCTCGGCGAATGGCGCCCGCACTGGCCGGTAGACCTCGTCATCTCCGTCGGCGGGCTCCACCATCTGGGCGGGCACGAACGGCTGTTCCCCGACCTGCTGCAGTCGCTCAGCCCCGGCGGCGTCCTGGCCGTCGCCCTGCCCCGCCCGCAGTCCCAGACCGCCCACCGCCTGCTGCTGGAAACCGCTGCCGACGGCCCATGGTCGGACCGGCTGCACGATGCCTGGCCCGCGGCGGAGCAGACGGAAAGCCCCGGCCACGGCGCCCAGGACTATTATGACTGGCTGTCTCCCCAAGGCGCCGTGATCGACCTTTGGGAGACCGAGTATTTCCACGCGCTCGACGGCGACGTGCCGCTTCTGCAATGGCTGCACCAGTCGGCGCTGGTTCCGGTGATGGACCGTCTGGCCGGCCCCGACCTCGACGGCTTCCTTGCCGCCTACCGCCGCCGGCTGGAGACCGCCTATCCCGAACATTCCAGCGGCGGCGCCTTGATACCGACCAAGTGGCTGTTCCTGTTGGCGCAGGTGTGAGGACTCCGCTGCCGGCCCATCACTCGACCAGCCGGATCTCCGTCGTCGCGACGCCGGAGGCCCCGACCGCCACGGCATAATCGTCGAAGCCCGGCGGGCCGAAGCTGCCGCGGGCGGAACGGCTGAATCCGTGCGGTTCGGCCGGGATGCCGAACAGGCCGGTGGCCATCTCCCCATTGTTGTCGAGATCCTGGAAGGCGATCAGCCCATAGCGCCCGGCCGGCAGGTCCGGAAACACCACCTGCACCTCGGTCCCCAGCGCCGCGACGAAATAGCCGGCGCGCGGCGCCTTCGCCTTCTGCGCCTCGGCGCTGTCGAACAGCGCGACCATCACCTTGCCCTGATTGGGCTTGACGTTGCGGACGGTTGCGCGGAGTTCCCCGGCCGCAGCGGTTCCCGCGCCCGATCCCAAGGCGGCCAGCGCCAGCAGCGCCACCGGGGCAATCGTCCTTGTGAACCAACTTGTGAACCGTCGCCGTGCCGTCATTCCCCGTTCTCCCCTGGCGGCACCCGACCGGCCGGGTGCTTCGCGGTACAGTACGCGACCATGACGACCGTAGATCAGCCCGTCCCTTAGACGCCCTCTCCGCGGAACGGCCGCGACAGCAGCCCGTCGATGGTCTCGTCCAGCCCGGCGCCGCGGTTCAGGATGGCGTCGACGGCGGCGCAGATCGGCATGTCGACGCCCAGCTTCGCCGCCAGCCCGACCACCGCGGCGGCGGTATAGACGCCCTCCGCCACCGACCGGCGCACCGCCAGGATCTCGGCCAGCGCCTTGCCTTCGCCCAGGGCCGCCCCCAGCGACATGTTGCGCGACTGCAGGCTGGAGCAGGTCAGCGTCAGGTCGCCCAGCCCCGACAGCCCCATCAGCGTCTCCGCCCGGCCGCCGAGCGCCAGCGCCAGCCGGGTGATCTCCGCCAGCCCGCGGGTGATCAGCGCCGCCCGCGCATTGTCGCCGAGCCGCCGCCCCTCGACCACGCCGCAGGCGATGGCCAGCACATTCTTCACCGCCCCGCCGATCTGCGAGCCGACGACATCGTCCGAGCGGTAGGGACGGAAGGTGCGGCTGCCCAGCGCCGCGACCAGCGCCGTGCCGAGGTCATGGTCGGCACAGGCCAGCGTCACCGCCGTCGGCAGCCCGCGCGCCACCTCCGCCGCGAAGGTCGGACCGGACAGGATCGCCACCGGATTGCCGGCCGGCAGCGACGCCGCCACCGCCTCGCTCATCAGCGCGTGGCTGTCCAGCTCGATCCCCTTGGCGCAGACGACGACCGGCGCCCCCGGCTTCAGAATTGGTGCCAGCCGCGCGGTGACGACGCGCGCATGCTGGGCCGGCGACACCAGCAGCACCGCGTCGCAGCCGCCGAGATTGGCCAGCTCGCCGGTGACCCGCAGCGCATCGGGCAGCGGCACGCCGGGAAGATAGTCGCGGTTCTCGCGGCGGATGCTCATCGCCTCCACCACCGCCGGCTCGCGCGCCCACAGCACCGTCTCCCGCCCGGCCCGCAACGCCGCCAGCGCCAATGCCGTACCCCAGGCGCCACCGCCGACGACGCCGATGCGGTTGAGGGTGGAGATGGGCAAGGCACTCATGGCAGGTCACCTACGCGGGAAGAAAAGGATAAGTGCGCGTCCATCACGCCTTCACCCCCGCACCCACGCCTGCACGCCCGATCACCGGCGCCGCGTTCGGGTCCAGCGGCCAGCGCGGACGGGGGGCGAAGTTCAGCGGGTCGCTCTCGCCCATGCGGAAGCGCTCGATCCCGGCCCAGGCGATCATCGCCGCATTGTCGGTGCACAGGCGCAGCGGTGGGGCGACGAACGGCATGCCCTGTTTTTCTGCAAGGATCGACAGCCGGCTGCGGATCGCCTTGTTGGCCGCCACGCCGCCGGCGACCACCAGGGCGCCGCCCTGCGGATGGTCCTCCTTGAAGCGGCGGATGGCACGGGCGCAACGGTCGGCCAGCACCTCCGCCACCGTCGCCTGGAAGGCGGCGGCGAGATCGTCGCGATCCGCATCCGACAGCACGCCGCACGATGTGCCGCCCAACTCTTCCACATGACGCCGCACCGCAGTCTTCAGCCCGGAGAAGGAGAAGTCGCAGCCCGGACGCCCCAGCATCGGCCGCGGCAGCTCGAAGCGCGCCGGGTCGGTGGCGCGCGCCGCCGCCTTCTCCACCAGCGGCCCGCCGGGATAGCCCAGCCCCAGCAGCTTGGCGGTCTTGTCGAACGCCTCGCCGACCGCATCGTCGATGGTGGTGCCGAGCCGGCGGTAGCGCCCAACGCCCTCGACCGCCAGAAGCTGGCAATGTCCGCCCGACACCAGCAGCAGCAGGTAGGGAAAGGCGACATTGTCGGTCAGCCGCGCGGTCAGCGCGTGGCCTTCCAGATGGTTCACCGCAACGAAGGGCAGCCCGCGCGCCGCGGCGATGGCCTTGGCGGTCATCACGCCGACGATGACGCCGCCGATCAGCCCCGGCCCGCCGGTGGCCGCCACCGCATCGAGGTCGCCGAAGCCGATCCCGGCCTCGTCCATGGCGCGGCGGATCAGCCCGTCCAGATGTTCCAGATGGGCGCGGGCGGCGATTTCCGGGACGACACCGCCATAGGGCGTGTGGTCGTCCAGCTGCGACAGCACGACGTCGGCGCGGATTTCGCGCGCGTCGGTGACGATTGCGGCGGCCGTCTCGTCGCAGCTCGTTTCGATTCCAAGAACGATCATGGCGCCAAATTAGCCGCCTTGGCGGTCCGGGTACAGGATGGAGTTGCGGGCGGCCCGGCACCCACCCACGCGCATGAAATTTGATCCGCCTCAATCTTATGTATGAGGAGCCGACGAATCCTTGCAAAGCTGCGCGGATCCCCTAGAACACGCCCTATGACGACCCACCCGCTCCGTATCGGGACGCGCGGCAGCCCGCTGGCGCTGGCGCAGGCCCATGAAACCCGCGACCGCCTGATCGCTGCCCATCCGCATCTCGCCGCGCCCGGCGCCATCGAGATCGTCGTCTTCAAGACCACCGGCGACCGCATCCTCGACCGCACCCTGGCGGAAGCGGGCGGCAAGGGCCTGTTCACCAAGGAGCTGGAGGAGGCGCTGTTCGACGGCCGCGCCGACCTTGCCGTCCATTCGATGAAGGACGTGCCGACCCAGCTTCCCGACGGGCTGGAGATCGCCACCCTGCTGCCGCGCGAGGATCCGCGCGACGCCTTCTTCTCGCGCACCGGCTGTGGGCTGGCCGATCTGCCGCCGGGCGCGGTGGTCGGCACCGCCGGCCTGCGCCGCCAGGCCCAGGTCCTGGAACTTCGTCCCGACCTGACGATCTTCCCGCTGCGCGGCAACGTGCAGACCCGCCTGTCCAAGCTGGACGCCGGCGAGGTCGACGCCACCCTGCTGGCGCTGGCCGGCCTGCGCCGCCTCGGCCTGACCGACCGCATCACCGCGGTGCTGGAACCGGAAACCATGCTGCCGGCGGTGGCCCAGGGCGCCATCGGCATCGAGATCCGCAGCGACGACGACACCACCCGCGCCCTGCTGGCTCCGCTGAACTGCGATGAGACCATGGTCCGCGTCACGGCGGAGCGCGCTCTGCTGGCCGCGCTGGACGGCTCCTGCCGCACGCCCATCGCGGCGCTGGCGATGCTGGACGGCGACGGGCTGCATCTGCGCGCCAAGGTGCTGTCGCATGACGGCAGCATCATCTTCCGGACCGAGCGCCGCGGACGGCCGGACGAGGCCGAGTCGCTCGGCAGCGATGCCGGCACCGAGATCCGGGCGCAGCTGCCGCCCGATTTCTTCGTCGCCGCCCCCCACTGATCCCCCGCTCCGGTCAGGTTTTCCGCATGACGGAAAAGCAGCCCGAACCGCCCCGTCGCAACCCCCGTACGCGCCTGCTGGTGACCCGTCCGGCGGAGGATGCCGAGCCGCTGGTCCGCCGGCTGGAGGCGCTCGGCCATGCGGTGGCGGTGGAGCCGATGCTGTCGATGGTCTGGCTCGACGGGCCGGAACCCGACCTATCGGACGTACAGGCGCTGCTGTTCACCAGCGCAAACGGCGTACGCGCCTACGCCAAACGTACGAGCCGGCGTGACCGTCCGGTGCAAGCCGTCGGGGACGCCACGGCGCGGGCGGCGCGGGCGGCCGGCTTCGCCGACGTCGACAGTGCGTCGGGCGACGTGTACGCGCTGGCCGAGCGGGTGCGCTCGCTGCGCGATCCGTCCGCCGGGACGCTCCTGCATGTGGCGGGAAGCAAGGTGGCGGGCGACCTTGCCGGCCTGCTGGGGGCGGCCGGTTTCACGCTGCGGCGCAGCGTGATGTACGATGCCGTACCCGCGCTAACCCTCTCGGAGGATACCGCGACATTTTTGCGTACGTCCGCACTCGACGGCGTGTTGTTTTTCTCTCCCCGTACCGCAACATCCTTTGTTAGGCTGCTGGCCGAGGCGGGGCTGGTCGACTGTTGTCGTACGGTCGATGCGTTCTGCCTCAGCCCCGCGGTCGCGGAGGCTGCCCGTGCGTACGGCGGACAGGGAGAGATGCCGTGGCGAAGCGTACGGGTGGCGGCTCGGCCGGAGCAGGACTCCCTGCTCGATCTGTTGCCGGTCGCCGGGTAACCCCGGCGCGGTCCGGCCGTACGGCTTACGCCTCCGGTGCTTCCGGATGGTCGGCTCAGCCGTACGGGGGACGAGGGGGACCGGTCAGGGGGCTGTGACGTTACAACGAACAACAGCGAACCGAAGGTACAGCCCATGACCTCTCGTCCAGGCTCCGAACGCCCCGGCACCGACCGTGACGGCGACGGCGCCAGCACCGGCAATGCGGCGGTCGACCGCATCGTCGAACGTTTCGGCGGCATCCGCCCGATGGCCCACAAGCTGGACACCCCGGTGACGACGGTCCAGGGCTGGAAGAAGCGCGGCGCCATCCCGCTCGCCCGCCATGCCGACCTGCGCGCCGCCGCCGCCAAGCACCGCATCAAGCTGGACGACGCCGACCTGGACGCGGCGACCCCCAGCGAGGACCGTCCGGCGGATGCCTCCGCGGCCGCCGTCATCATCCCGCCCGTTACCACGATCGACGTGGTTCCGGTGGTCGAGCCGATCCCGGCCGCCTCCCCGGCCGACACCATTCCCGGCACCATCTCCGACGCCGACACCCCGGCCCCCAGCGCGACCGCCGGTGCGGTGACCGAGCTGCAATCCGCCGATGCCCTGATCCCGCCGGCAACGCCCATCGGCGCCACCGACAGCCTGGGCGACCTGCCGAAGAGCGACGCGGAGAAGGCCGAAGACACGAAGACGGATTCCATCAAGTCGGGCGGGACGAAGACGACCTCTTCGACCACCAGCTGGACGCCGTCCGGCAGCACCGGCAGCGCGGGCTACAGCCGCAGCGCCGATGCCGAGCCGGTGCGTCCGACCATCGCCCCCACCCCGTCCTATATCGAGGAGCCGCGTTCCGGCGGCGGTTTCGCCACCGCGCTCTCGGTCGTGGCCCTGCTGGTCGGCGCCGCCGCCTTGTCGGAGCCCTGGTGGGGTCCGGCCCTGCCCGGCTGGCCGGCAGCCCCGCCGCCCGCCGCCTCCGGCGCCGCGCCCGCGCCGGCCGATCCGGCGCTGCGGTCGCAGATCCAGCAGCTGGCCGACCGCCTCGGCAAGCTGGAGCAGCGTCCGGCCGCCGCCGGCAACGGCAGCGCCAGCGTCGATGTCTCCGCGCTGACCCAGCGGATCGATGCGCTGGAGAAGCGCCCGGCCGCCACCCCGGACACCGCCGCCGCCGCCAGCGCCGCCGATGCCCAGAAGGCGCTGGCCGACCGCCTCGCCGCCCTGGAGCAGAAGGTCACCGCCGCTTCCGGCAACGCCCAGGCCGCGCAGGAGCTGCGTGGCGAGGTCGACTCGCTGAAGCAGCAGGTCACCAGCGTCAATCAGGCCGTCAGCGAGCGGCAGGACGCCGCCACCGCCGCCCAGGCGCTGGTGCTGGCCGCCGGTCAGCTGCGCGCCTCCCTGTCGGGCGGGCAGCCGTTCCAGCAGGATCTGCAGGCGGTCCGCGCGCTCAACATCGCCGATGCCGGCGTGACCCAGCCGCTCGACGCCGTGGCGCCCTATGCCGCCAAGGGCATCCCGACTCGCGCCCAGCTGACCGACCGCTTCCAGCCGCTGGCCGGCGAGATCGTCCGCGCTGAAATCCGCGGCGAGGGCAACAGCTGGATCGACTCGGCGGTCGGCAAGCTGTCCACCCTGGTCACCGTGCGCCGTGAGGGCGGTGGGGTTGTCGGCACCACCGCCGACGCCGTCGTCGCCCGCGCCGAGGCCGCTCTCTCCGCCGGCAACTTGGCCAAGGCGGTGGAGGAGCTGTCGACCCTCCAGGGTCCGGCCGCCCAGACCGCCGCTCCGTGGCTGGCCGACGCCAAGGCGCGCGTGGCCGCCGATCAGGCCGCACGCCAGCTGAACGACCGCGCCATCGCCCTGATGACCACCGCCGCCGGCGGGAAGGGGACGGCCCAATGATCCGCGCCCTCTGGTTCCTTCTGAAGGTCGCGGTGGTCATCGCCGCCGCGATCTGGCTTGCCGACCGTCCCGGCACCGTCAGCGTCCATTGGCTGGGCTACGCCGTCGAGGCGCCCTTCTGGGTCGCCCTGCTGGTCACGCTGGCGACGCTGGGCATCGCGGCGCTGGGCTACCGCCTGCTGCGTGGCGTCATCCGCACGCCGCAGCGGCTGCGCCGCCACAGCCGGGCCCGCCGCCGCGAGCGCGGCTACCGCGCCCTGACCCAGGGCATGGTCGCCATCGCCGCCGGCGACGCGCCGACGGCGCGCAAGATGGCGCGCAAGGCCGACGGCCTGCTGAACGAGCCGCCGCTGACCATGCTGCTGTCGGCCCAGGCCGCCCAGTTGCAGGGCGACGAGCGCGCCGCCCGCCAGTATTTCGAAGCGATGCTGGAACGGCCGGAAACCGCCTTCCTCGGCATGCGCGGGCTGCTGACCCAGGCGATCAAGTCGGGCGACCGGGTGGAGGCTCTGAACCTCGCCCGCAAGGCGCGCGGGCTCCAGCCCAACACGCCCTGGCTGCTCAGCACGCTCTATGACCTGGAGGCGCAGGCCGGCGACTGGGCTGCGGCCGAGGGCACCCTGCAACAGGCGATCCAGAGCGGGGCCATCCCGACCGAGGAGGGCCGCCGCCACCGCGCCGTCCTGCTGCTGGAGCGCAGCTTCGAGGCGGAGCGCCGCGGCCGTGCCGACGCCGCCCTGTCGCATGCCCAGGCGGCGCACGACATGATGCCCGGCTTCGCCCCCGCCGCCGTGCGGCTGGCCCGCCTCCAGGTCGCCGCCGACCGGCTGAAGCCGGCCGCCAAGGTGGTCGAGCGGGCGTGGCGCCACGCGCCGCATCCGGAACTGGCCGACATCTACCGGACCATCGTGTCCAGCTATGACGCGCTGACCCGTGTCCGCCTGTTCCAGAAGCTGGTGCGTCAGGCCCCCGATTCGGCCGAGTCCCACCTCGCCGTCGCCCAGGCCGCCATCGAGGCCCAGCTGTGGGGCGAGGCGCGCCAGCACCTGAACCGCGCCATGGAGATCGGCCCGACCCGCCGCACCTACCGCCTGATGGCCGAGCTGGACCGCGGCGAGCGCCATGACGAGGAGGCGGCGAAGGACTGGCTGGCCCAGGCCGCCGCCGCGCCGGAGGATCCGGTGTGGACCTGCGGCTCCTGCGGAGCGGTCAGCCACAATTGGGGTGGCCTGTGCGGCCATTGCGGCGCCTTCGACAGCCTGACCTGGAAGACCCCGACGGTGGCCGTCCCGGTGATGGAACCGACCGACATCCCCCCGGCGCTGGCCCGTCCGGCGACCGCGTAAGGGATCGTTGCAGAGCACGAGAAAAAGCGCCCTTCCCCACCGGGAAGGGCGCTTTTTCTTTATGGGACAGACGTAGGCGTCGGCGGTCTCCCGTCCACCGCGCCTGCGATCTCCCCGAGCATCGCAGCCCTACCGCATCCCCTCCGGACCGACGCGGTCCAGCGGCAGTTCCTTCATCGCCAGCAGGCGGTCCAGCAGACGACCGCCCGCCGGTGGGGCCGCGGCCCGGGCAGCACCACCAGCGGCACCGGCCGTCTCCGCAACGGGCGCCGCGCTCTCCAGCCGGGTGTTGTCGATGCGGTATTCGCCGCCCGACAGGCTGTTGACGAGCTGCTCCTTCGGCGACGGGCCGGCCACCACATTGCCGTCGGCGACATTGCCGTGCATCCGCCCGGCCTGTCCGGCGCTGGGCACCCATTCCAGCCGCAGGAAGCGGTCCTTGCCGTCGTTCATCACCGTGATGTTGTCGGCCACCCGGTTGTTGTCGCCGCCATGCAGGAAGATCGCCGCCATCCCGGTGTTCTCCAGCAGATTGCCCTGCACCGTCACGCCGCTGGTCATGTCGTCGAGATAGATGCCGAACCCCTTGTAGCGGGCCAGCCAGCGCCCCTGCGCATCGGTGGCGAGCCCACCGGTGTCGCGGATGTCGTTGAAGCGGACGAAGCTGCGGGTGTCGTTGCCGCTGCGGCCCAGCATCTCGATGGCGCCGGCATCGGCGGTCTGGCGCGCGGTGTCGCGGATGCGGTTGAACTCGATGGTGTTGTCGCTGTTCACCGTCTGCGGGTTCCAGTTCTTGATCGAGATGCCGTAGCGGGCCGACCGCCGGATGTCGTTGTGGGCGATCAGCGTGTTGCGGATGCCGGCCCCCATCACGCCGCCGCTGAAGAAGCGCACCTCGCCGATGTCGCTGATGCGGTTGGCGAGGATGCGGTTGTCGCTGCTGCCGGGCGCCAGCACCACGCCGGAGCGGCCGAGATGCTCCATCCGGTTGCCCGACACCTCGGTCCGGCTGGCGCCGTCCAGCATCACCGCGGTGCCGACCAGGGCGAAGCGGTTGCCGGCGACCCGTGCCCCGCTGCCGCCCCTCACCACCACCGCGTTGCCGTCCCACGGCACGTCGGTGAAGGTCAGCCCTTCCACCGACACGTTGCGGGCATTGTCCAGCCGCAGCAGCACCGGCTGCCGCGCCACCACCAGATCCGCCCCGGCGGCGTTCAACCCGGTCGGCGGCTTGACCAGCAGGCGCTTCGCCCTGGCGTCCCAGGCGAATTCGCCCGGCCGCGTCAGGAAATCGGGATGGCCGAGCAACCGCACGGTCGAACCGTCGCGGTACGGATACTGCCCGTCGCCGTCGAAGCTCAGCAACCCGCCGGGGTCGGCCGACACCACCCCCAGCAAATCGTCGGACAGACGTTCGCGGTCCAGCGCCTGCGCCCGCACCCCCGGCCCAGACCAGCCGGCCTTCAGCAGGCCGGGAGGCAGCCGCATCTGCCGCTTGCTCCCCTGGCTCTTGGGATCGGACTGCACAGCCTTGGCCGGGAACCAGCCGCTGCGCGGATCGCCGGGCGTGAAATCGCCGCTGCGTGCCGCGTCCAGGCGCAACCTTTCACCGGGGCCGCCGATGGACACGTCCAGCGCCGGATCGCGGGTCAGCGGCGCCGACAGCACGCCGTTGGCCGTCTGCGCGCCGCCGACCGCCTCGCCCCCCGACAGCACCGGCTGCTCGCCCTCCACCGCGGCCAGCCGCAGCCCCGGCAGCGACGCATCCACCACCAGCGGGGCGGTCAGCCGATAGGTGCCGCCGTGCAGCCGCACGGTCGCCGGCCCGCTTCCCTTGGCGGCGGCCAGCGCACGGGCCGGCGTGGCGAACGGACCGTCGCGCCCATCGGCCGACGGTTGGGCAAGGCGCCCCGACCAGCGGTCGTTGCCGGTGGGCGAGACGTAGAAGGTCGTCTCATTGGAACTTGTCTGTGCCGCCAACGCCGGCCCCCATCCGGCGGCGGTCAGCAGAAACGCGGACGTCAGCAGAACCCGAGGCAGGATTTGGGCCGCTCCACTCCGAAGACGAGTTTGGGAACGGAACATGGGAGAACCTCCTCCAAAATGGCGGCCGGGCGAAACAGCCGTGAAGGCCGCCGAAGGGGGAGACTGACCCAGGCCAACGGCACCGGCAAAAGCGCGAAGGGGGTGTGCGGGTGCGAAGGGGCCACGCCCTCTGCACACCTGCCCGACCGGGACGGGACGTATAGGCTGGCTTTTCATCCTAGCCTGACCGGCCGGTCGTACCCGTTTGCCTGCGGATCGCCTGTCTGTCCAGGCGGAGCCTACAACCGGGGACGGTTTGCCGATGATCGAAATGGCGCTGATCGCGCAGGTCCTGGTGCTGGTGCTGGTGACCGCGGTGTACCTCAGCTCCGGCAGCGCGTCGATGTTCCATCCGCTGACGCTGTACCTGATCTTCCACACCCTGGTCTTCGTCATGCGGCCGGTCCTGGTCCACACCCAGCATTTCGACGATGTCTGGCTGTTCATGGGATTCTGGCCGAGCGAGCAGCAGTTCGTCATGACGCTGGTGGTCAGTTCGGTGGCGTTGATCGCTTTTTCCGCCGCCTGCATCTGGGCGGGTCTGGTCCGGCCCGATTGGACCCCGAACGGCGAGCCGGCGCCGGCCTTCACCTTCGACCGCGTCGACATCGTCGCCTTCCTGACCACCGCGGCGCTACTGGGTCCGCTCGCCATCTATTCGGCGGTCCAGCGCCAGGGCGGCGCCAGTTTCGACGGCACCGGCGACGTGCAGATGGAGCGCGACCCGCTGACCGGCCAGCCGATCTACACCAACACCACCGGCTACATCGCGGAGGCCCATTCGATGGGCCTGCCGCTGACGCTGGGGCTGATCTGGGTCTGCCGCTTCCACCCGCTGTCCTTCATCCCCTTCGCCGGCTTCGTCGCCTACCGCGCCTATCTGGGCTGGGGCCGCTGGGCCATCATCATGGGCATCCTGGGTCTGGTGCTGCTGATGCTGTACCGCAGCCGCACCAAATGGTTCCGGCTGTGGCATGTGCTGGCGGCCATCCCGGTGATGGGGCTGTTCACCGTGCTGGGCAACAACCGCGACGCCTTCCGCGACGTGCTGGCCGGCGACGCGCCCGCCTCCGTCCTGCTGAAGTTCAACGGCGGCAGCGGCAGCGGCCGGGCGCTCGACGCGCTGGCCGGCCAGGATCTGGCGAACTTCGACTTCCTCGCCTACATCCTGTGGGTGGTGCCGAAGCAATCTGCGACCTACACCTGGTTCACCCAGTATCTGCAGCTGTTCACCGAGCCGATCCCCCGCCTGCTGTGGCCGGGCAAGCCGGTGGGCGCGCCGGTGAAATGGGTGGACCTGAACGACTACGGCGTCTTCTACAACCTGACCACCTCGCTGCCCGGCGACGGCTGGATGAGCGCCGGCTGGATCGGCATGATCGTCACCATGGTGGTGGTCGGCCTGATCCTCGGCCGCCTGCACCGCTGGTTCTGGACCAGCGGATTCCGCAACCGCTATGCCGTGCTGTTCTATTGCGCCTTCCTGCCGCTGTGCCTGCAATGGTTCCGCGACGGCAACATCACCATTGTGAAGTTCGGCTTCTTCTCGCTGCTGCCGATCCTGCTGTGGATCGGGCTGACGCGAGCCTTGCGCGCCTGGGGCATCCTGGACGACGACCCGCTTCGCCCGGTGGTGGCACCGCCCAATTACGTCGGAAGGAGGCCGTCATGACGCTGAGCGTCAGCGCCGTCATCGCCACCTACAACCGCGGGCCGGAACTGCGCATCGCGCTGACCCGGCTGATGACCCAGACCACCCCGCCGATGGAGATCATCGTCATCGACGACGGCTCCAGCGATGGCACCGGCGCCATGATGCGGGCGGAGTTCCCCACCGTCCGCTACGTCCGCCAGCCGCACAATGGCGGGCTGATCCTGGCCCGCAACTTCGGTTTCGTGAACACCACCGGCGACTGCATCCTGTCTGTCGACGACGACAGCTGGTTCGAGGATCCGGACGGGCTCGCCCGCTGCGTCGCCTATCTGGAGGAGAATCCGGAGGTCGCCGCCGTCGCCTGCAACATCGAGACGCGCGACGGGCTGGTCTATTTTCCCAAGGGCGCCGCTCCGTTCGACGTGCCCTGGTATGTCGGATGCGGCCATCTGCTGCGGCGAAGCGCCGTGGAGCAGGTCGGTCTCTACATGCCGGAGCTCTACCGCCAGGGCGAGGAGAAGGATCGCTGCCTGCGGCTGGTCGGCGCCGGCTACCGCGTCGTGGCATTGCCCGACGTCATGGTCTACCACGACAAGAGCGAGAAGGGCCGCAAGCCGGGGATGGAGCGCTTCTACAACCACCGCAACGACCTGATCCGCGAGGTGGCGCGCTGCCCGTCGTCGTTGATGGCGTGGCGGCTGGCGCGCAGCTGGGCCGGCAACAGCTGGAAGAACCTGCGCAACGGCCCACGCCTGACCGATCTGAAGGTGCTGCTGGCCCTGCCGGAGATCGTCCGCATCGGGCGGAAGCACCGGGCGCCGGTCAGTGTGGAGGCCTATAATCGCTGGCTGCATCTGGCGAAGACCGCGGCCCCGGCCAGCGCTGCCCCACTGGAAAGAAAATCTGCGGACAAACCCGTCAGCCGGGCTGCATCCCGCCCAGTTGCAGCAGAACGGCCCAGCCCAGCACGATCAGATTGACGGTCAGCGTCATCGCCATGCCCGGCGCCCGCGCGAAGGGATGCACCAGATACCCCGCCCAGAACAGCAGCCGCCCCAGCACGAACAGGCCGGTCGCCACCACCGCCGCTCCCAGCGAGGGCTGCGGCAGGGTGGCGACCAGGGCTGCCAGAGCCGGGACGAAGATGGCGGACTGTTCCACGCTGTTGGCCAGCACCCGCTGGCAGACGCGCTGGCCGCGCGACTCGGGATCCTCGATCGGGTTGAAGGCCTGGCTGCGGCCGCGCATCGCCATCACGCCGGCGACCATGCCGAACAGCAGCAGCGCCGGCCACAGAGCCAGCCGGGCCCACAGCGCCATCCGCGCGCCGGGCGCGTTCAGCCCCATCGGCGGCGCCACCAGCGACAGCAGCAGGACGAACAACAGCGCCGTCACCACCACCGACGCCCCGTTCAGCATCAAAGCACCGCGGAGCAGGGATTTGCGCCGGCGGGAGGCGCGTTGGTGAAGGCTGCTTTCGGACATCGGGGCGGGGCTCCGTCAAAGGGCGGCGATTCGACAAAGCGCCTGCCCCTTCCCATCTGGAAAAGACGGCTCTCTGTCCTTTCGACCAATAACGGCCCAGCCCGTGATTTGGATCAAGGCCCGGACGCCGCCTCCGGTGTCCCCTGGCGGTGTGACCTAGGGGCGACCGCAATGGGCGGAGATGTTGTCAGTCACTCTTTTCGCTACCATGTTGTAACCATCTGCTTCACCATGTGGGTGAACGCGGGGATCTCGATGGTGGAGGGCCTATGATGGATTTCGTTCTGCTGGGTGGTGCGGTGGCGACGGCTGCGGCGTTGGCCGGTCTGATCGCCACGATGCCGACGCCCAAACCGATTCCGATCCGCGTCCGCGACCGGCGCCGCCAGCGGCGCTGACGTCACCGGCCCCCCGACCCCGGTCGGGGATCGGCGGACCGGCTCATTCTGAGGCAATCTCTGAGGCAATCAGCGATCCAGATCGCGGATCGCGCGGTTCAGCTCGAATTCCTTCGAGGCGACGTAGGCTTCCATCCCGACGATCCGCTTCTCCATGTCGCGGAAGCGCTGGGTCAGGCCCGCGAGCGAGCGGTCGGGCTTGGTCGACACCGTCCGCCAGAACGCCTCTTCCTCGGCATCGCGGTACAGCTGCGGCGGACGCACCGGCAGCACGATCAGCGCGATGACATAGGCGATCACCAGCGGCACCGAAAAGAAGAACAGGGCGACTAGCATCGCCAGCCGGACGACGCCCGGCTGCATCCCGAAGTAATCGGCGATGCCCGTGCACACCCCGCCCAGCACCCCGCGCTGCGGGTCGCGGTAGAGCCGGTGCGGATTCGGCGAGTCGTAAGGGGACGCGCGGTCCATGACTCCTCCCAAATATTGAATGAAACTGCCTGAAAAGGCGCGCTACAGCCGGCGAACCACCGTCACAGCTTGTTGCGCCAATTCGGCGCCTCGGCGTCCAGCACGCGTTCCAGCGCATGGACGCGAGTCTCCAGCCGGTTGGAGATTTCCCACAGTTCGGCCAGAAGCCGTTCGTCCTGCGCGGACAGCCCGCGCTGCGAGCGCCATTTGGTGATGTAGTGGAAGACGATCCAGACCGGCGCCACCACCACCAGGAACAGCACCGCAAGGACGAAACCCAGGAACCCCATGGTCGTCGGGCCTTCTTATTGTCGTGAGGGGAGTGGGTGGGGCCTCGAAGCCCCACCCCGGCGGCCGGGTCCGATCCGCCGTCAGCCGTTGCGGCGGGCGGCGACACGGGCCTTCAGCGCGGCCAGATCCTCCTCGACCTTCTGGCTCGCCTCAAGTTCGGCGATCTCCTCGGTCAGGCTCTTGGTGCGGCCGATGTCGTAGGACTCGACGCGGCCCTCCAGCTCGTCCAGGTTGCGCTCGACCTGCTCGAAGCGCGACAGCGCCTCGTTGATGCGCTCGTCATGCAGGGCGCCGCGCACCTTGACGCGGTTGGCCGCGGTCTGGGTGCGGGCCACCAGCGCCTTCTCGCGGGCCTTGGCGTCGGCCAGCTTGGCCTGCAGGCGGCCGATGTCCTCGTTGGCCTTGGACAGGGCCGCTTCGACCTGCACCAGCTGTTCGGTCAGCGTGTCGGCCTGCTCGGCGACCTTCGACTTGGCCATCAGGGCGCCCTTGGCGAGATCCTCGCGGCCGGCGGTCAGTGCCACCTCGGCCTTGCGGTCCCACTCGTCGCGCTCGCGGCGGAGATCGGCGACGCGGCGTTCGATCTCCTTCTTCTCCGCGATGATCTTGACGGTGGAGGAGCGCACCTCGACCAGCGTGTCTTCCATCTCCTGGATGATCAGGCGGATCAGCTTCTCCGGCTCCTCGGCGCGGTCGAGCAGGGAGTTGAGGTTCGACTGCACGATGTCGGTCAGGCGCGAAAAGATGCTCATGATAGGTATCCCGTCAATCAGCCGAGGATGGCGCCGGCGACGATGCCGGCGAAGAAGAACAGCCAGCTTTCGGCCGGCCGGGTGGCGAGATAGTTGCGCACGCGGCGCGCCAGCGGGCGCCCCTGCGACGCGGTGAAGCGGTCACCGCCGTAGCGGCGGCGGAAATCGCTGAAGTCGCTCATGGATGACCTCCTTGCCATGACAGAGCTATCGCAACCACCGTGCCAGTTCGGCCGAAAAGGCTCCAACCCGTTGGAACGCCTGGACATCGGGCAGTTCGCACTGCTCAAACCCGTGGATTGCCGCATCGCCATTTAGACGATATAGTCGTCAAATCAGCGAACCATTGGCAAAATCCACGATGTCCGCCACTCCGCCTTCCCTGCTCGGCGAATTGCCCGCCTTCCTGGCGGCGCTGGCACATGTGTCGCGGGTGGCGCCGCTGGAACGGCCGGTGCTGGTGATCGGCGAGCGCGGGACCGGCAAGGAGCTGATCGCCGCCCGGCTGCACTACCTGTCGCAGCGGTGGGACCGTCCCTTCGTCAAGGTGAACTGCGCGGCCCTGCCGGAGTCGCTGCTGGATTCGGAGCTGTTCGGGCATGAGGCCGGGGCCTTCACCGGCGCCACCCGCCGGCAGATCGGCCGGATCGAGCAGGCCGACGGCGGCACCCTGTTCCTCGACGAGATCGCCACCGCCTCCCCCGCCGTTCAGGAAAAGCTGCTGCGCGCCGTCGAGTATGGCGAGATCGAGCGGGTCGGCGGGCGCACCGCCACCGTCGATGTCCGGGTCGTCGGCGCCACCAACGCCGACCTGCCGGCGCTGGCCGCCGCCGGCCGCTTCCGCGCCGACCTGCTCGACCGGCTGGCCTTCGATGTGGTGACCCTGCCGCCGCTGCGCGCCCGCCCCGCCGACATCCCGCCGCTGGCCGAGCATTTCGCCCATGGCATGGTGCGCGAGCTGCAACGCCCGCTGTTCCCCGGCTTCACCGATGCTGCCCTCGACCGGCTGCGCGGCCATGACTGGCCCGGCAACGTGCGCGAGCTGCGCAACGCGGTGGAGCGCTCCGTCGCCGCCGCCGACCCCGACGAGCCGCTCGACCACATCGTCCTCGACCCCTTCGAGTCGCCCTGGCGTCCGGCCGCGGCCCCGAATGCCCGCCAAGAGGCGGCACGCGTCGAGGCGGCGCCTCCCACAACGCAGGCCCCCGTCCCCGTCTCCGCCGCCGTCCCCGCCTTCGATGGCGGCATCCTCGATCAGGTCCGCGCTTTCGAGGAATTTATCCTGCGCGACGCGCTGGAGCGCAACCGCTTCAACCAGCGCCAGACCGCCGAGTCGCTGGGGCTGGGCTATCACCAGCTGCGCGGCATGCTGAAGAAGCACGGGCTGATCCCGCCGGCCCATCTGCGACCTTAGGCCGTCCCCGGGCTGCTCGTTTGCCGTGTTATACCAGTTGCCAACCGCCGGCAGAGCGGTTCGCCACGATACGGGATGGGGAGCAGCACGATGGTCACCAGCATGTCGGGTCTTGAGGTCCGCGGTCCGATCAACCCCGGTTTCGAGGAGATCCTGACGCCGGAGGCAATGGCCTTCCTGGCGGAGCTGGAGGGGCGCTTCGGCGGCGAACGGCTGCGGCTGCTGGATGTGCGGACCAAGCGGCAGGCATTGCTCGACCAGGGCCACAAGCCCGACTTCCTGCCGGAAACCCGCGCGATCCGCGACGCCGACTGGACGATCAGCCCGCTGCCCGTCGACCTGCTCGACCGCCGGGTGGAGATCACCGGCCCGGTCGACCGCAAGATGGTCATCAACGCGCTGAACAGCGGCGCCAAAGTCTTCATGGCCGATTACGAGGATGCCACCTGTCCGACCTGGACCAATCTGGTCGAGGGGCAGATCAACATCCGCGACGCGGTGCGCCGGACCATCACCCACGAGGATCCGGCCAGCGGGAAGAAATACCGCCTCGGGGACAAGACCGCGGTGCTCAAGGTCCGGCCGCGCGGCTGGCATCTGGAGGAACGCCATGTGCTGATGGACGGCGAGCCGATGTCGGGCGCGCTGTTCGACTTCGGCCTGCATGTTTTCCACAACGCCAAGGAGCTGCTGGCGCGCGGCAGCGGTCCCTATTTCTACCTGCCCAAGCTGGAAAGCCATTTCGAGGCGCGGCTGTGGCGCGAGGTCTTCCTGGTGGCGGAGGAGTATCTCCATCTGCCGCACGGCTCGATCAAGGCGACGGTGCTGATCGAGACCATCCTCGCCGCCTTCGAGATGGACGAGATCCTGTATGAGCTGCGCGAGCATTCCGCCGGCCTGAACTGCGGCCGCTGGGACTATATCTTCAGCTTCATCAAGAAGTTCCGCAAGGACCCCGCCGCCGTCATGCCCGACCGGGCGGAGGTGACGATGGCCACCCCCTTCCTGTCGGCCTACAGCCAGCTGGCGGTCAAGACCTGCCACCGCCGCAACGCGCCGGCCATCGGCGGCATGGCCGCCTTCATCCCGGTCAAGGACAACCCGGAGGCCAACGAGGTCGCCTTCTCCCGCGTGCGCGCCGACAAGGAGCGCGAGGCGTCCAACGGCCATGACGGCACCTGGGTCGCACATCCCGGGCTGGTCCCGGTGGCGCGCGAGGTGTTCGACGCCTACATGCCGACGCCGAACCAGATCGCCCGCAAGCGCACCGACGTGAGCGTCACCGCCGCCGACCTGCTGGCGGTGCCCGCCGGGCCGAAGACCGAGGCGGGCTTGCGCAACAATGTGGCGGTCGGCATCGGCTATATCGAGGCGTGGCTGCGCGGCCAGGGCTGTGTCCCGCTGTTCAACCTGATGGAGGACGCCGCCACGGCGGAGATCAGCCGCACCCAGCTCTGGCAATGGCTCCACACCGGCACCGCGCTGGACGACGGTCAGGCCGTGACGCTGGACCTCGTCGACCGCGTCATCGCCGGGGAGCTGTCGGCCTGGAAGGCCCGCGCCGGCGCCGAAGCCTACGCCGGGGGCCGCTACACCGACGCCGCGGCCCTGTTCCGCGATCTGGTGGCGCGGGAGGACTTCGCCGACTTCCTGACCCTGCCGGCCTATGAGCGGGTGGTGGCGGAGGGAGCGTAAAAGGCGAAGCGTCAAGGAGGGGGACGCAGCGCCCCCTACCCCACCCGCCCCAGCCGGACCGTCAGCGGCCAGCGGATCCGCCGCTCGGTCTCCGGGTCGCCCCACAGCGGCGCGATCTCCTCGGCAAACTCCTCCAGCGGGTTGCTGCCCAGCGCCCTGGTCGCCGCCTTCACCCCCGACCAGGTGTTCATGTAGCCGAGCAGCCGCGGCAGCGGCCACGCCGCCTCCATCGCCAGCGGCGGCACCGGCAGTTCCGGAAACGGGAAGTCCATGCCGCGATAGCCCTCGATCACCTTCCAGCGGTCGGCCGGCCAGTAAGGCCCCAGCGTGCCGTTGTGGAACCGCTCCACCACCGGATCCAGAACGGGATCGTCCAGCCACTGGCGGCCGTAGCAGACCAGCGCCACCGCCGCCCCCGGCTTCGCCACCCGCCTCACCTCGGCATAGAAGCGCCCGAGGTCGAACCAGTGCGCCGCCTGCGCCGCGACGATCAGGTCGCAGCAGCCGTCGGGGAGGCCGCTTTCCTCCGCCGGGGCGACGGCATAGCGGACGCGGTCATGCGCTTGGCCTTGCGCGATCTGCTCCGCGCTGGCGTCGGTGGCCTGGACCGCCGCGAACTGCCCGGCCAGCGCCACGGAGAACTGCCCGTTGCCGCAGCCGACGTCCCAGGCCAGCCCGCGCGCCGGTGCCGCATCGGCCAGGGCGGCTGCCAATCCGGGCGGATAGCTCGGCCGGAAGGCGCGGTAGTCGCCGGCATGGCCGGAGAAATGGTCCTTGAAGGAACGCATGGGGTGGGATCGCCTCGATCAACCGGGACAACGATTAGGCTTGGAATTTCCCGGCGGATGAGGATAAACCCTGTGGGTTCGTCGCGGAACCCTTCCCGGGGTGCCCCGCATCTTTCCGCTGTGGCGCAGGCGCGCCGGGCGTGCTACCAAGCGCGCGATTTTTCGTGCGCCTCGCCAACCACCTGTGTCCGGCATGCAGACCTTCCTGGAATTCGAAAAGCCCATCGCCGAGCTTGAAGGCAAGATCGAGGAGTTGCGGCATCTGACCAACGCCGGCGACATCAACATCGCCGACGAGGTCGCCAAGCTGCAGGCCAAGGTCGACAAGCTCCTGCGGCAGACCTACGCCAAGCTCACGCCCGCGCAGAAGGTACAGGTGGCCCGCCACCCCAATCGGCCGCACTGCCTGGACTATGTGCATGGCCTGATCGAGGACTTCACGCCGCTGGCCGGCGACCGCCATTTCGCCGAGGACCGTGCGGTCATCGGCGGTCTGGGTCGCTTCCGCGGCCGGTCCGTGGTGGTGATCGGCCAGGAGAAGGGCAACGACACCGAAACGCGCGTCCGCCACAATTTCGGCATGGCGAAGCCGGAAGGCTACCGCAAGGCCCAGCGCCTGATGGATCTGGCCGACCGCTTCAAGCTGCCGGTGGTCTCGCTGGTCGACACCGCCGGCGCCTTCCCCGGCGTCCAGGCGGAGGAGCGCGGCCAGGCCGAGGCCATCGCCAAGAGCATCGAGCGCTGCCTGCGGCTGAACGTGCCGATGGTCGCCTCGGTCATCGGCGAAGGCGGCTCGGGCGGCGCCATCGCGATCGCCACCGCCGACCGCGTGCTGATGCTGGAACACGCCATCTATTCGGTGATCTCGCCGGAAGGCTGCGCGTCGATCCTGTGGCGCAGCTCCGACATGGCGGGCGAGGCGGCCATCGCGCTGCGCCTGATCAGCCAGGACCTGAAGGAACTGGGCGTCATCGACCATGTGGTGAGCGAGCCCATCGGCGGCGCCCACCGCGACCCGGCCGAGACGATCAGGAAGCTGGGCGACTGCATCGAGGAGTCGCTGGGCGAAATGGACGGGCTGGACGGCGTCACCCTGCGCGCCAAGCGCCGCGAGAAGTTCCTGGAGATGGGGCAGAAGGGCCTGGGCTGAAGCCCGAAGCCCTGTGCGGCCCTCCCCCGCACTCGCGGGGAGACTCTCCCCTACAGCAAAAACACCGACGCCAGCCCGAGGAATGCCAGGAAGCCGACGACGTCCGTCACCGTCGTCAGGAACACCGCACTCGACACCGCCGGGTCCACCCCCAGCTTTTCCAGCCCCAGCGGGATCAGCGCTCCGCTCAGGCCCGCCACCACCAGATTGATGATCATGGCGAGTCCGATGACGACGCCGATCAGCGGGCCGTACCAGACCAGCGCGATCAGCCCGACCATCACGGCGAAGATGCCGCCGTTGATCAGCCCGACCAGCAGCTCCTTCCCCACCACGCGCATCGCGTTGGCCGACGACAGGTCGTGAGTCGCGAGCGCGCGGACGACGACCGCCAGCGTCTGGGTGCCGGCATTGCCGCCCATCGAGGCGACGATGGGCATCAGCACCGCCAGCGCCACGATCTGCTCGATGGTGCCCTCGAACAGCGAGATGACGCCCGACGCCAGGAAGGCGGTGCCGAGGTTGATGATCAGCCAGCCGACACGGCTGCGGGCGATGTCGCCGATGCCGCTGAACACGCCGCTGTCGCCCGACCCGCTCAGCTTGCGCAGGTCGTCGTCCGCCTCCTCGTCGATGATGCGCACGACGTCGTCGACGGTGATGACGCCGATCAGCCGGCCGGCGGCATCGACCACCGGGGCCGACACCAGGGCATATTGACGGAACAGGTTCGCCACCTCCTCCCGCTCCATGGTGGCGGGGATGGCGTCGACCTCGCCGGTCACCAGATCGGCGATGCGCACGGCGCGGCGCTGGCGCAGCAGGCGAGACAGCGGCACGGCCCCGACCACCCGGTGCATCGGATCGACGATGAAGATGTCGTAGAAATCCTCCGGCAGCGTGTCGGTCGCCGCCCGGATGAAGTCGATGGTCTTGCCGACCGTCCAGAATTCCGGCACCGCGACCAGCTCGCGCTGCATCATGCGGCCGGCGCTGTCCTCGTCGTAGGTCAGGTTCTCCTGGACCAGGGCGCGTTCGGCATCGGGCAGCTTCGCCAGGATCTGCGCCCGCGTCTCCGCGTCCAGATCCTCGATCAGTTCCACCGCGTCGTCGGTGTCGAGGTCGGCGACGGCGTCGGCCAGTTCCTGCGGCTCGAACCGCCCGATCAGCGATTCGCGCAGGTCCGGGTTCAGGTAGGACAGCACCTCGCCATCCAGCTCGGTGGGCAGCAGGTCGATCAGGTCGGCGCGCTCGGCCGGCTCGGCCTGTTCGATCAGGTCGGCGATGTCGGCGGCATGCAGCCCGTCCAGCCGCGCCAGCACGGCATCGCGCTCGCGGGCGCGCAGCAGGCCGGCGATCGCCTCCACGAACTCCGGCTCGACGCCGTAGCGACGTTCGTCCTCAGCCTCCAGGCCCTGTCCCTGGGCATGACCATGGGCGCTGGCGGCGCTGTCCGTCCGCGGAACCGGTGCATGGGGATCGGTGGGCATGCCGGCACCCTCCCTTCGACGATGCAATCCCCGGATGCCAGGCCGAAGCGGCGGCAAGGGAACGGCAGACGGCTCCGCGACATCGGACGGTGGCCGGCGGCGTTCAGGGTTTGCGGGTTGTGGAAGCCTTCCGGCCGGTTCCGGAAATCCGCTGCAAGGGAACGGGACCGGTGTCGGCGGAAGCGACCCCGACATAGAGGCGCCGCCTCCGTTTGTCCAGCCCGCTTCGGCAGGGGCCGGCCGGCTCGGCCGCTTTTGCCACCATACCCTTGCACCGCCGCAACCCTTCATGCTCCCATGGGCCCGCAGCGCATCGCAGGCGCCGCATCATGGGGAGAGGGACCGGACGGGCCGATGGAGTATGCCTTCACCACTGTCGATGGTTGCGACGGCATCCTGTTGTCCGGCCGCTGCACCTATGAGGATGGCAACCGCTTCCACGACATGCTGCGCGACTGGGATTTCGCGGCCAAACCGGTGGTCCGGATCGACCTGCGTTTCGTCACCTTCATCGATTCCGCCGCCATCGGGATGATGTTCATCCTGGCCAACCGCTGCCGGGAGGCCGGCGGCCACATCGTCGCCAGCGGCGCTCCCCCTCACATCGTCCGCGCGCTGCGCCGCGCCACGCTGGACCGATACATCGAGTTCCGCTGAAAAGGACAAGGGGCCGGAAAAGACGAAGGGCGGTGCCGCACCGTGCACCGCCCTTCGTCTTTTCCGCCTCGAGATCGAACGGTCACGACCGATCAGGTCGGGTTCGGCACCGCGGCACCCGTATCGACGCCGAGCTTGGCGCGGGCCAGGCTGTTCAACGCCTCGGTATCGGCGAAGACGTAGCCCTTCTCGATCAGCTTGGACGTGTAGCTCTTGTTGTAGAGAAACGCGGCGATGATGCTGGAAATGTTACCGGTGAAGAAGGCCAGCAGCGTCAGGAGAAGGCCCATCCCCCAGTCGCCGCGGAACAGGGCAGGAAAGCCGCCGAAGAACAGCGTGGTCCAGCTGAACCCGACCAGCCCCTTCTTGGTAAGCCCCGTCTGCGGGTGTTTCATCATCACGACAGTCGCCATAAAATCCCCCATGCAATCCGTATCTTGAATGGCTTGGCTTATCGCCATCCACTCCGCCTCTCGCAGCGCAGGATATTACCACTTTCGATAAGCGGCAAGAGTAGGGCAGAAAACAGCAGGGCAATTGTTCTCTGACAGCATCATTCAGCCGATTATATTTTCTTCATATTATCGACATCGATATCAAATGCTTCTTCATCTCATGAAGCCACCCGCTGTCTGCAATCGGGAGTGTATGGCCCGGGGCCAGCGGGAGGCATCGGCGGGAGAGGCACCCCGAAGCCGCCGTCCCTGACCCGGATGGCGTCTTCCGATGCTCCATTGACCGCCCCTGTCATAAAACCGCAACACTTGGCACCTCCCTCCCGTCCTTTCGAGGAGACGCCGTGTGGAGTCTCTGCATCGCCTCGACCAGACGCTGCTGCTCTGGCTGAAACAGTTTGCCGGGCACAGCGCGGCGTTGGACATGGCGGTGCGCGGGATCGCCAACATCTATCTGGTCAAGCTCGGCCTGTTCAGCGCGGCGCTGTGGTGGCTGTGGTTCCGCCGGGAGGACACGCAGGGCGGACGCCGGCTGGTTGTGGACGCCATCGCCGCCGTGGTGCTGGCGGTGGCGGCATCCATCCTGATCCAGGCGGTGATGCCGGCCCGGCCCCGACCGTTGCACGACGCCGGCCTGCCCTTCGTCCCGCCCATCGGCCAGAGCCGCGAGGCGCTGAAGAACTGGAGTTCCTTCCCCAGCGACAATGCCGCCCTGGGCTTCGCACTGGCCGCCACCTTCGTCCGCGCCTCCCGTCCATGGGGATTGCTGGCCTGCCTGTGGGCGGCGCTGGTGATCTCGCTGCCGCGGGTCTATCTCGGCCTGCATTACCCTGGCGACGTCACCGGCGGCGCGCTGCTGGGCATCCTCAGCGCCGTGGCGGTCGCCCGGCTGCTGCCGATGGACGGCGTTCACCGGCTGGTCGCCCGGATTGAGGACCGCTGGCGCCCCTGGTTCTACAGCGGCGCCTTCCTGGCGATCTACGAGATGATGGTGCTGTTCGAGGATGTCCGCCGCGCCGCCGGCGGAGCATCGAAGCTGCTGCACGCGCTGGCCGGCTAAATCCAGCAACGCCGGGGCCCGGACACGAAAAAGCCCGCTCGGTCTTGCGACCTGCGGGCCTTTCGTCTTTCCCGTATCCCCGGGATGGTCCCATCTGCATGGGAGAGTGGTGCGGTCGAGAAGACTCGAACTTCCACGGGTTGCCCCACAGCGACCTCAACGCTGCGCGTCTACCAATTCCGCCACGACCGCATCAGGCTGGTAGTCCCCGACGCTCGCTTGCGCGCCTCATCGGGTGGAGCGGGTAGATATCAGCTTCCCGACGGTCGATCAAGCGCTACAATCATCTTCTGCGAAGAAAAATTCGGAACGGCCCTCCGGCCGGTCCACCGATGCCATCAGAGAACCCATCGAATGACCTCCCTGACAAGCCAGCCTGCCAGCCTGTCCGCCAGTCAGCCCGACACCTCCGCCGCCCGGCAGCCGATCGAGTGGCGCATTTCCGACGAGCCTGTGCCCTACCCCGACGCCATCGCCGAGATGGAGGCGCGCGTCGAGGCGATCCGCGCCGGCACGGCACCGGAACTGGTCTGGCTGCTGGAACATCCGCCGCTCTACACCGCCGGCACCAGTGCCAGGGACGAGGATCTGCTGGAGGCCGACCGCTTCCCCGTCTACCGCAGCGGCCGCGGCGGCCAGTACACCTATCACGGGCCGGGACAGCGGGTGGCCTACGTCATGCTGGACCTGAAGGCGCGCGGCGCCGACATCCGCGGCTTCGTCCGCGACCTGGAGGAGTGGATCGTCCGCACGCTCGCCTCCTTCAACATCAAGGGCGAGCGGCGCGAGGGGCGCGTCGGCATCTGGGTCGACAAGCAGCCCTATGGCGGGCTGAAAGGGCAGGAGGACAAGATCGCCGCCATCGGCGTGCGGGTGCGCCGCTGGGTCAGCTTCCACGGCATCGCCCTGAACGTCGAGCCGGACCTGTCCCATTTCGGCGGCATCGTCCCCTGCGGCATCGCCGAGCATGGCGTCACCTCCATCGTGGCGCTGGGCCAGCTGGTGACGATGGAGGATGTGGACTCCGCCCTGATCGCGGCCTGGCCGGAGGTGTTCGGCGGCGAGATGCGGGATGGGTCGGAAGTCTAATACTTCTTGAACCCGCCGGCGGCCGGGGTGGCGGCCTGGTTGCCGGCAGGGTTCACCCGCGGGTCCTTGTTGTCCATCGACTGCACGGTGCAGTTGGTCGAATCGCCGTTGCGGAACAGGTAGATCTTCTTGCGGTCGGCCTTCCTGCCGGGGTCGCGCAGGTTCAGCCCATGGCCGAAGGCGACGCCCAGCACCTCGCCCTTGTAATAGGCGCGGAAGCGCATCGGCTCGATTTCGCCGAAGCGCAGGGCGGCGCAATCCTTGCTCAACTCCTTCTCGAAGCTGCCGGCCTTGCGCCAGTCCTCCTTGGAACGGATCGTCATCCATTGCGAGGGCAGCGCATACTGCACGATGGGCGGGGCGATGGGCAGGTTGCCCCCCGGCTGCGGCGGCGCCTGATGGCCGGGCTCCGTCCGCTCCAGCGCACCGGCCAGCGCCGGCGCGGCCCCCGGCAGCACCAGTCCGCACAGGCAAAGGGCTGCCAGGACGCGCACATCAAATCCGGACATCGAACCCACGCTCCTTCACCTCGCCCACCACATCGCCAGGCTGACGCTCCTTTGCCGGCTTGGCTTCGGGCAGTGCGGGGGCGACCGCCTCTCCCAGCCGGCCTGACAGCGTCAGCGCCAGTTCCATCGCCCCGCCATCGGCAGGCGCACCCGAGGGCGACAGCATCACCGTGCCTTCCAGACCTTGCGGCGGCGCGGTCATCGCCGCGGTCAGAATCTCCATCACCCGGCCGAGATCGTCGATGGCGACCCGGTCGGTCTCGACCGTCAGCCCCTTGCCCGGCCGGATGGCGGAGCGGAGGGCGCCGAGGATGGCGGCCAGCCCCTCCCCCCTCTCTTCCGCCGGCACCCGCGCCAGCGCAAGGGCCGCACCGTCCAGCCGCACGCACGCCTTTCCATCGGACAAGGCAAGGCCGATCCCGCTCAGCTCGACCGCCACCTCCTGCCGGACACCGTCTGCCAAGGGCCGCAAAGCGCCCGCCGGGCCATCCAGCGCGGCGACGGCAGCCCGGCGCTCGGCATCGCCGAAGCGGGCGGCCAGCGCCGCCTCCGCCGCCGCGGCCTCGCTTCCGTCCATCCCGAAGGCGGTCAGCAGCCGCCCGAGATCGCGCGCCAGCGCCCGGATCGCAGGGTCCAGCCGGTCGGCAAGGCCATCATCAGCCGCCGAAGCTTGGAGAGCTTGGAACGGGCGTGCCGGCGCATCCTCCACCGCCACAGGCCCCAGGCTGAGACGGACGGCGGGGTCCTGCCCCGGCCCGGTGGAGGATTTCGGAGTCGGGGCGGCACCCGGCTTGCGGCCGGCCTTGTCCTTCGCCTTCGCCGCCTTGGCGAAGACGCCGGTGAGCATGGCCTTCATCCCGGCCACATCCGATTTGTTGGCGGTCATCCCGGCCGTCGCCCCTCAACCACAAGGCCCAAAACCCGCATCCACCGCCAGCATGCCGCCGTCATGGTTAGCGGAAGGCTAACGCCGGGCTCATGCCGTCGGCCGCTGCTCGAACCCGGCCATGCCCGGATCCTGTTCCGGTTCGGACACCACGTCGCGGACGATTGCCGACGGCGGGCCGCGGCGGCAGTCCTCCAGCATGCGGTCGACGGTGTCGGCGGGGCCGGCGAACAGGGCCTCCACCGTGCCGTCGCTGCGGTTGCGCACCCAGCCGGTCAGACCGAGCGTGCCGGCCCGCTCAACGGTCCAGCCACGATACCACACCCCCTGCACCTTGCCCTGGATGCGGACACGCACCGCCTTCCGGTCGTCGGCGCTCATGCGGCGCCATCCTTCGCCGCGGTCCGCCTGACCTGCTCCTCGTCCAGCAGGGCCTTGCGGGACAGTTTCCCGATCATGGTCTTGGGCAGCTCCTGGCGGAATTCCACGACTTTCGGCATCTCGATGGGCGACAGCTTGTCCTTCAGGAAGGCGGTCAGCTCCCCGGCGGTCAGGCTCTGGCCGTCGTCGAGCCGGACATAGGCCTTGACCGTCTGGCCGCGATACTCGTCCGGCACGCCGGCCACCACGCACTCGGCGACGGCGGGATGCAGGTAGATCGCCTCCTCGACATTGCGGGGATAGACGTTGAAACCGCTGCACAGGATCATGTCCTTGATGCGGTCGACGATGGTGGTGTAGCCGTCCTCGTCCATGATCCCGACATCGCCGGTGTGCAGCCGCCCGTCGATCAGCGTCTCAGCCGTTTCGGCCGGGCGGCGCCAATAGCCCTTCATCACCTGCGGCCCGCGGATGCAGACCTCGCCCTTCTCGCCGGGGGGCAGGACGCGGCGCGGCTCCTCCAGGCTGACGATCTCGATGATCGTACCAGGCAGCGGCAGGCCGATGGAGCCCTTCTTGGTCGCATGCAACACCGCCGGGTTCACCGTCGCGACGGGCGAGCATTCCGACAGTCCGTAGCCTTCCACCAGCGTGCAGCCGGTGGTGCGCTCGAACGCCTCCTTCACCTCCAGCGGCAGCGGCGCCCCGCCCGACATGCAGAAGCGGATGGAGGACAGGTCGTAGTCCTTCAGGTGCTTGTGATGGTTGATCGCCGTGTAGATGGTCGGCACCGCCGGGAACAGGGTGATCCGCTCCTTCTGCAGGGTGCGCATCACCTGCTCCAGTTCGAAGCGCGGCAGCAGGATGATCTCCGCCCCCAGATGAAGGCCGAAATTCATCACCGCGGTCATGGCGAAGACATGGAACAGCGGCAGCACGCCCAGCATGCGCTCCTGCCCGTCTTCCGCACCGCCCTCCCCCGGCTTGCGCTCCTTCGCCGCGTACCAGGTCGCGCACTGGATGGTGTTGGCGTAGAGGTTGGCGTGGGTCAGCATCGCGCCCTTCGGCACGCCGGTGGTGCCGCCGGTGTATTGCAGCACCGCCACGTCCTCCCGCGCATCGAGGACGACCGGGCTCGGCCGGCCGTCATTTGCGATCAGCCTGGCAAAGGGGATGTGGCGGTCGTCGCGCGGGATCGCCGCGATCTCCGCCTTCTTGGCGATGGGGAACAGCCAGTTCTTCGGGAAGGGCAGGATGTCGGCCATGCGGCAGATCACCAGCCGCTTCAGCCCGGTCTCGGCCAGCATCCGCGCCATCTTGTCATACAGCAGCTTCAGGTCCAGCGTGACCATCAGGTCGATGTCGCTGTCGCCGATCTGGTGGACCAGTTCGCGTTCGGCATAGAGCGGGTTGAAGTTCACCACCGTGCCGCCGGCCTTCAGGATGGCGAAGAAGGCGACGACGTAATAGGGCGTGTTGGGCAGGAACAGCCCGACCCGCGTCCCCTTGCCCACCCCGATGGCCTGGAAGCCGCGGGCGGCGCGGTCGACCAGCCGGCCCAACTCGCGGTAGCTGGTGCGCTTGCCGAGGAAATTCAGGCAGGGCTTGTCGCCATGGCGGGCGACCGCCCCCTCCAGCAGTTCGGTCAGCGGCCGGACCGGGATCGGCATCGCCCAGTCCACCGTCGGCGGGTACGAGGCCAGCCATGGATAATCGGGCAGCTTGCGGGCGGCATCTCCCATCGCGCGGTTCCTCCCCCATTGGTTCCTGTTCCCGGTTGCCGGTTTCGTCCGGCACCGTCTTCTCCCCCGAGCCTACGCCGGGAAGCGGGGAATTGTCCCCTGGAGAGGAGATGGGATCGCGACCCCCATGAACAAGCGGGAGATGAACAAGCGGAGGCTGTAGCGCGCGCTCCCTTAACGACTGCGCAGCCGGTGCAGCACCTCCACCGCCATCCATTCGGCCAGCGCCCCGTCCTCGCCATCCAGAAGGACGGCGACGGAGACCGGGACCGGCCCCGGCGCATGGTAGGCCGCCGGCGTCACCCCCGGACCGCCGCCGGTATGGCCCCAATAGGGACCGGCCGCCGGGTCCAGCTCCACCATCATCCCCAGCCCATAGGACGGCTCGACCCAGGGCCGCCCGCCCATCGGCCCGCCGACCGGCAGCCCATCGCGCATGCGCCGCAGCAACGGGCCCGGCAGATACTCCTCGGCCAGACCATGAATGAGGCGGCAGGCGTCCGCCGCCGTCATCGCCACCACCCCATGCGACACCCAGCCGGGATGATAGGCCTCCGCCACCGCAGCCCCGCCGAAGGCCGGGCTCGGCCCGAAGAACAGCCCGTCGAGGTCGGCGCGGTCACGCAGCAGCGACGCGCTGGCGAGGCCGAGCGGCGCGAAGACCTCGCGCCCCAGAATCTCCGCCAGCGGAGCGCCGCCCGCCCGCTCCAGCAGCCGGCCGATCAGCAGATAGCCGATGTTGGAATAGGCGAAGCTGCCGACCGGCGGTCCCTCCCCCCTGGCAACGCCGCAGCGGGCCAGGAACTCGTCGCCGCTCCAAGGCGTCGCACCGGCGGCGACGGCGGCGTGATAGTCGGCCTGCCCGCCATAATCCGGCAGTCCGGCTCGGTGGGTCAGGATCTGCGCCACGGTGACCGATCCCTGCCGTCCGGCCAGTTCCGGCAGCCAGCGCTCCGCCGGCCCATCCAGCTCGACAACGCCGCGGGCGACCAGCCGCAGCACGGCTGCGGCGAGAATGGTCTTGGTCAGGCTGTAGACCAGGGCGCGCCGGTCGGCCAAATCCTCGCCCGCCGCCCCGCTGTGCCTCCCCTTCCGCCGCAGCACCAGCGTCCGCACCGGTTCCGCATCGGCGCCCCGGCCGCGGGCGATGGCGACGAGCGCCGTGGACGCCGGGGCCGGGCTTGCGCTGTCCTCCTCCAGCAGGCCGGCGAGCGCCACGGTCAGCACCGCCACTTCGGGATCCGCCCCGGCCGCCCCGTTCCTGTCCTTCCCCATCGCCTGTCCGCTCCCCGCCGCCGATTCCGTTTGTCCTCACAGATAAGAAGGCCGTCGGCCGGCAAATGAAAATCCGGTCCGATCCTACTGGGGCGCCCCTCAACTGTCCCGTTAACCATAGCCGGCCGCTGACGCATCCCACGAGTTGAGCTATCCTGTTGAGACCGCCCCTGTGGAGGGCCGCGCCATGCCCGTGATGGACGCCGACCAGCGCCGCAAACTGGAAGATCAGCTGCTTCGCAAGGCGGAGGAGGCGGTGCGGATCCTGCGCCGGGAGGCGGAAACCGGCGATCCCGCCCATGTCGACTCGCTGGCGGAGGGGCTGGCCGGGCTGCTGAAGACCCGGGAATTCCCCAGCCTGCGCGCCGCCGAGTTCCGCGAGCTGTCCCGCGTCTACCAGCGCGGCGCCTACCAGCGCAGCGTCGATTCGCTGCTGGTCCAGGCCGAACGCTGCGGCCATCGCGGCGACGAGAAGGGGCGCAACGCGCTGCTGACCCAGGCGAAGGACCATTTCGCCAAGGCCTTGCGGTTCGGTGCCGACGACGAGTTCCGCCACGGCGTCGAACGGCGCGTGCAGGCGACGCTGATGACCAGCAAGGACGGGGTGGACGAGCGCACCAAGCAGGCGGCCAAACGCAAGCTCGACCAGCACGATGTCGGCGCCAAGCCGCCGAACGGGATCGAACGCCGCCGTGCCATCCGCTACATGGACCCGGTCCTGGCGGTGGAGGCGGAGGGCCGGCGCTGCACCACGATCAATTGGTCGACCCGCGGCCTGCTGGTCGATCTGCCGCCGGGGGAGTTCGCTCATGCCGTCGGCGGCAAGCTGCGGCTGGAACTGCATTGCCCGGACATCCCGGAAACGGCCAACCCGGAAACAAGCCGCCCGGACAAATCCGGCCATCGGGTCGGCGGCCGGCAGATCGCCCATGTGGTGCGCCTCGATCCCGACCGCCACGCGGTGGCCCTGTCCTTTCCCGACATCAGCACCGTGATGCTGGACCTGATGCACGCCATGAAGGACGCCGGCATCAAGCCCGAACCGGAGCACTGATGCGGCCGTCCTCGCGCCCGCACCGCGCCGTCAGCCACCGACGAAGCGCCGGTTGTGGCCGCGCACCAGCGGATGCTCGTCCGGGCCGGCGACCGGCAGCAGGCCGTTGATCCGCGCCCCCGCTTCCGCCGGCAGGCAGAACAGGTTGATCCCCATGCCGAGCCCGTGGATCTCCGTCCCGGTGTCGACCAGCCCATAGCCGAAGATCGCCTCCGACCGCCCGGCGAAATTGGCCGGATTGTGGAAGGCCGGCAGATACCAGTAGCAGGCATAACCAAGCTCGCCGAGCAGGCGGATGAGCGCGGTCGACTTGTCGGGACGGTCGTTCTCCACATACAGCACCGGCCGGTCGCGGGCGATCAGGCCACGGGCGCCCTCCAGAACCTCCGCTTCCATGCCCTCGACGTCGATCTTGACCAGGCGGATGCGGCCCGCCCCCTCACGGCACAGCCCGTCCAGCCGGTGCACCGGCACCGGCCGGTCCCCCGCCAGCGCGTCGAGCGACAGCGCCCCGTAATTGCCGTCCCTGTCCATCGCCACCGCGGCGAGGTGCAGCATGCCGTCGGCAGCCCCGGCGGCGGCCAGCACGCCGTCGGCCCAGTCCAGCCCGTTCAGCGCAAGATTTCCGCAGAGCAGCCGGTGGTTGGCATCGACCGGCTCCAGCGCCAGCACCCGGCCGGCGGGGCCGACCAGCCGCGCCAGCGCCACCGTGTGGGCGCCGATGTTGGCGCCGACGTCGATCACCCGGTCGCCGGCCCGGACGCACTGGCGGAACAGGGCGACCTCCTGCTCGAAATATTCAGCGTAATAGCCGAGCGACCGGCCGACGACGCTGTCGGTGCGCCGGTACATCATCAAGCCGTGCCGCGCCTTCACCAGCCCGACCGGACCCTCTCCACCCAGCAGATCGTCCGCCATCGCCTCCCCCCGCCGCTCCATCGGCCGGAAGTGTAGCGGAGCCCGATGCAAAGGTCGCGTCCGCCGGAGCCACGCGGCCCCCCTCCCCGGCCCGCGGCGGCCGGGGAAGAGGGCAAGGCATCAGCCTACGCCGATCCCGCTGGGCGCGGTGACGGCATGCTCCTTCAGGATCGCCTCGGAGATCGCCGACACCTCGATCAGCTGCACCTCGTAGCCCCACAAATTGGCGATGTGGCGCAGCACCGCCTTGGCGTCGCTCTCGTCGAGCAGCACGCCGTTGGTGACGCGGTGCTGCAGGATCAGCTTGCGGTCGCCGGCGAGATCGACGTCGACGATCTGGATGTCCGGCTCCAGGTAGCCCAAATCGTACTGGCGGGCCAGCTTCTTGCGGATGTCGCGGTATCCGCGCTCGTTGTGGATGTGATCGACCAGCAGATAGGGGTCTTCTGCGTCGTCGCGCACGCTGAACAGCTTCAGCTTCCGCATCAGGTGCGGACTGAGATACTGGAGGATGAAGCTCTCGTCGCGGAAGTTGGCCCAGGCCTCGCGCACCGCCGCCATGCCGTCGCCGCGGCCGGCGAGGTCGGGGAACCACTGGCGGTCCTCGTCGGTCGGCTTTTCGGCGATGCGGGCGATGTCCTGCATCATCGCGAAGCCGACCGCATAGGGGTTCAGGCCGGAGAAGCGCTTGTCGTCGAATTCCGGCTGGAACACGACGGAGGTGTGCGAGTGCAGGAATTCGAGGAAGGCGCCCTCGCTGATCTGGCCGGTCTCGTGCAGGCGGCTCATGATCTGGTAATGGACGTAGGTGGCGCAGCCCTCGTTCATCACCTTGGTCTGTTTCTGCGGATAGAAATATTGCGAGATGTGGCGGACGATGCGCAACAGCTCGCGCTGCCAATGCTCCAGCCGCGGCGCCTTCTTCTCCAGGAAATAGAGAATGTTCTCCTCCGGCAGGCCCAGCAGCTTCTTGCGCTCCGACACCGACTTGGCCGGGCGCGGGCCGGCGGCGGTTTTGGGCACCGTGCGCCATAGATCGTTGAAGGTCTGGTCCTGATATTCCTGCCGCTCGCGCTCGCGCCGCTGCTCGGTCCGCAGGTCGGACCGTTTCTTCGGGTATTTGTGCACGCCCTGGCTCATCAGCGCATGGGCGGCGTCCAGCACCCGCTCCACCGCCGCATGGCCGTAGCGTTCCTCGCAATGGGCGATGTAGGTCTTGGCGAATTCCAGATAGTCGAGGATGCCCTGGGCATCGGTCCATTGCTGGAACAGCTGGTTGTTCTTGAAGAAATGGTTGTGGCCGAAGGCGGCGTGGGCGATCACCAGCGTCTGCATCGTCATGGTGTTCTCTTCCATGATGTAGCTGATGCAGGGGCTGGAGTTGATGACGATCTCATAGGCCAGGCCGCGATAGCCCTTGCGGTACATCATCTCGTCGCGGGCGAAATGCTTGCCGAAGGACCAGTGCTTGTACATCAGCGGCATGCCGATGGACGAATAGGCGTCGAGCATCTGCTCGGCGGTGATGACCTCGATCTGGTTGGGATAGACGTCGAGGCCCATCTCCTTCAGCGCGATGTGCTCGATGGCGTCATAGACGCGCTTGATCTTGTCGTAATCCCACTCGACGCCGTCATACAGCAGCGCCTCGGGTCTGGTGATCACAGCGGTCATTCTCGATCTCCCCCTGCCGCCCCTCTGCCCCCTGTGGGGGATGAGGGCGGTGATTTCCCTGTATCCCCTCAGGCGCCCCTTACGCTCCCGCCTTCTCGCGGGCGAACAGCTCGCGGAAGACCGGGAAGATTTCCCGGCGGGAACGGACGCGGCGCATCGCCAGCGGGCGTTCCGGGCTCTGCACCTGCTTGTAGGTGCGCCACAGCTCGGTTTCGCGGCCCAGCGCCGACAGGCCCATGTTGTGTTCCGCCGCCACCTCGATGTAGGCGAAATACTGGCACATCGGCAGGATCACGTCGCGCAGCAGGGTCGCCGACTTGGCGTTGTCCGACGACATGTTGTCGCCGTCCGACGCCTGGGCGGCATAGATGTTCCATTCATTGTGCGGGTAGCGCTCCTGCACCACCTTCTGCATCTCCTCCAGCGCGGTGGACACCACGGTGCCGCCGGTCTCGGTGGAATAGAAGAAGGTTTCCTCGTCCACCTCCTTGGCCTCGTGGGTGTGGCGGATGAAGACGATGTCGACCGACCGGTAGCGCCGCCGCAGGAACAGATACAGCAGCATGAAGAAGCGCTTGGCCAGATCCTTCATGTGCTCGGTCATCGAGCCGGACACGTCCATCAGGCAGAACATCACCGCCTGGGCGATCGGCTTCGGCACCGTCTCGAACCGGTTGTAGCGGACGTCGATCGGGTCGATGAAGGGAATCCGGCGCGAGCGCAGGACGATGTGTTCCAGCTGTTCGCGCAACGCCTGGATCTGCGTGGCGTCCTCGCCGGCCTCCTCGGCCTCGCGCAGCATCTCCTCCAGTTCGCGGATCTCGTCGCGCTTCGGGCGTTTCAGCGCGATGCGGCGCGACAGGCTGTTCCGCATGGTGCGGACCAGGTTCAGGTTGGCGGGCGACCCCGACACCGAATAGCCGGCCCGCGTCAGCGTGTGCGATTCCGACTGCTTGACCTTCTGCTTCACCAGATCGGGAAGCTCCAGATCCTCCAGGAAGATGTCGAGGAACTCGTCGCGCGACAGGACGAAGCGGAACTCGTCCTCGCCCTCGCCGTCGGCGCTGCCCTCGCTGCCGCGGCCACCGCCGCCGCCGTCCGGGCGCTGGATGGTGTCGCCTTCCACATATTCCTTGTTGCCGGGCACGACATAGTCGCGCACCCCGCCTTGGGCAGCACGGTGGAAGGACGGTTCGCGCACGCCGCCGGCGGCGATCGTCACCTTCTCGCCGTTCTCGATATCCTGGATGCCCCGTTTTCCCGAGGCGTCGCGGACCGCCTTGACAACCTGTTCCTTGGCACGGCGCAGGAAACGCTGGCGGTTGGCCAGGCTCTTGCCCTGCGGGTTCAGGCGACGGTCGATGATGTTCATCAAGGGGCTGGCCCTCCCACCCGTTTCGTCACGCGGCCTTAGGATCCTGACAGCTTTCTATGACAGTGGGGTTGCCGCGGGGCGTTGCAACACCCCGCCCCGCGGCAATTAAGCGTCCCCCCCGGTCCAGCTGTCCCGACCCGCCGGCCTCAGCCCGCCTGCTTCACCCGCATGTACCACTCGACCAGCCGGCGGACCTGCCGCTCGGTGTAGCCGCGGGTCATCATGCGCGAGACGAACTCGGTGTGCTTCTTCTCGGTGTCGCCGTCCTTCTTCGAGCCGAAGCTGATGACCGGCAGCAGGTCCTCGACCTGGCTGAACATCCGCTTCTCGATCACCTCGCGGATCTTCTCGTAGGAAGTCCAGGACGGGTTGCGGCCGGAGTTGGCCGCCCGCGCCCTCAGCGCGAACTTCACCACCTCGTTGCGGAAGTCCTTCGGGTTGGCGATGCCCGCCGGCTTCTCGATCTTGGTCAGCTCCTGGTTCAGCAGCTCGCGGTTCATCAGCTGGCCGGTGTCGGGATCCTTGAAGTCCTGATCCTCGATCCAGGCGTCGGCATAATCGACATAGCGGTCGAACAGGTTCTGGCCGTAGTCGGAGTAGGATTCCAGATAGGCCTTCTGGATCTCGTTGCCGATGAACTCGGCGTAGCGCGGGGCGAGTTCGGCCTTGATGAACTCGACGTATTTCTTCTCCGTCTCCTCCGGGAACTGTTCGCGGCGGATCGCCTGCTCCAGCACATACATCAGATGCACCGGATCGGCCGAAATCTCGGTCGAGTCGTAGTTGAAGGTCGAGGCGAGCACCTTGAAGGCGAAGCGGGTGGAGATGCCGCCCATGCCCTCGTCGACGCCGCCCTGGTCCTTGTACTCCTGCATCGACTTGGCCTTGGGATCGGTCTCCTTGACGCTCTCGCCGTCATAGACCCGCATCTTGCTGTAGACGCTGCTGTTCGGATGCTCGCGCAGCCGCGACAGCACCGAGAAGCGCGCCAGCATCTCCAGCGTCGCCGGCGCACAGGGCGCGGTCGACAGGTCGGAGCCGTTGACCAGCTTCTCGTAGATCTTCTGCTCCTCCGCCACCCGCAGGCAGTAGGGGACCTTGATCACGCAGATGCGGTCGATGAAGGCTTCGTTGTTCTTGTTGTTCTTGAAGGTCTGCCACTCCGCCTCGTTGGAGTGGGCCAGGATCACGCCCTGGAAGGGAATGGCGCCGATGTTCTCCGAGCCGACATAGTTGCCCTCCTGCGTCGCGGTCAGCAGCGGGTGCAGCATCTTGATCGGGGCCTTGAACATCTCGACGAATTCGAGCATGCCCTGGGTCGCCCGGTTCAGGCCGCCGGAGAAGCTGTAGGCGTCGGGATCGTTCTGGCTGTAGATCTCCAGCTTGCGGATGTCGACCTTGCCGACCAGCGACGAGATGTCCTGGTTGTTCTCGTCGCCCGGCTCGGTCTTGGTGACGCCGATCTGGCGCAGCTTGCTGGGGTGGAGCTTCACCACCTTGAAGCGGTTGATGTCGCCGCCGAACTCGTCGAGGCGCTTGACCGCCCACGGGCTCATCAGCCCGGTCAGGCGGCGCTTGGGGATGCCGAAGCGCTCCTCAAGCTCGTCGCCGATCTCGTCCGGGTTGAACAGCCCGAGCGGGCTTTCGAAGGTCGGGCTGATCTCCTTGCCGGCCTTCAGCACATAGATCGGGCATTTCTCCACCAGCGACTTCAGCCGTTCCGCCAGCGACGACTTGCCGCCGCCGACCGGGCCCAGCAGGTAGAGGATCTGCTTGCGCTCCTCCAGCCCTTGTGCTGCGTGCCGGAAGAAGCCGACGATCCGTTCGATCGTCTCTTCCATGCCGTAGAACTCGGAGAAGGCGGGATAGACCTTGATGGTCCGGTTCATGAAGATGCGGCCCAGGCGCGGGTCGCGGGCCGTGTCGACCACCTCCGGTTCGCCGATGGCGGCGAGGATGCGTTCGGAGGCCGAGGCGTAGGACATCGGGTCGTCGCGGCACAGCTGGAGATAGTCCATCAAGGACATCTCGGTTTCGCGGCGGGTCTCGTAATTCTGCGTGTAGCGCGTGAACAGTTCGTCGGCCGGGAACATTCGTCGCTCCGTCTTATCTGGTCCGATGCGCCGGGGGGCCGCCGGTGGCTGCGGCGGCAGGGCGCGGCGCATGCCGCGATCCAAGGGGCACTCCAGGGAAGGCGCGGACCGCGCAGGGTCCGCAGCCTCCCCGCTCAGCGATAGAAGCCAGCGGTCTGGTGTAAGGAACGGTCCTGTGAAGGCCGGGAGAGGTCCGTCTCGTGACGCGGCGACCCCCGAACGAGTCATTTTTGAATGTAATGCTCCACCTGGAGCTTTCCAGGCACTCAGGCTCCATAGCCGGAAAGCCCGCGGTGAAGCTGGCCTCAGCCATAGGACCTAGGTCCTGCGGCCGGTGTGGGTGCGGCGAGCGCACCTGCTCAACCCACGCGCGTATCGGCCGCGCATGCGTCGGAAGGTTCGGGGAAAGAGGTGTGACGGTGTCGGAAGGTGACGGCGTGGAACCGGCGGCAATCGTCGTTGCCCGTCCGATCGGGAAGAACTGCCCAGTGCGATGCGACCCAAGCGGGTTCCATCGGGCGCTCCTTGTCACGCCATCGGCCTCCTCAAGCAGACGCGCCGCCTCGACCAAGCACGGCGCAGGGATTTACCGTCGATACTGAACTCCAAACCTTAACAATATCCGGTTGAGAGACTTGCGGTCTGCCGCAGTGTCGGCCACGGCCTCGCAACAGAATCCCCCAACACTTCCTTGAGGTCATGTTGCGTCCCAATCGTGCCCATCAACAAGGCGGAAATTGGGTGAGGATGGGGCGTCAACGCGGCACGGTGGAGGGTTACCGCTGGATTACCGAATTGTTTCAATGGCTTGGCACGCTTGCCACGGGGTGGGAAATTTTAAAGGCAGGCCTGCGGCCCCCGCTTGCCCCCAGTGGCGGCAGCAATCTCCGGCGGCAAGCCGGAGTTTCGCACGGTGCCGGCAGCCCTTCCGCCGGACAGCCTCTCAGCATGGCCTCTCAGGCCGGCTGCCAGCCCTTCACCCCGATGCTCAACGCCTCGCGCAGGGTCGCAGGGGTGACGGGCTTGGCCAGCACCGCGTGGGCGCCGCTGTCGCGCGCCTGCGCCTTGCGGTCGTCGTCGACCCGGCCGCTCATGAACACGACCGGCAGGCTGCTGTGGCGCGACTCGCCGCTGGTGCGCAGAGCGCGGACAAAACCGAATCCGTCCATCGGCTGCATTTCCACATCGCACAGCACCAGGTCGGGCGCGTGGGCGGCGACCACCGCCAGTCCCGACTCGCCGTCGGCGGCCTGATGGACCGCCTTGACGCCCAGCGTGCCCAGCATCTTCGCCAGCACCATGCGGGTGAAGGATTCGTCTTCGACCACCAGGACCGACAGGGCGCCGAACGGCGTCCCCGTCTCGCCTGACGTCTTGCCTGCCGCAGCGCTCTCAGCCGACCGGTCAGTCATCACGCCCCGCCCTTTCGCTTGAGCGACCGGCCGGCGGAATGCTGCCGACGGTCATTTCGTGACCCGACCTGTGTACGATGGCAACCAGGGACGCGCAAGATGTCCAAATATACGAGGGTGCACACGGCCCTGGCTCATGCCCTGGCCCATGCTCTGGATGAGCGGTTGCACCGGCCCGTCCGCCCCGCTTAGATGGACGGCATGAGCTTCCTCGATCACATCCGCGCGTGCAACGCGCACGACCTGTCCGGCTTCCGCCCGTTCGAGCTGGACGGCCACACCGTGGGCTGGGTGCGCCATGCCCTGGCCGAGGCGCTGCCCGGGGTCGATCCCGGCTTCGTCGTCACCGCCAACCGGCTGACCATCGCGCCCGAGATCCGGGATTTCGAGGCGCGCTCCACCCTGCTCGACCATGCCGCCGCCTATCTGGTGGAACAGGGAACGGTCAAGGCGCTGCGCGGCGAATATTACCCGGTCCTGCCGCGCTGGGGGGCGGAGCCGCTGGCCCGGCTGGACCGTGCCGCCGTCGGTGCCTTCGGGATCGAGGCCTACGGCCTGCACATCAACGGCTTCGTCCGCGACGACTCCGCCGGTAATGGGGCCGGCGGACTTCTGCTATGGGTCGGCCGGCGCGCCAAGGACCGCGAGGTGGCACCGGGCCAGCTCGACAACCTGATCGCCGGCGGCCAGCCCATCGGCCTGAGCCTGGCCGAGAATCTGGAGAAGGAGGCGGCGGAGGAGGCCGGGCTCGACGCCGAGACCGCGCGGCGCGCCGTGCCGGTCGGCGCCATCAGCTACACCATGGAGACGGCGGCCGGGCTGAAGCGCGACCGCCTGTTCGTCTACGATCTGGAGCTTCCGCCCGGCCTCACCCCCGTCAACACGGATGGCGAGGTGGAGAGCTTCGAACTCTGGCCGCTCGACAAGGTGGCGGAGTCGGTGCGCGGCAGCGGCGAGTGGAAGTTCAACGTGACCCTTGTGGTGGCCGATTTCCTGATCCGCCATGGCCGGCTGACGCCGGAAAACGATCCCGACTATCTGGAGATCGCCCGCAGCCTGCGGCGGTAAGCCCGGCGCTTCGCCGGCCGGGTGCCGATCCGGACAAACAAAAGGCCCCGCCTCTTGCGAGAGCGGGGCTTTTTTCTTCCGGCCGCGGCGGCGCCCGGTACCCTGGTACTGGAGGCGGTTACTGGGGCAGCGGCTGCGGGCTGTCGGCCAGCGAGCGCAGGTAGGCGACGACGGCCGCGCGGTCGTCATCCTTCTTGAGGCCGGCGAAGGTCATCTTGGTGCCCGGAGCATAGCCCTTCGGGTCATAGAGGAACTTGTTCAGCTCGTCATAGGTCCAAGTACCCCCGGTCTTGACCAGCGCGTCGGAGTAGGCGAAGCCCTGCATGTGGCCCTTCGGACCGCCGACGATTCCGAACAGGTTCGGACCGACCTTGGCGGCGCCGCCCTTGTCGAAGCTGTGGCAGGCCGCGCAGGCCTTGGCCACCTTCTGGCCGGCCTCCGGGCTGGCGGCGGCGAGCAGCGGCGCGATCGGCGCCGGACCGGTGGGAGCGGCACCCTTGTCGGCGGGCGCGCTGGCCCCCTCGGGCGTCGCGACGACATAGACGCTCTTTTCGAGCGGCTTAGAATGAACCAGCACCTTGGACGCGAATCCGGCCAGCATCGCGATCAGCCCGGCCAGCAGCACGGCGCCGAAAACCTTGTTCCACTCCATGCTCATTGATGAGCCCCTTTGTTCCCTAATTTCAGTACACTCGGCGTTTCTCCCGCCCGCGGCTGAACGCGCCGCGGCTACCATAGCCCGCGGTCCGAAGCTTCTCATAGCCCGGCGGACCGCGAAAAAAGGTCGCATACAAATTTGTCGCAGTCACCAACCACTTAATTTGCTTGCGCATTACGCTGCATCGCAAAACAGCCGGAAGGCAGGCGCTGCGGCCCCCTGGCGGCTCTCGCACCGTCCGACATGCCATCGCCCGATGCCGCCCCTTGACGCCGCCCCGGCGTCCGTGGTTCACCCGCGCCAGAAAAGCGTCACGAATCCAAGCGTCCCGATTCCCTGACCCACCGGACCTTCCCACCGGAGTTTCCGCGCCATGCCGACCGCCGCCCCCGCCAGCATCTCCGTCGCCCGCCCGGCTAACCCGGTCGTGGTGATCCCGGCACGCATGGCCTCCGTCAGGTTGCCCGGCAAGCCGCTGGCCGACATCCTCGGCGCGCCGATGATCGTCCATGTGCTGCGCCGCGCCATGGAGGCGGAGATCGGCCCGGTGGTGGTCGCCTGCGCCGAGCCTGAGATCGCCCGCGCGGTCGAGGCCGCCGGCGGCACCGCGGTGCTGACGCGCCCCGACCATCCCTCGGGCTCCGACCGCATCTTCGAGGCGCTGCAGCTGATCGACCCGGAGGGGCGGCACGATGCGGTGGTGAATGTGCAGGGCGACCTGCCGACCATCGAGCCGGAGAGCGTGCGCGCCGCCTTCGCCCCGCTGGCCGACCCGGAGGTCGACATCGCCACCCTGGTGGCCGAGATCACGCGGGAGGAGGAGCGGACCAACCCCAATGTGGTGAAGGCGGTGCTGGAGCTGCCGGCCGGAGCCCGCCAGGGCCGCGCGCTCTATTTCACCCGCGCCACCGCGCCGACCGGCGACGGGCCGCTCTACCACCACATCGGTCTCTACGCCTACCGCCGGGCGGCGCTGGAGCGGTTCGTGTCGCTGCCGCCGTCGGTGCTGGAGCAGCGCGAGCGGCTGGAGCAGCTGCGCGCCCTGTCGAACGGCATGCGCATCGACGCGGCGGTCGTTGACGCGGTTCCGCTGGGTGTCGATACTCCCGCCGACCTGGAGCGCGCCTGCGCCCTCCTCTCCAGCCGTCAAGCCGGCTGACATCCGACACAGTCGGTCTTTTATTCAAGATCCGCCGGGGGAATTCCGCTCATGGGCACGTCCAACATCATCGCCTTCCAGGGCTTCCCCGGCGCCTATTCCGATCTGGCCTGCCGCAACGCGCGGCCGACCATGACGACGATGCCCTGCGCCACCTTCGAGGACGCCTTCTCCGCCGTGCGCGACGGGCGGGCGTCGCTGGCGATGATCCCGGTGGAGAACTCCATCGCCGGCCGCGTCGCCGACAACCACTATCTGCTGCCGGAAGGCGGCCTGCATATCATCGGCGAGCATTTCCAGCGGGTGAACCACCAGCTGCTGGCGCCGAAGGGCGCCACGCTGGACAGCATCCAGACCGTGCGCAGCCACATCCAGGCGCTGTCGCAGTGCCAGACCGCCATCCGCGGCCTGGGCCTGCAAGCGATCAACCATGCCGACACGGCCGGCGCCGCGAAAGAGATCGCGGCGATGAACGACCCGCGCCATGCCGCCATCGCCTCTTCGCTGGCCGCCGAGATCTACGGCCTCGACATCCTGAAGAGCGGGATCGAGGACGCCACCCACAACACCACCCGCTTCCTGATCCTGGCGCGCGAGCCGAAGCTGCCGGCGCTGGGCTCCTGCAAGACGATCACCACCTTCGTCTTCCGTGTCCGCAGCGTGCCGGCCGCGCTCTACAAGGCGCTGGGCGGCTTCGCCACCAACGGCATCAACATGACCAAGCTGGAAAGCTACATGGTCGGCGGCCACTTCACCCAGACCCAGTTCTACGCCGACGTCGAGGGCCATCCCGACGAACGCCCGCTGCGCCTCGCCCTGGAGGAGCTGGATTTCTTCGCCCGCGAGGTGAAGATCCTGGGCGTCTATCCGGCCAACCCTTTCCGCTATCAGGAAAGCCAGCGCGTCGGCGAGGACTGACGCTTTCCCGCAACGCCGCAAGTCTTTTCGCAGTTGCCGCAAGTCACGCGTCATTCCGCCGCAGTGACGCAACTTAGCCTTGGCCGCGTCCGGCCGGCGCTGGGCAAGATTAGCTGAAGTTGTTATACAGGAAGCACCGGCAAGCGCCGGTTCCACAAGGGTCCGATTACAACAAACACCACGGCGGCTGACGGGTGAGACCCCGCCGACGGCCATGGCGCCACGGATGGAGGTTGCCATGCTCACGATGGAAGATTGTCTGGGATTGGCCGATCTGGAGGCGGACGAGGTGGCGCAGATCGCCGCCCACGAACATATCCCCTTCATGGCCGCGCTGGAAAAGGGCGCCTCGCTTCTGCATGAACCCTGGGGCGATGCCGCCGTCCGCCAGATGGTCTGGGACAACCTGTGCTGCGCCACCTGCCGCAGCGCGGCCGAATCGGCCTCCCTGATGATGCTCTACAACGACACCTGCACCCGCCACCCCAACCCCTTCGACCGCCGCCGCTCCCCCACGCGTGCGGTGGGGGTGCAGCAGCGGCATTAGGAAGGGTGTCCACCCTTGCCCAGGATGACCGGCCTGACATCGTGTGCTACGCTTGGCAATATCTCAATTCCTGCTCTACGTCAGGCCGACCATGCGCATCATCCGAGGCATGTCCACGCCGCGTCCGGAGCCACCCGCTCCGGCGACCAAGCTCGCATCCGACCCGCCGGACAGCGGACTTTACGACGAGGACTTCGTCGCCTGGATCGAACGTCAGGCGGCGCTGCTTCGTTCGGGTACACTTACCGCACTGGATCGCGCCAACCTCGCCGAAGAGCTGGAGGATATGGGTAAGGCCAAGCGGCAGGAACTGCGCAACCGGCTTGAAGTGCTGCTCACCCATCTCCTCAAGTACCAGTTTCAGCCGGGCATGCGCACCGGCAGTTGGCTTGGAACCATCGGTGAACAGCGCCATCGCATCGAAGACGTGGTGGAGGAAAGCCCGAGCCTGCGCCCATTGCTTGCCGAATTGCTGGAGGATGCGAAGCTCTACAAGCGGGCCGTCCAAAAGGCATCGCTGGAAACCGGCTTGCCCGCCGGCACCTTCCCGACGGTCAGTCCCTATGGCAGGGAGGCGCTGGACGAGCGTTACTGGCCCGGCCCCGGCCCGCATCCGAACCTCGACTGACATGCCGAGGTCCGAAGATCGCAGTCTGAAGTCCGACATGCCCCTGATGAAGCGGATGCTCGGCTTCGTGCTTGCCTTTCAGATCGGCATCTTCGTGAAGCTGTTCATCCACTGATCCCTCACCCCTCCGCCATCCATTCCCGGATCAGGCGGTGGGCGATCGAGTCGGGCCGGGCGAGGCGGAAAGTCTCGTCCGGGGTGTGGCTGCGCAGGAAGTCGCGGTCGAACCAGCGGGCGCTTTCCAGCTCGTCGTTGCCGGTGTCGATGTCGAAGCTGGTGGCCCGCGCGGTGAAGCCCAGCATCAGCGAGGATGGGAAGGGCCAGGGCTGCGACGAGCGGTACCGGATGTCCGTCACCGTCAGCCCGACCTCCTCGAACACCTCGCGGGCGACGGTGTCCTCCAGGCTTTCGCCCGGCTCCAGGAAGCCGGCCAGCACCGAATGCATGCCGGGCGGGAACCGGCTCTGCCGGCCCAGCACCGCCCGGTCGCCGCCGTCATGGACCAGCATGATCACCGCCGGGTCGGTGCGCGGGAAATGGTGGGTGGCGCAGCCGGGGTTGGTACAGAGCCGCACATGTCCGCCCTCCGCCGTCGCCGCCGGGGAGCCGCAGACGCCGCAGAAGCGGTGGCGGGCATTCCACCACACCATGCCGCGGGCATAGGCGCACAGCGCCGCCTCGCCTTCCGGCATCAGCGGGCCGGTGGCGCGCAGATCCTCGAACCGGCCATGGCCGCGCAAGGCCGGCAGCGCGTCCGGGTCCTCGACCATCGACAGGTCGACGGTGAAGACCGGCGTGCCGTCCATCAGGCCGAGAAAGATCGGCACCGCGTCCAGCCCCTCCGCCGGCAGCAGGACGGCGCGGGGCGCATCCTCCGGACCGGCGACGAAGCTCTTGGTCTGCCAGATCGGCAGGACGCGGGACGCGGGGGCGAGCCAGGCCTCCGTCAGCCAATCCTCGTCCTTGCGGCGGAGGGAGGCGCGGTCGATGGGCGCGGCGGCGTAGATGTTGGGTCGGTTCGTCATGGCCCGTCGAGGCTGCCACAAGCCGGGCCGGGCGCAAAGCCCTGCCGGCGGAGGAGCTGCCCGGCGGAAACCGCGGCCTCTCCTCAAGCAGAGCCGGGGCGCTTTCGGGTTTCCGGGGCGGGCACACGCCGTTAGGATGCGGCAACCCTATCGACAGAAGTCTCAAGGAGCGACCATGACCGAACCCTGCCCCGCCCCGATGGTGGCGCTCGCCCAGCGGTTGGCCAACTCCAGCGGCAGCGTGGTCCGCCGCTATTTCCGCACTCCGGTCGCCATCGACGACAAGGCCGACGCCTCGCCGGTCACCATCGCCGACCGCGAGGCGGAGCACGTCATCCGCACCATCATCGAAAGCCAGCGCCCCGACGACGGCATCTATGGCGAGGAGCACGGCACCAAGAACCTGGACGCCGAATGGGTGTGGGTGATCGACCCCATCGACGGCACCAAGTCCTTCATCACCGGCCGGCCGATCTTCGGCACGCTGATCGCCCTGCTGCACCATGGCCGCCCGGTGCTGGGCATCATCGACCAGCCCATCGTCGGCGACCGCTGGATCGGCGTCGATGGCCGCCCGACCACCCACAACGGCCAGACGGTGCGCGTGCGCCCCTGCCCCGGCGGGCTGCCTGCCGCCATGTTCGGCACCACCTCGCCCGACCTGTTCCCCGGCAGCGATTACGAGGCCTACCGCCGCGTCGCCGCCAAGGTGAAGACGGCGTCCTACGGCGGCGACTGCTACAGCTACGGCCTGCTGGCGTCCGGCTATTACGACCTCGTCGTCGAGTCGGGGCTGAAGCTGTACGATTTCGCGGCCTTGGTGCCGGTGGTGACTGGGGCCGGCGGGCTGATGACGGATTGGGAGGGCAAGCCGCTCGACGCCAACTCCACCGGCCGGGTGATCGCCGCCGGCGATCCGCAGACCCACCGCGACGCCATGGCGACGCTGGCCGGTTGAGGGAAGCGCCATGACCGCCATCTCCCCTCCCGCCCGTTCCGTTTTTGAAACGTCCCCTGAAAAGCTGCGGCCCTTCCTGGAAGGGCTGGCGGCGCGGGTGTCGGGCGGGTCGAACTGGATGGTGCGCAAAAAGACCGTCTGCGACCTGCTGCTGGGGCTCGATGCCTTCTTCGCCCTGCCGGCGGCCGAACGCAGCGCCCTGATGGCCAACGGCGGCGCCTCCCCCGATCTCGCCGAGGCCGAGGGCAAGACCGACGGCGGGCCGGAGGATTTCCGCAAGGTCCTGCCGCTCTATGTCGGCGCCATCCTGGAAGGGATGCAGGAGACGGTCATCGCGTCCCCGGAACAGGCGGCGATCTATCTGCTGTCGATCCATCCGGAACATCAGGCGGCGGCGGAGGCCTGGATGCTGGCTGACCCGCGCAACGGAAAGTCGGTGCGCAAGCTGATGCGGACCGACCGCCGCTATCGCCAGTTGATGGACCGCATGGCCGACCATTGGCGCGCGGCGCGAAGCAACTGACCTGAGAACCGGAATTGCGCCCGGAATTGCGCTTGACCGGGGCGCGGGCGTGGCAATCTAACCAGAACGTCCGCACCCCACACAGGACCGCCGATGCGCCGCCTTCTCGTCCTTGCCGCCACGATCCTGACGCTGTCGACATCGGCGATCCTGGCGCCAGCGCAGGCCGCCACCCGGACCGTCACCGCGCTGAAGCAGTTCGGCGAGCCGCAGTTCCAGCCCGGCTTCACCCATTTCCCCCACGTCAATCCCGACGCGCCCAAGGGCGGGTCGGTCGGGCTGGCCGAATCGCAGCCGGGCACCTACGACAGCCTGAACACGCTGATCCTGCGCGGGGTGCGTCCGCGCACGCTGGGGCTGATCTCCGACACGCTGATGGTCGGGTCCGGCTGGGAGCTGGACGCCGCCTACGCCCACATGGCGGAAAGCGTCGAGGTGCCGGACGATTTCGGCTGGGCGATCTTCACGCTGCGCCAGGGCGCCCAGTGGCATGACGGCACGCCGATCACCAGCGCCGACGTGGTCTTCACCTGGGATGCGATCCAGGCCCATGGCGCGCCCTTCATCAAGTCCTTCCTCGACCGCACCGCCAAGGTGGAGGCGCTGGACGACCGCCGCTTCAAGATCACCCTGACCGGCACGGGGGAGATCAAGCCGATCATCGACTTCGCCACCACCTTCTCGCCGCAGCCAAAGCATTGGTGGACGGCGCAGGGGCGCGACATCTCCAAGACGACGCTGGAGCCGGTGCTGGGCAGCGGTCCCTACCGCATCAAGACGGTCGATGCCGGCCGCTCCATCACCTACGAGCGGGTCGCTGACTGGTGGGCGAAGGATTTGCCGACCGCCCGCGGCTTCTACAATTTCGACACCGTGAAGGACGACTTCTACCGCGACGACGACGTGATGTTCGAGGCGTTCAAGGCCGGCGCCTATGATTTCCGCGGCGAATACCGGGCGCAGCGCTGGACCACCGGCTACGACTTCCCCGCCATGAAGGACGGCCGCGTCAAGACGCTGGAGGTGCCGAGCGAGTTGCCGCTGGGCGCCCAGGGCTTCCGCCTGAACACCCGCCGCGACAAGTTCGCCGACCCGCGCGTGCGAGAGGCGCTGGCCCTGCTGTTCGATTTCGACTGGATCCAGAAGAACATCCTGTACGGCCAGTACAAGCGGACGCTCAGCAACTTCCCCAACTCCGACTTCGGCGCCAAGGGACCGCCCGGCCCGGCGGAGCTGGCGCTGCTGGAACCCTTCAAGGCGCAGCTGTCCGAGCGGCTGCTGACCCAGCCCTTCACCCTGCCGACCACCGACGGCAGCGGCAACAACCGCGCCCAGGTGCGCGAGGCGACCCGCCTGTTCAAGGAGGCCGGCTGGGAGGTCCGCAACGGCAAGCTGACCAACGGCAAGACCGGCGAGGTGATGGCGATCGAGTTCCTCGACGGCACCGGCGCGCTGACCCGCGTCATCCAGCCCTATGTCGAGAGCCTGCGCCGCGTCGGCATCGACGCCTCCCTGCGTCTGGTCGATACCGCGCAGTATCAGGCACGGCTGGACGAGTTCGATTTCGACTCGATCATCGTCAACCTCGCCTTCTTCACCCCGCCGGGCACCGAGCTGCGCGGCTATTTCGGCTCGGCCGCCGCCGGCCTCAAGGGATCGGCCAACTATTCCGGCATCCATGACCCGGTGGCCGACGCGCTGATCGAAAAGGCGCTGGGGGCCAAGGATCTCGAACTCGGTGCAGGCCGCCACCCGCGCGCTCGACCGCGTGTTGCTGTGGGGGTTCTACATGGTGCCGCAATGGCACAACCCGGAAAGCTGGATCGCCCACAAGGCGTGGCTGGCCCATCCCGCGGTCTGGCCGAAATACGACCAGGACTATCGCAGCACCAATTTCCCGGCGACCTGGTGGGTCGATCCGGCCGGCAAGGCGGCGCAGCCTTGATGACGCCCCATTGCGGGGCTAACTCCATAAGTCTGAACGCTTTTCGAGAAAACAAGCGAAGGAGGGGATCGGGCATGACGGGTCGGATGCGGTGGCTGGGCACCGGTATGGCGGCGGCAGCGGTGATGATGGCGGCAGCGCTTCTGCCGGCATCCCCGGCCGCGGCTCAGGACCAGGGCAAGACCGGGGGCAGCCACGCCCTGGCCCTGCACGGCACGCCGAAATACGGGCCGGACTTCCAGCATCTCGACTATGCCAATCCCGACGCCCCGAAGGGCGGCGAGGTCAAGCTGATGGCCTTCGGCGGCTTCGACAATCTGAACCCCTTCATCCTGCGCGGACAGGCCGCCGCCGGGGCCGGGCTGGTGTTCCAGACCCTGACCACCAGCAACGGCGACGAGGCGATCACCGAATACGGCCTGCTGGCCGAAAGCATCGAGGTCGCTCCGGACCGCACCTGGGTCGCCTTCACCCTGCGGCCGGAGGCCCGCTTCCACGACGGCCAGCCGGTCACGGCGGATGACGTGATCTGGAGCTTCGACACGCTCAAGGAAAAGGGCCACCCGCTCTACCGCACCTATTACGCTGACGTAACGAAGGCGGAGAAGACCGGCGAGCGCACGGTCAAATTCTCGTTCCGGGATGGCAACAATCCCGAGCTTCCAGTCATCATGGGCCAGTTGCCTGTGCTGCCCAAGCATGCCTTCGCCAACCGCGATTTCGCCACCACGACGCTGGAGCCGCTGATCGGCAGCGGTCCCTACAAGGCGGTGGACGTGCAGCCCGGCCGCGCCATCACCTATGAGCGGGTCAAGGACTGGTGGGCGAAGGATCTGCCGATCAACCGCGGCCGCTACAATTTCGACCGCATCCGCTACGACTATTACCGCGACCTCGACGTCGCCTTCGAGGCGTTCAAGGCCGGCGCCTTCGATTTCCGGCTGGAGAACTCGTCGAAGAACTGGACCACCGGCTACAACGTCCCGGCGGTGCAGAACGGCCAGATCATCAAGGAGGAGATCAAGCACGAGGACCCGCAGGGCATGCAGGCCTTCGTTTTCAACATCCGCCGCCCGGTCTTCCAGGACCGCCGTGTGCGCGAGGCGCTGAATTACCTGTTCGACTATGAATGGACGCGGGCCAACCTGTCCTACGGCCTGTACCAGCGCACCAAGAGCTATTTCGCCAACACCGAACTGGCCTCCACCGGCCTGCCCTCGCCCGAGGAGCTGAAGCTGCTGGAGCCGTTCCGCGGCCAGATCCCGGACGAGGTGTTCACCAAGCCCTACGAGCCGCCGAAGACCGACGCCAGCGGCAACATCCGCGGCAACCTGCGCACCGCGCTGGGCCTGCTGAAGGACGCCGGGTGGGAACTGAAGAACGGCAAGCTGGTGAATGCGCAGGGCCAGCCCTTCCGCTTCGAGTTCCTGCTGGTCCAGGCCGACATGGAACGCATCGTCCAGCCCTTCGTCCGCAATCTGGAGCGCGCCGGCATCGAGGCGCAGATCCGCGTGGTCGACAGCGCGCAGTACCAGAACCGCACCGATAATTTCGATTACGATATGATCATCGAGCGCTTCCCGCAGTCGTTGTCGCCCGGCAACGAACAGCGCGACTACTGGGAATCCTCGCGTGCCGACCAGCCCGGCAGCCGCAACTCGATCGGCATCAAGAACCCGGCCATCGACAAGCTGGTGGAGACGCTGATCGCCGCCCCCGACCGCCCGTCGCTGATCGCCGCCACTCGGGCGCTCGACCGTGTGCTGCTGTGGAACTGGTACGTCATCCCGCATTGGCACGACACGGTGTACCGCGTGGCCTATTGGAACCGTTTCTCCCATCCCACGGTTGCCCCAAAGTACGGCCTGGGCTTCCCGGACAGCTGGTGGATCGACGCGGACAAGAACGCGAAGCTCGCCAACAGCGCACGCCGCACGGGACCGTGAACCACGCTCTGGTCTAAGCTGTCGTTTCCTTGAGGATTGGGGAGGGTCGGGACACCCGCGATGCTGGCCTACATCATCCGCCGCCTGTTGCTGATCATCCCCACCCTGTTCGGGATCATGGTGATCAATTTCCTGATCGTGCAGATCGCCCCCGGCGGCCCGATCGAGCAGATGATCGCCCGCGTCCAGGGCACCGCGGTGGAGGCGACCTCGCGCATCGGCGGCAGCGCCGGCGGCGACGCCAACGCCGCCCAGCGCCAGAACCAGACCGGCGGCGACAGCGGCGGCAAGTATCGCGGCGCCCAGGGGCTGGATCCCGCCTTCATCAAGCAGCTGGAGAAGGAGTTCGGCTTCGACAAGCCGCTGCACGAACGCTTCATCCACATGATGTCGAACTACATCGTGTTCGATTTCGGAACCAGCTACTTCCGCGACCGCCGCGTCGTCGATCTGGTGCTGGAAAAGATGCCGGTGTCGATCTCGCTCGGCATCTGGACGACGCTGATCGTTTATCTGGTGTCCATCCCGCTCGGCATCGCCAAGGCGGTGCGCGACGGCCAGCCCTTCGACGTCTGGACGTCCGGCGTGGTGATCGTCGGCTACGCCATCCCCAGCTTCCTGTTCGCGGTGCTGCTGATCGTGGTGTTCGCCGGCGGGCGCTATCTCGACTGGTTTCCCTTGCGCGGTCTGGTCTCGGACAATTGGGGCAGCCTGCCCTGGTACCGCCAAGTGCTCGATTACTTCTGGCACATGGCGCTGCCGGTGTTCTCCATGGTGATCGGCGGTTTCGCCGGCCTGACCATGCTGACCAAGAACTCCTTCATGGAGGAGATCGGCAAGCAGTATGTGATCACCGCCAGGGCCAAGGGCCTGACCGAGAACCGCGTGCTGTACGGCCATGTCTTCCGCAACGCCATGCTGATCGTCATCGCCGGCTTCCCCGGCGCCTTCATCGGCATCCTGTTCACCGGCGCCATGCTGATCGAGGTGATCTTCTCGCTCGACGGGCTGGGGCTGCTCGGATTCGAGGCGGCGATCAACCGCGACTATCCGGTGATGTTCGGAACGCTCTATTTCTTCACGCTGCTGGGGCTGATCATGAATCTGGTCGGCGACATCACCTATGTGATGGTCGATCCCCGCATCGACTTCGACTCGCGGAGGGTGTGATGACTCCGCTGACCCCGGCGCCGGCTGGCCAATTTCAAGGCGAACCGCCGCGGCTTCTGGTCCTTCTGGATCTTCCTGGTGCTGTTCACCGTCTCGCTGGGGGCGGAGTTCATCGCCAACGACAAGCCGCTGCTGATCGAATACGAGAACCACTATTACTGGCCGGTTTTCCACACCTACCCGGAGACCACCTTCGGCGGCGAGTTCGAGACCGAAACCGACTACCGCGATCCCTATGTCCGCGACCTGATCGCCGCCAAGGGCTGGATGGTCTGGCCGCCGATCCCCTACAGCTACCGCACCATCAACTACAACCTGCCGGTCCCCGCACCCGCCCCGCCGTCCGCCGACAACTGGCTCGGCACCGACGACCAGGGGCGCGACGTGGTGGCGCGGCTGATCTACGGCTTCCGCATCTCGGTGCTGTTCGGGCTGGTGCTGACCGTCTTCTCCTCGGTCATCGGTGTCGCGGCCGGCGCGGTCCAAGGCTATTTCGGCGGGCTGACCGACCTGTTGTTCCAGCGCTTCATCGAGATCTGGCAGGGGCTTCCCACCCTGTTCCTGCTGATCATCCTGGCCAGCGTGGTGACGCCGACCTTCTGGTGGCTCCTGGGGCTGCTGCTGCTGTTCTCCTGGACCGCGCTGGTCCATGTGGTGCGGGCGGAGTTCCTGCGGGCGCGCAACCTCGACTATGTGCGCGCCGCCAAGGCGCTGGGGGCCGGCGACGTCACCATCATGGTGCGCCATGTGCTGCCCAACGCCATGGTGGCGACGCTGACCTTCATGCCCTTCATCCTCAACGGCTCCATCACCACCCTGACCGCGCTGGATTTCCTCGGTTTCGGCCTGCCGCCGGGATCGCCGTCGCTGGGCGAGCTGCTGGCCCAGGGCAAGGCCAATCTCCAGGCGCCCTGGCTCGGCCTGACCGCCTTCTTTGTGCTGGCGATCATGCTGAGCCTGCTGATCTTCATCGGCGAGGCGGTGCGCGACGCCTTCGACCCGCGCAAGACCATTGCCCAGATGTCCACCGCGCTGCCCGGCGAGGCCGCCGCGGCCACCGCGGCGCGCAAGGAAGCGGCGGAATGACGATGACGACCGTGAAGAGCCCGACATGAGCCTGATGCCCCCCAACCCCGACCTGCTGTCCGTGCGGGGTCTGCGCGTCGATTTCCGCTCGGGCGCCGGTGCCACGCAGGCCGTCAAGGGCGTGTCCTTCGACATCCAGAAGGGCGAGACGCTGGCGCTGGTCGGCGAATCGGGCTCCGGCAAGTCGGTGACGGCGCTGTCGATCCTGCAGCTGCTGCCCTATCCGATGGCGCACCACCCCGCCGGCTCGATCCGCTTCCGCGACACCGAGCTGCTGGGTGCCGAGGAGAAGACCCTGCGGCAGGTGCGCGGCAACCGCATCGCCATGATCTTCCAGGAGCCGATGACCTCGCTGAACCCGCTGCACAGCATCGAGCGGCAGATCAACGAGACCCTGTTCCTGCACAAGCGCCTGTCGACCGCCGCCGCCCGCGCCCGCACGCTGGAGCTGCTGCGCCTCGTCGGGCTGCCCGACCCGGAAAAGCGGCTGACCGCCTACCCGCACGAGCTGTCGGGCGGCCAGCGCCAGCGCGTGATGATCGCGATGGCGCTCGCCAACGAGCCCGACCTGCTGATCGCCGACGAGCCGACGACCGCGCTCGATGTCACTATCCAGGCGCAGATCCTGGCGCTGCTGAAGGATCTGCAAAGCCGCTTCGGCATGGCGCTGCTGCTGATCACCCACGATCTGGGGGTGGTGCGCAAGATGGCGGACCGCGTCTGCGTGATGAACCAGGGCGAGATCGTCGAGCAGGCCAAGGTCGACGACCTGTTCATCCGCCCGCGCCACGCCTACACGAAGAAGCTGCTGTCGGCCGAGCCGCGCGGCAACCCGCTGTCGCCGCCCGAGGATGCGGCGGAGGTGATGGCCGCCGATAGGCTGAAGGTGCATTTCCCGATCAAGAAGGGCCTGCTGCGCCGCACCGTCGGCCACATCAAGGCAGTGGACGGCGTCGATGTCGCGGTCCGCCGCGGCCACACCGTCGGCGTCGTCGGCGAATCGGGGTCGGGCAAGACGACGCTGGGCCTCGCGCTGCTGCGCCTGCACGCCAGCCAGGGCGCCATCCGCTTCGACGGCACCGACATCCAGGGCTGGCAGCCGAAGCGCCTGCGGGGCCTGCGCCGCGAGATGCAGATCGTCTTCCAGGACCCCTACGGCAGCCTGTCGCCCCGCCTGTCGGTCGGCCAGATCATCGGCGAAGGGCTGGGCATCCACGGCATCGGCGACGCCAAGGAACGCGAGACGATGGTCGCCCGCGCGCTGGAGGAGGTCGGCTTGCCGCCCGAGGCGCGCAACCGCTACCCGCACGAATTCTCCGGCGGCCAGCGCCAGCGCATCGCCATCGCCCGCGCCCTGGTGCTGAAGCCGAAATTCGTCGTGCTGGACGAGCCGACCTCGGCGCTCGACATGTCGGTGCAGGCGCAGATCGTCGACCTGCTGCGCGACATCCAGGCCCGCCACAACCTCGCCTATCTGTTCATCAGCCACGATCTGCGGGTGGTGCGGGCGCTGTCCAGCCACGTCATGGTGATGAAGGACGGCAAGGTGGTCGAACAGGGGCCGACCCAGCGCATCTTCGAGGAGCCGCGCGAGGAGTACACCCGCGCCCTGCTCGCCGCCGCGCTGAACCTGGAGGCGGTGGAGTCGCCGGCGGTGCGGACGTAGGGCGGGCGTGATCCCCAGGGCGCGGGAGTTGTCGACAAGATCTCCACGGATTTCACGGATTGGGACACGGATTTCACGGATGTCGCGGCCCAAGGCCGCACCCCTTCGTGAAGGGCCGAAGCGCCGCCAAGTTCAAAAAAATCCGTGAAATCCGTGTCTAAATCCGTGAAATCCGTGGAAGGCCCGCCCACCGAAACCACAGCGTCCGGGACGACCTGCCACCACGCCAAGGGCTTTATCCCGAACCGCTCCCTCGGGTAGGGTACCGCTCCCTTCGCACAGACCGACGCCGCCGCCATGACCGACACCGCCCTGCAAGACGCCGCCCGCCTCGCCGAAGCTGTCCGCTCTGGCGACCGCCGCGCACTGGCGCGGGCGATCACGCTGATCGAATCGACGCGTGCCGACCATCGCGCCACCGCCGAAGCGCTGCTGGAGGCGCTGCTGCCCTATACCGGCAACTCGGTGCGACTCGGCATCTCCGGCGTGCCGGGGGTGGGGAAATCGACCTTCATCGAAGCGTTCGGGCTGCATGTCATCGGGCTGGGGCACAAGGTCGCGGTGCTGGCGGTCGATCCGTCGTCGCAGCGCACCGGCGGCTCGATTTTGGGCGACAAGACCCGGATGGTCGACCTGTCGCGCGATCCCGCCGCCTTCATCCGCCCCTCCCCCGCCGGTGCGACGCTGGGCGGCGTGGCGCGCCGCACGCGCGAGGCGATGCTGGTCTGCGAAGCCGCCGGCTTCGACGTGATCGTGGTGGAGACGGTCGGCGTCGGCCAGTCGGAGACCGCGGTCGCCGACATGGTCGACCTGTTCATGCTGCTGCTGCTGCCGGCCGGCGGCGACGAGCTGCAGGGCATCAAGAAGGGCATCGTCGAGCTGGCCGACCTCGTCGTCGTCAACAAGGCCGACGGCGACCTCGCCGCCACCGCCCGCCACACCGTCGCCGACTACCGCCACGCGCTGACCCTGCTGCGCCACGGCGACTGGCGGGTGCCGGTTCTCAGCTGCTCCGCTTTCAAGAAGATCGGCATCGACACGATCTGGGACACCATCGGCGAGCACAAGGCGCTGACCGAGGCCAATGGCGCCCGCGCCACCCGCCGGGCGGAGCAGGCCCGCGCCTGGTTGTGGAGCGAGATCCGCGAGACGCTGATCGACCGGTTCCGCGCCCACCCGGCGGTGCGGGCCGATCTGGCGCGACTCGAGGCGGAGGTGACCGCCGGAACCACCATCCCCGCGGCGGCGGCCCACACCCTTCTTGGGCGCTTCCTCGACCGGACGGAAACCACCTGATCCAACGGGGCATAAACCGTTCAGCTTATGTTGCACCGCAACAAATCCGTTGCACCGCACCAACCGTAGGGCTATTCTGCACCGGGCGGGAAAGGGGCGACGTGCGCCGATTCGACTTTGTCGATCAGCCTCCGTTGCTTGGGCCGGGGTGCCCGCGGTCTCCTGGGGTTACGCCGGAGCGGCCTTTCCGTTTCCGCCAATATGCCTTGCTCTACGGGAGACAACGCCATGACCGCTCAGCCGACCCCCGCCAACGTCCTGAACCTGTTCAAGACCAACGCCCAGACCACTGCCGCCACCGCCGCCGCCAAGTCCGCCCGCGTCGCCACGCTGGTGCAGGACGGCTACCGCCGCTGGTTCGACGGCGTCACCGCCTCGGTCAACGACGCCAGCCGCCTGGCCGCCGGGCTGGGCAAGGCCCGCAACGCCGCCGATCTGGCCGCTCTTCAGCGCGACTGGCTGTCCACCACCCAGGCCCGCGTGACCGAGAGCGTGCAGGGCTTCCTGGACGTCTCCAGCAAGATCGCCGCCGAGATCACCACCCTGCCGGCTCCGGCCGCGGAGGCTGCCCCCACCGCGGCCCCCGTCGCTGCCCCGGCCCCGAAGGCCGAGGCTCCGAAGGCGGCGCCGGCGGCAGCCCTGGTGATTGCCCCGGCGCCGGAGGTCGAGGCCCCGAAGGTCGAGGCCGCTGCCCCGGTTCCGGCCGTGGCTGCCGAGACCGCCCCGGTTGCCGCTCCGGCCGCCGACCCGGTCGAGGTTCCGGTGAAGGAACTGGTCGAGACGGTGAAGGCCGAGACGGCCGCCCCCGCCGCGGCAATCGCCGCCGAGGCGAAGGCGGTGGCCAAGCCGGCGCAGCGCCGCCCCGCCAAGCCGCTGGCCGCCAAGCCGGCGTCGAAGACCTCCCCGACCGTGAACTGACACCGGTCGGCGCAAGACTGGCGCGGCGCGTCTCTTCGTCGGATCGAAGAGGCCGCCGCGCTTCGACTCTCCACAATCCCGCGACGACTCGGGCTTTAACGGTTTCATCGCGGTTCCCGGCTTGACGACAGGCTTGACGACGGCGCTTTTGTTCGACTATATAGCGGCCTCCTTCGGGCGGCAGGCCGTCCGTTACCGGGTTTCATTTGCTAAAATAAAGGAACAGTCCGATGGCACGTCGGTGCTCCGTGACCGGCAAGGGCACGCAGTTTGGCAACAACGTCAGCCACGCCAACAACAAGAATCGTCGCCGCTTCCAGCCGAACCTCCAGGAAACGTCGCTGCTCAGCGACAGCCTGGGTCAGCTGGTGCGTCTGCGCCTCTCGGTGAACGCGATCCGCTCGATCGAGCACAAGGGCGGCCTCGACGCCTTCCTGCTCGATGCGAAGGACGCGGTGCTGAGCCTGGATGCCCGTCGCATCAAGCGCCGGATCTCCAAGGCGCAGGAGAAGCAGCAGGCCGCGGCCTGATCGCTTCCCCGATTCTGGGGCGCGTTTGGTGTGCTGACGTGGGGCGCTTGCCGCTCCGCTGAAGAAGTTTAGGACGCGTACAGGACGATTCCGACTCCCGGTAAGAGAGCGGCGCGCGACATCCGAAAGGGTGCCGCGCGTTTCGTCGTTTCAGGGCCTGCTGTTTCCGGGCCTCTCATTTCTTGCGATGTGAACCATGGAACATCTCCCGAAAGATGTTCCACGCCGTTCCATCGTCAATGCTCCATCGGCCGCCGCCCTACTCCTCCAGCAGCCCGTCCGGATCCTCGGCATCCACCACCCGCCGGGCGATCTCATAGCCGAAGCCGGCGCGGCCCAGCGCCGCCATGTCCTTCTCCCGCTGCGACTCGCGCTGCTCCGGCCGCCGGTAGGGGCCCAGCCGCCGCCGCTTCGCCAGCGCCAGTGCCGCCGTCAGGTCCAAGTCCGGCCCGACATCCTCGCGCAGGCTGTCCAGCGCCTTGTCGGCCTCGTCGCGGCCGATGCCCTTGCCGGCCAGCTTCTGGGCGATCAGCCGGGTGGAGGCGCCACGGCGGTGCAGGCTTTCGGTGCGCATCCGGGCATAGGTCTCGTCGTTCAGCAGGCCGCTGCGGACATAGCGCGCCAGCAGCTCGTCGATCCAGCGGGCCCCCTCCTCGCGGTCGGTGCCGTGGGCCTTGGCCGACAGGTCGACCTTGCGCATCAGCACCCGGCGCAGGTTGGATGTCGAACTGGCGAAGCGCTCCAGATAATGCAGCGCCGCGTTCTCCAGATATTGCGGCGTGACCCGCTTCGGCGGCTTCCTCGCCGGCGAGCGGGCGGGGGGAACGGAACGCTTGTCGTCGGTGTTCATGGCAGTCCCTTCGGCGGCGGCGGTTGCCGGACGGGCAGGCCGCACGTACAGTCCGTGGCCTTACTGGCGGTCCGTGACCCACCCGGCGCCCTTTCCTGGCGAAACAGTTCCGGCCCTCACTCGGCTCCCCCCAAGGGCGCCGAAACCACAGGTGCCGGTTCCCAAAAGGCAGATCGTGACGCGATGACCCTTCCCCTTCCTCCCATGCCGCGCAATGTCGGTTCCGTCAACTGGATCGGCCTGTGGACGCTCTATGCACGCGAGGTGCGGCGCTTCATCAAGGTGCACCAGCAGACCGTCTGGGCGCCGGTGGTGACGACGCTGCTCTATTACGCGGTGTTCGCCCTGTCGCTGGGGTCGGCGGTGCGGATGGTCGGCGCAACACCTTACCTGGAGTTCCTGGCTCCCGGCCTGATCATGATGGCGATGGTGCAGAACGCCTTCGCCAACACCTCCTCCTCCGTGGTGATCGCCAAGGTCCAGGGCAACATCGTCGACATCCTGATGCCGCCCTTGTCGCCGATGGAGCTGGTCAGCGGCTTCGTGCTGGGCGGCGTCACCCGCGGCATCGTGGTCGGTCTGGTGACGGGCCTCGCCATCTGGGCGGTGATCCCGATGCACATGCCGCATCCGGGCTTCGTCCTGTTCCATGCGGTGATGGCGTCGATGCTGCTGTCGCTGCTGGGTCTGGTCGGCGGCGTCTGGTCGGAGAAGTTCGACAACATCGCCGCGGTGACCAACTTCGTGGTGACGCCGCTGTCCTTCCTGTCCGGCACCTTCTATTCGGTCGATACCCTGCCGCCGGTCTTCTGGTGGGTCGCGCATTTCGACCCGTTCTTCTACATGATCGACGGCTTCCGCTACGGCTTCATCGGGGTGTCCGACGGGGCGCGCTGGCTGGGCGTGGCGGTGATGCTGGGCGTGAATGCCGGCCTGTGGTGGCTCGCCTGGCGCATGTTCAAGACCGGCTACAAGCTTAAGGCGTGAAGACGCTGCGAAAACAGCGCTTTTTCACCCCTGTCCGTTGACAGAACCCATCAATCTCCGGATATTTGCCGTTCCCGGCGGTCAGGCATTGGCCGCCGGATTTTCCTTTTTTGGGAGACCAAGGCCGTGATCCCCGTCGTTATGCCCACATACGCCCGCGCCGATGTCGTTTTCGAGCGCGGTGAAGGTCCGTATCTCTACGCGACCGACGGGCGACGATTCCTCGACTTCGCCGCCGGCGTCGCGGTGAACGCCCTGGGTCACGCGCATCCCTATCTGGTCGAGAAGCTGACCGAGCAGGCGCAGAAGCTGTGGCACACCTCCAACCTGTTCCGGGTCGCCGGGCAGGAGAGCCTGGGCAAGCGCCTGACCGAGGTGACCTTCGCCGACACGGTGTTCTTCACGAACTCCGGTGCGGAAGCCTGGGAATGCGGCGCCAAGGCCGTCCGCAAGTACCATTACGACAGCGGCAACCCGCAGAAGAACCGTATCATCACCTTCGAGCAGGCCTTCCACGGCCGCACGCTGGGCGCCATCTCGGCCGCCAAGCAGGAGAAGCTGGTGCATGGCTTCGACCCGCTGCTGGACGGCTTCGACCAAGTGCCGTTCGGCGACCTCGACGCCGTGCGCGCCGCGATCACGCCCCAGACCGGCGGCATCTGCGTCGAGCCGATCCAGGGCGAGGGCGGCATCCGCGCCGGCTCGGTGGAGTTCCTGCGCGGGCTGCGCGCGCTGTGCGACGAGCATGGCCTGCTGCTGTTCCTCGACGAGATCCAGTGCGGCATGGGCCGCACCGGCAAGCTGTTCGCCCATGAATGGGCCGGCATCACGCCGGACGTCATGTGCGTCGCCAAGGGCATCGGCGGCGGCTTCCCGCTCGGCGCCTGCCTTGCGACCGAGCGTGCGGCGTCCGGCATGACCGCCGGCACCCACGGCTCGACCTATGGCGGCAACCCGCTGGCGACCGCCGTCGGCAACGCCGTGCTGGACGTCATGCTGGCGCCGGGCTTCCTGGACGAGGTGCAGAAGACGTCGATCCTGCTGCGCGGCCGCCTGGAGGAGCTGATCGCCAAGCATCCGTCGATGTTCCTGGAACTGCGCGGCCAGGGCCTGATGCTGGGCCTCAAGCTGGGCCAGCCGGTCGGCGAGGTGGTGGCGAAGCTGCGCGCCAACGGCCTGCTGTCGGTTCCGGCCGGCGAGAATGTGGTGCGGCTGCTGCCGCCCCTGACCATCGGCGAAGCCGAAGTGAACGAAGCCGTCGGGATTCTCGACCGGACGGCGCAGGAGTGCGTGGGATGAGCGGCGACAACAAGACAGTCCGGCATTTTCTCGACATCGACCGGATGGACGGCGCCACCCTGCGCCGCCTGCTCGACCATGCCGTGCGCATCAAGGCCGACCTGAAGACGGACCGGCTGGCCCACTCCACCCTGCTGGCCGGCCGCTCGCTGGCCCTGATCTTCGAGAAACCCTCGACCCGCACCCGCGTGTCGTTCGAGGTCGGCATGCAGCAGTTCGGCGGCAACGTCGTGGTGCTGAAGCCCGACGACATGCAGCTGGGCCGCGGCGAGACCATCGGCGACACCGCCCGCGTGCTGTCGCGCTTCGTCGATGCGGTGATGGTCCGCACCACCGGCGAGGAGCGGGTGCATGAGCTGGCGGCCCATGCCAGCATTCCGATCATCAACGGCCTGACCGACCAGACCCACCCCTGCCAGATCATGGCCGACCTGATGACCTTCGAGGAGCATCGCGGTCCGATCACCGGCCGGACCGTCGCCTGGATCGGCGACTGCAACAACGTCGCGGTCAGCTGGGCGCATGCCGCCGTGCGCTTCGGCTTCGAGCTGCGTCTGGCCTGCCCGACCGTCTACGGCCCGTCGCCGGAGCTGCTGGCCTGGGCCGAGCGCGAGGGCAACGGCCGCCTGGTCGTCACCGACAGCCCGGAAGAGGCGGTGCGTGGGGCCGAATGCGTCATCACCGACGCCTGGGCCTCGATGCACAACACCGATGTGGACGAGCGCGCGGCGATCCTCGCCCCCTATCAGGTGAACGAGGCGCTGATGGCGCACGCGCACCCCGAGGCGCTGTTCATGCACTGCCTGCCGGCCCACCGGAACGAGGAAGTGACCGACGGCGTGATCGACGGCCGCCATTCGGTGGTCTGGGACGAGGCGGAAAACCGCCTGCACGCCCAGAAGGCCATCCTCGGCTGGTGCATGGGCGTGCTGGACTGACCCTCCGCGCCCGATCCCTGCATTCAACGCTTCGATTGGCCCTCTTCCCACCCCGGGAGAGGGCCAAATTCGCATGGGTGCCCTACCGGCCTTGATTCGGCCCCTACGCACCCCGATCTTCGGCCCTACGCCTGCATAACCGGTCTCTGTACTTAAGGAATCTGCCCTATGGACGATCCGTCCGTCCGCCCGCTCACCGATGATTTCGTCCTGCCGTTCCAGATCGAGGCGTCGCGCCTGCGTGGCCGCATCATCAAGCTGGGACCGGCGATCGACGAGATCCTGACCCGCCACGACTATCCGCCCACCGTCGCCCGCTTCCTGGCGGAGACGGCGACGCTCGCCGTGCTGCTCGCCAGCATGCTGAAGTACGAGGGCATCTTCACGCTCCAGACCAAGGGCGATGGCCCGATCCGCCTGATGGTGGCCGATGTCACCTCGGTCGGTGACGTGCGCGCCTATGCCCAGTTCGATCCGGAAGCGCTGGCCAAGGCGGAGCGGGACGTCGATATCGCCCCGGCCGCCGCCCTGCTGGGCAAGGGCTACATCGCCTTTACGGTGGACCAGGGCCCCGACACCGACCGCTACCAGGGCATCGTCGAGCTGTACGGCAAGACGCTGACCGACTGCGTCCAGCATTACTTCCGCCAGTCGGAGCAGATCGACACCGGCCTGACCGTCTCGGTCGACCGCGCGGCGCTGCCGGACGGCTCCTTCGGCCCCTGGCGGACCGGCGGCATCATGGTCCAGCGCCTGCCGCAGGAGCAGGGGCTGACCGCGTCGGACAACGAGGACGATTGGCGCCGCGCCATGGCGCTGATGGCCAGCGTGTCCGGCGACGAGCTGCTGTCGACCGACCTGCCGGCCGCCGACCTGCTCTACCGCCTGTTCCACGAGGACGGCGTGCGGGTCTATGAGGGCAACGCCCTGCGCTTCGGCTGCCGCTGCTCGCGCGAGCGGGTGGAGACCATGCTGCGCGGTCTGCCCCGCGACGAGGTGCAGGAGCTGAAGATCGACGACGGCCGGGTCGAGGTGACCTGCCAGTTCTGCTCGACCGACTACCACTTCACCGACGCGGATCTCGACCGCGTGTATGGCCCTGCCTCCTAACGGGGAATAGGGTCCGACACGAACGCGTTCATGGGGGCGCGGCGTCCGCGCCGCGCCCCTTTTCTTTCCCAGCAACCCAGGTTGCCGAAAGCAGCCCAAGAACCGGAGCCCCCATGCTGTCGCGCCGCTTCACCCTCGCCGCCGGAATGGCCACCCTCCTGCTTGCCGCCTGCCAGAGCGCGCCGCCGCGGCCGGCGCCCCGTCCGGTCGACTTTTCCAATTTCGGGCCGATCGTTCTGAATGCCGGCACCGTCGACGTGGTCGACGCCTACCGTCCGGTCGGGGCCAAGCATGTGGAGGGCCGCTCCGCGGTTCCGCCGGCCGAGGCGGTGCGGCGCTGGGCGGCGGAGCGGTTGCAGGCGGCCGGCGGGACGGGCCGCGTGCGCGTCACCATCCGCGACGCCAGCATCGTCGAGGTGGCGCTGCCCACCAAGAAGGGCATCACCGGCTATTTCACCAACGACCAGGCCCAGCGCTATGACGGCCGGATCGAGGTCGAGATCGCTGGCGAGGTGCCGGACACCGGCAATGGCGGCTTCCGCGGCGTGACCCGCTCCACCGTCACCCATTCCACCACCGTGGCGGAGAACATCTCGCTGGCCGACCGCGAGGCGACCTTCCTGGAGATGACCCGCCGGATGATGGACGATCTGAACGCCCGCCTGGATGCCGGCATCCGCAAGGATCTGGCGCCGATGGTCCGGCGCTGACTTTTTTTGCAGGAGTTGGCCGGGCGCAAGAGTTGGCCCGGCCTTTGCGGTGAGGCACCCGACGTTTCGTCAGAACGGAGGGTGCCCATGCCGAAATTCGACCTCTATGTCGTCCGGCCGCCGGAGGGATCGGCCACGATCACAGCCATCCCCGAAGAAAAACAGCAGTCGTCCCAGGCGGCGCTCCGCAACCTCAGCCGCTCCGGCTGCATGGTGAAGTCCTTGGGCGACATAGACCTGTCCTTCGTCAAGAAGTCGGAGGCGCAGATCAAGCTGGAACTGGCGGTGCGGCAGATGTTCGCCGCCTCCGCCTACAAACCGCCGGTGTCCATTGTCTGGTAGTGGCTGTCCGGTGTTGACCGTCCGCTAACGGCATGAGGCGAGTGGCCTTCTGGCGGGGGCGGCAGAAACTGCCCCCGCCCGCCGCCCTCATCGGCACGTTCGGCCGGTAAATTCGGCGGTCAAGACCCTGTCCGGCAAAGCCTGCCCTAGATTTCCAGCTGCATGCCCAGCTCGACCACCCGGTTGGGCGGGATGCAGAAATACTCCGACGCGCTGGACGACAGCTTCGACAGGAAGATGAACAGCGGTTCCTGCCAGCGCGGCAGGCCGGACTTGCCATGGCTGCGGATCAGCGTCTCGCGGCTGACGAAATAGGTCGTCTCCATCGGCTCGAACGGCAATCCCGGGATGCGCTTGCTTTCCAGCGCCACCGGGATGTCCGGTTCGTCCTTGAAGCCGAAATGGACGATCAGCCGGAAGAAGCCGGCCGACAGCGCCTTCAACTCGAAGCGCTGCTCGTCCGGCACATGCGGCACGTCCTCGATGTCGACGGTCAGCAGCACGACGCGCTGATGCAGCACCTTGTAGTGCTTCATGCTGTGCAGCAGCCCCGGCGGCAGGCCGCGCGGGTTGCCGGTCAGGAACACCGCGGTGCCCGGCACCCGCTGCACCGACCCGCTCTTCAGCCGCTCCAGCAGCATGTCGAAGGGCAGCGCATCCTCGGCCAGCCGCTTGCGCACCACCTCGCGCCCGCGCCGCCACGTCGCCATCAGCAGGAAGACAGCCGCACCCACCACCAGAGGGAACCAGCCACCCTCCTCCACCTTCACCAGATTGGCGAGGAACAGCGCCATGTCGACGGTCAGGAACACCGCCAGCGCCAGCACCGCCTGCCACAGCTTCCAGCGGCCGAGCGAGCGCGCCACCTTGTAGGCCAGCAGCGTGGTCGCCACCATCGTGCCGGTCACCGCAATGCCGTAGGCGGCGGCGAGATTGCTGGAGGTCTGGAAGGTCAGCACCAGCAGGATGACGCCGGCCAGCAGCAGCCAGGTCAGCTGCGGCATGTACGATCTGGCCCTTCTCATGCTCCGACGTGTGCATCACCTCCATCCGCGGCAGATAGCGCAGATGCATGGCCTGCAAGGTCACCGAATAGGCACCGGAGATCACCGCCTGCCCGGCGATGATGGTTGCGGCGGTGGCCAGCAGCAGCAGCGGCACCTGCGCCCAGTCCGGCGCCAGATGGAAGAAGGGGTTCTCGATGGCTTCCGGCTCGTGCAGCAGCAGGGCGCCCTGGCCGAAATAGCACAGCAGCAGCGACGGCAGCACGATGGTGTACCAGGCGCCACGAATCGGCTTGCGGCCGAAATGCCCCATGTCGGCATAAAGCGCCTCCGCCCCGGTCACCGCCAGCACCACCGCACCCAGCAGCAGGAAGCCGTGCCAGCCATGGTTGAACAGCATCTCCACCGCATGGCCGGGCCACACCGCGCCCAGCACGCCGGGATAGCGGATGATCTGCCCCAGACCCAGCACTGCCAGCGTCAGGAACCAGACCATCATCACCGGTCCGAACAGCTTGCCGACCTTCTCGGTGCCGAATCGCTGCAGCACGAACAGTCCGACCAGGATGGTCAGCGTGATCGGGATGACATAGCTGTCCAGGGCGGGGGCGACGACATGCAGGCCCTCCACCGCGCTCAGCACCGAGATGGCGGGGGTGATCAGGCTGTCGCCGTAGAACAGCGAGGCGCCCATCACGCCGATGGCCATGACGACCCCGGTCCGCCGGTGCCCCGGGCGCATGCCGCGCAACGCCAGCGCGGTCAGCGCCAGGATGCCGCCTTCGCCCTGGTTGTCGGCGCGCATGATGAAGATGACGTATTTCACCGTCACCGTGATGATCAGCGCCCAGAAGATCAGCGACAGCACCCCCAGGATGACTTCGGGCGTCAGCGGGAAGCCGCCGCCCTCGGTCAGGCATTCGCGCAGCGTGTAGAGCGGGCTGGTGCCGATGTCGCCATAGACGACACCCAGCGCCCCCAGCGCGAGCGCGCGCAGCTTGGCCGCATGCTCCCGCCCATCCATGCTTGCTTCCATACCCGGTCCGCTCCGATCGTTTCCATGCACAGCCATGCCTAAGGTGGCTTGGCGTGACCGTGCAAGCACCGAATGGCGAAACGCGCCACCGGCACGACCGATCCCCGGTGATTTTCATCCCGACGGGTTCGGGACACCATAGCGCCGGCGCGGCACTCGGCACCGTTGCATCGGGGCCGGGGCCGTGCTTCCATTCCTGCGTGCACCGTGGGCAGTTCCGAGCCGGCAGCCATGTCCAACGATTTCCTGTTCGCCTCGGACAAGTCTCCCCCCGCAGGATCTTCCGGCGGGGCCGGCGGGACCGGCGACAGCGACCCTGCCGCTCCGCCCTGGCTGGTTCTGGTCGCCGACGACGAGCCGGAGGTGCATGCCGTCACCCGGCTGGCGCTCGCCCGGCTGCGCTTCCGCGGCCGCCCCGTCCGCCTGCTCGACTGCACCAGTGCGGCGGAGGCGGAACGCATCCTGCGCGACACCCCGGACATCGCCGTCATCCTGCTCGACGTGGTGATGGAGACCGAGGATGCCGGCCTGCGGCTGGCCCGCCGCATCCGCGAGGATCTGGGCAACCGCGCCATCCGCATCGTCCTGCGCACAGGCCAGCCGGCCCGCGTGCCGGAGGAGGATCTGGTCCTCGCCTATGAGATCGACGGCTACACCGCCAAGACCGAGCTGACGGCGCGCCGGCTGTTCACCAGCGTAGTGACGGCATTGCGCGCCTATGCCGATCTGGCGGCCCTGGAACGGGCGCTTGCCGAACGCGGCCGCGCGCTGGAGGAGGCGACCGTCCGCCTCAACCGCATGGCGACGCTGGACCCGCTGACCGGCGTGTGGACCCGCCGCCGCTTCCTGGAACTGGCGGCGGCGGAGCTGGCGCGGGCACGGCGCTATGGCCGGCCCCTCGGCGTCTTCCTGCTCGACCTCGACGGCTTCAAGACGGTCAACGACGCCCATGGCGATGCCGTCGGCGACGCGGTGCTGCGCGCGGTGGTGAAGCGGATCCGGGCGGCGCTCCGCATCTCCGATCACATCGCGCGGTCGGGCGGAGAGGAGTTCGTCGTGCTTCTGCCGGAAACCGACGTCGCCGGCACCGCCGTTGTGGCGGAACGGGTGCGCGCCGCCCTGGCCGACAGCCCGATCCCGGTGGAGGAGCGCGCGATCCCCGTCACCGCCAGCATCGGCGTCGCCAACTGGCTTCCCGATGAGCCCGGCGTCGAACAGACCCTGCACCGCGCCGAACACGCCTTGCAGGCCGCCAAGCAGGCCGGCCGCAACCGGGTCGAACGCGCGCCGGGGTAAAATCGTGCCGGGGTAAAATCATGCCGCCCCCGGCCTTCCGGCATGGCGACTGTGTAATATCGTTTCAGCGCCGCGATTGAACGACGACAAGCCAAGGGTTACTCCTATCGTTGGAAACATCTTGGCGTATGTCATTTCCGATCGGGGGTTCGCACATGTGGCAGGACTACACCAACGCGCTGATGACCGCCTTCGGACTGGCCGGACTGGGGTTCGGCATCGGCAAGCTCGTCATCGTGCTGGGCGAACGCGCGATCGAACGCCGCCACGGGTCGGAGGGGGTGCGCGACATCATCGCCCGCCGCGCCAAGCTGGAGACGAAACTGGAGGCCCGCCGCGGCGACCGCATCCGCGAGCTGAAGGATCTGGACGGTGCGGCCGAGGATGTGCTGCGCCGCCGCAAGGTGATGGAACGCCAGATCGAGGAGGCACGCCAGTCCGGCGAGCGGCTGGTCCGCCTGATCGGCGAGGAGGTCCAGGGCAGCCCCTGCTACGTCGCCATGCTGGTGAACAAATATGTCGGCACCAGCGCCGTCCAGCAGAGCCAGCATTCGCTGGTCGATCCCAGTTGGGCGCAGCCGCAGATGATCGAGGTGTGGGCGCGCTCGATGGCGGAGGCGCGGACGGAGATCGAACGGCGCTACCCTCCAGCCTTCGGCTATGCCGTGACGCGGATGCAGGAATTCCTGTCCGCCGACACCCCCGTCGCCAAGGCCAGCTGAGCCCCCCAATCGAAAGCCGGACCCGCCATGGACACCATGCCCTACATCTTTTCCGGTCTGGTCGGCCTCGCCTCCCTGGCGGTGTCGCTGCTGCTGGCGCTGCGCCGCCTGAAGACGTCGGAGGAGCGGATCGCCACCGCGGTTTCGCGCAAGCAGGCGCAGGTAGAGCGGATCAAGAAGATCGCCCGCGTCACGCTCCAGCAGGCCCGCGACCTGCGCGACGCCCGCCGCCGCAAGGCGATGGCCGAGCTGGGATGCGAGGATTTGGAGCAGCGCCTGAAGGCGGCCGGCGCCAATGACCGCCGCATCTATGTGCTGGACGACCGCCGCACACAGAAGGACCAGGGCTGGCTCCTGCGGGTGGTCAACATCGAATACGCCACCCGCGTCAATCCCACCCTCATCTCCACCGCGCTCGACAGCTGGAAGCGCGGCCGCCGGTTCCTCGTTTGGGCGCTCGACGAGAAGAAGGCCCGCGAAAAGGTCAACGCCCGCTTCCCGGAGAACAAGGGCTTCACCGTCATGGGCGTTGAATCCTATATCGAGTGAGAGCAGGGCAGGAAAGCCGCAACCTGCCTTAATGATGACATAAGTCCCATTTTCAGATTATCATCCCCGTGCGCACCCATGTGCCAGCGCCGGGGAGCCCTGCCATGATCCGTTATGCCGAGTTGCAGCTCGCCACCAACTTCAGCTTTCTGGAGGGGGCGTCGCACCCTGACGAGCTGGCGATGACGGCGGCGGCGCTGGGGCTGGCGGCGGTGGGGGTGACGGACCGCAATTCGCTGGCCGGCGTGGTGCAGATGCATGTGGCGGCGAAGAAGGCGGGCATCCGGCCGTTGATCGGCTGCCGGCTGGACCTGACCGACGCCGACAGCCTGCTGGCCTACCCGACCGACCGCGCCGCCTATGCGCGGCTGTCGCGGCTGCTGACGCTGGGCAAGATGCGGGCGCCGAAGGGCGAGTGCTTCATCGCCCGCACCGACGTGCTGGCCCATGCCGAGGGCATGCTGTTCCTGCTGCTCGGCCCCGACCGGCGCCCCGACCGGCGCGACGAGACGCTGCTGCGCGAGCTGCGCGCCTGGCGCGGCGGGCTGGCGCGCGGACAGCTCTATCTGGCCGCCAGCCACCGCTACCAGGGCGACGATGCCCGCCGGCTGCGCTGGCTCGCCGGACTGGCGGAGGCGGAGGGGGTGCCGCTGGTCGCCACCAACGACGTGCTCTATCACGGCGCCGGGCGGCGGGCTCTGGCCGACGTGATGACCTGCATCCGCCATCACACCACCATCGACGAGGCCGGCTGGCGGCTGTCCGCCAATGCCGAGCGGCACCTGAAACCGGCCGTCGAGATGATGCGCCTGTTCCGCGACCATCCCGACGCCGTCGCCCGGACGCTGGAGATCGCCGAGGCCTGCCGCTTCTCGCTGGAGGATCTGCGGTACGAGTATCCCGACGAGGTGGCGGAGGGCCGCGACCCGCAGGAGACCCTGGTCGCCCTGACCTGGGACGGGGCGGCCAAGCGCTATCCGTCCGACCGCTTCCCCGGCGGCATCCCCGATGCGGTGCGCCATACGGTGGAGCGCGAACTGGCCCTGATCGCCGAGCAGCGCTTTGCCCCCTATTTCCTGACCGTCCACGACATCGTCCGCTTCGCCAGGAAGAAGGACATCCTGTGCCAGGGCCGCGGCAGCGCCGCCAACTCCGCCGTCTGCTATTGCCTGGGCATCACCTCGGTCGATCCGACCGAAGTCGACCTGCTGTTCGAGCGCTTCATCTCCTCCGCCCGCGGCGAGCCGCCGGACATCGACGTCGATTTCGAACATGAACGGCGCGAGGAGGTGATCCAGTACCTCTACAGGAAATACGGCCGCGCCCGCGCCGGCCTGACCGCCACCGTCATCCGCTACCGCGCCCGCAGCGCGCTCCGCGAGGTCGGCAAGGCGATGGGGCTGTCGGCCGATCTGGTGGCGCGGCTGACCGGTTCGATCTGGGGCTGGAGCGGCCAGGGGGTGGATGAGGAGCGCGCCCGCTCGCTCGGCGTCGATCCCGACGACCCGAGGCTCAAGCGCACGCTGGAGCTTGCCCAGGAGCTGATCGGCTTCCCCCGCCACCTGTCGCAGCATGTCGGCGGCTTCGTCATCACCCGCGGCCCTTTGTCGGATCTCTGCCCGGTCGCCAACGCGGCGATGGCGGACCGCAGCACCATCGAGTGGGACAAGGACGACATCGACGCTCTCGGCATCCTGAAGGTCGACGTGCTGGCGCTGGGCATGCTGACCTGCATCCATCGCGCCTTCGACCTGATCGAACAGGTGCATGGGCAACGCTGGACGCTCGCCAGCCTGCCCCAGGACGACCCCGCGGTCTACGAGATGCTGGGGCGGGCCGACAGCCTGGGTGTCTTCCAGGTCGAAAGCCGCGCGCAGATGAGCATGCTGCCGCGGCTGCGGCCGAAGACATTCTACGATTTGGTGATCGAGGTCGCCATCGTCCGCCCCGGCCCGATCCAGGGCGGCATGGTCCATCCCTACCTACGCCGCCGCAGCGGCGCGGAGGACATCACCTACCCGATGCCGGCGCTTGAACCGGTCCTTTACCGAACGCTGGGCGTGCCGCTGTTCCAGGAACAGGCGATGAAGGTCGCCATGGTCGGCGCCGGCTTCAGCGCCGAGGAGGCCGACCAACTGCGCCGCGCCATGGCGGCCTTCCGCAAGACCGGAAAGGTCCAGCTGTTCCACGACAAGTTCATCGCAGGCATGATCGCCAACGGCTGCGACCCCGCCTTCGCCGAGCGCTGTTTCCAGCAGATCGAAGGCTTCGGCGAATACGGCTTCCCGGAAAGCCACGCCGCCAGCTTCGCCCTGCTGGTCTATGTCTCCGCCTGGATCAAGCGCCACCACCCCGCCATCTTCGCCGCCGCCCTGCTGAACAGCCAGCCGATGGGCTTCTACGCCCCCGCCCAGATCGTCCGCGACGTGCGGGAGCATGGCGTGACGGTGCTGCCGCCGGACGTGAACCTGTCGGGCTGGGATTGCGCGGTGGACGATCCGTCCTCCCTCCGCCTGGGTCTCCGCCTGATCAAGGGTTTCACCCAAGCCCACGCCGACTCGGTTGTCCTCTCCCGTGCCGGCGGCTACAGCGACCCTTACGACCTGTGGCGCCGCGCCCGCCTGCCGGTCGTGGCGCTGGAGAAGCTCGCCAAGGCCGACGCCTTCCGCTCCGTCGGGCTCGACCGCCGGGCGGCGCTGTGGGCGGTGCGGGCGCTGGGCGACCAGCCGCTGCCGCTGTTCGCCCGCCTGGACGGGCCGATGGCCGAGGAGCCGGAAGCCCCCCTGCCCGCCATGGCGCTCGGCGAGCATGTGGTGATGGATTACGGCAGCCTGTCCCTGTCGCTGAAGGCCCACCCGCTGTCGCTGCTGCGCGACGGCCTGCCCGGCATCACCCCGGCGGAGCGGCTGGCGCAGACGCGCGACGGCCGCCGCCTGACCACCGCCGGCCTCGTCCTGGTCCGCCAGCGGCCGGGCAGTGCCGAGGGCGTCGTCTTCATCACGCTGGAGGACGAAACCGGGGTCGCCAACCTCGTCGTCATGCCCGACGCCTTTGAGACCTTCCGCCGCCCGATCATGACCGCCCGGCTGATGGCCGCCACCGGCCGGGTGCAGAACCACGAGGGGGTGGTGCATCTGCGCGTGGAATCGCTGATCGACCTGTCCCACCGGCTGTCAGACCTGACCGGCGAGGATCGCCCGTCGGCAGGCCCCTTCCCCAAGGGCCGCAATTTTCATTGAGGGAGCCGATTGCTCCTGACATCACGCTGTCAGGAGGGGCGTGCTATCAAGAGGGCGTGCCGGCACGAACCACGAACATCCACCCCACTCGCTGTCAGGAGCCACTCCGATGAACATCCCGCACGTCGTCACCTGGTTCGAGATTCCCGTCACCGACCTCGCCCGCGCCGTCGCCTTCTACGAGACCGTCTTCGCCGCCAAGATGGTCCAGGAGCCCTGCCCCAGCGGCATGACCATGGCCGTCTTCCCGGCCGAGGGCACCGCCGTCAAGGGCTGCCTGATCCAGCATGAGGCCTGCAAGCCGAGCGCCGACGGCACCACCGTCTATCTGAACGGCGGCGACGACCTGTCCGCCCCGCTGGCCCGTGCCGAGCAGGCCGGCGCCCGCATCGTCGTGCCGAAGACGCTGATCACCCCCGAAATCGGCTATTTCGCCCAGTTCATCGACAGCGAGGGCAACCGCGTCGGCCTCTATTCGATGCACTGACCCCGCCAGCCCGCCGGAGCCGCCGCCATGCGCCGCGCCGACCGCCTGTTCCAGATCGTCCAGCATCTCCGCAAGGGGCGGCTGGTGACGGCTGCCGAACTGGCGCGGTGCCTGGAGGTGTCGGAGCGCACCGTCTACCGCGACATGCGCGACCTCGCCTCCTCCGGCGTGCCGGTGGAGGGCGAGGCCGGCGTCGGCTATCTGCTGCGCGACGGCTACGACCTGCCGCCGCTGATGTTCACCCAGGACGAGGTCGAGGCGCTGGTGGTCGGCGCCCGCCTCGCCCGTGCCTGGGTCGGCGGCGCGCTCGCCGATGCAGCCGCCCGCGCGCTCGACAAGGTGGAGGCGGTGGTTCCAGAGGCGCGGCGGCGCGAACTGGCCGACAGCCGCGTCTTCGTCCCCGATTTCTCCTTCCCCGCCGCCTTGCGCGACCGGATGGACGTGCTGCGCTGCGCCATCAACGCCAGGCGCGTGGTGATGTTCGACTACCGGCGCCAGGACGGCACCCATTCCGCCCGCGCGGTCCAGCCGCTGGGCCTGTTCTTCTGGGGCCGGGTGTGGACGCTGGGCGCCTGGTGCGAGCTGCGCGGGGAGTTCCGCAGCTTCCGCATCGACCGCATGGAAACCCTGCTGCCCCTGGAGCGCCGGTTCGACGAGATCCCCGGCCGCGGCCTGGACGACTATCTCGCCCTCTGGCGCAAGGAGGGCTGCCCGCAGGGGTGAACTCCCGTCAAACCCCGTCGATGTAGCTCAGCAGCGGCTGCCAGTCGCCGCGATGCTCGGCGGCGCGCTTGCCCGGCATGTCGAACAGGCTGAGGCCGCTTTCCGCCGCGTCGGCGTAGATCTGGCTGTCGCGCAGCCGCGTCACCACCTGATGGCCGATCCCGCCCAGGAAGCGGTCCAGCCGGTCGGCGGCCTTGGTGCGGGCGCGCATGCGGTTGCCGACCACTGCCACCGTGGTTTTCTTCTTGGCGATGCGCTTCAGCTCGTCGAGCTTGACCAGGAAGCGCTGGGTCGCCTGTTCGTCGAAGGCGCCGGGCAGCACCGGCAGCACGACGATGTCGGCCATCTTCACCAAATCCTCGATCTGCTTGGTCTTCAGCGCGGCGGGCGCGTCGATGACCAGCCGCTTGATGCCGCGCGGCGTGTCGGTGAAGTCCTTGGCCCAATCGAGCCCGACCAGCGCCGGCGCCTTCTCCGGCCGGCGCTCCAGCCAGCCGAGCGAGGAGCGCTGACGGTCCACGTCGGCCAGCACGGTGGGCAGGCCGGCCGCGGCGGACGCGGCGGCGAGGTGGGTGGCGACGGTCGTCTTGCCGCAGCCGCCCTTGATGTTGGCGACGAGGATCGTGAGCATGGCCGTGGACTCTACACCCCGGCGTCCGGCTTCGACCAGAAATGCTTGGTGTCGATGAAATCATGCCACAGGGCGACCAGCGCCGCCTCGGTGTCGGCCACGCCACGGGCATGCCAGCCGATGACGATGCCGGCGGCGCGCGGCTCGCCGGGGGCCGAGCGGCTGCCGTCGTCGTGCAGCTCGTGCAGAAGCCGGGTCGCCGTCGCCACGTCGTTCAAATGCCCCAGCGCGTCCTGGAAGGCGGCCATCTGCTGGATGTAGCGGCGCACCGGCTTGTCGTCATACAGGCTGCGGAAGAACTCCACGGCATAGCGCAGCTTCTTCAAGGCGATGCGCAGCTGGTGGCGCTGGGCCACCGGCAGATGGGCGAAGCCGTGGCCGGCCCGCTTGGCCTTCTTGTGGCGCTTGTTCAGCAGATGGTCGGCCAGCCCGATCACCGGCTGGAACAGCCGCACCGATTCCTCGCTGACCGGCTGGTCGCGCCAGCCGCGCTTCTCCACCCAGCTGCCGACGCCCAGCAGGAAGGCGGTGTAGCGGTCGGAGCGGATCGCCTCGCGCACGCCCTCATAGGCGCGCAGCCGCTTGGCCTCGGCCGCCGCCGCCAGCGCGTCCAGATCCTCCACCGCCGAGCGGCCATGGCCGTCGGCCTTGTGGAAGGCGTCGCGCACCGGCGCCAGCAGCTCCTCGCCGAACACGTCCCAGTCGCGCGCCGGCCCCAGGCTGCCGGCCAGCCACTTGATCTCGCCGACCAGCCACAGATATTGCGCGGCCGGGATGAAGGGCCGGAACAGCGCGGTGGCCGAGCGCAGCCGGCGCAGCGCGACGCGCATCTGGTGCACGCCCTCCGGATCCTCGCCAGCCAGCGTCACCGCCTCGTTCGCCACCATGTGGGCGATGCAGGCGCGCACGATGCGCGCCACCGCCCCCTCGACCGTCGTCTCAGGGTCGAGCACCAGCTTTTCGGCCTTCAGCGCCTTGTCGGCCGTGCCGTTGGCCAGCGCATGGCCGCGCTCCGCCTTGGTGCGCATCTCCAGCCGCAGCGGGGCGGCCTGCGTCAGTTCCTGCGCCAGATCGTAGAGTGCCGCGGGCGTACCGCTCTTCAGCTCCAGCTCCACCTCGCAGAGGTCGGTGGACCGCCCGTCGGGCAGCTCGATCCGGCCACGGTCGAAGGCGACCTCGATCACGGCGGCACCGTCGCCCTCGCCCAGCGTCACGTCCTGCGTGGTGCGCTCGACGATGGAGGTGAAGATCGGCCGGAGTTCCGAGTCGCTGAGCGATCCCAGCAGCTCGATGGCCTCGGCATCGGCGATCAGCGTCAGGTCGGGGGCGGCGGAGGTCACCGCGCATTCCCACTCGCCGCGGCCCAGCCCATCCTCGTCGGGGGCCGACTTGACCGTCTGGACGAAGCCGTCGCCGGTCTTGCGCACCCGCAGCGTCACCTTGCGCGCGGCAAGCCGGCGCTCCTCGGTGTCGTAATAGGTGCTTTCCAGGGTGCGTGTCGCCGCCGGACCGGTGGCCCGGTCTGCGATGGCGGAAGCGGCGCGCAGCCTGTCGAAGTCTTCCGGCTTCGCTGCCAGCTTCAGTTCCGTCTCGCGGTTGATCTCGGCCTCAGCCATCGCCTGCGCTTCAACCCCCGTTTTGCGGCCCATTGGCCTACAGTTGGGTGTTTGCACAGCCAATGGACAGGGTCAAGTTACGGAAATGTTGCAGAAGCCTGCGGTTGCGGCACCCGCCGGCTGTACGTCCGCCGCCGGTTCCTGGCGTTCGGCCATGGCTTTAACCAGGACGTTGCAGGGTCATTATGCCCCATTTCACCCCACCCTTGGGGCGTTGCAAAGCGTGCAGGCCTGTGGTTGGGTTCCCGCAAACTGAAACGGCCTGTCCCGTTGGGACCGGCCATCATTGGGGAAGTGCGACGATGACCGATTTCAACACGATCGACGACCTTGAGGTGAGCGGCAAGACGGTGCTGGTGCGCGCCGACCTGAACGTTCCGATGCAGGACGGCAAAGTGTCCGACACCACCCGCATCGACCGCCTCGCCCCCACCCTGAAGGAGCTGTCCTCCAAGGGTGCCAAGGTCGTGGTCCTGTCGCATTTCGGTCGCCCGAAAAACGGTCCGGACGCCAAGAACTCCCTGCGCAACGTGCTGGACGCCCTCAGCGCCGCCGTCGGCCAGAAGGTGGCCTTCGCCGAGGATTGCGTCGGCGAGAAGGCCAAGGACGCCATCGCCAAGGTGCATGACGGCGCCATCGTGCTGCTGGAGAACACCCGCTTCCACGCTGAAGAGGAAAAGAACGACCCGGCTTTTGCCAAGGAAATGGCCGCGCTGGGCGACATCTACGTCAACGACGCCTTTTCCGCCGCGCACCGTGCCCATGCCTCGACCGAGGGTGTCGCCCGCCTGCTGCCGAACGCCGCCGGCCGCCTGATGGAAGCCGAGCTGAAGGCCCTGACGCTGGCGCTGGAGAAGCCGGAGCGCCCGGTCGCCGCCGTCGTCGGCGGTGCGAAGATCTCCACCAAGCTGGAACTGCTCGGCAACATGGTCCGCAAGGTCGACCTGCTGGTGCTGGGCGGCGGCATGGCCAACACCTTCCTGTTCGCCCAGGGCACCGATGTCGGCGCCTCGCTGTGCGAGAAGGACATGGCCGACCAGGCCCGCGCCATCATGGCGACCGCCAAGGACTCCAACTGCGAGATCCTGCTGCCGAAGGACTTCGTCGTCGCCAAGGAGTTCAAGGCCGGTGCGGCCAACCGCGTCGTCGCCTTCGACGCCATCGGTGCTGACGAGATGGCGCTGGACGTCGGCCCGGCCACCGTCGAGTTCCTCGGCGTGAAGCTGCAGGGCGCCAAGACCGTCGTCTGGAACGGCCCGCTCGGCGCCTTCGAAATCCAGCCCTTCGACGCCGGCACCAACGCGGTGGCCGGTCTGGTCGCCGCCCGCACCGAAGCCGGCGGCCTGCTGTCGGTGGCCGGCGGCGGCGACACCGTCGCGGCGATGGCCCATGCCGGGGTCGAGGACAAGTTCACCTACGTCTCCGCCGCCGGCGGCGCCTTCCTGGAATGGCTGGAAGGCAAGGAGCTGCCGGGTGTGGCGGCGCTGAAAAAGTAAGCAGCTCCGCAGGATCGCAGACGCGAAAGGCTCCGGATTTCGGCCCGGAGCCTTTTTGCCGTCTCACCCCTGTCCAACCCGTTCCGCCCTCATCTTCAGCCACTCCGCCAAGCCCTGATCGTCCAATGCATATTGTCCGCGTGCCGACCGCCACAGGATGTTCTTCTGCCGCAGCGCCTCGATGGCCGCCTGCACGGCCGGCGGCTCCACCGTCTCCCCGACCGCATCGGCATAGGCTTGCAGAGCCGGGGCGGAGAAGGGAGCGGATTGCGGCCCCTCCAGCGCCAGCCGTTCGACCACCGCCTGCTGCAACGGCGTCAGCCCCGACCATGCGGACTCGTAGTCTTCCCACACCCGCTGGCGAAGCTCGGTCGCGCCGTCCGCCAACGTACGTTTCAGATCGCCGGCATCGCCGACCAGCAGCGCCGCATCCGACAGGATCCGCATCAGGGCCTCGGGCCGCCGCCCTACCGCGTCGAAGGCCGTGAAGACATCGTCCGCGTCGAACCGGTTGCCCTCGGCCAGCCGCTCGTTGATCCAAGTGGTGTAGGCGTCGGTATAGGCGCGGTCCAGGAGTGGAAAGCTGCGGACGCTGGTTCCGAAGAAGGGCTGGTCACGGTTCAGCACCAGTCGGCTCAGCTTGTCGCGGTGAGATCCGGTCAGCACGATCATCAGGTTCGGCCCGTCGCGGGCATCGTCGCGGGTGTTCAGCCGGTCGCGCGCCGCCTTCAGCGCGAACATGGCGTTCAGCCCGGCCTCCGTCGTCAGGGCGTGCTGCGCCTCATCCACCAGCAGGGCGATCCGCTTGTGCGTGCGCTCCAGCAGGGCCTCCAGCGCGTCGGCCAGCGTGGCTCCCTGCGCCTGCCCGATCCGGTCGATGTCGACCGAGACGCCGCCCATGCCCAGCTTGCTGAGTCCGACCGCCCGCGCCGCCTTGACCGGCAGGCTATCGGCCCGGCGAAGCTCGGCCTTCAACGCCTCCGTGATCAGATGGGCCGGATCGGCCGCCATGTCCGACCACAGATCGACATAGACCGACAGGACGCCGCGCCCTTCAAGCTCCGGCCCCAGATCGTGGCGCAGGAAGGTGCTTTTGCCGGTCCGCCGCGGTGCTGCCAGACAGAGCGTCGGCTCCGCCCCGATCGGCGCGTCCCCCGTCACGATGTCGGCCAGCGCCGCCGCCAGCTTCGGGCGGTGAAACAGGAACTTCTGTGCAGGCGTGGAGGCAGGGTGGGACGGCACGGGCGGCCTCATTAGGACCAATTATGGAATGAACCATAATTTATGTCCTGAAAAATAATCGTCAATAGTCCGCTGCGGACTGCGCAACGACCCGTGCGCACCAACCGTTTCCCCTTGCATCCGCCCACACGAATGGTCATAAAAGCGGCGGGAGACTGGCGTCGGACGAGTCCCTCGCCAACCCGGTCAGGTCCGGAAGGAAGCAGCCGCAACGAGTTACGGCTCGGGTCGTTCGTCCAGTCTCCCACCCTCAGCAAAAATTGCCAGCACGAAACAGACGGCGACAGCGCGGTGCCGGGACGCTATCCTGCGGCCCGAAACTCCCCTCCCGTCGTTTCGACAGGCCAGCCGCGTGACCGATACAACCGCCGAAATCACCGCCGCTTCCGCTCCTGCCACCGGGCAGGCTTACCGGGTGCTGGCGCGCAAATACCGGCCGAAGACCTTCGACGAGCTGATCGGCCAGGACGCGCTGGTCCGCACCTTGACCAATGCCATCCAGTCCGGCCGCATCGCCCAGGCCTTCATGCTGACCGGCGTGCGCGGCGTCGGCAAGACCACCACCGCCCGCATCATCGCCCGCGCACTGAACTGCACCGGACCGGACGGCACCGGCGGGCCGACGGTCAGCCCCTGCGGCGTCTGCGACAATTGCCGCGCCATCGCCGAGGACCGCCACGTCGACGTGATGGAGATGGACGCCGCCAGCCACACCGGCGTCGACGACATCCGCGAGATCATCGACGGCGTGCGCTACTCGCCTGTCTCGGCCCGCTACAAGCTCTACATCATCGACGAGGTCCACATGCTGTCCAAGAGCGCGTTCAACGCGCTCCTGAAGACGCTGGAGGAACCGCCGAGCCATGTGAAGTTCGTCTTCGCCACCACCGAGATCCGCAAGGTGCCGGTGACGGTGCTGTCGCGCTGCCAGCGTTTCGACCTGCGCCGCGTCGACGCCCAGGTGCTGAAAGAGCATTTCACCCGCGTCACCGCCATGGAAGGCGCCAATATCGAAGGCGACGCCGCCTCGCTGATCGCGCGCGCCGCCGACGGGTCGGTGCGCGACGGGCTGTCGCTGCTCGATCAGGCCATCGCGCTGGCCGCCGGCACCGTCACCGCGCAGCAGGTGCGCGACATGCTGGGTCTGGCCGACCGCACCCGCGTCATCGACCTGTTCGAGGCCGCCGTCTCCGCCAAGCCGGCAGAGGCGATGGACATCCTGTCCGACCTGCACCGGGTCGGCGCCGATCCGGTGGTGATCCTCCAGGATCTGCTCGACCTCGTCCACAATTTGACCCGCCTGAAGGTGGTGCCCGACAGCGCCAATGATCCCTCACTGCCCGAGGCCGAGCGCACACGCGGCGCCAGCCTGTCTTCCAAGCTCGGCATGCCGGCGCTGACCCGCGCCTGGCAGCTTCTGCTGAAGGGGCTGAACGAGGTGCAGGCCGCCCCGGTGCCGCAACAGGCGCTGGAGATGGTGATCGTCCGCCTGTCCTACGCCGCCGACCTGCCGACCCCGGGCGAGCTGATCCGCCAGTTCCAGGCCCAGCAGGCGAATGGTGGCGGGGCCGGCGCGCCGATGGGCCGCGGTCCCGGCGGCGGTGGCGGACCGGTCGCGGTCGCCAGCCAGTCCACTCACGCCGTTGCCCGTTCGATGGGCTCCGCTCAGCCGCAGAGCGCCCCGGTGGCGCAGGCGGCACCCGCCCCCATGGCCGCCCCGGCCGCCATCCCGGATGGCGAGGAACTGTCGCCGATGCCGCACGACTTCCGTGCGCTGGTGCAGCTGTTCTCCGACCGGCGCGAAGGCGCGCTCTACGGCTATCTGATGGAAACGGTTCAGCTGGTCCGCATGGAGCCGGGCACGCTGGAGCTGAAACTCCGCCCGGCCGCCCCGCCGACCCTGCCGGCCAAGGTCGGGCAACTCCTGACCGAATGGACCGGCCAGCGCTGGATCGTCGCGCTCTCCGAAGGTCCGGCCCAGCCGACGCTGGCCGAACAGGACAAGGCCGAAAAGCACCGTGCCTGGGCGGAGGCGGAAGCCAACCCGGTGGTGCGCGCCGTGCTCGACACCTTCAGCGGAGCGAAGATCATCGACATCCGCGATCTTGCCGAAGTTGCCGCGGCGGAGAGTGCAGCGGTTGCGGATGACGGCGAGACACCCGATTTCATGATTCAGCAGCAGGACGACGGGGTCTATTACCCCCTCGACGACGAAGGAGAGTACTGACCGATGAAGAATATCGGCAACATGATGAAGCAGGCCCAGCAGATGCAGGCCAAGATGCAGGAAATGCAGGCGAGCCTGGAGCAGGTCGAAGTGACCGGCCAGAGCGCCGCCGGCATGGTCGTCGTGACCGTCAACGGCAAGAGCGAGATGAAGAAGGTCAAGCTCGACAAGTCCGTCGTCGATCCCGAGGACGTCGAGGTTCTGGAGGACCTGATCGTCGCCGCCTTCAACGACGCCAAGAAGAAGGTCGAGCAGCACGTCGCCGAGGAAACCTCGAAGATGATGGGCGGCCTGAAGCTGCCGCCGGGCATCAAGCTGCCGTTCTGATTCTGACAGTCTTTTGTGCCTGACAGTCTTTTGTGAAAGTCCCCTCTCCCCGGAGGGGAGAGGCGGATTTGCACATCGATGATCGGACCTGAAATCGAACGCCTGATCCAGCTGCTGTCCAAGCTGCCGGGACTAGGCCCCCGGTCGGCGCGGCGGGCGGCGCTGCATCTGATGAAGCGGCGGGACAGCCTGCTGATCCCGCTGTCGGAAGCGATGGCGGCGGCCGGCGAATCGATCCGCGCCTGCTCCGTCTGCGGCAACCTCGACAGCCGCGACCCTTGCACCGTCTGCTCCGATCCCACCCGCGACCGCTCGGTCATCTGCGTGGTGGAGGATGCCGGCGACCTGTGGGCGCTGGAACGCACCCGCGCCTTCCGCGGCACCTATCATGTGCTGGGCGGCCTGCTGTCGGCACTCCAGGGCGTCGGCCCCGACGACCTTAACATCGCCGGCCTCGCCGAGCGTGCCAAGGATCCGGCGGTGCGCGAGATCATCCTGGCGCTGAACGCCACCGTCGACGGCCAGACCACCGCCCATGTGGTGACCGACCGCCTGACCGAGTCCGACGTGTCGATCTCCCGTCTCGCCCACGGCGTCCCGGTCGGCGGCGAGCTGGACTATCTCGACGACGGCACCCTGACCGCCGCGCTGAAGGCACGGCGGCCGCTGTAGTCTTTTACCGCTCGAACAGCCCGACCAGTTCCACATGGGCCGACCACAGGAACTGGTCGACCGGCCAGATCTTCACCAGACGATAGCCGCCATCCACCAAGACCCGCGCGTCGCGGGCGAAGCTGGCGGGATTGCAGGACACGCCCACCACCCGCGGCACTTTGCTGCCGGCGAGCGCCGCCGCCTGGGCCGCGGCACCGGCGCGCGGCGGGTCGAACACCACGGCATCGTAACGATTGAGATCCTTGGCGCTCAGAGGGTTCTCGAACAGGTCGCGCCGCTCCGCCGTCAGCCGCAGCCCCTGCACCGAACGGCCGAGTGCCGCCACCGCCGCCTCGTCGCCCTCCACCGCATGAACCGCCGCCTGTTGCGCAAGCGGAATGGAGAAGGTGCCGACGCCGGCGAACAGGTCGGCGATGCGGCCTGCCTGCCCCACCCCCTCACGCACCGCCGCCACCAGGGCGGCTTCGCCCTCCGCACTCGCCTGGAGGAAGGCACCGGGCGGCGGCTGGATCGGAACGCCTGCGAAACGGATGAAGGCCGGCCGGCGGTTCGCCACCGGCTCCGCTGCCGCGCGATCGGTCGGCTGCCAGGCGATACGGGCGATGCGCTCCAACTCGAATCCGACCAGCACCTCGCGCGCCGCGCGGTCCAGGCTGCGCGGCCCGACCAGCAGCAGATCGACCCCGCCCTCCAGATCGGTCAGCACCACGTCGGCATCGCCGCCGTCCGGCAGCAGGTCGGCCAGCAGGGTCCGCAAAGGCTCCACCAGCGCGAACAGGCGGGGCGACAGGACCGGGCATTCCTCCAGATCGACCAGCCGGTGGCTCTGCCGCTCGTTGAAGCCGAACCAGACCCGCTTGCCGCGCTTCAGCGCCGCGAATCGGGCGCGGCGGCGGGCACCGGCGGGCGTCCGCGCCAGCGGCTCCATCGGCACATCGCCGAGCCCGACCCGCTCCAGCGCCCCGCGCACCATCCCGACGGTCCAGGCGGCGTAGGTCGGATCGTCCATCTGCTGGAGCGTACAGCCGCCGCAGCGGCCGAAATGGCGGCAGGGCGGAGTTTGGCGGCCGGGGCCGGGCTCGAGCACCTCAAGCGGTTCGGCCCGTACGCCCTCCCCCTTCCCATCGCCGTCGGCGGCACGGACACGCACGCGGTCACCCGTCACCGTGTAGGGCACGAACAGGCGCAGCCCCTCGGCAAAGGCGATCCCGTCACCGCGCGCACCGACATCGGCGATGGACACCTCCATCTCCTGCACGTCACGGGGCGGCGGGGCGGTCTTGCGGGTCGGCTGGCGCCCCTTGGCAAAGGGGCGCTTGGCGGGACGCGTCATGTCGGGGGTCCGTTGGATGCGGGTCTGGAGCGACCTCCCTTTACGCCTCCAGCAGCTTGGCGCGCAACGGTTCCGGAATCGGCGTCGGGCGATGGGCAGCCTTGTCGACGATCACCGCCACCGCTTCCTGGGTCGCGATGCAGCGGTCGCCCAGGAAGATGGCGCAGCCCAGCGTGATCGAGCTGGTGCCCAGCCGCAGCATCCGTGCGCCGATACGCACCGTGTTGGGATAGAGCAGCTCCGCCTTGTATTCGATCAGGCTGCGCGCCAGGACGACGGTCCAGGGAACCTCATCGGTGAAGCCGCCGACCTGATGAATCAAGGCGACGCGCGCCTGTTCGAAATAGACGCCGAGGGCGTTGTTGTTGACGTGCCCGACGGCATCCAGGTCGTTGAAGCGCACGCGCTCTTCCCACCAGAAGCGGTAGAGATCGGGGCTCGTCAGGTCGGGTTTGCTCAGGTCGGGTTTGCTCAGGTCGGGTTTGCTCAGGTCGGGCGTGCCGGTCATGCCGTCTTCCTTGCCGTATAGGTCAATGCATCTCCGGACTGTGGCGTATGGTCCGGAACGGCGCAAGCCCGGCTTCGCGCCCTGCGGCCCCGGTTCGCAGCCATATTTCCAGGGTCGCCCGCGAATTCCCGCGCCAATCCCCGATTGGCCGTGTTATTGGAGTCGGACCAACCCTCCGCAACGGACCGGACGATGAGCAAGGACACCACCAACCAGACGGCCGAGGCGCTGTTCGAAAAGGCGCTGTCGATCGCCGAAAAGCACTTGGATGAGGCGATCAAGGAAGGTGGCCCGCTCGGCCCCTACATCGCCGTCGCCATGATCGAGGCTGCCGTGAACGCCGCCGTGGACGAGACCAGCCACGAAGACGTCATCGACATGCTGCGCGATCTCGCCGCCCAGATCGAGGCGGACGCCGACGAGGCGGAAGAGGACTGAAGCCTAGGCCGTCGTCAACGCCACTGCGGACCCTGCCTGCCGGCGCGCCTCGCGCCGGCGCAGGATCTCGTAGGCGACGGCGCCCAGGATGGTCAGGGCGATCAGCACCAGCGACAGCGCGTTGACCGCCGGCGTCAGGCCGGTGCGCACCTTGGTCGCGATGTAGACGGTCAGTGTGGTGTCCAGCCCGCGCACGAACAGCGTGGTGTTGTAGTTCTCGAAACTCTGCAGGAAGGCCAGCAGGGCCGCCGACAGGATCGCCGGCGTCAGGTACGGCAGCGTGATGCGCCGGAACACCTGCCCATGGGTGGCGCCGAGGTCGAGTGCGGCCTCCTCCAGCGCCGGGTCGAACCGCTCCAGCCTTGCCGAAAACAGCAGCATGGCATAGGCGGCGATGAAGCTGGATTGCGCCACCACGGTCAGGAACAGCCCGCCGCTGACCCCGAACCACTCCCGCCAGAACACCAGCGTCGAGATGCCGACGATCACCCCCGGCGTCAGCAGCGGCGACACCATCAGCGCGTAGAGGAAGGTCTTGGCCCGGCTGTGCAGCCGGTCGAGCAGCAGGGCCGCCGCCAGCCCCAGCGGCACGGCCAGCGCGATCACCCCCGCCCCGACGATCAGGCTGGTGCCCAGCGCCGCCCACATGCGCTGATCCTCCCACAGCGCCTGGAACCAGCCGAGCGTGAAGCCCATCCAGGGCGTCACGGTGGGAAAACGGCTGCTGTTGAAGGTCGCCGCCGCCATGATGCCCAGCGGCAGGAACAGATAGCCGAAGAACAGGACCAGATAGGCGCCGGTCAGCAGGCGGCGGAGGCGGGCAGCGGTCATGGCTTCGGGCTCACTTCGCGGTGGCTCATTTCGCAATATCCGCCAGCCCGACGCGGAACAGCCGCATCGCGCCGAGGATGAAGCCGATGCACAGCACCAGCAGGATGAAGGCGTAGGCCGCCCCTTGGTTCCAGTTCCCGCCTTCAAAGAACCAGTTGTAGATGATCTCGGTGAACCAGCGGCTGTTCGGCCCGCCCAGCAGGGCCGGCACCGCATAGCTGCCGGCAGCCAGCATGAAGGTCATGATGCAGCCGACGGCGATGCCCGGCTTGGCGTGCGGCAGCACGATGCGGCGGTGGATGCGCAGCCAGCCGGCGCCGAGATCCCGCGCCGCCTCGATCTGGTTGCGGTCCAGCGATTCGATGGCGTTGTACAGCGGGAAGACCATGAACAGGATGTAGACATAGACCATGCCGACGATCACCCCGGCGTCGCCGCCCAGGAATCGCTGCGGCTCGTCGATGATGCCCAGCCCCAGCAGGATCGCGTTCAGCGGCCCGTTGAAGGCCAGGATGATGTACCAGGAGAAGGTGCGCAGCAGCTCGTTGATCCAGAAGGGCACGACCAGCATCAGGATCAGCAGCGGCAGCCGCCGCTTCGGCGCCACCTGCGCCAGATAGTAGGCGACCGGATAGCAGACGGCCAGCGTGGTCGCGGTGACCAGCGCGCTGGCCCAGATCGTCTTCAGGAAGATCGACAGATGGATCTGGTTGGTCCACAGGGTCAGGTAGTTCCTGACCGTGAACACATCCTCCGGCCCGCCGATCTTGGAGGGCGGCAGCGACGGCCGGAAGGAGAAGCCGATCATCATCAGTTGCGGCAGCAGCACCAGCAGAGCCAGCCAGACCGCCACGGCCAGCAGGATCACCCCGGTCAGAACCGGGCCGTACCGGCGAAGAACCTCCGTCATTCGGGCGCTGCTCCAGCCTGTGGGACCGGTTTGACGCCTAACATGGGGATTCCCGCCGGCGCAAGCGCCGCTATATGACGATGACGTTCAGATGAGGGTCAGATGACGGTCTGCCCGATCAGCCCAGATTGTGCTTGGCCACCACAGCGGCGAAGTCGTCGCCGAAATGCTCGCCGACGCGGATGACGGAGACGCCGTAGGGGATTTCCTTCAGCGACGGGTGGTCGAGGTTCAGCGAGGTCAGCAGCGCCATCGGCACATGCTGGGTCACGCTCATCGCCCGCAGGCCGCGGATCAGGTCCAGGCCGGACAGGCCGTCCATCACCATCGAGGCGATGACCATGTCCGGCGGCACGCGCACGGCAAGGCTGATCGATTCGATGGGGTCGGTCACCGTCATGGTGCGGAAGCCGCAGGCGGCCAGCTCCGTCCCCAGCTTCTTGGCGACGACCTTGGACGGGGTGACCAGCATGATCTCGACGTTGCGCACGTCGACGTCGGTGACCTGGAACTCATAGCGCACCGGCAGGGCGCGGATGATCCGGTTGGTCTCGGCCAGCAGCGGCTGTTCGGCGCGGTCGACCAGTTCGGAAATGCGGTCGATGAAGATCTGGGCGTCGACCAGCTGCTTCTCGTCCAGCCGCTTCAGGCCGCTGAGGTAATCCTCCAGCCGGTGGGCGACGAGGCTGACGGTGGGATAGCCGAAGCTGGTGCCCATGCCCTTGAAATTGTGGGCCTCCAGCCGCAGGACGCCGATGGTCTCGACATCGCTGCGCTGGCCCTTCACGCGGTCCGCCAGCGTCGCGTTCATCAGCTCCAGCCGATCGCGCGCGTCGTCCACGAACTCCATGCGCAAGCGGTCTTCGAGGTCGTCGGTCGACATGTGCGAGGCCATGGAGCGGATTCCGGCTGGGGAGGGAAAGGGGTAACCCGAAGGTACACCAAATCCTTGCGCCGAAACAGACGCGGCGCGCCCCTATTCGAAAGGGCGCGCCGCGCGCAACAAAACCACTGGTTTTAAAGGGTGATCAGAGCCGGGCGAGCAGCTTCTGGAACCAGGCCAGACGCTCTTCCGTCTGGGCGATGTCCCGATCCAGCCACGAGGCGAAATGGCCGTCGCTGCCGACATCCGCCCGTTTCAGGTCGCCCAGCCGCGCCAGCTCGGTCTCGCTAAGCACCACGAGATTGTCGATCTGGTCGCGCTGCGACTCGACGTCCAGCAGATGCAGGAAGCGCAGCTTCAGCGCGATGACCAGCTTGTTCAGCCCGTCGGCCGACGGCGCGCGGACATTGGCGCGCATCAGCGTGTCGAACTCCGCCCGGCCGGCTTCGGTCGGACCCAGCAGGGCATTGTCTTCCATGCCGCTGCCGTCCAGCGCCTCGATCAGCCCTTCGTACCGCAGCATCTCCAGCGAGGTGCCCATCAGGTCCAGCGACGGACCCATCATGCGGTCTAGGAAATGACGGACGGAGCCGGCCAGATCGGCGTAGCGCAGCGGCCCACCCTGGATCAGCGTGCCCAGGACGACGAGGCGCACGGCCTCCTTCGGCATCAGCGAGTTGTCACGGTACATGGCGAACCCCCTAGGCGAGCCGCTGGATGCGAAGCCCCGGAAAAACGGAAAGGACGGCAAGGGCGACGGCCGGTCCACAGCAATGAAGCTGCGAACCGGTCGCAACACTACCCCACAAAGTAGGGATGCGCACGCTGTCTGTCCAGGGGGCAAAACGTCCTTATCGCCAAAAGGGTCTTTCCGGACCTGTTTCCAGGAGCCCCGCTCAGGCGGCGAGGCGCAGGTCGAGCCGGCTCCACACATCCAGCAGCGCGTCGACCAGCATGCCCATCTGCGCATCGGTGTGCAGGGGGGTCGGGGTGAAGCGCAGCCGCTCCGTCCCGCGCGGAACGGTGGGGTAGTTGATCGGCTGGACGTAGATGTTGTGCCGGTCGAGCAGTTCGTCCGAGGCGCGCTTGCAGCGGTGGGCGTCGCCGACCATCAGCGGCACGATGTGGCTCATCGACGGCATCACCGGCAGGCCGGCGTCGGCGAACATCCGCTTCAGCGTGGCGGCGCGTTCCTGGTGCTGCGTCCGTTCGGTCTGGCTGTGCTTCAGGTGACGGATGGAGGCCAGCGCCCCCGCCGCCATCACCGGCGACAGCGAGGTGGAGAAGATGAAGCCGGCGGCGAAGCTGCGGACGCAGTCGATCAGCGCGGTGGAGCCGGTGATGTAGCCGCCCTGGACGCCGAAGGCCTTGCCCAGCGTGCCCTCGACGATGGTCAGCCGGTCCATGGCTCCGTCGCGCTCGGCCACGCCGGCGCCGCGGGCGCCGTACATGCCGACAGCGTGCACCTCGTCCAGATAGGTCATGGCGCCGTGCTTGTCGGCCACGTCGCACAGGTCATGGATGGGGGCGATGTCGCCGTCCATCGAATAGACGCTTTCGAACGCCACCACCTTGGGACGGCCGGGGGCGATGCCCGACAGCAGCTCGTCCAGATGCTTGGGGTCGTTGTGGCGGAAGATGTGCTTTTCGGCGCCCGAGTTGCGGATGCCGGTGATCATCGAGTTGTGGTTCAGCGCGTCCGACAGGATCACGCAGTTGGGCAGGATCTTGCCCAGCGTGGTCAGCGTCGCGTCGTTCGACACATAGCCCGAGGTGAAGAGCAGCGCCGCTTCCTTGTGGTGCAGGTCGGCCAGTTCGCGTTCCAGCAGCACATGGTAGACGTTGTTGCCGGAGATGTTGCGCGTGCCGCCGGCACCGGCGCCGACCTGGTCCAGCGCGTCGTGCATCGCCTTCAGCACGTTCGGATGCTGGCCCATGCCGAGATAGTCGTTGGAGCACCAGACCGTGACCGGACGTTCGCGCCCGTGGGAATCGCGGAAGGTCGCCGTCGGGAAATTGCCCGCGTGGCGCTCCAGATTGGCGAACACGCGGTAGCGGCCGTCCTGCTTCAGGGTCGCAATCTGGTTGCGGAAGAAAGTTTCGTAATCCATCGCGCGTTTCCGTTCGCGTTCATTCACACGGTCGGCTGCACCGGATTCCAGACCTAGGGGCTAGGCCATTCGTCCGGCGCGTCGAAGAGGATCGCATGATCCTTCCCGGCATGCCACCCGGCATTGATCGAAATCAAGCCGCCGCCGCATGAGACCTTCGCACAAGTGGCAGGCTCCCCTGTCCTGCGGATGCCGCATGTCGGCGTCCCGCGGACAGGCCATCGGCACGGCGATGACTTGATTTCATCGGCGGCAATATGGGCCGAATGTGCCGGATGACCATAGCGGGGGTCCGGGAATACGTGCGCATATCTGCCCCGATCCATCGACCTGTTCCGGCGACCTGTTCCGGCGACCGGTCGAAGTTGCAGCGGGCGGAATCGTCCGTTGCAGGGTTGCCGCCGATTTTTATAAATCTATTGAAGTTGAAAAAATATCGTTTCCATCATCTCCTGCGCGCACTCGTTTGACGGGGAGAGGAAGATGGGCAAGCGGATCGTCCTGTGTTTCGACGGCACCTGGAACAAGCCGGGCAGCGGCAGCCAGCCCGACAAGGACAACGAGGCATCGACCAACGTCTGGAAATTCTCCAAGTCGGTCCTCGGCACCGCCCCGGACGGCACCGCACAGGTTTCCTATTACGATTCCGGCGTCGGCACCGATGAAAAGGGAGGCTTTCTCCACGACTGGTTCGACAAAATCTTCGGCGGCGCCTTCGGCCTTGGGATCGACAAGAAGATCAAGGACGGCTACCGCTTCCTCGCCTCGAACTACAGGGATGGCGACCATGTCTTCATCCTGGGCTTCTCGCGCGGCGCCTACACCGCCCGCAGCCTCGTCGGGCTGATCCGCAATGCCGGGCTGCTGCCGGCCGACAGGCTGGGCGAGACGGACGACGCCTACGCGCTCTACCGTAAGCGGGACGACGGTCCGGACGTGGGGGAGGCAAAGCGGTTCCGCGACACCAACGGTTCGACGCTGATCCCGATCCATTTCCTCGGCGTCTGGGACACGGTGGGCGCGCTCGGCGTGCCGCTCGGCATCTGCAAGCAGTTGGATCAGGACCTGTACGGCTTCCACGACACAGAACTCAGCAGCCTTGTCCGCAATGCCTTCCAGGCGCTGGCGATCGACGAGCATCGCAAGACCTTCGCCGCCAACCTCTGGGATCCGAAAGCGAAGCCGGCGCAGCGGATGGAGCAGCGCTGGTTCGCCGGCTGCCATTCCAACGTCGGCGGCGGCTATGACGACGACAGGCTGTCGGACATCACGCTGAAATGGATGATGGAGCACGCCGAGGTCTGCGGCCTCGCCATCGACCCCATCTGGGTGCCGGAGGTGTCGCCCGACAACGCCTTGGGCGTCATCGTCGATTCCTATGCCCGTTTCCTGGACGGGGTCGGCGAACTGGTGCAGCCGCGCCATTACCGCCCGGTCTGCGTCCTGCCCTTCAGCCAGGAGAACCTGCACGAGTCGGTGCCGCACCGTGCCGCCAGCGATGCGGGCTACGCACCGCCCAACATCGGCTACCGCAAGGCGCTGGCGCAGTTCGGCACGGTGCGGGAAGAGGAACCGGCCCCGGCCGGCTGACCGGGGGCCCAACGAAAAACGGGGCGGGGCCGTCCTCCGGCACCCGCCCCGCTTCACGATGACCTGAACCGGTCCTTACTTGGTGCCGAACATGCGGTCGCCGGCATCGCCCAGGCCGGGAACGATGTAGGCGTTCTCGTCCAGATGGCTGTCCAGCGCCGCGGTGAAGACCTTCACGTCCGGGTGTGCCTCGTGGAAGCGGCGCACGCCCTCGGGTGCTGCGACCAGCGCCATGAAGCGGATGTTGTGGTCGTCCACGCCGTGGCGGTTCAGCACGTCGCAGGCATGGGCCGCGGAGTTGCCGGTCGCCAGCATCGGATCGACGACGATGAACAGCCGTCCGTCGGCCGGCGGCAGCTTCACCAGATATTCGTGCGGCTGCTTGGTGTCATGGTCGCGGTAGAGGCCGATATGCCCCTCGCGCGCCGACGGCACCAGCTCCAGCAGGCCGGCCGACATGCCGAGCCCGGCGCGCAGCACCGGCACTACCGCCAGCTTCTTGCCCAGGATCACCGGGGCATCCATCGGCTGCAGCGGCGTCTCGATCCGCTCGGTGGTCAGCGGAATGTCGCGCGTCAGCTCATAGCCCATCAGCAGCGAGATCTCGCGCAGAAGGGTGCGGAACCCGCCGGTCGACCGCTCCTTGTTCCGCATATGGGTCAGCTTGTGCTGGATCAGCGGATGGTCGAGGACGAACAGGTTGGGAAATTCGGGCAGGGTGCGCATGGAATCCGGATCGCGGCTGACGGTGAGGTTGCCCCGATCCTAGCGCGCCTGGGGGGCCGGGGCCAAGGGGGCTGACCGGCAGCTGCGGTTTGTCCCTAGCCCCGCACCGCCTTCGCCGCCGCCACCTTCGGTTCCGGACGGTCGATGCCGTAGCGGATCACGCGGTTGCGGCCGGAATTCTTGGCCTGGTAGAGCGCGCGGTCGGCGCAGACCACCAGATCGTCGACGGTCAGGTCGGCCACCGCCTCCACCAGCCCGAAGGAGGCGGTGACCGGGATCACCCGGCCGTCGGGCAGCACCACCGGCGAGCGCATCAGGTCGACGCGCAGCCGCTCGATCACCGCATAGCCCTCGTCCAGCCCGGTTTCCTTCAGGCAGACCAGGAACTCCTCGCCGCCCATGCGGAAGGCCTCGTCGAAGCTGCGGACGCCGCGGCTGATGACGGCGGCGGTGGCGGCCAGCACCCGGTCGCCGATGTCGTGGCCGTAGCTGTCGTTGATGCCCTTGAACTTGTCGATGTCGGCCAGCGCGACGCAGAAGGGCTGGCCGGTGCGGCGATAGCGGTTGTGCTCGCGCTCCAGCGCCTCGCCCATGCCGCGGCGGGTGCGCAGGCCGGTCAGCGGATCCAGGCCGGAGGCGGCGGCGGCGAAGGCGCGCTCCATCCGCCGCAGATGCAGCATGAACTCCTCGAAGCGGCCGATCACCCCCTCATACTCGGATTCGGTCGGCAGTTCGCCGCTCGACGCCTTCAGCAGGATCAGCCGGGCCTGACGGTGCATCTGCTCGTGCAGGTTCGCCAGCTTCTGCACCGCCGGCTGCTGCAACAGGTCGTCGCGGCTGGCGGCTTGGCACCAGGCCTGGAAGGAAGCCGGGGCAGACGACCGTTCCCCGCCGCGGCCGTCGCGGTAGAAAACGGCGCGCTGCCACTGGCCGATCCAGCGCAGATGCTCATCGAGCACGGCGCCAAGCGCCTCGGTTGTGGACAGGGTGGTGGAATCGCTCATGGGCGCATCCTAGCCGACGGCGAAGGGTCCCGCCATGCGATCAAGATAAGCCGAAGCATTCGTCTAAAACAGGGCACTATTCCGGCGGACCATCCTCAAAGTGCCGCGACCGCCGAAAGGAAGGAGCGGACAAGCGCCGGATCCTTGTGGCCGGGGCGGTCTTCCACGCCGGACGAGACATCGACCTCGGTGGCGCCGGTGACCCGCACCGCCTCCGCGACATTGTCCACCGTCAGCCCGCCCGACAGCATCCAGGGCCGCGGCCAGCGGCGCCCGGCCAGGATCGTCCAGTCGAAGGCGATGCCGTTGCCGCCGGGCAGCGCCGACACCTTGGCCGGCGGCTTGGCGTCGAACAGCAGCCGGTCGGCGACCTCCGCCGCCTCCAGCGCCAGGGTCAAATCTTCCGGCCCGCCGATCTTGATCGCCTTCATCACCGGCAGGGCGTAGCGGGCCTTTATCTCGGCGATTCGGCGCGGCGTCTCGGCGCCGTGCAACTGGATCAGGTCGAGCGGGACCTGCCCGGTGACATGCTCCAGGAACTCGTCGTCGGGATCGACGAACAGCCCGACGGAGCGCACGCCGGTCGGCAGCAGCCGCGCCAGCTCCGCCGCCATCGCCGGGGCGATGGCGCGCGGGCTGCGCGGATAGAAGACGAAGCCGACATAGCGCGCGCCGCCGGCGACGGCGGCGCGCAGGCTTTCGGGCTCGCTCAGCCCGCAGATCTTGGCGGCGACGGTCATGCGGCCCCCTCAATTTCGGCGACGATGCGACGGGCGGCGGCGGCCGGGTCGGCATCGGCGGTGATCGGACGACCGATCACCAGATGGTCGGCGCCGGCCGCCAGCGCCTCGGCCGGGGTCATGATGCGCTTCTGGTCGTTGGTGGCGGCCCAGGCCGGGCGGATGCCGGGCACCATCAGGATGAAGTCGGGACCGCAGGCGGCGCGCACCAGCGCCACCTCGGCCGGCGAGCAGACGACGCCGTCCACCCCCGACGCCTTGGCCAGCTTCGCCAGCCGCACCACCTGGTCGGCCACCGGCACCGACTGGCCGACCGCGCCCAGATCGCCCTCGTCGAGGCTGGTCAGCACGGTGACGGCCAGGATCTTCGGCCGGTCCGCCCCGGCGGTCGCCGCCGTCTCCGCCGCCGCCCGCATCATCGCCGGGCCGCCGGCGCTGTGGATGGTCATGAAGGCCGGCTTCAGCGGCAGCGCCGCGCGCACGCCGCCGGCCACCGTGTTGGGGATGTCGTGCAGCTTCAGGTCGAGGAACAGCGGCGGCCCATCCTCGCCCACCACGGCACGGACGCCAGCCGGCCCCTGGGCGATGAAGAACTCCAGCCCCAGCTTGATGCCGCCGACGGCCCCGGCCACCTGCCCGGCGATGCGGCGGGCGGACTCGATCTCGGTGGTGTCGACGGAGCAATAGATGCGCGAGGCTGGCGCGGTCATGGGAAAGCGGTCTCCAGAACCCGGATGAGGATGGTGCGGCACCCTATCAAGGGATGGCCCGGCGCGCCAGTTTCAAGCCCTCCGCTCCCCCATCCATTGCTCGGCCGTCCACCTCTCCAGCGCCGCGAACAGGCCGGCGGCGGTGGCGCAGGCGACGGCCAGCGCCGCGGGGTCGGCAAGCTCTTCCTCCAGCCGGACCATCAGCGCCTTCCAGGCCCCCGCCATGTCCAACCCGTCCGATGCCAGGAAGCGCGCGCCGCGCCGGGCGTCATGGCCCAGCGCCCGGGTGATTCCCGGCAGCATCGCCCGACCGCCATGGGCCGAGCCGTCCAGCACGTAGCGCGCCGCCAGCCGGGCCGGCGCGCTGTCCAGCGGCGGCAGCCCCGCCATCTCCGGCAGCGCGTCCGGGTCGGCGCCCAGCACCCGCAGATCCTCGCGCAGCAGCGCCAGCCGCGCCGCGCCGTCTCCCCCGTCCTCCCCCAGCCCCCGCTCCACCGGCGCGTTGAAGCCGTGGAGAACGGCCAGCGCGCGGACATATTGCGGCGGCGTGATGTCCGGCCGGACCAGAGGCTGCAGCACCTCGGCCTTGTCCAGACGGTCGTGGCTCTCCCGCGTCGCGGCGCGCAGCGCCTGCCTTGCCGGTCCCATGATCCCGTTCTCCCCGTTTCCGGCTCAGGTCGGCGCCAGCACGCCGGGCAGCGGCGCCGGGCCACCGGTGGATGTCCCGACCGATGCCTGGCTGGCTTCCTGCTGCCGCGCCCACAGGGCGGCATAGGCGCCGCGGGCGGCCAGCAGGTCGGTGTGGTGGCCGCGTTCGATCACCCGGCCGGCCTCCAGCACCAGGATCTCGTCGGCGTCGATCACGGTGGACAGCCGGTGGGCGATCACCAGCGTGGTGCGGCCGCGGCTGACCTCGCGCAGGTTGGCCTGGATTTCCCGCTCGGTGTGGGTGTCGAGCGCGCTGGTCGCCTCGTCGAACAGCAGGATCGCCGGGTCCTTCAGGATGGTGCGGGCGATGGCGACGCGCTGCTTCTCGCCGCCCGACAGCTTCAGCCCGCGCTCTCCCACCGTGGTCTGGTAGCCGTCGGGCAGCGCCATGATGAAGTCGTGGATGTGGGCCAGCCGCGCCGCCCGCTCCACCTCCGCCGGGCTGGCGCCGGGGCGGCCATAGGCGATGTTGTAGAAGACGGTGTCGTTGAACAGCACGGTGTCCTGCGGGACGATGCCGATGGACGCCCGCAGCGAGGACTGGGTCACCCCGCGGATGTCCTGCCCATCGATCAGCACCCGGCCGCCATTGACGTCGTAGAAGCGGAACAGCAGCCGGCTGATGGTGGACTTGCCGGCCCCCGACGGGCCGACGATGGCGACCGTCCTGCCGGCCGGCACGGTGAAGCTGACATCCTTCAGGATCGGCCGGCGCGGGTCATAGCCGAACTCCACCCCCTCGAAGCGCAGCTCCGCCCCGTCGACCGCCAGCGGCTTCGCATCGGGGCCGTCGGCCACCTCGCGGTCGACCGCCAGCAGCGTCACCATCGATTCGATGTCGATCAGCGACTGCTTGATCTCTCGATAGACGACGCCGAAGAAGTTCAGCGGCTGGTAGAGCTGCAACAGATAGGTGTTCACCAGAACGAAGTCGCCCAGCGACATGCTGCCGTCGACGATGCCCTTGGCGGCCATGCCCATCACCGCCGCCAGCCCCAGCGAGATGATCGCCGACTGCCCGACATTCAGCAGCGACAGGCTCTGCTGGCTGCGCACCGCTGCCTTCTCGTAGCTCTGCAATGCGCCGTCGTAGCGGCGGGCCTCATGCTCCTCGTTGCCGAAATACTTGACCGTCTCGTAGTTCAGCAGGCTGTCGATGGCCTTGGTGTTGGCCTTGCTGTCGGTGTCGTTCATCAGGCGGCGGAACTTGATGCGCCATTCCGACACGAAGAAGGTGTAGAGGATGTAGCCCATCACCGTGACGAAGGTCGCCAGCGCGAACCAGACGCTGAACAGCTTCCACAGAATGGCGCAGACCAGTGCGATCTCCACCAGCGTCGGCACGATGGAGAACAGGGTGTAGCGCAGCAGCGACTCGATGGCGCGGGTTCCGCGCTCCAGCGAGCGGGTCAGGCCGCCGGTCTGGCGTTCCAGATGGAAGCGCAGCGACAGCGCGTGCAGGTGCCGGAACACCGACAGCGCCACCCGGCGGATGGTCCGCTGAGCCACCGTGGCGAAGACGGCGTCGCGCAGTTCGGCGAAGACCAGCGAGGTCACGCGGGCAAGGCCGTATGCGACGATCAGTCCCAGCGGGATGGCGACCACCGCACCCGGGCCCCCTCCCAATCCGGCACTGCCGCCGGCGCTGGCGGGCGTCAGCGCGTCCACCGCATGCTTGTAGAAGATCGGCACATAGACGTTGGCGACCTTGGCGCCGATCAGCAGAAGCATCGCCAGCACCACCCGCACCCGCGTTTCCACGGAATCGCGGGGCCAGATGTAGGGGCCGAGCGAGCGGATCGCGGCCCGCAGGTCGCCGGACGGGCGGGTGAAGGCGCTGGTGTCGGAGGTCGGCGGGAGGCTGCGGCGCATCGGATTTTTCAGTAGCCTTTACGGTGATGTCTGCCGGCCCAGGGAAGACCGGCCCCCGAAGGACCGTCGCCCGAATGCTGTGCAGGCGACGTAACCTAGGGACCGCGGCCGCATCGTCAAAGCCCCGGGTCACGGCTTTGACACGATTTTGCCGCGCCCCAGGGGCGCTTTCCGTGCATTTCCTTGCGCCATGGCAACGGACTGGAAACCACTTTCCTCTACCCTGCCGGGCGTATCGCGTTCGACCCGATCCGCAGACCAAGGCATTTGACCATGCAGAACGCCAGCTTCGCCGGCCGTTTCAAGGTGGGCACCCGCATCCAGGTGGGTTTCCTTCTGATCCTCGCCCTCCTCGTCCTGGTGGCAGCGCTGGGCGTCCGGTCCCTGTCGACGGTGGAGGAAGGCTTCACCCGTTACGCGACGATCTCCGACGGTTCGCTGCGGCTGTCCGACGTGGACGGCTCGGTGTCGGACATGCGCCGCAACGCGGTCAACTACTCCTTCTCCGGCAACAACGCCCTGATCGCTCCGATCCAGACGCAGCAGAAGAAGCTCGGCGACATGCTGCGCTCCATCCGCGACGCCACGCAGGATCCCGGCCGCCGCGCCAATCTGGAGGCGATGATCCGGCAGTTCGACAGCTACACCGCCAACTTTGCCCAGCTGGTCAAGCTGCGCGAGCAGCGTGACCGGCTGGTGGCGGACGAGCTGGTGCCGGCCGGCCTGAAGGCGCGGGAAGGGTTGAGCCGGACGATCGCCGCCGGCATCGCCGCCGGCGATTTCGAGACTGCGGCGCGCGCCGGTCAGGTGCAGGAGATGCTGGTCCTCGCCCGCCTCAGCGCCCAGCGCTTCCTGACGGACCAGACGGCGAAGTCGGCGGACGAGACGCGCGGCCGGATGGACTCCTTCCTCAAGGCGGCCGGCCCGCTGTCGGCCCGCATCGCCGACCCGGTGCAGAAGCGCGACGTCGAGGAGACGATCCAGCTCTCCACCCGCTATCTGGACAGCTTCAACCGGGTGGTCGCCGCGGTCAACGATGCCCAGACCCTGGCCTTCCGCACCATGACCGGCGAGGCGGAGGAATTCGCCACCCTGGTGGAGAAGACCATCGCCTCCCAGGCGGAGGCGCGCGGAGCCGTGCTGTCCGCCTCGCAGAACGACATGGAGAAGACCCGCAGCCTGCTGATCGGCATGGCGGTCGGCGCCCTCTTGATCGGCATCCTGGTGGCGCTGGTCACCGCGCGCTCCATCGTCCGCCCGGTGGTGCAGATGACCGGCACGATGACCGAACTGGCCGCCGGCAACCTCACGGTGGACGTTCCGGCGCTCGCCAACCGCGACGAGATCGGCAGCATGGCCAAGGCCGTGCTGGTGTTCAAGGAGAACGCCATCGAGAAGAAGCGGATGGACGAGGCGGAGCGCGAGAGGCTGGAGGCCGAACGCCGCGCCGCCGAGGCCCAGCGCGCCCGCGAGCAGGCCATCGGCGAGGAGATCGCCACCCTGATCGACGCCGTGTCGAAGGGCGACCTGGAGCGCCGCATCGATCTGGCCGGCAAGGACGGCTTCTACAGGACCATGTCGGAAGGCATCAACCGCCTGACCGACACGGTGGAGGCGGTGATCGCCGACCTGGGCGAGGTGCTGTCGGCGCTGGCCCAGGGCGACCTGAACCGCCGAGTCACCCGCGACTACCAGGGCGCCTTCGAGCGGGTGAAGACCGACGTCAACACCACCTCCACCCGTCTGACGGAGATCGTCGGCCAGATCACCCAGGCCGCCGAGACCATCGCCGCCGCCGCCGCGGAAGTGTCGCTGGGATCCTCCGACCTCGCCGACCGCACCGAACAGCAGGCCTCCTCGCTGGAAGAGACCGCGGCCAGCATGGAGGAGCTGGGGGCGACCGTGCGCTCCAACGCCGAGAACGCCCAGCGCGCCAACGTGATGGCGGCCCAGGCCCGCGGGTCCGCCGAGTCGGGCGGCGGCGTCGCCGGCTCCGCCATCGAGGCGATGCGCAAGATCGAGGAATCCAGCCGCAAGATCACCGACATCATCGGCGTGATCGATGAGATCGCCTTCCAGACCAACCTGCTGGCGCTGAACGCGGCGGTGGAGGCGGCGCGGGCCGGCGACGCCGGGCGCGGCTTCGCCGTGGTGGCGCAGGAGGTGCGGCAGCTCGCCCAGCGCTCCGCCCAGGCCTCGAAGGAGATCAAGGGCCTGATCCTGGACAGCGACGCCCAGGTCAAGGATGGCGTCGATCTGGTCAGCAAGGCCGGCGACGCGCTGCAGGGCATCGTGTCCGGGGTGCAGCAGGTGGCGACGCTGATCGCCGAGATGGCCTCGGCCTCGGCCGAACAGGCGACGGCGCTCGACGAGATCAACTCGACCGTCGCCAACATGGACGAGATGACCCAGAAGAACGCCGCCCTGGTGGAGGAAACCACCGCCGCCGCCCAGGCGATGAGCGGACAGGCCACCGACCTGAAGTCGCTGGTCGGCTTCTTCAAGTTCGATCAGGCGGCCGGCTTCGGTGCGGCTGGCTTCGGTTATGCCCAGGCGCCGCGCGCGATGGCGGCGGTCCAGGCCGCACCCGCGGTCACCACCACCCGCCGCGCTCCGGCTCCCACCCGCGCCACCGCCAAGCCGGCGGCGAAGCCCGCCGCCCGCGGCAACGGCACGGCCCATGCGACGGCCAAGCCGTCCGCCCGCGCCGACTTACCCACCCGCACCACCGCCGCCGCGGTCCCGGTCCTGAAGCACAGCACCAGCGACGACGACGACTGGAAGGAGTTCTGAGAGGGGGGGACAAACCGCCTCTGACCAGATCGGTGCATCTTGAAACGGAAAAGGCGTCGGGCCGATGACCCGACGCCTTTTTCCATTCCGGCTGCCGTCGGACGGCTTACTGCATGAACCAGCCATGGCTGACGACCAGCGACTGGCCGGTCAGCGCGTTGGACTCGAAGGACGCGAAGAACAGGGCGGCCTGGGCGACGTCCTCGACGGTGGTGAACTCGCCGTCGACGGTCTCCTTCAGCATCACCTTCTTCACCACGTCCTCTTCGGAGATGCCGAGCTCCTTGGCCTGCTCGGGGATTTGCTTCTCGACCAGCGGGGTGCGGACGAAGCCGGGGCAGATCACGTTGGCGCGCACGCCATGTGCCGCCCCTTCCTTGGCGACCACCTTGGCAAGGCCGATCAGCCCATGCTTGGCGGTGACGTAGGGCGCCTTCAGCGCCGACGCCTCCTTGGAGTGGACCGACCCCATATAGATGATGCTGCCGCTGCCCTGCTTGTACATCGTCCGCAGGGCGGCGCGCGTGGTCAGGAAGGCGCCGTCCAGATGGATGGACAGGAGCTGCTTCCACTTGGCGAACTCGAACTGCTCGACCGGCGCCACCGTCTGGATGCCGGCATTGCTGACCAGGATGTCGATGCGGCCGAAGGCGTTGGCGGCGCGGGCCATGCCGGCATCGACCTGGGCCTCGTCGGTCACGTCCATGGCGACGCCAAGAGCCCGCTTGCCCGTGGGGTCCAGGCTGGCCGCGGCGGCATCGGCACCGGCCTGGTTCAGGTCGGCGATGACGATCTTGGCGCCCTCGCGGGCGAAGGTCCGGGCGATCTCAAGCCCGATTCCGCTCGCCGCCCCGGTGATGACGGCGACTTTGTCCTGCAAGCGCATGGGTCCGCTCCTTCTCGATCGAGATGTCGGTGAGGGTGTCTCTTCGGTGATGTCCGGTCAGTCCGGCTTTCCGTCGTCGCGCAGCAGGTCGTGCGTGACGGGTCCGCCCAGCCGCGGCGGCATCGCCAGCCAGTCCGGGTGGGCAAGCGTGGCGAGGGTGTCGGCACGGCCGCTTTCCCAATGCTCCCGCATGCCGGCGTTGGAGAACTCGTAGTCCTTGCTGTCGCGCTCGTAGCTTTTGCGGCGGTAGATCAGGTGGATGATGTTGACCGCCGCCTCGCAGGCGGCGCCCCGCAGCGCTTTCGCCTCCGGCGTGTCCCGCAGATCCTCCGGCAGCCGGTCGAGCAACGTGACCAGCTGGTTGCGCAGGGTCTGCTCGTAGGTGACCTTGTCGGTGTTGAAGCGGGTGCGGCTGGAATAGGTGATGTCCTTCTGCCGCTCCAGCACCTCCGACATGCCGCGCGGCACCTGCCCGATGGCGCTCCACAGATCGACCTGGAAGACCAGCGTGTCGCGGCGCGGCCGGTCCTCCAGCACATGGTCGAGCGGCGTGTTGGAGACCAGCCCGCCGTCCCAATAGAAGCCGCCGTCGATCTCGACGGGGGCGAAGCCGGGCGGCAGGGCGCCGCTCGCCATCACATGTTCCGGCCCGATCCGGTGGGTCTCGGTGTCGAAATAGATCGAGTTGCCGGTCAGCACGTCGACCGCCCCCAGCGACAGCCGGATGTCGCCGCGGTTGATCCGGTCGAAGTCGATCAGATCCTCCAGCGTCTTCTTCAGCGGGGCGGTGTCGTAGAAACTGGTCGGCCCGGCGAAGGGACCGGCCGCCGCCCATTCCACCGCCGGCCGCGGCCGGAAGAAGCCGGGCTGGCCGGACAGCGCCGTCCGCCACGCGCTCCACTGGTTGAGGACCGAGATCGACGGCCCGTCGGGATCGAGCCGCCGCCACAGCGTCTCCGCCCCTTCCCAGGGCGAGGGCGGGGCGATGCGGCTCCAGAACTCCGACAGCGCGGCGCAGCGCCGCTCCGGCGGGTTGCCGGCGATCAGCGCCGCGTTGATGGCGCCGATCGACACGCCGGCCACCCAGGTCGGATGGATGTCGTGCTCGAACAGCCCCTCGACGACGCCCGCCTGATAGGCGCCGAGCGCGCCGCCACCCTGAAGGACGAGCGCCACCCGGTCATAGGGGGCGATGAGATCGGCAAAGGAACCGTCGCGCATCTGTGTCTTTCCCAACCAGTCAATCGATTGCAGACATCTTTCCTCGGTCGGCAAGCCAGATATGGGGCCGGAGTTGAATACGGCTATGCGGAAACATCCATGGATGACGGAGAATTCTTCATGACAGCCATGCCCATCTCCTGTAACCCGTCCGCACCCTTGCGAGAACCTACATCAAGGTATTACACCGCGATGAATTACTTGTAATACTCAGCACCGACCTGGAAAGGGCACTGCATCAGGCGGAGGCGGAATTCACCGCTCTTGCGGCAAATGCCGGGATTAACCTTTCGGTCGGAATTGCGTGCTGCAATCGCCACCGGACCTGTATCCGTATCCGTTTCCGGTTTTTTTGGAGGACGCCATGTCCCGCCGCCCCGCCCCGCGCCGCCTTCTTCCGCTCGCCGCCCTGCTGCTGCTCGGCGGTTCGCTGACCGGCTGCGGCGCCGTCGCCGGGGTGGCGAGCGGTGCCGCCAGCATCGCCGGCACCGCTGTCGACGTGGTCGGCACCGTGGCGGAAACCTCCGTCGACGTGGTGACCGCCCCGCTGCGGTAGGGCGTCTCCCGCCCTACCCCGCCACCATCGCCGCCAGCGTCTCCAGCCGGTCGGCCTCGTGCGCCGGCTTGTCCCAGCGGATGCGGTAGATGCGGGGGAAGCGCATGGCGAGCCCGCTCTTGTGCCGGTTCGACGGGTGCACGCTGTCGAAGGCGACCTCCAGCACCAGCCCGGCCTCCACCTCGCGCACCGGGCCGTAGCGGCGGGTGGTGTGGTTGCGCACCCAGCGGTCCAGCTCGACCAGCTCGGCGTCGGTGAAGCCGGAATAGGCCTTGCCGACCGGCACCAGCTCCTCGCCGCGCCAGACACCGAACGTGTAGTCCGAATAATAGCTCGACCGCTTCCCGTGGCCGCGCTGGGCGTACATCATCACGGTGTCGAGCGTCAGCGCGCCGCGCTTCCACTTGAACCACGGTCCCTTCGGCCGCCCAGCGAGATAGGCGCTGTCGCGCCGCTTCAGCATCAGCCCTTCGATGCCGTTCTCCCGCGCGCCCTCGCGCAGTTCCACCAGCTCGTCCCACCGGTCGAACGGCACCAGCGGCGACAAATCCATCCGCCGCGGCCGCACCGTCTCGTACCAGCGCTCCAGCCGGGCGCGCCGCTCGACGAAGGACAGGCCGCGCAGATCCTCGTCGCCGTCGAACAGGATGTCATAGAGCCGCACCCAGGCCGGCCCGTCGCGCAGCATCTGCGCCGTCACCGTCTTGCGGTTGAGCCGCTGCTGCAGATCGTTGAAGGGCGCCACCACCCCGTCGCGCGCCACCAGCAGCTCGCCATCCAGCACCGCGTCGAAGCTCATGTGATCGACGATGTCGGGGAAGGCGCCGGACACGTCGTCGCCGGTGCGGCTGTAGAGCCGCCGCTCTCCGCCGCGCGCCACCATCTGCACGCGGATGCCGTCCCATTTCCATTCCGCGGCATAGGCGGCGGGATCGAGCCCGGCGCGGTCCTCCTCCTCCAGCGGGTGGGACAGCATCATCGGGCGGAAGCCGGCCCCGGCCCCGGTCGCCGGCTGCTCCGCCCGCCCCTCCAGCCAGGCGAACAGCTCCGCATAGGGGGCGGTCAGCCCGTGCCAGACTTCCTCGACGTCGTCGACGCTCACCTCCGGCCGGGCCGCCTTGCCCCACTCCGCCAGCGCCGTCTTGGCGAGCCGGGCGGAGACGCCGATGCGCAGAGCCCCGGTGATCAGCTTCAAGAGCGCGAAGCGCCCCGACGAGTCGAGCGTGTCGAGCCAGCCCTCCACCAGCCCGATCACCTGCCCGCGCTTGGCGGCGCGCAGCGCCTCCACCACCTCGTCCAGGCTGGGCGGCAGGCTGTTGGCCCGCTCAGGACGTTCCGGCCAGATCAGCGCCACCGTCTCCGCCAGATCGCCGACATAGTCGTAGGACAGCGCCAGCAGCTCCGGATCGACACGCGTGGCGGCCAGTTCGCGGATCGCCGCCGGCTTGGCCTCGCGGAAGCTGAGCGCCCCGGTCAGCGCCGCCAGCGCCCAGCCGCGCTCGGGATCCGGCACGGTGGCGAAATGCTCGACCAGCAGGCGGATCTTGCCGTTGCGCGACGGCATGAAGACCAGCGCGTCGATCAGCGCGGCAAAGCGGTTCACGACGCCTCTCCTTCGCCAGCCTTCTCCGGCATCCCTTCCGAGTCCTCGTCCTCGAAGCCGATCAGCGCCAGCGCGCGGGCGCGGATGCCGCGGCCGGTGGCGTAATGGACCAGCGCCTCCTCCCGGCCATGGGTCACCCAGACCTCCGGCGCGCCGACATCCTCCAGCGTCTGGCACAGCTCGTCCCAGTCGGCATGGTCGGAGATGACCAGCGGCAGTTCCACCCCGCGCTGGCGGGCGCGCTGGCGCACCCGCATCCAGCCCGACGCCACCGCCACCACCGGGTCGGCCAGCCGCCGGGCCCAGCGGTCGGCCACCGCCGCCGGCGGAGCCAGCACCAGGGCGCCCTTCAACTCCTCCTTCGCCGCCACCGTGGCGGGGCGCAGCTCGCCCAACTCCACCCCCAGGCTGCTGTAGAGCCGGCAGAGCGGCTCCAGCGCGCCATGCAGCCAGATCGGCCGGTCGTAACCCGCCGCCCGCAGCAGCGTGATCAGCCGCTGGCATTTGCCGAGCGCATAGACGCCGACGACATGGCTGCGCTCCGGGAACAGCGCCATCGAATGCAGCAGCTTACATACCTCGCCCAGGTCGGGCGGATGGCGGAACACCGGCAGGCCGAAGGTCGCCTCGGTCACGAAGACGTCGCAGGGCACCGGCTCGAACGGCGCACAGGTGCGGTCGAGCCGGCGCTTGTAGTCGCCCGACACCACCACGCGCGATCCGGCATGCTCCATCACCACCTGGGCGCTGCCCAGCACATGGCCGGCCGGCACCATCCGCACCGTCACGTCGCCGATGCGCAGGGTCTCGCCATAGTCCAGCGCCTGCAGGCTGCCGCCCACCCCCTCGCCCATCCGCTGGCGCATGATGGCGAGCGTGCCCGACGTCGCCAGCACGGAGCGGTTGCCCGGCCTTGCATGGTCGGAATGGCCGTGGGTGACGACCGCGCGCTCCACCGGGCGCACCGGGTCGATGTAGAAGCCCCCCGGCTCGACGAAGAGTCCCTCGGGCAGGACCTTGATCCAGGTGTCGGGATGGGGACGGCTTGGATTGGCGCCCCCCTGATTGGATTGGTGTGCAGCGGACATGCGTCCTAATATAGGGCGCTCATAGCGGAGACCCAGCGCATGCACCCGATCCTGCTGCCGACCCCCGAAATCGCCGACGCGCTCGCCACGGGGCACCCGGTGGTGGCGCTGGAATCGACGGTGATCTCCCACGGCATGCCCTATCCGCGCAATCTGGAGACCGCCCGCGCGCTGGAGGCGGAGGTGCGGGCCGCAGGCGCCCTCCCCGCCACCATCGCGGTGATGGACGGGCGCATCCGAATCGGGCTGGACGACGAGGCGCTGGAGCGGCTGGCGACCGCCGGCCATGCCGCGCGCAAGCTGAGCCGCCGCGACCTGCCCGTCGCCCTGGCGACCAGGGCGCTCGGCGCCACCACGGTGGCGGCGACGATGATCGGGGCGCGGCTGGCCGGCATCCCGGTCTTCGCCACCGGCGGCATCGGCGGCGTCCATCGCGGGGCGGAGACCAGCTTTGACATTTCCGCCGACCTCGACGAGCTGGCCCGCACCTCGGTCTGCGTCGTCTGCGCCGGGGCCAAGTCGATTCTCGACCTGCCCAAGACGCTGGAGCTGCTGGAAACCCGCGGCGTGCCGGTCCTGGGCTTCGGCACCGAGGAATTTCCCGCCTTCTACAGCCGCCGCAGCGGCCTCTCCGTCGATCATCGCTGTGACAACGTGCAGGAGGTGGCGGAAATCCTGCGGACGAAATGGCAGCTCGGCCTGGAGGGCGGCGTGCTGCTCGCCAACCCGATCCCGGCAGCCGACGAACTCGACGCCGACGCGATGGAGGCGGCGGTCGCCCAGGCGCTGGCCGACGCGGATGCCAGGCGAATCAAGGGGAAGGACATCACCCCTCACCTGCTGGCGGCGCTGGAGGCGATTACCGGCGGGCGCAGCCTGACCGCCAACATCGCGCTGATCCGCAACAACGCGCGGGTCGCGGCGGGGGTCGCCGCCGCACTCGCCGGCCGCTAAAACCGATAGGATAGGACTACTCCCCCGGTGGTAAGGCTTTAGCCCCGGTACCGGCTTAAGACCCCGTTAACCGCCTGCGCGCAAATCTGTCGTCATCGAACGAGCGGAGGCTTTCATGCGCGCACCCAGCAGCACCTCGACCCTGGTTTCCCGGATGATTGCGATGGCCGGCCAAGGCGACGAGGCGCCGGGCGTCGCGGAGATGAAGGAGCCCGCGCACGTCAAGCGCATCGTCTGGGCCTCCCAGGCGGCCAAGCTGCGCGTGTCGCTGTCGGCCCGCTCCATCCACGAGATCGAAGCCGCCGTTACCGCCGACCTGGACAGCATGGAGCTGCCGGAAGTGTTCTTCACCTCCGTCGAGGTCGGCGGCCATGTCGTGACCTGCGACCTGGACGCCTCCGGCACCGCCTCGATCTTCGGGCTGATCGAGGCCCACGAATATGACGATCTGGTCGAAGAGGCCGGCGACGACGCCCTGTTCGGCGTCGATTGGGACGGCGTCTACATCACCCCGGCCCGCACGCGGCACTGAGCCCGGCGCCTCCGGTCCAAAAAGCCCCGCGTTCAAAACGCCCCGCAGGCAGCCTGCGGGGCGTTTCGCGTTTGCACCGAAAGCCGACGGTCCCGCAAGCCGAAGAGGGATGCAAACCGTCGAAGCTTGGCGAATTCCGCAGTCCCTGGGCCGCTATTCCAACCCTACGAAATCGGGCCCTACGAAATCGGGCCCTACGAAACCGGCCCCTACGAAACCGGCAGGGACGGCCGGTTCGCCCCTTGGGTGGGCAAGCCGACCACCACATCGTCGCGGATCACCGGCAGGCCGGCCCGCCGGTCCTCCCAGGCGGCCAGGAAGGCGTCGATGCGGTCGGCCGGCAGCGGGCGGCTGACGAAATAGCCCTGGATCAGGTCGCAGCCCATCAGCGACAGCACCTCCCACTGGGCCGCCTCTTCGACTCCCTCCGCCACTACGCTGTGCCGCAGATCGTGGGCGATGCGCGAGATGGACGACACCATGCTGCGCGCATCGGGCCGGCGGTGGACGTCGTCGATGAAGGCCTTGTCCAGCTTCAGCGTGTTGATCGGCAGCGTCCGCAGATAGGTCAGCGACGAATAGCCGGTGCCGAAATCGTCCAGCGCGATGTGGATGCCGGCCTTGCGCAGCGCGTTCAGCTTGCCGATGGCGGAATCGAGCGAGCCGATCATCTGCGACTCGGTGATTTCCAGCTCCAGCCGGTTCGCCGGCAGGCCGGTGCGGTCCAGGATCTCCAGAACCCGCGGCACGAAATCATGCTGGGCCAGTTGGACCGCCGACATGTTGACGCTCATCGTCACGTCGCCGGCCCCGCGGCAGGCCAGCCCGGCCGCCTCGATGCAGGCGGTTTCCAGCACCCACAGGCCGAGCGGAACGATCAGGCCGGAATCCTCGCAGACCGGAATGAAGCGGTCGGGCGACACCGGCCCCAGTTCCTGGTCGGTCCAGCGGATCAGCGCCTCGAAACCGCGGACCCGGCCGTCGCGCGTCGCCACCTGCGGCTGGTAATGCACGGTGAAGGCCTGGCGGTCGAAGGCCAGCCGGGCCCGGCTGAGCAGCCGCATGCGCTCCACCACCTTGAGGTTCATGTCGGCGGTGAAGGTGCAGATGCGCCCGCGTCCGCTGTCCTTGGCCCGGTACATGGCGGTGTCGGCATTCTGCAACAGATCGTCGAAGCAGCGGCCATCCCAGGGATAGCGGGCGATGCCGACGCTGCATGTCACGAAGAAATGCTGCCCCTCGACCAGGAAGGGGGCGGCGAACGCCTGTTCCAGCCGCTGCGCCACCTCCGCCGGATCGCCGGCCTCGCCACCCTGGACCACCACCACGAACTCGTCGCCGCCCAGCCGCGCGATGAACAGCCCGTCCCCCGCACCCTTGCGGATGCGCAGCCCCAGCATCATCAGCAGCTCGTCGCCGGCCTTGTGGCCGAAGCCGTCGTTGATGAACTTGAAATTGTCCATGTCGAGGAACAGCAGCGCCAGCGGCCCGGCTTTGCCGGATGCCTTGGTCTCGGCGATCAGCCGGTCGACATGCTGTTCCAGCGTCAGCCGGTTGGGCAGGCCGGTCAGGGAATCGTAATGGGCCAGATGGTCCAGCCATGCCTGCTGCCGCTTCTGCGCGGTGATGTCGGTGTAGGAGCCGCCCATCATCACCGGCTTCCCCCGCCCTCCTGTCCCGCCCTGCCCGTCCCCATCGAACAGGATCTTGCCGGTGGCGTAGAGCCACAGGTAATTGCCGTCACGATGGCGGACCCGGTATTCCACCCGGTATTCCGGCAGTTCGCCCGACAGGTGGCGTTGCAGCGCCTCCTCCGCCAGCGGCCGGTCTTCCGGATGGATGCGGTCGAACCAGGCCGCACGGGAATCGATGCTGGCGGCATCGACGCCCAGCAGCTCCTCGACCCGGCCGGACAGGACGCGGACGTCGTTGACGATGTCCCAGGTCCAGATGATGTCGCGCGATGCCTCCGCCACCAGCCGCATCCATCGCCCGCGTTCGCGCAGCGCATCCTGGCTGGCGGTCAGCTCGACGACCTTGGCCTGCAACTGCCGGCGCGACTCGGTCAGCGCCTCGTTGCTCCGCTGCAACGCCGCCTCAGCCTTCCGCCGGCTGCGCAGCGTGACGGACAGCACCAGAACCATGCCGAACAGCAGCAGCAGCACGCCGCCGACCGTCACCACCAGCCAGCGGTAGGTCTCCATGAAGGAGAAGGGCTTGTCGACCAGCCGGTCGAGCGGCATCAGCCGCGCGGGATCGATCCCATAGCGCTGCATCTGGCTGTAGTCGGCGGCCCGGATGACCGACTGGCGCCGCTCCATCGCCAGGGTGGCGACCGGCACGCCGTTCACCAGGGCGGCAGCCAGCCGACCGACCGCACGGCCATGCTCCTGCCCGCTCAGCAGGCTGCCGCCGGCGATGCCGTGGCCCAGCAGGAATTCCTGCAAGCCGTAGATCGGCGCGCTGCTCTTTTCGCTCATCAGTTCCAGGAACTGCTCGGGCGGCAGGATCAGGCCTTCCGGGTCGGTGGCATAGGTGCCCAGCAGCACCGCGCTGTCCGGCGGCAGGGCAGCCAGCCGCTCCTCCAGCCGGGCGAAGGGTAGCGCCGGCAGCACCTGCCGCTCCACCCCGGCGGGGAAGCGGCCGGCGGCGACCAGCGCCTCGATCTCGTCATCCAGCCCCAGGCCGGTCTCGGTGTCGTCGTGCAGGATGAACAGGCGTTGCAGCCGCGGATTGGCGGCCATCGCCATGCGCACGGTGCCCTCGATGTCCTTGGCCTCGTCGATGCCGACGACGTTGGCCTCATGCTCGGTCAGCCGCCGCGCCGAAATCGGCAGCACGCCGCCATGCACCATCGGCACCGGCCCGTAAATCTCGTTCCGCAAGTCCAGGCCGAAGGACAGCGCGGCATCGTCGGTGGAGACGATGGCGTCGACGGTGCCCTTCGGATGGCGATAGGCGATCAGCGCCCGCAGCCGCTCGATCCCGGCGGAGTCGGGGAAGCGCTTCCAGTCCAGGTAGTAGGGGATCGCCAGCGCATTGGGCGCCGCCGACGCCAGCATTTCCGAGATGCCGTCAGCCTGTCCGTCGGTCCACTCATAGCCCTGGTGGTAGGAGTGCAGGACCAGCACCGTCCGGTTGGGCGGCGTCGCCCGCCCGCCCGCCGGCACCGACAGCGTCGCCAGCACAAGCAGCCCCAGCAGCAGGACACTGCCGCGCGTCCATATGGAGGACCAGATGACGCTCCGTCCGGTCATGAGACACCCTTCGCTCGCTTGTCCGGCCGCCCCCCGATGGCCGCATGTCGCGCAGCCGCAGGAGACGTAGAGAGGTTTGGCCTTTCCTGACAAAAGGATATGCAGCGCAGTCATTTCGGCGCCAGAGTCTTTTGCTAAGGACTTCCCCCGTATTCATGGTTAATTTTCCATAGAAGATTGGAGAAGTTACAGAATCCTCGCGCTTCAGGCGCAATCTATTATTTGCGCATCCCGCCCTCTCGTTTTGCAGCGCAAACCGCGATGGGTGCCCGCTCTTCTCGCACATGCACAACAGCCGCCCAGGATATCGCGGATCCTTGCCGGCGGCCTTCTCGCGCTGGCGCCGCAGGAGAGCACCGCCGCGTCGTTGCGGAACAGAGGACAGTGCGCGGCTGTTGTCCTGGCTGCACCCCGCCCTTTCCTCCTCTTCGGGAGCCCCGCCCGTGTCCGCTGCCTCCACCCAGCCCACCCCCCGGCGCACTGCCAGGCCCCTGGCCTATACGCCGTCGGTCGAAAATCCGGGTCCCGATGAAGCGCAGGTCTTCAACGATCTGGCGGAGACGATGCTGTCGATCAGCGCCAAGACCTTCGAGGACAGCGGCCATGCCAACCGCAGCGTCCATGCCAAGAGCCACGGGCTGCTGATCGGCCGGCTGGATGTGCTGGACGACCTGCCGGCCGAACTGGCCCAGGGACTGTTCGCGAAGGCGGAGAGCTATCCGGCGATCCTGCGGCTGTCGACGACGCCGGGCGACATCCTGCCCGACAGCGTCTCGACCCCGCGCGGTCTGGCGGTGAAGGTGCTGGGCGTTTCCGGCGAGCGGCTGCCGGGGTCGGAGGGTGAGGCCACGCAGGATTTCGTCATGGCCAACGCCCCCGCCTTCTCGGCCCCCGATGCCAAGCAGTTCCTGTCGACGCTGAAGCTGCTGGCCGCCACCACCGACCGGGCGGAAACCGCGAAGAAGGTATTGTCGGCCGGCCTGCGCGTCGCCGAACGGGTGGTGGAGGCCTTCGGCGGCGAAAGCGCGACGCTGAAGACGCTGGGCGGCCACCCGGAAACCCACATCCTGGGCGAAACCTTCTACAGCCAGGCGGCATTGCGCCATGGCGATCACATCGCCAAGCTGTCGATCGTGCCGGTCTCGCCGAACCTGACCGCGCTGGAGAACGCGCCGCTGGACCTCAGCGGCAAGCCGAACGGCATCCGCGAGGCGGTGACGGAGTTCTTCCGCGACCACGAGGCCGTCTGGGAGCTGCGCGCCCAGCTGCGCACCGACGAGGAACGCATGCCGGTGGAGGATGCCAGCGTGGTGTGGCCGGAGGATCTCGAGCCCCTACCGCACCATCGCCCGCATCACCGTGCCGCCGCAGACGGCCTGGAGCGAGGAACGGTCGCGTGCCGGCGACGACCGGCTGTCCTTCAGCCCCTGGCATGGGCTGGCGGCGCACCGGCCGCTGGGCTCGATCATGCGCGCCCGGCGCCTCGCCTATGACCGCTCCGCCGAATTCCGCATGGAACGGAACGGCTGCCCGATGCACGAGCCGGCGGCGGGCTACCGGCTGCCGGGGTAGGCGCACAATCCCCTCTCCCCCGGGGAGAGGGTTAGGTCCTGTCTGACGAGCCTATTGACGTTGTGGTTTAGAGCCCAAGGTCAGTTTGATGGCTTACGATGCGACAGGGCTGCGACGCTACGAACTGAGCGATGCGCAGTGGGATCGGATCGCGGATTTGATGCCGCGGTCGAATCCGCGAGGTGGCGGTGTGTGGCGGGATCACCGTCAAGTGGTTGATGGGCTGATGTGGAAGCTGAACACCGGCGCCCAATGGCGGGACATTCCCGAACGCTACGGCCCCTGGCAGACGATCTACGAACGCTTTGTGCGATGGCGTTGCGACGGGCTGTTCGAGCGGATCCTCGACCGGCTGCGCTTGCAGCTTGATGCGGATGGTCGGATCGATGTGGACCTCTGGTGCATCGACGGCACCAGCATCCGGGCCAGTCGCTCGGCGGCTGGGGGCGGAAAAAGGGGGGCTCGGACGAGCCGGCCGACCACGCACTCGGCCGCTCCCGCGGGGGCTTCGGGACCAAAATCCATTTGGTGACCGATGGCAACGGCCTGCCGCTGGCCGCCGTGCTGAGCGCAGGTCAGCTTCAGGAAATCTCCTTCGCCGTCGCCGCCTTGGAGGCGGTCAGCTTGCCCACCCGCCGAGGGCGCCGACGCACCAAGCCTCGAAAGCTGGCTGGCGACAAGGGCTACAGCGCCAATCGCTTTCGTCAGTACCTGCGACGCCGCCACATCGAACCGGTCATTGCCATGCGCAAGGACGAACGCAGGCGAACCCACCGCGGCAGGCCGCCTCGGTTCGATCGGGAGGCATACCGGCGACGAAACGTCGTCGAGCGTGGCATCGGATGGCTCAAAGGATGCCGATCCGTTGCCACGCGACATGACAAGCTTGCCGTCAACTACATGACCTTCATCAGGCTCGCCATGATCCAGCGATGCCTGCGCGTCAGTAGGCCGTCAGACAGGACCTAGGGTGAGGGGGATGCACAGGGTGGATCACCCGAGAAATCTCCCTGTGCATCACCCTCACTGCAGGCTGCGCTGCATCTCCTCGAAGGTGCGGGAGAAGCCGTTCAGCGGAAAATCGATGTCGCGCTTGCCCAGGCGGGAGTTGACGCGGACCAGGATGGTCGAGCCGTTGCGGAACTGGTCGGCGACGCGGCCGGACACGAAGTTCGGGAACATGCACATGTTCAGCGTCGCCACATGCGATTCGATGCGCGGCTGGCGGTCGACGCGGATGGCGCAGCGGTCGATCAGCCCCTGGCTGGTGGTCAGGAACAGGTGGAAGTCGTTGCCGGTCGGGATGATGCTGAGCGCGATGAAGCCGACATCCTTCCCGTCGTCGAACAGGCGGTAGATCATCAGCCGGCAGGTTTTGCTGTCGGTCATCCGGTCGATGTCGCACTGGTTGGTCCAGGCGCCCTCCGGCCCGAAATCCGCTGCGGCCTTGGAGACGTCCACCGCGGCGGCGGGCTTGGCCGTCATCGGGGCTACGATCATCGTCACGGCCAGCAGCGCCGAGGCGACCGCCGCCTTGACCCCACCCAACAGCCCCTTTGCACGCATCGCCCCGTCCCCGCCATCGTTCGTGTTAACACGGAATGCGCCATGATAACCGGCGGTGGCGGGGGTGCAAGGAACGAGATGCCGCGCACCAGGGATCAGATGCGGCCTTCCTCGAAGTCGCGGAAGGCCTGCATCACCTCTTCCCGCGTGTTCATGACGAAGGGGCCGCCCCAGGCGATGGGCTCGCCGATGGGCTCGCCGGCCAGCAGCAGGAAGCGCGCGCCGTCGGCCCCGGCGACCGCCTCCACCCGCTCGCCGTCGCCCAGCACGATCACCCGCGGCCCGGAAAGCGGAGCGTCGCCCCCGACAGCCAGCGTGCCCTCGAACAGAACCAGGAAGGCGGTGTGCCCGGCCGGCAGCGGCTCGGCGAAGGCCACCGACGGCGGCAGCGCCACGTCGAAATAGCGGGCGTCGGTCGCCTCGGCCCGCACCGGTCCCGCCGTGCCGCGGGCGGTGTCGCCGGCGATGACGGTGACGGTCGCCCCGTCCTCGCGCCGTTCCACCGGGATGGAGGCGGCCGGGAATTCCTGATAGCGCGGCTCCGTCATCTTCAACCGGGCCGGCAGGTTGATCCACAGCTGGAAGCCGCGCATCAGCCCTTCGGTTTGCTCCGGCATCTCCGAATGGATCAGGCCGCGGCCGGCGGTCATCCACTGCACGCCGCCGGTCTCGATCACGCCCTCGTGCCCGTGGTTGTCGGCATGGCGCATGCGGCCGGCCAGCATGTAGGTCACCGTCTCGAACCCGCGGTGGGGATGGTCGGGGAATCCCGCCAGATAATCGGTCGGCTGGTCGGACCCGAACAGGTCCAGCATCAGGAAGGGGTCGAGCGTGCGCAGGCGGGGGCTGCCCAGCATGCGGGTCATGCTGACCCCGGCACCGTCGGAGGTGGCCATGCCCTCCACGGCGGCGAGCACCGGACGGACACCGGGGGCGGCTGGCTTGGCGGACATGGCGGCAACTCCTGAGCGGATACAATGACGATGCACCACAGGTAGTCCCTCGCGGCCCCGCCGTGAAGCCGGCCCGCCCGCGCCACAGCGTTCCGCTCCGCGCAACAATCGGACACGAAAAAAGGCCGCCGGAAAACCGGCGGCCTTTTCGCGAGAGACCCGTGGGAAAGGGATGTTCTTAGTGGATGCTCTCGCCATGCAGGGCGAGGTCGAGACCGTCGCGCTCCACATCTTCCTCGACGCGCAGGCCCATGACCACATCGACGACCTTCAGCAGGACGAAGGTGGCGACGGCGCACCAGACCATGGTGTAGAGGACGCCCTGGACCTGGATCCAGACGGCGGCGGCATTGCCTTCCAGCAGGCCCAGCGTGGCCTTCGGGTCGGCCTGGAGGACGGAGGCGAAGCCGCCTTCGCTGTTGGACACCGACATCTTGGCGAAGACGCCGGTCAGGATGGCGCCGATCAGGCCGCCGACGCCGTGCACGCCGAAGGCGTCCAGGCTGTCGTCATAGCCCAGCATGTGCTTGAGGCTGGTGGCCGACCAGAAGCAGACCACGCCGGCGACGATGCCGATGACGATGGCGCCCGTCGGGTCGACGAAGCCGGCGGCCGGGGTCACCGCGACCAAGCCGGCGACGGCGCCGGAGATGATGCCGAGGATCGACGGCTTGCCCTTGACGATCCACTCTGCGAACAGCCAGCCCATGGCGGCACCGGCGGTGGCGATGTGCGTGGCGGCCAGCGCCATGCCGGCACGCGGACCGGCGGTCAGGGCCGAACCGGCGTTGAAGCCGAACCAACCAACCCACAGCAGCGAGGCGCCGATCAGCGACAGCACCAGGTTGTGCGGCATGAAGGCTTCCTTCGGGTAGCCCTTGCGCTTGCCGATCACCAGCGCTGCGACCAGGCCGGCGACGCCAGCGTTGATGTGCACGACCGTGCCGCCGGCGAAGTCCAGCACGCCCAGGCCGAACAGGAAGCCCGACGGGTACCAGACCCAGTGGGCGATCGGCGCATAGACCACGATCGACCACAGCGCGGTGAAGACCAGCAGGGAGGAGAACTTCATGCGGTCGGCGAAGGCGCCGGTGATCAGGGCCGGGGTGATGATCGCGAAGGTCATCTGGAACATCATGAAGACCGGCTCGGGGATCGTCGTCGCGACGCCCGAGCCCGTCGCCTCGCCCAGCACGAAGGCCTTCGAGAAGTCGAGCCCGTTGAGGAACAGCCGGTCGAGACCGCCGACATAGGCACCGGTGCCGGTGAAGGCCAGGCTGTAGCCGATCACGTACCACAGGACGCTGATCAGGCAGGTGATGGCGAAGCTCTGCATCACCGTCGCCAGCACGTTCATCTTGCGGACCATGCCGCCGTAGAACAGCGCCAGGCCGGGGATGGTCATCATCAGCACCAGCGCGGTGGAGATGAGCATCCAGGCGGTGTCGCCGCCATTCAGCGCCGGAGCCGCCGGCGCGGCAGCAGCGGCGGCAGCCGCAGCCGCGGCAGCGGCGGCAGCCGCCGGATCCTGGGCAAGGGCTGCGGCCGGCATGCCGACCGCGCCCAGAGCAACCGCCATCATCGGTGCGGCCATAAGGAACAGACGGTTCATCGAGGCTCCTCTTTCTCCAAAATCGCTCCCACCCCCTTACGGCCGGCGCGGCACCGGAGGTGTTCCGCGCTCAAGCCACCGCACTGGGGCGACCCCGTCCCGGTCGCCCCGTCCCCGGCAAAGACGGGGCGGCGGACGGGACCAAGGACGCTTCCAGCGTTACAAGAAGCGTGCCAGTCGAAAACGGCTTGGAATCGTCAGGGTTGTCCCGGGCCGGGACATCCGAACGGGCACCCTCCTACGAGTCGCACCCGGTGTTTGCACAGGAAACAGGCAGATTTCGGAACCGACATTTCGCCGCAAATTCCGGGCTTCCGACCGAACGGCAGGGCCGGCAGCCCGTTTCGAGCCCGTGTCTGCCCGGCATTCTGGCTGCCATTCCGGCAGATGATGAAAATTTGAGCAGGACATGGCCCGAAAGCCGCCCATTGCGGCGGCATCGCGGCGGCGGCAATCCGCCACTCTATCCCTTCCGCCCAGTCCGTTCGGAGGAGTGGCGCATAAGCTCCCCTTTCCTCCTAGGACCGAGAGGAGCCGGTGCGGCGGGTAAGCCGATGCCAACCGTCCGCCGCGCCTATTGGACATGGCGGCGAGATGTGGCACCGTCAACGCCTCCATATGGATTGGCCGCAGCCGAGCGGCCGCAAGAATAAGGCAAAGGGGGTAACGGCCATGCTCGACAAACGGGATCTGCGCCTCGCACCGCGACGTGCGGTGGCGCTGGTGCTGGCCGGGGGACGCGGAAGCCGTCTGAAGCAACTGACCGACCGGCGGGCCAAGCCGGCGACTTATTTCGGCGGCAAGTACCGCATCATCGACTTCGCGCTGTCCAATTGCGTCAACTCCGGCTTCCGCCGCATCGGCGTGCTGACGCAGTACAAGTCTCACAGCCTTCTGCGCCATCTCCAGCGCGGCTGGAACGTCTTCCGCGGCGAGATGAACGAGTTCTGCGACCTGCTGCCGGCGCAGCAGCGCGTCAGCGAGACGGAGTGGTACCAGGGCACCGCCGACGCCGTGTACCAGAACCTCGACATCCTGCGCGACCACGAGCCGGAATATGTCCTGATCCTGGCCGGCGACCACATCTACAAGATGGATTACGGCGCGCTGCTACTCGACCACATCGACCGCAAGGCCGACGTCACCGTCCCCTGCATCGCGGTCCCGCGCGAACAGGCGAGCGGCTTCGGCGTGATGCACATCGACGAGGAGCGCCGCATCATCGACTTCGTCGAGAAGCCGGCCGACCCGCCGCCGATGCCCGGCCGTCCCGACATGGCGCTGGCCAGCATGGGCATCTATGTCTTCAACGCCCAGTTCCTCTACGACCAGCTGGAGCGCGATGTCGCCACCCCCGGCTCCAGCCGCGATTTCGGCAAGGACATCATCCCGCATCTGGTGAAGACCGGGGCGCGAATCATTGCCCACGATTATGCCGACAGCGCCATCATCGACGCGCCGGACGACGCCCCCTACTGGCGAGACGTCGGCACCATCGACGCCTATTGGGAGGCCAACCTCGACCTCTGCCACGTCACGCCGCAGTTGAACATGTACAACCGCGACTGGCCGATCTTCACCTATCAGGAACAGCTCCCCCCCGCCAAGTTCGTCTTCGACGACGAGAACCGGCGCGGCACGGCGATCGACAGCCTGGTGTCGGGCGGCTGCATCATCTCCGGCTCCACCGTGCGCCGCTCGCTGCTGTTCAGCTCGGTCCGCGTCAACTCCTACAGCGAGCTGCACGAGGCGGTGGTCCTGCCGGAATGCGACATCGGCCGCCATTGCCGCCTGAAGAAGGTGGTGATCGACCGCGGCGTTAGCATCCCCAACGGCCTCGTCGTCGGCGAGGACGCGGAGCTGGACGCCAAGCGCTTCCACCGCAGCGAGGGCGGCGTCGTCCTGATCACCCGCGAGATGATCGAGAAGCTGCCGAAGGAGTAGGGCGGCATTTCGCCGCCCTCCCCCGCCCCATGGCCCGCGCCGATGCGGTCCGGCTCCCCACCGGACCCGCATCGGCGCTATACCATGTCCACACCCTCCCGCCTTTCACCCCTCCCGCCTATCGCCGAGTGCCTTCCCGATGCGCGTCCTCTACGTCACGTCCGAATGCTACCCGATGGTCAAGACGGGGGGCTGGCCGACGTGTCCGCCGCCCTGCCGCCGGCCCTGAACGCCGCCGGTGCCGATGTCCGCCTGCTGCTGCCGGGCTATCCCGCCGTCCTGAACAGTTTGCAGAACCTGCACGAGGTCGGCGACCTGATCACCGACCTGCCCGGCTGCGACCGCGCCCAGCTGTGCATCGGCCGCACCGCCGACGGGGTTCTCGCCTATGCGCTGAAGGCGCCGTCGCTGTACGACCGTCCCGGCAACCCCTATCTCGGGCCGGACGGCAAGGACTGGGCCGACAACGCCCTGCGCTTCGCAGCACTCGCCTGGGTCGCCGCTGGCTTCGCCGCGGAGAAATCCTACGATCCCTGGTGGCGTCCCGACATCCTGCACGGCCATGACTGGCAGGCGGCGCTGATCCCCGCCTATCTGACCCTGCGCCCCGACCGTTTCGCCGGCCCCTTCCGGCCCGGCACGGTGCTGACCATCCACAACATCGCCTATCAGGGCCTGTTCGGCCCCTGGATGATGGGCGACCTCGGCCTGCCCTCCTCCAGCTTCCGCGTCGACGGCGTCGAATATTACGGCAACATCAGCTTCCTGAAGGCCGGTTGCTTCTATGCCGACCGCCTGACCACGGTCAGCCCGACCTACGCCAACGAGATCCAGACGGCGGAGCACGGCACAGGCCTGCAAGGGCTGCTCGCCACCCGCTCCGACGTGCTGACCGGCATCCTGAACGGCGTCGATTACGCGGTGTGGGACCCGGCGACCGACCCGCATCTGCCCGCCCGCTACACCCCCGACGACCTCGGCGGAAAGGACGCCTGCAAGGCCGACCTGCAATCCGCCTTCGGCCTGGACCGCCGCGCCGACGCCCCGCTGGCCGCCGTGGTCAGCCGCCTGACCTGGCACAAGGGCCTCGATCTGGTTCTGGAGGCGGCGGGCCAATGGGTGTCCTGGGGCGGCCAACTGGTGGTTCTGGGCAGCGGCGACGCCTCCAGCGAGGCCGGTTTCCGCCAGTTGGCCCAGTGGCATCCGCAGTCCATTGGCGTCCGCATCGGCTATGACGAGCCGCTGTCCCACCGCATCCAGGCCGGATCCGACCTGTTCCTGGTGCCGTCGCGCTCGGAGCCCTGCGGCCTGACCCAGCTCTACGCCCTGAAATACGGCACCCTGCCGCTGGTCCGCCGCACCGGCGGCCTCGCCGACACGGTGATCGACGCCAACCCGGCCGCCAGCGCCGACGGCAGCGCGACGGGCTTCCAGTTCGTCAACGCGACCGGCCAGGAACTGGTCTGGGCGTTGCGCCGGGCGATGAGCGTCTACCGCAAGCCCGACCGCTGGCAGGCGATGCAGCGCCGCGCCATGACGCGGGACTTCGGCTGGCATGGGCCGGCGGAGGAGTACATGGAGCTTTATCGGGGGCTTGGGGGGCGGTAGGCGGGCCGGCTCGCCACCCGTTTGCCTGGGGATCGCCCACGAAAGGCGGTTCCGTCGATGACGCCCGAGACCAGCACTGCGCCTGTAATCCGACCCTGGCTTATATCATTTTGCGATATACAATGATGCCATATTGAAGCATATATCGGTGAGAGATATATGGTTGATGAAGCGGTTGAGCGCCTTCTCGGATATCACCGGCGGCGCTACTGGCTGGAGAATGGGTGGAGCCTGCGGTTTCGCCTCTGGCGAACGCCGGTCACCGCGGAGAAGCCCCACGGCATGCGCTATTCGCTGACCCTGCACGATGTGGACGGCACCCGCCTGATGGGCTTCGACAACGCGCATGGAGTCGGCCGGGAAACCCGCTTCGACCATGAGCACCGTTATGGCCGTGTGGCCGATCCGGTTCCCTACGCCTTCACCGGAGCGGACGCACTGCTGAGCGATTTCTTCGCGGCCACGGAGCGCGCCTGCCGGACGGCGGGCGTTGCGCTGACCATCGCGCTGGAGGACACCGAGGATGACGACGACGGAGGGATTGGCGATGCGGACCTTGCATGATGTGCGCGACGAGATGCTGGCGGTCGCCCAGGGTACCCGCCCGGTTCCCCCGGTACGGTCGGTGACGGATGGCGAGGCGGTCTCCGGCCTTCTCGGCGTGCTGACCCCAGCCAACCGGGCATTGATGCACCTGATCGCCACCGAACGCCCGGAGACGGTCTCCCGCCTGGCCCAACTCGCCGACCGCGCCCAGCCGAATGTCTCACGAGCTCTGCAAGACTTGGCGAAGCATAGTCTGGTGCGACTGGTCCGCGACGGCATGAGCATCCGGCCGGAACTGGTCGCGGCGGAGATCGACGTCGATCTGGTGCGGGGGACTTGCCGTGTGGTGCCAATGGCAGTGGCGGCGGAGTAGAGGGCGGCTTCGGTTGACAACGTCGATTTTTCAGACCACGATCGTGGTCTGAAAAATCGACGCGAGGTGTTCCGTGGCCTACATTCAGACGATAGTGCGTAGAGATCCTTGGGAAGTTGAGCCGCGTTTGCAGCATCTCGGACTCACCTCGTCCGGATTGAGACGCATCCGCGACGTTGCCCAACTGGCAAGAGCTAATAATTCCACAGAAGATCACGCAGCAAATGCTCCCGGCACTCATGCGTATCAGGATGGAGTTTGGTGCCTCAGAAATGAATTTGTTGGAAACGATTGGAAACGAGAACGCCCCGGCGGGGTTGAGGCAATTGTAAATATGAGTGTTGGGGTGAGGGTTGCGTTTGCAAACGTTGATCGTTGCTGCGACATAAATCACTCTCCTCAACCAATTTCCGGAAAAGGATCCGGAACGGAAAGGTTGTGCCAAGGCAATCTTTTTGGCGATTTGCCAACATATACAAAGCAACAGAGCAATAACGGGATACCCTTATTTTACTGCATGGTTGATCCTGATGGTCGTATTGAGCTTTCTCGCCCGACCGTTGAAAATCGCACCTTTGGTCCGTGCGTAGAGCGTAACTTCATCTCGAATGGCGAAGATGACGGTGAGAAGCTTGTAAAGCCGAGCGATGGCGGCGATGCTGTTGACATGGTTCCTTCGATCTCCAGAAAAGTAGTGTAGATGGTCTTTAATCCAAAACGGCTCAGCTTGGCACGCATGCGCCGCCGAATGACTGGGAAAGAGCTTGCAAGTACTGCCGGAATTTCGGCGGATACTTTGTCGCGTATTGAAAAGGGATACCGTCCGCCGGAAGATAATACGGTAAGCAAGCTCGCGGCGGCGCTTAGCTACCCGACTGAATTCTTCTATGGAGAGGATCCCATAGATCTCGACGAGGCGGGCGTCAGTTTTCGTAGCTTCTCAAAAATGAGTGCTGCGGAAAAGGCCGCGGCCACTTCGGCTGGGCAACTCGGTCTTCAGTTGACGGCGTGGACAGAGAAACGCTTTGATCTACCACGCCCAGACTTACCCGATCTTAGCTACCAAGCAGACCCAGAAAAAGCTGCCATTGAAATACGGCAGTATTGGCAAATTGGGGAACGCCCTATCGGGAACATGATCGGGCTCCTAGAAAGTAAAGGCGTTAGGGTTCTCTCGCTCAGCGAAGACACCGCGAACGTCAATGCTTTCTCATTTTGGAGAGATGGCAAGCCGTATATATTCCTCAACAACTTCAAGACTGCAGAGAGCAGCATATTTGACTGCGCTCATGAGCTTGGACATTTGCTAATTCATTGCAAAGGTGACTTGCGAGGAGAAAGGCTACTCGAACGCGAAGCGGACGCATTCGCGGCTGCTTTTCTCATGCCGCCTAATGATGTCAGCGCAAAAATGACCAGACCTATTACGAGCGCAAACATCATTGCTGGCAAAGGAAGGTGGAAGGTTTCCGCTTTCGCTCTTCTATACCGCCTCTGGAAGATGGGAATAGTTTCTACGGAGCATCAGTACAGGTCGCTGTGCATAGATCTGAGCAAGAGGGGATATAGATCTGGAGAACCCGTAGGTATAGAACGCGAATATTCCATGATATGGAGGCAGGTCTTCTCCTCCCTTTGGGCAGAGCGCGTTACTAAGGATGACGTAGCTAAGGAACTGCGCTTGCCCATTGATGAATTGGAAGGGCTTATAGCAAATATGACTGGCCCAAGACAAAGGCCAGCGGGGCGCATGCTGTCGCAAGCGTAACGTTGTGTTGCAAGCTCACTCAAGAACTGGATGTACCCAACGAACGGCCAGCCCCATCGCCGCAGCAGACCGCACGTCACGCACGCCTTTTCCAGGCTCCCCTTACCGCCGACCGCCATTCATGATAGGACTATAAGCCTCAGCTGCCCGAGGAGTGTCCTGCATGCATCGCGAACGGTGCCACGCCCCCTTGCGCCCGTCCTTCCGCGCACCTGCTCCGCCGGATGGAACAGTGAACAGCCCACGGAAAACCGTTCCAACCTGTTCCAAACGTTCCATCCGACCGCCGCCGCCCATGCCCGGCGGCCCCGCGTGGAACAGTGAACACTCCCCCGAAACCTGTTCCACGCTGTTCCACCCGCCCCACTCCGCCCCCAAAACGAAACGGCCCCCTTCCCTTGCGGGAAGAGGGCCGTCGTCGTTTCAGCTACCCGGTTCGGCTCAGTCGCGCTTGACCGTGTCGCTGTTCAGCGCCGCCTGCGCCGCCGCCAGACGGGCGATCGGCACGCGGTAGGGCGAGCAGGAGACATAGGTCAGACCGACCTTCTCGCAGAAGGAGATCGAGGCCGGGTCGCCGCCATGCTCGCCGCAGATGCCGAGCTTGATGTCCGGACGGACCTTGCGGCCGCGCTCGGTGGCGATCTCCACCAGTTCGCCGACGCCGGTGACGTCCAGCGACTGGAACGGGTCCTGCTCCAGGATGCCCTGGCGCTGGTACTCCGGCAGGAAGCTGCCGGCGTCGTCGCGCGACAGGCCCAGCGTGGTCTGGGTCAGGTCGTTGGTGCCGTAGCTGAAGAACTCGGCCGATTCGGCGATCTCGCCGGCCTTCAGGGCCGCGCGCGGGATCTCGATCATCGTGCCGGTCAGATACTCCACCGCGACACCGGTCTCGGCCTTCACTTGCTCGGCGGCGCGGTCGATCACCGCCTTGAGGATGTCGAACTCCTTCTTCGTGATGATCAGCGGGATCATCACTTCGGGAATGACGGCCTCGCCGGTGGTCTTGGCGACCTCGGCGGCGGCGGCGAAGATGGCGCGGGCCTGCATCTCGTAGATCTCGGGGTACGAGATGCCCAGACGGCAGCCGCGATGGCCCAGCATCGGGTTCGCTTCATGCAGCTGGATGGTGCGGTGGCGCACCCGCAGCGGATCGGTGCCGGTGGCCTCGGCGACCTCCGCCATGTCCTCTTCGGTGTTCGGCAGGAACTCGTGCAGCGGCGGGTCGAGCAGGCGGATCGTCACCGGCAGGCCGGTCATGATCGTGAACAGATCGACGAAGTCCTTCTTCTGGAAGGGCTCCAGCTTGGCGAGCGCCTTGCGGCGGCCGGCCTCGTCCTCCGCCAGGATCATCTCGCGGACGGCCAGGATGCGCTCCGGGTCGAAGAACATGTGCTCGGTGCGCGACAGGCCGATGCCCTCGGCGCCGAACTTCCGCGCGGTGCGGGCGTCCAGCGGGGTCTCGGCGTTGGCGCGGATCTTCATCCGGCGGATCTTGTCGGCCCAGCCCATCAGGGTGGCGAAGTCGCCCGACAGCTCCGGCTGGATCGTCGGAACCTCGCCCAGCATCACCTCGCCGGTGGAGCCGTCGATGGTCAGGATGTCGCCTTCCTTGACGGCGACGCCGCGGACCGACATCTGCTTGGTCTTGTAGTCGATGCGCAGGTCGCCGGCGCCCGACACGCAGGCACGGCCCATGCCGCGGGCCACCACCGCCGCGTGGCTGGTCATGCCGCCGCGGCTGGTCAGGATGCCGCGGGCGGCATGCATGCCGTGGATGTCCTCGGGCGAGGTCTCGATGCGGCAGAGGATCACCGACTCGCCCTTGCCGGCCATCTGCTCAGCCTCGTCGGCGGTGAAGACCACCTTGCCCGAGGCGGCACCGGGGGAGGCCGGCAGGCCCTTGGCGATGATCTTGCGGTCGGCCTTGGGGTCCAGCGTCGGGTGCAGCAGCTGGTCGAGCGAGGCCGGATCGATGCGGCGGACCGCCTCGTTCTGGTCGATGACGCCCTCGTTCGCCAGATCGACGGCGATCTTCAGCGCCGCCGGGGCGGTGCGCTTGCCGTTGCGGGTCTGCAGCATGAACAGCTTGTTCTGCTGGACCGTGAACTCGATGTCCTGCATGTCGCGGTAGTGCTTCTCCAGCTTGAGGCGGACCTCGTTCAGCTGGTTGAACACCTCCGGCATCACCTCCTCCATGGCGGGGAGGTCGGACTTGTTGGCGATCTTGCCGGCGACGGTCAGGTGCTGCGGCGTGCGGATGCCGGCGACGACGTCCTCGCCCTGGGCATTGACCAGATACTCGCCGTAGAAGGCGTTCTCGCCGGTCGACGGGTTGCGGGTGAAGGCCACGCCGGTGGCGCAGTCGTTGCCCATGTTGCCGAAGACCATGCACTGCACGTTGACCGCGGTGCCCCAGTCGGCCGGAATGTCGTGCAGCTTGCGGTAGGTGATGGCGCGGGCGTTCATCCAGGAGCCGAAGACGGCGCCGATGGCGCCCCATAGCTGCTCCTGCACGTCCTGCGGGAAGGGACGGCCCAGCTCGCGCTCGACCGCCTTCTTGTAGTCCTCGATCACCGCCTGCCAATCCTCGGCCGACAGGTCGGTGTCGAGGTTGTAGGACTTGTCGCGCTTGTGGTTGTCGAGGATGTCCTCGAAATGGTGATGCTCAACGTCGAGCACGACGTTGGAGTACATCTGGATGAAGCGGCGGTAGCTGTCGTAGGCGAAGCGGCCGTCGCCCGACCGCTTGGCGAGGCCGGCGGCGGTCGCGTCGTTCAGGCCCAGGTTCAGGACGGTGTCCATCATGCCCGGCATCGACGCGCGGGCGCCGGAACGGACCGACACCAGCAGCGGGTTGGCCTGATCGCCGAACTTGGCGTCCATCGCCTGTTCCAGCCGCGCGATGGCGGCGTTCACCTGCGTCGTCAGCTCCGGCGGATAGGAGCGTCCGTTGGCGTAGAAATAGGTGCACAGCTCGGTGGTGATCGTGAAGCCCGGCGGAACGGGCAGGCCAAGATTGGCCATCTCGGCCAGATTGGCGCCCTTGCCGCCCAGCAGGTTCTTCATATCGGCCCGTCCTTCGGTGGCACCGGCCCCGAAGCTGTAGACCCACTTGGATTCACCCTGGCTCGCCATCGCGGATTTCCTCTCGCCCCATGGTCGTCCGGCATGTGGGTGCTCCCCTTGTCTCCAACGACCGTTCCACCCTGCGGAAATCCGCCGGGCGAAACCCCGTGGTCAGTTTGCTTGACCGCACATGCCGCTGAGTGGACCTTCTATCGCCCCAAACGTTGGGACACAAGACAGTCGCGTGGTCTAGAACAGGATGACCTGCGCTTCACCGGCAAAGGAGCGTTGCGGCTATATCGTATTGCCCAGATCCTCGCCTGCATCGCCATTACTCCGGCGGATCCGCATAATACCGATTCGAATGGTGAATTGCGCCCGAAGTACCCCGTAAATCCAAAGAAAAACGGGACCATTTCCCATGCAAATGTTTCAGATGCTGAAGCAAGCGTCGGCCGGACATTCGACCCAGTGCTTGCCCTCCCCCGCCAGCCAGCTCACGAGCGCCGCCGACGGCATCGGCCGGGCGAACAGATAACCCTGGCCGATGGCGCAGCCTTCCGCCTCCAGCATGCGGTGCTGGGCTTCGCGCTCCACCCCCTCCGCGACGACGGTCAGGCCCAGCGCCTCGCCGATCTGGACGATGGCGCGGACCAGGGGGCGGTTGGCGGCGTCGATGTCCAGTTCCTTGACGAAGCTGCGGTCGATCTTGAGTTCGCCGACCGGAAAACGCTTCAGATAGCTCAAGGACGAATAGCCGGTGCCGAAATCGTCAATGGACAGGGTGACGCCCAGCGCGTGCAGGGCGTCCAGCGCGTCATGGACGCCGATCTCCTCCGTCATCATCAGCCGTTCGGTGATCTCCAGCGTCAGATCGTTGGCCGGGATGCCGTTGGTGGCCAGCGCGGCGCGGACCTGATCCGGCAGGTCGCCGCGGGCGAAGCGGACGGCGGAGACGTTCACCGCCAGCCCTGGCACCGGCACCCCCGCCGCGCGCCAGCGGCCGAGCTGCGCCACCGATGTCTGCAACACCCAGCTGTCCAGCCGGTCGATCAGCCCGCACTCCTCGGCCAGCGGCACGAACTCCGCCGGCGACACCGCTCCCCAGCGCGGGTGGGTCCAGCGGATCAGCGCCTCCACCCGGTGCAGGCAGTTCGGCTTCAACCGCAACTGGGGCTGGTAATACAGTTCGAACGGTGCCTCGTCCTCCGGACAGCCCGCCTCCTGGCGATCCAGCGCCTCGCGCAGAGCCGCCTCCATCTCCAGCCGGCGGACCGCCTGCTCGTTCATGTCGCGGCGGAAGAAGTGGCAGCGGTTGCGGCCCGCCTGCTTGGCCCGGTACATCGCCGCGTCGGCCTGGCGCAGCAGCGTGTCGAAATCCATGCCGTCGTCGGGATGCACGGCGATGCCGATGCTGGCGGTCGGGGTCAGCGTCAGATCGGCCACCGTCACCGGCACCGCCAGGGCGGCAAGCACCCGCTCGGCCAGCAGCGAGGCATGTGCCGCGTCACAGCCCGGCAGCAACGCCACGAACTCGTCGCCGCCCAGCCGGGCCAGCGTGTCGCCCTCGATGAACAAGTGCTTCAGCCGGGTCGCCACCTCCACCAGCAGCCGGTCGCCGACCGCATGCCCCAGCGAGTCGTTGATGGTTTTGAAGCGGTCGATGTCCAGGAACATCAGCGTCACCGGCTGCCGGGTGCGCCCGGCAAGCGCCAGCGCCGCGGTGGCGCGGTCGGCCAGAAGCTGGCGGTTGGGCAGCCCGGTCAGCGTGTCGAAGTAGGCCAGCCGGTTGATCTCCGCCCGCGCCCGGTCATGTTCGATGGCGAGCGCGCACAGATGAACGCAGGCTTCCACCAGCCGGCGGTGAAAAGCGGCAACGGGGCGCGGATGGTGGTAATAGAGCGCGAAGCTGCCCAGCATGCGGGCGTCCCGCCCCTTGATCGGGTTGGACCAGCAGGCGGCCAGCCCATGGGCCAGCGCAATGTCGCGACGCTTGGCCCAGCGCGGATCGTCGGCGATATCGACGGACATCACCGCCTCACCCGCGCTCATCGCGCTGCCGCAGCAGCCGACGTCCGGCTCGATCGGAAGCCCGTCGATGTTGGCAGTGTAGCCGGCGGGCAGCGACGGGGCTGCGGCCACACGCATGCGGTTCTCGTCGTCGCGCAGCATCACCGAGCAGGCGACGTCCGGCGCGCAGGCCTCCACCTGCCGACAGAGGAAATCCAGGACCTGCTTCAGCGACCGGCCGGTCGCCACCAGTTCCAGGACATTCTGCTGCAGGCGGGCCACCGCCTCCGCCCGCTCGCGCTCGTCGAAGCTGCGCATCTCGCACAGAAGCAGCTCATCGTCCCCATCGGTCAGATGCTGCCAGAACAGATCGACCGGGACCGGGTCATGGCGGAGGATCCGCAAGGCGCCGGCACCGGGCGGCGGATGATCCCCCCGCGCACCGTCCCACACCGCTTGCCAGTCACGTCCGCCGAGATCGAGCAGGCTGGGCAGCGAGCGTCCGACCAGCGTCTCCAGGTGGAGGCCGGTCAGCCGGGCAAAGCCGGGGTTGGCACCGACGATGGCGCCGTCGACCGATGTCCAGACCAGGGCAGCGTTCCATTGCGCGGCGGTTGCCCGCAACAGGCGATCGGACGGCAGACGGTCGTCCAGCGCGGTCGCGGCCGAGTCCATGACCCCTGATCCCTCCGGACATGCTTCGGAAACGCCGCGTCGGCGCCCCGGGAGAGTCAGCTAACATGAACACACGCGGCACGGTCAAGGCTCGTCGCGCTTCGGCCAACTTGTTGCAGCCACACAAGAACGGTTCTAATCCGCCATCGCTGAAACCGTTCGTGCACAACAAAAAGGGAGGAAGCGGTTTCCCACTCCCTCCCCATCGTCATTGGCCTTCGGATGGCGCCCCCGGGGGGAGCGCCGTCCTCGGGATCAGCTGCAGCCGGTGGTCGACCCGCAGCTGTCGCACTTCAGGCAGGTGCCGTTGCGGACCAGGGTCATGTTGCCGCACTCGCCGCAGGGATCGCCCTCATAGCCGCGGGCGCGGGCCTCGCGGATGCGGTCGAAGCGCTGGTCGCTGGTGCTGCCGCCATAGGCCGTGCCGGTGGCCGCGGTGGCCGCGACATGGCCCTGCACAGTGGCGGCGGCAACCGCCGGGCTGGCCGACATGGCCGCCTGGGCGGACGCCTGAGTGCCGGCCGAGGCGGTGACGCTGACCGCCGCCGTATCGGTGCCGGTGGCGGCGAAGGCCGCTGCGGCGCTGGCACGCTGGACCTGACCGCCCGTCTGGCCGCCATGCAGGACGCGCAGGTTGTTGCGGACATAGCCGGTGGAGGCGATGCGGCGGACGATGTCGGACGGCTGCACCTGGGTGTCCGGCAGGTCGCCCTGCTTGTCACCACTGCCGACCGTCGACGGCACCAGATCCTCCGGCGTGGCGTGCGCCAGATCGGTGCGGTTCAGGTAGGAGATGGCGATCTCGCGGAAGATGTAGTCGATGATCGACGTCGCCATCTTGATGGTGTCGTTGCCGGTCACCATGCCCGACGGCTCGAAGCGCGTGAAGGTGAAGGCCTCCACGAACTCCTCGAGCGGAACGCCATACTGCAGGCCGATCGACACCGCGATGGCGAAGTTGTTCATCAGCGACCGGAAGGCGGCGCCTTCCTTGTGCATGTCGATGAAGATCTCGCCCAGGCGGCCATCCTCATACTCGCCGGTGCGCAGGTACACCTTGTGGCCGCCGACATTGGCCTTCTGGGTGTAGCCCTTGCGGCGGTGGGGCAGACGCTCGCGCGAGCTGCTCTTCCGCTCGACCACCCGCTCGATCACCTTCTCGACGATGCGCTCGGTGACCATCTGGGCGCGGACGGCGGCAGGCGCCTCGATCATCGCATCGACCGCCTCGCCATCTTCCTCGTCGTCAAGCAGGGCGGCCTGCAGCGGCTGGCTCAGCTTGGAGCCGTCGCGGTAGAGCGCATTCGCCTTCAGGCCCAGGCGCCAGGACATCAGGTAGGCGTCCTTGCACTCGTCGACCGTCGCCGTGTTCGGCATGTTGATGGTCTTGGAGATGGCGCCGGAGATGAAGGGCTGCGCCGCCGCCATCATCGTGATGTGCGATTCCCAGGACAGGAAGCGCTTGCCGATGCGGCCGCAGGGGTTGGCGCAGTCGAACACCGACAGATGCTCGTCCTTCAGGAAGGGCGCGCCCTCCAGCGTCATGGCGCCACAGCAGAACGTGTTGGCCGCCTCGATCTGGGCCTTGGTGAAGCCGATGTGGCTCAGCAGGTCGAAGCCCGGGGCGTCCAGCGTCTCGGCCGGGATGCCCAGCGTCTGGGTGCAGAAGTCGGCGCCAATGGTCCAGCGGTTGAAGACGAACTTGATGTCGAAGGCGGTGGCGAGGTTGCCCTCGAGCCGTTCCAGCAGCTCGGCGGTGAAACCCTTGGCCTTCAGCGACTCGTGGTTCACGCCGGGGGCGTTCTTCAGCGTGCCGTGGCCGACGGCATAGAGCGCGATCTCTTCGATCTGGTCCGGGGTGTAGCCGAGCGTCTTCAGCGCCTCCGGCACCAGACGGTTGACGATCTTGAAGTAGCCGCCGCCGGCCAGCTTCTTGAACTTCACCAGGGCGAAGTCGGGCTCGATGCCGGTGGTGTCGCAGTCCATCACCAGACCGATGGTGCCGGTCGGGGCGACCACGGTGGCCTGGGCGTTGCGGTAGCCGTGGGCCTCGCCCAGTTCCAGCGCCTCGTCCCACACGCGGACGGCGGCGAGCGCCAGTTCCTGGTCCGGGCAGAGGTCGGCGACGAAGGGCACCGGCTCGACCGCAAGGCCCTCATAGCCGTTCATCTCGCCGTTGGCGGCGCGGCGATGGTTGCGGATGACCCGCAGCATGTGGTCGCGGTTGGCCTCGAAGCCCGGGAAGGTGCCCAGCTCCTGCGCCATCTCGGCCGAGGTGGCATAGGCGACGCCGGTCATGACGGCGGAGATGCCGGCGCAGTAGGCGCGGCCCTCGTCCGAGTCGTAGGACAGGCCGGATGCCATCAGCAGGCCGCCGAGGTTGGCGAAGCCGAGGCCCAGCGTGCGGAACTCGTAGGAGAGCTGGGCGATTTCCTTCGACGGGAACTGCGCCATCAGCACGGAGATTTCCAGCACGATGGTCCACAGCCGGCAGGCATGCTCGAACGCCTCGACGTCGAAGGAGCCGTCCTTCAGACGGAACGACATCAGGTTCAGCGACGCCAGATTGCAGGCGGTGTCGTCGAGGAACATGTATTCCGAGCACGGGTTCGAGGCGTTGATGCGCCCCGAGGCCGGGCAGGTGTGCCACTCGTTGATGGTGCTGTCGAACTGCACGCCCGGATCGGCGCAGGCCCAGGCGGCGTAGCCGACCTTGTCCCACAGGTCGCGGGCACGGACGGTCTTCACCACCTTGCCGTTGGTGCGGCCGATCAGGTTCCAGTCGGCATCGTCCAGCACCGCCTGCACGAACTCGTTGGAGATGCGCACGGAGTTGTTGGAGTTCTGGCCGGAGACCGTCAGGTAGGCTTCCGAATCCCAGTCGGTGTTGTAGGTCTTGAACTCGATCGAGGTGAAGCCCTGGCCGGCGAACTGGATCACGCGCTGGATGTAGTTCTCAGACACCTGATCCTTGCGGGCGGCGAGGATCGCCTTCTTGAGCTCCTTGTTTTCCTTCGGGTCCAGGCCCGACTGGGCGGCGGCCATCACCGACGTCAGGTGCTTCTGGCAGATCTTGGAGCCGGTCACGAGTGCTGCGACCTTCTGCTCCTCGTTCACCTTCCAGTCGATGTAGCCTTCGATGTCCGGGTGATCCATGTCCACCGTGACCATCTTGGCCGCACGGCGGGTGGTGCCGCCCGACTTGATGGCGCCGGCCGCGCGGTCGCCGATCTTCAGGAAGCTCATCAGGCCCGACGACTTGCCGCCGCCGGCCAGCTTCTCGCCCTCGCCGCGCAGACGGGAGAAGTTGGAGCCGGTGCCCGAGCCGTATTTGAACAGGCGGGCTTCACGCACCCACAGGTCCATGATGCCGCCTTCATTCACCAGATCGTCGGCGACGGACTGGATGAAGCAGGCATGCGGCTGCGGATGCTCGTAGGCCGAGGCGGACGAGGTCAGCAGGCCGGTCTCTGAAATCGACATAGAAGTGGCCCTGGCTCGGGCCGTCGATGCCATAGGCCCAGTGCAGGCCGGTGTTGAACCACTGCGGGCTGTTCGGGGCCGCCATCTGGGCGGCCAGCATGAAGCGCATCTCGTCGAAGAAGGTGTGCGCGTCGGCCTCGGTGTCGAAATAGCCGCCTTTCCAGCCCCAATAGGTCCAGGTGCCGGCCAGACGGTCGAAGACTTGGCGGGCCGAATGCTCACCGACGAAACGCTTTTCCTTCGGCAGGGCGGCCAGCTTCTCCTGGTCCGCCTCCTTGCGCCACAGCCAGGACGGGACGGTGTTCTCCTCCACGGCGCGGAGCGCTGCGGGGACGCCGGCCTTGCGGAAATACTTCTGGGCCAGGATGTCGCTGGCGACCTGAGAGAAGTTGTCCGGCACCTCGATGCCGGTCTGCTGGAAGACGATCGTCCCATCCGGGTTGCGGATCTCGCTGGTCGCCTGGCGGAAACCGAGGCTGGCGTAGGCGTCCTGGCCTTCGTGCGTGAAACGACGCTCAATCCGCATGATGAGACTGTCCCTTGCTTGGAGCCCGCCGCGGCGCGCTCAAATGGAAATATGGTGCGACCCATCCCGTCGAAGCAGCCGGCGGTCTTCATCCGCCGTCCGGCCCGGCAACGCAGATGGCGCCGTGCAAACAGAGGGCTCGATGCCCGGCTGTCCGCCGTCGCCGCTGTGCTGCCGACCGGGGCCGCCGCTAGAGGCCGGCCGGGTCACGTGAGCGGCATCCTAGCCAGCGCAGCCGGGGCAAGCAAGCCCCACTCTGCTAGATATTGTGGTTGACATCACCGAACCCCTCAAAACCTTGATCTTGTGGTGTTCAACCCGTCACTGCGGATCCTGTTCCCGCCTGCCAAGCAATTTTTTCAGGGGCGGTGGCGGACCGCATCGCGGTCGTGAGGCACAAACTGTAGGCACTCAAATCACCGCCGATGCCGGATCGGACGGCGCCACGCCCCGATTAGAGCGCAAAACGCGGGCGATCACCAGTGCTTCGTTGCAGTGAAAATCAACATCTTGTTGCCTGTGCCCCATTGTACACACCACCGATTCGCTGCGCTTCGACTCGAGGCAAATTGGCGGAATCCAAGGGGCGACTCGAAAAAGGGGGTGAAGCAGCCCTCGAGTCGCCGCCGGTCGGCCTGCGGATCGACACGGAGGAGGGGTGGCGACGGCCTCCCCGCAACTATTTCAAGCGTCCCCGGTTAAGGCGGGTGGAGCCAAGATGGATCCCGCGGGATCCCATAGATCCTTGGGGGAGGAAAAGCGCCCATGCTGAAGATCACCCACAAGATGTGGTTCGCATTGCCGGCACTGACACTGCTTGTCGGTATAGCGACTCCGCCGGGTGCGGCTGCCCAGAGCGTCATCATCAATGGTTCGACTCCGGCCGTCGGTGCGGCGGTGGAACGCAAGACCGGCCCCAGCGTCGACCAGCTGATGGACCGCAGCGTCCTCGGTGCCGACGGGTCGAAGATCGGCACCGTCACCGACGTGATCCTCAACGACAAGGGCGAGGCCCAATACATCGTCATCCATTCCGGCGGCATTCTGGGCTTCGGCGGCAAGAACATCGCGGCCGACCTGACCCTGGCCGACCTGCGGACCGGCACCGAGGCGATCCATCTGCGCGAGGTGACGGCCGCCAGCGTGCGCGACATGCCCGAATTCCGCTACGACGACAGCATAACGTCGCTGACCCGCAGCCCGGAGCCACGGCGGCATTAGCAAAATGGAGCAATGAAAAAGGCCGCGCCCCAACCGGGACGCGGCCTTTCTCCTACCCTTCCGGGAGATCGCTAAGCCCCCTCCCCTGCGGCGACGCAGGAAAGGACGGCGTCAGGCGATCACTCGTCGTTCTGCTGCTTGCGCTTCAGAGCGGCACCCAGGATGTCGCCCAGCGAGGCGCCCGAGTCGGACGAACCGAACTCGGCCATCGCCTGCTTCTCTTCCTCCATCTCGCGGGCCTTGATGGACAGCGAGATACGGCGGGAAGCGCGGTCGATCTGGGTGACCTTGGCATCGACCTTCTCGCCGACGGCGAAACGGTCCGGGCGCTGTTCCGAACGGTCGCGGGACAGGTCCGACTTGCGGATGAAGCCGGTGTAGCCCTCGCCGACGGTCACTTCGATGCCGCCGTCCGTCACCTGCGTCACGGTGCAGGTCACGACTTCGTTCTTCTTCAGGCCGGCAGTGGCCGACTTCGAACGGGTCGCTGGCCAGCTGCTTGATGCCGAGGCTGATGCGCTCCTTCTCGACGTCGACGTCGAGAACCTTGACCTTGACGCGGTCGCCCTTCTTGTACTCGGCGATCGCCTCTTCACCCGACTTGTTCCAGTCGAGATCGGACATGTGGACCATGCCGTCGATGTCGCCCGGGAGGCCGACGAACAGACCAAACTCGGTGATGTTCTTGACTTCGCCTTCCAGCTCGGTGCCGGGACCGAACTTGTCGGTGAAGGTCTCCCACGGGTTGTCCAGGCACTGCTTCAGGCCGAGGCTGATGCGGCGCTTCTGCGGATCGACGTCCAGGACCATGACCTCGACTTCCTGCGAAGTCGACACGATCTTGCCCGGATGGACGTTCTTCTTGGTCCAGGACATTTCCGAAACATGGACCAGGCCCTCGATCCCCGGCTCCAGCTCCACGAAGGCGCCGTAGTCGGTGATGTTGGTGACGCGGCCCTTGAACTTCGCGCCGACCGGATACTTGGCCTCGACGCCTTCCCACGGGTCGGCTTCGAGCTGCTTCATGCCCAGGCTGATGCGCTGGGTTTCCGGGTTGAAGCGGATGACCTGGACCGTGACGGTCTGGCCGATCTGCAGGGCTTCCGACGGATGGTTGATGCGGCGCCACGCGATGTCGGTGACGTGCAGCAGGCCATCGACGCCGCCCAGGTCGACGAACGCACCGTAGTCGGTGATGTTCTTGACGACGCCCTGGAGGATTTGGCCTTCCTTGAGGTTGGCCACCAGCTCCGAACGGGCCTCCGCACGGCTCTCTTCGAGCACGGCGCGGCGCGACACGACGATGTTGCCGCGCGAGCGGTCCATCTTCAGGATCTGGAACGGCTGCGGGGTGCCCAGCAGCGGGGAGATGTCGCGGACCGGACGGATGTCGACCTGGCTGCCCGGCAGGAAGGCGACGGCGCCCGACAGGTCGACCGTGAAGCCACCCTTGACGCGGCCGAAGATGACGCCGGTGACGCGGGTCTGGTCGTTGAACGACTTCTCCAGCAGGGCCCAGGCTTCTTCGCGCTTCGCCTTCTCACGGCTCAGCATCGCCTCGCCGTTCTTGTCTTCCATCCGCTCGAGGTAGACCTCGACGGTGTCGCCCGCCTTCAGCTCGGGCGGCTGGCCGGCAACGGCGAATTCCTTCAGCGCGACGCGGCCTTCCGACTTCAGACCGACGTCGATGGTGACCATGTCGTTCTCGACGGCGACGACGCGTCCCTTGACGACCGTACCTTCGAGCGACTCGGCCGCGCCCAGCGACTCTTCAAGCAGAGACGCGAAGCTTTCCTTTTCGACCGTGCGGGCCAGTGACTGTGCCATTGAAACTCCTAAAGGTGGCGCGAAAGCAGCCCCGTTCCGGTCCCGCCCGCGGCAAAACGGGTGGGACCTCGACCGAACCGCCGCGCCGGGCACCACGCCCGGCGACTTGGTTGATGGTTTTCCATGGAGGGGGTCGGACCCGTTCGCGCCGCCACCGGCGGCCCGTCAACGGAAGTCGGAAGCGGCGGCGTTACGCCGTGGGCTTCAGACCGGTTTTCGAACCGATGTGGGCGACCGCCATCGAGAACACCTGATCGGCATCGAGAGCGGACGTATCAAGCACAAAAGCGTCGGCAGCCGGACGGAGCGGGGCCACCGCTCTCTGGCTGTCGCGCGCATCACGAGTCTTCATGTCCTCCAGGACATCGGAGGATATAGCCGGAATCCCCCGTCTCTGCAACTCCTTGAGTTGCCGTTCGGCCCTGACCTCCACCGAAGCGGTAATGAACAGTTTGGCCTGGGCATCGGGGCAGACAACCGTTCCGATGTCGCGCCCATCCAGAACGGCCCCAGGCGCGCCGCCCGGCGGGTGGGCGGCGAAGCGCCGCTGGAAGTCGAGCAGCGCCGCCCGCACCTCCGGCACCGCCGCCACCTTGCTGGCCGCCTGCGCCGCCTCGTCGGTGCGCAAGGCCACCTCCCGCAGGATCGGATGTTCGGGGTGCAGGTCATAGGCAGCCCGCGCCGCCGCCGTATTGTCGGCCGGATCGCCGCCGGCCCGCAGGACCGACACGCCGACCGCGCGGTACAGCACGCCGGTGTCGAGATGGGCAAAGCCGAAGGCGTCGGCGATGCGCTGAGACAGGGTGCCCTTGCCGCTGGCGGCCGGGCCGTCGATGGCGACGACCACGGTCCCGACCGGAGTGCCCTGGTTGGAAAGCGGCTGCGTCATCGCCTCAAGCCTCCACGATCGCGGCACCGAGCCCGTTCATCAGCCCGACGAAATCGGGGAAGCTGGTGTCGATGAAGGCGCCGTCGTCGACCGACACCGGCTGTTCGGTCGCCATGCCCAGGACCAGGAAGCTCATCGCGATGCGGTGGTCCATGGCGGTGAGGACAGTGGCACCGCCCTTCGGCGGCTTGCCGGTGCCATGGACCGTCAGGCTGTCGTCGGCACCGACCTCCACCGACACGCCGCAGCGGGTCAGCCCCTCCGCCACCATGGCGAGGCGGTCGCTCTCCTTCACACGCAGTTCCTTCAGCCCCAGCATCACCGTGGTGCCCTCGGCACAGGCGGCGGCGGCGGCCAGGACCGGGTATTCGTCGATCATGCTCGGCGCGCGATCCGCCGGCACCACGATGCCCTTCAGGGCGCTGTGGCGAACCCGCAGGTCGGCCACCGGCTCGCCCGCTTGGTCGCGGCGGTTCTCGAAGGCGATTGATCCCCCCATCTCCACCAGCGTGTCGTAGAGGCCGGTGCGGCGCGGGTTCATGCCGACGTCGTTCAGCAGAAGTTCGGAGCCCGGCCGCAGCAGGGCGGCGACCGCCGGGAAGGCAGCACTGCTGGGATCGGCCGGCACATGGATGCTGCGGCCGGTCAGCTCCGGCTGGCCGGTGACGGTGACGGCCAGCGCGCCGTCCTCCAGCCGCTCGGTCGTCACGGTGGCGCCGAAATGGCGCAGCATCAGTTCGGTGTGGTCGCGGGTCGGCTCCGCCTCGATCACCGTGGTCGCGCCGGCGGTGTTGAGGCCGGCCAGCAGGATCGCCGACTTGACCTGGGCGGACGCGACCGGCAGGCGGTAGGTGATCGGAACCAGCTCGCCGCTGCCGACCACGGTCAGCGGGAGACGTCCGCCGGAGCGGCTGACGAAGCGGGCGCCCATCTCCTCCAGCGGCTTGGTGACGCGGGCCATCGGCCGTTTGTTCAGCGAGGCGTCGCCGGTGAAGACGCAGGAGATCGGATGGCCGGCGACCAGCCCCATCAGCAGGCGGGCGGCTGTGCCGCTGTTGCCCATGTCGAGAACCTGCGCCGGTTCCTGCAACGCACCCAGCCCGACGCCGCGCACGCGCCAGACACTCCCCCCTTGGCCGTCGTCGCTCCGCTCCGCCTCGGCGCCCAGCAGACGCATGGCAGCCGCGGTGTGCAGCACATCCTCGCCCTCCAACAGGCCATGGATCACCGTCTCGCCCACGGCGATGGCGCCCAGCATCAGCGACCGGTGCGAGATCGACTTGTCGCCGGGCACGCGGATGCTGCCCCGGATCGCGCCGGTGGTGGTGGAGCGCAGCGGCCTTGCGTGCGTCATGGGACGGGTCCTTCGGATCGGAACGGGAAGCGGTTGTGGCCGCCGTTCCTATCACAGCCCCCGCCTCGATGCGAGAGGGGCCAAATCGCCGCCTGTACCGGCGCCATCCGCTCCAGGGTCCCGGCCGCACCCCGGCAGCCTCCGCCTTGCGCACATGAAAAGAGGCCGCCCGTAAGCGGCCCCGAGTTCAAGGAGGAAACCAAATGGAGGAGTTGCACGGTGTGCAGGTCCGTTCTAGCGAGTTATGGTTAACGCCGTGTAAAGGCAACCCCTGCCCGGGCGGGATACCACTTTCCCGCCGGTGCTGCGACGCCGCGGCGGCCGGCTCGTCTCATCTTTTTTTTGACAAGCGCCGCAGGGCATGGCAAAGGGCGCCTCTTGAGAACCCCCCTGATTTTTGTGACGGAGGACGTGGCGTGGCCAAACCCGAATGGGGCGTCAAGCGCATCTGCCCGAGCTGTGGCGCTCGTTACTATGACATGCGCAAGGACCCGCCGGTCTGCCCGAGCTGTGGCGCGCAGTTCGATCCTGAGGCTCTGCTGAAGTCCCGCAAGGCCCGTCCGGCCCCGGTCGACGACACCAAGAAGGCGGCTGTCGTGGCCGAGGACGAGGAAGAGGTCGAGACCGAGGCCGAGAACTCCGGAGCTGGAGGATGCCGAGGACGACATGTCGGTCGACGACATCGAGGAAGCCGACGACACCGCCGAGGACGAGGACGATGTCCTGATCGAGGACACGTCCGAACTGGGCGAGGACGACATGGACGAGGTCGTCGACGTCGAGGGTGAGGACGAGGAGGAGCGCTGACCGGCGCCCCTCCCAGTGGCGGCGGGACGGCCGGCGGGGTGGTGAAAAAAGCGCGAAAGGACGAATTTTCCGCTTGCATCACTCCGCTGCCTGACTATTATCCCGCTCCACCAAGGCCGGACGGAAACGACCGGCCCCCAGAGTTAAGGGGCCATAGCTCAGCTGGGAGAGCGCTACAATGGCATTGTAGAGGTCAGGAGTTCGATCCTCCTTGGCTCCACCAAATCGATCAAGGGCCTGGTGAGTAATCGCCGGGCCCTTGGTGCGTTTGGACCGGGCACCAGATAAAGACGCCGGTTCGGTGCATAGTTGCGGAACTCCATCGGGCCGCATGGAAATGCCGCCGCGCTGCGGACGGCACGACGGCATCTCCAGTTGCCGGGACCAGCTACTTCAGCCAGCGATCGAAAACCGCCTGATACTGGCCGGTGGCGACGGCCTGGTGCAGCCACTGGTCGACCCACAGCTTCAGCACGATGTCGCGCGGCAGCAGGAAGGCCTTCTCCGAGAAGTCGAAGGGCTGGTCAGGATGGACGGCGCACAGTTCCGGATGCAGCTTCTGCTGAAGCCGCGTCTCCACCGCGTCGGTGATCATCAGGTCGGCCTTGCCGGCGACGATCTGGTCGAAGATGGTGACGTTGTCCAGATGGACTTCGATCTGGGCCGTGCGGATGTTGGCGCGGGCGAACTTCTCGTTGGTGCCGCCAGGGTTGACGATCAGGCGGACGCCGGGCTTGTCGATGTCGGCGACGGTCTGGAAGCGGTCCTTGTTCTCGCAGCGGGTGATCGGCGTCTTGCCGTCGCGCATCAGCGGATCGGAGAACAGCGCCTTCTTCTGCCGCTCCAGCGTGACGGAGACGCCGCCGACGGCGATGTCGTACTTGTCCGCCAGCAGGTCGGGCAGGAGGTTGCCCCAACTGGTCTTCACGAACTCCACCTTCACGCCCAGCGCCTTGCCCATCGATTCGGCGAGGTCGATGTCCATGCCCTCGAACTTCTCGGTCTGCGGGTTCAGGTAGGTGAAGGGCTTGTAGTCGCCGGTGGTGCCGACGCGCAGCGTACCGGCCGACAGAACGGCATCCAGGCGCGAGTTTTCAGCCGGCTGTGAAGCGGCCGATGCCGACGGAGCGGTCTGCGCCAGCGCACCGGCGGACGACAGGGCAGTAACGGCACAGACCAGCACCGCGCCGACGGCTGCGGCAAGGCTCCGGCCGCTGTGGCGCAGGGTATGGACAGGCATGAAAATCCTCCCGATGCATTGTTTGCCGCCCGGATGGTACGGCGCAGGGAGGATTGTGGCGAGGGGCTGCGATCCGGACGAACGGAGTTCAGATATGCAGCCGCTAAAAAATGCGGCAGCCCCAAGAGCAGCCCTGGAACGGCGAAGGCCGCGAACCCGTTCCGGTTCGCGGCCTTCAGAATGGTGGGCGGTACTGGGATTGAACCAGTGACCCCTACGATGTCAACGTAGTGCTCTCCCGCTGAGCTAACCGCCCACTGTAGCAACCGGCGGAGAAGCGCTTGGCGTCGTTCCGTCCGGCGTGGGCGGGTGTATACCGACCTCCTTGCCGACACGCAAGCTCTTTCGCACCACCCATCCGCTTTTTTTATCCGCCGGCGGCAGGGAGGCGGCCGGCCCCCTCACAGACGGTTCCGTGACAGAGGTTCCGTGACACTGGGGCCGGCGTCCATTACATCATTCGATCATGGACGCCTCCTTCGACGCGCAACGCGGCGCTGGTGCCGGTGCCGACCCGGCCGCCGCTCCGCTGCCCAACGCCCCGGCCTTCGAAATTCTGGCCCCGCAGAGCCAGAGGCTGCCGCTCGTGCTGGCATCGCCGCACAGCGGCAATGCGTATTCCGCAGAGTTCCTCGCCTCGTCCCGCCTGGATGCCCGGGCGCTGCGCAAGTCGGAGGATTGCTTCGTCGACGAGATCTTCGCCTTCGCCCCGGGCTTCGGCGTGCCGCTGATCCGCGCCCTGTTTCCGCGCGCCTATCTGGACGTCAACCGCGAGGCCTACGAACTGGATCCGGAGATGTTCGCCGATCCGCTGCCGGCCTATGTCAACACCCGCTCCCCCCGGGTGGCTGCGGGGCTGGGCACCATCGCCCGCGTGGTCGCCAACGGCGAAGACATCTACAAAGGCAAGCTGCGCTTCGCCGAGGCGCTGGACCGCGTCAGCCGCTGCTACACCCCCTATCACAACGCGCTGCGCCAACTGGTGGACGGCACCCGCGACGCCTTCGGCCATGTCCTGCTGATCGACTGCCATTCCATGCCGTCGGGCAGCGTCACCACCGGTGGACGGGGCAACGGGCGCGGCGGCACCCATCCCGACATCGTGTTGGGCGACTGTTTCGGCAATGCCTGCGCCCCGGCGGTGATCGACGCGGCGGAGGATTACCTGCGCGGGCTGGGCTATGCGGTCAGCCGCAACAATCCCTATGCCGGCGGCTACACCACCCGCCATTACGGCCGGCCGCGCCAGGGCATCCACACGCTTCAGATCGAAATCGCCCGAGATCTCTACATGGACGAGGCGGCGCTAACCCGCCTGCCCTATCTTGGCACCCTGGCCCGCCACATGACCGAACTGGTCGACACGCTGGGCCTGCTGCCGCCCGACGGGCTTGGTCCGCGCTGACCCTCCTGCCCCCCGGCCAACGGACCGTCAGGCCAAAAAAAGGGCCGCGGGCGGACCCGCGGCCTTCAGTCTAGGGAGGAAACGCCCAAGAAGTGCGTTACGCCAACGTCCACGCCGAGGCGCAACCGTTGCCGCACTGCACAATATGAGCGCGTGGCGTCCCGGCTTCAAGCCCAAAAAGAATTTCTTATTCATTACATCACGTTAATCGAGACAGGAGATACCGCGAACCGGATAGGATCTCATCTAGATTTGCTGCACCGCAGCATAACCTTTCGTGAAACAGTTTGCCCCAAAGGACAAAAGGTGCCGTACCTTCGGACCGCTATCGTGAGCGTGACGGCGGGAGTTCGGAACCAAGGCCGCCCTTTGTCGTTTCGCAGTGGTCCAATACCGGGTGTCCGCCACGGCGGCCCTGAAGTTGCGGACTGCGGAACGCCCTGCCGGCGGCCAATAAGGAGAAGAAGATCGTGAGCAGGCTCGTCGTCGTATCCAACCGGGTCGCCCTTATGGAAGAGGGCAAGCAGGCCGCAGGCGGTCTCGCCGTCGCCATCCTGGCAGCCTTGAAGAAGACCGGGGGCATCTGGTTCGGGTGGAGCGGAACGGTCGTCGATGGCGAGTCCCAGGCGGAGCCGACCAAGACGGAGGCCGGCAAGCTGACCTACGCCACGCTGGATCTGGGCCGCCGCGATCATGAGGAATATTATAACGGTTTCGCCAACCAGACCTTATGGCCGCTGTTCCACTACCGCCTGGGCCTGATCTCGGTGAACCGTCGCACGCGCGAGGGCTATTCCAGGGTCAACGCCTATTTCGCCGACAAGCTGGAGCCTCTGCTGCGCCCGGACGACATGGTCTGGGTCCACGACTATCACCTGATCCCCTTCGGCGACGAGTTGCGCCGCCGCGGCTGTTCGCAGCGCATGGGCTTCTTCCTGCACACGCCCTTCCCGCCGCCGGAACTGCTGACCGCCCTGCCCAACCACCGCGACCTGATCCGCGAGCTGTGCGCCTACGATCTGGTCGGCTTCCACACCGCCACCGACCTGCGCGGCTTCTGCGACTACATCCGCACCGAGACCGACGGCACGGTGGAACAGCGCGGCGCCTACGGCACGGCGATGATCCGCGCCTTCGGCCGAACCCTGATGGCGAAGGTGTTTCCCATCAGCATCGATACCCCGGCGCTGGAAAGCCTGGCCCGCACCGCCGGCCGCTCGCGCCAGGCCGAACGGCTGCGCGAAAGCCTGGTGGGACGCCGGCTGATCATCGGCGTCGACCGGCTCGATTATTCCAAGGGCCTGCCGCAACGCTTCGCCGCCTTCGAGCAGCTTCTGGAAAGCTACCCGGAGCATTGCAACCGCGTCTCTTTCCTTCAGGTCGCCCCGCCAAGCCGGGAGGATGTGCCGGAATACATCGCCATCCGCCGCGAATTGTCGGAGATGGCCGGCCGCATCAACGGCCGTTTCGCCGAGTTCGACTGGCAGCCGATCCGCTACCTGAACCGCAGCTTCGGCCAGCGCGTTCTGGCCGGCTTCTACCGGTTGGCCAATGTCGGGCTGGTGACGCCGCTGCGCGACGGCATGAATCTCGTCGCGAAGGAGTATGTCGCCTGCCAGGACGCCGACAATCCGGGCGTGCTGGTGCTGTCCCAGTTCGCTGGTGCCGCCCACGAGATGGGCGAGGCGCTGATCGTCAACCCGTTCGACATCGAGGGCGTCGGCGACGCGCTGCAACGGGCGCTGACCATGCCGCTGGGCGAGCGCAAGGAGCGCCACGCCGCCCTGATGCAGACCCTGCGGCGGCAGGACATCAACTGGTGGCGCGAAAGCTATGTAGACGCATTGACGCGGGCACCGTATGACTTTCCGGTCACCTGAGCATCCGCTCGGCCCACCAACAGCGCAGATCCGGATCCATGGCCGCCGACCTCTCCCCCGCCATTCCCGGCACCGCCGGTAACGCTGCTCCCATTCTGGCCCCCATTCTGGTTGCCGACATCGGCGGCACCAATGCCCGCTTCGGCCTGATCGACGGACGCATCGTCCGCGACACCCGCGTGCTGCGCTGTGCCGATTACGCCTCGATCGAGGATGCGGCCACCGCTTACCTGACGGCGGTCGGGCTGGCGGCGGTCGGCACTCCCGGCCGGCCGCGGCGCGGCGCCTTCGCGGTGGCCGGGCCGGTTACCGGCGACCGCATCGCCATGACCAATCTGGTCTGGCAGTTCTCCGTCAACCGGGTGCGGGACGCGCTGGGGCTGGACGGGCTGGTCGTCATCAACGACTTCACCGCCGTCGCCCTGTCGGTGCCGCGTCTGGCCGAAGAGGATCGCCGCCAGATCGGCGAGGGCGCGCCGCAGGCGGGTGCCGTTGTCGGCGTGCTGGGGCCGGGCAGCGGGCTGGGCGTGTCCGGTCTGGTGCCGGGCGCCAACAACCGCTGGACCGCACTGTCGGGCGAGGGTGGTCATGTCACCATGGCGCCGATCAGCGACCGCGAAAGCGCCGTGCTCGGCCAGTTGCGCAAGAGCTTCGAGCATGTCTCGGCCGAACGGGTGCTGTCCGGCCCCGGCCTCGTCAACCTCTACGGCGCGCTGTCGATCCTGGACGGGCGGGAGCCGGCCGCCCTCACGCCTGCGCAGGTGGCCGACAACGCCCTGAACGGCAGCGAGGCCCATTGCGTCGAGGCGGTGGAGATGTTCTGCGCCATGCTGGGCACCGTCGCCGGCAACCTCGCTCTGACGCTGGGCGCGCGCGGCGGCATTTATATCGCCGGCGGCATCGTGCCGAAGCTGGACACGCTGTTCACCCATTCCCGCTTCCGCAAGCGCTTCGTGGAGAAGGGCCGGATGCGCGATTTCCTCGCACCGGTGCCCAGTTACGTCATCACCCACGAACTGCCCGCCTTCCTGGGCCTCGCCGAGGCGGCAGGAGCGGAATAAGGCCCGAACAGTAGGGAAGCCACTGGAGGGGTGCGGCCGATTGCGCATCCCATCGGTGGTTCCCCCTATTGCGCGACTTGTCGCTTGAACCGGCGGGTCGCCCTCCACATGGTTGTTCCCCTCTCTTTCGGATTTGCATCGGAACACCATGCCTGCCGACCTTCGTGTCCGTTTCCTGCACCCGTCGGGCGCCATCGGCCCCGGCAAGATCGCCCTGCTGGAGGCCATCGACCGCACCGGCTCGATCTCCGCCGCCGCGCGGTCGCTGGACATGACCTTCCGCCGCGCCTGGTTCCTGGTGGAGACGATGAACACCGCCTTCCGCGAACCGGTGATCCGCACCTGCGTCGGCGGGCGTGAGGGTGGCGGTGCCGGCCTGACCCCGCTGGGCCAGGAGGTGGTCGCCCGCTATCGCCAGACCCAGGAGGAGGCGCGCAAGGCCGCCGAGCCGCATCTGCGCTGGCTGGACGAAGTGCTGAAGGAGACGGAGACGGAGAGCCGGGCACAGGCTACAAGACTCGAATGCCGATGGCACGACATAGGCCGCGCCCCGATGCAGGCGGCCATCGAAGCAAAGGGCGGCGCCCTCATGGATGAAAAGATTTCTCGAGAAAAAGATCGCGCAGATCATTATAGAAGATTTTGAACCCGAAGAACATTTTTGAAAAGCAGAATAATGGAAAAATCCGTCAACATCGCATATCTTCCACGGCTCGACCATCTCCGTGCATTTGCAGCTCTTATCGTTTTATACTACCACTCGTTTCAGATCCTCCCACAATCGGCGGGTGGGAACCTGATTGAAGGTTGGGTCCATACAAAAAACCCGTTGCTGGCGATGGTGGTGGAGGGACACACCGGCGTCGCGCTCTTCATGGTGTTATCGGGCTTCATCTTCACATGGGGCGCAAACGGCCGTGAAGTCTCTTATTTCGGCTTCCTGCGGAACCGCTTGCTCCGAATCTATCCTCTCTATGCCTGGCTTCTCCTTGTCGGTATCGCCATGACGCCGGATGCCGTCGATCCGGCCAAAATTCTCGAGATGGCGGTTCCATTCCTGAATGCCGGGAACAAGGCGACCTACGGGGTAGCAACCAGCCTGTTCTGGACGGTCGCCGTCGAGTTCCAGTTTTATCTGATCTTCCCCTTCCTGCTGTCGATCCTGAACCGGCAGGGATGCCGACAACTGGCGTTGATGATCCTGTGCGCATTCGTCTATCGGCTCATCGCCGATCAGTTCGGCGCGAATTCCCGCGCAATCGCTTATTGGACGATCGTCGGACGCATCGATCAGTTCCTGATCGGCATGATCGCGGCCGTGGCGCTGCGCCGCTGCAACGATACTCCACAGGGCGCCTTGTGGCTCGGCCGGGCCTTCCTGCCCGCAATCCTTCTGATGCTGACCATGATCACGGTTTTCCATCGGGCCGGAGGTTATCCGGTGATCGCCACCTGGAAGACAGTCTGGCCCACCGTCGAGGCGGCCGGCTGGGCACTCGTCATTGTGACCTATCTGTCCGTCCGCATTTCCGGTTCCCCCGCCCTATCGCGGATGACGGCTTATATCGGCTCGATCTCCTATTCCATCTATCTGACCAACTTCATCGTCATCACGCAGATCGGGAAATACGGTGACATTCTTAAGCTGATGCAGAATCCGCACATCAATGCGCTGCTGGTCTGCACGGCCGTGGTTCTACCGGCGTCGATCGCTCTTTCCACCCTGACCTATTTCGCCATCGAACAACCGTTCATGAAGATGCGCCGGAAATATATGGTCGAACCGCAACGGCCATTGCGCATGGCCGCCTGATCCCGCCGTTCGCCCGACATGCCGATTTCGCGGTGCAACGTCCGCTTTTTCTTCCATGCGCGCCGTGCAGCCCTGGGCAACCGGAAGTCCGATGGTGCGGCGGGACGAGGCACCGTACATATGGCTCTGTTGCAGCTCGGCGCCAGCGTGACCGTACGGCAACAACCCGTTTCCCCCGACCTCATCCGGCATCCGGACGGGCCGCAGCCGCGGCGCCGCACCGCCGTGCCTTTGCCCGAGCCGATCCCCCCGCCATGCTGTCCCTCCCCCTGCCCGTCACGGCCGCCGACGCCTTCGGTGCCGCCGCCTTCGCCGGTTCGTGCCTGTGGCCGCTGATGAAGAAGCGCCGTGCCCTGCTGGCCGGGCAGGCCGCCACCAACCTGATGTTCATCACCCACTATGTGCTGCTGGGGGCGCACACCGCCGCGGCGCTTTGCCTGCTGGTGGTGGCGCAGGCGCTGGCGGCGCTGCCGGAAGGGCGCAGCCGCTGGCAGACGGCGATCTTCGCGGCGACGGTGCCGGGCGTCGCCGCCATCGCACTGTTCACCTGGTCCGGCCTGCCGTCTGCGCTGTCCAGCCTGGGCATCACCTTCTCCACCCTTGCCCGCTGGCAATCGGACGCGGTCCGCATGCGCATTCTCCTGCTGGTGGCCGGCGGTTTCTGGGTCAGCCACAACGCGCTGGTGATGTCGCCCTTCGCCATGGCGTCGGATGCCTTCTGTGCCGCCGCCAACCTGCTGCGCCTGCGCGGCGCGCTGCGCAGGGAGGAGGCTCCGGCAGCGGTGCCAGCCGCAAATGCCAATGCGCTGCCCTCCGGCGCCGCCGCCGCCTGAACCGTCCTCACTGGAACGGGCTAACGCCTCCGGACGGGTTCTCCCTGTCCGGGGGCGGTCGAATTGGGCACTGGCGCACCGGCACCGTCGCGCCTAAAAGAGGCCTCGTGCACCGCAACGGCAGCGACGAAGGACGGCCCATTCATGCTGAAGCGTCTTTACGACTGGACCATGGCCAAGGCCGCGTCGAAGGATTCGACCGCTTGGCTGGCCGGTGTGTCCTTTGCCGAAAGCTCCTTCTTCCCGCTGCCGCCGGACCTGCTGCTGGTGCCGATGGTCATCGCCAACCGCAAGGCGGCGTGGAAGCTGGCGACGATCTGCACGCTGGCCTCGGTGGTCGGCGGCATCGCCGGCTATATGATCGGCTATTTCCTGTACGAGACGATCGGCCGCTGGGTGATCGAGTTCTATCACCTGACCGACAAGTTCGAGCAGCTGCGCCACACCTTCGTCGAGTACGGGGCGGAAATCCTGATCATCAAGGGCATGACGCCCATCCCCTACAAGCTGCTGACCATCACAGCCGGCGTGGCGCATCTACCGCTGTGGGTTTTCATCGGCGCTTCGATCATCTCGCGGTCGATCCGCTTCTATCTGGTCGCGGCTCTGCTGTATTTCTTCGGTCCGCCGATCCGCGCCTTCATCGAAAAGCGGCTGACCCTCGTCACCAGCGTGTTCGCGGTGGCGCTGATCGGCGGCTTCCTGGTGGTGAAGCTGCTGTAAGCCGCCACCCTCTTCCAGACAGACAGGACCTCCATGCCTCCGCGCGGGCGCCCGCCCCATCCCAGCCGCGCCCGCTCCCGGACCGCAGCCCCCGCCCTCTCGTCCGCACCGTCAGCCCCGGAGCCCACCGAATCGCGCAAGCTGTTCCGCGTGGCCGGGCTGGCCGCCGTGTCCGCCCTGTTCACCCATGAGCCGGAGCGGGTGGAGCGCCTGTTCTTCGACGAGCGGCTGAAACCGGCGGTCGGTGCCTTCTGCAAGGCGATGGCGGCGGCCCGCAAGCCCTACCGCATGGTGGAGGCGGAGGAACTGGCGAAAGTCGCCGGCACGGTTCTGCACGGCGGCGTGGTCGCGCTGATGGCGCCTCGGACGCTGCCGCTGTTCGACACCGAGGCCGCGCGCCGGGCAACGGAGCCGCTGCTGATCCTGGACGGGGTCGGCAACCCGCACAATCTGGGCGCCATCCTGCGCACCGCCGCCTTCTTCGGCCTGCCCCGCGTCCTGGTCTCCGACCATCCCGGCCAGGCATTGCCGTCCGAGGCCGCCTATCGCGTGGCGGAGGGCGGGTTCGAGTGGGTGGCGCTGGAGCGCGCCCCCGCCCTGCCGGCCGTGCTGAAGCGGCTGCGCACCAGCCACCGGGTGTTCGGGACGGCACTGGACCAGACCCGGCCGACCGTCGATGCCGGCGCGCTGACGGGCTGGCGCGGCAAGCAGGGTGTGAAGCCGCCGGCCGTCGTGCTGGGCAACGAGGAGGACGGCATTCCGCCGGCCACGCTCGCGGCCTGCGAGGCAGTGCTGACCATCCCCGGCAGCGGCCGCGTCCAGTCGCTGAACGTCGCCGCCACCGCCGCCATCCTCATCCATGCCCTGGCCGCCGGGTAAGGGCTGCCTTCAGCCGAGCGCCGCGATCAGCACCACCGCCACCAGGGCGACGGACGCCAGCGGCAGCAGTTCCACACCGTTGCGCGTCCAACTGGGGACGGCATTGTGGTGGCCCACATGGCCGTTCGCGATGTCGTCGGCCCAACCGTGGCGCGACGGCACCGCACCCGGGGCCGACACCGCTGGGGCGGCCGGGTTCGCCATGTCGACGACGCCGTCGCCGCGGTGATAGTCGCCGGTCTGCCGGGCCAGCGCCGGATTGGGCCGGCCCTGCATCAGGCGGGAATCGTCCAGTTCGACCTCGACCCCGGCCGCCTCGACCCGCTCGATCACCGCGGCGGTTTCCTCCGGCGTCATCGTGTCGACGGGCAGGATACCGCCCAGCGCCTCGGCGCTCAGCCGGTTGCCGTTGCGGCGGCCATGGTCGATGAGGGATTGGATCAGGCGCTCGTCGGTGGTGCTGGCCATGATGGCTCTCCTTTTTTCAAGTTCCCAGCAGATCACAAGCTCAAACGCGCGAAACAGCCCGAAGGTTCACCGGCACGCCGACTCCGCTGGCGCCACCTTGCCGCAGCCCGGCCGCGACCCGACATAAGAGGTCACTCCAACGGATCGTCATGATGGGAGACCCGACCATGCTGGGGCATTTTCTGCGCAAGCCGGCGACGCTGCCGACGCCGGAGGAGGCGCTGCCCGGCCGCAGCCAACCCGTTCCGGTTCCCGAACAGCACCATGTCAACGGCCATCGCCTGACCGGCCCCTATCCGCCTGGGCTGGAGGTCATCGACCTCGGGCTCGGCTGCTTCTGGGGAGCGGAGCGCAAGTTCTGGCAGGTCCCCGGCGTCTGGGTGACCGCCGTCGGCTATCAGGGCGGCCATACCCCGAACCCGACCTATGAGGAGGTCTGCTCCGGCCGCACCGGCCATACCGAGGCGGTGCGCGTCGTCTATGACCCGGCGATGGTGAAGGCGGAGGATTCTGCTGCGCGTCTTCTGGGAGTCGCACGACCCGACCCAGGGCATGCGCCAGGGCAACGATGTCGGCACCCAGTACCGGTCCGCTGTCTACACCCACAGCCCCGCCCAGCAGGCGGCGGCGGAAGCGACGCTGGCGGCCTATCAGGAGCGGCTGGCCCAGGCCGGCTATGGCCCGATCACCACCGAGATCCGCGAGGCTCCTCCCTTCTACTTCGCGGAAGGCTACCACCAGCAGTATCTTGCCAAGAATCCAAACGGCTATTGCGGGCTTGGCGGCACCGGCGTCACCTGTGCGGCCTGATGAAACACGGGTAAACGCCGGGGTGCGGTGCCCCTGACGGGCTTAGCCCTTGCGGTTGCGCCACACCGGCCCTTGCGGGTATGGTTCGGGCGGCTCTTGAAAGCTCCGGCGGCATCATCCCGCGGGAGCGCCGCCCGTCCAGCTGCGATTGTCATGACCAAGGAAAGAACCGAGCTGGCGACGCCGTATCTCAGCGGCCTGCTCGAATTCTGGCTCACCAAATCCGTCGCCGGCCGGCCGCCGGTCCCCAGCAGCATCGCCCCGGCCGACCTCCGGCCGTGGAAGGACAACATCGCCGTCTTCGAGGTGATCGGGGAGGAAGCCGGCACCTTCGTCTATTCCTATTACGGCAAGGCGCTGGCAACCGCTTTCGGCCAGTCGCGCCTGGGCGCCACGCTGGACGACCTGCCGCCGGAACAGCGGGCATTGCTTCAGCCGGAATACGAGACGGTGCGCCGCGAGCGGCTGCCTGTCGCCCGTGTCCACACCGCGGTCTTCGGCGGGCGCACCCGCAGCTTCGAGCGGCTGGTGCTGCCGATGTCCAGCGACGGCGTCAGCATCGACAAGCTGCTGGTCGCCGCATACGAGATGACGCCGCGCGAGCTGGCGGCACGTCCCCCCCTGCCGGGTGGCTCCTCCTCCGGTCCAGTCCCCCTCACCGTTCAGAAGCCCGGAGCCTCGGCATGAGCCCGCGTATGCCGCATCTCGCCGCCCCGCCCACCCAAGCGGGGGTGGTGACCGCCGACGAGTTCAATCTGTGGTGCGCGCTGAACGGCCGACCGTTCAATCTCGTCCCGAACCCGCGCCCCGACGGCCGCGTGATGTGGGATGTCGAGGTTCTGCCCGGCACCCCGCGCGCCGGGACCGTCTATTCCACCAACCTGTCGGACGAGGCGCTGGCGGTGGTCGCCGGCTTCGCCTTCCTGTCGGGCGTCGAATGGGCCTATGAGGCGCGCGACCCGGCGGAGGCGGAGGCACCTGCGACCCCGTGCGAAGCCGCACCGGTGGCGGAGGCGGCAACCGCCATCCCCGGCCCCGCCACGGCCCCCGCCGTGCCCTGCGCGCCCGCCGCTCCGGCCGGCCCGGTGGATTATCCCGCCGTCTATTCGCTGCCCACCGTCTCGCTGCTGCAGACCCCGCCGCCGCGCCCGGTGCAGCAGCATGACGAGTCGGTGCTGGCCCGCAACGCGCGGATGCTGGAAACCGTCCTGAAGAATTTCCGCGTCCGCGGCGAGATCATGGATGTCCGCCCCGGCCCGGTCGTCACCCTCTATGAATTCGAGCCGGCGCCCGGCACCAAGTCGGCCACCGTCATCAACCTGACCGATGACATCGCCCGCTCGATGAGCGTGGTCACCGCCCGCATCGCCATCGTTCCCGGCCGCAGCGTCATCGGCGTCGAGCTGCCGAATCCGGTGCGCGAGATGGTCTACCTGCGCGAGAGCTTCGACCACGACGCCTTCCGCAACACCACGGCACAGCTCGCCATCGCGCTCGGCAAGGACATCAGCGGCGAGCCGGTGGTGGCCGACCTCGCCCGCATGCCGCATCTGCTGGTCGCCGGCACCACCGGCTCGGGCAAGTCGGTGGCGATCAACACGATGATCCTGTCGCTGCTCTACCGGCTGCCGCCGGAGCGCTGCCGCTTCATCATGGTCGATCCCAAGATGCTGGAGCTGTCGGTCTATGACGGCATCCCGCATCTGCTGACGCCCGTCGTCACCGACCCCAAGAAGGCGGTGGTCGCCCTGCGCTGGGCCGTGCGCGAGATGGAAAGCCGATACGAGGCGATGTCCAAGCTCGGCGTGCGCAACATCGAGGGCTACAACGCCCGCATGGCCGAGATGATCGCCAATGGCGAGAAGATGCCGCGCCGCGCCCCGGCACCGGGCGAGCCGGAGAACGTCTTCGACCTGACGCCGTCGGAACCGACGCCGCTTCCCTACATCGTGGTCATCGTCGACGAGATGGCCGACCTGATGCTGGTGGCCGGCAAGGAGATCGAGGCGGCGATCCAGCGTCTGGCCCAGATGGCGCGCGCCGCCGGCATCCACCTGATCATGGCGACGCAGCGCCCGTCGGTCGACGTCATCACCGGCACCATCAAGGCCAACTTCCCGACCCGCATCAGCTTCCAGGTCACCAGCAAGATCGACAGCCGCACCATCCTCGGCGAAGCCGGGGCGGAGCAGCTGCTGGGACAGGGCGACATGCTGTACATGCAGGGCGGCGGCCGCATCACCCGCGTCCATGGTCCCTTCGTCTCCGATTCGGAGGTCGAGGAGATCGTCCAGTATGTGAAGGCCCAGGGCGCTCCCAACTACGTCACCGCCATCACCGAGGAGGAGGAGGAAGCCGCCGCGGTGGAGGATGAGGACGGCGGTTCGGTTGCGACCGGCGACGACCTCTACATGCAGGCCGTCAATCTCGTGGTCCGCGAGGGCAAGGTGTCGGTCAGCTTCATCCAGCGCCAGCTCCAGATCGGCTACAACCGCGCCGCCCGCCTGGTGGAGCGGATGGAGACCGAACGCGTGGTCGGTCCCGCCAACCACCAGGGCAAGCGCGAAGTCCTGCTGTCCCACGCCGGCCTGTCGGCCAAGCGCGCAGGCGTGTGATCGATCATCCGGAGGAGCTTTCTTCCTCTGTGGAGAGGGCTCCTCCGGTTGGGAGACGACAGCAAGAAAGCAAAAGGCTCCCCTATGGACCCGAAGCCCCATTTTGAAAGCCTCGCCCGCTACAACCGCTGGGCCAACCGCCGCCTTTACGAGGCCGCGGCGCAGCTTTCCGATGCTCAGTTCCGCGAGGACCGCGGCGCCTTCTTCGGCTCTGTCCGCGGCACGCTGAACCATATCCTGGTCGCCGACCGGGTGTGGCTGGAACGCATCGAGGGGGCCGGGCCGAAACCGTCGTCGCTCGATGAAATCCTCCATGACGACTTCGCCGGCCTGCGCACTGCCCGCGAAGCGGAGGACGAGCGTATCCTGCGCGTCCTGGCAGCCACCCCGGCGGAGCGGTTCGAGTCGGTTCTCTCCTACCGCAGCATGGCCGCCACGGCGCATGAGCTGCCCTTCTCCCAGATCGTCACCCATATCTTCAACCACCAGACCCACCATCGCGGGCAGGCCCACACGCTGCTGAGCCAGTTCGGGCTGGGCGCGCCGACGATCGACTTCGTCTATTTCCTGCTGGAGACGAAATGAGCCAGACAGGAAGCAGGCCCGTCGCCGACCTCGCGGCTCTGGAAGCCCTCTATGGCGAGCCCGCCGCTCCCTCCATCGCCAAGGAAGTGCCGGCGCTGACCCCCGGCTACCGGGCGCTGATCGAGGCGTCGCCCTTCTTCGTTCTCGCCACCAGCGGGCCGGATGGGCTGGACGCCTCGCCGCGCGGCGACCAACCCGGCTTCGTCCGGGTCGCGGACGACCGTACCCTGCTGATCCCCGACCGCCGCGGCAACAACCGCATCGACAGCCTGCGCAACATCCTGGCCGATCCGCGGGTCGGTCTGCTGTTCCTGGTGCCGGGACTGAACGAGACGCTGCGGGTCAACGGCCGCGCCGTGATCGACACCGACCCGGCCTTGTGCGAGAGCTTCGCGGTGGACGGCAAGGTGCCGAAGTCGGTGCTGGTCGTCAGCATCGAGGCGGTGTTCTTCCAATGCGCCCGCGCCCTGCTGCGGTCCCGCCTGTGGGACCCGGCGGTGCAGATCGAGCGCCGCAGCCTGCCGTCGGCAGGAGTCTTGATGGCCGAGGCCAGCGCCGGGCGTGAAGGCGGCGACGCCTATGACCGGTCGCTGGCCGAGCGCATCCCCAAAACCCTGTACTGACCCGGCATTCCTACTGCGCGGCGAGCCTGTCGGTGGCCGGCAGCCGGATGGTGAAGACCGAGCCCTCGTCGTGCTCGCTCTCCACCGACAGGGTTCCGCCATGGGCGGCGACGATCTTCTGCGTCATGTAAAGTCCCAGCCCCGACCCCTTGGTTCCGCGCGACGACGAGGCGCGGAAATAGATCGAGCCGATTCGCTCCACCTCCTCCGGGGTCATGCCGAAACCCCGGTCGGCGACGCGGATGACGATACCGCCTCCGTCATCGAAGGCGCTCACCCGGACTGCCGCGTCCGCCGGCGAGTAGCGCAGCGCGTTCTGCACCAGATTGCCGATGGCCACCCCCAGGAAGGGCGCATCGACCAGCATCGGGCGGTCGGGAGCGTCGATCGACAGCTCCAGCCGTTCCTCCGCTTCCGTCCCCCTCAGGCCGCCCAGCACCTCGTCCATCAACTGGCCCAGCGCCACCGGTTCCGGCTTCAGCGCCAGCGCCCCCTGGTCGAGCGCATCCGAGGACAGGAACAGATCCACCAGCTCTGCCATCTTGTGGGTGGTGCTGCGGATGCGTTGCAGGCGGGACAGCGCCGACGGCGACTCCACCACGCCCGACAGTTCGATCATCTGGGCCGCGCTGTCGATGGCGGCCAGCGGAGTACGGAATTCATGCGACAGCATCGCGACGAAGCTGCGCTGCTCCTCCGCCCGCTTGGTGGCGAAGGCCGATTCCTCCCGGGCACGCAGCCGTTCCGCCTGAAGCCTGCCGATGCGCAGGGCCAGACCGGTGCCCAGCACCATCACCGCCACCATCGAGGCGACCTGATAGGGATCGGCGATGAAGAAATCGGCAGGCAGCGCGCCCCGCAGGATCAGTTGGGCCATGATCAGCCCACCAAGGGACACCAGGGTGCTGGCCAGATAGAAGCGCGGGCTGAGATCGCTCGGGTTCAGCCAGGCCATGCGTGCGGTCAGCACCAGCGCGATCACCACCACGACCAGCGCCGACAGGGTCACCACCGGGTTGGTCAGGGCGTAGAGCGGTGAAACCGTCGTCGGCAATGCCAGCAGCACCAGCAGGGCCAGCCCCTGATAGCAACGCGCCAGCTTCGGCGCCCGGGTCTGCAGATCGAGGATATAGACCCACATGATCAGTGCCGTGGCAAAGCCGAGGAAACCGCTGCTGCCCACCAGCAAGTTCATGATCCAGCCCGGCAGATCCGGCAGCAGGGCTGCACCGATGCCGTTGGCGAACAGGTAATAGCAGAAGACCGTGGCGACATAGGCGGTGTAGGACAGCAGCGCCCCGTCACGCAGAAGCAGGCCCAACGCGACATAGCCCAACACCAGGATGCCCAACACCCCCAGGAAAAACCCCTGGAACAGCAGATCCTTGGTCTGGTGGCCGACATAGGCGGCGGGAGACCACACCCGTGCCGACAGGCGGATGGCGCTGACCGAATCGACGCGCAGGTAAAGCGAAACCGGCTTTCCCTCCGGAAGGGTCAGCGGCAGGCTGTGCAGCCGGGTCTTCATCGGCCGCTGGCTGAAGGGAACGAAGTCTCCCAGCCGGACCAGCCGGTAGGCGGCAGGATCCTGCGGCCGGCCCACGGCTCCGTTTGCCTTCGGAATGAAGAGATCGAGATGGTCGATATAGGCTTCGCCCATCTCCAGGAGCCAGTCCGCCGGCGCACCGGGTTCGCGCATCAGGTCGAAGCGGTACCAATGGATGTCGCGGGTCTGGCCGACACCGCGGAAATCCCCAAGCGGCTCCATCTGCCCATCGGCGTCGGCCTTCAGGATGGCGGCGAAGTCGAACTTGCGGTCGGGATCGATCAGCCGGGCGAAATGGCCGGCCAGGGTGGCGCTGGCGGTGGCTGGCCCGAGCCGAAGCGGCTCCACACCGGACACCGTGGCGGCGGCTGTGCCGGCGAACCACAGAAGAAGCGCCGTCAGCAGGGCGATCGGCCCCGCCATCCGGCGGCAAGACGCGGATGAGGCCGGGGAACCGGCATTGCGCCCGCCAGGGCCGTTCTGCCGGGCAGAAGGGCGGCGATTCCAGCCTCGCCATTCCCTGCCGTTGTTCGCGTCCTTCATCATCGCGGGTTATCGATATGGATAAAGTTTTAGCAAAACATTAAGTTTGTATGCATTACGTCCTTCCAACTCTTCTGGTTCCCGGCCGTCGTCAGATGCGTGAAGGGGACAGCTTGAACTCCACCACCGTGTCGGTGGAGGCAAGGGCGCTGACCAGCGCCATCGGATCGGGGTCGCCTTTCCCCTGAAGCACCAGCTGGCATTCGAACTGGCCGCTGCCGTTGGCGAGATGAAAGGCCCAGTCGACCACCTCGAACCCGTGTTTCTTGGCCTGCGCCCGCAGTTCTTCCGGCGGCGGGGCCTTGTCGCGCGGGAAGACCAGCGTCAGGTGGACCACCGACTGGTGGGGCAGCAGCCGCTCGACCGGCCGCAGCAGGCTCATCACCAGGATGGTCAACAGCGCCGCGGCGATGGCGACCGCATAAAAGCCGAGCCCGATGACGATGCCGATGGCCGAGGTCGCCCAGATCGAGGCGGCGGTGGACAGGCCGCGGATCGACAGCCCCTCGCGCATGATGACCCCGGCGCCGAGAAAACCGATGCCGGTGACGATGCCCTGGATCACCCGCGTCGGATCGCCGGTCAGGGCAGCCGCGTGCGGCGCCCCCTGCGTCCCGATGCCGCCATACCACATGGAGGGGTAGGCGTTGACCACAGTCAGCGCGGCCGAGGCCAGGCAGACCAGCCCGTAGGTCCGCATCCCGGCCGCCCGCCCGTGATAGCTGCGCTCGTACCCCAGCAGCAGCCCGACCGCCAAGGCTCCCAAAAGATGCAGCAGGATCAACCCGTTGGTCGCCAACTCGGCCTGCGACCAGTAGGAGCGCAGCAAATCCATGGCCCATTCCATTCCCGATCGAGGTTTCCAATGAAGACCTCCACCGCAGTCTAGCGCAGCCCGGGCGATGGCGCCTGCGCAACAGAAGGCGCCATTCCGTCACAGGCCGCAAGTGGCCCCACTTGACCTGAGTCAATTCCAGCTCGCCGGAAAGTACCGATACTAAGGGCCGAAAACCAGTACCTAAGGACCAGCCATCAGGGCTGGCACCGGGACCGGTTCGACCTGTTTCCGCTCCGACCGAGAGTGCCGCCATGAGGCCCACCCCCTCCCCCGTCCTGTCCCATCCGTCCGACCGGAAGGCGACCGACTCCGCACCGGCCCCGACCCGCCGGGCCGAGGGGCTGATGTTCCTGTGGCTGGCGGTGCTGGTCTGGCCGGTGATCGCCGTCGGCACCGTCGCCGCCTACGGCTTCTCGATCTGGATGTACCAGATCCTCACCCACTGAGCCCAGCGCTCCCCCAGGACCGACATGCCCCGCGCACCCGAAGTCCACATCTCCAGCCTCGTCATCCAGCACAGCCCCGACCACACCGACGCGGTGCGCCAGGCGGCGGCTTCCGTCGCCGGGCTCGACTGGTGTGCCGCGGAGAACGGCAAGGCTGTGGTGACCCTGGTCACCGCCAGCGCGGCAGAGGTCGTCGACCGCATCGCCCTGCTCAACGCCATTCCCGGCGTCCACACCACCACCATGGTCTACCACCACTACGAACCCGCGGACGCGATCGACGCAGCCTGACCCCTCTCCCCTGGACTGTCACCCGGATCCCCAGCCAGGCGCGCCGTTTCCGCCTTTTCCCGACCGAATTTCCTCCGACCCTGGAGTCCTCCCCATGTTTCTGTCCCGCCGCGATTACCTGAAGGCGCAAGCCGCCGCTGCCGCCGCCGCGGCGGCCGGAATCTCGCTGCCCGCGTCCGCCGCCAACATCCTGACCGGGGAAGGCGCCAAGCTGACCTGGTCGAAGGCCCCCTGCCGGTTCTGCGGCACCGGCTGCGGCGTAATGGTCGGCGTCAAGGACGGCCGCGTCGTCGCCACCCACGGCGACGTGAAGGCCGAGGTGAACCGCGGCCTGAACTGCGTGAAGGGCTATTTCCTGTCCAAGATCATGTATGGCGAGGACCGGCTGAACCAGCCGCTGCTGCGCATGAAGGACGGAAAGTTCGACAAGGACGGCGAGTTCGAGCCGATCAGCTGGGACGCAGCCTTCGACATCATGGCCGCCAAGTGGAAGGAGACCCTGAAGAAGAAGGGTCCGACCGCCGTCGGCATGTTCGGCTCCGGCCAATGGACCATCTATGAGGGCTATGCCGCCTCCAAGCTGATGAAGGCTGGCCTGCGCTCCAACAATCTCGACCCGAACGCCCGCCACTGCATGGCGTCGGCGGTGGCCGGCTTCATGCGCACCTTCGGCATGGACGAGCCGATGGGCTGCTACGACGACATGGAGCAGGCCGACGCCTTCGTGCTGTGGGGCTCCAACATGGCGGAGATGCACCCCATCCTGTGGACGCGCGTCACCGACCGCCGCCTCAGCCATCCCGGCTGCAAGGTCGCCGTGCTGTCGACCTACGAGCACCGCAGCTTCGACCTCGCCGACATCGGTCTGGTCTTCACCCCCGGTTCCGACCTGGCGATCCTCAACTACATCGCCAACCACATCATCAAGACCGGCCGGGTCAACAAGGAGTTCATCGAGAAGCACTGCAACTTCAAGCGCGGCCGCGACGACATCGGCTATGGCCTGCGTCCCGACAACCCCTTGGAGAAGAAGGCGAAGAACGCCGCCAACGCCAACGACTCCGACCCGATCAGCTTCGACGAGTTCGCCAGGTTCGTCGAGCCCTACACGCTGGATAAGGCCCACGAGCTGTCGGGCGTGCCGAAGAACCGGCTGGAGGCGCTGGCCGAGCTGTACGCCGACCCGAAGGTGAAGGTCGTGTCCTTCTGGACCATGGGCTTCAACCAGCATGTCCGCGGCGTCTGGGCCAACAACCTCGTCTACAACATCCACCTGCTGACCGGCAAAATCTCCCAGCCCGGCTGCGGCCCCTTCTCGCTGACCGGCCAACCTTCGGCCTGCGGCACCGCGCGCGAGGTCGGCACCTTCTCCCACCGGCTGCCCGCCGACATGGTGGTGACCAACCCCGAGCACCGCAAACACGCCGAGGAGATCTGGAAGCTGCCGGAGGGGACCATCCCCGACAAGGTCGGCTACCACGCCGTCCAGCAGGACCGCATGCTGAAGGACGGCAAGCTCAACGCCTACTGGGTCATGTGCAACAACAACATGCAGACGGCCCCGAACACGGCGAAGGAGACCTTCCCCGGCTACCGCAACCCGGAAAACTTCATCGTCGTCTCCGATCCCTACCCCACCGTGACGGCGCTGGCCGCCGACCTGATCCTGCCCACCGCCATGTGGGTGGAGAAGGAGGGCGGCTACGGCAACGCCGAGCGCCGCACCCAGCTGTGGCGCCAGCTGGTCGATGCGCCGGACGGCGCTCGGTCCGACCTGTGGCAGATCATGGAGTTCTCCAAACGCTTCCGCATCGAGGAGGTGTGGCCGGAGGAATTGCTGAACAAGAAGCCGGAGCTGCGCGGCAAGACCCTGTACGAGGTGCTGTTCCGCAACGGTCAGGTCGACCGCTTCCCGCTGTCCGACCTCGACCCGACCTACAACAACCAGGAGGCCAAGGACGCCGGCTTCTACGTCCAGAAGGGCCTGTTCGAGGAATACGCCGCCTTCGGCCGCGGCCACGGCCACGATCTGGCGCCCTTCGAGCAGTACCACCAGGAACGCGGCCTGCGCTGGCCGGTGGTGGACGGCAAGGAGACCAAGTGGCGCTACCGCGAGGGCTCCGACCCGTATGTGAAGGCCGGCGAGGGCATGCGCTTCTACGGCAACAAGGACGGCAAGGCCAACGTCTTCGCCCTGCCCTACGAGCCGCCGGCCGAAGCGCCCGACACCGACTATCCCTTCTGGCTCAGCACCGGCCGCGTGATCGAGCACTGGCACAGCGGATCGATGACGCTCCGCGTTCCGGAGCTGCGCAAGGCCTTCCCGAACGCCGTGGTGTTCATGCACCCCGACGACGCCAAGGATCTCAACGTCCGGCGCGGGCAGGAGGTGCGCGTCACCTCCCGCCGCGGCGAGGTCCGGGTGCGGGTCGAGACTCGCGGGCGCAACAAGCCACCGCGCGGCCTGGTCTTCGTCCCCTTCTTCGACCACACGGTCCTCATCAACAAGGTGACGCTCGACGCCACCGATCCCATCAGCAAGCAGACCGACTACAAGAAATGCGCGGTCAAGATCACGCCAGTCCTGAACGCCTGAGGAGTGCCGGCATCATGAAGACCCGTTTCCTGATCGCCGCGCTGGCCCTGCTGGCCGGCATCCCGGCCATGACCATCGGCGTCACCTCCGGTGTCGTCGCCGCCGACAAGCCCGTCGTGATTGCGGACGCCACCGGCACCGTGGGGGGGATCAAAGTCCCCTCCGCCAACCATCCGATCACCACGGATGTCCCGGCCGAGGCGACCCACCGCGAGATCACCGACGACCAGAAGCGCGTGCGCAACTACGCCGACCAGCCGCCGCTGATCCCGCATGCTATCCGCGACTATCAGATCGACCTGAACATCAACAAGTGCCTGACCTGCCACGACCGCCGAAACACGGCCGGCTCGCAGGCCCCCATGCTGTCGGTCACCCATTTCCAGGACCGTGACGGCCAGACGCTGGGCACGGTGGCGGCCCGCCGCTACTTCTGCACCCAGTGCCATGTGCCGCAGACCGACGCCCAGCCGATCGTTCCCAACAGCTTCCAAGACTTTGACTCGGTCCTGGGCCATGCCCAAGGCGGCCAGAAATGACAATCCGCTCCGCATTGCTGGGCCTGTGGCGGCTGTTCGCCCGCCCCAGCGTCCATTTCAGCCTGGGTTTCCTGACGCTGGGCGGCTTCATTGCCGGCGTCGTCTTCTGGGGCGGCTTCAACACCGCCCTGGAGGCCACCAACAAGGAAGCCTTCTGCATCAGCTGCCACGAGATGCGCGACAATCCCTATGAGGAGCTGAAGCAGACCATCCACTTCACCAACCGGTCGGGCGTGCGCGCCAGCTGCCCGGACTGCCACGTCCCGCACCAGTGGACCGACAAAATCGCCCGCAAGATGCAGGCATCGAAGGAGGTCTGGGGCAAGATCTTCGGCACCATCGACACCCGCGAGAAGTTCCTCGACAAGCGCCGCGAGCTGGCCGAGCACGAATGGGCGCGGCTGAAGTCCAACAACTCGCTGGAATGCCGCAACTGCCACAGCGCCGACTCGATGGACATTACCAAGCAGAACCCGCGCGCCGCCAAGATGCACGAGACCTATCTGTTCACCGGCCAGAACACCTGCATCGACTGCCACAAGGGCATCGCCCACCACCTGCCCGACATGCAGGGGATCGAGCCGGGCTGGAGCATGAAGACCAGCCAGAAGTAAGGATCGAGTTGATGCAACGGCCCCGCTTCCGAAAGGAGCGGGGCCGTCGGTGTTTCAGGGGAAACGCTTCACTCTGAAATCCAGGGATTGAGCAACGGAACACTCATCGGCTCGAAATCCTTCGTGTTCCGTGTCACCACCGTCAAACGATGGACCAGGGCCGTTGCTGCGATCATGCTGTCACGCTCGGGGCGCGGAGTCGGGACATGCAATGTGGCGCACCGCTTGGCCACATCGGCATCGACAGGAAGGATCCGCCCCTGAAACACCACCAGGACGTGGCCGTCAATCCAACTGCGCAGTGCCGTTCCGTGGGCAGGATCCTTCCGCGCCACCAAACCGGCGCCACGTTCGATCTCGAACAGGGTGATTGCCGAGATGAACAAGTCGGCCGGCATCGCTTTGGAAGCCCAAGTCACCAATCCGGCATTGGCTCGTGCTGGCCGCCGCAACTCCGACACGGCGTTGGTATCCAACAGATACATCAGTCCAGATCCACCGGGCGGGCCATAGCCTGTAGCTTCGGCGGGTCGAAATCGAAATCCGCCTCCTCCCCTTCCTGCCGCAACAGGTCCAAAAGCGAGCCTCCCTCACCGGACAGGCGGCGGTACGTGTCATAACGCAACAGAACAAAGGCCGGTTCGCCACGGTCGGTAACGATCACGGGTCCATCCTCGGCTGCTCGTTTGGCCTCGCTCGGGTTCTGATTGAACTCACGGCTGGAAATCATGCGCCCCATGGTGTCCCTCTTCTGAGAACCGCTGCTCACGCGTCGCCATGGACGACCGCTATGAAGACGATACAGATCGCCCCCATCAGAGACAAGATGCGTGTAGTTACATAGCTACATCAAACCTTCACCTATCCCAGCATCGCCACCACCGACAGAGCCAGCAGCGTCACCAGCACCGCTTCGCCAAGTCCGACCAGCCCGCGCAAGCCCAGCGCCACCCACCAGCTCGCCCAATCGCGGCGGTGACGAACCTCCTTCAGCAGACGTTCCTGGATACCGGCGACGGTACGGCGTGCCGACAGGCTGGCGATGCCGCCGACCAGCGCCACCAGACCGGTGCCCAGCACGAAATACAGCGCCCCCTTCCAGCCGGCGAAATGGTCGGGATCGTTCAGGTAATGGCCGGCGCCGACGACGATCCAGACAGCGGCCGGCCAGACGCCGACAATCTCCGGGCCGGGTCCTTCTCCCTTCGGCCCTTCTCCGCTTGGCGCATCGCCCATCGCCGCCTCCCCTCAGCCACCCGGCACATGGCGGTAGGCCAGCACCCGCGTCGCCGGCCCGCCTTCGACGTCGGCCAGCGGCAGCAGAAGCTCGACGAACTTCGCCCCCGGCAGCATCGGATCGTCGCGCACCAGCAGGCAGCGCGGCTCGCCGCTTTCCAGGCAGGCGCGCAGGTCGGACAGCCAGCGCTGCGCCGCCTGCTCCGGGTGGCAGTCGGTCACCCGCCGTGTCGTCGGCCGCTCGGCCAGCCGGCGTTGCAGGGCGCGGCCGCAGGACTTGTAGACGAAGTCGCTGCCATCGGCGGTCGGCTCCATCAGAGCGGTGCGCGGCACGCTTTCCCGGACCTGGGCCGTGTCGATCTCGCTTGCCAGCGGCATGCGGCGCTTGCGCTTCAGCCTCACCCAGTGGGTGTAGAGGATGCGGACCTGCGGCGTCTGTTCCGCATCGATCACGTCGGCCCGGCAGGGCGGCGGCGGAAGGTCCAGCACCGGAGTCGCCACCGGCGCCGAGGCGAAGGCCGCTGCCGCCGGCACCGGCTGGGAGACCGGCTGCGGAATGGGGCGCGAGGCCGCGGCGGTGACCAGCGTGTGGGCCTGCCCGGCGGGCGTATGGCCGATCCGTCCGCCATGCTTCTTCAGCATCGGCAGCGGCGCCCAGGCGGTGCAGGTGTGATAGCCCTTGGTGATGCGGCGGTAGTCCTGGCTGCTGGCGGTCCGGCATTCCCCCTCCACCCCGTGGCGGGCGACATGCACCAGCGTGTTGTCCTCCGACAGCGCGCGCTCGCCGCCCCACGAGACGCAGGCGGCGCAGGCGCGGCTGTCCTTGGCGAATGCGTGGCTCATCGGGGCGTATCTCCAATGGGTATGCGAAATGGGAGAAGGGGAATTGATGCGTCCCTTTCCCCCGCCATTCAAGGCCCGCATGGGGCGGCAGTGCCGCGCCCGAGATTCAGTCATGCGAGGGTGACATCCATGCCACCCCTTCCCCCCCGGCCCGGAACCCCCTATAAGGGGGCCTTGCACGACATGCCCATCCCGCTCTCCGTCTCCGGTCCCCCGGTGCCGGGGGGTTTTCGGCTGACCACATTTCAGAGAAGCGGACCCATGCCCAAACGCACCGACATCAAATCCATCTGCATCATCGGCGCGGGTCCGATCGTCATCGGACAGGCTTGCGAGTTCGACTATTCCGGCGTTCAGGCGTGCAAGGCGCTGCGCGAGGAAGGCTACCGGGTCATCCTCGTCAACTCCAACCCGGCCACCATCATGACCGACCCCGGTCTGGCCGACGCCACCTACATCGAGCCGATCACCCCGGCGGTCGTCGCCAAGATCCTGGAGAAGGAGCGTCCCGACGCCCTGCTGCCGACGATGGGCGGCCAGACCGCGCTGAACACGGCGATGGCGTTGTCCGACGACGGCACGCTGGAGCGGCTCGGCGTGGAGATGATCGGCGCCAAGCGCGACGTCATCGCCAAGGCCGAGGACCGCATCCTGTTCCGCGACGCCATGGACAAGCTGGGCCTGGAGTCGCCTAAGTCGCGCATGGTCCGCACGCTGGACGAGGCGATGGACGCGCTGGAGTTGGTCGGCCTGCCCGCCATCATCCGTCCCAGCTTCACGCTGGCCGGCACCGGCGGCGGCATCGCCTACAACCGGGCGGAGTTCGAGGACATCGTGCGCGGCGGCCTGCGTGCCAGCCCGGTCGGCGAGGTGCTGATCGAGGAATCGGTGCTGGGCTGGAAGGAATACGAGATGGAGGTCGTGCGCGACGGCGCCGACAACTGCATCATCGTCTGCGCCATCGAGAACATCGACCCGATGGGCGTCCACACCGGCGACTCGATCACCGTAGCGCCGTCGCTGACGCTGACCGACAAAGAATACCAGATCATGCGCGACGCCTCGATCGCCGTGCTGCGCGAGATCGGCGTCGACACCGGCGGCTCGAACGTGCAGTTCGCGGTCAACCCGGCCAACGGCCGCCTGATCGTCATCGAGATGAACCCGCGCGTGTCGCGCTCCTCGGCGCTGGCGTCGAAGGCCACCGGCTTCCCCATCGCCAAGATCGCCGCCAAGCTGGCGGTCGGCTACCGGCTGGACGAGCTGACCAACGATATCACCGGCACCACGCCCGCGAGCTTCGAGCCGACGATCGACTATGTCGTCACCAAGATGCCGCGCTTCACCTTCGAGAAGTTCAAGGGCTCGGAGCCGCTGCTGACCACCTCGATGAAGTCGGTGGGCGAGGCGATGTCCATCGGCCGCACCTTCCAGGAGTCGGTGCAGAAGGCCCTGCGCTCGATGGAGACCGGCCTGACCGGCTTCAACGAGGTGAAGATCGGCGGGGACGAGAACCCGGACCGCACCGCCATCCGCGGCGCGCTCGCCACCCCCACCCCCGACCGCCTGCTGGTGATCGCCCAGGCCTTCCGCCACGGCTTCACCGTGGACGAGGTGCAGGCCGTCTCCAAGTACGACGCGTGGTTCCTGGAGCAGATCAAGGCGATCACCGACCGTGAGGCGGCGATCCGCGCCGGCGGGCTGCCGACCGACAAGGCCGGCTGGTTGAAGCTGAAGCAGATGGGCTTCTCCGACGCCCGTCTGGCCGAGCTGGCCAAGACCACCGAAGCCGCGGTCGCAGCGTCCCGCCGCATGGCCGGCGTTACCCCGGTCTACAAGCGCATCGACACCTGCGCCGCCGAATTCGCGTCCGCCACCCCCTATATGTACTCGACCTACGAGACCGACGGGACCGGCGAGGCCGAGTGCGAATCGGACCCGACCGACAAGCGCAAGGTCGTCATCCTCGGCGGCGGTCCGAACCGCATCGGCCAGGGCATCGAGTTCGACTATTGCTGCGTCCATGCCGTCTACGCCCTGCAGGAGGCCGGCATCGAGACCATCATGGTCAACTGCAACCCGGAGACCGTATCCACCGACTACGACACCGCCGACCGCCTGTATTTCGAGCCGCTGACGGCCGAGGACGTGGTGGAGCTGGTGCGGGTCGAGCAGCGCAACGGCACCGTGCTGGGCTGCATCGTGCAGTTCGGCGGCCAGACCCCGCTGAAGCTCGCCGCAGCATTGGAGGCCGCCGGCATCCCGATCCTCGGCACCTCGCCCGACGCCATCGACCTGGCCGAGGACCGCGAGCGCTTCCAGAAGCTGTTGGTCGATCTGAACCTGAAGCAGCCTGCCAACGGCCTCGCCCGTTCGCTGGAAGAGGCCGAAGCGGTCGCCGCCCGCATCGGCTTCCCGGTCGTCATCCGTCCGTCCTACGTGCTGGGCGGCCGGGCGATGGAGATCGTCCACGACATGACCGGGCTCCAGCGCTACATGGGCACCGCCGTGCAGGTGTCGGGCAAGAACCCGGTGCTGATCGACAGCTACCTGCAGGACGCCATCGAGGTCGACGTGGACGTCGTCTGCGACGGCGAGCAGGTCTATGTCGCCGGCGTGATGGAGCACATCGAGGAGGCCGGCATCCATTCCGGCGACAGCGCCTGCGCCCTGCCGCCCTACACGCTGCCGGCCGACACCATCGCCGAGATCAACCGCCAGTCGGACGCGCTCGCCCATGCGCTGAAGGTGGTCGGGCTGATGAACGTGCAGTTCGCCGTCAAGGCCGGCACCGTCTACATCCTGGAGGTCAACCCGCGCGCCAGCCGCACGGTGCCCTTCGTCGCCAAGGCCACCGGCACCGCCATCGCCAAGATCGCGGCCCGCGTCATGGCCGGCGAGAAGCTGTCCGCCTTCACGCTGAACGGCCCGACCCCGCCGCACACCGCGGTCAAGGAAGCGGTCTTCCCCTTCGCCCGCTTCCCCGGCGTCGACATCGTGCTGGGTCCGGAGATGAAGTCGACGGGCGAGGTCATGGGCCTCGACCACAACTTCGCGCTGGCCTTCGCCAAGGCGCAGCTCGGCGCCGGCGTCACCCTGCCGGTCAAGGGCAGCGTCTTCGTCTCGGTCAAGGACCACGACAAGCCGGCGCTGGCGGTGATCTCCAAGAAGCTGCACGAGATGGGCTTCAGCATCCTCGCCACATCCGGCACCGCCAAGGTGCTGAGCGATGCCGGCGTGCCGGCGGAAACCATCAACAAGGTGGTCGAAGGCCAGCCCCACATCGTCGACGCCATGATCAACGGCAACGTGCATCTGGTGATCAACACCACGGAAGGCGCCCAGGCGCTGTCCGACAGCTTCAGCCTGCGTCGCACCGCGCTGACCTACAACATTCCGTACTATACGACGGTGGCAGGAGCACGCGCAGCAGTGGAAGCGATTGCCGCACTCCGGAACGGCAGCCTTGAAGTCGCCCCGTTGCAGTCGTACCTTAGCGGATCGTATTAAGGACGGACGACGGCGCGGCGGACCTCCTCCGCGCCGTCTTCGTCCTTGATGTCGCTTTGGACAGGTCGAACGACTGCAAGCGGTGATGGACCGAACATGGAAAAAGTTCCGATGACAGCGGCGGGCTTCAACCGCCTCCAGGAGGAATTGAAGCACCTTAAGATCACCGAACGCCCGGCGGTCATCAAAGCCATCGCGGAAGCCCGCGAACATGGCGACCTTTCGGAAAACGCCGAGTATCACGCGGCGCGCGAACGTCAGAGCTTCATCGAAGGCCGCGTGCTGGAGTTGGAGGACAAGATCAGCCGTGCCGAGGTCATCGACCCGGCCAAGCTGACCGGCAGCACCGTGAAGTTCGGCGCGACCGTGACCCTGGCCGACCAGGACACGGACGAGGAGACGACCTATCAGATCGTCGGCCAGGACGAGAGCGACATCAAGAACCGCCTTCTGTCGATCCAGGCGCCGCTGGCCCGCGCCCTGATCAACAAGTCCGTCGGCGACAGCGTCGAGGTGTCCACCCCCGGCGGTTCCAAGCTGTACGAGATCGTTTCGGTCGAGTTCCGTTGACGTTTCAACCGCCCTCTCCCACCCCGGGAGAGGGCGGTTGTCCCCTTATCCCCCAAGCTTTTCCCTGAAGAAGTCGTTCACCCGCCGGATCGCGTCCGAGCGGGCGTCTTCGTCCGTGCCGACATGGGCAGTGCCGCCGGGGGCGGTGGCGAGGTCCTTGCGCTTGCGCACCGGCGCGTCCGGCGCGTCGAAGCCGTGATAGGCGTCGGGATAGACCACCAGATCCACCTTGCCCTTGACCCCGTCGCGCCCGGACAGCTCGACGCAGCTCTCCGGCGGCGTCCAGTCGTCCTTGCCGCCGACCAACAGCAGCAGCGGGCCGTCCGGCTGCCAATCCTCCTTGCTCAACGCCGCCTTGCAGCCCGGGTAGAAAGCGACGGCGGCGCGGAAGCCGCCCTCCTCGGTCCCGGCCGGTCCATCCTCGCCGGCGCCATAGGCGACCATCACGGTGCTCGCCCCCTGTGACCAGCCGATCAGACCGATGCGGTCATGGTCCACCTCCGGCCGCTTGCGCAGGAAGGCCAGTGCCGCCCAAGCGTCGCGCTTGCGCTCCACCGTGGCGCGGACGGTCCGGTCCTTCAGCGCGGTGGTGCAGACCTCCTCCACATCGCGCGGACCGAAGCTGTCGACCATCAGCACCTCGTAACCCTGCCGCTGCAGGTGGGTGGCCCACCAGACATGGCGCGGCGACACCCGGCCGTTGCGGGCATAGAGGCCGCCGCAGCCATGCAGCATCACCACCGCCGGGTGCGGGCCGTTGCCCGCCGGGCGCAGCAGCCGGCCGCTCAGCATCGTCGGCGTGCCGCCGGTCAAATCCCCGTCGACAGACGGAAAGCGCACGATCTCTTCGGCATGGACACCGACCGCGGCCTGCACAGGCGCCGCCGACAGGGTCAGCCCCCCAACCGCGATCACGCCCGCCGCGATCCCACCGGCACCGGCATACAGCACCGCCCCCAACACAGCCGCAAGACCGCGGGTGGAAGCCTTCATTCTGCAGCGTCCCCGACCTCCGGCGCCTGCCCCGACGGCGGCGCTCGCGGTTGCAATATTAAACCTCCGCGATGCGGAAGGCCATGGGCGCCCGGCATTTGTCCCTGCGGACGCGTCGTCCACTTATCCGCCAGACGGCGAAAGCTGCCTTGCCGCCGCGTTTGAGCTAGGCTGCGGGACGATGAATGATCTCCGCACTCCCCTTCCGTCCTTCGGCGCCTTCTGCCTCTACTGGCTGCGGCTGGGGCTGACCAGCTTCGGCGGTCCGGCCGGGCAGATCGCGATGATGCAGAGCGAGCTGGTCGACCGCCGCCGCTGGATCGACCAGACCCGGTTCCTGCATGCGCTGAACTTCTGCATGCTGCTGCCGGGACCGGAGGCACAGCAGCTCGCCACCTATATCGGCTGGCGGATGTATGGCATGCGCGGCGGGCTGGTGGCGGGCGGGCTGTTCGTGCTGCCGGGTGCGCTGGTGCTGCTGGCCCTGTCCTGGATCGCCGCGGCCCATGGCGACACCGGGCTGGTCGGCGCGCTGTTCGACGGCATCAAGCCGGCGGTGGTGGCGATCATCGCCGCCGCGGTCTGGCGCCTGGGCCGCCGGACGCTGAAGGGCCCGGCCGCCGTCGCCCTGGCCGGTGCGGCCTTTCTGGCGCTGGCGCTGCTGCACCTGCCCTTCCCACTGGTTATCGGCGGCGCGGCGGTGATCGGCGGTGTGGCGGCGCGCACCGGTCGCCATTGGTTCGCCCATCCGCATCCGGCGGGCGACGATGGCTCCGACGGCGGTTCCACCACCGACCCGACGGCGGAGCCCGCTCCGAAGGCCGGACGGCTGCTTACCCTGCTTGGGCTGGGCTTGGTTCTGTGGGCGGTGCCGGTGGGCGCGGTCCTGCTGGCCTTCGGTGCCGATCCCTGGCGCGGCATTGCGGCGCTGTTCACCAAGGCTGCCTTCATCACCTTCGGCGGCGCCTATGCCGTGCTGCCATACATCGCCGGACAGGCGGTGGACAGCTATGGCTGGCTCAGCCCGCGGGAGATGATCGACGGGCTGGCGCTGGCCGAGACGACGCCGGGGCCGCTGATCCTGGTCACGCAATATGTCGGTTTCTTCGCCGGCTGGAACCGGCCGGGCGCCCTGTCGCCGGCGCTGGCGGGAACGCTGGGGGCGGCGCTGACGACTTACGTCACCTTCCTGCCCTGCTTCCTGTTCATCTTCGCCGGCGCCCCCTATCTGGAGCGGCTGATCCACAACCGTCTGGCCGCAGGGGCGCTGGCCGCCATCGCCGCGGCGGTGGTGGGGGTGATCCTGAATTTGGGCGTCTATCTGGGAATGGCGGTGCTGCTGCCGGACGGGCAGCATACGGCAGGCAGCCTGATCTGGGCCTGGGCGATCATGCTGGCAGCACTTTACGCGCTGACCCACCGGGGGGTGGCGATCCACTGGGTGGTGGCGGGGGGAGCGGCGGCGGGCCTGATCCAGGCGCTCGCCGCCTCTTCCTTGTAGACTGAGCAGGGTCGAACGAGCTGGGGCCCGCTCAGCGCCGGGTGGCGCGGGCGGGCGTCTCGTCCTCCGCGTAATCCTCGTCCTCGTCGTCCTCATTCCCTTCCGGGATGTCGGGCGAATCGACGTCGATGGGAACGCCGGGGGTGTGCTTGCTGGTGCGGATCGACAGGGCCGACTTCACATGGGCGACGTTGGGCGCCGCCGTCAGCTTGGTCGTCAGGAAGCGCTGGTAGTCGTCCCAGTCCTCCGCCACGATCTTCAGGACGAAGTCATATTCGCCGGCCAGCATGTTGCACTCACGCACGAGCGGCCAGCTGTTGACGAGCTCCTCGAATTTCTTTAGGTCCGCTTCGGCCTGGCTGCTGAGGCCGACCTGGGCGAACACCGTGACGCCGAACCCCAGTGCATCGGGGTTGACGTCGGCGTGGTAGCCACGGATGAATCCCGCCTCCTCCAGCGCGCGGACGCGGCGCAGGCAGGGCGGAGCGGAGATGCCGGCACGTCGGGCAAGCTCCACATTGGTCATCCGGCCGTCGTTCTGCAGATCGCGCAGAATCCGACGGTCAATTCGGTCGAGTTTGACCCGCCGCATGGTTTACTCGGTCGCTCCGGGGATGATTTGGAGAAAGGATATTACACGGGCATGGTGTCTACGCCAAGACGGAAACCCCCGCAAGGGCGAGCAACCCCGATAACGGTCTTTTCGCCGCAGCCCTCCCGCCTGAGGGCTCCCCTCCCTTCGAAGCTTCAACGATCCGGGTTCTCATGCAACCTCTGACCAGCGCGCCTCTGACCTGCTGGGTCGTGTCGGACGGCAAGGCCGGCATGGAAAACCAGTGCATCGGTCTGGCGGAGTCGCTCGGCCTGACGCCGGTCGTCAAGCGCGTGCATCTGCGCACGCCCTGGCGCCAGCTGACCCCCTACTGGCGCATCGGCAACCAATTCGCCGCCGGCCCCAACGGCGATCCGGTGGGGCCGCCCTGGCCCGACCTGCTGATCGGCACCGGGCGGCAGTCCATCGCCGTCTCGCTGGCGGTGCGCCAGCAGTCGGGCGGCCGGACCTTCACCGTCCAGATCCAGGATCCAGTGATGAACCCGCGCCATTTCGACCTGATCGTCGTGCCGCGCCATGACAGGCTGCGCGGCGACAACGTGATGGTGACCCGCGGCGCCCTGCACCGGGTGACGCCCGCCATCCTGGCCGACGCGGCCGAACGCTTTGCCCCGCGTCTGGCGCACCTGCCGCACCCGCGCATCGCCGTGCTGATCGGCGGCGACAACGGCGTCTACCGCCTGACGCCCACCATCATGGGCGATGTGGCCGAACGGCTGGCCAACCTGACGCGCAGCCATGGCGCCGGGCTGATGGTCACCCCATCGCGCCGCACCGGCGCCGACAACGAGGCGATCCTGCGCGCCCGCCTGTCCGGCCTGCCGGCGGAGGTGTGGGACGGCAGCGGCGAGAATCCTTACTTCGCCTATCTCGGCCTCGCCGACGCCGTGGCGGTGACCTGCGACAGCGTGTCGATGACCTCGGAAGCCTGCTCGACCGGCAAGCCGGTCTATGTGATCGAGCTGGAGGGCGGGTCGCCCAAGTTCCGCGCCTTCCATGACGGGCTGTACCAGGACGGCATCACGCGGCCCTTCGACGGCTCCCTGGACCATTGGGACTATGCGCCGCTGAACGAGACGGAGGTGGTGGCCGAAGAGGTGCGGCGCCGCCTGTCCGCCCACCGCAGCCGATTCGGCCTGTCGTAGCGGGAGAGCGGGGTGCGGCGCGACCAATGCGCGCACCCCGCTGGTACGACCGGTTTGCTGCGGAGTTCGGGCGCCGGCCATGCCATAAGCGCTGGCAAACCGGCCGTTCCGACAAACACGGTCCGGGGCCGTCCTTCCATCCGGAACTTCCGCCGCCATGACCACTCCCGACGCCGTTTCCGCCTCTTTCCTGCGTTGCCTGGATAACAGCCGGCTGTTCGACCAGCCCTACAATCACTGGCTGCTGTCCGAGGCGCTGCCGGAGGAGTCCGCCGACGCCATCGCCGAGCTTCCCTGGGGTCCGCCCCCGGTGTCCGACACCTATGGCAAGCGCGAGACCAACAACGCGTCGCGCACCTATTTCGGCGAGGAGAACCGCGCCAAATATGCGGTGTGCGAGACGGTGGCCCAGGCCTTCCAGAGCCGCGCGGTGGTGGACGCGATCCAGAAGACCTGCAACGTCGACCTGACCGGCACCAGCCTGCGCATCGAATATTGCCAGGACACCGACGGCTTCTGGCTGGAGCCGCACACCGACATCGGCGTCAAGAAATACACGATGCTGGTCTATCTCTCGAAGGGGCCGAACTGCTCGCACTGGGGCACCGACGTGCTGGACGAGAGCCGGACCGTCGTCGCCCGCGCGCCCTACGCCTTCAACGAGGGGCTGATCTTCATCCCCGGAAGCAACACTTGGCATGGCTTCGAGAAACGTTCGATCGACGGGGTGCGCAAATCGATCATCGTGAACTATGTCGGCCCGGAATGGCGGGCGCGGCAAGAATTGTGCTTCCCTGACAAACCTGTTGCATAAAACTTCCGCCGTGTTTAAGTGACGCCGGTTTTGGGGGGCAAAGCCACCGTCGGCACGCTCTTTGGGAGTCTCGTACCCATGTCCATGCTTGATCTGGACAAGTTCCGCGCTACCCCCCTGCAGCACGATCCCTATGATTTCCTGTGCGTTCCGGGTTTCGTGAAGCGGGAGTATCTGGAAGAGCTGCACCGCGACTATCCCAAGGTGGACAAGCCCGGCTCGATCCCGCTGGGCGTCTTCCCCCAGGGGCCGAGCTTCGACCGAATGATCGCCGAACTGAAGGGGCCGGAGGTTTGCAAGGCCTTCTCCGACAAGTTCGATGTGGATCTGTCGAAGTACCCGACCATGTTCACGGCGCGCGGCATGTGCCGGCCGACCGACGGCAAGATCCATCCGGATTCGGCCAGCAAGGTCATCACCGTTCTGATCTACATGAACCCGCCCTGGGAAGCAACCGGCGGCCGCCTGCGCATCCTGCGCTCCCAGAACCTGGAGGATTACGCTGCCGAGGTCCCGCCGGAGGAAGGCACCCTGATGTGTTTCCGCCGCAGCGACACCTCCTGGCACGGCCATTATCCTTTTGAAGGCCAACGCCGCGCGATCCAGATGAACTGGGTCAAGGGCGGCGTCTATATCTGGCACGAACAGTGGCGCCACCGCATCGGCGCCTGGGCGAAGGGCGTCTTCGGTGGTCAGCAGTCGGCAGGCTATTGAGGACAGTGGGTTTTTAGGGCCGATTATCAGCCGTCATCCCCGCGAAGGCGGGGATCCAAGAAACTCCGCATTCAAGCGGCTGAAGCGACTGGATTTCCGCCTTCGCGGGGATGACGGCCGAAAAACGTGAAACCCAGAAGGGCCGCATCCGTCCCCTCAGTCGATCAGATCCTCGACCTCGCGGATGCGGCCATTGTCGATCATGAACTGAACCAGCTCCGGGCGCTGCTTGCCGAGCGTGCGGTGGCGCTGGCGCACGGCGGCGATCAGGTCGCCGTTGCGGCCGAGGATGTCGTCGGCGAATTCGATCATGCGCAGGTTGGGCCAGGTCTGGGCCCGGATCGCGACCACCGTCCCCACCGCGTCGGCCGCCGGCAGTTCCGGGCGCGCCTGGGCCAGAATCATGGTCAGCGCTGCGGTGGACCGCGATACGCCCGCATGGCAGTGGACCAGCAGGTGGCGGCAATCCACCGGTTCGGCCAGCAGGTCGCGGCCGAAGGCCAGGATGCGTTCCACATCCGACCGTTCCGGCGCGATCTGGCCCTGGGTCGGCTCGATGACGTCGTGGAAACGCAGCTCCAGCCGTTCATGCTCGCCATAATCGCCGAACGCGCTCGGCTCCGTCATGTCGGGGTCGAGGATCGACAGCACATGGCTGACCTTGCCGCCGCCGAAATTGCAAAGCTCGCTGAGACCGCAGACCGTCAGGCCGAAGGGCACGAAATCGCTGGCCATCATTCTCTCGTTCGATTGCAGGGGAAGAAAATCGAAGGGATTTGCGGCCAGCATTTGGCACCGCGCGCCGCGGCCCCGTCAACCCGGCGGAAGCCGGGCCGGTCAAAGAATCCAGGCCGATCAAAGAATGTTGAACAGGTAGAGCAGGAGGATGACGGGGATCGGAATGCCGACCAGCCACAGCAGGATGCCTCGCACGTAGCTTCTCCTTCTTCCGTTGATGACGGGCGATGCGGCCGGACGCCGCCGGCCCTCTCACCCCTCATCAACGGTGCAGCCGCCGGTTGGTTGCAGCCGCGCGAACGAGCGTCAGGCCTCCTCAGCCCCCTCCTCGCCGGAATCAGCAGCCGGAGCATCGGCGGCCGGCGCCGCAGCCGGACGCGGGCGGGGTGCGCGCAGCTTCTTCAGCAGCAGGGAGAAGGGCTTCAGCGCGGTGTCCATGATGGTCTGGTCACCCTCCAGCCGCGACAGCAGGAAAGCGCCGGCTTCGAGGGTGGAGACGCTGTCGCGCCGCGGCTCCTTGCGCGCCTGCCCATAGAGCGAGCGGAACTGCGGGTTCAGCACGATGCGGCGGCATTTCAGCAGCCAGGCATTGCGCCACCACAAGGTCTTGGCCTGGCTCCAGGTGCCGTCCAGGACGATGACGCCTTCCAGATCCTCCAGGATCTCCGCACTGTCGCGCAGCGGCTCGCCGTTCCTGTCGACCACCCCCACCTCCGCACGCGGAGCGCCGCCATCCTTCACCGGGCCGAGATACAGCACGCCCCAGCGCTTGGGATCGACCTCCCGCCCCAGGATGCGCTTCAGGCCCGGCCAGCTCAGCCCGACCTTCACCAACGAATTGGCGAATTGCAGATGGGCGATCTGGGCGGTGCCCAGATTTTCCCGCTTCTCCTGCGGATGCTGCAGGATCAGCAGGAAGACGCCGTTGTCGATCGGCTGGACTGCCTCACAAATGCACAGGTGATTAGGCTTTAGGCAGGTCGGGCAGGAATTGGGGACGGTGGCGCTGTGCATGGGAGGTACGCATTCCTTGAAGGGGATTGGCCGCGAATATGGGTTGGAACGACGCGGAAGGGAACACATCTCACATCAAGGACGGCGATGCTCACCGAAGAGCGGTGGCCGTCACGGCGTGTACGACAAATCCCCTCCCAAGACTCCCTCGTGTCATACCTGTTCATGTGGGTTCAAGTGGCTTCGTATAAACCGTTTGTAGAGATTTAGTCGTGTGTCATGGAACTCGTGTGACGCGCTTAACAGCTGGCCTGGAACTTGCGTAGTTATTATCCAGGCAAACAGGACGACGGGTGGGCCAGGACCGGCCTTAGTCAGGCTGATCCGCGGTGCCATCCGGCGCTCAGAAGGAGACCTGCCATGCTGCCCGCCCACCTTGCCGACCGCCTGCTGAAGCAGCGCCGCGATGCCGACAGCGCGGAGTTCGCCCGCCAGCTGCCGCTCCACGCCCCGATGGACGCGGATGATCCGCGCTGGATGACCGAGCCGGACGGGTCGGAGCAACCCGGCCGCCGCGAGCCCGACTGGGCGACCGACTACTGACCGGCAGTCAGCCTGCGATGGCCGGTTTGCGGTGATCCGACAGACGACCCCGTCGGTTGTCGGACATCGGCTGCCCGGCCGGCCATAGCCCCGACTCGCGTCTTGCGGCCTGCCGAAGGCCGCTTCGATCCTCTTTCCCCACGTCGTGCCAGCCCTGCCCGTCCCAGGCGAGGGTCCAGCTGCCTGGGCGCCCGCCCCGGCAGCGCTCCAGCATGACCGACCAGTGCGGCATCCCCAGCCCCGGCGGGCCTCCGGCCGGGCGTGGTGCCGCATCCCCCTCCTCATCCAGACTGGGAACGGCATCCAGCCGCCAGCGGGTCACCGCTGCGCTGAGCCCTTCCGCCCGCTCGCCCGCCATCCGTCGGCCTGCCAGCCGCCGGCCTTCCATCCGTTGGTTGCGCCCGTCCGATGCGCCGGCGCTCGCGTCCAGCAGGAAGCCGGTCACCCCCGAAGACTCGGCGGCAAGCTGCAGCCGCCGGCTGGCGGTCAGGTCCAGCCCCTCCAGTTCGCCCAGCACCGCCGATAGGGTGGAGCAGCGCAGCGCCTCCTCCATCGCCCACAGCGCGTCGACCGGCCGCACCGCCCGCACCGCGACCAGCCGATCGGGCGTGAGCCCGTAGGCCGCCAACCCCGGGGCATACAGGTCGCGCCCGCGTAGGATCCACAGCACCGGCCTTTTCGGGGTCGCCAGCCGGGCCAGCAGCGCCGCGGTGAATCCGGTGCCGGCCCCCGGGTCGTCCGCAGCCACCGCATGCAGGCAGCCCAGCGGCAGCCCGCCGTCGGGCAGATGGCCATCGACCGAGTCGATGCCGAACGCCAGGGTCCGTCCCCCTTCGCCGCCCGCTCCCTCGATCCGCCGGATGCGTGCGCGCAGGTCGGCCAGCATTCCGGCTCGGTCGCGCGGTGCCGCGTCCGCAGATGGGGAGGAGGACAAGGGGACAGGCATGACTAAGGCTCCGCTCGACAGGCATATGTTCCTGATATGTTCTATCATGAACGCTTGTCGAGAGGGAGTCTGCGACTCCTGTCTTGTTTTGAGACCGTTTGCCCTGAGGTCAGCCGTCGCTGGGATCAGTTGGCGATTGGCGTCGCGCCGATCTTGCCGCGCGGGGCGGCCTTGATGGTCGGGCCGGCATTGTCGACGGGCTTCGCCAGGGTGGTGGAGGTGCCGCGGCTGCCACGCGGGGTGCTGCCCTTCAGGCTGAGCAGATGCAGCCGGACATAGGCGGTGGAGCCGCCGACCTTCACCGCCACCCAGTCGCTGTTGCGCACACGGCCCAGCGTGGTCACCGCCTGCCCCGTCCCAATCGTTGCGATGACGCCCGAGCCGCCAGCCGGCTGGGCATAGGCCGGCGTCGGTTTGTCCACCTGCCATTCCCCATAGATCGGCTCCAGCCCGGTTCCGGTGTCTGGTGCTGTCCGCACGGTCGGCGGATTGGGGGTCCGCTGGTACGGCATGCAGCCGGGAACCATCAGCGTGGCCAGGGCCACCATCAAGGGAAGGGTACGCAGACGCCGGATCATCGCTCACCTTGAGATGGAACGGTGCTTTGCAGGAACGGGATGAACGGAAAGGGTAAACGGGTGGGTTGTGGACCTTCGGCGCGACCATACAGGAGGCGGCCCCCTCTTCGCCACCGCAGCGCAGCTGGAGTCGTTATGCGCTTTTTGAGGCACGCCGCCCAGTCGCAAAAAATTATCTCAAATTCGATCTTTTTCGACGCCGTTCCGCGCAGGAGTCCCAAGCCGCCCCGCGTATCTTGACCATCACGACGGCACCTTACGGGGGCATCCGGCCATGATTTCCTCCCTCGGCAGTTCCAACAGCGCGGCGACGCTTCAGAAATTCTTCTCCAAGGCGGATGCCAACAGCGACTCGTCGCTGTCCAAGGACGAGTTGCTGGGCGCGCTCGGCGGCACCTCGGCAGCCTCCGACAGCGGGAAACTGTCGTCCGCCGTCGACGGCCTGATCGGCAGCCTGGACAGCGACAGCAACGGCTCGCTCAGCACGACCGAATTCAGTTCCTTCGCCAGCCAGTTCGACTATGGCAGCGGCAGCGCCCTGCTGGCGGCGCAGGAGCAGGCGAGCGCGATGCAGCAGCAGTTCGCCCAGAACCTCTATTCCAGCCTGGACAGCGACAGCAGCGGCGGCATCAGCACCGACGAGCTGACATCCGTCCTGACCTCCGCCGGCCAGTCGAGCACCGATGCCGCATCTCTGTTCAGCAGCCTCGACAGCGACGAGGACGGGTCGATTTCCCAGGACGAGTTGAGCAGCGCGCTGAAACAGGCCGACGCCAACCGCCCGCCGCCCCCGCCGCCACCCGCCAATGACAGCGGCACCACCAGCGCTTCCGACAGCAGCAGCACGGACTCGACTTCGTCGACCTCCTCCAGCTCGTCGTCCTCGTCTTCGTCGTCCAGCACCGCGTCGGCGGGCGGCACGACCAGCTACGACCCGCTGGACACCAACAAGGACGGCTATGTGTCGGAACAGGAACGGATGGCCGCCTATGGCGGCATGCAGCAGCAGACGGGCGGCGTCACGTCCAACCGCCTCAGCGGCGACATGCTGCGGACATTGATGCAGGGCATCAACGAGGTTGCCGCGTAGCCTTGTGGGTTCGGATGCGCGGCACGGGGAAAGGCGGTCGGCGGGTGGCGCCGGCCGCCTTTTCTTTTACCCGATCTTCTCCGAATGCCGTCAAACCGCCCGGCTGTGCCGTCCGGCGCCTTTGGACAGGTGGGTGTCGAAGCGGGCGGCGACGATGCGCATCAGCGGCCGCGCGCTCTCCGGCACATGGACACGCCGGCCGTCCACCACCGCGACGCCGTCGGCGACCAGATCGGCCATGCCCTTCAACTCCGCGTCGAAAGCGGACTCGGGCAAGCCGTGGGCACGGGCGATGGCGGCGGTGTCGACCGACAGGTCGCACATCAGCCGCATGATCAGGTCGCGCCGCACCTTGTCGTCCTGGGTCAGCGCGATGCCCTTGCCGGTGGGCAGGCGGCCCTCCTCGATGGCGGTGGCGTAATGGTCGAAGGGCACCGCGTTCTGCACGTAGCCCTGCGGCAAGGCACCGATGGAGGAGGAGCCGAAGCCCAGCAGAATCTCAGCATCGTCGGTGGTGTAGCCCTGGAAGTTGCGGCCCAGCCGCCCTTCCTCCTGCTGCACCGCCAGCTCGTCGCCGGGACGGGCGAAATGGTCGAGGCCGATGGCGCTGTAGTCGGCGGCCGACAGCGTGTCGGCGATGGCGGCGAACTGCTCCCAGCGGCCGAGCGAACCGGCCAGGACCGACTCGTCGATCTTCTTCTGGTGGGTCTTCATCCATGGCACATGGGCGTAACCGAAGACCGACAGCCGGTCGGGCTCCATTTCCAGCGCAATTTCGGCGGAGCGGGCGACGCTCTCCACCGACTGGTGCGGCAGGCCATACATCAGGTCGAGATTGACGCTGGCGATGCCGGCGTCCTTCAGCCAGGCCAGCGCCTGTTCGGTGACGGCGCGCGGCTGGACGCGGTTGATCGCCTGCTGCACCGTCTCGTCGAAATCCTGCACGCCCAGCGAGGCGCGGTTGACCCCGGCGCGGCCCATCGCGGCCGCCATCTCCGCCGTCAGGGTGCGGGGATCGATCTCCACCGCCAGTTCGGCATCGTCGGCGACGTCGAAGCGCCTGAGCAGCAGTGCAATCATCGCCTCGAAATCGTCGGGCGCCATCATGGTCGGGGTGCCGCCGCCGAAATGGATGTGGCGAACCGACAAACGGCCGGGAATGCGGTCGGCCACCATGGCGATCTCGCGCCGCATATGGTCGAGATACTCCGCAATCGGCTCATAGCGGGCGACGATCTTGGTGTGGCAGCCGCAGTACCAGCACATCTTCTGACAGAAGGGGACATGCAGGTAGAGCGATCCCGAGCGGGACGGCTCGGTCGCCTCCAGCCAGCCACCATAGACATCGCCGTTCACCTCTGGCGTGAAGTGCGGCGCGGTCGGATAGCTGGTGTAACGCGGCACCCGCAGCCCGTCATACTTGGCGAGCAGCGCGGCGTCGACACCGTGGGCGACACCATGGGAATGGGACGGGTTGGCGGGGGCCGGCGAAACGGCCAGGGCGGTGATGGCGTTCATGAGCGACAGAGTGCCGCAGTCCCCCCACCCCTGCCTTGATCCACGTCAAGATCGGAAAGAGCCGCCTTTTGGCGGATGCCGCGTCAGCGCTTCGCGGCGGCGGCGAGGCGCTGTTCCAGATGCTCGTGCAGCAGGTTCAGGTTCATCCGGTTGGCCTTGAAGGCGATGTCGAACACGGTGCCCAGCACCGGGACCGACCCTCCCGCCCAATCCAGCAGCACGTTGAAGACCATGCGGGCCACCAGCGTCTTCGGCAGGTCGAAGCGGGCGGCCTCCATGATGATGTAGGCGGAAACGAACGCCGTCACCGTATCGCCGGCCACCGGCACCACGCTGGCGATGCCGTCCAACCCGATGGGGATGCGGGTGAAGGGAATGCGCCAGCGGGTATCCATCAGCCGGGTCAAGCGGCGAAGCCTCTCCAGCCGTTGGAAGTCGATGGGGACCGAGCCGCCTGCAGCGCCCAGCGGCGGCGCTTCGGCAACGGCGTGCCGGCGTGTGCGGATGGCGTCGATCATCGCATGTCCCCCCGATCAGGCGGTCCCGCGCCCGTAGCGCGACTCCCCGCAAGGGAAGAACCCGCCGATCCCCCCGGCGGTTCCACCCTCCGGGCACAAAGTTCGCACACCCAGCGGACAGCATGCCGGCCTTCCGCCCGCGGCAATCCCATGGGCCATCCCATAGGCCATCCCGGTGCGGCGGATCTCAGCTTGCCCGGGCAACTTCCCGCGCCCGCGCACTGCCGGCGGCATGGAGCAGCGCATAGCCGGCCAGCGCCGAGGCGAGCGAGCCGGTCAAGACGCCCAGCCGCACCGCCACCGCATGATGCGGATCGGCGAAGGCCAGCGTCCCGATGAACAGGCTCATGGTGAAGCCTATGCCGGTCAGCACGGCGACGCCGTAAATCTGGCTCCAGCTGGCACGGGCGGGCCGCTCGACCACGCCGGTCCGCACGGCGATCCACACTGCCAGGAAGACGCCCGCCTGCTTGCCCAGGAACAGGCCGAGCGCGATGCCCAGCGGCACCGGCTCCAGCAGGCTGGCCGGGGTGATGCCGTCGAGCGGCACGCCGGCATTGGCGAGCGCGAAGACCGGCATGATCAGGAAGGCAACCCAGGGGTGCAGCGCATGCTCCAGGCGATGGAGCGGCGCGTCCGGCGCCCGCTTGCCGGCGCGGTCATTGACCCGCAACGGAATGGCGAAGGCCAGCACCACGCCGGCCAGCGTCGCGTGGATGCCCGATTTCAGCACGCACACCCATAGGACCAGCCCCAGCACCAGATAGGGCGTCAGCGACCGCACTCCTGCCCGGTTCAGCAGCCACAGACCGACCGCCGATGCCGCCGCCAGCCCCAGCGCCAGCGGCACCAGCCCGTGGCTGTAGAAGATGGCGATGATCACGATGGCGCCCAGATCGTCCATGATCGCCAGCGCCAGCAGGAAGACGCGCAAACTGCTGGGAACCCGGTTGCCCAGCAGGGCCAGCACGCCGAGCGCGAAGGCGATGTCGGTGGCGGCCGGGATCGCCCAGCCCTGCAGGGCGCCCGGTTCGGCCTGGGCGAACAGGCAATAGACCAGCGCCGGCACCGCCATGCCGCCGAGCGCCGCGATGCCGGGCAGCATCGCCTTGGCCGGGCTCGACAGTTCGCCCTCCAGCACCTCGCGCTTGATCTCCAGCCCGACCAGCAGGAAGAAGATCGCCATCAGCCCGTCGTTGATCCACAGGATCAGCGGCTTGTCCAGCCCGACGCCGCCGGCCGTCACCGCCACCTTCATCGCCAGGATCGCATCGTAGAGCGGGGCCGCCGGCGAGTTCGCCCAGATCAGAGCAAGCACCGCCGCAATCATCAGGACCACGCCGCTGGCGCTTTCGGTTTTCAGGAAGGTGGCGAGGCGTCTCAGCGTCATCGCGTCTCGTCTTTCCGGACAGTTGGTCGATGGGAACAGGTGGCACCGTCAGGCTTCCGTTGGAAGATGCCGGTGTCGAAAAATTCCGGTGCCGACGAGCGGCAGAGCATCGCGGCGAATTGACGCGCTTGTGCATCTAAGCTGCTGCCACTGTTCCAAATTCCGGCCTCGAATACTTGAGGCCAGTCGGGCTTATGTCTTTTGGTCGCTGGCGATAACTGAGGCCAGCCGACACAATTCACCCAACAGCATCAGCAGAGCCGAAGGGCGATCACCTGAAAGGCGATCACCTGAAAGGCTCTGGGCAAGGCCGGCAAACGGCCGCCCGTTCCGGAGGAAACGACCATGACCACGCTTTACTGCGCCTGCTGCGGCAGGCCCTTCGTCCGCACGTCCGCCCGCGGCCCGGCGCCCTTCTACTGCTCCCAGGATTGCCGGCTTCAGATGGCGATCCGCCGGCGCGCCTGGAGCGAGCGGACCGACAGCATCACGGCCACCCGACGGACCGTCGAGCGGCACGAGGTGGAGCACGCCGACCCGGCCCCATTCGGCCGCATCCCCGGCACGGCGGCGGGACAGCGGACCGCAGCCTTCTGGAGATGAAACGCACGGTCGCGGGATCGGTGGCAAAAGGGCGGTAAGACGCCCGCAAAACACCGGCAAGCCGGGGGAGAAGACAGGCGGGAAAATGGAACTCGCCCCTTGCAGCGGGCCGAAGCCGACCTCATGTGGTCGCGGTCACGCTGGCACCCCGCGGTGCCGGCGTGAAACCCGTCGGTTGCACCCAGTTGGCCACCGCCACCTGATTGCCGCCATCTGACTGCCGGAGCCCCGCCCCTACATGCTCGAACTCCTCTCCGACCCGAATGTCTGGGCCAGCCTTCTGACGTTGACCGCGTTGGAGATCGTGCTGGGCATCGACAACATCATCTTCATCTCGATCATGGCGTCGAAGCTGCCGCCCGAGCGGCAGCACAGCGCGCGGCGCGTCGGCCTGGCGCTGGCGCTGCTGACCCGCCTGGCGCTGCTGGCCTCCATCGCCTGGGTGGCGCAGCTGACCCAGCCGCTGTTCACCGTCGCCGGCTGGGATGTGTCTGGCCGCGACCTGATCCTGATCCTCGGCGGCCTGTTCCTGCTGGCCAAGGGCACGCTGGAGATCCACCACACCGTCGAAGGCCATGAGGAGGGCGGATCGGCGCCCAAGCACGCCACCTTCACCTCAGTGGTCATCCAGATCATGTTCCTGGACATCGTCTTCTCGCTCGACAGCGTCATCACTGCGGTCGGCATGTCCGACCATCTGCCGGTGATGGTCGCCGCCGTCGTCATCGCCATGGCGGTGATGCTGTTCGCCTCCGGTCCGGTCGGCGATTTCGTGAACCGTCACGTCACGGTGAAGATGCTGGCGCTGTCCTTCCTGCTGCTGGTCGGCGTGGCGCTGGTGGCGGACGGCTTCGGCTTCCACATCCCCAAGGGCTACCTGTACTTCGCCATCGCCTTCTCCACCCTGGTGGAGGCGCTGAACCTGCTGGCCCGGCGCAAGCACAACGCGGCGCACTGACCGAAAGAAGGGGGGCGCCGTCCGCGACGCCCCCTTCCCCCGTCACGCCTCGGCGCGTTCGGCCATCAGATGCTCGTAGGCGACCTTGAACAGGTCGCGGATCGACACGATGCCGACCGCGCGCTTGCCCTGGGTGATGGGCAGGTGCCGGTAATGCTTGTCATGCATCAGCTTCAGCGCGTCGACCGCGTCGGCATCGGGCGGCAGGCTGTCGGGGTTGCGGGTCATCACCGCACCGACCTCCACCGACGACGGGTCGAGATCCTTGGACAGCACCTTGTTGTTCAGGTCGCGCTCGGTGACGATGCCGATCAGGGCGCCGTGGTCCACCACCAGCACCGCGCCGATGTTCTTGTCGGCCATCATCTTCGACACCGTGGCGACGGAGGTGTCCTCCGGCACCAGGATCAGTTCCTGCGACTTCACGACGTCCGGAACCAGCTTGCGTTTCATCAACTCCCCCGGGATCTGGTTGTTGTGGACCAGACTGTAGCCAAAGCAAACGATCGGGGAGAACAACGGCATCGCAGCAAATCCGGCGCCGATTGTCGCAGGCAGACCTTTTGAATACTTACGAAGCTTTTCCCTTCATGACGCTCCGGTCCTCATGACGCTTTGGGAAAGGTGAATGCCGGCCCAGCCGACGACTGCCGTCCGGCGATCACCATGCCCAGCGCCAGCAGCAGCGCCCCCAGCAGTACCACGGCGGCGGCCCCCAGCAGCACGGCATTGAAGCTGCCGGTGCGGGTCACCACCAGCCCGGCCGGCAGCGGCCCGATGATCTGCCCCAGCCCATAGGCGGCGGTCAACGCCCCGACCACCCGGGCCGAGGCACCGGCCGACAGCTGCCGTCCCAGCGCGAAAGCCTGGGAGACGATGCCGACGAAGGTACCGCCGAACAGCAGCGCCGAAATGACCGCCACCGTCGGCGAGCCGGTCATCGGCAGAAGGATGGTGACGGCCTGGGTCAGGTGAGCCAGGATCAGCGACCACCAGCTGTTCGACCGGCGGGCGACCGCGGCCCAGAACACCCCGGCGCCCATCGCCCCCAACCCGGCCACCATCCAGGCGGCCTCTCCGACCGCGGCGGTGCCGGGATCGGTCTTCAGGATCGACACCAGGAAGGTGGCCGACACGATGTAGCCGCCGCCTTCCAGGAAATAGGCGAGTGTCAGCAGCAGGAGCGGCGCCGACAGCCCTCCCCGCCGTGCCGTACCGGCATCTCCCGCCGCCCCGGCCGTGGCGGGTTGCGGTTGCGGCGGCGGGTCGCGCACCCAGAGGCCGGGCATCAGCCCCAGCACCGCGCAGATCGCCCCCAGGGCCAGCCAGTCGCCGGCCCAGCCCAGCCGGTCGCCGAACAGCGCGACGAACAATCCCGACGATGCAATGCCCAGCCCCACCCCGGTGTAGAGCCAGCCGGCGAAGCGTTCGCCGCCCCGCCGCGTCAGCGTGTCCAGCACCATGGCGATGCCCAGGATGAAGATGCCGGCGCTCGACACCCCCGACAGGAAGCGCAGGACCAGCCAGACCGGCATCGCCTGCCCGGCATCGCCCAAATCCAGCCCCATCGCCGCGGTGGTGGCGACGCTGACCAGCAGCGACAGCCGGTACATCGCCGTCCGCGTGGCGCCGTGCGGCACCAGCCCGGCGCCCAGCGCACCGATGAAATAGCCCAGATAGTTCAGAGAAGCGAGCAGCCCCGCCCCGTCGGCCCGCAGCCCGGTGGCCTCCTGCATCGCCGGCAGGATCGGGGTGAAGGCGAAACGCGCGACACCCATTGCGATGGCAAGCCCGATCAGGCCGCCAACCAGCACCCGCACCATGATCCACGCCCTCTCGTTTTTTCGGCCGGCGCCTTTGACCGGATACCGTTCGATGCAACGAACGTCCGGTGGGCCGATTGATTTGGCGTCCATCATGGCCGCGGCCCTACCCTCATTTCCAATGAATTGTTCTGATGATAAGCTCCACTTTCAGTGATGGGTGCCATGCACGGGAAGTGGAAGGAGGCCTCGCGATGGATCTGGCCGGTTTGCGGGTGGTGAAGGCGGTCGCCGACACCGGGAGCGTCAGCCGGGCGGCGGAGGCGCTGAACTGCGTGCAGTCCAACGTCACCGCACGGATCAAGCGGCTTGAGGAGGATTTGGGCGTCGACCTGTTCCTTCGCCTCAGCCGCGGTATGGAGCCGACACCGGCCGGCCGGGTGCTCAGCGGCTATGCCGACCGGGTGCTGCGGCTGGTCGCCCAGGCCCGCGACGCGGTGGCGGAAGCGGCAGGGCGCGGCGGCCGGCTGGCGGTGGGCAGCATGGAATCGACCGCCGCGGTACGGCTGCCGCCGATCCTGTCCCGCTTCCATCGCGACCATCCCGACGTGGAGCTGACCATCACGCCCGGCCCGACCGAGACTTCTGCTGGCGGAGGTGCTGGCCGGCCGTCTGGACGGTGCCTTCGTCGGCGGCGAGGTGGCCCATCCCGACCTGATCGCCCGGCGCATCTCCGACGAGGAGCTGGTGCTGGCCGAGCCGGCCGCCGGACTGACCACCGACTCCGCGCACCGCACCCTGATCGCCTTCGGCCGCGCCTGCGCCTATCGCGGCCGGGCGGAGATGGCGATGCGCGAGGCCGGGCGCGTGCCCTTTCGGGTCATGGAGTTTGGCACGCTGGACGCCATCCTCGGCTGCGTCGGCGCCGGGATGGGGGTGACTGTGATGCCCCGGTCGGTGGTCGAGCGCGACCCTTGGCACGAGCTGCTGGCGGCCCGGCCGCTGCCGGATGCGTTCGCCCGCATGCCGACCCAGTTCGTGCGGCGTGCCGACGCCATCGAAACCGCCAGCCTGCGCGCCTTCATGGAGGCGTTTTCGCAAACCTCCGGCCCGGCCATCGCTGCGAATGGCGCAATGCAGGGTGCGACAGGGTCGCCCACATCACGCGCAGGGTTGAACGGCTCATCGGCGGCGTGCTAGGCAGGCGCGGGTTGGCCATCCGGCCCTGTGCCATGCGCGTGCCCTATTCCTGGGAAACGGCTCCGATCGGCCCCCAAGGGCGATAGCGGGACCACGGACGCGCGGCTGGCACTGCGGGCCGGAACAGCGGAGAAGAGATCATGCCCTACGTCGTTACCGACGGCTGCATCAAGTGCAAGTACACCGACTGCGTCGAAGTCTGCCCCGTGGATTGCTTCTACGAGGGTGAGAACATGCTGGTCATCCACCCGGACGAGTGCATCGACTGCGGCGTGTGCGAGCCGGAATGCCCGGCCGAGGCGATCGTCCCCGACACCGACGACCGCGCGACCAAGTGGCTGGAGATGAACCGCGACTATTCCGGCCAGTGGCCGAACATCACCCGCAAGAAGGACGCGCCGGCCGACGCCGACGAGTTCAAGGGTGTGGACGGCAAGTTCGAGAAGTATTTCTCCCCCAAGGCGGGCTGAGACCGAATGACGATGCGGCCCGGCCCCCGATCCGAGTAGGATTTTTCGAGTCGGGCCACATCAACCGATTGCACCAATCGATGTTGCTATGCAAAATCGACGGGGCGGCCATGGCCGGGCGATGGACGATTTCCGCCCGGTAGATTGCGCGTTCCCTTTGTAACTCGGGCGTAACATCGCTATAATGCGCGCCCGGAGCCGGCCTTCGCGCCATTGCCGGTTTTCCCATCGTTCCAGGACCTGTGGCTTTTGTGATCGTCGTGGATGGGTCCCATCCCCACGGCGCCATAATCGTCCGGGGTCCTTTTTCGTCCCTTCCACCGGGGCGGCAAAATGGCGTGATCGCGAGAAGTGAGAGCCAATCCACATGTCGAACAAGCTTGACTTCGAAGCCGGTGACTTCGTCGTTTATCCGGCTCATGGCGTCGGTCGGGTCGAAGGGATCGAGACCCACAGCATTGCCGGACTCGAGGTTCAACTCTACGCGATCACGTTCGAGAAAGAGCGCATGACGCTCAAGGTTCCGGTTACCAAAGCCCGCAACGCCGGCCTGCGCCGCCTGTCCTCCAAGGACCGGATCAAGGTCGCGCTGGAGACTCTGCAGGGCCGTTCGCGCGTCCGCCGCACCATGTGGAGCCGCCGCGCCCAGGAGTATGAAGCCAAGATCAACTCCGGCGATCCGGTGTCTATCGCCGAGGTGGTGCGCGACCTGTACCGCGGCGCCGACCAGTCCGACCAGTCCTATAGCGAGCGCCAGATTTATCAGGCCGCCCTGGAGCGTCTGGCCCGCGAGCTGGCCGCCGTCGAGAAGATCGACGAGACCAAGGCGACCGAGCGTCTGGAATTGGTGCTGTCCAAGGCCGCCTGATTTCAGGTCCCGGTTTCCGGGCTCTTAGACGTCCGTGACACGAACGGGCGCGCGGCTGCTACGTCACGCCGCGCGCCCGTCTCGTTTTTCGCCTTTGTTTCCACGGCATGACACGCCTAAACTCCGGCCGCCTTCCGGCGGACAGCGTCGGAACGACTTCGCGAACGACGCCGAAGGGAATCGAGTTTGGGTCTGCCGCCGCGCCTTGGTCTTCCCAACCGCCGGACCAACCGACCTGCCGGCCCCGGTGCCGGCGCCCTTGTCGGTGCCCTTGAGGACGACAGCCGGTTCGCGTCGCTCGGCCGGCCGCGCCGGATTCTGGGCCATCGGCGCCATCCATGCACAGCCGGACCGGCTGGACCCGATCCATCAGGCCGTCGGGCAGCGCTTCCGCCCCGGCGACCGGTTGGTCTATCTCGGCAACATGATCGGCGTCGGCGAGCAGGTGGTGGAAACCATCGACCGGCTGCTGGCCTTCCGCATCGCCCTGCTGGCGATGCCGGGCATGATCGCGTCCGACATCGTCTACCTGCGCGGCCAGCAGGAGGAGATGTGGCAGAAGTTGCTGCAACTCCATTTCGCCCCCGATCCGCGCACCGTGCTGGACTGGATGCTGCGCCAGGGCGTTGCGCCGACGCTGGCGGCCTATGGCGGTCATCTCGATGCCGGCAGGGCGGCGGCACGCGGCGGGGCGGTGATGCTGGGCCGCTGGACGCGTGAACTCCGGCAGGCGGTGGCCGCGAGGCCCGGTCATGAGCAGCTGTTCAACGCGCTGCGCCGCGCCGCCTACACCGGCGGCCCGGTCTCGCAGGGCGGGGTGACGGATGACGGCTCCTCCGACGGGCTCCCGGAAGACGCTGGGGACGGCGAAGGCTGGACCGGCAGCAGCCGCGGCGGCGGAAGCCTGCTGCTGGTCAATTCCGGCATCGATCCCCGCCGCCCGCTGACCGGCCAGGGCGATGCCTTCTGGTGGGGCAGCGCCGGCTTCGCCCGGCTGGAGCAGTCCTATGGCGGTTTCAGCCGTCTGGTGCGCGGCTACGACCCCAACTGGATGCCGGAAAGCCCCGGCGTCGGTGTCGGACCGGCGACGGTGACGCTCGACGGCGGCTGCGGCCGCGGTGGCTACCTCGTCTGCGCCTGCTTCGATTCTTTCGGTGAGATGCTGGACCTTTTCCAGGCGTGACCCAACCTCAGGTTCTGCCGGATCGCTCCGTCCGACCGTAACTTCGCGCAATAACAGTGAAGAGTCTTCGTTGTCCGTCCCTCGCCGGCCGCCCACGAACGGGTCGCCGGTGAAATTCCTTTTTTCCCTAGTGATCCGCCCCCCCTACACCTGCGTATGATTCCGCAACAGGGCGCGCTCATGCTTGTTGTCTTAACCCGACGGCATCGACCGGCGGCAGGCGGCAAAGCGGCGAAGACCCGATAGTACGGGGATATGCGAAGGAACACGATGCCGCCCAGACGGGAAGGAAGGGACGGATGGCATACATCGACGATCCGGAGACTCAGCGTGCAAACCTGAGCTTCATCAAGGCATCCATGCGCGAACCGTTGCTGTCGCGCGACCATGAATTCGACCTCGCCCGAAAATGGCGGGAGGGCAACGACGAGCGAGCCCTGCATCAGCTGGTCCGGGCATACACCCGTCTGGTGGTGGCCACCGCATCGCGGTTCCGCAATTACGGCCTGCCGATGGGCGACCTCGTCCAGGAGGGCAATGTCGGACTGATGCAGGCGGCCAGCCGCTTCGAACCCGACCGCGAGGTGCGTTTCTCCACCTACGCCGCCTGGTGGATCCGTTCGGCCATGCAGGACTATATCCTGCGCAACTGGTCGATCGTGCGGACCGGCACCACCGCCGCGCAGAAATCCCTGTTCTTCAACCTGCGCCGGCTGCGCGCCAAGATCGACAGCGCCACCCAGAACGGCAGCGGCGCCCCCCTGACCAGGGAAGGCCGCGAGTGGATCGCCGGCGAACTGAAGGTCGAGGTGTCGGAGGTCGAGGCGATGGAGATGCGCCTGTCCGGTTCCGACCAGTCGTTGAACACGCCGGTGGCCGATGGCTCCGACGACGACTGGCAGGATTTCCTGGCCGACCAGCGCCCCTCGCCCGAGGATGTGGTGATCGGCATGCGCGACGCCAGCACGCGCTCGCAGTGGCTGGCGGAGGCGCTGGGCGAACTGAGCCCGCGCGAACGCACCATCATCCGCGAACGCCGCCTGCGCGAGGAAGGCGCAACGCTGGAGGAACTCGGCCGTGAACTGGGTGTCAGCAAGGAGCGCGTGCGCCAGCTGGAGCACCGGGCGCTGCTGAAACTGCGGCAATCGATGCTGAAGCGGGTCGAGGATTCCGACGACCTGCTGGCGGAGGCGTGAGAGAGCGCCCTCTCCCTGGAAGAAAGAGGGCGCTTTTTACAGCATCAATGCCGGAAGTGCCGCATTCCGGTCAGCACCATCGCCAGACCCTTCTCGTCCGCGGCGGCGATCACGTCGTTGTCGCGGATCGAACCGCCCGGCTGGATTACCGCCGTCACCCCCGCTTCCGCGGCGGCCAGCAGGCCGTCGGCGAAGGGGAAGAAGGCGTCCGATGCAACCACCGAGCCCTTGGTCAGCGGCTCCGACAGGCCGGCGGCCTTGGCGGCTTCACCCGACTTGATGGCGGCGATGCGGGCCGAGTCGACGCGGCTCATCTGGCCGGCGCCGACGCCCACAGTGGCGCCGTTCTTGGCGTAGACGATGGCGTTCGACTTGACGTGCTTGGCGACGCGGAAGGCGAACAGCAGGTCGGCCAGTTCCTGTTCGGTCGGCGCGCGCTTGGTGACGACCTTCAGCTCGGCCGGGTCGACGCGGCCGCTGTCGCGGTTCTGCAACAGGAAGCCGCCCGACAGCTGCTTGATCATCATGCCGGGCTCGGCCGGGTTCGGCACGTCCTTGGTCAGCAGCACGCGCAGGTTCTTCTTGGTGGCGAGCAGCGCGCGGGCGGCCTCGTCGGCGTCCGGGGCGATCACCACCTCGGCAAACAGCTTGGAGATCTCCTCGGCCGTCTCGGCATCCAGGCTGCGGTTGACGGCGATGATGCCGCCGAAGGCGCTGACCGGATCGCACAGCAGAGCCGACTTGTAGGCCTCCAGCAGGTTCGACCCTTGCGCCACGCCGCAGGGGTTGGCGTGCTTGATAATGGCGACGGCCGGCTGCTCGAACTCCGCCACCAGCTCGAAAGCGGCGTCGGTGTCGTTCAGGTTGTTGTAGGACAGCTCCTTGCCCTGCAGCTGCACGGCGGTGGCAACGCCCGGACGCTTCTCGCCGGTGACGTAGAAGGCCGCCTGCTGGTGCGGGTTCTCGCCGTAGCGCAGTGTCTGTGCCAGCGAACCCGACAGGGTGGTGCGCGGCGGGAAGGTCTCGCCCAGCTGGCCGGCCAGCCAGGTGGAGATGGCGGCATCGTAGGCGGCGGTGCGGGCATAGGCGCGCTGGGCCAGCTTGCGGCGCAGGGCCAGCGTGACGCAGCCGTCATGGGTCGCCAGCTCGTCCATCACCGCCTCGTAGTCCGACGGCTCGGTGACGATGGCGACGAAATCATGGTTCTTGGCGGCGGCGCGGATCATCGCCGGCCCGCCGATGTCGATGTTCTCGACGCAGTCGTCGTAAGCCGCACCCTTGGCGACCGTCGCCTCGAACGGGTAGAGGTTGACCACCACCAGATCGATGCCGGGGATGTCGTGCTGCGCCATCGCGTCGGCGTGGATGTCGCGGCGGGCCAGGATGCCGCCATGGACGCGCGGGTGCAGGGTCTTGACGCGACCGTCCATGATCTCCGGGAAGCCGGTGTGGTCTGAGACCTCCTTGACCGGCACACCGGCCTCGGCCAGACGCTGGGCCGAACCGCCGGTCGACAGGATCTCGACGCCGCGGGCGGCGAGCGCCTTGCCCAACTCCACCAGACCGGCCTTGTCGGACACGGAAATCAGGGCGCGGGCGATGCGGACCTTGTCGGGAGCGGGGGCGTGGTTGGCTTTGGGCGGGCTCATGGCGTCATCCTGATCGCTGCGGGAATTGCATAAGGCCGCAGGCAACCGGGGAGACCCGGACAAGCACGGAAGAAGAAAAGCACGGACGACCACGGAGATGCCGCTCAGCTGTGCTTAGCCGCGTCCGCCCGTCCGTCTGCACATTGCCGGCCCGGACGGACATGGATAAGCACGGCGTGAAGAGTCCCGTGGTCGTCCGTGCCCCAAAATCCCGTGTTCATCCGTGTTTCCACGCCTCTCCCGAAGGGAATAGGCCCGGCCACCGCGGATGGGCGCGATTTACGCCGCCTTGCGCTCGCGGCGCAAGGCCCATTTCACCGTCAGCCCTTCGGGTCCGCATTGTCCCTGCATCATGATCTGCCGGGTGCGGCGGGGCTCCTCCCCGCTACCGAGATAGACGCTCTCCGCCACCTCCAGCACGGCGCCGGTCACCCGCATGCGCCAAGCATTGCCGCTGGGAAGGCGCAACAGCACCTGATCGTTGCCGCCATTGCCCTGTGCCTGGACGGGAACGACTTGGACATTGGGGTGCAGGTGGAAGCGGATGGCGTAGGGCTGCGGCTGCGGGGTGGCGCCGATCACCGGCTCCAGCGTGTCCTCGCCGCGCAGATCCTCGCCATTGTCGGCCAGATAGACGCGGCGGCGGTGCAGAAGGCCGAAGCCCTTGCTGTAGCCGTTGTGGGTGGCCACCACCAGCATGGCCCCGTCCGATTCCTGGCGTTCGCAGCTGACATGCGTCGGCCTACGGCCGAGCCCGCCCTTCTCCAGCACCTCCGACGAGTTGGTGTCGGCGACCACCATGGTCGAGTGGGCGGAGGTGCCGGCCAGCGCCGCGCGCCAAGGGCCGCGCTGCGACGGGTGGCTGCCGCAATTGACGATCAGCCGCTCCTTGTTGACGGAAACCTCCATCGACAGGGTGCCGGCATGGGCGGTGCGGTCGAGCCCGACCGGCGGCGGCGCGCCGGTGTCGAGCAGAACCAGCGTGCGCCCGGCAAGCAGGCGCTCGAAGCCGGTGTGCGGCGCGCTTTTCAGCGGACGGCCACGGGCATCGGCCTGGGCCAGCACCGTATCGATCAGCGCCGGCTCTTCCTCCCGCCCGCCATTGAACAGGGCGAGTCCGCCATCGACATGGCGGAAGAAGCGCAGGGCCGGCGTCATGCGGTCTATGGCGTGCTGGAGGGTTTCTGGCACCTCCTCCTTCGCGACACGCAGGACCGCGCGCATGTCGATCAGGTCGCGCAGCACCCGCATCTGGATCGACGGGTTGCGCTCCACATGACCGCCGTCGGGCAGGATCTGACGGGGCAGCTCCTTGTCGAGCAGGCGCAACGCCTCCCGCGCCGCCTTGTCCTGGTCGGGCAGGCAATAGCCGCCATAGAGCAAGCCCTTGATCGCGCCGATCAGCCGCTCGCCGTCCAGCTTGGCCGGCGCCACCCGCAGGAGGTGGCGGAGCTGGCGGGCCATGCTCTCGAACACCCGGGCGCGGAACTCGTCGTCGGCGGACGCGCAGTAGAAATCATGCAGGCCGATCCAACTGGACAGCCGCATGCCCAGCACGTCGGGCGCCCAGCTCTGTGAATGCCAGCCACCGTTCTGGTCCAGCCAGGACCACACCAGCACCCGCGCGCGGCGCCGCGCGGTGTCGCCGCCGACCGCGCGCAAGTCGCGCAGCCATTCGAAGCCGTGTGCGGCGCGCAGCCAGCCTGGGCTGACGCCCTGGGGCCGCCAGTTGGGCACGCCGTTGGGGTCGACCATGACCGGCTGGCCGGCAAAGCTCATCCGGCCGGCCAGCATGGCGTTGCCGGTGTCGGTATCGCCCGGCCAGGGATCGGGCGGGATCACCGCCAGCGCGCCCGGCGCCTTGCCGCCCAGCATCAGGGCGTAGAGGGGGTTCCCATAGGCAAGGCGCGCCATGCCGCTGCGAAACCGTCCGTTCCCGTCGCCCATCTGCGCCGACTCCTTCAGGACCGCAAGCGGCGTCGGCAGCCGGCGGAGGGTGATGATGCGGTGCGGGAGAACGCGGACGGAAGCATGGCTCGTGTCGTATCAATTCGCCGCCCGCACCGCAAGACGGGGCTGGGATTTATCCCGCGGTGCGGACCGCAAAAGGCTTCAGTCCGGGCGCCGACGCAGGCGTGCCACGAAGAAGCCGTCGATCCCGCCGAGATCGGCCAGCATGCCCGGCAGGCTGCGGACCTCCCCCGCCTCGTTGATCAGCTCCGACAGGCCGCCAAGCTCGTCGGCGGTCACAGGCCAACGCTCCACCCGCTTGTCCTGTTCCAGCAGGCGGGCGACCTGCGCCTCCCCTTCCTCCGGCTGGATCGAGCAGGTGCAGTAGATCAGCGTGCCGCCGGGCTTCACCAGCCCGACAGAGCGGGCGAGCAGCCGCGACTGGGCACGGGCCAGCTTGGCGATGTCGTCCGGCGTCTTGACCCGCAGGATATCGGGATGGCGCCGGATCGCCCCCGTAGCCGAGCAGGGCGCGTCGAGCAGCACGGCGTCGGCCGGCTCCTCCGGCTCCCAGCTGGTGGCGTCGGCGGCCAGCACATCGGCCTCAAGGCGCAGGCGCTTCAGGTTCTCCGTCACCCGCTCCAGCCGGCGTGCCGAGCGGTCGATGGCGGTGACCCGAGCGCCCCGCACCACCAGCTGCGCCGTTCTTGCCGCCGGGGGCGGCACACAGGTCGAACACCCGTTTGCCCGACAGATCGCCGAACAGCTTGGCCGGCAGCGAGGCAGCGAGATCCTGGACCCACCATTCCCCGTCCTCGAAGCCCGGAAGCTCGGTCACCGACCCGCCGGTCGGACGGCGCAGCGATCCGGTCGGCAGCAGGGTGGCGCCCAACCGTTCCGCCCAGCCCTCCGGATCGGACTTGACGGTGATGTCGAGCGGCGCCTCGTGCAGGTGCGCCTCGACGATGCCGCGGGTGCGGGCGGTGCCGTAGGCGGAGCGCCAAGACAGCCACAGCCAGTCCGGCGTGTTCAGCCGCCCGGCATCCTGCCGCGCCGCCATCTCCGCCCCTTCGCGCCCGATGCGGCGCAGCACGGCGTTGATCAGCCCCTTGTAGGGAGCGGCGTTGCGCGCTGCCGCCAGTTCCACCGCGGTGTCGACGGCGGCGTGGGCGGGGGTGTTCAGGAATACCAGCTGCGCCGTGCCCAGCCGCAGCATGTCGTGGATGGCCGCCTTGGGCAGGCCCGGCTTGGCGAGGCTGGCCTGGATCATCTCGTCGATCTGGCCCAGCCGGCGCAGGACGGTGGCGACCAGCAGGCGGACGAAGCCGCGGTCGCGCGGCTGCAATGCCGCCAGTTCGGGATGCGCGTCGAACGCGTCGTCGAAGGGGACGGACTTGCGCAGCACGTCGCGCAGCAAGTCGAGCGCAACGCCGCGGGCGGCGAGGGAAGTGTCGGTCATGTGTATGGATCTAGCGCGCCGGACGGCCAGTGTCGATACGGGATGCCCAGCGATTTCAAAAGCCCGTTGCCGGGCCGCGGCGGCCGGAAAAGCGAAGGGCCGGTGCGTTGCCGCCCGGCCCTTTGATCTTCGCTTTCACCGGAGAACTGGAGCGGGCGAAGGGATTCGAACCCTCGACCCCAACCTTGGCAAGGTTGTGCTCTACCCCTGAGCTACGCCCGCGCTCCCGTCGTCCGGGAGCCGCTTTCTACGGAAACACGGCCTCCGCCGCAAGAGGAAAATTCACCCTCCCCTCACTTTTTTCGCGACCTCTCCTTCCACCCTTGCTGCCCTCCCTTTCCGCACCGCGGCACCGGGCAGCTTGCGTCCCGGCAGCAGGGCGTTATGGTACGCCGCCATACGGCAACGGATGGAGATTGCGGCATGGCCGGCACCATCACCCTGACCCGCGATGGAGCGGTCGCGACCCTGACCCTGTCCAACCCGGACAAGCTGAACGCCTTCGACAAGCCGATGTGGCACGCCCTGATCGGCCATCTGGGGGCGCTGGAAGCCGATGAGGAAACCCGCGTCGTCGTCATGCGCGGCTGTCCCGGCTCCAACGGCGCCCGCACCTTCTCCCCCGGCGCCGACATCTCGGAATTCGAGAGCGAGCGCAACAGCCCGGAACAGGGGGCGAGCTACGGCGACCTGATGGACGAGGGGCTGGATGGGCTGCGGGCCCTGCGCCAGCCGGTTCTGGCCGCCATCGACGGCCCTTGCTGCGGCATCGGTCTGGCGGTGGCGCTGGCCTGCGACCTCCGGGTCTGTTCGGAGAGCAGCCGCTTCGGCGTGCCGGTCAGCCGGCTCGGCATCTCCATGGGACCGACGGAGTTGAAGCTGGTGGCCGACGTCGCCGGCGGTCCGGCGGCGCTGGAGATCCTGCTGGAGGGCCGCGTCTTCGGTGCGGCGGAGGCCAAGGACAAGAAGCTCGTCCACCGCATCGCCCCGGATGAAGGCTTCGAGGCGGAGATCGCCGCCACGATCCAGCGCATTGCCGCCGGCGCGCCGCTGGCTGCGACCCTGCACAAGCGCTATGTCCGCCGCCTGTCGGATCCGGCACCGCTGACCGAGGCGGAGGTCGCCGAATGCTACCGCTGTTTCGGCACCGAAGATTTCCGCGAGGGCTACCGCGCGTTCCTGGAAAAGAGGAAGCCGGTGTTCGCCGGGCGTTGACGTGATAAGGCTGGCGGCCTGATCAGGACGAGCCCATGAGGAGACTTACCGCGATGACGATCCATCCAACCGTTCGCCCCCTGCCGCAGAAGACCATCGGCGTGCTCGGCGGCATGAGCAATCAGGCCACCGGCGAATATTACCGTCTTCTCAACGACGGCCTGAATGCCCGGCTGGGCGGCTGGGACAACGGCGAGATCGTCATCGTCAGCGTGAATTTCGGCAACATCGAGCATTTCGTCCGCACCGGCGACTGGAACGGCGCCGAACGCTATCTTTCCGGCAAGGTCGATGCGCTGGAGCGGGCCGGCGCCGATCTGGTCATCTGCGTGTCCAATACCATGCACCGGGTGGTCGAGCCGATCATGGCCGGCCGCAGCATCCCCTTCATCCACATCGCCGACCCGACGGGCGAGGCGATCGCGAAGGCCGGGCTACAGCGGGTCGGCCTGCTCGGCACCGCGGCGACCATGCGGTCCGACCTGCTGGCGGAGCGGTTCCGCGACCGTTTCGGCATCGAGCTTCTGGTGCCCGACGAGGCCGATCAGGCCACCGTCGACCGCATCATCTTCGATGAGCTGGTGCGGCGCGACCTGCGCCCCGACTCCAAGGCCGAGTACCTGCGCATCGTCGAGGATCTGCGCCGCCGCGGTGCCGGGGGCGTGATCCTGGGCTGCACCGAGATCTTCCTGCTGATCGACCAGCCCGACCTGCCGGGCTTCCCGGTGTTCGACACCACGCGGCTGCACACCCAGGCGGCGGTGGACTTCGTCTCCGCAGGCGGGTGAGCCGCCTTGGACCACGCTTACGCATGGCAGGGCTTTCGCATGGACGATGGTCAATGCGGCGTGACGCCTCACATTCGTAGGGTTCCGCTCCCTGCCTGACGGTCCGTCATGTCGCGCGTCACCCCTCTGATCATCGCCTGCGCCCTGTTCATGGAGAACCTCGACTCGACGGTGATCGCCACCGCCCTGCCGGGGATCGCGCAGTCGATGGGCGAGGATCCGCTGCGGCTCAGCCTGGCGATGACCTCCTACATGCTGGCGCTGGCGGTGTTCCTGCCGGTCAGCGGCTGGGCCGCCGACCGGTACGGCGCCCGCACCGTCTTCGCCAGCGCCATCGGCGTCTTCATGGCGGGCTCCATCGCCTGCGGCCTGTCCAACGGGCTGGCGGAGCTGGTGGCCGCCCGCATTCTCCAGGGCATGGGCGGGGCGATGATGGTGCCGGTCGGCCGGCTGATCCTGCTGCGCACCGTGCCCAAGGACCAGCTGGTGACGGCGATGGCACGGATGACCCTGCCGGCGCTGATCGGGCCGGCGCTGGGGCCGCTGGTCGGAGGGGCGATCACCACCTACGCCTCCTGGCGCTGGATCTTCTTCATCAACGTGCCGATCGGGCTGGTGGGCATCGCCCTGGTGCTGGCGCTGATCCCCAACCTGAAGGAGGAGCAGCGCGATCCCTTCGACGCCCGCGGCTTCCTGTGGAGCTCCATCGCGCTGGCCGCCTTCATGTTCGGTTTTGAGAATGTCGGGCGCGACCTGCTGCCGGCCTACGCGGTGGCGATCCTGCTGGCGGTGGCGCTGCTGGCGACCGTCGCTTACCTGCGCCACGCCCGGCGGGTGGCGCGGCCGGTGCTGGACCCGTCGCTGTTCAAGTTGCAGACCTACCGGGCGTCGGTCCTGGGCGGCACCCTGTTCCGCATCGGCATCGGCGCGGTGCCCTTCCTGATGCCGGTGATGCTGCAGATCGGCTTCGGCCTGACCGCCTTCGAGTCGGGCGCCCTCACCTTCGCCGGGGCGGCGGGCGCCCTGACCATGAAGGCGCTGGCGGGCCCGATCCTGCGCCGCTTCGGCTTCCGACCGGTGCTGACGCTGAACTCCATCGTCAGCGGCGTGATCCTTGCCAGCTACGGCGCCTTCCGTCCCGACACGCCGCATCTGGTGATCCTGGGCGCGCTGCTGCTGGGCGGCTTCTTCCGCTCGCTGCAATTCACCGGCATGAACACGCTGAGCTATGCCGAGGTGCCGCAGCCGATGACCAGCCGCGCCAACACGCTGGCCAGCGTGATGCAGCAGTTGTCGATGAGCCTGGGCGTGGCCGTCGGCGCCACCGCGCTTCACCTGACCGTGCAGTGGAGCGGCGCGCTGACCCCGGCCTCCTTCGTTCCCGCCTTCCTGACGGTCGGGCTGATGGCCTGTGCCTCCAGCCTGCCCTTCTGGCGCCTCCCCGCCGATGCCGGCGACGAGATCAGTGGACATATCGGCCATCGCGGGCCGGATAAGCCGGCGGGCGATGCCCGCAGCGCGACGGTCAAGGCCGCCGCCCTGACCGACGCCGCGGATTAGCAAAACGGGGGCGAACGACCACCGACCCGTTTCCGAGCATCGCAAACATCCCTATCCATTTTGCGGATATAGAGAAATCGCTGGCACTTCGGATGAGAATAATTCCGGCGATCATGATTAATTTTCGTGCGAGTCAGGGTTGGTAGCGCGTGCGTTCCGGGCGCGTTCCCGCTATAAACATGCATGGCGGCCATGCGCCGCCCTCAAGATAACGGGAGGCTCCGGGCGGTTGCGCATCGGGGCGGGACAGCATGATGGATTGGGACAAGCTTCGGGTCTTCCACGCGGTGGCCGAAGCCGGCAGCTTCACGCACGCCGGCGAGACGTTGAACCTCAGCCAGTCGGCGGTCAGCCGCCAGATCAGCGCGCTTGAGGAAAGCCTGGGCGTTCCGCTGTTTCACCGCCACGCCCGCGGGCTGATCCTGACCGAACAGGGCGAGCTGCTTCACCGCACCGCCCGCGACGTCTTCGCCAAACTGTCGATGACCGAGGCGATGCTGACCGAAAGCCGGGAGCATCCGAAGGGCCCGCTGCGGGTGACGACGACCGTCGCCTTCGGATCGACATGGCTGACGCCGCGCATCAACGAGTTCATGTCGATCTACCCTGACATCCAGCTGACGCTGCTGATCGACGACGACGAGTTGGATCTGGCGATGCGCGAGGCGGACATCGCCATCCGCATGAACACGCCGCGCCAGCCGGACCTGATCCAGCGGCATCTGATGTCGATCCGCTTCCACCTCTATGCCAGCCAAAGCTATCTGAAGAAGAAGGGCTCGCCCAAGACGCTGGCGGAGCTGGACAGCCACGACCTGATCACCTACCCGCCCGACGTGCGGGCACCGATCCCCAACGTCAACTGGATCATGGAGATGGGCGATCCGTCGCCCAACCGGAAACCGATCCTGCAGGTCAACAGCGTCTACGCCATCTACCGCGCGGTGGAGAGCGGACTCGGCATCGGTGCGCTGCCCGACTTCCTGGTCGACAGCTTCTCCAAGGACGTGAACTCGGATCCTGCCGGATGTCGACGGGCCGAAGGTCGACGCCTACTTCGTTTATGCCGAAGAATTGCGCCATTCCAAGCGCATTGCCGTCTTCCGTGACTTCCTGGTTAAAAAAGTGGCAGAAACTCCGTTCTAACCACGAACATTTTCAGTGATCTGTTAAGAGAATTGCCGAAAACGACAGCGCCGCTCCAACTTACCGGGGCGGCGCTGTCGTTTTCGGCATTTTTATTAGCTTTCTAAGGGACATCTGAAGCCATGCGTGTCTTGCATGGTAGATTTATACATTTATGCCTGGAAAGTTGGCAGCAGAATGGTCAAATTTTGATCGTTGGATGTTGCGACGCAGCATCTGATGTTTCGTCCCGGAGGTCTCCCCTCCGGGGTTGGGTCCTCGGACCCAGCGTCTCCCAGACGTGAAGCCTCCCTGTTCAACTCGCCGCTAATCCATCGGGTTAGCGGCGGTTTTTTTATGTGCACAGGGTTGGGGTCTCACCGGGGTCTCAGGATTGCTTCGCTTGGCGGGCTGGTCCTCCTCGACGCTGCCGGCAGCCCCGGCACGAGCGGGCGCTCGTCCATCTGCTGATCATGACGCCGATTGCCAACAGGACGGGCGCTTGACGGCCTCCTTGAACCTCCGACCGCCGCGCAGCGGCCCGAGGCTACCTGTTCTGCCGATCCCCTCGGCCCCACGGCGCGAGTCGCGGCTCCCGCTGCGCCAGGAGGCTTGCCCTCAGCAGCCGGCAGCGGCGGAACCGCAGCGCTCGCGCCGCATCTTCACCGCGTCTCTGCAGCGGCACAGCCGCGCCGCCACCGCGAAACCGCCGCAGGGGCATAGCGAATCGACCGCACTCCAGTCGCGCATCGGCAGCGCACACCGCAGCGCCCTACAGCTGCGGTACAGGGCGCATTCAGGGTGCGCTGGCGATGGCTTTCGGCGTGATCGGGGATGTAGGCGCAATAACGCAAACTGTTAGCAAGCCCGCCTCGAATGTCCCCGCGGCGGCCCCACGACGAGCGACATAACGCTGGCGACGTTGGCCAATTGGCGCGAGCGCCCGACCGGGGTGACCGATGTCGTCACCCTGGACGAGGGTCGAGAGGTAAGCAATCTACCGCGCTTGCAACATCCAGGAGGCGAGCTTCGCTGGCATCGTTTAAGCGGTAGCGCGGCGGCTTTTCCATCCTAACATTGCCTCATATTCAGACCCGCACCGCAACTCCATTCGCCTGTCTCCTGGGCAATCGACTAAAATCCCAAAGGAGAGAATTAAAATATTTCCCTAATTATACCGCGGTGTAAACTTTATAGATTGTCGAAAATTACATTTAGTTCCAAAATATATCATTTTTCTCTTTCTCAATCATGTAAAACAATAGGCAGTTTCCGCAATTAAATGCAGGAGACATTCGCTCAACGACAGAGAATGCACCATTTCGTTGATTTTTTTGCATGTTTCGTCTTAGCAACAAAGCGGAATGCACTCTATGATTGGGTGGCGTGGCCCATTGGTCGTAACGCTCACGCACTGATTGCAAGGTGAAACACCCATGCCGCCGTCGCCGTCCCCGTCCACTCTCGCGTTGATCCGCCAAAGCCTGATGTCGGGCGGTCGCCTCCCGGCAATGGTTGCGGCTCCCATCGCACTCGGCGTTTCGCTGGCCGGCAGCGCCGCATCGGCGGAAACACTGTCCACGGTTCAGAATCAGACTTTCGAGCCGACCGGCAGCAACATCCTCATCACCAGCACCGGCGGCGTGGTCGATAGCGGTACCGGCAACGTGTACACCGATCAGACCACCGGCGTGTGGGTCAAGTCTGCCGGTGGCTGGACCCTGACCAACCAGGGCACGATCAGGATTTCGGTCGACACGAACTTCTATCAGGCCGACGGCATCTACGGGCAGACCTACGGCACCGTCATCAATTCCGGACTGATCGACGTTCAGAAGACCTACGATGGCATCCTGTTCGCCAATTCGTCGGGGTCGCTGAGGTCAGTCGTCGAGAACACCGGGACAATCATCGGCAACTGGGCCGGCATCGAATCCTCCCACGCGCTCAACCTCACCAATGGGACGTCGTCCGACGGAGCGGCGCTGATCAAGAATGTCCGGTCGGCGACGGCTTACATGCAGACGGATTATGCCGCGGTCATGGTCGCCGGGCTAACCACGCCCTCCTTCGTCACCAACTATGGCACGATCATCGGCACCACCGACGCGCTCTCCGTCACCGGTGTCTCGACCATCGTCAATTATGGGACGATTGCCGCCGGAAACGGCTACAGCGCGATCAAGACCTACGGGTTCGGCGCCGGCAGCCTCATCACCCTGAAGGACGGCAGCGTCGTGGTCGGTGGCATCCAGGCCGGGGGCGCCAACCAGGTTCTGCGGCTGGAAGGCAGCGGCAGCCTGAGCGGATCGGTGTCCGGCCTGACCAGCCTGACCATGAGCGGAACCGAGTGGACGCTTGGCGGCGCGAGTTCGGCCACCACCACGAACCTCCAGGCCGGCACGCTGCGCGTCAACGGCTCGCTCACCACCGGGCTGCAGCTCAGCAGCGGCACGACGCTCGCCGGCACTGGAACGGTCGTCGGGAATCTGACCACCCCGTCCGGCACCACCCTGTCGCCCGGCGGCTCCAGCACGCCCGGCACCCTGACGGTCACCGGCAACTACACGCAGGACAGCGGCAGCACGCTGGCGATCCGGACGACCTCGTCCACCGCCAGCAAGCTGGCCGTCACCGGCACCGCCACAATGGGCGGCGCGCTGTCCGTCACTTCGGCCGGCAGCGGGTACGGTGCCAGCACGACCTATACCATCCTGACCACGACGGGTGCTCTGTCCGGTGCCTTCACCTCCGTCACCAACAGCGACGCGACGCTGACCCCGACGGCCACCTTCGACACGGCGAACAAGGAAATCAAGCTCACCCTGACCAAGGTGACCTCCCCGCCGCCTCCCCCGCCTCCCCCTCCGCCTCCCCCTCCGCCACCGCCTCCTCCCCCGCCTCCCTCTCCGCCGTCGCCACCACCTCCGCCGTCGCCCACCCCCGATCCGGTTCCGACACCCACGCCCACACCCACACCGACGCCCGATCCCACTCCGACGTCTCCGCCGCCACCTCCGCCCCCGACCGGCGTGATCGACACCAGCCGCCCAAGCTTCACCGACAGCGACAGTGCGGTCCAGGGCAGCACGGTCACCTTCGACGGCGGAACGCTGCGTCCGACCTTGCCGCTGACGGTTGGCCAATCGGTCATCGTGACCGATCAGGGCGGCACCATCACGCCCAACGGCAGCACCGTCACGCTCGCAGGTGCCGTCGGCGGCACCGGCGCGCTGGCCGCGTCCGGTCCCGGCACTTTGGTCGTCTCCGGACAGCTCGCCAACGCGGGCGGACTGTCCGTCACCAACGGCGCGGCCCTGACCGTCGCGCAGAGCGGCGTGGTCGCCGGCGGCACGCTGACGGTGAACAGCGGCGGCAATGCCACGGTCGGCGGCATCGTCGCGGTGCCGGTGACGGTCGCCCGCAACGGCACCGTCACCGTGGCCGAGGGTGGCGGCGTCGGCGGCACGCTGACGGTCGAGGGCGGAACCCTGACCGTCGCCCCCTACGGCGCGGTCAACGGTGCGGTCACCGTGACCTCCGGCGGCAACGCCACCCTGGCCGGTGCCGTCATGGCTCCGGTTACGGTCGGCGAAGGCACCGTCACCGTGGCCGCCACCGGCAGCACCGGCACGCTCACCGTGGGGAACGGCGGGGTGGTTTCCGTCAACGGCGTGGTCGCCGGCTCCCTCACCACCAGCGCCGGCTCGACTTTCAGCGGCGGCGGCACGGTCCGTGGCCCGGCGACACTTTCCGGCATCCTGTCTCCAGGCAACTCGCCCGGCGTGCTGACCTTCCAGTCCGCCGTGACGCTGACCGGCACCAGCGTGCTGCGCGCCGAAATCGACGGCCCGACCGCCGGCTTCGGCGCCGGTCGGCACGATCAAGTCCGGGTACAGGGAGCGTCCTTCATCGCGGCCGGCACGCTGACCCCCGTGCTGCGCGACATCAGCGGCGACGCCACCAACAGCTACACCGCGACGCTGGGGCAGAGCTTTACCATCGTCCAGGCGGATGGCGGCGTGTCCGGCAGTTTCGCCGCTGTGACGCAGCCGGCGGCGGGGCTGGAGGCCGGAACCCGCTTCGATACGCTGTACGACGCCACCGCAGTCCGGCTGGTGGTCACCCCGGCCAGCTACGCGGTCCGCGGCGGCACGTCCAACCAACGGGCCGCCGGTGCGGCGGTCGACGCGCTGCGCCCCGCCGCCGGGGCCCGGTTGGACGGCGCCCTGGATGGTGTCGCCGCCCCGCTGTTCGGCGGCCTCTACGGCCTGTCGGGCAGCGGCATCGCCGGGGCGCTCGACCAACTCTCCGGCAAGCTGCACGCAGACACGTTGGCCGCCGACCGAACCAGCCGCCGCCTGTTCGGCAGCGCGGTGGAGAGCCGTCTGTCGGCGCTGCGCAGCGGCGAAGCGTCGTCGTCGGGCGTTCGGCTGGCCGGCGGCAGCAACGGCACGGTCGCCGTCGGTGAGACCGGCGGGACAAAGGGTTCCGGCGGCATCTGGGGACAGCCGCTGGCAGCCTATGGCCGGACCGGTTCGGACGGCAACGCCGCCGGCACCACCGAGCGGATCGGCGGCTTCCTGTTGGGCATGGACCGCAGCTACGAGAATGGGATGACCGGCGGCGTGGCGCTCGGCTACCTGCGCAACCGCGTCAGCTCCCGCGACGGGCTGGGCAAGGCCGATGTGGACAGCTATCAGGCGACGCTCTACGGCTCCTGGAACCTGCGCGGTTCGGCGGACAGCCCCTTTGTAGAGGGTGCCATCGGCTACGGTTACGCCCGCTACGATGCGTCTCGTGCCATCGCCTTCGGCGGGCTGGCGCAGGGCGCCGGCGCAACGGCGGACGGCCATGATTTTTCCGTCGAGATCGCCGCCGGACACCGCATGGGTTTTGCCGGCTCGGACAGCGTCTGGATCGAGCCGCGGGCCGGCCTGCGGTTCGACCGCATCACCCGCGAGGCGTTCCGGGAATCGGGCGGCGGCGTGGCGCTGGACATCGAGGCGGCGGGCTGGAGCAGCCTGCGCAGCGCGGTTGGCGTGCGTACCGGCACTGGCATCACGGTCGGCGGCTGGCGCCTGTCGCCGAACGCCGCCCTGGCGTGGCAACATGACTTCGCGGACGCGACGGCGACCACCACCAACCGGTTGGGCGGTGCGGCCTTCACCGCCGACGCCAGCAAGCCGGGCCGCGACGCCCTTGTGGTCGGCGCCGGGCTGGGTGTGGTTCTGACCGACCGGATGAGCGCCACCATCGACGTCCAGGATGCGATCCGCACCCGTGAGAACAGCCTGTCGGCCACCGCCAGCCTGAAATGGAAGCTGTGAAGGACCTGACGGCGGTGCGCGGAATCGTCTTCATGGGCATGCTGGGCGCGCTTCCGCTCCTCGCGGGCGTGGCGCCCGCCGGCGCCGTGGAGCCGGGCAGGACCTTTGGCGACTGGCAGACCGAATGCGAGACGCCCACCGACGGGAAACCGCGTTGCTTCCTGTCGCAGACCCGCGTGGTGGAGAACAAGGAGTCGAAGCAGGCGACCCGCATCCTCAAGGTGTCGGTCGGCTATTTCGCACCGGACGGCAAGGGCGTGATGGTCGTGATCCTGCCGCTGGGCGTCGACCTGCGCGCCGGGGCGGCGCTGACCATCGACGACGGCAAGCCCATGCCCCTCACCTACCAGCAGTGCCTTCAGGACGGCTGCCTCGCCAACGCCCCGATGGACGAGGCAGCCCTGACCGCGCTGCGCCGGTCCAAGGGGGCGCAGGTCACGGTCCGTCCCTATGGCGGCGCGCAGAACGTTGCTTTTCCGATCTCGACCAAGGGGGTTACCGACGGGCTGGCCGCCCTGAAGCCCTGACCGGGTTGCCGGTCACCGCAGCCACGGCACCGTGGACCGCCTCGTCCCAGCACCCGGGCGCCGGCTGCCGGTGCAGGGTGACGGTGGGGTACCAGGGCGTGCCGCTACGGCCCAGCAGCCAGCGCCAGTCCGGTGCGTGCGGCAGCAGGACCGCTGTCGGACGTCCCATCGCCCCGGCAAGATGGGCAACCGCCGTATCCACGCAGACCACATGGTCGAGCTGCGCCAGCACCGCCATGGTGTCTGCAAAGCTCTCCAGCTCCGGTCCCAGATTGACCAGCGGCGCCGTGCCATAGATGCACGCGGACTCGGCCTGCGCCGGCCCCTTCTGGAGCGACACCAGAACCGTCCTTTCCAGTGCCAGGAGCGGCGACAGCCGCGCCAGCGGCATCGAGCGGCTGCGGTCGTTTCCGTGGGTCGGTCGCCCGGCCCAGACCAGCCCGACGCGGCGGTAGCCGCGGGGCAGCAACCCGTCCAGGCGCCACTTCCAGCGCTCCACCCGCGCCGGCTCGGCCCGCAGATAGGGAACCGCGGCCGGGATCGTCCCCACCACCGTGCCGAACAGCCCCGGCAGGCTGGACAGCGCCGCCCAGGCGTCGAACGGCGGCGCCTCCTCCCAGGCGCTGAAGGCCCGCTGCCCGCCGGGAAGGGAGCGGATCACCGGCAGCATGTCCGGGCTGCAGGCGACCGCCAGACGCGAACAGAGCGCCGCCGCCATCGGCAGGTATCGCGCGAACTGTATGCTGTCACCGAAGCCCTGATCGGCGACCAGCAGAAGGGTGCCGCCGGGCATCGGATGCCCATCCCAGGGCTTCACACCGGCGTGCCCGTGTCGCTTCTGGATCGTGGGTGGAAGCGGCGGCGGCACGCCGGGAAGGCGCCAGCGCCATTCATACTCGCGCCAGCCCTCCTCCAGCCGTCCGGAGAGCAGGAGCCCCTCGGCCAGTTCGAAATGCGGCTCCGGCCAATCCGGGCGAAGCCGGACGGCCCGCCGCTCGCAGGTGATCGACGCCTCGATCTCCAGCCGGTCATAGAGCGCGATGCCCAGATTGTACCAGCCCGCCGCGTCGCCGGGATCGAGTGCCACGGCACGGCGGCCGTGGACGGCAGCCTCGTCCAGCCGGCCCTCGCGGCGGTGGATTTCGCACAGGTCGCTGTGGGATGGCGCGAACGGCATGGCGGCGGCTACAGGCTGTAGCCCAGCCCGTGGATGACCGGCTCCAGGATCGGGATCACCGGCTTCAGATGGGCCATATAGGCACGGTAACGACCAATGGATCGGCCGTGGAGCTTCTCCGCGACCTGGGCGTGGCTGGGCGTGCGGGCAAAGCGCCGGTTCTCCTCGAAGCGCAGGCAGCGCCGGTCGAACCCCAGCCTGAGGAAACCCAGCAACCGCCGCACCGCCGGCTCCGGCTCGCGCACCAAATCCTCGTAGCGCAGCGGCAGGTAGCGCAACGGCATCTCGCGCCGGTAATGCTCCACCAGATCGAACACCCGCAGGACGTGGCGGGCTGCCGTCTCCGGATCGTTGGCGCAATGGAAGCCGTGGGTCAGGTTGGTCCCCATCATCGACAGCACCACGTCCAGCGGATGGCGCAGCACATGAACGACCGGGGCGGCGGGAAACATCAGCGCGATCAGGCCGAGATGCGTTTCGTTGAAGGGCATCTTGTCGGTGAACAGCGTGTGGCCGGGCTTGACCGGGACCAGCTTGCGGGCATGGCGCAGATAGGCGTCGCGCAGTTGCTCCAGCCCGTCGCGCTGGTCGCCCATCCAAAGCTCCGACAGCGCTTCTGGATAGGTCAGCGGGCTGCCCAGAATCTGCGGCAGCGCCTGGACCACCGCGCCGAGGGACGGCAGTTCGTCCCCCGCAGCGACGGCGGGGTGATAGGACAGGATCTGCTCGACCAGCGTGGTGCCGGAGCGTGGGGCACCCACGATGAAAACCGGCTGCGTCCCGGCGGCGGCTCCGGCTGTGGCCCCGGCTGTGGACGTGTCCAATCGCGGCATCAGGCGCAGGCGAGGCGCGACGAAGAAGGCGGCGAGGCGCGCGATCAGAATCCACCGCCGGCTCCTCGCCGTAGCGACGCCCGGCCTGCCGGAGCAGAGCCTTGCCGGTGGCGAAAGCGGCGAACGCCTCATCGTGGCGGCCCATCCGGTCGAGAATGCGTCCCTTCTCCAGCAGCGCGTCGGGATCGGCGCCATGCCGGGCCGCTGCGGTGTCGAGCACCGCCAGCGCCTGCTCCGGATCGCCGCACCGGGCCAGCAGGGCCGCCGCGAAGGTGTTGACGCCGCGATGGCCGGGATCGAGACGCCGGGCGCGCCCCACGAAGCGTTGCGCGGCGGGGAGATCGCGGGCCGCATCCTCGGTCTGTGCCCAGCCGTGCCATGTCAGGGCGATGGACGGGTGCAGGGTCGCGGCCAGCCGGTAGGTCCGCCGGGCATCGTCCGGTCGGCCCTGCTGCGTCAGGGCCCAGGCGAGATTCGCCACGGTCGCAGCGTCTGGCGGCGCCAGGGCCAGCGCACGGCGGTAATGGAACTCGGCAGCCTGCGGCCGGTGGGTATCGGCCAGCACCAATGCCATCAGCAGGTGGGAGCGTGCGCTTTCCGGTGCCAGCCGGACCGCATTGCGAGCATGGAATTCGGCCTCCGCCGCGCGGCCCGTTCGGAACAGCAGCCCGGCAAGCTCCTGCGTCACCGGAACGTCATCGGGTGCGGCCCGTAACCGCCGCTCCAGCGCCGCGGCGTCGGGGTTGGCGCTTGGACGGTCGATGGGCATGGTCGGCATTAGGGGGGCGCCAGGAGGGTTGGACGCCCGCATGGGGCTTGGTTCGACAGAGGATAGTGAAGAGCCTGGACTACGGCAATCCTTGGCTGATCGACTATCCCAAGATGGGTTGTCGACTGGTCCTCTGCCGCAGAGGCTCGCATTCCTTCATCAGCACTGCCCGCCGGCAACGCCTCCATGTCGGCTGGAACCCCGGTGCGCTCCGGGTGAAGCTCGTAGACGTCGTCAGCATCCGCCAATGCAGGAAGGGCCGCCCCACAGGACGGCCCCTCGCTTACAATCGACAATCAAGCCCACAGGCGGGCCAGGCTCGGCTTCAGGCCAGTTCGGCCGTTTCGATCTGCTCGGCGCGCTTGTTCACGTTCTTGCGGATTTGCTCCAGCGCGGCCAGCGGGATGTCGATCTTCACACAGGGTTCCTGAATGCGCGGGTCGTCTCCCGGATACAGCGCCTCATACTCGGCAGCGTTGTCGTAGGCCTGACGGTTGTCGGCTTCGAGATAGGTCTCGACCGGCAGCCCTTCGGCGTACATGCCGTCATGGCTGTCGAGTTCAATGTGGAAATACTCGATCTCCTCCATCGCATCCACCTGCCGGATCGACGAGCCGTTGATCAGCAGACGGGCCGAAACACCATAATCGCCGATCAGCAGCGCATGGCTGGGGGAGATATAGAGATCGCGGGACGGCATGTTCCGGGCGATGGCGTCACGGGCGATCCGCACCGGCAGATGGACCTTGCGCAGATGCTCGGTATCGAAGGACGAGCCCGCCAGCAGACGCCGGCCGATCCAGCGGATCGAACGGAACTCACCGCTCACCGACGACTTGATCATATCGCCGATCTTCAGGCTTTCGACGGGCACTTCGCCCAGCATGGTATGAACGTAAGTGCCGCGGAGGATGCAGGTCGGAGTCGGGATCGGAGCCATTGAGTGGGAAGTCCCATTTCGGTTTGAGAAGCCCTCCGCCTGCCCTCCCGGATTTTCCAGGATCGGGGATGACGGTGGTAAGTCTGGAAGGTTACCCCCCTATGCAATTCGTGGGTGTGCGAAGTTGTGCAAATTTACGACCACCCGTGACCAATTGCCTCAGTCCCTTGGATGTGACCGATCCCCTTCACCGCTCCGGGCAGCCACCGCCTTCGTTCCGTGACGGTTGCGGCATTTCGTCCCCGTCCTGCCCCTCCAGCGCTTCGCGGGCAATGGCGAGGATGTTGTCCAGACGGATGACCAGTTCGTTCTCGCACAGGGCGGAACGTGCCGCAGCCGCCTCATTCATGATCGCACGCAAGGCTTCTTTCCGTGTCATGCCGTCCCCCGATCCGATATCGATCCCACGATGCCCGCCCGGCCTTTCGACAGCTCCCCGCTCGGAGGGCCGTTTTCCCTGTGAAGAACTTCACAGCACGCACCCCGTCGTTTCGCATACCCATTTATGCATCAGCAACGGAGGGCTCTCCCATGCACATGCGCAACATCAGGGTGAACGGCAAGCGGACCAGCATGAAGCTGATGCCGGTGGAGTGGGAGTCGCTTGAGGAAATCTGCGCCCGCGAATTCATGACGATGAGCGAGCTGGTGTCGAAGATCGATGCCGAACGCCAGGACTGCGACAATCTCACCGGCTGCGTCCGTGTCTATGCCCTGTGCTACTTCCGCAAGGCCGCCAACCTGTCGGAGCCGATGCCGCGCCACCGCCACACCGCGGCCGTGGCCTTCGCAGCGGAGTGACGGCGTAATGCGGCCGTTCCGTCCGGCATAAGCGGTTCGCCGAAGCGGCGCCCGCCGGGTTCGTTCCATCGGACAGGACCGCTGGCGAGGCCGCCGCCGGCACACCATGTTCGACGCAGGCCCCGTTCCGGCGGCCGACCTCTCTCTTTCGCGTCGACCGAAGCGGTGTGCCAATGCAGGATGCCCACCAGTTTCCCGTCTACAGCGTCGGTGAGCGGCGGGCCGATGCGGTCGTTCATGCCATCGGCGTCACCGCCGGCCTCGCCGGCTTCGTCTGGCTGCTGAATGACGGTGTGTTTTCCGGCGCCGTGCCGGTCCACACCGCGCTGGCGCTGACCGTCTACGGACTGGGTCTGTTGGGGATGCTGACGGCCTCGGCCGCCTACAACCTCGCCCCGCCCGGCTTCGGCAAGGCAGTGCTGCGGCGGATCGACCATGCCATGATCTTCGTGATGATCGCTGGTACCTACACGCCCTTCACGCTGGGGCTGGGCCAAGGGATCGGGCTGGGCGGCGCCGTGTGGGGCGGGGCCGCCTTCGGCGCCGCGTTGAAGCTGCGCTTTCCAGGTCGCTTCAACCGGCTGGGGCTGGCGCTCTATCTTGGACTGGGCTGGGCAGTGGTCACGGCGCTGGAACCGCTGGGATCGGCATTGTCGGCGCCCGCCCTGTGGCTGCTGGTCGCCGGCGGGCTCGTCTACACCGTCGGCGTCGTCTTCCATCTGATGGATCGCATGCCCTACAACAATGCCGTCTGGCATCTGTTCGTGCTGGCCGCGGCCAGCTGCCATTTCGCCGCAATCGCAGTCGCTTTTCTTTGACCGCCTTCTCTGATTGCCGCTCCACGGAATTGCCGTTGCGGCAGAGGACAAGCCGCAACGGATTCCGTATCTTCCGCGGATCACAGTCCCAGGAAGGCATGATGGGCCGGGCAGAGAAAAACCGAGCGGCTATGGACAGGCGCAAAAGTGGGAGGCCGTCCATCGGCGGCGCGATGCTCGCAGGGGCGGCAGCCGCACTCTCGATCATGGTGGTCGGCGGGGCCGCAAGGGCGGAGCCGTCCTTCGACTGCAAGGCGGCCTCCACACCGGTGGAAAAGGCGATCTGCGCCGATCCCAAGCTGGCCGATGCCGACCGGGAGATCGCCGATCTCTACAAGTCGCTGCAGGATTTGTCTGGCACCGCCGACCGTGACCGGCTGCGGGCGGAACAGCGGTCCTGGCTGGCGCAGCGCAACCAGTGTGCGACCGCCGCGGCACCAAGCCCCTGCCTCGGCCCGGTGCTGGATACGCGGCGCACCGCGCTGTCCGAGTCGATGCCGAAGGCGGTCGCCGCGATGTCCGCCATCGTCGACGGCATCCCCGGCGATCCGGCCGGCGCCGCCAAACGGCTTGGCGAAATCCGCGGCGAGCTGGGCAAGGGATGGAACGCCTACCTGCTGCGCTTCGGCCCCTCCCCCGACCGCGCGAAGGCGGAGGCGCTGCTGCGCGAGGCCATCGCCGGCATCGAGGATTCCTACGCCCGCGAGACGGCATCCGGGGTCGATCTCGCCACCGACGACGGCTTCCTCACCGCTCTGCGCGTCGTCAGCGACGAGGTGGAGATGGCATGGCCCTGTTCGGTGATGGAAAAGCGGGGAGCGGCGGCCTGGAAGGCGATGGAACCGCTCTATGGCAGCAACCGCGACAATTTCGGCGCCTATCCCGCCTGCCCCGACGACAAGGCCCTGCTCGCCACTCCCGCCTGGAAGGCGGTTGACGACCTGCTCGCCCCGATGCTGGAGGCGGCTTCCAACCGCACCGGCACCATCCGCTTCGCCACCTACCGCCAGATGGGCATCGACCGCATGAAGTCGGCGGTCGATCCGCGCCTGTTCCTCGCCGATCAGGGCGCCGATCAGGGCGCCGATGCCCCGCAACTGCCCCAGCTGGTCAAGGATGCCTCCGGCTGGTCCAACCCGCGCTGGATCGCGCCCGGCTGGGGCGACAGCCTGCGCAAGGGCGTGGACGGTGCGGTAACGGCCTGGACGCCGCAGATCGCCACCCGCTACGGCATTCCCGCCGCCGAGGCCCGCAAGATCGCCGAGGCGGTGGCCGCCCAGGGGCTGAATGGCAGCATCGGCCTGATCACCGACAATCTGGAGCTCCAGAAGGACACCCGCCTGCCGGACTGGCTGCGCGGCAGTTGGAGCTGGAGCGGCGGCGGGGCGGAGGACCCGCCCTTCAACGCCCCCGCCGGGAAGGCGCGCATCGACGAGACCGGCATCTGCATCGGCAACGAATGCACGGGCTATGATGTCGCCGGCCAGGGGGAGGATGCCGTCTTCGACCCCAAGGAGGTCCCCGGCGGGGTGAAGCCCGCCGCCAACGCCGCCAGCCAAGCGGTCAGCCTCGCCCCGGTATCGGCCGGCGGCAGCCTGACCGTCGTTCCGCTTGCCGGCGGAAATCTGCTGGTCACCGGCACGGCCAAGCCGGTGGTGCTGAAACGCGAAGGAAAATAGACAGGCACCGGCGCCGTCCTTCTCCCGGGAACGCGAAAGCCTTGCCTGCATCGTTCGGGTAAGCGACACTTCGCGGCGCGTGCTGCGGTTGCGGAACCGCACGCGGCTTTCCGGGGGGAGGCATGGCACGGAACCTCAAGGCGCTCGGGTTGTGGCGCACCGCGCTGGTCGCCAGCGTCCGCAAGGACGCGCCGGACCTGTCGGCGCGGCAATTGGCGATCCTTCTCCAGGTTTATCTGACCGACCCGCCGCACACCGTGCGCGGTTTGGCGTCCCTGCTGAACATTTCCAAGCCGGCGGTGACCCGTGCGCTCGACCGTCTGTCGGTCCTGGGCTTCGTCAAGCGCAAGCGCGATGCCGAGGACAAGCGCAACGTGCTGGTCCAGCGCACCGTGAAGGGCAGCGTCTATCTGTCCGATTTCGCCGAACTGGTGATCGCCGCCGGCGCCGTCGCACCGGAGGACATGGCCCGCATCCAGGCCGACGAGCAGTTGGCCGCCGCCGCCAAGGCAAGGCTGGAGGCGGAGCTGCAGGAGGTCCCGGCACGGGAGGCCGCCCCGCTGGAGGTCTCCGCGCCCTGACCGGTCCCCTCCCCTGTCCGAAGGGGAAGGGAACTGCGTCTTACAGCAGCGCTTCCAGAACGCGGTCGGGCGGGGCGTGGCCGTCGGTGAAGGTCTTGATGTTGATCACCACCTTCTCGCCCATGTCGATGCGGCCTTCGATGGTGGCGGAGCCCATGTGCGGCAGCAGGACAACATTGTCCAGCCGCAGCAGCTTCGGGTTGACCGCCGGCTCATGCTCGAACACGTCCAGGCCGGCGCCGGCGATCTCGCCCTTCGACAGCATGCGGGTCAGCGCCACCTCGTCGATCACCTCGCCGCGCGAGGTGTTGACGATGTAGCAGTGCGGGCGCAGCAGCTTCAGCCGGCGTTCCGACAGCAGATGGTAGGTGGCCGGCGTGTGCGGGCAGTTGATCGACACGATGTCCATCCGCGCCAGCATCTGGTCCAGGCTGGACCAGTAGGTCGCCTCAAGCTCCTGCTCCAGCTCCGGATGGACACGGCGGCGGTTGTGGTAGTGGATCGACATTCCAAATGCGCGCGCCCGCTTGGCCAGCGCCGAGCCGATGCGGCCCATGCCCAGGATGCCCAGCCGCTTGCCGCTGATGCGGTGGCCCAGCATGGTGGTCGGCCCCCAGCCGGTCCACTGGCCGGAGCGGACCAGCCGCTCGCCCTCCGCCACGCGGCGCGCGGTGGCCAGCAGCAGCGCCATGGTCATGTCGGCGGTATCCTCGGTCAGGACGCCGGGGGTGTTGGTGACGACGATGCCGCGCTCGCGCGCCGCCTTCAGATCGATGTGGTCGACGCCGGTGCCGAACGAGGCGATCAGCCGCAGCTGCGGCCCGGCGGCCTCGATCAGCGCGCGGTCGATGCGGTCGGTGACGGTGGGCACCAGCACCTCGGCGATGGTCATCGCGTCCTGCATCTGGGCGGGGGTGAGCGGCACGTCGTCCGGATTGAGCCGGGTGTCGAACAGCTCCATCATGCGCGTCTCGATGACGTCCGGCAGCTTGCGGGTGACGACAACGAGCGGCTTCTTCTTGTCGGTCATCGGTGCTGGTCCTCCCTTGCCCCGGCTGCCCGCATCTGAAGGTCTCGGCACAGGCTGCTCCGGTCCATGGTTGCCATACCAAGCGGTCGTTGGACTGTCCAGAAGTCCGTCGCGAAAGGCCACCCTGCGGCAAGCCGGCCGCACCGTCCGATTGGGGGTGGCGGCGCTTGCCCTATCGAACGGGTGGTCTCTATAGTGCGGCCCGGTTTGCCCTCCCCTGTCCCTGTTCCGGTGCCGCCATGCCTGTCCGCCGCCGCTCCGTCTTCGCTGCTCTGGCCCTGATCGCGGGGTTGGGGGCGGGGCTTTTCGCGGGCGTTGAGGGCACGGCGCTCGCCGCGGAGGGGAAGGACCCGACCCACGCGTCGGGCCTGCCGATCCCCCGCTTCGTCACCGTGCGCGTCGGCGAGGTGAACCTGCGCTCAGGCCCCAACGGCAGCTACCCCATCGAATGGGTGTTCAAGCGCAAGGACATGCCGGTGGAGATCATCCAGGAATTCGACACTTGGCGCCGCATCCGCGACTGGGAGGGGGCGGAAGGCTGGGTACACCAGAGCGCGCTGTCCGGACGCCGCGGCGTGCTGATCGTCGGCCAGACCCGCGCGATCCATGAGTCGCCGCGCGGCGACAGCGGCGTGGTGGCGCGGGCCGAGCCCGGTGTCATCGGATCGTTGAAGAAGTGCCGCGACGAGTGGTGCGAGGTCGATGTGAAGGGCTATCGCGGCTGGATGAAGCGCGCCGATTTCTGGGGCACCTACCCCGGCGAGAAGATCGAGTAGCCGGTCCCGTCATTCCCAGGTGCAGATCGGCGCCGGCAGGGCTTGAAGGCGGGCGGGAAAGGCCGTACGGTCGCGGCCTTACCTTTCTCTTCTGCAAGAGCAGTCCCATGAGCGGCGCGTCCGGCAAACAGATCAAGAAAGTGGTGCTCGCCTATTCGGGCGGCCTCGACACCTCGGTCATCCTGAAGTGGCTGCAGGAAACCTATTCCTGCGAGGTGGTGACCTTCACCGCCGACCTCGGCCAGGGCGAGGAGCTGGAGCCTGCCCGCAAGAAGGCGGAGCTTCTGGGCATCAAGCCGGAAAACATCTTCATCGACGATCTGCGCGAAGAGTTCGTGCGCGATTTCGTCTTCCCGATGTTCCGCGCCAACACGCTCTACGAGGGCACCTACCTGCTCGGCACCTCGATCGCCCGGCCGCTGATCGCCAAGCGCCAGATCGAGATCGCCAACATGGTCGGCGCCGACGCCGTCGCCCATGGCGCCACCGGCAAGGGCAACGACCAGGTCCGCTTCGAGCTGGGCTATTACGCCCTGCGCCCGGACATCACGGTCATCGCGCCGTGGCGCGAATGGACCCTGAACAGCCGCACCACGCTGCTGGACTACGCCGAGAAGAACCAGATTCCGATCGCGAAGGACAAGCGCGGCGAGGCCCCCTACTCCACCGACGCCAACCTCCTGCACATCTCGTACGAGGGCAAGGCGCTGGAAGATCCGTGGGTCGAGCCGGACGAGGACATGTACACCCGCTCCGTCGCCCCGGAAAAGGCGCCGGACACCCCGACCTACATCGAAGTCGAGTTCAAGAACGGTGACGCGGTCGCCATCGACGGCAAGGCGCTGTCGCCGGCGGCCCTGCTGACCGAACTGAACCGGCTGGGCGGCGAGAACGGCATCGGCCGCCTCGATCTGGTCGAGAACCGCTATGTCGGCATGAAGTCGCGCGGCGTCTACGAGACCCCCGGCGGCAGCATCCTGCTGGTGGCGCACCGCGCGATGGAGAGCATCACGCTCGACCGTGGCGCCGGCCACCTGAAGGACGAGCTGATGCCGCGCTACGCCGAGCTGATCTATTGCGGCTACTGGTGGAGCCCGGAACGCTTGGCCATCCAGGCGCTGATCGACCAGAACCCAGTCGCTGGTCAACGGCACCGTCCGTCTGAAGCTGTTCAAGGGCAACGTCACGGTCGTCGGCCGCCAGTCGCCCAACTCGCTGTACCGCATGGACTATGTGACCTTCGAGCAGGACAGTGTCTACAACCAGAAGGACGCGGAAGGCTTCATCAAGCTGAACGCGCTCCGCCTGCGTCTGGGCGCGATGGCCAAGCAGAAGATCGGCTGATAAGGGACTTGCTCCACCGCCCGCCAGCCGGGCGGTGGAGCGTCCAACCGCTTATTGTGCCGCCAGCATGTCGCGGCGGATTTCGACGGCCCGGTCGGCCGCCTTGCCGACCACCTCCTGAAGCCGGTCGAACTCGGCGCTGTAGCTGCCGACGCCGAAGGTCAGCGACCGCAGCTCCACGATCAGATCCTGCATGTCCGCCTGGGGCATGCACGCCTTCACCTCGTCCCAGCCGGGCCAGCCCGGCCGCGCATCGAAGCCCAGCAACTGGCCACGCCGTCCGCTGACCAGACGCTGGACCTTCGGCGTGAAGGCGCTGGGCACCGCGATGGTGACGGTCAGGATCGGCTCCAGCAGCACCGGCTCGCAGGTCGGCAGGGCATCGGCCATCGCCTGCCGCGCCACCGTCTTGAAGGCCATGTCGGAGCTGTCGACGGCGTGGAACTGGCCGCCGGTCAGCGCCACCGCGAAATCCACCACCGGAAAGCCCAGCGGCCCACGCACCGCCGCGTCGCGCACGCCGGCCTCCACCGCCGGGATGTACTGGCGCGGCACGGCGCCGCCGACCACCGCATCCTCGAACCGGATGCCCGACCCGCGCGGCAGCGGCCGGATCTCGACATGGATGTCGGCGAACTGGCCGTGGCCGCCGGTCTGGCGCTTGAAGCGGGCATGGTGGCCGGTGCCCTTGCGGATCGTCTCCTTGTAGGGCACCTGCGGCGGCTGGCCTCTCACCGCGACGTTGAAGCGGCTGCGCAGCCGGTCCATCGCCAGCTTCAGATGCACGTCGCCCTGGCCCCACAGCACCAGTTCGCCGGTCTCGGCCGACTGGTCGAGCGTCAGGGACGGGTCCTCCTCCCGCAGCTTCTGCAGAGCTGCGGACAGCTTCACCTCGTCATTGCGGTTCTCGGCGCGGAGCGCCAGCCCATGCACCGGCGGGGCAGCGGCCGGCCAGTCGGCGGGCGGGCCAAGATTGGCCTTCTCGGTCAGACGGTCGCCGGTCGCCGCCTTTTCCAGCCGGCCGAGCGCCACGAGGTCGCCGGCGACGGCCTGTGGCACCTTGGTCTGGTCACGGCCGAACTGCTGGAAGATGCCCGACACCCGCTCAGCCCCCAAAATCATGCCGTCGGTGACGGTGCCGCGCCAGATGCGGGCGAGGCTGAGCTTCCCGGCATGGGACCCCAACATCGTCTTCACCACCTGCGCCGCTACCGCCGTGTCGGCCGGGATGTCGATGCGGGCCGCGGTGGCGGCAACCTCCGGCCCTTCGTGCCGCAGGGCCTTCAGCAAGCGGCGGATGCCATTGTCGTTCTCCGCCGACCCGAAAAAGACCGGCACGATCAAATCGTCAGCCAGTTCGTGCGCCAGCGTCTCGTATAGCTCGGCACTGTCGGGAGCCATGTCCTCCAGCAGCTTTTCCAGCAGGCCGTCGTCGAAATCGGCCGCCGATTCCAGCATCGCCTGCCGCGCCTCCGCCTCCCAGTCGCGGGCGCCGTCGGGAAGGGCGACCAAGTCGGACGGCTTGTGCGGGTTGAAGCGCCAGGCACGCTCGCTGACCAGATCGACCAGCCCGGTGATCTGGCCGTTCTCGCGCAGCGGCACCTCGCGCAGCACCAGCTTGCGGGCCGAAACCTCCTGATAGGCGGCGACGACGTCGCGAACCCTGATATCGCCCAGCGTGTCGATCTTGTTGATGAACAGCAGATGCGGGATGCGGTGGTCGTCCAGCACCTTGAACAGCGGGGCCAGCAGCACGGCCTTTTCCGGTGCGGCCTCCGCCACGACGATGGCGATGTCGGCGGCCATCAGCGCCGCCTGCGCTTCTCCCGCCAGTTCCACCGAACCGGGGCAGTCCAGGATCGACCAGCGTTCCCCCAGGTAATCGAAGGAGGCGACGTTCAGCTCGGTGCTCATCGACCGGGCCTTCGCCTCCGGCGAGTTGTCGCCCACGGCATTGCCGTCGCGCACGCTGCCCTTGCGGGTGACGGCCCCGGCGGCGAACAGCAGGCTTTCCAGCAGTGTCGTTTTGCCGGCGAGATAGGGGCCGACCAGCGCCGCGCAGCGCGCCGTCCGGATTTGCGTATGCGGCATTCACACCTCCCGTCGAAGCTTCGGGCTGTCGTGACCGGGGGACGGGGCCAGGGCGGGAATGGGGCCGCCGGCCCCGGCCGCCGGGGCGGCCCGTTCGCGTGTGGCACTTCAGACTGGCACTTTAAAGACTTGGCACTTCCAGAAGATTGCGTCCGGATCGGGCGACGGGCGGCGGCGGACGGGCGCTGGAAAACGCATCTGGTCCGGGGCCGGCGGGGCGCCCGCATCGGACTTTCGATGCTCCACCCGAATGGCACGGCTGTCGATGGAAAAAAGGGGCGGCAAACCGTCACGCGCGGGCTGTGGGCGCGGCCGATGCGTCGATAAGCCGCATCGGCGCGTGGATGACCCGCCGATCCCTGTCCGGCCGCCCCAGCCGGACGGATAATACCTTCAAATGCAACGAGATAATCCTCAAGGATGTGTTGTCTCGTCTCTCATTCGTAATATTGCTATGTTGCAATGCAATATGATCGCTTGGAAATGCAACGAACAAACCCATGAAACCTTCTGCTAGTAGCCTTACGGGAAAATGGCCACATGCGAAGGCGATGGCGGCCGGACAAAACTCGTCAGGGTCGCGCGGCATCTGCCGTCCGCCCCGCATTCCTTGGGGAAAGTGCACATGCGCCTGTGGTTTCGTTTGCTGGCGGTCGCCCTGATTGCCGTCGGGACTGCCGTTTCCGCCCCGCTGTCCAGCCCGGCCGTCGCCGAGCAGGCCAAGCCGACGCAGGAGGACGCGAAGTCCATCACCCTGAAGGCGGCGGACCTGATCGCCGCCCAGGGCCTGGACGAGGCCGCCAAGGCGTTCAACGCCGACGGTCCGTACAAGCACGGTGAGATCTACGTCAACGTCATCGATTTCACCGGCGTGTGGAAGGTCTACCCGCCGCGTCCGGCCGGCGTCGGCCAGAGCGTCATCAACGTCAAGGACCCGGACGGCCGCTTCATCGTCCAGGACGTGCTGGCCGTCGCCAAGGACAAGGGCGAAGGCTGGGTCGAGTATCGCTGGCTGAACCCCGCCAGCAACAGGATCGAACCGAAGATCACCTACGTGAAGCGCGTGCCGGGCCAGGAACTGGTCGCCTATGTCGGCATCTACAAGTGACGGCTCCCGCGTAGGGCGATGACCGGCGGGTAGGGCCGTTGGGGGCGGAACTGTTGGGGGTGAGCATGAGCGGCGGTGTCTTTGCGCGTCTGTCCGGCCTGTCTGTGGCAGGCCGTGTGTTCGCAGCGCCCCTGATGGGGATCGTCCTGACGGTGGCGGCGCTGGTGCTGGCCGACCGACAGTCGGAGCAGGCCCTGGGCGCCGTGGACGCCATCCACCGCGAGGCGGCGGAGCAGTTGGGCCGCATCGACCGGCTGGTCGCCATCGCCTACGTCATCCACAGCGACGTGTCCCGGCATCTGGCATTGTCGGGGTCCGGGATCGAAGAGAAGAAGCTCCAGGCCATGCGCGACGCCATCGCCGCCAACCTGGGCAAGGCGCGCGCAGCCATTGCCGAGCTGCGGGCCATGCCACTGGTCGAGGCGGAGCGGGCGATGCTGGACGAGGTGTCGGCGCGGATCGGCGCCTATGCCAAGGCGGTGGACGAGATGAACCAGATGGCGGCAATCGACCGCCTGATCGGCATCCCGATGATGGCCCACACCGACGACCAGTTCGCCGCCCTGACCGCCAAGGTGATGGAGACGCAGGCAGCCATCGGCCGTTCCACCGCCGCCGCCACCCAGGCCACCCGCGATGCCGCCGCATCGGCCCGCCGCGACTTCGCCCTGGTGATGGCCGGGCTGCTGCTGGCGATGATGGCGGCCGGGCTGCTGCTCGCCCGCTCCATCACCCGGCCCTTGCAGCGGCTGTCGAGCAACACGGCCGATCTAGCCGCCGGAAAGCTCGACACCGCGGTCGAAGGCGGCTGGATGCACAACGAGATCGGCGCCATGGCCCGCGCGCTGGAGGTGTTCCAGACCAACGCCCGCGAGGTGGAGCGGCTGACCGCCGACCAGCAGCGCCAGAAGGCGGAAGCCGAGGTGGAAAAACGCCGTGCCATCCAGGAACTGGCCGACCTGTTCGAGGCCCGCGTGGCGGAGGTGGTTCAACTGGTCGGTTCCGGCGCCCATCAGGTGCGCAGCAACGCCGCCGGCATGCTGGAGCGCGCCAACAGCGCCAACCGGCAGGCCGCCACCGTCGCCGCCGCCAGCGCCCAGGCCGGCACCAGCGTCCAGACCGCCGCCGCCGCGACGGAGGAGATGTCGGCCTCCATCGCCGAGATCGGCGATCAGGTCCGCCGGTCCTTCGACATGGTGCGCGGCGCGGTGCGCGCGGTCGAGGAGACCAACGCCCACGTCGTCGGTCTGTCCGACGCCGCCCACCGCATCGGCGAGATCGTCGGCCTGATCAACTCCATCGCTGCCCAGACCAACCTGCTGGCGCTGAATGCGACCATCGAGGCGGCGCGGGCGGGCGAGGCCGGCAAGGGCTTCGCCGTGGTGGCGAGCGAGGTGAAGAACCTCGCCACCCAGACCGCCAAGGCCACCGAGGAGATCGGCGCCCAGATCGCCACCATGCAGGGCGTGACCGGAGCCGCCGTCACCGCGATCAAGGGGGTGGGCGAAACGGTGGTCGGCATCGACGAGATCGTCGGCTCCATCGCCGGGGCCATGGAACAGCAGGCCGCCGCCACCCAGGAGATCACCCGCAACGTGCAGGAGGCCGCTGCCGGCACCGCCGAGGTCTCCCACACCATTGCCACGGTGTCCACCAGCGCCGGGGAAACCGGCACCGCCGCCGGCGAAGTGCTGCGCGCCGCGGAACTGCTGGACGGTCAGGCGGTGACCCTGAGCCGCGAGGTGACGAACTTCATCGGCCGGCTTCGGGCGGGTTGAGGAGAACGGGCAGAGGGCGGCGGCATAAGTCAGCGTCTCATCACCCATCTGTGAAGTTTAGCCGCATCGGACTTGAAACGATCCGCCTGCGCCCAAGCTGTTGTCCCGGGACCGCGGGGGGCAGCGGCCGGTGACGGCTGCGCCAATGCCGGGTTATGATGCAGGACCCAACAAGAAGGATCGAAGCATGAAAATCGACATCGGGATCTCGGACGCAGACCGCAAATCCATCGCCGAAGGGCTGAACAAGGTTCTGGCCGACACCTTCGCGCTCTACATCAAGACCCATTCGTTCCACTGGAACGTCACCGGTCCGATGTTCAACACACTCCACACCATGTTCATGACCCAGTATACGGAGCTGTGGACCGCGCTGGACGAGATCGCCGAGCGTATCCGCGCCCTGGGCTATCCGGCGCCGGGCAGCTTCTCGCAGTTCGCGCAGCTGGCCTCGATCAAGGAAGAGGCGGGCGTTCCCAAGGCGAACGACATGATCCGCCAGCTGGTCGAAGGCCATGAGGCCGCCGCCCGCACCATCCGCGGCGTCTTCCCGCTGGCCGAGCAGGGCAGCGACGAGCCGACCGCCGACCTGCTGACCCAGCGCCTGCAAATCCACGACAAGACCGCCTGGATGCTGCGCAGCATGCTGGAGTAGTCACCGCACCGGCCGCGCTGCGGTCGGCCGCACAGGGTCAGGGCCTCCCCATCCGGCAGGATCGGGAGGCCCTTTCCGTTTTCAGTCCGACCGCTTTCCTTACGCCACGGTTCCGCTACGCCGCGGTCTTGGCGTGCTGGCGGACCGGCAGGTTGGGAATGGTCAGGGTGAAGATGGTGCCGCCGTCACGCTCGATCTTCAGCGTGGCGCCGGCCTGGTGCGACAGCGCCTGCACGAGATTAAGGCCGAGCCCGCTGCTGGCGCCGCCGCGGCTTGGGCGCTTGTGCTGGCTCGGCATGCCGGCGGGCAGCCCGACGCCGTCGTCGCGCACGATCAGCCGCATGCCGTTTTCCTCGCGCTCCAGCAGCACGCGCACCGTTCCCGGATGACCGTGCGGGAAGGCGTGCAGCAGGGCGTTGGACACCAGCTCGCTGGTGGCGATGGCCAGCGGCGTGGCGCGGTCGGCATCGACGATCCAGTCCTGCGCCTCCAGTTCCAGCCGGGCGGCCGTCGGGTTGTCGGAACGGACCAGCCCGTCGCACATCTGGCGCAGCGCGTCGGCAAAGTTGATGTGCGCCGGCTCGGCCGAACGGTGGAGCAGCTCGTGCAGCAGGCTCATGGTCTGGATGCGGCGCAGGCTCTCGTCGAAGCCGCGCCGTGCCCTCTCGTCGATGCGGGCGGCTTGGAGGCGCAGCAGGCTGCAAATGACCTGGAGGTTGTTCTTCACCCGGTGCTGAACCTCCTTCAGCAACACCTCCTTGTCGGTCACCGCCGCTTCCAGCTGGGCGTTGGCCCGCTCCAGCTGGGCGGTGCGCTGGTGGACGTTTTCTTCCAGCGTGTCATAGGCGTGTTGCAGGGCGTCCTCGGCCTCGCGCTCCTTCCGGGCGCGCTGGATGGCGAGCGCGCCGATCACCGCCACCGTCGCGCAGGCCGCGGCGGCGAAGGCGGCGTAAATCCACAGCCGCTCGCTCCAGCGCCGCAGGACGCTTTCGGTGGTGATGGTCACCGCGGCCGACAGGCCGGTGTCGCCGATCGGACGGGTCACGGTGATGTCGTCGGCGTGGCTGGCGGCTTCATCCCCGGGATTGCCGCCCATGGTGCCGCCACCTTCCGGTTCGCGCAGCAGCGGCGTTCCGTCCGGCAGCATGATGGAGATGCTGTGGCCGTAGCCGACGTCGAGCGAGCGGTAGACATCGCGGAAGGCCCGCGCGTCGAGCCCCGCCACCGCCCAGCCGCGCGGCGCGGCGCCGGCACCGCTGGCGGCCGTACCGCCCGGCAGAGGCTGCGCCAGGACAACCACCGCGCGCCTGCCCATCCGGCCGCTGCCGATGGTCATGCCATTCGGCTTCAGCGCCGGCATGCCGGCGCCGGGTGCTGCGTCCGGCAGGCTCGACAGCCGCAGGGCGCCCGCGGCATCGCGGATCTCCAGCCCGACCACATGGGGCGCGCTGGCCGCCAGCAGGGCCATGCGGTCGCGGGTCGCGACATCGTCGGGCAGCGGCGTGCCGGCTGGACTGGCCAAGGTCGCCGCCTGGGTCAGCAGCAGGTCGCCCGACTCGATCAGACGGGCGGCGTGTTCGGCCGCCAGCAGTCCGATGTTGCCGGCGACGCCGGTCGCCTGCTGGACCGCCTCGTTGCGATCGCGCCAAGCGAAGACGGCCGACAGCCCGATGGTCAGCAGAACCGCGGCGGTGCAGGCGATCAGGACCAGCGCCGAACCGGGCAGCCGGTAGAGCGGAGAGGATTGGGAACGCAGCGCGCGCAACGGCATCGTGTCGGAAACCATCTGGAGATACGGCCACTTCATTCTTAGCCGGAAACGGTAACACCGCCCGGCGGGTGACGGTTCCGCCGAAGGCTACCCGTGTTGAAGCGGCAGCAGCCACCACCTATTGTGGGGTGCCGACAAAGTCATCCCGCGTTGGTAAGGACTTGGCAAGACTCCGGCAGGCATGGGGAGGATAGTTTTATGCGGATCGACGGGACGGCCTATCGCACCATCTGGCCGGACGGCGAGGGTGTCGTCGCCATCATCGACCAGACCAGGCTGCCGCACGATTTCGCCGTCGTCCGCCTGACCAGCCTGGAGGAGGCCGCCCACGCCATCCGCGCCATGCTGGTGCGCGGCGCCCCGCTGATCGGTGCGGCGGCAGCCTATGGCGTGGCGCTGGCCCTGCGGACCGACGCCAGCGACCACGGTCTGGAACGGGCCTGCGCCACCCTGCTGGCGACCCGCCCGACCGCCGTCAACCTGCGCTGGGCGCTGGAGCGCATGCGCGGCCGGCTGATTCCGCTGCCCGAGTCGCAGCGCATCGGCGCCGCCGAGGCGGAGGCCGCGGCCATCGCCGACGAGGATGTGGAGATCAACCGCTCCATCGGCCTGCATGGTGCCGCATTGATCCGCGCCGCGGCGGCACGCAAGGCGACCGGTGAGCCTGTCAATGTGCTGACCCACTGCAACGCCGGCTGGCTCGCCACCGTCGATTGGGGCACGGCGCTCGCCCCCGTCTATGCCGCCTTCGAGCAGGGCATCCCGCTGCATGTCTGGGTCGACGAGACCCGCCCGCGCAACCAGGGTGCCAGCCTGACCGCCTGGGAACTGAAGCAGCATGGCGTCCCTCACACCGTGATCGCCGACAATGTCGGCGGCCACCTGATGCAGCACGGCAAGGTCGATCTGTGCATCGTCGGCACCGACCGCACCACCGCGACCGGCGACGTCTGCAACAAGATCGGCACCTATCTGAAGGCGCTGGCCGCCCACGACAATGGTGTGCCCTTCTATGTCGGGCTGCCCTCGCCGACCATCGACTGGACCATCGCCGACGGCGTGCGGGAGATTCCCATCGAGGAGCGCGACGGCCGCGAGGTGAGCGAGCTGGCCGGCCGCACCGCAGATGGCCGGATCGAGACGGTGCGCGTCACCCCCGACGGCAGCCCGGTGGCGAATTACGCCTTCGACGTCACGCCGGCAAGGCTGGTGAGCGGCCTGATCACCGAACGCGGCGTCTGCCCCGCCTCGCGCGAAGGGCTGCTGGGGATGTTTCCGGAGCGGGGGTAAGGGGGACTGGGATCAGGGGCGGCGGTTGGACAGCAGCCGCCGCAGCAGCGGCCATCCCAACTGGCGCGACCCGTCTTCGGCATTCTTGGCATCAAGCCATTGATCGGCCAATTCACGGACCTGCCAGTCACCGAGAAAGCGGTCGCAGTCGATGGCGGTATAGAGTCGAACCCGCTCTTTTCCCAGCCTTTCGAAATAGGCAAGCGCTCTTTGGCGGTCGATGTCTTCCATAGGCCCCAATGAAACGGAGATTGCGGGACGGCCGGTTCTGACCTTTGCCGATCCTCCGGATATTGGGAGCAGCCTGTCGCCTGTGCAACTGTCCGTTCGTTGTTGTTCCATCCCCCGGAAGGTGAATGGACCATCCCCATCGGTGGCCGGCTAGCGGCGGCCGGGGTCGAAGCAGCCGGTGTCGAGACAGCCGGTGTGCACGACATCGGCGGACAGCGGAATGCCGGCCCGCGCGGCGGCCTGCTCCAGCGAAGCGCGGTCGGGCCAGTAGAGCCGTCCGCCGACCTCCGCCAAGACGCCTCGCTGCCGAATCACCCACAGGCCGCTGAACGCCATCTCGACGATCCGCCCCATCGGAGAGTCGGATGGCAAGCGGAGCGGTCGGTTCCTGTCTAAATCGCTGTCGTCGATTGTCATCTCTGGTCTTCCCGGTGTCGGCCTTTCGGCATTGGACGTCTGCACGCCCGCAGCAGGAGCCGAACTCAGTTTTCCCCAAGGGATAATGAATGAGGTCCTAAAGGGTTTCCTGCCCAATTCACAAGAATTTTTGATCGTAAAATCTCAGACCATTTGTAAACGCCCGTACACAATTTACGTGGTCTTACCACACCATTTGTTAACCATAATATTATTATTGTTATTTCTCGGGTCGGATGCCGGAATCGGCGTACACGCTGCCCCGCATGGCGCCATGCCGCACATCCGCCCAACCTTCCGTACCGCTCGCATTCCAAAAGGAGTGGAACCCCCTGACCGGATGAGATCGATACCCCGAAATGGTCACAGCAAGGACCGGCTTCACTCACCAAACATAAGCTTGACCGCCTGTTCCCGGCCTGACGGCAGGGTGGCGGCCGGCTTATCGACGTGCCTGTGTTTGAAGGAAGAGACCGATGAAGACCACCATGCGGACATTCTCCACCGGGGCGATGGCGCTGCTGATCGGCGCGACCCTGCTCGGCGGCTGTTCGAACCTGAACCATCGCGAGAACCGCGCGCTGACCGGCGGCGCCATCGGCGCAGCCGGCGGGGCAGCCATCGGTGCAGTCACCGGCGGCAGTGCCGTCTATGGCGGATTGCTGGGCGGTGCCGCCGGCGCGGCAGTCGGCGCCTTGACGGCGGACGAGGGCAGGCACCGGCGCTGAGCGCGCAGGGCGCGGACCAGAGGACGCCCCAAAGGATACCGAGGGGGCAGGATGGCCGATTTGGCCCCTCCCCTCCCTAATCTTCCTCGTCGTCCTCGAACTGGTCGAGGCTGAGCGAGCGAACCTCGGTGCTCGGGTTCGGGGCCGGCGGGGCAACCGGCGGCATGCCGCCCGGACGGGCGGCGGCCAAGCGGTCGGCAGACGGGCGGGCGGCGGCGCGGCCGGGCGGCAGATGGGCGTTGGGGCCCTTCAGCGGACTGTTCAGCGTGCCGCGCGGGCCGATGCTGGGTTCGTCGCCGAAATCGGGCAACGGCGGAATGCGGTCCATCACCCGCCGGATCAGGGCGGCGATGCGGTCGGCCTCGCCGCGCAGGGCCTGCCCGCGCTCCCCCTCATAGAGCGGGTCGTCCAGGAACTTGCGGATTTCCAGGACGCCGCGCAGCTCCACGCCGCACATCTCATGGGTGCCGATGGGCAGGGCCTTCACCCGCGCGAAGCTGGCGAAGAAGGCGGCGCTGCCCTCCACGAACTGGACCACCATGCGGGCGTGCAGACGCTCCAGCGCGGTGGTCATGGGGTCGATCAGAATCCTCCATCTCCTCCGGCGCGGCGTCCAGCCGCTCCTGGGTCAGGGCGGCCAGCGCAAAGAAGTCGCGCACCCGCCGGCTGAAACGGCGATAGCGGGCCAGCCCGCCGACCGACACCCGCTCGCGCGCCGTCTGGGCCAGTTCGGCCGACTGCTTCAGCATGGCGTCGAGCCGCATCAGCAGCGTCGCGATCTCGCGCTGCCGCTGGGCCGCGCTGCGGCCGGGCGTGGGCGCCGGCGGAGCGGCCGGGCGGCGGGGAGGGTTTGAACGCATCATGCCGGTACGGGGTGGATCCTCGACGGTCTATTCACTTTGGCCAACTTTGGGGGGCAACGCTGGGGTGGAGTCAACGCTGGGTTCGGACGGTGACCGACTTTTGCCCGCCCTCGCGCATCACCGTCAACTGCACCGGCGTGCCGACGCGCAGAAGGCCGATGCGGTTGCGGAAATCGGTGGCGCTGCGCACCGGCCGCCCATCGACCGCGATCACCACGTCGCCGCTGCGCAGGCCGCCGCTGTCCGCCGGCGATCCGCGCTCGATCTTGGCGATCAGCGCGCCCTCGTCGCCCTTCAGGCTCATGCTCTCCGCAAGATCGGGAGTCAGGTCCTGGATGGCGACGCCCAGCCGGCCGCGGCGAACCTCGCCATATTCGCGCAGCTGTTCCACCACCGACCGGACGATGCTGACCGGCACCGCGAAGCCGATGCCGACCGAGCCGCCGGCCGGGCCAATGATGGCGGTGTTGATGCCGATCAGCTCGCCCTGGAAATTGACCAGGGCGCCGCCGGAGTTGCCCGGGTTGATCGAGGCGTCGGTCTGGATGAAGTCCTCGTAGCCTTCGATCTTCAACCCGCTGCGCCCCGTTGCCGAGACGATGCCGGAGGTCACCGTCTGCCCCAGTCCGAACGGGTTGCCGATGGCGACGACGAAATCGCCGACTTTGGTGCGGTCCGAATCGCCGATGGACAGCGCGGCCAGCCCGTCGGCCTTGATCTGCAGAAGCGCAATGTCGGTGGCGGCGTCGCGGCCGATCAGCTTGGCGCGCAGGCGGCGGCGGTCCTTCAGGGTGACCGCGATCTCCTGCGCGTTCTCCACCACATGGTTGTTGGTGACGACATAGCCGTTGCGGGCATCGATGATCACGCCCGACCCGGCGCTGACCTGCGGCTTGGACTGCGGCATCTGGTCGGGAAGGTTGAAGAAGCGACGGAAGAACGGGTCGCGCAGCAGCGGGTTTTCAGCCTGGGGCGCCTGGCTCAGCACCGAGATGTTCACCACGGCCGGCGTCACCTGCTCCAGCATCGGGGCGATGGTGCCGCCGCCCACCGCACCCAGGGGCAGCGCCGCTTCGGCCGGCGAGGCCCCGAGGCCGATGGCGGAACCGATCCGGCCCAGCGCCGAGTCGGCGGGTGCCACCAGCGCGCCGCCGGTCAGCGCCGCGATCCCGACCGCCGCCGCAAACATCACCGGACGCGCCGCCGTCTTCATGGACTGTTCCTTTCCTTTTGGGAATTTCTAAGGCGAGATGGCCATCGATCGGGCTGATTTGGGATAAAAACGAAGTCTGTTCAAGCCTGTCGGCCGACCGACGGCCTTCAGAGCCAAGCCCGCCTCCATGGCCGTGCCCTGTCCGCCAAATCCGCTGCATCGATGATACCGTGGTGGCGTCGGAAACTCCCGGTAAAGAAATACGGTGGTATAGGACGACGGTCGGCGTGGCCCCGGAGATGCCGGGAAGGCGCGGCTGTCGAGGAACGGGTTGAGCGCTATGAGCGGCGGGTCACTGCTCGAACTGACCGAGCAAGAGTATCTGCAGATGGAAGAGGCCCTGTCGCAGACCGCGCGGGGGCGGGCTTTCCTGCGCATGCGCGACCGGCGCAGCCGCGTCGTCGCCTCCGACGAGTTTCACCGGCTGGTGGACAAGCTGTGCACCCAGGTCGACCGGCTGAGCGGCACATCCTCCAGCGCCTTCACGGCCTTCGCCTCCGGCGAGGATCCGCGCATCCAGCAGGAGCTGACCGCCATCACCCAGGTGGTGCGCGAGGCGCGCAGCGACATCGCGGCCCTGAAGGCGACCGACACCGGGTCCAACCGCATCGAGGCGGCGACCGGCGAACTGGACGAGATCGTCGCCGCCACCGAACGCGCCACCACCGACATCCTGAACGCGACGGAGAAGATTCAGGAAATCACCATGTCGATCCCGCGCGACGACGACGATCTGGCCGAACGGATCGACGCGGTCGAGGCATGGTGCATCGAGATCATGACCGCCTGTTCCTTCCAGGACATCACCGGCCAGCGCACCACCAAAGTCGTCAACACTCTGCGCTACATCGAAGAGCGCGTGAACACGATGATCGAGATCTGGGGCGTCGAGCGGCTGGCCGTCGCCGATCCCCAGCAGCATGCGTCGGGCGAAGTGTCCTCGCACCGCAAGCTGGGCGACACCCGGCCGGACGCGCATCTGCTGAACGGTCCTCAACTGGGCGGTCCGGAGGTCAGCCAGGACGCCATCGACGCGCTGTTCGACAGCGTGCCGGGGGTGGCCGAGCGGGCAGAGCCGCTGCCAGCCGATGTGGAGCCTTCCCCACCCCCGCCGCCACCCCCGCCACCCCCGCCCCCGCCTCCTGTCGCGAAGCCGCCTCCGCCCCCGCCTCCGCCTGCCGATTCCGGCGGCGGCGGGATCTCGCAGGCCGACATCGACGCCTTGTTCGCGTGACCGGCCATGGCGCAAGACGGCAAATCCCGCATCCGACTGACCCAGGACCAGCTCGACCGTGTGTGCGAGCGTCATGTCCGATTCGCCGAGGGGCGTCCGAACGGCGCCCGCGCCAACCTGCCCTTCTTCGACCTGTCCGGCCTGTCGCTGGCCGGCCGTAACCTGACGGGCGCCCATCTGGCCGGCGCCATCCTGCGCGACGCGGACCTGCGCGGCACCGTGCTGGACCATGCAGACCTCTATGGCGCCGACCTGCGCGGGGCCGACCTGTCGGAGGCGCGGCTGTTCCGCACCGACATGCGCGGCGCCAACGTGCGCGGCGCCAAGCTCGACGGCGCCACCATGGTGGAGGTCGACCTGCGCGACGGCAGCATGGTCAACCGCAACAGCGCCGGCGAACTGAAGGTGGTGGGCTTCGATCCCGGTCCCGCCGACATGGCGTCGGCCCGCCTGACCAACGCCGACATGGCGCGGGCCAAGCTGTCGGGCAGCTTCGCCCAGGCGGCGGACTTCACCAACACCCGGCTGTCCGGCGCCCGGCTGGATCGCACCGACCTGCGCGGGGCCAACTTCTCCGGTGCCGACCTGCGCGGCGCCGACCTCAACGGCTCCGACCTGCGCGGCGCCATCCTGGAGGGGGCGAGCCTGGATGCCGATGGCCTGGAACAGGCGATCCGCACCGACGAGCAGGCCGTTGCTGCCCGGCAGGCACCGCTCCAAGCCCCGGCGGCAGAGCCCGAACCGGAGGAATCCGTCGCAGACGAACTGCCGGCCCTGCCGGTGGACCAGCTGGACAGCATGCTGCGCCAGCACATGATCTGGCTTGGCACCAGCGGCAAGCAGGGCTGCCAGCTCGACCTGACCGGGCTGAACCTGGAAGGGGCGGACCTGACGGGCAAGATCCTGACGCTGGCCAAGGGCAGCGGCGCCCGGCTGCGCCACGCCCGGCTGAACGGCGCCCAGTTGCAGGCCGCCCAATTCGACGGTGCCGACCTGCGGTCCGCCGATCTCAGCCGCGCCGACCTGCGCGGGGTGAAGCTGGACCGCGCCATCCTGATCGACAGCCGGCTGGATGGAGCCAATCTGGGCATGCTGCTGGTCAGCGCCGGCGCCAAGGTGATGCGCGCATCGCTGGTGCGGGCGCGGCTGGCCGGCGCCTCGCTGGCCCAGACCAACCTGAAGGGCAGCGACCTGACCCTGGCCGACCTGACCGGCTGCGACCGCTCGTCGGCGGTGCTGGAGGGCGCCATCCTGGAAGGGACGCGGCTGAGCGGAGCCTGAGCCGGTTCACGGGTTTTCTTTCGCGAAGCCGTTGATTGCTTTCAAATTTCCGTCACGATCCATGCCGGAGATTGCCGCCGCGCGCCCTGGAAGGAACAGGGTCTTTGGTGGCAAAACACTTTCCACCGTTCAGAAAAACGATTGTGTCGTAACGGCTTAGCACCGCGGGTGGGGCTTGACGCCTTATTCGCCCGGTGGCACGCTGCTGTCCAAGCGCGGCGCAATCCGACCAAAATGTGCCCGCATCTGATGGGGGAACGTCAACGGTCATGACCAAGTCGGAACTGATCCAACGGCTGGCGGAGCGGAACCCGCACCTGTACCAGCGCGACATCGAAAAGATCGTCGGCACCATCTTCGACGAGATCACCGAGGCGCTGGCGCGGGGCGACCGGGTGGAGCTGCGCGGCTTCGGCGCCTTCTCCATCAAGAAGCGGGACGCGCGCACGGGTCGCAACCCCCGGACCGGGGAATCGGTTGACGTCGGCGAGAAATGCATTCCTTTCTTCAAGACCGGCAAGCAGCTTCGCGAGCGTCTGAACACGGAGTGAGCGCCGGCCCGGCCCTGTCCCAGCGCCGTATTCCGGCCGTATCACTCTCAAGGAACCTTAGCCTTGCGCCATCTTTCCTGGATCGTCACCATTCCCGTGGCCCTCGTCGCGATCCTGTTCGCGATCTCCAACCGCGGTATCGTGACCCTGTCGCTGTGGCCGCTGCCCTTCACGCTCGAAACGCAGGTGTATCTGGCCACGCTGATCGCGCTGGTGGTGGGCTTCGTTGCCGGCGGCTTCATCGTCTGGAACAGCCAGCGCCGCCATCGCCGCCGGGCCCGCCGCGAGGGCAACCGCGTGCTGTATCTGGAGCGTGAACTGAAGGAGGCGCAGGCCCGCGCCGCCGCGGCCGAGAAGCGTCTGGCCGAAAGCACCCGTCCGGTTTCCGGCCCGGTTTCGGGCACACTGCCCGGCTCCACCCTGCCGGTCGCGGCCGCCCAGGGCAGCGCGCCGACCGTTCACTGAACGTCACACTGGGCCTCATCGGTCGGAACCGTCGGCCTGAACCGTCGGCCAAGACCATCGATTGATCATCGGTTCAGGGGTTCCGCCCCTTTCCATCGGGGCGGAACGCGATGCCGGCCGGCGGGAGGGGGTTCCATGCGCACCGTCAGCGGCGCCGAGCTTCGATCCGTTCTGCACCACCGCATGCTGGTCGAACGCCTGCGGCAGACCTTTCGCGCCGGCGTGGAAGCTCCGCCGGCTCACCGCCATCGGGTCGAGACCTATGGCGCCAGCGACGCCGCACTGCTGCTTGCCCCCGCCTGGCAGGTCAATCAGGCGATCGGGCTGCGCATCGACACCGTCTTTCCCGACAATGCCGGCAGTGACCTGCCGCGGACGCAGGGCGTCTATCTGCTGGTCGACGGCAAGACCGGTGTGCCCCAGGTTCTGATGGACTCCTCCACTGCGCTCGGCCGGCGCAGCGGTGCCGCATCCTCCGCACTCGCCGCCTCCTATCTGGCGCGGCCGGACGCCGACCGGATGCTGGTGGTCGGCACCGGTCCGCTGGCCCTGGAACTGGTGGAGGCGCATACCGCGGTGAGGCCGCTCCGCCATGTGCTGGTCTGGGGGCGAGATCCGCAGAAGGCCCGCAAGCTTGCCGCCCGTTTCCACAGGCCGAAATTCCGCATCGAGGCGACTGCCGACCTCGAAGGGGCGGTGCGTGGCGCCGACATCGTCGTCTGCGCCACCGCGTCGCACAGCCCGCTGATCCGCGGCGACTGGCTGCAGCCGGGCCAGCATCTGGACCTGCTGGGCGGCGTGACGCCGGAGATGCGGGAGGTCGATGACGAGTGCATCCGCCGCGCGCGCGTCTTCGTCGATTGCCGCGACCGCACGCCGGCCGAGGCCGGCGACATCGCACAGCCGGTGGCCTCAGGCGTGCTGACGTCCGACGACATCGCCGGCGACCTGTTCGAACTCGGCCGCGGCGAACGGGCCGGCCGGCGTTTCTACGACCAGATCACCCTGTTCAAGTCGGTGGGCACCGCCCTGGCCGACCTGTGCGCCGCCCGGCTGGCGACGGAGATGGTGCTGCACAACAATTCGATCCGCTGAAGCCGTTCGATCATTGAATCGCTTCAGTTGCCGAGCCGGTCTTGCCGGAGCCAAGCGTAACCTTGAGTCTACGAAAGATAAGGTTACGGGCAGCCAACCCTGCGCTACTATTCGACGATTCCGCCCATCTGCCCGACAACCTGCATGGCGATCCGCATCGAAGGATAAGGAACGGCCGATTGAATGGCCCTGCCCTCCCCCCGCTTTCCGACGAGTCCACCGGTTCCGAACGCATTGCTGCGGACGGTTCGCTGCCTTTCCGCAAGCCGAGGCTGGAGGCCGCCATCGGCTGGCTGGCCGCCTGCGGCTTCCTGTTCCTCGCCGTCGTCACCGTGGTCGTCGGGGTGCAGTCGCGCGAACGGGCGATCGATGGGGCACAGGAACGCGCGCGGGCAGCCGTCCGTGTCCTGGCGGAACATGCCGCCCGCCTGTTCGATGCCGCAGACCTGCTGGTGGAATACGCCGCCCAGGAAAGCGCCGGACGGCCCTGGGCCGAGGTCGCACAGTCGCGCGCCCTGTGGGACAAGCTGAACGCCCAGCGCGCCCGGCTGCCCTTCCTGGACGCCATCTGGCTGAACGATGCGACGGGGCTGCTGCGGCTGACGACGGCAGCCTTCCCGGCACCCTATTCCGATGCGTCCGACCGCGAGATCTTCCTGTTCCATCAGCGCAACGCGCAGCAGGGCCGCCTGCTCGACCAGCCCCATGTCGGGCCCCGTATCATCGGCCGGGTGACCAACAAGGCCACCTTCCTGCTCAGCCGCCGGCTGTCCGAACCGGATGGTGGCTTCCGCGGCATCGCCTCCGTCACCATCGATCCGTCCTATCTGTCGGGCTTCTACAAGGAATTGGACCTCCCGCACGAGCCGGTGACCGTTCTGGTGCGGGCCGGCAACCTCGACGTTTTGGTGCGCGAGCCCGACAGGTCCGCCGAGCCCGCCCCGCTGTCCGACACCGCCCGCCGGGCAATCGAGGTCGAGCCGGACGGCGGCGTCGCCCGGGACGGCGCCACCATCGTCGCCCATCGCCGGGTCGACAGCTGGCCCGTCCATGTGGTGGTCCGGCTGGATCTGGCACCGATTCTGGCGTCCTGGCAGCGGTTGATCGCGCCCTATGCCGGTTTGGCGGCGGCGGCGGCCATGGCGCTGGCCGCCCTCTCGGTCTTCGGCTTCCGGCAGGCCGGTGCCGCCCGTCAGGTTCAGCGCGAACTGGAGCGGCGGGTGCGCGACCGCACCGCCTCGCTGGAGCGGACCATCGGTGAGCGCGACGCGGTGCTGGCGCAGAAGGATTTGCTGATGCGCGAGGCCAACCACCGCATCAAGAACAGCCTGCAGGTGGTCTCCAGCCTGCTGAGCCTTCAGGGGCAGGCGGTCGGCGATGCGCAGCTGAGCGAGCATCTGCTGGAAGCCGGACGCCGCGTCCAGGCCATCGCCGACATCCACCGTCTGCTCTACCGCGTGGACGACGTCCATTTCATCCCCTTTCACGACTATCTGACCGAGCTGTGCCGGGAGTTGGAGCGCTCCGCCCGCTCCGAAGGCGGCAACTGGCGGCTGGAATTGGTGGTTGAGCCGGTGGAGGTGCCGACCGACCATGCGGTGCAGTTGGGCCTGCTTGCCAACGAACTGGTGATGAACGCCATCAAGCACGCCTACCGGCCGCTTGCCTCCACCGTGGTCGGCATGGCGGCCGCATCGCAGGCCGATGCTGCTGACCGAGCCCCGGAAGACACGAACGTCATCGTCGTCGGGCTGCGGCGGGACGGTGAGACCTTGCAGATGATCGTCGGCGACCGCGGTGTCGGCTTGCCGCCCGATTTCGACTGGCGCCGCAGCCGCAGCCTGGGCATGCGGCTGATCCACACCCTGTCCAAACAGTTGGACGCCATCCTGTCGATAGAGAACGCCGATCCCGGGGTGCGCTTCACGGTCAGCCTGCCGCACCGCTTCGCCGCTGGTGGTATCCCGGAATAAGCCATCCTACCGAGAAAGAGGCCGAACTTCGCAACTTCCGAACCACCACTCGTCATACGGGAGTATAATAACGTCTCATTCCCGTATTTTGCTTGCGCTGGCGAGATTTCCTTCGGAGGATCGCTGTCACGGCACTGGCCGCGGGTGGTCCGACCGCAGATGGTCCTGACGGATCCATGTTTGCGCTAACGGCCTTCCGCGAGTCGGACCGGACCATCCGCCAACGGCTTGCCAGGGACGATGACCGTGACCGTCTCCGCCTCTTCCATGGACGCTGCCCCCCGCCTGCGGGCGCCGTCCAACCGGCTTCTGCTCGGCGCCGGCTTCATGCTGCTGTCGGCACTGCTGTTCGGAATCGGCAACACGGCGGTGCGGTGGGCCTCGACGGTGATGGACCCGCTTGAGGTCGTGTTCTTCCGCAACCTGTTCAGCCTGCTGTGGATGCTGCCCTGGGCACTGACGGCCGGTGCGCCCGCCTGCCGGGCGGTGCTGGCGGAACGGCGGCTCGGACCTTATGTGACGCGGGCGCTGACCACGCTCTGCGCCATGAGCGCCTGGTTCTACGCCATCTCCCAAATCCCGCTGCCCACCGCGACGGCGGTCAGCTTCGCCATCCCGCTGTTCGTGGCGGCGGGGGCGGCATTGCTCCTGGGCGAGCGGGTGCGGCCACGGCGCTGGGCCGCGGTCTGCGCCGGCCTGATCGGCGTGATCATCGTGCTGAGGCCAGGGGCGGCGCCGATCGATCTGGCCTTTCTGGCCCTGTTCGTCCATTGCGTCGCCGCGGCCGGCACTGTCCTGCAGATGCGGCTGCTCAGCCGGAAAGACAGCTCTCCGGTGATCGTGACCTTCCTCGGTCTGCTGGTGACCCCGATGGCCCTGGTGCCGGCGCTGTTCGTCTGGACCTGGCCGAGCTTTAGCACGCTGGGCTGGCTGGCGCTGCTGGGCGGCGTGCTGACACTGGGGCAGTTGGCGATGACGAAGGCGCTGTCGCTGGCCGAATCCTCGGCGATGATGCCATACGATTATGCCCGGCTGCCCTTCACCGCCATCGTCGCCTGGATCGTCTTCGGTCAGACCATGGACTTGTGGGGCTGGGTGGGTGCCCTGGTGATCGCCGGCTCCGCCCTCTATACCATGCACCGCGACGCGGCGGACGGCCGCAAGATGGCGCAGTCCAAGCCCAACTAGCCGGCGCTTTCCGTCTCTCCGCCCTTTTCGGCGCGCAGGGTCTCCTTCGCCCGCAGCCAATGGCCAGGGGTCAGGTTGGCGCGTACGGTCTGCACGGCGGCTGCCAGCACCGCGGCATCATCGGTGAAGCCGGCGATCAGCAGCCAGTCCGGCACCGCGTCCACCGGCAGCACGAAATAGGCCAGCGCCGCCAGCAGGATCGCCTTGGCCCGGTATGGGGTCGCCGGGTCGGTCGCGCAGAAATAGGCGGCCAGCAGTTCCTCCAGAAAGGGGACGCGATGCAGGTTGGCCCGCAGCTTTCGCCAGAATCGGCGGCGGACCAGCCGTTCGTCACGCTCGACCCGGTCGGGATCGGAAACCGCCAGCGCGGTGCCGGTGTCCAGAGAGCGGCCAAGCGAGGGAGAGACGGACGATGCGGTCATGGACGCGAGACTCCCTTTTGGAATTGGCCCGTTCGCAGATGGAAGATCGCGGCGTCGGCATGATGCCTCGCACCATACGGTGTGGTATGGTTCAGCGGCCATCTGGTAAACGACAAGTGCGATCGCATCCTGTTGGACACAAGGCCGGCGCCATGCGCGGACCGGTCGCAATTAAGGAGGAGATGCCATGAACATCCAGGGACTGTCCGCAATCGTCACTGGCGGCGCCTCGGGCATGGGAGCGGCGACGGCGCGCCATCTGGCCGGGCTCGGCGCCAAGGTGACCGTGCTGGACGTCAACGAGGACGCGGTGCTGAAGACCGCGCATGAGATCGGCGGGCTGGGTCTTGTCTGCGACGTGACCGACGGCGCTTCGGCCGAGCGGGCGTTCGATCAGGCGCGCTCGGCCCATGGGCCGGCCCGCATCGCGGTGAACTGCGCCGGCATCGCGCCCGCCCAGCGCATCGTCGGCCGCGATGGCCCGATGCCGCTGGAGAATTTCCGGTCGGTGATCGAGATCAACTTGATCGGCAGCTTCAACATCCTGCGGCTGGCTGCGGCCGACATGGCCAAGCTGGACCCGTTGGACAGCGGCGAGCGCGGCGTGATCGTCAACACCGCCTCGGTCGCCGCCTATGAGGGGCAGATCGGGCAGGCCGCCTATGCCGCGTCGAAAGGCGGCATCGTCGCCCTGACCATCTGCGCCGCCCGCGATCTCGCCCGCAACGGCATCCGCGTGATGACGGTGGCCCCCGGCCTGATCGGGACGCCCATGCTGCTGAACATGCCGCAGGAGGTCCAGGACAGCCTCGCCGCCACCGTCCCCTTCCCCAAGCGCTTCGGCAAGCCGGAGGAATATGCCCGCCTCGTGCAGCATATCCTGGAGAACGAGATGCTGAACGGTGATGTCATCCGCCTGGACGGCGCCATCCGCATGGCCCCCCAGTAAGGACATCGCATCGGTCAGGGGCGGCTCCCTCCATCAGGGTTGGGACCGCTCCTGCAACTGTCGATGTGGTGCCTTGGGATGAGGCGATGCCCTCAGACTTCCACCATGGCGGCTTCGTCAGCGCGTTCCGCCTCGCCCAGCAGGTCGATCAGCAGGGTGGTGCAGTGCTGAAGCCGCTGGTCGGCGGTGGCGGTCGCCATGTCGCGGCCGGTCATCTCCTGCCATTCCTGCAGCATCAGCGCCAGATGCTTCCGGACGTGATCGTCCCGATCCAGTCGCCGCGTCGCCATGTCGCCTCCCCATTTTTTCGATCCGTCGGAACCGAAGCCCGACTCCGATGGCCGCGCCCGGTGGCGCGTCCTACCCTTTGTGTGGCCTCTAAGTGGGTAGTCAACCAGCCAATCAACAGTCGCAGCCCAAGATGGTCACAGCCGGCATGCGTCGCTCTTCCGGGCTTGCTCCGATGGCAACGGGGGCATGACCTGTTGGAAAAGCTGGCCCTGTTGGAAAGCGGGGCCTGAACCGACCGTTTCAGTGCCATCGGATCCGTCCCACGGCTCCATCGACTGGACCGGGACCGGCAATTCCCCGTAAGAAAACAGATCGAAGATTAGAGGAAAGGCAACCGCTTCATGACCGATGCAACGGTGCGTGCCAAACTGCTGGGCCTGCCCGGCAGCCTGCGCAGCAACTCCAACTCGCTGGCCATCCTGCGCGGACTGCAGGACGCCCTGCCGGCCGGCGCCAGCATGGACATCCGCGACCTGCGCCTGCCGCTCTACGACCAGGACATCGACACGCCGGACGCCCCGGCGGAGGTGCATGCCTTCCGTCAGGCCATTGCCGACGCCGACGGCGTGGTCATCGTCACGCCGGAATACAATTACGGCATGCCGGGCGTGCTGAAGAACGCGCTGGACTGGGCCTCGCGCCCCTATGGCAAGTCGGCGCTGATCGGCAAGCCGGTGCTGGTGATTTCCAACTCTCCCGCCTTCACCGGCGGCGTGCGGGCGCACCAGCAGGTGAACGACACACTGCTGGCGCTTCCGGCCAAGCTGCTGGGCGGCCCCCAGGTCGTGATCGGCGGCGTCGGCGAGAAGATCAAGGACGGCAAGCTGGCCGACGAAGCGGTGCTGAAATTCACGCTTGGCGCCATCGACAGGATGATCGCCGCAAAGTAGCGCCCAAAGGAAAAGGGCCGGCCCCTTCCGGAGCCGGCCCTTTTCCTTGTTCGGGTCCTGCCGACGCGATCAGTCGCGCAGGTTGCCGCAGGCGCGCTGGATGCGCTTGCACGCCTCTTCCAGCGCTTCCGTCGAGGTCGCGTAGGAGATGCGGAAGTGCGGGGCGAGGCCGAAGGCCGAACCCTGGACGACGGCGACGCCTTCGGACTCCAGCAGGTAGGTGACGAAATCCTCATCGGTCTCGATCACCTTGCCGTCCGGCGTGGTCTTGCCGATGGTCCCGGCGCAGGACGGATAGACGTAGAAGGCGCCTTCCGGCTTCGGGCAATGCAGGCCATTGGCCTGGTTCAGCATCGACACCACCAGGTCGCGGCGCTGGCGGAAAGCCTCGCCACGCTCCTTGATGAAGTCCTGCGGACCGTTCAGCGCCTCTACGGCGGCGGCCTGGGCGATGGAGGTCGGGTTGGAGGTCGACTGGCTCTGGATGACGCCGATGGCCTTGATCAGTTCCTTCGGGCCACCGGCATAGCCGATGCGCCAGCCGGTCATCGCATAGGACTTCGACACGCCGTTGACGGTCAGGGTGCGGTCGTACAGCGACGGCTCGACCTGGGCCGGGGTGACGAACTCCAGGCCGTCATACAGCAGGTGCTCGTACATGTCGTCGGTCATCACCCAGACATGCGGGTGCTTGACCAGCACGTCGGTCAGCGCCTTCATCTCGGCGCGGGTGTAGGCAGCGCCCGACGGGTTCGACGGTGAGTTCAGGATCAGCCACTTGGTCTTCGGCGTGATCGCCTTCTCCAGCTCGGCGGGCTGTAGCTTGAAACCCTGCTCGGCCGGGCAGGAGACGAAGACCGGCGTGCCTTCCGCCAGCTCGACCATGTCCGGATAGCTGACCCAATAGGGCGCCGGGATGATGACCTCGTCGCCCTGGTTCAGCGTCGCCATCAAGGCGTTGTACAGCACCTGCTTGCCGCCGACGCCGACGGTGATCTGCTCCGGCGTGTAGTTCAGGCCGTTCTCGCGCTCGAACTTGGCGCAGATCGCCTTCTTCAGAGCGGGCGTGCCGTCCACCGCGGTGTATTTGGTGTCACCGGACTCGATCGCCTTGATGGCGGCGGCCTTGATGTTGTCGGGGGTATCGAAGTCCGGCTCGCCGGCACCCAGGCCGATGACGTCGCGACCGGCCGCTTTCAGTTCGCGGGCTTTGTTGGTCACGGCGATGGTCGGCGACGGCTTGATGCGGGACAGGCGGGACGCGATGATCGACATGGCGATGGGCCCCCTCAGGGCTATAGAGACGGTGTGGCGGAGACGTCGTTGGGACGCCTGCCCCTCCGGGTGGAAGGCGCGAGGCCGGACCTTACTTGCGCTCTACCCCGGTTGCAAGGCCGGTCGGCCGGTGAAAGCCGTGCGGTTCGGCGGTTTTTCCGCCCTGTGGCTGTGCTGTACCGGACCGAGCCCGCGGGTATTTCCAACCGTCCGCGGATCGGACCCGCAGCCCCGGCAAATCCCGCACCCGACCCTTTGCAGCATTATTTCTTACAGCACAAATGAACGCCATGACGGCACGGCAGCGTCATGGCCGCTTCACTTGACAGCTTTGGCGTTGCGGTGTGTAAGGTCTGGCGTTGGGGACAAAATTCAACGAAGGGATGAGAACCGTGTTTTCCCGTATCGTGCTTGCGGCCTCGGCCGCGCTGATGCTGACCGGCGGCGTTGCTCTGGCCCAGGACGTGATCCAGACCCGCAAGGCCGGGTTCGAGGACTACAAGAAGGCGATGGGCGAGATCAAGGACGCGGTGGGCAAGGGCGACCTCGCCGCCATCGGTCCGGTCACCGATCGCATCGACGCCTTCGCCGCCAAAATCCCCAGCCTGTTCCCGCCCGGCTCCGACAAGGGCAAGACCGCGGCCAAGGAAGTGATCTGGGCCAACTTCCCGGATTTCACCGCCAAAGCGCAGGGCCTTCAGGCGTCCGCGCAGGCCCTGAAGGTTGCCGCCGCTTCCGGCGACAAGGCTGCGACGGCCAAGGCGTTCGGCGCGATGGCTGACAGCTGCAAGGCCTGCCACCAGCGTTACCGCTCCGAATAAGCGGTGCTGCTGACGGAAAAGCCCTTCCCCACCGGCGTGGGGAAGGGCTTTTTCTTTGCCCGGTCTTTCTTCGGAACAGGCCTTCTTGAAGATGGGCCTTACTTGAAGACGGGTTGCGGCGTGGCCGGCGTGCTGGCCGGCAGCAGCGGGTAGTCGACACGCGGCTGCTGGCCGGTCAATGCGGTCAGGAAGGCGGTGATCTTGTCGATCTCCTGGTCGGACAGGGTGGCGCCGAGCTGGCTCGACCCCATCACCGCGACCGCCTGGCGCAGGTCCCATACCTTGCCGGAATGGAAATAGGGGGCGGTCAGCGCGACGTTGCGCAGGGTGGGCGCGCGGAAGACATACTCGTCGTCGGCGGTCTTGGTGACGGCGAAGCGGCCCTTGTCGCCCGGCGGCAGGATCTCCGCCCCCGGCTTGGTCACGACGCCGAAGGGGAAGTAATCGTGGCCGCCGACATTGACGCCGTTGTGGCAACCGGAACAGCCCTTGTCGATGAACAGCTCAAGCCCGGCCTTCTGCGTGTCGGTCAGCGCGTCGGCCTTGCCCTCCAAATACTGGTCGAAGGGAGCGGCGGGGGTGGTCAGCGTCGCCTCGAACGCCTCGATCGCCATGGCGACATTGTCGAAGCTGACCGGGTTCTTCTCGTTCGGGAAGGCGTCGGCGAATTTGGCCTGATAGGCGGGAATGCTGTTCAGCACCGCCATCACGCGGTCGGGCGTGCTGTTCATCTCCACACCGGCCTGGATCGGCCCCTTGGCCTGGGCCTTCAGGTCTTCGGCACGGCCATCCCAGAACTGGGCGACGTTCAGCACGGCGTTCAGCACCGTCGGCGCGTTGCGCGGCCCCTTCTGCCAGCCATGGCCGACCGAGGTTTCCAGCCCGTCGACACCGCCAAGCCCCAGATTGTGGCAGCTGTTGCAGGAGAAGATGCCGCTGGCCGACAGGCGCGGATCGAAGAACAGCATCTTGCCGAGTTCGATCTTCTCGCGGGTGACCGCGTTGTTGCGAACCACGGGCAGGGTGGCGGGCAGCGGCTTGAACAGCTCGCGCGCGCGGCCCATCAGGGCATCGCCGCCCGCAGCCGGCTGATCGGCGGCCGGCGCGGTGCCGGTGCTGGCGGCAAGGATGACCAGGGCAGCGGTGGCGGCGACCAGAAGGCCTTTCAGTCCAGCGGTTGATTGGGCGGCTGGGCGGTGTCCGGTGTGTGCGTGCATGACTGGCGGTCCCCCGGCCGGCCGACATCCCCACCACAACCTGAAGGTTTATCCAGGCAAAGGGCGATCGATCCGGGAAATCGGGCCGGCATCATTGGTTTCGTGGTGTTTTGTGCGGATCAATCTGGAGTTATTCTAAACTGGAAGACGTCCAGTCCCAGATGGCGCATTGTCGCACACAACCAACGGCATATGTCGCGGAAGACAGCCCGGCGGGAGCCGCCGACAGTCTCAGCCGGCAGCGCGCAGCACCAGGAAGACCAGTCCGGCCGACGTCGCCAGGATCGCCAGCGCCAGCGCCGCCGGGGCACGGCACGGCTCCGTCGCCGCCAGCCTCGCCGGCAGGGTCTTGCGACCGGTGAGCATGGGACGGATCAGATTGTCCTTCCTGACCAGCAGATAGAAGAACACCGCGGCCACATGCAGCCCGATCAGCACGAAGATGCCGTTGGCGAGCAACCGGTGCAGCGAACCGAGCAGCGACACCGTGGCGCCGGATGCCAGCGGCACCAGTGGACCGTCGACCAGGATGTCGTCGCTGGTGAACAGGCCGCTGCCCGCCTGGACCAGCAGCACCAGCAGGAGCGCCACCACCATCAGCGCGCCCAGCGGGTTGTGGCCCAGGGTGAAGGCGGCCTCCCCACCCGCGCGGGAACGCTTCAGATAGTCGTGGATCGCCCCCGGTCCCTTTACGAACTCGGTGAAGCGGGCGGTCTGGCTGCCCACCACGCCCCAGGCCAGCCGAAACAGAACGAGAATCAGAACTGTTTCGCCTGCCAACATATGAACGGCAAGCACACCAAGCTCAGCCGACAGAATCGCGACCGCCACCGCGGCGACAAGCGCCCAATGAAACAGGCGGGTCGGCAGGTCCCAGACCCGCAGCTCCCGTCCATGTTTCTCCCGAGTCGCGGTATGACCACTTGCCATCGCTCGATCCTCGCAGTGTTCGGCCATGTTTTCGGCCCCCGTCATCTGCGGCAAATGGACGGATTCTTTATCCTGATCCTGAAAACGCCGCGGTCCCGTGGTGGCAAAGGTCGATGGACGTGTCAACAGGCTTGAAGCGCCGCCCGGACGACGGATATGAGAATGCGACGCATCAGCCGGCCTGCCGGCGCAAAGACAGCCATAACTCCCCAATCACCCCGGTTATAAGGACCCCGCCATGCCCGACAAACAGCTCCTCCACCTCGTGTTCGGCGGCGAACTCGTGCGTCCGGACTCGGACCAGTTCGTCGATCCGTCGAAGCTGCACATCGTCGGCATCTTCCCGAGCTATGAGGATGCCTACAAGGCATGGCGCGGCGCCACCGGCCAGACGATCGACGACGCCCACACCCGCTATTACATCGTCCACCTGCACCGCTTCCTCGATCCGGCAGCTGGCGATCACAAGCACTGATGCCGGCATCCGGCGGCGCGCCCGAAGCGGGATCCCAGGGTTGGGAACCGCCGGGGGCGCGCCGACGTTGACCGGTCGATGACCGTATACTTCACCAGCGACACCCATTTCGGCCATGGCGGCGCCCGCGGCCGTTTCCGCCGTCCCTTCGAGTCCACCGCTGAGATGGACGCGGCGATGGAGGCGAACTGGAACGCCACCGTCGGCCCCGGCGACGAGGTCTGGCACCTCGGCGATTTCGCCCTGCACATGAAGCCCGACGCCATGGCCGCCCTGCTCGGCCGGCTGAACGGCACCAAGCACCTGATCGCCGGCAACAACGACGGCCCGGAGACGCTGGCGCTGCCCGGCTGGGCCAGCGTCGGGCATTACGCCGAACTGACGCTGGACGGCGTCGATCTGGTGATGTGCCATTACGCCTTCCGCACCTGGAACGGCATGCACCGCAAGGCGCTGAACCTGCACGGCCACAGCCACGGCCAGTTGAAGCCGCAGCCGCGGCAGATCGACGTCGGCGTCGATGTCTGGAATTTCCGCCCGGTCACCCTGTCCGAACTGACGGTCCCCCGCCCGCGGCGCAAGGCGGTCCCGGTGTCAGGCAGCCCCTAACGCCGCCGTCTGCCGCAGACGCTCAATCAACAGGCGGCAGGCGGCGTCGGCCGGCACCGGGCGGCCGGTCAGCCAGCCCTGGACCTGGGTGCAGTTGTGGTGGCGCAGGAAGTTGGCCTGCTCGGCCTTCTCCACCCCTTCGGCAACCACATGCAGGCCCAGCATGTCGGCCATGGCGATGATGGTGGAGACGATGCCGGCGTCCTCGCGCTCGTTCGGCACGCCGTTGATGAAGGAGCGGTCGATCTTCAGCGTGGTGATCGGCAGCCGCTTCAGGTAGCTCAAGGACGAATGGCCGGTGCCGAAATCGTCCACCGCAACCCGGATCCCCATTGCCTTCAACGCCGCCAGCACCGCCAGCGCATGGTCGAGATCCTGCATCACCGCGCCTTCGGTGATTTCCAGCTCGATCAGGCCGGGAGGCAGGCCGTGGCGGTCGATGATGCGGCGGAAATCCTCGGCGCTGCGATTGCGCAGATGCTTGGGCGAGATGTTGACGGCGACCGGCACCGGCTCCATCCCGGCATCCAGCCATTCGCGCATCTGGCGGCAGGCCTCGTCGAGCACCCAGTCGCCGAGCGGGACGATGAAGCCGGTCTCCTCGGCCACCGGGATGAACTCGCCGGGCGGGATCATGGTTCCCTGAGTTTGCCCCTGCCCCGGCTTCTCCCAACGCAGCAGCGCCTCGAACCCTTCCAGCGAGTAATCGATCAGCGACACCTTGGGCTGGTAATGCAGGCGGAACTGCTTCAGCGCCAGCGCCGCCCGCAGATCGCCGTCCAGCGCCAACTGACGCCGCGCCTGTTCGGCCAGTTCCGGACGGAAGAAGGCATGGCGGCGTCCCCCATCCGCTTGGCGGCGTAGAGAGCCGTTTCGGCCGCGCGCAGAAGCACCTGCGGGTCGTCGCCGTCCCCATGGTCCCCGGCAAGATCCGTCGGGTAGACGGCGATGCCGATTGCCGGCCGGACGTAATGCTCGCAACCCGGCAGGGTGACCGGCGCGTCGAAGGCGTCGAGGATGCGCCCGGCGATTGTCGCCGCCTCGTCGGCATCGCGGATTTCCTCGAGCAGCACGGCGAAATCGTCGGTGCCGATGCGGCCGACCAGATCGGCGGCACGCACCGAGGCGACGATCCGGTGCGCAACCTCCTGCAACAGCGCGTCGCCGGCCTGATGGCCCAGCGTGTCGGTGATCAGCTTGAAGCGGGACAGGTCCAGGCACAGCACGGCGAAGGGACGCCGGTACCGGCGGCTGCGCTCCACCGCCGCTTCCAGCAGCGATTCGATCATCGCGCGGTTGGGCAGGCCGGTCAGCCGGTCGCGGGTGGCCAACCGCATCAGTTCGCGTTCATGGCGCACCCGCTCGGTTACGTCGGCCAGTGCGCAGACGAAGCCGCGCCGCCCCTGCACCACCAGCGGCGAGACGCTGAGCGAGGCGTCGATCCGCTCGCCGCTTTCGGCGCGCTCGATCGCCAACGCCTCCTCCCGCACCGGCTCGGGTACACCGGTGTCGGTGGCCATGCCGGCCAGCAGCGCATCGATCCGCACCCGGTCGGAGGCGGCGAACAGCCCGGACAGCGGACGGCCGCGAAGTTCCCCGGCAGGCACGCCGAACAGGGCGACGGCGGCGGGGTTGTGTTCCTCGATGCGGCCGCGGGCGTCGACCAGCAGGATCGCCTCGCCGACATTGTTCATGATGCCGGCCAGCCGCTCGTCCCGCTCGATCAGGGCGATGGCGGCGCGGCGGAAGAACTCCATGGCGCGGGCCATCGCACCGAATTCATCGCGGCGGTCGCGGCCGGGAATGTCGATGTCGGTCCGTCCTTCCGTCAGCAGGCGCATGCGGTCCGAGAGCGCCTCCAGCGGCCCGACCACATGCTGCGACAGAAACAGCGATCCCGGCCAGCTCAACACCAGCAACGCCGCCAGGAACAGCAGGAAGCCCGACGCCTCGATCAGGAAATCGCGGTCGAGGTCGCCGATGTCGCCGGCGGCGGCTATGGCCCAACCCCAGGCTTCGAAGCGCCCCTCCGCCGTGACCGCACGGTCGATGGCCGGCCAGCCCGACGGGACGATGCCGTCCGTGAAAATTTTGACATGAAAGGGTTTGGCCGACAGGGCCAGCAGGGCCGTCCGCGCCCGGTCGCGCGCCTCGTCGCCGGAGATCGCACCGGATGCCGCAGACTGTTCCAGATCCCGCAGAAGCAGCCCGGCGGACTCCACCAGGGCGGCGGCAAGCTGGCCCCGCTCGGCGATCATGCCCTGCCGCAGCAGGTAGAGCGCGGGGATCGCCGCCATCAGGCAGCCGATCAGGCCGATCCAGGTCAGCCAGCGGATCTTGCGGCGCAGCGTCATCGGGCTTGGCGTCGCTCTCTGGTCCGTTCGATAAACGGACGGTTGGTGATGTGAAAGGGAAGGTGACGACTTCATTTCAGTCGTGCAACGCAATTTTTCTTCGCACGCGCAAGATACGTCTGTCCAACCCATACGAAGGTTGCATGCTGCGACGCTTTGTCTCTGCTCCGCCTTCCGGTCCCCCCTGCCACTCCCCCGCCGGACAGCGAGCGGCGGGGGAGAACGGCCGGTACCGCTTCACCTCACCCCTGGCCGGGATAAAGGCGCTGGAAGCCTTCGGTGACGCGGGCGATCACCGCCGGATCGCGCTCCCGCCAATAGCGCGGGTCGCGCATCAGGGTGCGCAATTCCGCCTCGCCCTCGCCGCCGCCCGCGCGGTTGCCGGCCATCGAGAGCGCCGCCGGCTCGCTGCCGGTCATCATCGCATAGAGCGCCATGACACCTTCGTAGGTGGTCGCCAGCCCTTCCACCGCAGCCGGCGGCAGGGTCTTGCCGGCCCAGGCCAGGAGCTGCCGCGACACCTCGCGCCAGCGCTCCTCTCCGCCGAACCGGGCGACCAGCCGCTCGACCTCGCGCTCCGCCTGGAATTCGGCGGCCATGGTCTGGATCAGCGGCACCATCCGCTCGGCGGCGAGATCATAGAGAAGCTGGGCCTGATCCGCGGTGTAGCCGGCTTCGTGCAGGCGTCCGTTAATTTCCGGGTCGGACTGGAACAAGCCATGGTCGCAGGCGATGCTGTAACCGTCCGGCGTCTCCGGCGCTCCCAGCAGCCGGCGGCGCTGTGCCGGGTCGAGCGTGGCCAAATCGAAGCTGGCCGGATCGAGGGAAGCGGCCTGGGGAGGCGAGTCGGACGCGGTGTCCGGTGGTGCCTGCCGGGACTGGCCCTGCGACGACAGGCGGCGCTCCAGCTCCAGATAGGATTTCAGCAGGGCTTCGACCCGAAGGGCGCCGGTCTTGGGGTCGCGGAATTTCTCCGGAACCGGCAGCGGCGGCACCATATCGGCGGCAGCGGTGGATTCGGTCAGCAGAGTGTCGGCCATCATCAACTCCTGCAAGGAAGGGGAAAAAAGGGCGGCAGAACCGCCGATCAGCCGGCCCGTCCCCGCGCGGCCAGCGCGAGGATGGTGGCGACCAGCTGGCGCTGCCCTTCGAGGTGACGGAGCGCCGCTTCCGACGCGTCGGGCCCCAGTGCGCGGTCGAGCGTCATTGCCCGCAGCACCGCCAGCACACGCTCCCCGTCACGTCCGGCGAAGCAGCGGGCGAAGCTGGGCGCCGGGTCGGCATCCGCTGCCGCACCGATTTGCGGATCGGCAGGAAGCGTCGCCTCCAGCCAGTCCCAGCCGGCCTGCTCGATCGTCGGGCGGTCAGCCATTGGGCGGTCAGCCATTGGAGCCACCGGCACCCGCTCCGGCGTCCAGCCCGGCGCCGGCAACCTGCGCCCGCATCAGCTTGGCCGGCACGCCGAAGGCCTCGCCCAGCCAATGCGCGGTCGCCGCCGCATCCACAGTGGCCTCCGCCTCCGGCCCCAGCGCCTTGACGCTGTCCAGCCAGCGCAGCGTCGCCTGGACGTCGCGCTGCGCCTGCGCCTGGGCGAGCGGGGAACGGTGCTGCAACTCCACCAACCGGCCGTCCACGGTGATGTCCGGGATCTCGCCGCGCCGGCGCAGGATCGACACTGCCCGCAGCACCAGCGGCGTCATCAGCTCGGCCTGCAGGCGGCCATAGGTGGCGCCCAGCAGCCGCGCCATCTCGACCGAGCGTTCCAGCACCTCGGTCGCGGTCATCCGCGCCGACTCCACCGGCCCCAGCCGGTCGACCAGCAGCGCATGGCGGATGCGGCCGCGCAGATCGTCCAGCACCAGCTGCGACACGTCGAACCGGCCGGGGTTGGCCAGCGGCGTCAGGCCGGCTGACCCGACCGCCTTGGGGATGATGGTGCCGGGCACCAGCCGGATGGTGGTGGGGTTCAGCACCCCGTCATCGTCAGCCTGCCAGATGCCGGTGACGGCGATGGAGGCGTTCTTCAACACCAGTTCCACCACCTTGTTGGCGGTCTTGATGTCGGGCAGCGCCTTCATCACCGGAGAGCGGCCATAGGTCTCGCCCGGTGCCTTGAGCCAGCGGAAATTGACGAAGGGGGACTGGGCGAAGCGCCCCTGCGCCAGCCAGGACGGTTCGGCGAGCCCGCTGTCCAGCACCACGCCCCAGCGATAGGCAGTCCCGTCGGGCAGCACCGCCTCGACCAGCGGGAAGCGGCTGTCGGGCTCCCCCGCCGCCTGCTTCCGCACCTCATCTGGCAGGTCCGCACCGGGGAAGCGCTGGAGGATCTGGGCCAGCGTCGCCTCGCTACGGCGGAACGTGGCGTCCAACCGGCCGTCCGGCCCCTCCTCCAGAACCGCCTCGGCCAGCGGGACGGCGGTGAAGCGCAGGCTGGACGGGGCGCCGGGGGCGGCCTCCTCCATCAAAAGGCTGGCGGTGCCGACGGCGACGAGGTCGAGGAAGGACTGATCGATCTCCACCGCGAAGTTGGAGCGGTCGAAATGGGCCTGGACGATGCCGGCGGCACGGTCGAGCAGCGGAGCGACCCGGTCGCGCTCCGCCCCGGTCAGGGTGGGACCGGGCTGGAAGCCGAACCAGCGCGACCAGGGCGGCGTCAGTTCCGACAGCAGGCTGGCGGCCAACTGCTCGACCGCGTCGGGGGCGGTGCCGTCGAACAGCCGGTCGACCCGGCGTTCGCCCGGCGTGCCGCCGCCGCGGAAGGGCCGGCCGTTGGGCAGCGCATGGTCGTAACACTCCTGCCAATGGCTTTCCCACACGCTGCGCCGTTCGCGGGCGACGCGGTAGCGGTCAAGCAGGGCTTCCGGTTCCGACAGGTCACCCTTCCGCCGGGCGGACGGTTTCACGGCTGCGGATGCGGGCATGCGCGGTCTCCTCCAGTCAGGTGGCGGTGCAGTTGCCAGGGGGTCAGCACCCGGCGGGCGCGCAAGCCGATCAGGCGCTTGACCGCCTCGACGCAGGTGAAGGGCCCCCAGGGGGCGGGGCCGGCTGGGCGGCGCAGCGGGGCGGCGTCGACCGTCAGCCCCTGGGCGCGGTACCAGCCCGGCAGGTCGAAGTCGGCGGGCAGGTCCAGCACCGCGATGTCGGTGAAACCGGCCAGCGGATCGACCGCCACCCAGCGCCGACCGTCGGTCAGCAGGGCCAGGCAGTGGCGGAAGCCCGGCTTCAGCAACCGCAGCCACCACAAGGGCGCTTCGCCGCGATAGACGATCCAGGCGGCGGTCCAGGGGGCGGCGCTCATCGCGCGATGCCTTTGTTGCGCAGCGCCGGGGCGATCACGGTGAACGCCTCCTGCCACAGCGAATGGGCCCGCTGTTCGCGGAAGCGGTCCGGTTCCGGCGCGCTCTGGCGGCGGCCGTAATGGACCAGCACATGCAGGTGGTCGCGCATCAGCTTGCGCGCCCGGTACAGGCGGTCGACCACCTGAAGAAGGTCCTGCGGCTCGCAGGGCCGCGCGACCTGCCCACAGCCGGCGACAACCCGCGCCCCGGCTGCCTTGGCCTCATGCGCCTGCACCGCCCAGAACCACGCCTCCTCCGCATCGGCAAAGGGTTGGCCCTCGACGCTGTAGGGCTCCGGCTTCAGCGGAACGGTCCGGGAAAGGCTGGTTGCAGGCAAAGCGGTGGCGGCCGGACGCAGCATGCTGGTCTCCTTGCGGCTTCGGATTTTTTGGGAAGAGAGACACCGGACCTGCTTCGCGGCCGCGCCTTCTGTTTGCGTTATGTTCCCGCCACTGCCCGCGGTCAATGGTTTTATGAAAAAGTTCCTAGGGACGCTGTCGCCGCTTTATGAGATTATCGTCCCATGCTGAAACATACGGACATCTGGCGGGCCATCGACCGCCTCGCGGCACAGCACGGGCTCTCCGCCTCCGGGCTGGCACGGCGCGCCGGACTGGACCCGACCACCTTCAACAAGAGCAAGCGCACCACCAACGACGGCAAGCTGCGCTGGCCGTCGACGGAAAGCATCTCCAAGGTGCTGGACGCCACCGGCGCCTCCCTGTCGGAGTTCGTGTCGCTGGTCGGCGACGGCGCCGGTACCACCCCGCTGCAACGGGTTCCGGTGATCGGCTATGCCCAGGCCGGGTCGGCCGGCTATTTCGACGATGCCGGCTTCCCGGCCGGCAGCGGCTGGGACGAACTGCTGTTTCCGAGCCTGGGCGACCCGCATGCCTATGCGCTGGAGATTTCCGGCGACAGCATGGAACCGGTCTATCGCGACGGCGACACCATCATCGTCTCGCCTGCCGCGCAGATCCGCCGCAACGACCGCGTCGTCGTCCGCACCAAGGGCGGCGAGGTGATGGCCAAGCAGTTGATGCGCGAGACGGCGACCAAGATCGAACTGCTGTCGATCAACCGGGCCCACCCCGACCGCAGCATCCCGCTGTCGGACGTCGCCTGGATGGCGCGGATCATCTGGGCGAGCCAGTGAGGAGGTCAAACACCTCCCCACCCGGCGCGCGATCCTAGGAAAATTTGCCTTTACCGCATATCCCGACAGGCGCTATCGTCCATTCCATGGACCGTGCCGCCCGCCTGGACAGCCTTCACCGCACCCATGACGCCAAGCCGCCGAAGCAGGAGCTTCGCTCCGCCCTGCTCGGCGGCCCAAGCCGCGCCAACGCCCTCAAACGCGCGGCAACGCTCCGTCTGCACAGCACGCTCGCGGCGGAAGCACGCCTCGCCACGGCCCGGCGCCGCGGCGCGTTGACCGCCGCGACCTGCCGGACCGACGCGTGGCTGGCCCGGCTGGCCGCCACGCTGGCCCATCACCGCCGGGCGGCGGTGGCGTTGCTCGATCAGCGGAACGCGTATTCCCAGTAAAGCGCCCGCGCCCGCTGGAACAGCGGTCCCGCCGCAAGGCTGCGGTCCTCCACCTTGATCACCGGCACGCATTTGGCGTGGTTGCCGGTGGAAAAGACCTCGTCGGCTTCCAACACGTCCTGCGGGGTCAGGGTGCATTCCTCCACCGTCACGCCATCATTGCGCAGCAGGGCGATGATGCGCTGGCGGGTGATGCCGTTCAGGAAGCAGCCGTTCGGCACCGGCGTGCGCACCACCCCGTCCTTGGCGATGAAGAGGTTGGACGTGGCAAACTCGGCCACATTGCCGATGGCGTCCAGCATGATGGCGTTCTGGAAGCCACGCTTGCGCGCCTCGGTCAGCGCCAGCCCGGCGTTCGGATAAAGACAGGCAGCCTTGGCCTCGGTCGGGGCCATGGTCGGGATCGGCCGGCGGCGGGTGGAGATGCAGGCGGCGAAGCCCGTCGGCTGCGGCAGCGGGTCCTCGTAGATCGACAGGACGAAGCGCGTGCTCTCCGGCGCCGGGGCGACGAAGCCGTCGTCGGCGTAAAACATCGGGCGGATGTACAACTCGGCTTCCTTGGGAAAACGGCGGATGCCGTCCCAGCACAGCTCTTCGATCTCACCGGCGGTGACCATCGGCTCCAGCCCCATCACCTGGGCGGACCGGATGGCGCGGGCGCAGTGCAGGTCGAGGTCGGGGGCCACGCCCTGGAAGGCACGCGCGCCGTCGAAGACCGTCGAAGAGAGCCACAGCGTGTGGGACAGCGGTCCGACGATGGGCGGATTGCCCTCCACCCACTCGCCCTGGATCCAGCTCCACGCCTGGCCTGCCATGCCGCCCATGATTTCGGTCCTTCCCTAGAAAGAAAATGTGTCCCTACGCGGGGCGACGCCGGCCGGCACCGCCCATTCGTGGTTCGTGGTCGTTGGTGATCTCCCGAAGAGCATACCCCCTCGCCGCCATCGGTCAACCGGTGCGCACGCAATCGTCCCGTGCGATGGAGCGGATTGCGGCTTCGGCCGTTGATAGGGAAGAGCGAGCAACCGCAATCCACCGACAGAGGGAAACCGCCTCATGCCGATCGCCGATCCCGGCCTCAGCGCCGCCCCGCAGACCTTCTCCTCTGGCCCTTTCCCCGGCCCGCACGAGGATATTCCCGGCGTCGATCTGCCGGGCACCGACAACCCCGACCTGCCCAACCCCGGCGGCCCCGGCACCACCGACAGCCCGGCTCCCGGCAACGACCTGCCGCCATCGCGCCCGACCGACCCGGACTTCGTCTGAGAAGCCCCAAAATGAAAAAAGGCGCCCCCGAAGGGGCGCCTTTTCCGTGTCGCGAACGTTTGTCCGCGATCAGCGGCGCGCAACCATCAGCTTCTTGATCTCGGCGATGGCCTTGGCGGGGTTCAGACCCTTCGGGCACGCCTTGGTGCAATTCATGATGGTGTGGCAGCGATAGAGGCGGAACGGGTCCTCGAGGTTGTCGAGGCGCTCGCCCGTCATCTCGTCGCGGCTGTCGGCGATCCAGCGATAGGCCTGGAGCAGGATCGACGGGCCGAGGTAACGGTCGCCGTTCCACCAGTAGCTGGGGCACGAGGTCGAACAGCAGAAGCACAGGATGCATTCGTAGAGGCCGTCCAGCTTGGCGCGGTCCTCCGGCGACTGCAGCCGCTCGCGGCTCGGGGCCGGCGACTGCGATTGCAGCCACGGCTTGATCGAGGCGAGCTGGGCATAGATGTGCTTCAGGTCGGGGACCAGATCCTTCACCACCGGCATGTGCGGCAGCGGGTAGATCTTGACGTCGCCCGGCACGTCCTCGATGGCCTTCAGGCAGGCCAGCGTGTTCGTGCCGTCGATGTTCATCGCGCACGACCCGCAGATGCCCTCGCGGCAGGAGCGCCGGAAGGTCAGCGTGCTGTCGACCTGATTCTTGATATAGATGATCGCGTCGAGGATCATCGGCCCGAACTTGTCGAGGTCGACCACATAGGAGTCGACGCGCGGGTTCTGTCCGTCGTCCGGGTTCCAGCGGTAGATCTTGAAGGTCTTGGCCCGCTTGGCGCCGCTCGCGACGTTCACGGTCTTGCCGACGCCGACCTTGGAGTTGGCTGGCAGGTTGAATTCAACCATGGCTGATTTCCTTTATCCGGCGGGCCTTAGTACACACGGGCCTTGGGCGGGAAGACCTCGACCTCATCGGTCAGCGTGTACATATGGACCGGGCGGTAATCGATCTTCGTCTCGCCATTGTCCGCGACCCAGATGACGGTGTGCTTCATCCAGCCTTCATCGTCGCGGTTCGGATAGTCCTCACGGGCATGGGCGCCGCGGCTCTCCGGACGGTTCTGGGCGGAATGCAGGGTGGCGACCGCCTGACCCAGCAAATTGTCCAGCTCCAGCGCTTCGACCAGATCGGAGTTCCAGACCAGCGAGCGGTCGGAGATGGCGATCTCGCCCTTCTTGGCATAGACCGCGTCGATCTTCTTGACGCCTTCGTCCAGGACCTCGCCGGTGCGGAAGACGGCGCAGTTGTTCTGCATCGTCCGCTGCATGTCCAGCCGCAGGTCGGCCGACTTGATCGAGCCCTTGGCGTTGCGGATGCGGTCGAACCGCTCCAGCGCCTTGTCGCAAGCGTCCGGCTTGACCGACGGGGCCTTGCCCGGCTGGACGATCTCGGCGGCGCGGATGGCGGCCGCACGGCCGAACACCACCAGATCGAGCAGCGAGTTGGAGCCCAGGCGGTTCGCGCCATGGACCGACACGCAGGCCGCCTCGCCAATCGCCATCAGGCCCGGCACCACCTGATCCGGGTTCGAAGCGGTCGGCGACAGCACCTCGCAGTGAACGTTGGTCGGGATGCCGCCCATGTTGTAGTGGACGGTCGGCAGAACCGGGATCGGCTCCTTCGTGACGTCCACGCCGGCGAAGATCTTGGCCGTCTCGGCGATGCCGGGCAGGCGCTGGTGAATGATTTCCGGCGGCAGATGCTCGAGGTGCAGGTGGATGTGGTCCTTGTGCTCACCCACGCCGCGGCCTTCGCGGATCTCGATGGTCATCGAGCGGGACACGACGTCGCGCGACGCCAAATCCTTGGCCGACGGGGCATAGCGCTCCATGAAGCGCTCGCCGTTGGAGTTGGTCAGGTATCCGCCCTCGCCGCGCACGCCCTCGGTGATGAGGCAGCCGGAGCCGTAGATGCCGGTCGGGTGGAACTGCACGAACTCCATGTCCTGCAGAGGCAGGCCGGCGCGCAGGACCATGCCGCCGCCGTCGCCGGTGCAGGTGTGGGCCGACGTCGCCGAGAAGTAGGCGCGGCCGTAGCCGCCGGTCGCCAGCACCACCAGCTGGCCGCGGAAGCGGTGCAGCGTGCCGTCGTCCAGGTTCCAGGCCAGCACGCCCTTGCAGACGCCGTCCTCCATGATGAGGTCGAGCGCGAAGTATTCGACGAAGAACTCCGCCTCATGCTTCAGCGACTGCTGGTAGAGGGTGTGCAGGATGGCGTGGCCGGTGCGGTCGGCGGCGGCGCAGGTGCGATAGGCCTGGGTCTTGCCGTACTGCGCGGTCATGCCGCCGAAGGCGCGCTGGTAGATCTTGCCTTCCGGCGTGCGCGAGAAGGGCACGCCGTAGTGCTCCAGCTCGATGATCGCCGGGATGGCCTCGCGGCACATGTACTCGATGGCGTCCTGGTCGCCCAGCCAGTCCGACCCCTTCACGGTGTCGTACATGTGGTAGCGCCAGTCGTCCTCGCCCATGTTGCCGAGCGCGGCCGAGATGCCGCCCTGCGCCGCCACGGTATGGGAGCGGGTCGGGAACACCTTGGTGATGCAGGCGGTCTTCAGGCCCTTTTCGGCCATGCCGAAGGTGGCGCGCAGACCGGCGCCGCCGGCGCCGACGACGACGACGTCATAGGTGTGGTCGATGATGTTGTAGGCGGTCGCCATGGTCGTCAGGCTCCGATGAAGATCTTCACGACGGCCAGCACGCAGGCGGCCGCCAGGGCGAAGGACAGGAACTTGACGCCGATGATCAGCGCCATCTTCTGCCATTCGGCATGCACGTAGTCCTCGATGACCACCTGGAGCCCGGACTGGGCGTGGTGGAAGGTGACCACGGCGGTGAGGATCATCATCACGGCCGAAAAGGGCGACTTCATCCAGGCAATGAAGGCGGCGTGATCGGCACCCAGATGACGGATGACGCCGAAAACGAACCAGACGGTCAGCGGGACCAGGGCGATCGCGGTCAGACGCTGCGACCACCAATGTTCGGTGCCATGCTTGGCGGAACCCAGACCGCGTGCGACCTGCAACGGCGAGCGGAGGGTCTTGCTATTGGACGCCATGTCTTATCTCCTCACCACACGGCCAGGCCGACGATCCAGGTCAGCACGGTCAGCACTGCCGTCGCGCCGAGGACGACCTTGTTGTTGCGGTCGGCGTCGGTCAGCTCGAACGACTTGCCGGCGTCCCAGACCAGGTGGCGGATGCCGTTGCACAGGTGGTAGTAGAGCGCCGCCGACCAGCCGAACATCAGCAGCAGGCCGAAGAAGGAGCCGATGAAGCCCTGCGCGCGCGCAAACGCTTCCGGACCGGCAGCGGCGGCAACCAGCCACCAGACCAGCAGGAGCGTGCCCACAGCCAGCCCGACGCCCGTGATGCGGTGCGTGATGGACATGACTGCGGTCAACGGGAGTTTGTAGACTTGAAGGTGCGGGGAGAGCGGCCGACCGCTGCCGTTTGCCATTGCGTCGTCCTCTGTTCGCGGCCGGACGCGGCGCAACATGACGATTGCCGCGGCGGCTGGGTGGTGCGTGCCCTTTTGAGACGGCTGTCCCGTCCTATTGGTTGGCGCAATGAATTACGCTCACGCAGCATCCGAGTCAACGGCGGGGGGTGGCCGAAAGTGCTGGTGTGACGATTTTGGCGCAGCGCGGGAAGTGGCTGAAAAGAAACGGCCTTCCGGTCCTGTGGTAATACCAGCCAATGAGGACAGTCCGGGACCGCCGCGCTTGCGCTGGCGCTACTTGTCGAAGCGCCGCACGTTCTCGACCATCATCGAGTACATCTGCGTAATCAGTTCCGCCGGACGCAGACGACCGAACGGAATGTTGTCCTTCGCCCATTCGACCAGCCCCGGCGGCGGCTTCACCGGCGCCACCTCGTACCCCGCCTTCTTCAGGGCGGCGGTCACCGCCTTCGCCTGCTTGGCATAATCCTCGTTGAAGAAGGACTTGTCGGCATCCTTGATCGCCTTGGCGATGATGTCCTCGATGGGGGCGGGCATGCCGATGCTGGAACCGGATCTGGTTGGCGGACGTGGCGACACCCTGTCACAGCGCGGAGCCGTCCGCAATTCCGGGGGGAGGCGGACGGCATCGGCGAAGCCCTCGAACATACAGGGAACATGGATGCCCGGCGGCTGGATTTCAACACGCCCGGCCTAAAGCCCCTCGTCATCGAAAGTATCGTCGGCTGTCCCTTACGAGACCAGCGCCGCGTCCTTCTCCGCGATGACGTTGGCGATGGCGGCGCGTTCGGCGGCGGTCAAGCGCAGGCTGGCGCTCTTCAGCTGGCCACAGGCGGCCATAATGTCCTCGCCGCGCGGGGTGCGGACCGGGCTGGCATAGCCGGCGTTGTTGACGATGTCGCCGAAGACCTGGATCGCCTTTGCGGTCGACCGCTCATAGGGAGCGCCCGGCCATTCGTTGAAGGGGATCAGGTTGATCTTGGCCGGAACGCCTTCCAGCAGCTTGACCAGTGCCCGCGCATCGGCCGGCGTGTCGTTGATCCCCTTCAGCATCACATATTCGAAGGTGATGCGGCGGGCGTTCGACAGGCCCGGATAGTTCCGGCAGGCGTCCATCAGCTCGCGCAGCGGGTATTTGCGGTTGATGGGCATGATGATGTCGCGCAGCTCGTCGGTCACCGCGTGCAGGCTGACCGCGAGGTTCACGTTCAGCTCCTGGCCGCAGCGCTCCATCATCGGCACGACGCCGGAGGTCGACAGGGTGATGCGCCGCTTGGAGATCGAGATGCCGTCGCCGTCCATCACGATCTTCAACGCCTTGGCGACGTTGTCGTAATTGAACAGCGGTTCGCCCATGCCCATCATGACGATGTTGGACAGCATGCGCCCGTCGGGCGGCGCCGGCCATTCGCCCAGCATGTCGCGCGCCAGCATCACCTGCGCCACGATCTCCGCCGCGTCCAGATTGCGCACCAGACGCTGCGTGCCGGTGTGGCAGAAGCGGCATGTCAGCGTGCAGCCGACCTGGGAGGAGACGCAGAGCGTGCCGCGATCCTCCTCGGGGATGTGGACGCTCTCCACCTCCTGCCCGTCGGGCATGCGCAGCAGCCACTTGCGGGTGCCGTCCGCCGACTTCAAATCCGTCACCACCGTCGGCCGCGCCACGATGTAGGCGTCGGCCAGCTTTTCCCGCACCGGCTTGGCCAGCGTGGTCATTTCGGTGAAATCGGTGGAGCCGCGGTGGTAGAGCCAGTGCCAGAGCTGGCGTGCCCGGAACTTTTCCAGGCCGATCGACAGCATCTCGGCTTCCAGCTCTTCGCGGGACAGGCCGACAAGGTTCTTGCGTCCGTCGGCATCGGTCGCCGGCAGAACGAAGGCGGAAGCATGATTGGAGGCGCTCATGGCCCCATTACATAGGGCCATGAGCGCGCGGAGTCAAAAGACTCGAAGGCAAAAAGACCAAGTAATCCGCTGCGGCGATCAGCGCTTCACGCCGCAGGCCTCGTTGATGGCGTCATAGGCCTGCCCGACGCCGGCCAAGCTGTAGGTGTCGGTCGTCTTGGTGCCACGGCCGGACACGCCCTTCACCACCATCTGCTTGCCGTTGCGCAGCGCCGCGGTCACGGTGCGGTCGGCATCGGCATCGCGAGCCCAGGCGGTCTCGCCGTCGGTGAACAGCTTGAAGTCCTTGCCGTCGATGCTGACCTCGGCCTCGCTGCCCTTCTTGAACGGATAGCCGACGATGACGCTGACGACGTCAAGGGCCTTTTCCGCCGGGCGGTGGGTGACCAGCGTGTAGATGTCGCCGCGCTTCGCCTTCGGCTCCGACTTCTTGGGCTGGCTGGAGATGTAGCACACCTTCTGGCCCTTCTCCTCGAACAGGAACGCGTTCCAGTCCTTGAAGGTGCCGAGGTGGCGCGGGTCGGCCGCGGCGGCCGGCGCGGCGGTCATGCCGGCGGCCAGAAAGCCGGCGGCGAGGATGGAAGAGACGACAGAACCGGCAAAGACGGCCCCGGCAAATCGGCGGACGGCGTTGGGAAGCAACATCGGTCTTGCGTCTGCTCGTTGTTGGTCCGTGGGGTGCGGGCGGACACTACCCCAAACGGACTGACCATTCCAAGACCGCCGGGCCGGTGCAGGGTCGTTTCTCACAGGCCGCCCTGCTCGCCGCGTGACATTTTGACACGCATAAGCACAATGGAGGGTCATAAACTTGCCGCTGGCGTAACCATGGGTTCACGCTATACCTGCGCCCGGCATGAATGCGACGGGGACTGGCATGGCCAAGCTGCTGGTGGTGGACGACGATCCGGTCACGCGCAACCTGATCCGCGCGATCCTGACCCGCGAAGGCCATGACCTGACCCTGTGCTCCAGCGCCCCGGAAGCCATCGGCATCCTTTACGTCCAACAGTTCGACCTCGTCCTCACCGACATCATCATGCCGGACCATGACGGGTTCGAGGTCATCAAGGCCGCGCGGACGCTGCGTCCGGAGATGCCGGTCGTCATCCTGTCGGCCATCGACGACAAGGTGCCGGCCGAACTGACATCCGCCGCCTTCGCCAAGCTGGGCGTGTCGCGTGTCATCTCCAAGCCGGTCAATCCCGGCCTGCTGGCTTCGGAGCTGTTGGCAGCACTTGTCGCCGGTTGAATGAATCGTGCAATGGGATTACTTTGCCGGACGCGCACCGCAGACGCGCAACCGCTGGGAATGCCATGCTCCACGACGATGCACGGCCAGAGATGGCCGATCCGGTCGCCAAACCACCTTTCAAGGTTCTGGTCGTCGATTCCGATCCGTCGCTGCTGGCCAAGGCACGGTCGGCGCTGGACGGGCTGTCGATCGACGGCGCCGGGGTCGAGCTGACCGGCGCCACCTCCGCCGCCGAGGCGCGCGACGCCTTGCAGCGGCATCCCGACACCGCCCTGATCCTGCTGGAAACCGCGCTTGAAGGCCCGAAGGCGGGGTTGGAGCTGGTGGCCTATCTGCGGCGCGAACTGGGCAACCAGCGCACCCGCATCCTGGTCTGCACCGATGAACGGGAGGACGAAGCCGGGAACGGGGATACGGGAAGCGAGGATGAGGCCATCGCCGCCAACGACGTCGGCGACTGGCGGGTCAAGGCGGAGCTGACGCCGCGCGCCCTGCGCACCGCCGTTGCTGGCCAGCTGCGCACCTTCGCCAGCCTCCAGACGCTGGCGGCGGGGCGCAAGGGGCTGGCCCGCATGCTGGTGGCCACCACCGGCCTCTTGGAGATGCGCACGCCCGACGTGCTGTTTCCCAACATCCTGCCGCGCGTCGTCGGACTGCTCGGCATCGGCCACCATGCGCTTCTCTGCATCCAGGGCGACACTCTGCCGCGCGACCGCAAGATCCGCGTGCGCGCCTCCACCGGCCGCTTCGCCAAGTGGAAGGACGTGGAGGTCGCGGAGCTTGGCGAGCCGCGGGTGGAGGCGGCGCTGGAGCGGCTGTCGCCCAGCAGCGAGACGATCATCGAGCCGGATTTCTGTGCGCTGCGCCTGCGCGCCAACGGCGGCATCACCGGCATGATCTATGTCGAGGGCCGCAACGACGGCACCGCCCGCGAATGGCAGCTGATGGAGCTGTTCCGCAACAAATGTTCCATCGCCTTCGAAAACGCCCTGCTGATCGAGGAACTGAACACCTCGCAGAAGGCCACCGTCCTGGCGATGGGCGCGCTGGCAGAATACAAGGACAACGCCGCCACCGGCCATCTCCAGCGCATCGAGAAGCTGGTGGGCTCCATCGCCCGCGAGTTGCACCAACGCGAGAAGTTCCGGGACGAGCTTGATGCCGACTTCGTCGAGAAGGTCGGGCTGGCGGCCCTGCTGCACGATGTCGGCATGCTGAGCGTGTCGGACGAGACGCTGGGCATGCCGGGCGAGCTGACCGGCATCGACATGCAGATGATCCAGCGCCACACCGAGATCGGCCACCGCATCCTGGCCGAGGCGGCGGTGCCGCTGCGTGGCCGGTCGCTGCTGTCCATCGCGGCGGAGATCGCGCGCTACCATCACGAACGCTACGACGGATCGGGCTATCAGGAGGGTCTGCGCGGCAGCGCCATCCCCATCGGCGCCCGCATCATGGCGGTGGCCGACGTGTTCGACGCGCTGATCACCAGCCGCCAGTACCGCAGCGCCTGGGCGGTGGAGGATGCGATGGCCTGGATCGTCGAACGGTCGGGCCGCGACTTCGACCCCGACGTCGTCGATGCCTTCGTGCACGTTGTCCGCCGCTTCCAGACCGACGACCCTGGCTGGTTCCCAAAGGCGGGGGGTGGCCACGGCATGCTGGGCGGCGCCATCGGCCGCAAGCTGCGCGCCCTGTTCGGCCGCCGGGCGGAGGCGATGTAGCCTCTCTCCTGGCAAAGGTGCATCGCTTTGGCAGGATATTGATGCCCGTCGGCAACTACGCCACTCACGCAGACAGAGAAAGCCCATTATTCTTTCCGGCACATCGCCCAAGCCGGAGACCGTGCCATGCTGGACCTGCGACCCAACTGCGAATGCTGCGACCGCGACCTGCCGCCCGAGGCGACGGACGCCTATATCTGTTCCTTTGAATGCACCTTCTGCGCCGATTGCCGTGCCCGGCTGCCGGGGGAGCGCTGCCCGAACTGCGGGGGCGAGCTGTTGCGGCGGCCGATCCGCCCGGCGGCGAAGCTGGCGGCCAACCCGCCGTCGGCCACGCGCATCGTGAAGCCGGACGGCTGCACCCCGCTGTTCTAGCCCTGACGGATCGAAGGCCCGGATCGGCAGTGCTGTCGCTGGCGTTCGCCGCGCAAATCGGCCAGACTGGCGCTATCGCTCCCGGGGATCCGCCCCCGGACGGAGCGCAGGGACCGTCGCAGCATGCTCACGCTCTACAGCTTTCCCACGCCCAACGGACGCAAGGCCTCCATCCTGCTGGAGGAGTTGGGACTGCCCTATACCGTCCACCGTGTCGATCTGGCCGCCGGCGAGAACAAGCGGCCGGACTTCCTGGCGGTCAGCCCGATCACCAAAATCCCGGCGCTGGCGGAAGAGCTTCCGGGCGGCCGGGTGCGGCGCCTGTTCGGCTCCGGCGCCATCCTGCTGCATTTCGCCGAGCGCACCGGCCGGCTGCTGCCCGAGGATGAGGACGAGCGGGCCGAGGCGATGAGCTGGTTCATGCTGGGCATCAGCGACCTCGGCCCCACCGCCATCGACATGCAGCGCTTCGCCGCCCGCTCTCCTGACCGCATCCCCCATGCCATCGACCTGTACAAGGGCGAGCTGATGCGCTGCTATGCGGCGCTGGAGGAGCGGCTGGGCGCGGCGGAGCATTTGGCCGGCGCCTCCTACTCCATCGCCGACATCGCCTGCTTCCCCTTCATCGCCGCCGCGGCGGTGGCGGGCGGCGGATTGCTGGAACGCTTCCCCAACCTGAAGCGCTGGCACGACACCGTCGCCGCAAGGCCGGCGGTCCAGCGCGGAATGTCGGTGCCCGATCTGGCCGCTTCCGGCTGAGCGGACGATCCTCGCCCCTCAGCCGTCCTCACCCGGTTTTCCCCGAACGTCCTCCGGCCGTTCCAACCAGACGTCAGAGACATGCCGATCAACAACCGCATCGCCGCCTTCCAGGACGACATGACCGCGTGGCGGCGCGACATCCACGCCCACCCGGAACTGGGGTTCGAGGAAAAGCGGACCTCCGACATCGTCGCCGCGAAGCTGGCGGAGTTCGGCATCGCGGTGCATCGCGGCCTGGGCGGAACCGGCGTGGTCGGCACGCTGACGGGGCTTGGCAGCGGCAGCAGCCGGGCCATCGGCCTGCGCGCCGACATGGATGCGCTGCCGATGCCTGAGGCCAACGACTTCGACCATGCCTCGCGCCATGCCGGCAAGATGCACGCCTGCGGCCATGACGGGCACACCACCATGCTGCTGGGTGCCGCCCGCTATCTGGCGGAGACCCGCAACTTCGACGGCACCGTCCACTTCATCTTCCAGCCGGCCGAGGAAGGCCTGGGTGGGGCGAAGCGGATGATCGACGACGGGCTGTTCCGGCAGTTCGACTGCGAGCAGGTCTATGGCCTGCACAATTGGCCGGAGCTTCCGGCCGGCCGGATCGCCGTGCATCCCGGCCCGGTGATGGCCGCGGCCAACCAGTTCGAAATCCATGTGACCGGCCACGGCGCCCACGCCGCCATGCCCCATCGCGGCATCGATCCGGTCCTGGTGTCGGCCCACATCATCACCGCAGCGCAGAGCCTGGTCAGCCGCGGCACCAACCCGGCCGAAAGTGCCGTCGTGTCGATCACGGTGGTGGAGGCCGGGACCGCGGCCAACGTCATCCCCGACAGCGCGCGGATGCGCGGCACCATGCGCACCTTCTCGGAAGAGAACCACAGCCGCATCCAGGAGCAGTTCGGCCGCCTCGTCTCCAGCATCGCCGAAGGTCTGGGTGCCACGGCGGAGTTGCGCTTCCGCCCCGGCTATCCCGCCACGGTCAACAGCGAGCCGGAGGCGCGCATCGCCGCCGCTGCCGCCGCCAAGGTGGTTGGCGAGGAGAATGTGGTCTGGGCGCCGGACCCGACCATGGCGGCGGAGGATTTCGGCTATATGCTGAAGGAGCGGCCGGGTGCCTACATCTGGCTCGGCCATGGCGGCCATCTTGGATCCTCCTGCCGTCTGCACAACCCGCATTACGACTTCAACGACGCGATCCTGACCACCGGCGCCAGCTATTGGGCGTCGCTGGTCGAGACGATCCTGCCGCGGAGCGCCTGACCGTCCCATGAAGCTGCCGTCCCGTCCCCGCCAGATCCCACATCCAATCCCGCATCTGATCCCGCTGCTGTTCGCCCCTGCCCTTCTGCTGGCCTCCTGCCAGGGCGGCAACGACCGCGCCGACGGCAATCTGCTGCCGGCGCAGGCGGAGGCCGGCACCGTCTGGCAGGGCGACCACAGCAGCGCTGCCGAGCGCGCCTATGTCGTCGCCCGCGACTCCGGCGAATGGTCGGCATTGTGGGCGCGGGTCGGCGAACCGGCCCCGTCCTCCTTGCCCGGCGGGCGGATGGCGGTGGCGGTGTTCCTGGGGCCGCGCGACAGCGCCGGCTACGGCGTCGCCATCGACAGCGTGCAGCAGAAGGGCGCCGACCTGATCGTCGGCTATCACGAGATGGTGCCCGGCCCCGCCCAGGCTGTGGCGCAGATGCGCACCAGCCCCTACGCCATCCGCCTGCTGCCCGGCACGGCGGGGACGCCGAAGTTCGTTCGGGGGAAGTAGAAGGCGGGAGGTGGCGTCAGACCGCCACCTTCACCGCGGCATCTGCCACGGCAACTCCCCGCCGACCAGCTTGCCGGCATCCGCCGACGGCAGCGGGCGGGCGAAGTGATAGCCCTGGCCGTAATCGCAGGCCAGCGCCCGCAGCAGATTGGCGTCGGCGCTGGTCTCGATGCCCTCGGCGATGACGTCGAAGCCCAGCAGGCGCGCCAAATCCATGATGATGCGGACGATGGCGCGGTTTTCCTCCGACTGGTGCATGGCGGAAACGAAGGAGCGGTCGACCTTCAGGCTGTCGATGGGCAGCTTGTGCAGATAGGACAGCGACGAATAGCCGGTGCCGAAATCGTCGATCGACAGCTTGATGCCCAGCGCCCGCAAGTCGCGCAGCAGGCGGATCGACTGTTCCGCCTTGTCCATGACGGCACTTTCCGTCAGCTCCAGCTTGATCCAGGACGGCTCCACCCCGGTCTCGCGCAGAACCTCGCGCACGACCTGGACGAAGTTGGGATCGGACAGCTGGTGCGTGGACAGGTTGACGCTCATGAACAGCGGGGCGGAGCCCGGTTCGCGGCGGTCCTGCCACTCCGCGATCTGCAAGCAGGCCTGCCGCAGCACCCAGGTGCCGAGCGACACGACCAGACCGGTGCTCTCGGCGATGGGGATGAAGATGCCGGGCGGGATGTTGCCGCGTTCCGGGTGGTTCCAGCGCATCAGCGCCTCGAACCCCGCCAGCCCGCCGGTCACCATCTCCACGATCGGCTGATAGGCGACCCACAGGTCGCTGCCGCTGTCCAATGCGCTGCGCAGGTCATGCTCCAGCCGCACCTGCTCGACCACATGGGAGTGCATCGCCGGGTCGAACCAGGCCTGCCGCCCGCCGCCCTGCTCACGGGCGCGGGCGGTGGCGATCTCGGCGTCGCGCAGCACGTCGTCGGGCCGTTCGTGGGTCGGCGCCGCTATGGCGACGCCGATGCTGGCGGACAGGAACACCGTGCCGCCCGAACTGGAGCGGGCCGAGCGCACCACCGACGCCAGCTCCTCGATGGCGCCCTCCAGCACCGGCCGGTCGCAGGCGCCGCCGGCCAGCATGGCGAAGGCATGGTCGCTGACGCGGGCGATCAGGTCGAAGGCGGCGGCCTGCGCCGCCATCCGCTGGGCCAGACCGTCCAGCACCTCGTTGGCGAAGCCCTGGCCCATGCTGCTGCGGATTTCCGCGAAACGGTCGATGTCCAGGATGACGAGGGTGAAGGGCTCGCCCATGTTGCGGTAGTCCGCCATGTGCTTCAGCAGCATCAGGCGGTTGGCCAGCCCGGTCACCGGGTCGTAATAGGCGAGGCGGAACAGGTCGTCCTGCACCTGACGGCGTTCGGTCATGTCCTGCAGAATGACGAAGTAGCCGGCGATGGCGCCGTCTTCCGCCCGGTGCGGCGCATGAAGCCGCGTGACGTAACGCTGCTGCCCGTCGGCCTGGGTGATCCAGCCTTCCGTCTGCACCGTCTCGCCCGCCAGCGCGCGCTTGGCCGCCCCGACGGTGTTGCGCAGTTGGTCCTGCCCCAGCAGGTCGCCGATGGTGGTGCCGACCGCCTTCTCCAGAGTTGTCCCCATCATCTCCAGATAGGCGCGGTTGGCATAGATGTGCCGCCTCTGCGGGTCCATCAACGCCACCTTCACCGTCATGGCGTCGAGAATCTGACGCAGGGCGTCGAGCCCCGGCGCGCCGGATGTGGCACCCGATAAAGCGTCGGCCAGCGCGGTGATTCGGGGATCAGGACTCATGGCGAGGATAGAGTGGGGTACTCATCAGGAAATCGATACCCAACACTTACGCGAAGTGTCACCCGCCCGTCAAAACCAAAGCTGCCTTAGTGCAACAGAGCTTGAACGTTTCTATAGCCGATCCATCGGAGACACGGCTGCATATCCATGGGCATATCATAGTATTCATTCAAGCGCGGGTTGCACCATCGCCGAACGCACAATCCCGCTTTTCTGTTTCTCACTGTGCGAATAGAGGAATGGGTTTCGTTTTCTATCGGGGTGTCTGCGGCCTGCGATTGCATCTCAAGTCGAATGTTCGGCGGACAATCAGTCTTGTGCGGTGCAGGAACGCGGCAAAGGCATGGCTGTGCCCTGTAATGGAAGGACATCGGCGGGCAGGCGCGGATTTATACTGCCAAGACAAGTGGGGACAACGACGTCGAGGATGTCGCCCGACCCGGCGCCGCCTTGCCGCAAATCCCATGATGAAAAGCCCCAATGACGGGCAACCATCACCATTCTGGGCAGGAACCACGCCATGGCTCTCAAGGACTTCCTGGTCGTCGTCGACGATACGCCTGCGTCCGCAGCGCGTCTCGACCTCGCAGCACGGCTCGCAGCGCGGTGCGATGCGCACCTGACCGCGCTCTATGCCTTCACCGACACGGTGTTCCCCGGCTACATCGAAGCCGAAATCCCGCAGGAATTGCGCGAAAGCCGCCGCCAGAGCCGCAAGGACCAGACGGACCGGATGCAGGCGGCCTTCGACGACGTCATGCGCCTGCACGGCATGACCGACCGATCCGAATGGCTGGCGCAGGAAGCCGATCCGACCATCGCCGCCGCGGTCCGCGGCCGCTATGCCGATCTGGTCGTGGTCGGCCAGCCCGATCCGGACCGCGACCGCGACCAGCTTGTCGCCCAGCCGGCCGACCTGCTGTTCGAATGCGGCCGGCCGCTTCTTGTCGTGCCCTATGCCGGCCGTTTCTCCAGCATCGGCGAGCGGGTTCTGGTCGGCTGGAACGGCAGCCGCGAGGCGGCGCGCGCCATCGGCGACGCCATGTCCCTGCTGACCGCCGCCAAGCGCGTCGTGGTGATGGCCGCCAATCCGAAGCCCGGCCCGAACGGCCTGGGCGACGAGCCCTGCGCCGACATCGCCCGCCATCTGTCCCGCCACGGCTGCCGCGTGGAGGCCACCCATGTTGCCACCGACGTGGTGGAGCCCGGCGACACCCTGCTGAACATGGCCGCCGACGAAAGCTGCGACCTGCTGGTGATGGGCGCCTATGGCCGTTCGCGCTTCCGCGAGCTGGTGCTGGGCGGCATGACCCGCTTCATGTTGCAGCACATGACCGTTCCGGTGCTGATGAGCCATTGAGGGGGTGCGGCTTCCGGCTGCGCCCTCCCCGACCCGTGGGGTTAAGCGACCGCCCGCGTCTTCCCCAAGTCCCTCCGCAACCATCGCGAGTCGCTCCTCCCAGCCCGTGGGGAAAAGCGACCGCGCCTCTTTGTCCACCCTGATCCCCTTGGGGAAAAGCGGCGGATTCGTGGGGAAAAGCGGCGCGACTCGGGGTTTCCCCATGGGGACAAGCGGCGACTCAACTAATAAGTCTAACAACTAACCGTCGACTAGCACGGTCGCCTAACCCCACATTGACTCCATCGGCCGCCGCTCACCAGGATGCCACAACATCCGGGTGAGGCTGCTATGGGCGACATACACAAACTCGTGATCGAGCATGGCCGGGACAAGGCGCGCGCCCTGGTCCGGCCCGAAGAGCGGACGCTGGTGGACATCGCCGCCGACATCCTGGCGGACGAGAACCAGCATCTCGGCATCACCTACAGCGGCTTCTGCCTGACCAGCCTTCCGCACAAGAAGCTGGCCGACGACATGCCCTGGGAAAAGCGCGGCCATCAGGTGACGCTGCTGGTCGAACCGGGCCGGCTGAAGGTGAACGGCAAGATGAAGCTGTTCGGAGTGCCCTATGGCGCGCGGGCGCGGATGATCCTGATCTATCTGCAAACCCAGGCCGTGCGCACCGGCCGCCGCGAAGTCGAACTCGGCCGCTCCATGCGCGACTGGCTGACCCGGATGGGCATCAGCGTCGGCGGCGAGACTTTCCGCGGCTTCCGCGAACAGTCGCTGCGCATCTCCGCCTGCTCCTTGAAGTTCTTCTGGGACGGCGAGGACGCCGACGTCTTCGAGAAGGGCGGCATCGTCAAGCGCGGCCTGATCTTCCATGACGCTCTCGGCGACGACCGCCAGGGCACGCTGTGGAACGACGTGGTCCAGTTGGACGAGACCTTCTTCCAGGCCCTGCGCGACCATCCGGTTCCCCTGCTGGAGGAAGCGGTGCGGCAGTTGAAGGACCGTTCGCTGAGCCTGGATCTCTATGTCTGGCTCGCCTACCGGCTGCATTCGCTGAGCCGGCCGCAGCCGATCTCCTGGCCGTCGCTCTATGCGCAGTTCGGTGCCGGCTATGACCAGATGAAGCATTTCAAGCCGCGCTTCGTCCAGGCCCTGCAATATGCGCTGGCCGCCTACCCGGACGCGAAGGTCGAACCGGCCGACGACGGCGTCGTCCTTCATCCCAGCCGCCCGCCCATCGCCCGCCTGCTGGCGTAAGGGCGTGGGGTTAAGCGACCGGCACAGAATCGTTCGCGGTCGCTTTGCCCCACACCCCGGCAAGCCTGCCCACCATTGACCCACGTCATTGGGGGGCCCCCTCCCCTCCTCCTAAGATCGCCGCCAGTTCCCGAACCGGAGAGGCTTTGCCTTGGACGCCCTGTCGCTGCTGGATGCCGGACTGAACCAGTGCGCCGTGGTCATCGACCGCGACGGCGGGCTGCTGCTGGCCCTGCTGACCGCCGGACTGGTCGGCGGCACCACCCATTGCGCCGGCATGTGCGGCCCCTTCGTCCTGGCCCAGGTGTCGGCGCGGCTGGAGCGGGTGCCGCTGTCGGCAATGTCGGAGTTCCGACGCCTGACCGGGGCGGCGGTGCTGCCCTATCATGCCGGCCGGGCGACGACCTATGCGCTGGTCGGCGCGCTGTCGGCCTCGGTCGCCGGCCATGTCGGGGCGCTGCCGGGACTGCGCTGGCTGTCGGTGGCGCTGCTGGCGCTGGCGGCACTGTTCTTCCTCGGCTATGCCGCGCGCGGCGTCCTGTCCTGGCTGCCCAAGGCTCCTTCGCTGGGAAGCAACGGAGTACAACGCTGGTGGAGCGAGCGGGTGTCCGGCCTCGCCCGGCCGCTGTTCGGCAACCCGACGGGCTGGCGCGGCTATGGGCTGGGGGTGGCGCTGGGCTTCATTCCCTGCGGGATGCTCTATGGCGCCATCGCGGTGGCGGCGGCGAGCGGCAGTGCGCTGACCGGCGCACTCGGCATGGCGGCCTTCGCGCTCGGCACGGTGCCCAGCCTGCTGGCGGTCGGGCTGGCCGGCCATATCGCCGGCCGCACCTGGCGCACCGCGGTCGCCCGCGTCGCCCCGGCGATCATGCTGGTGAACGCCGGGGTGCTGGGTTGGATGGCCTGGAAGCTGGTTGCGTAAACCAGCCCCTCGCCCTGTTTCAGTGGATACCGCCGCCCTTCAGCGCGTCGCCCAGCGGAACCTGCCCGCTGCCGGGCTTCAGCGGCTGCTGCTGGCTCTCATGCGGCGACCAGCCGGCCAAGTAGAGCACTTCGAAGGTCACCGGGATCCGCCCGTCCGGCTCGGCATAAAGCTCGGCATAGCGCCGGGCCGCGTCGAACAGCAAGGCACGGGTCGCGGGGACCTTGCGCCGCGCCAGCACGGCATTGGTCTCGCCCATGCCGCGCAGTTCGCGCATCAGGGCGAAGGCGTCGGAATAGGTGACGGTGATCACGTCGCTGTCGACCACCGGCAGGGCGAAGCCGGCGCGTTGCAGCAACCCGCCGGCATCCTTGATCTCGGCGAAGGGCGACACGCGGGGGGAGACGCCGCCCGACACCTCCATCTCCGCCTCATACAGGCAGCGGCGCAGCTCGGCCAGGGTCTGGCCGCCCAGCATGGAGGCGCAGAAGAAGCCGTCGGGCTTCAGCGCCTGCCTAATCTGCACCAGGGCGCCCGGCAGGTCGTTGACCCAGTGCAGGCTGAGATTGCTGACGGCCAGATCGAAGCTGCCGGGGGCGAAGGGCAGGAACTCCTCGTCGGCGGCGATGGCGGCAGCGACGGCGGGGTTGCCGGGAGCGAGGGCTGCACGGGCGAACTCCGGCGACAGGTCGCAGGCGACCAGCCGTTCGATCCCCTTGCGGCCTTTCAGGATCCGGCCCATCGCCCCGTCGTGGCAGCCGACGTCCAGCGCCAGCGGGAAGGGACGGATCACGTCCTCCAGCCGGTCGGCAAGGCGGTCGGCGATCTCCTTGAACAGGAAGGCGTGGTCGGTGAATTCGGCGACGGCGCGGTCACGGCGGCGGCGGACGAGCGCACGGTCGAAAACGGTCATGCTGTCGGGGCTTGTCATGGCCGCACTATACCCCAGGCCGGCGGCACGACAACCGTGCTACACTCGCAGCCCAGCCACCTTCTCCACAGCAGCGCTCCCGAATGGGAGGAAAACCGGACAGGCATCGGAATGGGCATCGACGAGGCCATTGCCGTCAGTCATGAAGCGCTGATGGTCATCCTGAAAATCTCGCTGCCGACGCTGGGCATCACGGCATTGCTGTCGGCCGGGCTGATGCTGTTCCAGAGCGCCACCAACATCAACGAGTCGTCGTTGCAGCAGGACATGAAGTTCTTCGCCACCCTGCTGATCCTGTTCGTCACCGGCCCGGCGATCTATCTGGCGCTGCGCGACTATACGGCGGTGATCTTCGAGCGCATCGCCATGCTGCAGTGACGGACCGGGCCGATGCAGGCGCCAGCGCCGCTTTCCGGACTTGGCCGCATCGCCAGCGGTGCGGCGGCCCTGCTGCTGGACGCGCTGCTGCCGCCGCGCTGTCTCAGCTGCGGCGAGGCGGTGGACCGGCAGGGCGGCCTGTGTGCGGCCTGCTGGGTCAAGCTGACCTTCATCGCCCCGCCGCTGTGCGCCTGCTGCGGCCTTCCCTTCGAGTATGAGGCGCAGGAGGGCGCGCTGTGCGGCGCCTGTCTGGCGGCCCCGCCGCCTTTCGCCCGCGCCCGCGCCGTGCTGGCCTATGATGACGGCAGCCGGCCGCTGGTCCTCGGCTTCAAGCATGGCGACCGCATCCATGCCGCCAAATCCTATGGCGTCTGGCTGGCGCGGGCCGGCAAGGAGCTGCTGGCGGATGCCGACCGGCTGCTGCCGGTGCCGTTGCACCGCGGCCGCCTGTTCCGCCGCCGCTACAACCAGGCGGCCCTGCTGGCACAGGCGCTGTCGCGGCACAGCGGCGTTCCCGCCACGCCCGACCTGCTGCAACGCCACCGCTCCACCCCGACCCAGGGCGGGCTGGACCGCCAGGGACGCCACCGCAACGTCAAGGGCGCCTTCCGCCTGCGGCCGGGACAGTCGGCAAAGGAGCAGGTGACGGGACAGCGGCTGGTGCTGATCGACGACGTGATGACCACCGGGGCGACGCTGGCGGAATGCACGCGGGTTCTGCTGCGCGCCGGCGCGGCGCGGGTGGACGTGCTGACCCTGGCGCGTGTGGTGCAGCGCTGACGCTTAAAAAGGGCCGCGGCCGGCGACGCTGACCGGCGTTGCACGCGGGCTGCAACGTCTGGCGCCCCTCGTGGGTTGACCTTATAGTTTCTCCACGTCCAAAAGGAGCCCAGTGGCATGGCCGACGTCGTCATCTACACCACGCCCTTCTGTCCCTACTGCATGCGGGCCAAGAGCCTGCTCGACGGCAAGGGCGTGACATACGAGGAAATCGACCTCTACGCCCAGCCAGGCCGCCGCAGCGAGATGATCGAGCGGTCGGAAGGACGGACCACCGTCCCGCAGATCTTCATCGACGGGAAGCCGTATGGCGGCAGCGACGACATCCACGCGCTGGATCGCGCCGGCAAGCTCGACCCGCTGCTCGGCATCGCCGCGTGAGCGGGGGCGCCGCCGGCACCGGCGTGCTGAAGGCCGCCTGCGTCCAGGTGAATGCGGGCACAGAGCTTGAGCCGAACCTTCGGGCGGCGGGCGATCTCGTCCGCCGCGCCCGCGACGCCGGGGCGGACTTCATCGCCCTGCCGGAGAATGTCGGTTGGATCGTCCAGGGCCGCGACAAGACCATGCAGCGCGTCCGCAGCGAGGCGGAGCATCCCGGCATCCCCTTCTTCGCCGATCTGGCGCGGGAAACCGGGGCCTGGATCCTGGGCGGCACCCTGCATGTCCTGCTGGAGGACGGGCGCGCCGCCAACCGCAGCCATCTGTTCGATGCCGGGGGGCGGGTCGTCGCCTCCTACGACAAGATTCACATGTTCGACGTCACGCTGAAGGACGGCGAATCCTATCGCGAGTCGGCCACCTTCCGGCCGGGCGAACGGGCGGTCGTCGCCTCCAGCCCGTGGGGCGGCATCGGCATGACCGTCTGCTACGATGTGCGCTTCGCCTATCTCTACCGGGCGCTGGCCAAGGCGGGGGCGTCGATCCTGACGGTGCCGGCCGCCTTCACCGTGCCGACCGGCCGCGCCCACTGGCACACGCTGCTGCGCACCCGCGCCATCGAGACCGGCTGCTTCGTCGTTGCCCCGGCCCAGACCGGTAGCCATGACCAGGGCCGCCAGACCTATGGCCATTCCCTGCTGATCGCGCCGTGGGGCGAGGTGCTGGCCGATGCCGGCACCGATGTCGGCTTCATCACTGCCGACCTCGACCTCGACCGCATCGCGGAAGCCCGCAGCATGGTGCCGTCGCTGACCCACGACCGTGCCTTCGAGGTGGAGCGGATCGGGTTCTGACCCGTCCGCTACTCCTCAGCGGCCGTCCTGTGTCAGCCGCAGCCACGCCATCGCTGCGGTCAGCGCAATGCCGAAGGCACCGTCAGGCCGCACCGGAAGGTCGAGGTCGTTGACCAGACTGTCCAGCCGCAGATCGACCGCCTGCTTCGACAGGCTGCGGATCTTGCGGTCGTAATAGAGGCTCGACACCTCCGTCCGCTCCTCCGGCAACGGACGGCCGGTCAGGCGTTCGGCCATGGCGATGGAGAAATCCAGGTAATAGCCGACCAGCGGCCGGCCGCCGATGAAGGCATGCAGCAGGTCGCCGGCCTCGGCCGTCCCGGTGTTGCTGCCGGGATGGAGCAGCAGGGCGCTGCCGGTCAGGATGCGGGGACCGCGGATGCGGATGGCGGCGAAGGTCAGCGGCCTTGCCGACTCGGGGTCGAAGCTGGTCGCCTCGCAATGGACCGCCACATGCTCGCGGCGGTCGGTGTCGGTATGATCGGAGTGCGCCATGGTCGCCGCCTCAATGGTTCAGGCGGAAATGGTGGGCGATCAGTTCCTTGAAGCTCTTCACCAGGGCCAGACAGTCCTTGAACTGGTCGCGGTCGAGCTTGCCCAGCCGGTCGGGGTACACGAGGTTGTCGATCGCCAGTTCCGCTCCCTCCTCAGGCCCGTCATCGGGAAGATCGACACGCGCCTTCAGGCGGATGGTCGACAGGATGGTGAAGGCCTCCACCAGATCGGCGGCCATCTTGCGGTCCAGCGCCCCCAGTTCGGCCAGCACCTGGATGCGCTCCACCGTGTTGGTTTCCGCCCGGTGCTTTTCCAACGCCAGCGCTCGCACACCATGGACGATGGGGAAGATGCCGGCCTTCTTGATGTCGACCGCTTCCGCCCGGCGCCGCTCGAACAGGGCGGCGAACAGGCCGCTCGGCGTGTCGAAGGACAGGGCCGGACGGGCGAACTGGGTGAAGAACATCTGGTTGTCCTGCAGGCGGCCCAGCAGATAGTCCTTCGCCTCGGCCAGCAGGGTGGCGTCGCCGGCCACCGAGGCGGCGTCGTAGAAGATGGCGAGGTTCATCTGCGCCGCCTCGTCCGGACGGTGGATCCAGTTGAACAGCGCGTCCTTGTAGCCGGCGAGCGGCCGGGTCCAGTCCGGGTTCGACACCATGATGTTGCCGGGACAGGGCGGATAGCCGAACTCCACCAGATGGCGGGTGAAGTCGGCGGCGATCCTCGGCAGATAGGGACAGTCGAAGCCGTCGCGCAGGATCAGGCCGTTGTCCTGGTCGGTCTTCAGCAGCTGTTCGCCCCGCCCCTCGCTGCCCATCACGATCAGGCAGCTGTTGACCAGCAGGTCCGGCGGAGCCAGCAGTTCGAACAGCTTGCGGAAGATTCGGCGGTTCAGCTCGGTCACCAGATCGGCGATGAAGGAGACCTTGACCCCGGTGGCATGCAAGGTGCGTATCAGCTCGACGATGGAGCGGCTGGCCCGGCACAGGTCGGCGGGATCGGCGGCATGCTCCACCTGCAACCCGATGACCTGGGAATGGTTGGATAGCACTGCCAGCAGGTCGCTTTGCCCCAACAGCCCGACGATGGCGCCGTTCTCCGTCACCACCACCCGGCGCACCGCATGCTTGGTCATCAGCACCAGCGCATTGAACAGCAGGTCGTCGCGGTCGAGCGTCAGCAGTCCGTAGCGGGCGAGCGGCCCGACCGGCTCGCTCACCGGCCGGCCGTCCAGCACCACGAGGTCACGCAGGTCGGTGCCCGTCAGGATGCCAACCGCTCCATCCGCCCCGCGCACCAGCACGCTGCTGGCACGGTTCTGCCGCATCGCCTCGGCCGCGTCGCGCAGGCTGGCGGAGGCGTCGACGAACAGCGGCGGGTGGAGATAGGCCTGCCGGATACGCGCCATGGTCAGCGCCGCCATCTCGCGGTTGGACCTCAACGCCGCCAGATCGCGCATGCGCTGGGCGAAATCGCCGATGATGGCGGCGCCGAATTCGGGATTCTCCGCCGCCAGCGCTTCCAGTGCGGGGCGCGGGATCAGGTGGCAGGCGCACTCCTCGGCCGCGACGAAACGCCGGGCGGTGCTGCCGCCAGCGCCGGCACCCGCGGCGCCATAGAGAGCCTGCAAGCCGAAACGGTCGCCGGGTCCATGGACCGCCGCCACCTCGCCGCCGCGGCGCTCCTGCACGGTGCCGCGCAGCACGACGAACATCGCATCGGTCGGCTCCTCCCGCGACAGCAGGACGGCGTCGCGCGGGTAGAGCGCGATGTCCAGCGCACCTGCCAGCGCCGTCCGCTGATCGTCGGTCAGCAGGTCGAAGGGGGGCTGACCGAAATCGAAGTCCGGGGAGGCGGTCGGCATCGCGTGCTGCACGGGCAGGCTCCGTCACAGGAGGGCGGGGCATCGGGAAAAGGAGGCATAAAAAAGCGCCTCCGGACCGGATCCGGAGGCGCTTTCCAGGATACACCCGCCGGGCCCGAGGCCGAAAGCGGGTGCGACATTTGGCGGCGTGGTTCGGTCACCGCACGGGTTTGAGCCTTCCCCGAAGGGGGGAAGGGACGCGGTGCGAGACGCGATCCCTTCCCTGTTCTTGTTGCTCTGCCCGCTTCGTTCGAACGCTTGACGTTTAGTGGGCGGACGCACCCTCAGCACCCAGGCCGGTCTGCGACCGGATGTACTGGGCCTCGAAGTCGCGACGCTCCTTCTGCGCCTGCTCGCTGTTGTCGGTGATCGAGAAGAACCAGATGCCGGCGAAGGACAGCAGGATCGAGAACAGGCCCGGGTTGTCGTACGGGAAGATGGCGGTCGGGTTGCCCAGCACGGCCTTCCACACGGTCGGACCCAGAACCAGCAGGACGATCGCCGAAACCAGCCCCAGGCCGCCGCCCAGCACCGCGCCGCGGGTGGTCATCTTGCCCCAGAACATCGACATCAGCAGGATCGGGAAGTTGGCCGAGGCGGCGATGACGAAGGCCAGACCGACCATGAAGGCGACGTTCTGGTTCTCGAAGGCGATGCCCAGCACGATCGACAGGATGCCGATGGCGACGGTGGTGATCTTCGACACACGGATTTCGTCGGCCTCGTTGGCGCGGCCCTTGGCGAAGACCGAGGCGTAGAGGTCATGGGAAACCGCCGAGGCGCCGGCCAGCGTCAGACCGGCGACCACCGCCAGGATGGTGGCGAAGGCGACCGCCGAGATGAAGCCGTAGAACAGGTCGCCGCCGACCGCATGGGCGGTGTGGATGGCCGCCATGTTGGTGCCGCCGATGACATTGGCGATCACCGCCTTGGCGCCGGCCGCCGGGGCCGCCGTCAGGAACGGATAGGCACCGTTGGCGTCGGGGGCCAGGATCATCAGGATGGCGCCGAAGCCGATGATGAAGGTCAGGATGTAGAAGTAGCCGATGAAGCCGGTGGCGTAGAAGACCGACTTGCGGGCTTCCTTGGCGTCGGCGACGGTGAAGAAGCGCATCAGGATGTGCGGCAGGCCGGCGGTGCCGAACATCAGAGCCATGCCCAGCGAGATGGCCGAGACCGGATCGGTGACCAGGGCGCCCGGCGACATGATCGCCAGCCCCTTCGGGTGCGCCTCGACGGCGGCCTTGAACATCGCCTCGGGGCTGAAGCCGAACTTCGCCAGGATCATGAAGGCCATGAAGGAGGCGCCGGACAGCAGCATCACCGCCTTGATGATCTGCACCCAGGTCGTCGCCAGCATGCCGCCGAAGGTCACGTAGCCGATCATCAGCACGCCGACGATGATGACGGCGACCATATAGTCGAGACCGAACAGCAGCTGGATCAGCTTGCCGGCGCCGACCATCTGGGCGATCAGGTAGAAGGTGACGGTCGCCAGCGAGCCGCAGGCCGACAGCGAACGGATCGGCGTCTGCTTGAAGCGGTAGGAGGCGACGTCGGCGAAGGTGTACTTGCCGAGGTTGCGCAGCCGCTCGGCCACCAGGAACAGCACGATCGGCCAGCCGACCAGCCAGCCCACCGAATAGATCAGGCCGTCGAAGCCCGAGGCGTACACCAGGCCGGCGATGCCCAGGAAGGACGCGGCCGACATGTAGTCGCCGGCGATGGCGAGGCCGTTCTGGAAGCCGGTGATGCCGCCGCCGGCGGCGTAGAAGTCCTTGGCCGACTTGGTGCGGCGGGCCGCCCAGTAGGTGATGCCCAGCGTGAACAGCACGAAGGCCAGGAACATCAGGATGGCCGACCAGTTGGTCGCCTGCTTCTGCACGGCGCCGCCGATGGCGTCGGCCAGGACCGTGGTCGGAACCAGCGCGCCGGCGGCAGCCGCCACAGCGGCGACCGGAGCGGCAAGACGGGTGGTGGCGCGCATCACTTCGACTCCTCCAGGATCTGGCGGTTCAGTTCGTCGAATTCGCCGTTGGCCCGATGGACGTAGATGCCGGTCAGGATGAAGGCGGACACGATGGTGAAGACGCCGACGGGAATGCCCCAGGTCGTGACGCCGGAGCCGATCGGCGTGCCCAGGAACGACTTCCCGAATGCCACCAGCAGGATGAAGCCGAAATAAATAACGAGCATGGCAATCGACAAAGTCCAGGCGAAGGCGGACCGTTTCGCCACCAGTTCCTGGAACTTTGGATTGTTCACAATCCTTTGTGCGCTTTGACTCATGTGCGTCCCCTCATCGAGTGCCGGCAATCTTCTGCGATCCATCCAGACATCGTCTTCGGGATCAGCGGGCATTTGCCGTCCGGGCGGTCGCGTCCGGGTTTCTTCCCGTAATTCGTACGCCCTTGACCTGCCCAATTGTTTGATACAGATCATTGTTGGGCGCACCCCCTACCTTGGTCGATGGGGTGGGCGCCGAGGGGGCGGACAGCTCTGAAAAAGCAAGCGCGGGCAAGGCTGTAGCGCCATACGGGAAAGGCGCCCCCGTTGCCGGGTGCGCCTTTCAAACAGTCAGCTTTTCAAACGGCTTCGTTGGGAATCAGTGGCGGGGCCGCGCGGTCGCGCCACCCTGCCGGGACTGGCTGCCCTTCAGGAATCGGTGCGCGGAATCCACGGGATGCGGTGAAATGTCACACCTTCCTCGTGGAGTTCGGAGACCTCCTCGTCGGACGCCTCGCCATAGATACCGCGCGGGTCGGTCTCGCCGTAATGGATGCGCCGCGCCTCCTCGGCGAAACGGTCGCCGACATAGTCGCAGTTCTTCTCCACGCTGCGCCGCACCTCGGTCAGCTGCCGCATCACCTCGGCCACCGCCTCGCGCTGGGCGTCGTTCAGGCTCGGCGGCAGGGCGGCGACCACGTCGGCGGCGTTCGGCAGCGGGACCGGCGCGGGAAGCGGCACCGGCACCGCATTGGGGGGAGCAGCCGGCGGCGCCACCGACGGGGCGCTGGCCGCAACGGCTTCGGCCTGCTCGCGGGCACGGTCGGCGGCCTTGGCGACGCCCTTGGCGATGCGCGGAGCCATCGGCGCCTTTCCGACCACAGTGTCGCCGCAGATCGGACAGGCGATCTGATGGCCCGCCGCCTGTTCATCATAGGCGGCACCGTTGCGGAACCACGCCTCGAACTGGTGGTCGGCCGAGCATCTCAACGCGAAGAGGATCATATCCCCACAAGCCCCAACTGACCCGCAGCAGGAAAGACAAATCCGTGCACGCCGGTCCGGGTTGCGGCGCGACTCGGGAATCGCCCTAATTCAGCACGGCCGGGCCGCGCCGTCAAACGCCGGACAGGCCATAGGCGCGTACCTCCTGTGATATCGTTCCCGACACCATCGAAAAAAGTCCGGATAAGGGAGTTTCCCCATGCCCACACCCCATCCGCTGTCGCCGCCCTCCCCCTGGGTGGAGCGGTTCGCCCCGCTGGTGCGGACGGGCGGGCGGGTGCTCGACCTCGCCTGCGGCGGCGGACGGCATCTGCGCCTGTTCCATCGCCTCGGCCATCCGGTGGTGGGGTTGGACCGTGACCTAGGCGGCGTCGCCGACCTGGAGGGCGGCACGAACGTCACCCTCGTTCAGGCCGACCTTGAAAGCGGCGACTCGGGCATTTCCGCCAATTCCCTGCCGGTTGACGGCACCTTCGCCGGGATCGTCGTCACCAACTACCTGCACCGCCCGCTCTTCCCCGCCATCCTGGCGGCACTGGAGCCGGGCGGCGTGCTGATCTACGAGACCTTCGCTGACGGCAATGCCCGCTTCGGCCGCCCGTCCTCGCCCGACTTCCTGCTGCGGCGGGGGGAGTTGCTGGAAAGGGTGCATGGCAGGCTTCAGGTGGTGGCCTTCGAACAGGGCGAACTGTCGGTGCCCAAGCCCGCGGTGGTACAGCGGATCTGCGCCGTCGCCGGGGACGATCCACTGCCGCTTTGAGCGCGTCCTTATTCGTCGCTTTCATCGGCGACCGGCTTCTGCTCTCCGCGGATGCGGCGGCGGCGGTCCTCCTTGCGCATGATCTGCTTGCCATGCTTGTGCTGGGCCGGCCCCTCCAGCGGACCGCCGGGACGCACCGGCCGTTCGGCGAAGCGGCCGAGCGAGATCATGCGGTCGTACATCACCAGCGCCCCGGCGACGCCGACATTGATGCAGAAGGACATCGGGATCTTCACCACATGGTCGCAGCGCGCCAGCAGCGCGGGCGACAGGCTGTCGCGCTCCGGCCCCAGCACATAGGCGGCGCGCAACGGGTGACGGAAGCTGGGCAGTTCCACCGCGTCGTCTGTCAGTTCCACCCCGACCAATGTGCAGTCCCTGGGCAGGGTGAAGTCGGCTACCCGCTCGTGGATGTAGAGCGGCAGGTGCAGCGTGGCGCCCGAGGTGTCGACCAGCTTCGTCTCGCGCAGGTCCGGTTCCGGATCGATGGCGAAGAAGAAGGAGGCGCCGAAGGCATGGGCGGTGCGCATCAGGTTGCCGACATTGCCCGGCTTGCTGATCCGCTCCACCCCGATTCCGAAATAGCCACGCATGAAGAGCCCGCTGATCTGGGTAAGGATATGACCGGGCGGGAGCTTGCCGTCGCAGCCCGCCCGAGGCAAGCTTGCCGGCATGAGCCCAGACAATCCTCACGACCATTCCTCCTGCTGCGGCGGCGATCACCACCACGGCCATTCCCACCCTCATGGCCACCGGCCTGGCGAAAGCGCCGAAGGCCGCGCCGATCTCTCCGGCCCGGCGGAAAGCCCGATCACCGTCGAGGTGACGCGCGGCAGCCTGGTGGAGTCGGTCCACCGTGCCCGCGCCTGCATCGTCGATGCGGGCGGCCATGTGCTGGCGCGCTGGGGCGACATCGATGGACCGGTCTACCCGCGCTCCGCCATCAAGTCGCTGCAGGCGATCCCGCTGGTGGAAAGCGGCGCGCTCGACGCCTTCGGGCTGGGGGACCAGGAGTTGGCGCTCGCCTGCTCCTCCCACAACGGCGAGGCGCGGCATACGGAATTGGCGCGGTCCTGGGCCGAACGGGTCGGGCTGACGCCGGGCGATTACGAATGCGGCGCGCAAATCCCCTACGATCCCGCCACCGCCGAGGATCTCGTCCGCCGCGGCGAGGCGCCGACCGCCTTCCACAACAACTGCTCCGGCAAGCACAGCGGCTTTCTGACCACGGCCAAGCACAAGGGCGAACGGCTGAAGGGCTATGTCCGCTACGAACATCCGGTGCAGCAGCGCATCCTGGGCGTGATGGAGCAGATGACCGGACAGGACCTGTTCGGGGCGCCTTGGGGCGTCGACGGCTGTTCCATCCCCACCATCGGCATCCCGCTGGGCGCCATCGCCTATGCCATGGCCCGCATCGCCGACCCGGTCGACCTGCCCGACGCCCGGGCCGAGGCCGTCACCCGCATCGCCGCCGCCTGGGGCAAGCACCCCTTCCTGATCGGCGGCACCGGCACCTTCGATACGGCGCTGATGGAGGCGGCCGGCGGCGCCGTGCTGGTCAAGGGCGGGGCCGAGGGCGTCGGCTGCGCCGTGATCCCCGAGCAGGGCATCGGCATCGCGCTGAAGATCGAGGATGGCGCCGCCCGCGCCCGCGAGGTGGCGCTGGCCGCCCTGATCCGTTCGACCCAGGCGCTGACCGAGGCGCAATGGGCGCGCGTGCCGCAGCTGCTGACCACTCCGCTGCTGAACCGCGCCGGCGCGCGGGTGGGCGAAGTGCGGCCGGCGACGGGGTGGCCGGGCTGAGGCACTGACACTCATCAATCCGGCAGGTGCGATGCGAGCGGGCGCGGTGCTATGGTCGCCGCGCCCTTTTCCCCGCTGAGCGGTTCCCATGAGCATCGACGACCTGCGCGCCCAGTATGAAGCCTATCCCTATCCGGCGCGCAATCCGGCTGACGAGGCCGGACGGCTGATCACCGGCTCGCCCAGCCACCTGGACGAGCTGGTGCAGCATGTCTTCGGCGGCCGGATCGACCATAGCAAGCCGCTGCGGGTTCTGGTGGCCGGCGGCGGCACGGGGGACGGCACCATCATGCTGGCGCAGCAGATGGCCGATGCCGGCAATCCCGGCCGCATCGCCTACATCGACCTGTCCGACGCCAGCCGCGCCGTCGCCGAAGCGCGGGCCAAGGCGCGCGGCCTGACCAACATCGACTTCCACCGGGGGTCGCTGCTGGAGCTGGGCGGGGTCACGGCGGAAGCGGGGCCGTTCGACTACATCGACTGCTGCGGCGTGCTGCACCATCTGGACGACCCGGCGGCCGGCCTGCGCTCGCTGGCCGGCGCGCTGGCACCCGGCGGCGGCATCGGCATCATGGTCTACGCGCCCTACGGCCGCACCGGCGTCTACCCGATGCAGGAAGCGCTGCGCGGCATGACCGAGGGGTTGCCGCCCGCCGAAAAGGTGGCGCTTGCACGCCGGCTGATCCAGGCGCTGCCGCCGACCAACTGGCTGCTGAACAACCCGCACATCAGCGATCACCGGCTGGCCGACGCCAACCTCTACGATCTGCTGTTGCACAGCTGCGACCGCCCCTACAGCGTGCCGCAGTTGGCGGAGCTGGCGGAGAGCGCGGGGCTCGCCGTTGCGACGCTGATCGACCCGCTGCGCTACGAGCCGTCGCTGTGGGTCAAGGACGCCCGCATCCTGAAGCAGCTGTCGGGGCTGGGCATGCTGGAGCGCGCCGCCTGGACCGAGCGCATCACCGGTGCCTTCACCAAGCACATCGCCTATCTGCTGCGTCCCGCCGATCTGGAGGCCGCCCGCATCCAGCCGGACGGGCCGGACGTGGTGCCGGTCCTGCGCGACATCGATGGAAAGACTGTCGCCAAAGCCGTTCCGCCCGGCGGCAGCCTGGAATTCGACCTGATGGGCAGCGTAGTGTCGCTTCCCCTGCCCCGGCTGGCCGGCCCGATCCTGTCTAGGGTCGACGGCAGGACCAGCCTGGGCGCGCTGCACACCGCAATCGAGCCGACAACGAAAGTCACCTGGGAGCAGTTCCTCGCCCAGTTCTGCCAGCTGTTCGACGCGCTGGGCGGGCTGGGCAAGATGCATCTGCGGCGGGGATAGGACGCGAAGCCCCACCCCCGGCCAGCCCTTACCCCCGCAGAACCGACACCGCGGCGTCGAGCGCTTTGGTCAGCCGGTCGAAGACTTGGTGAATTTCCGCCTCGGAAATCACCAGCGGCGGGCAGAGCGCGATGGAATCACCCATGGCGCGAACAATAAGGCCATTGTCCTGGGCCAGACCGTTGACCAGGGCGCCGGCGCGGCCGGGCGGGTCGAAGGGGAGCTTGGTCGCCTTGTCAGCCACCAGTTCCAGCGCGCCGATCAGGCCGATGCCGCGGGCCTCGCCGACCAGCGGATGGTCCGCCAGCGCCTTCAGCCGCGACTGGAAGGCCGGGGCGACCGAGCGGACATGCCCGACGATGTCGCGCTCCTCGTAGATGTTCAACGTTTCCAGCGCCACCGCTGCCGCCACCGGATGGGCGGAATAGGTGTAGCCATGGCCGAAGGTGCCGATCTTCCGGCTTTCCTCGACGCAGGCGCGATAGACGGCGTCACTCACCATCACGGCGGAGATCGGCAGATAACCGGATGACAGCTGCTTGGCGCAGGTCAGGATGTCCGGCTGCATGCCCGTGGTCTGACTGCCCCAGAAATTGCCGGTACGGCCGAAGCCGCAGATCACCTCGTCGGCGACCAGCAGGATGTCGTATTTCTTCAACACCGCCTGGATCTTGGCGAAGTAGGTCGCGGGCGGAACCACGACGCCGCCGGCGCCCATGATCGGCTCGGCGAACATGGCGGCGATGGTGTCCGGCCCCTCGGCCAGGATCAGCGCCTCCAACTGTTCGGCCAAGCGGGTGGCGAAGGCCTCCTCGCTCTCGCCCTCAAGCCCGTTCCTGTAGTGGTGCGGGCAATCGCCATGGATGATGCGGGCGATCGGCAGGTCGAAGTCGCGGTGGTTGTTGGGCAGCCCGGTCAGGCTGGCGGTCGCCACCGTCACGCCGTGATAGGCACGCTGGCGCGACAGGATCTTCTTCTTCTCCGGCCGGCCGAGCGCGTTGTTGTAGTACCAGATCAGCTTGATCGCAGTGTCGTTGGCTTCAGAGCCGGAATTGGCGAAGAAGACCTTGGACATCGGCACCGGCGCCAGCCCGATCAGCTTTTCGGCCAGATCAATGCCGGGCTCGTGCGACTTGTGGCCGAAGATGTGATAGGTGGACAGCTGCCGCATCTGCTTGGTCGCCGCCTGGACCAACCGCTCTTCCCCCCAGCCGAGCGAGACGCACCACAGGCTTGCCATGCCCTCGATGTAATCCTTGCCGCCATCGTCGAAGACGTGGATGCCTTCGCCACGCTCGATGATCATCGGCCCCTGCGTCTCATGGGCGTGCAGGTTGGTGTAGGGATGGAGGACGAAGGCCTTGTCGCGGCTGGCGGCAGAGTTGCCGGCGGTGCTGCCCGGAGCGGTCATGGAGTGGGTCTTCCTGTTCGGTCTTGTCGGGTTCGTTCCCCCGGATGGCCGTAGCAGCCCACCGCAGGGTGTTCGATTTGTTAAACAGTATCGCCGATCATACGCACAGTTTCGCCACTCGACAAACCCGCTTCACCGTCATCCGTGCCATGCGTGCAAGACGCTGGCGGGACGCCAAGCCGGATGGGACAGCTTGACCGGAACGACGAAAGGGAGGAGCCGCCTTGCGCACGCTTTACGGTATGGTCAGCACGGCCGCGATGGCGCCGCACATCCTGCTGCGCGAGATCGGCGAGCCTTTCGAATTGCGGCTGCTCGACCGCGACAAGGGGGAGCACAAGAGTGCGGCCTATCTGGCGCTGAACCCGCATGGCCGCGTACCGACGCTGGTGGATGGCGATCTGGTGCTGTACGAGGCCGCCGCCATCTGCCTGCATCTGGCCGACAGCCATCCGGAGGCGAAGCTCGCCCCGGAGGTCGGCGCGTCAGAGCGGGCGGAGTTCTACAAGTGGCTGGTCTATCTGACCAACAGCGTCCAGGCCGAGATGCTGCTGTACTTCTACCCCGAGCGTTACGTCGAGGGCACACAAGCGCAAGCCGCCTTCAAGGCAGCGACAGAAGCTCGGCTGAACGGTCATTTCGATGGCCTGGACCGCGCGCTTGAAGGGCGTACGTGGCTGTTGGGCGACACGTACAGCGCTGTCGACCCGTACCTGTTAATGCTGTGCCGCTGGACCCGCTTCATGGGCCGCCCGGCACGCACGCTGGGCAATCTCGGACCCTACCTCGCCCGCGTGCTGGAGCGTCCGGCGGTGAAGGCCGCTTTCGAGGCGGAAGGGCTGGGGGCTCCGTTTTACTGAGGAGAAAAGCCCTCTCCCACGGTCGGGAGAGGGCCTTCAACCCTACGCCTTGCGAACAAGCCCGCTCACCGGCTGGCCGTCGATGGTCAGGGAACCGCCTTCGGCACCGACCGCCACCGTCTGGCCGTCCTTGATGCGGCCCTCGAGGATCAGGGTCGCCATCGGGTTCTGCAACTCGCGCTGGATCACCCGCTTCAGCGGACGGGCACCGTAGACCGGGTCGTAGCCGGCCTCGGCCAGCCATTCGGTCGCGGCTTCGTCCACCGTCAGCGTGATCTCGCGGTCGGCGAGCATCCTGGTCAGGCGGCCGAGCTGGATCTTGACGATGCCGCCCATATGCCGGCGGTCGAGCCGGTGGAACAGCAGGATCTCGTCCAGGCGGTTCAGGAACTCCGGCCGGAAATGGGCCCGGACGGCCTCCATCACCTCGTCGCGCACCGCAGCGCTGTCCTCGCCCTCCGCCTGCTCGGCCAGCGCCTGCGAGCCGAGGTTGGAGGTCATGATGATGACCACGTTGCGGAAATCGACCGTACGGCCCTGCCCGTCGGTCAACCGGCCATCGTCCAGCACCTGCAACAGCACGTTGAAGACGTCGGGGTGGGCCTTCTCCACCTCGTCGAACAGCACGACCTGATAGGGCCGGCGGCGCACCGCCTCGGTCAGAGCCCCACCCTCCTCATAGCCGACATAGCCCGGAGGCGCGCCGATCATGCGGGCGACTGAGTGCTTCTCCATATATTCCGACATATCGAGGCGGACCATCGCCGTCTCGTCGTCGAACAGGAACTCGGCCAGCGCCTTGGTCAGCTCGGTCTTGCCGACGCCGGTCGGACCGAGGAACAGGAAAGAGCCGATGGGACGGTTCGGGTCCTGCAACCCGGCGCGCGCCCGGCGCACGGCGTTCGACACCGCGACGATGGCCTCGTCCTGGCCGATGACCCGGCCGCGCAGCTTGTCCTCCATCGCCAGCAGCTTCTCACGCTCGCCGGCCAGCATCTTGTCGACCGGCACGCCGGTCCAGCGGCTGACCACCGCGGCGATGTCGCTGTCGCGCACCTCCTCGTTCAGCATGCGGCTACTGGCATGCTCCTCGGCGTCCTTCAGGGCCTTTTCCAGGCCGGGGATGACGCCATAGGCCAGTTCGCCCGCGCGGCCCCAGTTGCCGTCACGCTGCGCCGTCTCCAGTTCGGTGCGGGCCTTCTCCAGATCCTCCTTGATCTTCTGCGCACCCTGCAGCTGGTCCTTCTCGGCCTGCCACTTGGCGGTCAGCTCGGCCGAGTCCTGCTCCAGATCCGAAAGCTCCCGCTCCAGATTGACCAAGCGGTCGCGCGAGGCGGAATCCTGCTCGCGCTTCAGCGCCTCGCGCTCGATCTTCAGCTGAATGATGCGGCGGTCCAGCTCGTCGATGGCTTCGGGCTTGCTGTCCACCGCCATGCGCAGGCGGCTCGCCGCCTCGTCGATCAGGTCGATGGCCTTGTCGGGCAGGAAGCGGTCGGTGATGTAGCGGTTGGAAAGGGTCGCCGCCGACACGATGGCACTGTCGGTGATGCGCACGCCATGGTGCACCTCGTAGCGCTCCTTCAGGCCGCGCAGGATGGAGATGGTGTCCTCCACCGTCGGCTCCGACACGAAGACCGGCTGGAAGCGCCGGGCCAGCGCCGCGTCTTTCTCGATGTATTTGCGGAACTCGTCCAGCGTGGTGGCGCCGACGCAATGCAGCTCGCCACGCGCCAGCGCGGGCTTCAGCATGTTGGAGGCGTCCATCGCGCCATCGGACTTGCCGGCGCCGACCAGCGTGTGCAGCTCGTCGATGAAGACGACGATCTCGCCTGCCGCTGCCTGGATTTCCGACAGCACGGCCTTCAGCCGCTCCTCGAACTCGCCGCGGTACTTGGCGCCGGCCACCAGCGCGCCGAGATCGAGCGACAGCAGCTGCTTGTTCTTCAGGCCTTCCGGCACGTCGCCCTTGACGATGCGCTGGGCCAACCCCTCGACGATGGCAGTCTTGCCAACGCCGGGCTCGCCGATCAGCACGGGATTGTTCTTGGTGCGGCGGGCCAGCACCTGGATGGTGCGGCGGATTTCCTCGTCACGGCCGATGACGGGATCGAGCTTGCCGTCGCGCGCCGCGGCGGTCAGGTCGCGGGCGTATTTCTTCAGCGCGTCATAGCCCTGCTCGGCGCTGGCGCTGTCGGCGGTGCGACCCTTGCGGATGTCGTTGATGGCGGTGTTCAGCGCCTGCGGCGTCACGCCGGCGGACTTCAACGCCTTGCCCGACGGGGTGCCGTCGGCCATGGCCAGCGCCAGCAGGATGCGTTCGGCGGTGACGAAGCTGTCCCCTGCCTTTTCGGCGACCTTCTCCGCCTGCTCGAAGACGCGGGAGAGTTCGGGCGTCAGGTAGAGCTGACCGGCGCCGCTGCCCTCGACCTTCGGCAGCTTGTCCAGTTCGGCATCGACCGCCGACAGGGCCGCCTTGGGGTCGCCGCCCGCCGCACGGATCAGGTTGGCGGCAAGCCCTTCCTTGTCGTCCAGCAGCGTCTTCAGCAGATGTTCCGGGGTCAGGCGCTGATGCCCACGGCGCACGGCCAGGGTCTGCGCGGCCTGAATGAACCCGCGGCTGCGCTCGGTGTATTGCTCGAAATCCATGATGCTCCCCTTCTCCTGTCGACCGTCCGCGAGGCAGCCCGGTCGACGTGATCCACGCAACTGTGCGATCCGCAAGGATGCTGCCGAAGATGTAGGCAAGGCCAAAGGCCATGCAAGACCATCTGCGTAGAAAGGTTATCGGTGGAGAAACGCGGTCACATCTGCCTCCTCCAGACCGGCTAGGACCGGGAAAAAGAGGTAGCGCGCGACCCGCCGATTGCCCCCTACAACATCCCTCCCGGCCACGGCTAGACTGCCGCCATTCCGCCTTTCCGCCTTCCAAGGGCCCTCGTTCCGGATTTCATCATGACCGATCTGGCCGCCTCCGGTTCCCCGACCAGCACGACGCCGGCATCCGCCGGCCAGCCGATGCCGAGAACCATGACGGGCCGGCTGCTTCGTCTTGCCTGGAGCCTGCGCGGGGTCTGGCATCGGCTGGCACGGCCTCTGACCATGGGGGTGAGGGCGATCATCCTGGACGAGGCGGACCCGGCATCGCCCGGCGTCCTGCTGATCCGGCACAGCTACGTCGATGGCTGGCATCTGCCCGGCGGCGGTGTCGGGCGGGGCGAGACGCTGGTCGACGCCATGCGGCGCGAAGTGCGGGAAGAGGTCGGGCTGATCGCCGACCGCCCTGCTCAGCCTTTCGCCATCTATGCCCGCTTCCGCAACGGGGCGAGCGACCATGTGGCGGTCTATGTCGTGCCTGGCTGGAGCGGCAGCCCGAAGGCCGACGGGGTGGAGATCGTCGAAACCCGTTTCTTCCCGCTCGACCGGCTGCCGGCCGACCTGTCGCCGGCCACCGGACGGCGGCTGGAGGAATTTCTTGGCCGCCGGCCCGTCGCCGAACGCTGGTAGCGGCACCAGATTACAGGGTGGAGCGGGCGGTTCGGACGATCGGCCCTGCCATACCCCAGCCGCAGCGTGAGAAATAGGCACCGCATCGGTTGACAGGGACGCTCCAGCCCTTTCATTGTGCAGTGCAATGAACGCCACACTGACCGTCATCCGCCGCTATCCCGTCAAGGGCATGAGTGGCCAGGATCTTCCCGCAATCGAGCTGACCGCCGGTCAGGCGATTCCGCTCGACCGCCGCTACGGGCTGCTGCACGGCCCGGCCGCGCTGGATACCGAGACGCAGGGCTGGCGCCTGCCGTCGGATTTCTTCACGCTGGACCGCACGGAAAAGCTGGCTGTCTTGCAGAGCGAGTTCGACGAGGCGACGCAGGCGCTGATCATCCGCCGCGGCGGCCGACAGGTGTCGCGCGGCCGGCTGGACCAGCCGATGGGCCGCAACTTGCTGGAACAGTTCTTCGCCGCCTATCTGGCCGGGATCGTCCCCGGCATGCCACGCCTGATCGAAGCGCAACAGGGCGGCTTCGGCAACAGCGAGGAACCCTCGGTCACGCTGCTGAACCTCGCCAGCCTGCGCGACCTGGAGGAGCGGATCGCCAAGCAGCCGGTCGATCCCCGCCGCCTGCGCGCCAACCTGCTGGTGGACGGCATCGATCCCTGGGCGGAGCGCAGTTGGGTCGGCCGGACCCTGACTGTCGGTACGGCAAGGCTGGAGGTGGTGGAAGCGCTCGACTGCACGCCCGGGAACGATGTGAACCCGGATACCGGCGTCGCCGATCTCAGCCTGCCGAACATCATGGAACGCGGCTATGGCCACAGCCAAATCCTGCTGCGCGCCCGGGTGACTGGCGGAGGCCGGATCGCAGTGGGCGACCCGGTCACTCCGGCCGAATAAACATCACCCCAGGTTAGCATCACATATCAGGCGTTTACGGCCGCCCGTTCCTCGCCGTCGGTCTCGTCCTCGGCCGGCTGCTCGTCCTCGTCGCCACCATGCGACGAGATCTGCGGCTGATGGCCGTGCCCATTGCCGGGCTGCCCACCGCGCTGGCGGTTTTCCGATTCCTGAATCTGGTTGATGATTCGGAGGTAATGCTCCGCATGCTGCAGGTAATTTTCCGCCTGCACCCGGTCGCCGGACGACATCGCGTCGCGGGCAAGCGCCTGATACTTCTCCTGCACCTGCCACGCATTGCCGCGGATGCGGACGTCGGGGCCGTTGCTGTCGAAGGTCTGGTGGCGCAGCGGAACATTCTGGCGCCGGCCGGCACCGCCGCCCCCGCCACCACCACTACCGCCGCTGCCCCCGCCGCCGCTGTTGCCACGACCACGCGAACGCCTGGAGTTCGGTCCCTGTCTCATTCGGCTCTTAAGGCCCCATGCAAGAGAAGCGCAGTCCCCGGAACGCTCCGGCGGCCATCCGGCCTTGCGGCCCGGCCACCGAGCCCGCCATGGACGATTTCCATGGGTCGCTCACGGGGTTCAAACGACGCGTCCGCATCGCGTGCGGCAGGCCATGGCGGTCAGCGCTCGGCAGAAAATCATCCGAGATTCTTGCTCCGCAGGCCTTAGGTTCGCGGTCGTGTACCGCACACTACCCGCCAAAGCCTGCCGATCCAACCGTTTTTTTGGATAAGCGGACGCCTCACAGGCTCTTCCGTGCCCTGACACAGCGCTTTACCCCACCAAGGTCACACAGGATTGCGGTGTCTCCCAACCCCTGCGCCCTGACCAGCGCCGCCACATCTTCCGCTTGGCCCTGCCCCACTTCGAAGGCGACCAGTCCACCCGGTACCAGCAGACGCGGCAACTCGGCTGCGAGGATGCGGTAGGGCTCCAGCCCGTCCGGTCCCCCGTCCAGTGCGCGAAGCGGGTCATGCTCCCGCACCTCCGGCTCCAGCGTGGCGATATCGGCGCTGGGGATGTAGGGGGGGTTCGACACCACGATGTCGAAACGCTCCTCGATCCCCTTGGCCCAGTCGCCGGTTTGAAAGCGGGCGCGCTTCGCCAGCCCGTTGCGGTCGGCGTTCCCAGATGCCGCCTCGACCGCGAGCGGGCTGAGATCGATGCCGACACCGGTGGCATTCGGCAGCTCCGACAGCAGCGCCAGCAGGATGCAACCTGTTCCGGTTCCGAAATCGATCAGGCGCAGCGGAGCTTTCCGGTCGGGGATGGTGGCCAGAACCGCTTCCACCACCGTCTCGGTGTCCGGCCGCGGTTCCAGCGTGTCGGGGTTGAGGGCGAGATCGATGGTCCAGAACTCGCGGTGCCCCAGAATGCGCCCCACCGGCTCCCGCGCCGCACGCCGTTCCACCAATGCCAGGGCATGGGCAGCATCGCCATCGGGGATAAGTTGTTCCGCCTTCGTAATGAAGTCGGTGCGGGTGAGGGTCAGCGCATGCTCCAGCAGATAGCGGGCGTCGAGTTCCGGTGTATCGACACCGGCCTCGCGCAGCCGCGCCTCGGCCTGGGCACGCAGGGTGCGGAGGTTCATGCGATCACCCGAGTTCCGCCAGCCGGGCGGCCTCGTCCTCGGCAATCAGGGCGTCGACCAGTTCATCCAGTGCTTCCCCGGCCATCACCTTGTCGATCTTGTAGAGCGTCAGGTTGATGCGATGGTCGGTCACCCGCCCCTGGGGGAAATTGTAGGTACGGATGCGTTCCGAACGGTCGCCGCTGCCCACCTGGTTCTTGCGGTCGGCGGCACGGACAGCGTCCTTCTCCGCCCGTTCGCGGTCGTACAGCCGGGCACGCAGCACCTTCAGCGCCTTGGCCTTGTTCTTGTGCTGCGACTTCTCATCCTGCTGGCTCACCACCAGCCCGGTCGGCAGATGGGTGATGCGCACGGCGCTGTCGGTGGTGTTGACCGACTGGCCGCCGGGACCGGAGGAGCGGAAGACGTCGATCCGCAGATCCTTCTCGTCGATGTGGATGTCCACCTCCTCCGCCTCGGGCAGCACGGCGACGGTGGCGGCCGAGGTGTGGATGCGGCCCTGCGCCTCGGTCGCCGGCACGCGCTGGACGCGGTGAACGCCGGACTCGAATTTCAGCCGGGCGAACACGCCACGGCCGGTGATGTTGGCGGTGGCCTCCTTGTAGCCGCCGATGCCGGTCTCGCTGACGTCCATCGCCTCGAAGCGCCAGCCATGCAGGCCGGCATAGCGACGGTACATCTCGAACAGTTCGGCGGCGAACAGCGCGGCCTCATCGCCACCGGTCCCGGCCCGCACTTCCAGGATGGCGTTCTTTTCGTCCGCCTCATCCTTGGGCAGGAGCGAAATCTGCACCTTGCGCTCCAAATCCGGGATGCGCTTGGTCAGGACGTGGAATTCCTCCTCCGCCATCGCCTTCATCTCGGGGTCGGCGCTGGCATCGCCCATCATCGCCGCTATCATTTCCGCCAGATCGGCAGCCTCGGCGCGGCCCTTCTTCAACTCCGCGATGGCCTCGGCGATCGGGGTGAGGTCGGCATATTCCTTGGACAGCCGGGCGAAGTCGCCGGACTCGGCAAGGCCGGCCGCAAGCGTGTCGCGCAGCTCGTCGTACCGGGCCATCACCTTATCGAACTTCTCGTCCAGGCTCACGTCGCTCGTCCTTATCCCGTTCGTTCTCTTCCAATGCGCCAGCGGTCAGCCGGTCCAGCCCGAACAGGCGGAACATCAGCCGTTCCGCCGCCGCCCGTTCGGCCAGCCCCTCGCCACTGCCATCGGCGGCGAGGGCCCGCAGCGCCTCCGATGGGGCGTGCAGCAGGCGGTTGACCAGCAGCCGCGTCGCCGATGCCGCGTCCAGATCGGCATGCCCGGCCAGCAGGCGCCGCCGCTCCGCTTCGAAATGGCTTCGAAGCGCCGCCACGGCGGGCACCGCTGCGCGTTCCGCACGGTCGCGGGCGAAAGCGGCCACCGCCTCGTCCACGATCATCCAGGCTGCCTGGGTCGCCGCCTCGCGCCCAACCCGGCCCTGCAGCGCCACCCGCTCCAGATCGGCCAGATCATAGACAAAGGCGCCGTCCATGCCCGCCACCGCCGGATCGACATCAGCTGGAATGGCGGCATCGACCACGAAGACCGGCCGGCGGCGGCGGCGCTTCAACACCGTCTCCATCATCGGAGCGGTCAGGATATAGCGCCCAAGACCGGCTGCGGTCACCAGGATATCGGCGCCGGTCATCGCCATCTCCAGATCGGCCCAAGGGGCGAAATGCCCATCGAGCCGCCGAGCCGCCGCTTCCGCCCGCCGATCCACTGGCGCTGCAACGGTCAGCCGCGGCAGCCCGGCTTCACGCAACCCCTCCAGAACCAGGGCCCCCATGTCGCCCATTCCCACCAGCAGAGCGCCGCAGCGCCTGATGTCGCCGTGCAGGTCGCGCGCCACCTGGATGGCTGCCGCGGCCAGCGAGGTTGCGCCCTCCGCAATCGGCGTCTCGCTGCGCACCCGCTTGGCGGCGGCATAGGCGGCCTGCAGAACCGCTTCCAGCTCCGGTCCGGTCAGCCCGGCGCCGGAAGCGCTGCGGTGGGCCGCCTTCAACTGGCCCAGGATATGCGGTTCGCCGACGATCTGGCTGTCGAGCGAGCAGGCCACCGCAAACAGATGGCGCACGGCGTCGATGCCGGTGCGGGTGTAGAGCTGCGGTGCCAGATCGGATGTCGACAGGCTGGCGCGGTCGGCCATGACTTCGGCAATCGCCAGGGCCGCCTCGTTCGGTCGTTCATGGACCGCCTGCACTTCCACCCGGTCGCAGGTGTTGAGCCACAGCACCTGCCCCACCCCCACGGCGCGCAGCCGCTCCAGCATTCCCGCCACTTCCGCCTCGTCGGTGGACAGGCGGTCGCGGACGACGCCGGAGCAGGTCCGGTGGCTGGCGCCGATGACGAGGTAGGAGGTGGTGGTCACGCCGCGGATCGCTGTCCCTGCCCGAATTCCGGGCAGCTTACTCCGCGGCGGGGGCCACGTCTCGCGTGGTTTCTCGGGTGGTTTCGGCTTCGGCAGCCTCCGCGGCGGCCTTCGCCGCCTCGATCTCCGCCGCCTTCTTCTCGACCAGCCCGACCAGATGCTGGACGATGTCCTGGTCCTTCAGCCGATGGTCGGTAACGCCGGACAGATAGACCTGATGGGTGTTGTTGCCACCGCCGGTCAGGCCGATGTCGGTCTCCCGCGCCTCGCCCGGGCCGTTCACGACGCAGCCGATCACCGACAGGGTCAGCGGGGTGGTGATGTGGGCCAGCTTCTGCTCCAGCAGTTCCACCGTCTTGATGACGTTGAAATTCTGCCGGGCGCAGCTGGGGCAGGAAATGACGGTCACGCCGCGCCGGCGCAGCCCCAGCGACTTCAGGATGTCGTAGCCGACCAGGACCTCTTCCGCCGGATCGGCCGACAGCGAGACGCGCAGCGTGTCGCCGATGCCGGACCACAGCAGCATGCCCAATCCGATCGACGATTTCACCGTTCCGGCGCGCAACCCGCCCGCCTCGGTGATACCGATGTGCAGAGGATAGTCGCAGGCTTCCGCCAAGCCCTGGTAGGCAGCGACGGCCAGGAAGGCATCCGAGGCCTTCACCGAGATCTTGAACTCTCGGAAATCATTGTCTTCCAGAATTTTCGCATGGTTCAGCGCGCTTTCGACCATCGCCTCCGGGCAGGGCTCGCCGTATTTCTCCAGCAGATCCTGCTCCAGCGAGCCGGCGTTGACGCCGATGCGCATCGAACAGCCATGGTCCTTGGCCGCCTTCACCACCTCGCGCACCCGCTCGGCCGAGCCGATGTTGCCGGGGTTGATCCGCAGGCAGGCGGCACCGCTCTCCGCCGCTTCGATGGCACGCTTGTAGTGGAAATGGATGTCGGCGACGATCGGTACCTTCACCTGCCGCACAATGTCCTTGAGCGCCAGAGCCGAGTTGCGGTCGGGGCAGGAGACGCGGACGATGTCGGCCCCCACCCGTTCGGCTGCCTGGATCTGCTCCACCGTGGCCTTCACGTCGGTGGTCGGCGTGTTGGTCATGGTCTGGACCGAGATCGGCGCATCACCGCCGACAAGCACGTTGCCGACGCGAATCTGGCGCGATTTGCGGCGAAGGATTTGGCGGTAGGCGCGCACGATCATCTCAGGTCAGCCTCTGGACAGCAAAACGGAACCGGGTGCCGCATCCTAGCGCAGCCGGCATCAGGCCAGAAGTGCGCTCCGGCGCCGGGGATTCAAGGGACAGGGTTGGTGGGGCGCCGCCGACGCATGGCTGACGCCCTCACCGGCCGGTTTCAGCGCCGCACAACCCCGTGGCCGTCGATGGCGACGTCGCGCAGCACCTGCCCGACAGAGCCCAGCGGCGGACTTTCACCACCGTCGGCCATCACCACCAGACCGCCGGCGTTGCCGGTGCGGATCTTCACGTTGGGCTTGTCAGGAACGCGGAAGGTGTCGCCCGGCTTCAACACGCGGGTGAAGACGATCTCGCTGCCATCACGCACCTGAAGCCAGCTTTCCTGCGTCGCCTTCAGGACCAGCTTCGCATTGGTGTTCAGCGTGCCATAAACTTTTCCGTTGGCCGGGACCGATGCGGCCGGAACCGCGGGCGCGGCCGGAGGGGCCGCCGTGGCGTTCAGCGGAGTCGGATCCTGCGGCGACGCCTCGTCGTCGTCCTCGGCCGGCGGGGCCGGTACATTGACGATGCCCTGCCCACCCGTCTGGTTGGCAGCAGGCGCGTTGGCGGAGGGCAATGGCGACTGGGCCGGCGGCAGCACGGCGGCGGCAGTGCCGGCCTGCGGCTTGGCCGCACCGGCTTGCGGAGTTGCCGGCGCTTGCGTGGCGGCGGACGCGACGGTCTGCGGCGGCTTGCCGACGTTGGACGGCGTTCCGGCCGGCGCCGAAGTGGAGGGTGCCGATGCAGCCTGAGTCGGGCTGACCGGAACCGTATTCACCGGAGATTGGGCTGTGTTTGGGGCCGGTGCCGGAACTGCGGGTTCGGCGCCAGGCTGGCCGGACGTTGCGGGCTGGTCGGCCACTTGCTCGGCCGGTTTGGCCGGTACGCCGTCCAGCAGCGAGACCAGACGGTCCGGCAGGGTGGGCACGAGGTCCGCCACCGACCGGTCGGTCGCCGACAGATAATACCAGCCGCCATAAACGATGCCAGCCAGCACCAGCGTGCCGAGCAGCAGCGTTCCGCCCGACGCTCGCCCTTCGGCGGCCGGAGTCGGCAGATACAATTCCTGCCGGCGGACGCTGCCTGCCGCCTCTTCCTTGTAGCGGGTGACGACCATGTCCGGGTCGAGACCCAGGCACTCGGCATAGGAGCGCAGGAAGCCGATGGCATATGTGCTGCCCGGCAGTTCCTGATACCGCCCTTCCTCGATCGCCAGCAGGTAAGGATAGCGGATGCGCAGCATCGTCGCGACGTCGCGCAGGTCATAGCCATGCGCCATCCGCGTCGCACGCAGAGTTCTCGGAGACTGAGGGACCGGACGGAGCCGGATCGAAATCGTCGAAAACCTTGCGCTTGGCCATGGGCTCGCCATCTGCTCGCAGCTTGTGCACACACTGGAAAAGCATGCGCAGCGGGGGCATCCGCGTGGATGCAACTTGCGAAATGGGTACGACATGCCGCCCCCACGGCGCAACCGCAATGACCGCGGGTCAGGGAATGCGGGTCGTGACAAGTGGGTGCAGGGTTCTACTCCGAACAGCAAGAAGCCCGCCCTGCGCGAGCAGGGCGGGCTTCTTGCTTTTTGGTTGCGGGGGCAGGATTTGAACCTGCGGCCTTCAGGTTATGAGCCTGACGAGCTACCGGGCTGCTCCACCCCGCGGATGTTTCATTGTTGGATGAGGGAGTGTGAAGATGCAAGCATGCGTGCTTTTGTGTATTGAGCGTCTCATGTGCCTGAGCGACCTGGCGGCGACCTACTCTCCCACGTCTTAAGACGCAGTACCATTGGCGCGGAGGCTTTTCACGGCCGAGTTCGGGATGGGATCGGGTGTTTGACACCTCGCCATGACCACCAGGTCACCGAGGCACAAGACCGACGCTGTTACTGAAAGCGCTTAATGCTTGTTCAGTGCAAGTGAGGAGGATGTATCGAACGGCGATGCGCTGGTCAAGCACTGCTTTGGAGCAGACTTGCTGCTGCGCATGGCGCGGTGAATTGTGGTGTCGAGATCAAGCCGATCGAGCGATTAGTAAGGCTTAGCTTCAAGCATTGCTGCCCGTCCACATGCCTCCTATCGACGTGATGGTCTGTCACGGCTCTCAAGGGAGCTCTGGTTTAGAGGTGGGTTTCCCGCTTAGATGCTTTCAGCGGTTATCCCGTCCATACTTAGCTACCCGGCCATGCCACTGGCGTGACAACCGGTGCACCAGAGGTATGTCCATCCCGGTCCTCTCGTACTAGGGACAGATTCCTCGCAAAACTCCGACACCCACGGCAGATAGGGACCGAACTGTCTCACGACGTTCTAAACCCAGCTCACGTACCACTTTAATCGGCGAACAGCCGAACCCTTGGGACCTGCTCCAGCCCCAGGATGTGATGAGCCGACATCGAGGTGCCAAACGACTCCGTCGATATGGACTCTTGGGAGTCATCAGCCTGTTATCCCCGGCGTACCTTTTATCCGTTGAGCGATGGCCCGTCCACGTGGAGCCACCGGATCACTATGGCCGACTTTCGTCTCTGCTCGACTTGTCAGTCTTGCAGTCAGGCGGGCTTATGCCATTGCACTCGACGAGCGATTTCCGACCGCTCTGAGCCCACCATCGCGCGCCTCCGTTACACTTTGGGAGGCGACCGCCCCAGTCAAACTACCCGCCATGCAGGGTCCCGGACCCGGATAACGGGCCACGGTTAGATGCCAGAGACTTCAAGGGTGGTATTTCAAGGTTGGCTCCACACGAGCTGGCGCCCATGTTTCCAAGCCTCCCACCTATCCTACACATGAAGTCCCTAGCACCACTGCAAAGCTGTAGTAAAGGTGCACGGGGTCTTTCCGTCTGACCGCGGGAACTCCGCATCTTCACGGAGAGTTCAATTTCGCTGAGTTGGTGTTGGAGACAGCGGGGAAGTCGTTACGCCATTCGTGCAGGTCGGAACTTACCCGACAAGGAATTTCGCTACCTTAGGACCGTTATAGTTACGGCCGCCGTTTACCGGGGCTTCAATTCAGAGCTTGCACTCCTCCTCTTAACCTTCCGGCACCGGGCAGGCGTCAGACCCTATACGTCGCCTTGTGTGGCTTCGCAGAGCCCTGTGTTTTTAGTAAACAGTCGCTACCCCCTGGTCTGTGCCCCCCGCCATGGCTTGCGCCACAACGGGGCCCTCTTCTTCCGAAGTTACGAGGGCAATTTGCCGAGTTCCTTCAACACCATTCTCTCAAGCGCCTGGGTATACTCTACCAGTCCACCTGTGTCGGTTTGGGGTACGGTCTATAAGGCGGGGCTATTTCCTGGAACCGGTCCACAGCACGATCAATCCGATAAGATCGTACACGCTTTCCAATCCGTCACCTCCGCCAGGCCCACGAATATTAACGTGGTTCCCATCGACTACGCCTTTCGGCCTCGCCTTAGGGGCCGGCTCACCCTGCGTGGATTAACCTTGCGCAGGAACCCTTGGACTTTCGGCGACAGTGTTTCTCACACTGTTTGTCGCTACTCATGTCAGCATTCTCACTTCCGATACCTCCAGGCGACCTCACGGACACCCTTCGCAGGCTTACGGAACGCTCCGCTACCACGTGATCTGAAAGATCACATCCGCAGCTTCGGTACACGGCTTGAGCCCCGATACATTTTCGGCGCAGGCCGGCTTAACTAGACCAGTGAGCTATTACGCTTTCTTTAAAGGATGGCTGCTTCTAAGCCAACCTCCTGGTTGTCATGGCCTTCCCACATCCTTTCCCACTTAGCCGTGATTTGGGGACCTTAGCTGGCGGTCTGGGCTGTTTCCCTCTCGACGATGGACCTTAGCACCCACCGTCTGTCTGCCGCGCTCTGCTCACGGGTATTCGGAGTTTGGTTAGGTTTGGTAAGGCTCGCGCCCCCCTAGCCCATCCAGTGCTCTACCCCCCGCGGCAATACGCGACGCGCTACCTAAATAGCTTTCGCGGAGAACCAGCTATTTCCTGATTTGATTGGCCTTT